>NZ_JBLWUA010000007.1:0-250021 GCF_048269865.1 Parasphingorhabdus sp. | reverse complement strand
ACGCTTTCCAGCTTGATGCCGAGATCTTCGGAGATCATTTCGCCCTTGGTCAGGATCGCGATATCTTCGAGCATCGCTTTGCGACGATCACCGAAGCCAGGAGCCTTGACCGCTGCGATCTTCAGGCCGCCGCGCAGCTTGTTGACCACGAGGGTCGCCAGCGCTTCGCCTTCAATATCTTCAGCAATGATCAGCAGCGGACGTCCGGCCTGGACAACAGCTTCCAGAATCGGGAGCAGTGGCTGCAGGTTGGTCAGCTTCTTTTCATGGATCAGGATATAAGGGTTGTCGAGGTCGGCAACCATCTTGTCCGGGTTGGTGATGAAGTAAGGCGAAAGATAACCGCGGTCAAACTGCATGCCTTCCACAACGTCGAGTTCAAAGTCGAGACCCTTGGCTTCTTCAACAGTGATCACGCCTTCCTTACCGACTTTTTCCATCGCTTCAGCGATTTTCTCGCCGACTTCGCGATCGCCGTTGGCGGAGATAATGCCGACCTGGGCAATTTCGTCGCTGCCCTTGACGTCTTTCGAACGTTTCTTGAGATCTTCAACAACCGTCAGCACGGCCTGGTCGATACCACGCTTCAGATCCATCGGGTTCATGCCGGCCGACACGGACTTCATGCCTTCCTTGACGATCGCCTGGGCGAGAACGGTGGCAGTGGTGGTGCCGTCGCCAGCAACATCGTTGGTTTTCGATGCGACTTCACGCAGCATCTGTGCGCCCATATTTTCGAACTTGTCTTTCAGTTCGATTTCCTTGGCAACCGAAACACCGTCCTTGGTGATGCGTGGTGCGCCAAAGCTCTTGTCGAGCACAACGTTGCGGCCTTTGGGGCCGAGAGTTACTTTAACGGCGTCCGCCAGCGTGTTCACACCCTTGAGGATGCGTTCGCGAGCGTCGCGGCCGAATTTTACGTCTTTAGCAGCCATGATATTGTCTCCTGCTTAAATGATTGAAATTGCGAATGGGGTAAGCGCTTACTTCTCGAGAATGCCGAGAATATCGCTTTCCTTCATGATGATCAGCTCTTCGCCGTCGACGGTGACTTCCGTGCCCGACCATTTGCCGAACAGGATCTTGTCGCCTTTTTTGACGTCGAGTGGCGTGGCTTTGCCATTGTCGTCTTTCAGGCCATTGCCAACAGCGATAACCTTGCCTTCTGATGGCTTTTCCTGCGCACTATCCGGAATGATGATACCGCCTGCGGTTTTGGTATCCGCTTCAACGCGGCGCACCAGTACACGGTCATGTAATGGACGAAATTTCATAGATTTCCCTTTCTTGTCCAATCCAAAACTCTTCCGACCCGCTTTTTCAGCCGGTCGTGAGAGCAGAATCTGTATGAATTAGCACTCTCTCCTTTCGAGTGCTAACGGTGTGCATGTAGTGGCTATTGATCTGCCGTCAAGAGAAAGAGCAGAAAATATTTCTTTCAATTTTTGTTGGATTTCCAAGGCATTGCGATTCGTTTTCGCTGGCAATGCGCATTGCTGCCCGGGGGCTGTGTAACCCGGTCACGGGACTCATCGAATGAAAGCTGAGCCCGCATTGACGGGTTCTAACAGGCTCCCCCGTTTCTAGAGAGGAAATTTAAATGACTGCCTTGATCAAAACAACCGCTGCGACCGCTGCTCTGGCTGCCGCGGCAACCCTGTCCCTGTCGGCCACCGCTGCACAGGCAGCCGGTGCCAAGGAAAAATGCTTTGGCGTGGCGCTGGCAGGGAAAAATGATTGCGCCGCCGGACCGGGCACCAGTTGCGCCGGTACATCGACCGTAAACTATCAGGGCAACGCCTGGAAATATGTTGCCAAGGGGACATGCACCCAGCTCGGCGGCACGCTGACCGCTCATAAGGGCAATGCGAAACCGGTTCCCAAAAAGAGCTGAATCCGCTAGATTCCGTGGATGTCCGCAATTCCTGATCCCTTCGCTCCGTCAGCCGAGTCCATACCGCGCTCCCTCCCTCCATCGGGCGGCATAGGGCTCAAATCAGTGCATTATCAGAATGTGCTGGACGATGCTGCGGCGGCGAAACGACCCTCCTGGGTTGAGGTTCATCCACAGAATTACTTCGGCGATGGCGGTCCGGCGCACCGCTGGCTAACCGCCATCGCCGAAGCCTATCCGCTCAGCTTTCACAGCGTCGGCCTTTCGCTCGGCAGCGCTGACGGCCTCAATGCGGACGATCTGGAAAAGCTCGCCGCGCTCTGTGACCGTTACCAGCCAGCGATGGTATCCGACCATCTGAGCTGGAGCGGCAATGCCCATGACCGCTACCCCGATCTGCTTCCGATACCTTACACCCGCGAAGCATTCGCGCATCTTGCCGCACAGATCGCCAAGGTCCAGGACCGTCTGCAACGGCCCATCCTGATCGAGAACCCGTCCCGCTATCTCAGCTATCGCGACGATGACATGAGCGAAACCGATTTCATCCACGCCCTGTGCCGGCAAACGGGCTGCGGCCTCTTGTTCGATATCAACAATGTCGAAGTGACCGCCACCAATGTCGGTCTCGACATGGATGGCTATATTGACGCCATTGATCCGGCCCTCGTCGGCGAAATCCATCTCGCCGGCCATGCCCGCGAAGATCACGACAGCGGCCCGCTGCTGATCGACGATCATGGTTCGATGGTCACCGACACCACGTGGCGCCTGTACCGGCGCTTCCTCGAACGGGCTGGCCCCAAAGCCACGCTGATCGAATGGGACACGGACATTCCCGCCTATGATGTGCTGATGGCCGAAGTCGGCAAGGCGGAAGCCATAATCGCCGACCAGCAACCCCAAAAGCCGCGCCATGCCCTCGCTCGCTGAAGGTCAGGCGCGCTTCGTCGCCTGCCTGCAGAAAGGCCCTGATCATTTCCCCGACGATCTTTTTGCGGAAAACAGGGCGCGCGCGTTGCTCGGTCTGAAAGCCCATGCCAACACCATTTCCCACGCCCGGCTGGTTGCGCTCGAACAGGCCTATCCCAAATTGCACGAACATCTCGGGCACGAGGCGTTCCATGGCCTGTCCCGCGATTATGTCGAGCAGGAGCATATCTTGGTCTGCGACATCAACGGCATCGCTGCCGACTTTGCCGCTTTTCTGGCGGGCCGCGGCTGTGACCCCAGCGCCGTCGATCTGGCCAGAATCGAGTGGGCCTGGCTGGAAAGCTACCGCAGCGCAGAAGCGGAGCCGGTCGCGCTGACCGATATCGCCGCTCTGGCCGAGGCCGAGTTGCTGGCTTTGCCGGTGACGCCTCACCCTGCACTGCGACTGGTCAGCCTTACTGGCCCGTTATCCCCGCATCTCTCCGAACTGGGCGAGACAGAGCCGCATGCGCTGATGATCGTCCGCCCCGAAGCCCGGATATTATTTCACCCTCTGAATGAGGTGGAACAGGCCATTGCCAAGAAAATTTCCGTCTCCGCGACCATGGGTAACCTTTTGCGCCATGCCATCGAACTGAGTGATGAAGCGACAGCGATGCAGCACATGATCAAACTGATCCAGACCGGAGCGTTGGCGCAAAGCCAGAGGCAGAGACATGATGACGATGATGGGAAAACTGACGGCAGGACTGAGCGGTGAGATCGCCGAAGGGATCGCCTTGCTGTTTACCCGCGTCGCCCTGGCCGGGATATTCTGGCGCTCTGCCCGTACCAAGGTCGAAGAAGGCAGTCTCCTGACGATCAGGGACACAACCTTTTTCCAGTTTTCCGATGCACCGTTCAATCAGGTGCCGGTTCTCAATGGCGAACTGGGCGCTTATGTGACTACCTATACCGAACATTTCCTGCCCATCTTGCTGGTGCTGGGACTGGCAACGCGCTTGGGGGCGCTGGGCATTCTCGGGATGACGCTGGTGATCCAGATTTTTGTGTTCCCGGAAGTGGCGGTCTGGTGGCAAACCCACATTCTCTGGGTCGCCATGGCATTGATCCTGATCGTGCGCGGTGGCGGCCTGTTCTCGCTGGACCGGCTGATCGGCCAAAGGCTGGGCTGACCCGATGATCTCCAACGAGGAAACCCTTCGTCATCTGATGATCAAGGCACAGGCCGGCGACAAGCTTTGCTACGCCAGCCTGCTCACCGAATGCGAGAAATGGCTGCGCCGCTATTTTGCCCGCAAGATCAATCCGGCGGCGATTGATGATCTGGTGCAGGAAACGCTGATCTCGCTGCACCGCAAACGCGCAAGCTATGATCCGGCCCGGGCGTTTCTGCCCTGGCTGGCTGCGATCGGCCGCTACCGCTGGATCGACAGCCTGCGCAAGATATATCGGCACGAGCATGACCAGCTGTATGAAGAAATGGTCGCAGATCCACAGGACGAGGGAGTGACCGCCAGGGTCAGCCTCGAACGGTTGCTCGGCATGATACCGGAAAAACAGGCCGCAGTTATCGGCCTGGTGAAAATAGAGGGCCTGAGCATTGCCGAGGCTGCCTTGCAAACCGGCCAGTCGGAATCGCTGGTCAAAGTCAATATCCACAGGGGTCTCAAAAAAATGAGCGCCCTCATCGAAAGCGAGTAGAATGAGTGTATCTGCAAACAGCCTGATCGACGGACTGGTCGAGGATCTGCAACCCGTAAGGACGTTGAAGCCGAGCAGCGGACTGGCGGTCGTCGGCGCGCTGACCCTGTTCGCGGTCGTCGCGGTGGCGGCCATATTGGGCGTGCGCCACGATCTGAAGACGGGCATCGCCGACGAGATGTTTTTCCTGCGCAGCGGTGTGCTGCTGATGCTTGGCATCGCAACCACGATTACAGTGGTCAGGATGGCTCGGCCCGGCGTCGGCAAATTGAGCAGGGGCTGGATCTGGGCGCTGATCACCGCAGCCCTGTTCCCGCTGACCGCCGCGATCATGAGCGCGATTCAAATGCCGCCGGTCGAAGCATTGCGGCCGATGGAAGGGCTGAAATGCCTGATCGTCAGCGGTATCGCAGCCCTGACCATCGGCAGCGGCCTTACCTGGTGGCTCCGGCAAGGCGCCGCTACCTCGCCCGGGCGGGCCGGCTGGCTGATCGGCGTTGCTTCGGGAGCGCTGGGTGCCGCTGCCTATAATATCCACTGCCCGTTCAACGACATTTATTATGTCGGATTGTGGTTCACCATCCCGGTCATTGCCAGCGCTCTGGTCGGCCGGCTGCTCGTGCCCGCTCTTATCCGCTGGTAATATCGATGGCGGTTCCCATATAAGGCGGGTCAATCCGGTCTATACAGGAATATCAATATGCAATTTTTGCGGGCGGCATGGAAGTTTCTGGTCGCGATAAAGGATGGCATGGTGCTCATCGCAATGTTGCTGTTCTTTGGCGCACTCTATGCGCTGCTGTCCACGCAACCGAACAGCGCGGCGATCCGGGACGGCGCGTTGCTGCTCGACCTCAACGGCGTGATTGTCGAAGAACCGGCAGCACCCACTTTTGAAGATTTTCTGGAAAATAGCGGTGCCGACAGCCCGCGCGAATTTCGCCTGCGGGATGTCGTCCGCGCCATCGACGCAACAGTCTCCGATGACCGGGTCAAGGCGATCGTACTCGACCTCAGCAGCTTCGCCGGTGGCGGCCAAACCAGCCTCACCGATATCGGCAAAGCACTGGACCGCGCCAAACAGGCCGGCAAGCCAATTTACGCTTTTGCCAGCTTCTACAGCGATGACAGCTATCAGCTCGCTGCCCATGCGACCGAAATCTGGATGGACCCGATGGGCGGCATCATCTTCGCCGGACCCGGCGGCAACCGGCTCTATTACAAGGGCTTGCTCGACCAATTGGGCGTGACCGCCAATATTTACCGCGTCGGAACCTATAAAAGCGCGGTCGAGCCGTATATGCGCGACGACCAGTCACCAGCAGCGCGTGAAGCATCGAAAGCGCTCTATACTGTCCTCTGGGACAGCTGGCTCGCCGAAGTGAAAAAAGCCCGTCCGCAGGCTGCCGCCCAGCCCTTTGCCGACAGCCCCGCGAAATTTGCCGAGGCCGCCAATGGGGATCTGGCGAAAGTTGCCATTGAGCAGAAACTGGTCGACAAGCTCGGAGACAAAACCGCGTTTGACCGGTTTGTCGCGGAGCAGGTCGGGATCGACGAAACGCCGTCACCGGACAGTTTTGAATCCATCAATTATGACGATTTTCTTGCCGCAAACCCCATTGATACAGAGGGCTCTCCGATCGGCGTGATCACCGTCGCAGGAGAAATCGTTGGCGGCAACGGCAGCACTGGCATGGCTGCAAGCGGACGCATTGCGGAGCAGATTTACAAGGCGCTCGATGAAGACGAGGTCAAGGCGCTGGTGGTCCGCATCGATTCCCCCGGCGGATCGGCCTTCGCCAGCGAGGAAATTCGTCTGGCCTTGCTGGAAGCCAGGAAAAAGAAGCTGCCGATTGTGGTTTCGATGGGCGATGTCGCGGCCAGCGGCGGCTATTGGGTCGCTACGGCGGGCGATCATATCTTCGCCGAGCCCGATACGATCACTGGCTCCATCGGGGTGTTCGCGGTGCTGCCGAGTTTTGAAAAGGCGCTGGCCAAATGGGGGGTCACAGCGGATGGCGTTCAAACCACCCCGCTGTCCGGCGAGCCGAATTTTGTGGGCGGCTTTAGCGAGGATCTCAACATGATCCTGCAGTCGGGCGTCGAAAACAGCTATCGCGACTTCGTCACCCTGGTCGCCAAAGCACGAAGCAAATCACCGGCAGAGGTTGACCGGATCGGGCAAGGCCGGGTCTGGGACGGCGGTACCGCGCGGCAACTGGGCCTGGTCGATGGCTTTGGCGGCATCGAAGACGCGCTTGCTGAAGCGGCTAAACGGGCCGGTCTGGCGGAACGCGACTATCACGCGCAATATCTCGACCCGGAGACAGAGTTTTCGTGGCTGCCGTTCGATGGCATACCCTTTGTCCGGCACCAAAGCGCACCTGTGAACGGTGTGATAGGATGGGCCGCACAGCGTGAGAAGGCTGTGTTCGGTCAGGCTATGGCGACCGCTCAGGGCTTGCTGGCGCGCGAAGATGTGCAGGCGCTCTGTCTTGAATGCGGTGCCGGGGAACGTCCAAAGACCAAAGGGTCGGCCAAGTGGGTCAACTGGCTGCTGGGCTATTCATCCTCTTCTGCTCCGCGATAGGCTGGCAGCGAAAGCCCCTTTACGATAGCTAGCGCGCGCAGCGCAAAGCCGGCGGAAAAAGCGATCAGGGCCGCGATGAACCCTGGCATGCCCGTTTGCGCGAGCAGCACAAACAGAAACGCGGATAGCGCGCCGGCCGTCACGTAAAGCTCGGGCCGGACAATGATCGACGGTTCGCCCGCAATCAGGTCCCGGATCACCCCGCCGACACTGGCGGTAATAACGCCCATGATCGCCGCAGGCAGTGGGTCGATGCCCAGCTGCATCGCCTTGGCCGCGCCAAACACCGAATAGGCGGCCAGGCCGATCGCGTCGAACCAGTCGACCGCCGCCGGCCTCCAGAATTTGACCGGGGTGACCCAGACCAGCAGCGCGATCCCGAGACACAGCAGCGGTACTCGCGCGTCCTGCACCCAGAAGACCGGTGCCCCGATCAGCAGATCGCGCACCGTACCGCCGCCGACGCCGGTCACCAGCGCGAAAAAGGCAAAGGTCACCAATGTCTGCCGGTTGCGCGCGGCGACCAGCGCGCCCGATATCGCAAAGACCGCAATCCCGAACAGGTCGAGCCAGCCCAGCGCATTGTAGAGCAAGGCGGCGTTCACGATGTCGCTCGCCGCTTGCGCTGGCGCCTTGTGAACAGCAGAACAAAGCCCAGAATCGATCCCAGCAGGGCAAGCGCGGCGGAGGCGATCAGAATCGGGTGGCTGCTATCCTCGCGCGTCTGCAGATCCATGATATGCAACCCCCACATAAAATCAAAAGCCCGCCAGAATTTTGTCCGCACCGCCAGCAGTTCCCCGGTATCCGCATCGATATAGAAGCGGGCATCATCATCAAAAATCACCTGCCACGACGGCCGTCCACTGCGCTGATCGATCGGCGCGCGGTCCGCAGGAAACAAGCGAACCGAGCGGATCTCGGCCGGGTCAGAGCGCGCCGCTCTCGCCAGCCTGTCAGCCTCAGCTCCTGAAACCGGTGGCAACAAGGCTCCGGTCAGCCCATCCGCCCGGCGCTTGCCACCATCGGCATAGGCAATGACCCAATAAGGACCGATACTGTTCTGCTGCAGGGTCAGGCTCTTCGCCTGCCGGCCCTCAAGCAGCGGCGCAACCGGCTCGATCGGATCGAGCGCCGGGGTTTCGCTGCGCAAGTGATTGCCGCGCACAGTCTCAATCGGCTGCGCCACCATCAGCAGCCCGCTTGCCGTCCAGATAATGATCGGAACGCCGATCAGCCAGCCGAGCCAGATATGCCAGCGCATCAGTTTATGATGTTTGATCGCCACCCGACCCTCCTGCAGAAATGGTCAGCTGTCCAATAGAGCCGCGATCTGCCGCGCACCATCGATTGTTTGGAAATCCTGCAGTCTGTCACCAATCACCTGCATCCCGACCGGCAGGTCGTCGACAGTGCCAACAGGCAACACGGTCGAGGGCAGGCCCGGAAAAGTCGCGATACCGGCCCATGCGAGCTGCGGTCCGGCGGGTAGATCGACACCGTCAATCGCGATATTGCTCTGGAAAATCTGTCCCGGATGATGCGGAAAAGCAGGTGTGGCACTCACCGGGGCCAGCACAAAATCAAATGAACCGAACAGATCGCGCCATTGCCGGTAAACCCGTGCCTGAATATCACAAAGGTCGAACCAGTCACGGACGGTGGCCTGCGTTCCATCGGGTGCAGGCAGACCGCCCGCCATCGCGATATTGAGCATCTTCAGGTAGCTTTCATGGGCTGCCTCCAGATCCGGAATCAGTTCGGAGCGCCTTTCGACCTGCCCGCCTGCATCCTCGATCCGTCCCGCAACCCGATCGAGTTCGGCGCGATAGGCGCTCGCACATCCGACCATGGGTTGCTCGTCAATCAGCAAATAGCGCGCCCCTTTGAGCGGCACATCGCGACGGACCAGCGGATGGTCGAGGGTCACGTCGAGCAACAGCTCCAGATCATCCGCCGAACGCGCCAGCGGACCGCACACGCCCAGCGCCGGACTGGCGGAATCGGTGCCGGGATAGCCATGACCTTCCAGGCTGATGACATCGAACGTCGGTTTGTGGCCCCATATACCGCAAAAATGCGCCGGCACGCGGATCGAACCGCCAATATCGGAACCAAATTCGCACGGCACCATGCCCGCGCTCACCGCCGCCGCGGCGCCGCCCGATGAACCGCCTGGCGAGCGACCATGATCATGCGGATTGTTGGTACGGCCGTAGACCGGATTGTTCGATTGCCAGTCGGCCAGGTCCGGCGGGACATTGGTCTTGCCTAGGATCACTGCCCCTGCCCGTTTCAGACGCTGCACAACCACCGCATCAGACTTGGCGACGTTATTCCGCGCATGCTCCAGTCCCCAGGTCGAGGGATGGCCGGCAAGGTCAAAGCTTTCCTTGACCGTCATCGGCACGCCAAAAAGCGGCTGATCGCCTTTCGGACCGGCCTCATCCAGCCGTTTCGCCGCCGCCCGTGCGCTTTCAAAGTCGTGCACGATCACCGCGTTGATCGGACCGTCGAGCGCCTCGATACGGGCAATCGCGGATTCGGCGGCTTCGAGAGCGGATAGTCGTCCCGAAGCGATATCCGCAGCGATTTCGGTCGCGGTCGGTTCTGTGGTCAGTGACAAAATGGACATGCTTTCTCCCCTGTTCTGCTGTGAAGGCGGGAGGCCATCTCCCGAACCATCCACCGGAAATCGGGCGCGGTCCACAAAGGATTCAAGCCGCCATCATTTTCCACCCCACCGGACCGCGCAGCCGCGTCCGGTGCCAGCCAGCGCGGGAGCAGAAATCCTACATATGGATCGGCTTGCCCTGAACCGCCATCGCCGCTTCCTTGATCGCTTCCGAATGGGTCGGATGCGCGTGGCAGGTATAGGCAATATCTTCCGAGGTCGCGCCAAATTCCATCGCCTGGGTGACCTGCGCGATCAATGTCCCGGCGAGCGACGAGATTATATGCGCGCCCAGCACCCGGTCGGTTTGGGCGTCGGCGATAATCTTGACATAACCATCCGTGTCGCGATTGGTCTTGGCGCGGCTGTTGGCGGCAAAGATGAACTTGCCGACCTTATACTCGACGCCGCTGTCCTTCACCTCTTCCTCGGTCTTGCCGATGCTGGCGATCTCCGGATAGGTGTAGACCACACCGGGAATCAGGTCATGATTGACGATGCCCTGTTGCCCGGCAATAAATTCCGCTGCGGCAATGCCCTCATCCTCGGCCTTGTGCGCCAGCATCGGGCCAGGGGTGACATCGCCGATCGCATAGACGCCATCGACATCGGTCTGGAAATCATGCCCGACCTCGATCTGCCCGCGCGCGTTGGTTTCGACACCCGACTTGTCGAGATCGAGACCATCGATATTCGGTTTGCGGCCAATCGCAACCAGCACGACATCCGCTTCCAGCGTTTCGCTGTCACCGCCCGCAGCCGGCTCCATGGTCAGCGTTGCCTTTTTGCCTTTGACGCTGCAGCCGGTGACCTTGGTCCCGGTTTTGATGTCAAAGCCCTGCTTCTTGAACAGACGGTTGGCATCCTTGCGGATATCACCGTCCATGCCCGGCAAGATCTGGTCGAGATATTCCACGACCGTCACTTTCGCGCCCAGCCGCATCCACACCGAACCCAGTTCCAGCCCGATCACGCCGCCGCCGATGACGACCATATGGCCCGGCACTTTCGGAAGCTCCAGTGCCCCGGTTGAATCGACCACGACATGCTTGTCATTGTCGACCTCGACACCGGGCAGCGGCGTCACCGACGACCCCGTCGCGATCAGGATATTCTTCGCGGTGTAGCTCTTGTCGCCAACCTTGACCGTATTGGCATTTTCAAACGCGCCGCGCCCCTTGATCCAGTCGACCTTATTCTTCTTGAACAGCATCGAGATCCCGCCGGTCAGCTCTTTCACCGCCTTCGATTTTTCCGCATGCATCTGCTTCAGGTCCAGCTTCGCCCCGCTCAGCTTGACGCCGAATTTTTCCAGCGCCCCCGAATGGGCCTCATGATATAGTTCGGACGCATGCAGCATCGCCTTCGACGGGATGCAGCCGACATTGAGACAGGTCCCGCCCAGCGTTTCGCGGCTTTCGATGCAGCCGGTTTTCAGCCCCAGCTGTGCGGCCCGGATGGCCGCGACATAGCCGCCAGGTCCAGCGCCGATTACCAGAAGATCATAGTCAAAATTGTCGGTCATATTCTGCCTCTACTTCGTCATCCTGAACTTGTTTCAGGACCTCGCTAGATCCTGAAACAAGTTCAGGATGACGCACAATGGGTTCGCTGTTTACAAATCGATCAAAAGCCGCGCCGGATCCTCGATCGCTTCCTTGATCCGCACCAGGAAGGTCACCGCTTCGCGGCCATCGATCAGCCGGTGGTCATAGCTCAGCGCCATATACATCATCGGACGCGCCTCAATCGAACCATCCGGCATAACCACCGGACGCTGATCTATCCGGTGCAGTCCGAGCACAGCCGACTGCGGCGGGTTGATGATCGGCGTCGACATCAGCGACCCGAACACACCGCCATTGGAGATAGTGAAGGTGCCGCCCTTCATGTCCGCCATGGTCAGCGTGCCGTCCTTGGCGCGCTTGCCGAAATCACCGATCGTATTTTCGACATCGGCAAAGCTCATGGTCTCGGCGTTGCGGATCACCGGCACCACCAGGCCACTGGGCGCGCTCACCGCGACCGAGATGTCGGCATAATCGTAATACACGATTTCTTCGCCATCAATCTGCGCGTTGACCGACGGCACGTCTTTCAGCGCCATGCAGGCAGCCTTCACGAAGAAGCCCATGAAGCCGAGCTTCACGCCATGTTTCTTGGCGAACAGGTCCTTATATTTGCTGCGCGTCTCGATCACCGCGGTCATGTCGACATCGTTGAACGTCGTCAGCAGCGCCGCTGTATCCTGCGCTTCTTTCAGGCGCCGGGCGACGGTCTGACGCAAACGGGTCATCCGCACCCGCTCTTCATTGCGATTCCCGGAAGACGATGGAGACGGCGATGCGCTGCTTGCCGCAGTCTGGTCAGTGTCTGGCTGCTGCTGGGCACCGGATTTCACATAATCCTCAACATCCGCCTTGGTCAGCCGGCCGTCCTTGCCGGTGCCGCTGATCTGGCTGGGATCAACACCATGTTCCAGCACCAGCCGGCGTACCGACGGCGACAGAGTGATGCTGGTGGCAACCTCGTCCTGCTTGTCCGCAGCTTTCGCTGCAGTAGCCGAGGAAGCTTTTTCCGGGGGATCGACAGGCGTATCCTCATCTTTCGATGGTGCCGCCCCGCCGCTACCGGCTTCGATCGTCGCAATCACGGCGCCAACCTCGACCGTATCGCCAACCGCGACCTTGTGCTCACCCATCACGCCCGCTTCCGGCGCCGGCACTTCCAGGGCCACCTTGTCGGTTTCCAGACTCGCAATCGGCTCGTCAGCGGCAACCGCA
The DNA here is from genome assembly GCF_048269865.1 of Parasphingorhabdus sp. Lineage (GTDB taxonomy): Bacteria > Pseudomonadota > Alphaproteobacteria > Sphingomonadales > Sphingomonadaceae > Parasphingorhabdus. The sequence continues at coordinate 237,443 of NZ_JBLWUA010000007.1, read as the reverse complement.
TCGCCGGGCTGCTTGAGCCATTCGCCCAGGGTCGCTTCGGTGATCGATTCGCCCAATACCGGAACTGTTACTTCTGTTGCCATTTTCTATCCTATCAACTTCCGTGTTCCGCACTTGATGCGGAACCTGGTTCGTATGTCACTTTCCGTCCCGCTGTGCTCCGCATCAAGTGCGGAGCACAGCCTTTCTTCCTCAAGCTGCTTCATGCCCCAATGCCTCTGCGACCAGCTGTGCCTGCTGCTCCTTGTGCCGCGACGCCAGCCCGGTTGCGGGAGAAGCCGAAGCGGCGCGACCGGCATAGACCGGTCCGGTCGGACCAACGTCCGCCTGTTCCAGACATTCCTCCAGATAGGGCCGGACAAACTGCCAGCTGCCGTTATTCTTCGGCTCTTCCTGGGCCCAGACCACAGTCTCGAGATTGGTCATCCGCTTGAGACGCACCACCAAAGGTTCGCCGGGGAACGGATAGAGCTGCTCGATCCGGACAATCGCGGTATTCTTGTCTCCGGCGGCATCGCGCGCCTCGATCAGGTCATAGGCCACTTTGCCGGAACAGAGCACAAGCCGCTTCACATCCTTGTCAGCCGGCGGATTGGTATCCGACAATATCCGCATGAAATGCTGATCACCCTGGAAATCCTCGGCTTTCGATACCGCCATCTTGTGCCGCAGCAGCGACTTCGGCGTCATGATGATCAGCGGCTTGCGGAAGGAACGCAGCATCTGGCGGCGCAAGACGTGGAAATAATTGGCCGGCGTGGTGATATTGGCGACCTGGATATTGTCCTGCGCGCACAGCTGCAGGAACCGTTCCAGCCGCGCCGAACTATGCTCCGGCCCCTGACCTTCATAGCCGTGCGGCAACAGCATCACCAGACCATTGGCGCGGAGCCATTTGGCCTCGCCAGAAGCGACGAACTGATCGATCATGATCTGCGCGCCATTGGCGAAATCGCCAAATTGTGCTTCCCACAACACCAGGGTTTTCGGATCGGCCCCGGCATAGCCATATTCAAAGCCGAGCACCCCATATTCGGAGAGCGGACTGTCGAGCACTTCGAACCGGCCATGGCGCACCGTGCTCAGCGGCACATATTTGTCTTCGGTTTCCTGATCGACCCATACCGCGTGCCGCTGGGAAAAGGTGCCGCGGCCGCTGTCCTGACCGGAGAGGCGGACATTATAGCCTTCCGAAACCAGCGATCCGTAAGCCAGCGCTTCACCGGTCGCCCAGTCAAAATTCTCGCCGCTCTTGAACATTTGCGCCTTGGCTTCGAGAACCCGGCCCAGTGTTTTGTGGATCTTGAGCCCTTCCGGAACCGTGGTCAGCGTCCGGCCGAGACTGTCGAACAGTTTCGGATCGATCGCGGTTTCGACATTGCGCCGGGCACTTTCCGGATCGGCCGGGATATGCAGCCCCTGCCAGCGGCCACCAAACCAGTCGGCCTTGTCGGCCTTGTAATCGGCGGCTGCCTGAAATTCGGTTTCGAGATGCTCGGCAAAAGCCTTGCGGGTCGCATCCCCCCATTTCGCATCAATGACGCCTTCCTCGACCAGGCGGGCTTCATAAAGCTTGCTGACCTTGGGATGTTTCTTGATCGCGGCGTACATGATCGGCTGGGTGAAGCTTGGTTCGTCGCCTTCATTATGACCGAAGCGGCGATAGCACCACATGTCGATGACGATATCCCGGCCAAAGCGCTGGCGGAATTCCATCGCGATCTTGCAGGCAAAAGTCACCGCTTCCGGATCATCACCATTGACGTGAAAAATCGGCGCCTGCACGCCCTTGGCAACGTCGGACGGATAAGGGGAAGAGCGCGCGAATTGCGGGCTGGTCGTAAAGCCGATCTGGTTGTTGATCACAAAGTGAATACAGCCACCGGTATTGTAGCCGCGGATGCCGGAAAAGCCGAGGCATTCCCAGACGATTCCCTGCCCGGCAAAAGCGGCATCACCGTGGATCAGCACCGGCAGCACCTGATCATGCTTTTTCAGATCATCGCGTGCCACTTGCTGGGCGCGGACCTTGCCAAGCACGACCGGATCCACCGCTTCGAGATGCGACGGATTGGGCACCAGGCTCATATGGACATTGATCCCGTCAAATTCCCGATCAGTGCTGGTGCCGAGATGATATTTCACATCGCCCGAGCCGCCGACATCATCGGGATTGGCCGATCCGCCGTGGAATTCGTGGAATATAACCCTGTAAGGCTTGGCCATCACATTGGCGAGAATGTTCAGCCGACCGCGATGCGCCATGCCATAGACGATGTCGCGAACCCCGGACTGACCGCCATATTTGATGATGTTTTCCAGCGCCGGCAGCATCGATTCGCCGCCGTCGAGACCGAAACGCTTGGTCCCGACATATTTCTTGCCGAGGAAATTTTCATATTCCTCGCCTTCGATCACCTTGTTGAGGATCGCCTTCTTGCCTTCCGGGGTAAACTGGATGGCGGCATCCTTGCCTTCCATCCGGTCCTGCAGAAAGCGCCGTTCCTCGGTATCGGAAATATGCATATATTCCAGACCGACCGGACCGCAATAATTGGCCCGCAGCACCGCTTCGATCTCGCGGATGGACGCCGTTTCAAAGCCAAGCACGCCGCCGAGATAGATCGGCTTGTCCATTTCGTCGGCGGTGAAGCCATGAAATTCGGGCGTCAGGTCAGCAGGTTCTTCCAGTTTGGAAATCCCCAGAGGGTCGAGATGGGCACCCAGATGCCCACGCACCCGATAGGTGCGGATCAGCATCATCGCCCGGATCGATTTCTCCGCCGCCTTGGCGACTTCGTCCTCGGACATGGTGCCGCCGGCCTTCTCGGTCGCAGCCTTGATCTCGATCCCCATCCGTGTCGGATCAAGCGCGCTGTTCAGCTCATCGGCATCATCAATCGGCCAATGCTTGCGCTGCCAGCTTGGGCCCTGCTCCGGCTCCGAGCCGATAAAATCCTGATTCTCAAAACCCATAATTACTACCTCGTGCCCCGCCGAAGGGCGGGGTCCAGAACTGTCCTGCCCGATCGTCTGAATCCCGCTCTGCTGAGGGAAACAGCAAATCATTGGCATTCACTTCACAATCTCGCCCCACAAATCCCGCCAATCAGGATTCATCCGTTCGATCCGCTTGAGCTTCCATTGCCGGTTCCAGTTCTTCATCCGCAATTCGGTAGCCCTTGCTTCCTGAATGTCGTCGTAACTTTCATACCAGACCAGTAATTTGCATCCGTATTTCCTGGTGAACCCGTCGATCAATCCTTCGCGATGTTCATAAACCCGTTTGGGCAGATTGCTTGTCGATCCGATATAGATGGTGCCGTTTCGTCCACTTGCCATGATATAGACGAAACCGGCTTTCATTATTTCGTTCTCCGCCGAAGGGCGGGGCCCAGAACTGTAGTGCACGATCGTCTGGGCCCTGCCCGGCGGCAGGGAACAATATGCTTAGACTTGTCCGCCGAACTCAAACCCTCTCCTTCAACATCGCATCCAGCGTGATACCCAGCTCGCTCGGCGAAGGCGACACGCGGATACCGGCCGCTTCCATCGCCGCGATCTTGTCTTCTGCGCCGCCCTGGCCGCCGGAAACAATCGCACCGGCATGGCCCATGCGGCGTCCCGGAGGGGCTGTCAGACCGGCGATAAAGCCGACCATCGGTTTCGAACGGCCCTTCTTGGCTTCGTCGGCAATGAACTGCGCCGCTTCTTCTTCGGCACTGCCGCCGATTTCACCGATCATGATGATCGACTTGGTTTCGTCGTCGGCCAGGAACAGCTCGAGCACGTCGATGAAGTTGGTGCCGTTGACCGGATCACCGCCGATGCCGACTGCCGTGGTCTGGCCGAGGCCAACCGCCGTCGTCTGGTGCACCGCTTCATAGGTCAGCGTGCCGGAGCGCGAGACCACGCCGACCGAACCCTTTTTGAAGATGCTGCCCGGCATGATGCCGATCTTGCATTCGTCGGGAGTCAGCACACCAGGGCAGTTGGGGCCGATCAGGCGCGACTTGCTGCCCTGCAGCGCGCGCTTCACGCGAACCATGTCGAGCACCGGAACGCCTTCGGTAATCGCAACAATCAGTTCGATCTCGGCGTCGATCGCCTCGAGGATCGAATCCGCTGCAAATGGCGGTGGAACATACACAACGCTGGCAGTCGCGCCGGTCGCGTCCTTGGCTTCCGCCACGGTGTTGTAGTTCGGCAGTCCGATATGGGTGGTGCCACCCTTGCCCGGCGTCACGCCCGCAACCATCTGCGTGCCATAAGCCAAAGCCTGTTCCGTGTGGAACGTGCCGGTGTTGCCGGTCATGCCCTGGGTGATGACCTTGGTGTTCTTGTCGATTAAAATGCTCATTCTATTTCCTCGTCATTCCAGCGAAATCGGAAACCTGCTCCCGGAGCGCTGGGTTATCGCATGAAATCCCGGCATGCACCGGACCATATTGCTTATGCCAGCGAGCTATCGAGCCCCTTACAAGCTTCCAGCAGCTCCTTGACCGCATCGACCGATACATTGAAATTGCCCTGGGCTTCTTCGCTCAGCTCGATTTCGATGACCTTCTCGACGCCGTCCTTGCCGATGATGCACGGTACGCCAACGTAGAGATCGTCGACGCCATATTGGCCGGTAAGATGGGCCGCAGCCGGCAGCACCCGGCGTTTATCCTTGAGATAGCTTTCCGCCATCATGATCGCGCTGGTTGCCGGGGCATAATAAGCCGAGCCGTTGCCCAGCAGAGCAACGATTTCGCCGCCGCCGCCGCGGGTCCGCTTGACGATCGCATCGATATTTTCCTGCGTGGTCCAGCCCATCTTGATCAGATCGGGGATCGGGATACCGGCAACCGTCGAGTAAGCCGGAACCGGAACCATCGTGTCGCCGTGGCCGCCGAGAACGAAGGCAGTGACATCTTCGACCGACACATTGAACTCCTCGGCGAGGAAGTGGCGGAAGCGGGCGCTGTCGAGCACACCGGCCATGCCGACGACCTTGTTATGTGGCAGACCCGAGAATTCGCGCAGTGCCCAGACCATTGCATCCAATGGGTTGGTGATGCAGATAACAAAGGCGTCGGGTGCGTTGGCCTTGATGCCCTCGCCAACCGCCTTCATCACTTTCAGATTGATACCGAGCAGGTCGTCGCGGCTCATGCCGGGCTTGCGCGGCACGCCTGCGGTCACGATGATCACATCCGCGCCGGCAATATCGGCATAGTCGCTGGTGCCCTTAAGATTGGAGTCAAACCCGTCGACCGGAGCGGCCTGGCTCAGATCGAGCGCCTTGCCCGCCGGCATGCCCTCGGCAATATCAAACAGGACAACGTCGCCCATTTCTTTGGAAGCTGCGAGGTGGGCGAGCGTGCCGCCGATCATGCCTGCGCCGATCAGCGCAATCTTGTTACGGGCCATGTTAAGAAATTCTCCTAAGAATAGAGTCGAAAATAGATATTAGTTGCCGGATTAGGCCCCTATTTTGACAAATTCAACCGCAGATCGCATCAATTTGGAAGCTATCTTCGCAATTGGTTCGCAGTAGCAATAATGGCCTAACACTTTCGCCATGCTGAGCCTCTGCTTCGTCATCCTGAACGTTTCCCTCGTCATCCTGAACTTGTTTCAGGACCCCGCAACGGGGAAAGCCGCCCGAAAGCGGCAAAAGCGCTCTGCAAAAGCGACAAAGCCAAAACATGCTTCCATTTCTTCCATATTCCCGCTTCCCAAACCCCCGTTCGCTCGCCATGATGGTTAAGGAATGCGCCAAAAGATGCGCAATTAGAAGAGGATACCTGCATGCTGACCAAGGGCGACGATTATCCGCTGCACCAGACGCCGGAACCAATGGCGCTATCCGGCGGGAACCGCAATTTCTACGATCGCTATTTCTTCAACGGCTATTCCGCAGACGGCAGCATCTTCTTCGCCGCCGCCCTCGGCCTCTATCCCCAGCTCGACATCATGGACGCCGCCTTTTGCGTTTCAGTTGACGGCAAGCAGCACAATCTGCGCGCCTCGAAACGGATGGGCAGCGAACGGCTTGACCTGACCGTCGGCCCGATCACCGTCACCATTGTCGAACCGCTAGAGAAACTGCGCCTGACGGTCGTCGGCAATGACAGCCCGATCACCGCAGATATCCAATTCACCGCCCGCCATCACCCGATCGAGGAACCCCGCTTCATCCGCCGCGAAGGCCCGCGCCTGATGATGGATTATACCAGAATGACGCAGAATGGCGACTGGTCCGGCACCATTACCGTCGACGGTCAGGATATCGATATCGCCAACTGCCGCGGCACCCGCGACCGCAGCTGGGGTATAAGGCAGGTCGGCGCAGCCGAATCGCAGCCGCCGCCAGCCGGCGCCTTCCCGCAATTCTGGTGGCTCTGGACACCACTCAACTTCGATCATCACGCCTGCTTTTTCCACAGCAATGACGATGGCGACGGCGTGGCCTGGAACCGGCGCGGTGTCGTCGATTCGATCACCGGCAGCGCTACCGAGTTCGAACCCGAAGCCATCGACCTAAGCTATCACAGCGGTTCCCGCCGCATCAAGCAGGTCAGGCTCGACACCGGCGACGGCCAGCTCAGCATCACCCCCCGCACAGGGGATCAGGCGCGAACTTTCTACATGTCCGGCCTCGGCTACCTCCATCCAACTTGGGGGCACGGCATGGATCACGGTGATCTCGAGCTCGGCTATGATGTGATCCCGCTCGCCCCCGATCCGGCCATCGACATGACGACCATTCACATCCAGGCACTGAGCGATACCGTGCTAACGGTGGATGGCGCGGATCATCATGGCATCGGCGTCGTCGAGCAATTGTTTATCGGTCCGCACGCCACCAGTGGCATTACCGGGCTGATGGACCCAGCACCATGAGCGCCCGGTTTCCGGTGCGTCCCGAAGAATTCGAGACCGCATTCATCGAGCGGGTTTTTGGTGCTCCAGAAGGGGCACTGCAATCGTTAAACCACGCGCCGGTCGGCACGGGACAGGTCTGCGACAGTTACCGTTTCTCCTGCCAATGGGGGGACGAGGGCCATCCGGCAACATTCATCGCCAAATGCCCAAGCGCTGACCCGGTCAGCCGGGGCGCGGCAGCGATTTTTCATCTCTACGATATGGAAGTGGGCTGGTACCGTGATGTTGCCGGCCATTGCGAAGTACATTGCCCCCAGCCCTATCACGCCGACATCGCAGATAATGAACAGGAATTCGTGCTTCTGCTCGAAGACATGACGCCTGCAGCACAGGGGGACCAGTTGGCCGGCGCTTCGCTTGTCCAGGTCAAAACCACGCTTGCCGAAGCCGCAGCTTTGCACAGTTTTCAGCCAGCTGGCGGCGTTGATAGCCTGCACTGGCTGCACCATAGCAATAGCAACAGTGAGTTCATGAAAACCACCCTGCCCAAAGGCTATCCGCTTTTCCGCGAGCGATTCAATGGCCTGCTATCATCCGACATTCTCGACCTCGGGCAGGAGCTGATCGATCGGCTCACCCGATATATAGAAAGCGAGCCGGGCGAGCTGGCGATCACTCATGGTGACATGCGGCTCGACAATATCCTGTTCCACGCTGACGGTCGGGTTGCCGCACTGGTTGACTGGCAGACCTGTTCGCTGGGCAATCCGGCCAATGATGTGGCGTACATGATCGGCACGAGCTTCGCTGATCCCGAGGATCGGCGCCAGCATGAGAAACGGCTGGTCGAAGCCTATCTTGTCGCTCGGTCCAATGCGCCAGACTACGATAGTTTCTGGCGCGAATATCGCCGCCACGCCTTTTCCGGTTTCATCATGGCGATCAACGCGTCGTTACACGTCGAGCAGACAGAACGGGGCGACCGGATGTTCGCGGCCATGGCGGAGCGCCCCGCGCAAATGGCACTGGATCTCGACAGTTTGAGCTTGTTGTAAAAATTGCGGCTCAATCGGCGCCGCGGAAAGTCAACGGCAGCACGCCCTCTCGCCGGTCACACCACGCGTGCTCAGTCAGGCGCTCAAGCGCGGCCGTTGGCAATGGCTGCGAGCCCGTTGACCTTTTGAGACCTATCCGGCCGGATCGTCCGACGCGCCGTGGCCCATTGCCAGATATTCTTCCGATTGCATTTCGATGAGCCGCGATGCCGTGCGTTCGAACTCGAACGAGCCGTCGCCTTCCGGATATAACGCATCCGGCTCCGCGTCCGCAGCAGCGAGCAATTTCACCTTATATTCGTATAGCGTATCAATCAGCGTAACAAACCGCGCCGCCTCGTTTCGATTCTCTTTGGAAAGCAACGGGATCCCGACGATGATCACGCTGTGATAATGCCGTGCTATCGCCAGATAATCCTGTGCGCCTCGGGCTTCCGCGCAAAGGCGCTTGAACGAAAACACTCCTACGCCTTTCAGTGATTTTGGTACGGTCAGCATACGGCCGCCCTGCACCTCTATCTCTGCCGACGGCACATGATCCCGGTCCTCCGGTGGATAGTCAGTCAGACGGAAGAAAGCCTCGCTCAACGCCTTCGTTGCCGCTTCCCCGTTGGGAACATGCCAGAGATCGACATCGCCGAGCCGCTCTCGCCGATAGTCGGTTGGGCCATTGAGCGATATCACTTCCAACCGCGTCTTCAGCAATTCGATAAAGGGCAGAAAATGCTCACGGTTCAAACCGTCCTTGTACAGGTCGTCAGGCGGACGGTTGGAAGTGGTGACGATCGTTACGCCTTCTTCGACCAGCCCGGTGAACAGCCGCGACATGATCATCGCATCGGCGCTGTTGTTCACCACCATTTCGTCAAAAGCCAGAAAACGCGCCTCGCTGGCCAATGCCTTGGCTACCGGGATCACCGGATCACCCTCCTCCTTCTTGCGCTCGACATTGAGCCGGGCGTGAACGTCGATCATGAACTCGTGAAAATGCGCCCGTTTTTTGCCGCGGATATCGAGATTGTTGTAGAATAAATCCATCAGCATCGACTTGCCGCGCCCGACGCCGCCCCACATATAGATGCCTTCGGGTACCGCCGGCTTCTTGCCAAAAACCCGCCACAGAATACTGCCCCGCTCCGGCACCGCCTCCAGTTCCTGTTGCAATCTGGCGAGCCGCTTCGCGCAAGCATCCTGATCGGCATCGGGCTTGAGTTCACCCTGCGCAATCAACGCCTGATAGCGCTGATAAAATTCACTCATTGCAGATCGGTTTTCTGGTTCGGGGCCTTTTTCACAATGGCGGTGAAAGAGGCCATATTATCCTGTCCCGTCTCGCCCTGCACCACCAGTCCGCGCATGAACAGAAAGCGACCGGTTTCCCGCGCAATTTCGACCTGAGCCTCAAGCGGTTCGTCAAGCCGGGCACCACCGATAAAATGAGTCTGCAGCTCCATCGTCACCGCAAAGCCGGACGGACCCAAATCGAGCACGCGCATGGCAGCAAAGAGCGAACAGTCGATAAAACCCATCATCGTACCGCCATGAACAACGTCGCCCAGGTTCCGATGCTTGCGTTCCGGAAACATGCGAACCCTGGCAATATTGTCGCCCAGCCCGTCACCCCCGCGCCGGACAATCATCCGGCCAAGAAAACTATTGTAACAGTCTGGGTCAGTCAGCTTCCAGCTATACCATCCGGGAAAATCCGGGTCGGGCTCGCTTATGACGAAATTGCGCTCGGGCTCGGCCATCAATGGTTGCCGGTGGTCAGATTTCGCGGGATGCGGTCATCTTCTTGATCTCGGCAATCGCCTTGGCAGGGGACAGGCCCTTGGGGCAGGCGTTGGCGCAGTTCATGATCGTATGGCAGCGATAAAGACGGAACGGATCTTCGAGATCGTCCAGTCGCTCCCCGGTCATCTCATCACGGCTGTCGGCGAGCCAGCGATAGGCCTGCAACAGGATTGCCGGGCCAAGGAACTTGTCGCTGTTCCACCAGTAGCTCGGGCAACTGGTCTGGCAGCATGCGCACAATATGCATTCATAGAGACCATCCAGCTTGTTGCGATCTTCCGGCGACTGCAGTCGCTCTTTGCCCGATGGCGTCGGCGTAACCGTTTTCAGCCAAGGCTGGATCGAAGCATATTGCGCGTAGAAATGGGTGAAGTCCGGAACCAGATCTTTGATGACCTCCATGTGCGGCAATGGCGTGATCGTTACCTTGCTGCCGCAGTCTTCGATCGCGGTGGTGCAGGCGAGACCGTTCTTGCCGTTGATGTTCATCGCGCAGGATCCGCAAATACCTTCGCGGCAGGACCGGCGAAAGGTCAGCGTTGCATCCTGCTCAGACTTCATCTTGATCAGGGCATCGAGCACCATTGGCCCGCATTCGTCCGTATCGACTTCGAACGTATCATAATGCGGATTCTCGCCTTTGTCGGGATCGTAACGATAGACTTTAAACGGCCGTTTTTTCCCATCGGTGAGAGCTTGATGCAACTCGCCCGTTTTACGTATCTTGCTATTCTTGGGCAGCGTGAAAGTAGCCATGTCTATCGGATTCCCTTGTTCTGCGGATCGGCATAACCAAGAAGCGTCGGCATCTCAACCGTTTTGCGCTGCAAAAAACGCAGTTGCTACTTTCCGATCCAGCAATCACTCGTAGCGCTGGAAAAAGGCGACCATATCATCCAGCACCGGCGCCTTGTAGCGAAACGGCTTGGCCACGGCCATCATGATTTCCAGATGATCAACGCCAGGATATTCCACATATTCCGCATGGCCGCCCGCCGCGATGATTTTATCGCGCAAAGTCTTGCTGTTGCGTGGCTTGACCTGAGTGTCATCAGTGCCGCTGGAAAGCCACAACGGTGGCGCGTCAGCCCTTACGAAATTGACCGGCTGAGTCATTTCGGGTGCGGGATAATCGCCAAAGCTCTGCTTGGTCGTTTCGGAATCGAACGGATAGAAATCATAAGGCCCGGCCAGCGCTGCCACGCCTCGGATGAGGTCCGGCGACTTGCCTTCGCGCCCCAGCCATTGTGGATCGAGAGCGAGCATCATCACGTTATACGCCCCGGCGGATTGGCCAGACAGGAAAATGCGGCTCGTGTCCCCGCCAAATTTGGCGATATTATCATCCACCCAGGCCAACGCCTTGGCGCTGTCTTCAAGGAAGCCGGGAAATCGCGTTTTCGGGTAGAGGCGGTAATTGGGCAACACGACGAGAAAGCCGCGATTGGCCAGCGCCCGACCGACAAATGCATATTGATCCTTGTCCCCGTCGCGCCAACCGCCGCCATAGATAAAAACGACAACCGGAAGTGATTCAGTCTGCGCACCATCGGGTGCCCATATGTTGAGCCCTAACCCGAGAGACTCGTCATAGATCTGATCCTGCACCAGCAGCTTGGCATTGCTGTCACCGGGAACGACATTATTGACCATATCGAGCTGCTTCGGTCCCGGCTGGGAGAAAAACCACCAAGCAAAACCGCCCAGTGTCAGTATCAGCACGGCGATTATGGCAAACCATTTCATATCGGGGGAGTCCTAGCCAGACGCTCAGGCGCTCGCAATGGCGCCCCAGTCGATCGGTTTATGGCGATCCAGCGCGGCATCAGCTGCGGGCATGGGATATTTGAGGCCGTTACCGCAATTGAACAGCACCGCCCGGTCGGTCTTGCTGATCAGCCCGTCCTCCAGCGCCTTTAGATAGGCCGCGGCGGTCGCCGCACCTTCCGGACAGAGCAGCAGCCCGTCCTGCTGCCCAATCTGCTGCTGTGCCGCGATGATAGCTTCATCCTCAACCGCGATCGCAAAGCCTCCCGAAGCGCGGACCGCCTGCAATATCAGAAAATCGCCGATCGCCACTGGCACGCGAATCCCGGCAGCGACGGTATGGGCGTTTTCCCAAAGGGGTGCGTGATCCAGGCCCTTTTTCCAGGCGTCGACAATCGGCGCGCAGCCGGTGGCCTGCACGGCCACCATCCGCGGCCGCTTCGAGTCAATGAAACCGATTTCCTGAAGCTCGTCGAATGCCTTCCACATCCCAATCAGGCCAGTACCACCGCCCGTAGGATAGAAAATCACATCGGGCATTTCCCATCCCAGCTGCTCGGCGAGTTCGAGACCCATCGTCTTCTTGCCCTCGATCCGGTAGGGTTCTTTCAGCGTCGAAAGATTGAACCATCCCATTTCCGCCTCGCCGTCGGCGACAATCTTGCCGCAATCATTGATCAGGCCGTTCACCCGCCAGACTTTGCCGCCCTGCAGCGCAATCTCCCGGACATTCACTTCAGGTGTATCGTCGGGACAGAAAACATAGGCTTCCATTCCGGCGCGCCTTGCATAGGCGGCCATGGCCGCACCAGCATTACCATTGGTCGGCATGGCCAGCCGTTTCAGTCCCAATTCCTTGGCCATGGAAACCGCCATCACCAGTCCGCGTGCCTTGAATGAGCCGGTTGGCAACCGCCCCTCGTCCTTGACGATAACTTGTGAGCCGAGAGAATTGTCCAGAGCAATCAGCGGCGTCATCTCTTCGCCGAGTGAGACAATATTGATCGAATTTGCAACCGGCAGCATCTCGCGGTAGCGCCAAAGGTCAGCTGGCCGGGCGGCCAGCTTTTCCTTGGTCAGGGTTTCAGCAACAGCCGCCAAATCATATCGCACCAATATAGGTGCCCCCGCAGGCGACAGGTTTTGAACAGTGTCGGCGGGCAGAATTTCTCCTGTCCTGGAACATTCCAGATGGGTGACGAAACTGGTGATGTCGGCGCTGCGATTATCGTGGTTCATGGTCTCCTGCTAGCAGCAGCAGCCCGACAATCCACCCCAAAAGTTCGAATTTGCAGACCGTCAGGAAATCAACCCGTTGCGCTTCAATCCTTCCGCAATGATGGTTTCCAGCAGCTGTGCATGACTGAAACCTGCAGCTGCCGCCGATTTCGCAACCACCTTCTCGGACCATAGATTGCAGTTCAGGTTGATCTCGATAAAATTGATGTCGCCGGTCTTCTTGTCCAGCCGAAATTCGATACGCCCATAATCGAACGGCTCAAATTCACGGGCAATTTTATTGGCCATCTCTTGGACTTTGGGAGCAAATTCCGGATCGTCTAAGCGTTTCAGCGTTGCCTTCTCTGTGTTCGGCACCAAATCGCGCTTTTCGTAATAGGTCCACAGCTTCTGTGTATCTTCGCGTTCATAAATCAGCATGGGCAGCGCTTTCGGGCCCCCCGAACTGATGAAAGCTGCCTGTACATCATATCCATCAAGATAGGGCTCGACGATCGCATCATGACCCTGGCCATGGATTCCGGCAACGGCATTGGCGACACCCGCCCAATCAAATGCATCGGAAATCGCCCAGCTCGCCGAACTGGCATTCGGCTTGATTACCCAGCGCTCAGCTTTTGGGCAGTCAGCTTCATCCACTGGTGCACCCCGCCGGTAGCAAAACCAGGGTGCCGTCGGAACACCCGCATGGGCCGCCACAAGTTTGGAAGCCGACTTGTCATCGCCCAATCCGCGAATGAACGGCATGGCCCCGACATAGGCTATCCGGTGCATGTTGCACAAAAGCGGAATCATCATTTCGCTGTTCACAAAGCCGCCGCGATTTAGCAGCGGAAAAACAAAGTCCACGCCTGGATGTGTGAATAGTACGTCATATGCGTCGGCAACCTTCAGATTGATGCCAAGGCTCTCCAGGCTCATTCGAACCTCGTGATGGTAAATGGCATGATTGCCATCCTCCGGATGCATGCCTCCCCCCCAATGTGCATGCTTCGCCAGATATAGAAATTTCAGCCGCTCCTTGGCTTCATCGGGTATCGTCAGCGGCTGGATGGGAGGAGACGTTGAAGGCATAGTGATTCTCTTAAGTAGACTGGGGACTATGATTCAAGAATCTGACATATAGCTGTCAGATTTCCAGGTCGTGCACACGGTTTTCAAGAATGGCTTCGACGATCCTGTAAGTTCGCTCGTTGTCAACATCGATAGCCTGCGTCCCGTCGGTCAACGGTACCCGGCGGATTTTAATACCGAAGCGTTTTGACATTCTCTCAAAGGCGTTGTCGATCGTAACCCAACCAAAGCGCATCAACAGGATGTTGAACAAGCCAAAGGCGTTCACCAGGCGCCGTGGGTGCTTCATGAACTGGCCGCCTTCGCGAAATATTTCCACTGCACTGAGCGCCTGTTTGTCAGCGACGCCATAGAGGTTGCAATTTGCATAGCCGTTGTCGCGAAACTCGTAGAAGAAGCGCTGGGCCGCCGGATGAACGCTGCGAATATCATGTTTGTTGGCCAAGGCGGCGACAGCATCTGCACCCGCGTCTATTGCGGCCATAACCCGATCAATGCTGTCGTGTTTAATCAACACATTATCAGCCGTAGTGATCACAAATGGTGCGTTACCCTTTTCACATCCTAGCAACACACTGGCAGCGATGTTGCTGTCTGATGCGACGAAGTGGATCGGCATGTCGGATCGTGCAAAAGCTTCCGCAACCGGGCGAACAGCCCGCTCGCCATCGGGCTCAATCAAGACATATATGGCCCGGCAGCCCGGGTGCGAGGAGACAGACGCTAACGTGCGGGCAATCAGCATCTGATCCGCGACTGGAATCAGGCATTTATGGCTTACACCATGGGCCTCAGCGAGCGGATTGGTTACACCTGCTCGTTGGGCGGCAAGCAAAATCACGTCAAATCGAGTGCTCATTCCGCTTTTGTGGGGAGAGAAGATTACTTTTTCAAGACAGATGCAATGATAGAAATATGGAAATAAATGAATTTTACGATAAAGACAGGCTCAACCGCTGGAACCCCTTTTGGAAAAGTTGAAACCTGTGTCGCGAAACATGCTCTCCAGATGGTCCAGCAGCGAAGATTCGCTGGTCCGCGTGTTCCGCAACAGCAGTTGGTTATTTTCCGCCAAGGGCGTCGGTGCGGTCCTCAGCATTTTCTATCTCGCAATATTGACCCGGACGTTAGGCGTCGCCGGTTTTGGTGAGTTCATGGTCATCGTGGGCGCGATTCAGGTGCTGACCGCAGTACTGAAACTTCAGACCTGGCAGGCGGTTGTGCAATATGGAGTGCCCTATTTGCTGGCTGGTCAGCACCAGGCTTTTCGAAAATTGTCGGCCCAGAATTTCTGGATCGAGTTTATCGGCGGGCTCGCCGCTTGCGGGGTCCTGTGGCTGATGCTTCCCTATGGTGCCGCACAATTCGGCTGGAACCCGGCGGTCGAGCAGGCCATCATGGGCTATGGCCTGATCGTGTTCCTGTCTGTTCGATCAACCCCGACCGGAATATTGCGCGCTCAGGATCGCTTTAGCGGCAATGCATTTGGCGATGCGATCATTCCGATCGTGCGCTTCGCCGGAGCGCTGGTGCTGTTGGCAACCGCACCGTCGATGACCGGATTTCTGATTGTCTGGGGGCTTTCCGAGTTCGTCAGTTTTGTCGTCATGTGGTTGATGGTGTGGCGGCGTCATGAGGCAAATGACCCGGTGGAAGATCGACCGGCTGCTGCGGTCGCTCCACCAAGCCGAAAAGAATTTATCGCCTTTCTATTGTTCACCAACCTCGCCTATCTGGTCAGCGTGATCCGGGAACGACTGGTGGTTGTTATCGTCGGCTTCTTTGTAGGTCCGGCTGCGGCCGGACTGTTCCGGCTGGCCGATCAGCTTGCTAATAGTCTCAACCGGCTCGCAGAGGTTTTTGCCCGCCCGTTGTTCGCCGAGCTCTCCCGGTTGTTCGCAATCGGCCAGTCGCGGAAATCCCGCGCCTTGTTCTGGCGATCACTGCGGGTATCCGCGATCAGCGGCGGGATCCTGTTTATCTGCTTGCTGCTGTTGGGCAAACATATCATCGCCATGATTTCCGGGCCAGAATATGTCGCGGCTTACCCGATATTGCTGCTGCTCGGCGCTGCGACCATTATCAGTCTGAGCGGACTCGGCCTCGAACCCCTGCTTCAGGCCGCAGGACGAGCACGGAGTGCGCTTGTCGCTCGTCTGGCCGGGCTGGTCGCGCTTGGCCTGCTGCTGGCAGTTTTTTTGCCGGAATTCGGCACGATCGGGGCATCATGGGTGATGCTGATCTCGGCGATCTTGACGACGATGATCCTCTTTGTTTCCAGCCGGGCCGTGATCAGGGAACCGCAACGCCCAAAACCAAACGCCCCGATCTTTTAAACACCGACAGCCATAAAAAAGGCGACCCGCAGGCCGCCTTTTTGATATTTCGTTGTGGTGGGGTCGCTTAACGCTTCGAGAACTGGAAGCTCTTACGCGCTTTCGCCTTACCATATTTCTTACGCTCAACCTTACGGCTGTCACGGGTCAGGAAGCCAGCTGCCTTGACCGTAGCACGAAGCTTCGGTTCATATTTGGTGAGAGCCTGCGAAATGCCGTGTTTGACCGCGCCAGCCTGGCCCGAGAGACCGCCGCCTTTAACAGTCACGTCGACGTCATACTGACCTTCGCGTTCGGTAATCGCAAAAACCTGATTGAGCACGAGACGCAGGGTCGGGCGAGCAAAATAGGTTTCCTGATCGCGGCCATTGATCGTAATCTTGCCTTTGCCTGGCTTCAGCCAGACACGGGCAACCGCGTCTTTCCGGCGACCGGTGGCATAAGCCCGGCCAAATTTGTCCAGTTCCTGCTCGCGCAAAGGCATGGTGGACACGGGCGGCTCAGCGCCTTCGGAAGCAGCATCACCTTCAGCAGGGGCTGGCGCATCCGCGACAGCCGCTCCAGCGATATCTTTCAGATCAGCGAGATCAGTTTTTACGTCAGACATTATGCACCCACCTTGTTCTTACGGTTCATCGAAGCGACGTCGAGCGCCACTGGGTTCTGGCCAGCATAAGGATGCTCGGTGCCAGTAAAAACATGCAGAGCACGCATCTGGGCAAAGCCCAGCGGACCCTTTGGAATCATCCGCTCGACAGCCTTTTCCATAACACGCTCTGGAAAGCGACCTTCCAGAACCTTCTCTGCGGTGGTGCCGCTGATGCCGCCGGGATGGCCGGAGTGCTTGTAGTAAGTTTTCTGCTTGGTCTTGTTGCCGGTGAACTTCACCTTCTCGGCATTGATCACGATGACATGATCGCCGCAGTCCACATGCGGGGTATAGCTTGGTTTGTGCTTGCCGCGCAGAATATTGGCAATAATCGAGGCGACCCGGCCAACGACCAGATCTTCGGCATCAATAATATGCCATTTCTTTTCGACTTCAGCAGGCTTGGCCGACTGCGTCTGTTTGCTGATACCCTTCATGGGGTGGCTCCTTCTTGGAGAATGAGATTCAAAAATAACAAAAGCCGAACGCTCCTGATTCGCAGGAGTCCGGCCGACGGAGGCGCTATTGGCGTTGTTATTGCCGCAAGTCAAGCGAAAGCGGGGCTTAGCTGGAGGGTATAATGATACCTAAAGCGATTTTTCGAGGTCAGCGGGCACTATTGTCTAGCATTTCAGGAGCGCGGAATTCTGAGCGCTTACCCATAGGCTAAAGCGGCGCCGTCAGAGCGCTCTACGGCCCAGCAAATGCACGCCCCAAACGGTCGACGCGACCACCAGAGCTCCTACGGCCTGATGTAATACTGCAAGATGAATATCGATCCCGGTCACGACCGTCGCGATACCGAGTAGTATCTGGCTTCCGAAAGCGATATGAATTGCGACCGAACTTCGGCGATCCAGTGACCGGACCTGGCGCGCAAGAACAAGCAGGAATCCTACCACTACCCATGCCCACCAGCGGTGAACGAAATGGATCAGATACGGGTCATTGTTCAGGGCGGCCCAGATACCTGAGACCCAGTTGATCC
The DNA here is from genome assembly GCF_048269865.1 of Parasphingorhabdus sp. Lineage (GTDB taxonomy): Bacteria > Pseudomonadota > Alphaproteobacteria > Sphingomonadales > Sphingomonadaceae > Parasphingorhabdus. Next base: position 219,668 of record NZ_JBLWUA010000007.1, on the reverse strand, counting down.
CTCCCGGAATAAAATGGTCGTTCATCAGTGGCCAGGTATTGGAAACATATCCTGCGTTCAGACCCGCTGTATAGGCACCAAATAAAAGCTGGATAAAAAGAACCCCCAAAACCGCCGCGCCCAATGCCGTCATACGCGCGGGCCTTTGGATACCGCGCGCCAGTTGCCGCAGGTCCAGCGCCGTCCACACCAGGCCGCCGAGAATGAACAGCGCAGTCAGCAAATGGACGGCAAGCCGGAAATGGCTGACATCGGTGCGTTCGCTGAGGCCAGAGCTGACCATCCACCAGCCAATCGTTCCTTGCAGACCGCCAAGCGCCAATAACGCAACCAGTCGCCACCCATAACCTGACGGGATCGCTCTTTTGATCGCGAACCACAGCAGCGGCAGCGCAAAGGCTACGCCAATCAGCCGTCCGAGCAAACGGTGAACCCATTCCCAGAAATAGATGAACTTGAAATCTGCCAGCGTCATCCCGGCCGGGCCGCTGATTTCCAGATATTCCGGTATCTGCTGATATTTTCTGAATTCCGACAACCAGTCGGCTTCGCTCAACGGCGGCAATGCGCCGGTGATCGGTTTCCATTCAGTGATCGACAAGCCCGATTCGGTCAACCGGGTGATGCCGCCTACTACCACCATGATGAACACCAGAAAGGCAACAGAATAAAGCCAATTGGCTATGGCTATCGGGCGGGACTTTGCCCCCCCCGTTGGCTGGTTCAAGGCGATCGCTTCGGTCATTGGCCGCTATGTGGGATCAAATTGATGGTCTGACAACAGGAAACAAGGGAAAGGATCGGAAATTCCGCAAATGATATGTTGTATCTTAACACCCTTTTTCCTATATCCTGCGCACGCAGCGAAAAGAGAGACAGTGAGTCGTGTTTACGACAACGAATTTGTGGAACAAAGATGGCCTTCTGGTCAGAGATGGCTTGTGGGACCGAATGGCGGTGCTCATGTCCGGGCTGTGTCTGGTACATTGTGTTTCGACCATCGCCCTTGTTGCTATTCTGTCTTCGGCTGGCGGCATGTTGCTGGATCCGCTTATCCACGAAATTGGTCTGGGGATCGCGATTGCCTTGGGCTTGTTCACCCTTGGTCGCGGCGTGCTGGATCACGGCTATATCATGCCGGTCGCAATCGGCAGCCTTGGGCTGGGAATGATGATGGGGGCGATCACGCTCGGTCATGATGCGGGCCATAGCGGACAGGAAATATTATATACGATGATCGGCGTCGGCTTGCTCGCCCTCGCGCACGATTTGAACTACCGCGCCACCCATTGATTGCACCCCCATTGCCCTTGCGGCGAAACATCCCTAAATTGTCCCGATGGGACAACATAATCATCACGAGCATCATGGCGATTCTTTAGCCGAAGCGGCGAGAGCAAATCTGGAAAAATCCGGCGAGAAGTGGACCGATACCAGAGCGGCGATCTTTGACACGCTAGCTGGATTCTCTCGCCCCGCTTCCGCTTATGATATTGCCGAGCTGGTGTCCGCAGCGCGCGGCAAACGCGTGGCCCCGAACAGCGTTTACCGGATCCTGGACCTGTTTGTGGCAAACAACCTCGCGATGCGGGTCGAAAGCGCCAATGCCTATTTGGCCAACAGCCATCCCGGCTGCGAGCATGACTGTATTTTTCTGGTTTGTGACACGTGCGGCGAGGCAACCCACGTTGACGACGACTCCCTGTCTCAACAAGTACATAAAGTCGCGAGCGCCGAGGGCTTCGAATCGATCCGCCCGGTGATAGAGGTGCGCGGCATTTGCCAAAAATGCAATTGAACCAGCTCGTCTGTCCACCAATGACAGCGACCAGCCCGCTGATAATTCGACAGAGAAGCAAGATGCCGTTACAGCAGGAATCAAACGGGGAGTGAATATGCCGGTTTCGAATACACCATTGCTGGATGATGTGTCCTTGCCAGCCGATTTGCGGAAATTGAAGCCGGAGCAACTCCGCCAGTTTGCCGACGAACTCCGCGCCGAAGTGATTGACACCGTGTCCACGACCGGCGGCCATCTGGGCGCTGGCCTGGGTGTCGTAGAGCTGACGACCGCCATCCACTATGTCTTCAATACACCCGAAGACCGGCTTATCTGGGACGTTGGCCATCAATGCTACCCGCACAAGATCATCACCGGTCGCAGAGACCGGATTCGTACCCTGCGACAAGGCGGCGGCCTGTCCGGTTTTACCAAGCGGTCGGAAAGTGAATATGACCCCTTTGGCGCGGCGCATAGCTCGACCTCGATCAGCGCGGCCCTCGGCTTTGCGATTGCCAACAAATTGAATGACAAACCTGGCCGCGGCATCGCCGTGATCGGCGACGGCGCGATGAGCGCCGGCATGGCCTATGAAGCGATGAACAACGCCGAGGCGGCCGGAAACCGGCTGGTGGTGATTCTCAACGACAATGACATGTCGATTGCACCGCCGGTTGGCGGGCTTTCGGCCTATCTTGCTCGCATCGTCTCTTCCCGAGAATTTCTGGGCGTTCGGCAGTTAGCGCGACGGATCGCCAGCAAACTGCCCAAGGCGATCTATGACGCCGCGCGGAAGACCGACGAATATGCCCGCGGCATGACGATGGGTGGCACCCTGTTTGAGGAACTTGGCTTTTATTATGTGGGGCCAATCGACGGCCATAATCTGGAGCACCTGATTCCCGTGCTCGAAAATGTCCGCGATGCTGCCGAAGGCCCGTGCCTGATTCACGTCGTCACCGAAAAGGGCAAGGGCTATAAATTTGCCGAGGAAGCTGCCGACAAATATCATGGCGTGGCAAAGTTTGATGTGGTCTCCGGCAAACAGGACAAGGGGCCGGGCGGCGGACCGCCTGCCTATCAGAATGTCTTTGGCGAAACCTTGGCCAAGCTGGCTGATGACGACCCGCGCATCTGTGCCATCACAGCAGCGATGCCGAGCGGCACCGGCGTCGACAAATTTGCCAAGGCCCATCCCGACAAGGCTTTCGATGTCGGTATAGCTGAACAGCATGGCGTCACCTTTGCCGCCGGCTTGGCCGCACAGGGCATGCGACCTTTCTGCGCCATCTATTCGACTTTCCTGCAACGCGCCTATGATCAGGTGGTGCACGACGTGGCGATCCAGAATTTGCCGGTGCGCTTTGCGATTGACCGCGCCGGGCTGGTGGGCGCTGACGGTAGCACCCACGCCGGCTCCTTCGATGTCACCTATCTCGCAACCCTGCCCAATATGGTGGTGATGGCTGCCGCAGACGAGGCGGAACTGGCGCACATGACCTATACTGCGGCCCTGCACGACAGCGGCCCGATCGCCTTTCGTTACCCGCGCGGCAATGGCAATGGCGTTCCGATCCCGGAAAAGCTGGAGCGGCTCGAGATCGGCAAGGGCCGCATCATCAAACAGGGTACCAAGGTCGCGATTCTGTCGCTTGGTGCGCGCCTTGAAGAAGCAAAAAAGGCGGCTGAACGGCTGGAGGCGAAAGGCCTCAGCACGACGGTTGCGGACCTGCGCTTCGCCAAACCGCTCGATGAAGAAATGATCCGCAAGCTGCTGACAACGCACGAAGTGGCGGTAACAATCGAGGAAGCAGCAGTGGGCGGCCTTGGCGCGCATGTACTGACCTATGCGTCCGACAATGGCCTGACCGATGCCGGCCTGAAAATCCGCACAATGCGCCTGCCGGATGTCTTTCAGGATCAGGACAAGCCGGAGCTGCAATATGCCGAAGCGGGACTGGATGCGGATGGCATTGTCGACACAGTGCTCAAAGCGCTGCGGCATAATAGCGCCAATGTCGAGGATGCGACCGCGCGGGCCTAGCCTATATTGTAGCTTGTGATTATCAGGAACGGTCTTTAGGCGATTGCTTCATGTCACCTGAGCTTTCCCATATCGATCACTGGATCTTCGATCTCGACAATGTGCTCTATCCGTCGGAGTGCAATCTTTTCGCGCTGATCGATATCAAAATGGGCGAATATATTGCCCAGGCTCTGGATTGCGATCTGGTCGAAGCGCGGAAAATCCAGAAAGGCTTTTTCCACGATCACGGAACCACACTGGCCGGACTGATGCATCATCATGGCACTGATCCGTCCGATTTTCTCGATTATGTCCATGATATCGATATGGACCGGCTCGATCCTGCACCGCTGGTTCGAGCTGCCATTGAAGCGCTGCCCGGCGAAAAACTCGTTTTCACCAATGCCGATCGCCCTTACGCTGAACGCGTACTGGAAAAACGGGGCCTGGATGGCCTGTTTCACCAGATGCACGATATTTTGGATACCGGCCTTGTCCCCAAGCCGCAGCCAGCCGCTTATGCAAGCATGATCGCCGCAACCGGAATCGATCCGACCCGTGCCCTGTTTGTCGAGGACATGGCGCGCAATTTGCTGCCGGCAAAAGATTTGGGCATGACCACCGTGTGGATCAACACCGGTGCAGAATGGGCTGGCCGCGAACATGATCCCGCTTATATTGACTATGAAATCACTGATCTGGAAAGCTGGGTCACCAGCCTCCACAGCGCCAAGGAAGAACAAGCCACATGACCGCAGCACTAGAGACCGTAATCGACGCCGTTTGGGACAAGCGTGAATCCCTCAGCTTGACAACGCAGGGAGTTGAGCGCGATGCGGTCAACCAGGCGCTGGCGATGCTCGACAACGGCACCGCCCGGGTTGCCGAGAAAAAGGATGGCAAATGGGTCGTCAACCAGTGGCTCAAGAAAGCTGTGTTGCTGTCCTTCCGGCTCAACGACAATCATCTGATCGAAGGCCCCGGTGGCGCCAATCACTGGGACAAGGTCCCCAGCAAATTTGCCGGCTGGGGCGAGAACCGCTTTCGCGAAGCCGGATTCCGGTCGGTCCCGGGCTCGATTGTCCGGCAGGGCGCGTTTATCGGCAAAGGCGTCGTGCTGATGCCAAGCTTCGTCAATATCGGTGCCTATGTCGATGAGGGCACAATGGTTGACGGCTGGGCAACGGTCGGCAGCTGCGCGCAGATCGGCAAGAATGTCCATATTTCGGGCGGCGCCGGTATTGGCGGCGTGCTTGAGCCATTGCAGGCTGGTCCGGTGATCATCGAAGACGGTGCTTTCATTGGTGCCCGCGCTGAAGTCGCCGAGGGCGTCCGTGTCGGCGAAGGTGCTGTCCTCTCCATGGGTGTTTATCTCGGTGCCTCGACCAAGATTGTCGACCGGGTCACCGGCAAGGTGTGGATCGGCGAAGTACCGCCTTATGCGGTCGTGGTTCCCGGCACCATGCCGCCGAAGGTGAATATAGACGGCATACCCGGTCCGAGTCTCTATTGCGCGGTGATTGTCAAGACAGTCGATGCACAAACCCGGTCGAAAACCGGGATCAACGAATTGCTGCGCGACTGATGGGCACGCCGGTCAATCAGGTGAAGGCGACGCTGGAACCGAATGACCACCCCTATCGCAATGGTGCCTGGACGCCGGTGTTCGAGGAGCTCGATACTGACGATCTGGAAGTGATCGGCACCATCCCGGCCGATATCGACGGCCTGTATGTCCGCAACACAGAAAATCCGGTGCACGGCAGCCTGGGCCGCTATCATCCCTTCGACGGCGACGGCATGATCCACACCGTCCGGATCAAGGATGGCAAGGCGATCTATCGCAATCGCTTTGTTCGCACCAAGGGATTCGAGGCAGAACAGAAGGCCGGCGGGCCGCTTTGGCCGGGGCTGATGGGCAATCCGCAGGACGCGCTACAGCCGGGCATGACTGCGCACGGCAGCGTCAAGGACAGCAGCTCGACCGATGTCGTCGTCCACGCCGGGGCAATCCTCTCAACCTTCTACCTGTGCGGCGAAGGCTATCGGCTCGATCCGGAAACGCTGGCAACGCTCGGACCCGCCGACTGGGTTCCGGCGCATGGCATTTCGGCCCATTGCAAGGTCGACGAGGCGACCGGGGAGCTGTTGTTCTTCAACTATGCGATCGAGAAGCCACATCTGCAATATGGCGTGGTCGGTCCCGACAATAAGCTGAAGCATCTCGTGCCGATCGATCTGCCCGGCCCGCGCTTGCCGCACGATATGGCGTTCACCGAAAATTTCGCGATCTTCAACGACTGCCCGCTGTTCTGGAAAGAGGAATTGTTCGAGCGCAAGCTGCGGATCCCCGCTTACCACCCGGACATGCCGACGCGCTTCGGCATCCTTCCGCGGATGGGGCAACCCGAAGATATCCAGTGGTTCGAGGCAAGGCCCACCTATGTGCTGCACTGGGCCAATGCCTTCGAGGAGGGCGATGACGTCGTGCTCGACGGCTATTTCCAGAACGACCCGGTGCCGCCACCGCTGACCGATTTTCCGTCCGGCTATGAAAGCATGGGGGCAAGCCTCGACCTGCACAGCTTCAAGCCCGAGCTTCACCGCTGGCGGTTCAACCGGAAGACCGGCGAGACCAACGAAGAGACCCTGTTCGACGATTATCCGGTCGAATTCGGTATGTTCAATCCACAATATGCCGGCCGGCCCTATCGCTATGTCTATAGCGTGACCGGCGAGCCGGGCTGGTTCCTGTTCAATGGCCTGACCAAGCATGATCTGGAGACCGGCGAGACCGAGCATGTCTCCTTCGGCGAGCAGCGCTTCGGCTCCGAAGCGCCCTTCATCCCCCGCGCCAATGCCCGGTCAGAGGATGACGGCTATCTGATCAGCTTTATCACCGACATGGCGCAGGACCGGTCGGAATGTATCATTCTGGATGCGAAAGACCTGTCGACAGGACCGGTCTGCACAATCCTCCTGCCGCACCGGATTTCCAGCGGCACCCATGCCTGCTGGGCGTCGGGCGAGCAGATTGGAAAGTGATTTCTCCTCTCCCCTTGCGGGAGAGGACAAGTGGAACTTGCCAGCTTGCTGGCTAGTGGAACTCGGTGAGGGGTAAGCGGCTAGACGCTGCGCCCTCTCCAACGTCGCCTAACGAGCAAGCTCGTAAGGCTTTGGTATCCTCTCCCGCAAGGGGAGAGGATGAACTCAATCGAACAATTCGCCGTCCACTTCCTTCCCCGCTGGCGGGGACAATCCCAGATGCTTCCAGCCGCGGTCATTCAGCGCCCGGCCACGCGCCGTGCGCGCGATCAGGCCCAGCTGGATCAGATAGGGCTCAATCACTTCCTCGATCGTATCGCGCGGCTCCGAGAGGCCGGCAGCCAGCGTTTCGACCCCCACCGGACCGCCCTTGTAGATATCGGCGATCATATGCAGATAGCGCCGGTCCATGGCATCAAGGCCGATGCTATCGACCTCCAGCCGGGTCAGCGATTCATCCGCGACCTTGCGGTCAACAATCTTGGTGCCTGCGACATTGGCAAAATCCCGCACCCGGCGGAGCAGACGGCCGGCGATCCGCGGTGTACCTCTAGCGCGGCGAGCCACTTCGGTTGCGCCATCCGGAGCAATATCAAGATCAAGCAGCCGCGCCGCCCGGTGGACCACCTGTTCCAGTTCCTCTGTGGAATAGAAATTAAGCCGCACCGGAATCCCGAACCGGTCGCGCAGCGGCGTGGTCAGCAATCCCTGCCGCGTGGTCGCCCCGATCAGGGTGAAGGCCGGCAAGTCGATCCGCACCGAGCGCGCCGATGGCCCCTCGCCGATGATTAGATCCAGCGCGCGATCCTCCATCGCTGGATAGAGCACTTCCTCGACCACCGGATTGAGCCGGTGAATCTCGTCAATAAAAAGGACATCGCCTTCCTCGAGATTGGTCAGCAGCGCCGCCAGATCACCGGACTTGGCGATGACCGGCCCCGATGTCGCGCGAAACCCGACCCCCAGCTCCCGCGCAATAATCTGCGCCAGCGTGGTCTTGCCCAGCCCCGGCGGCCCAAAGAACAAGACATGATCCAGCGCCTCGCTGCGTCCCCTGGCCGCCTCGATAAACACCCGCAAATTGCCGCGCGCCGCTTCCTGCCCGATAAATTCGTCGAGCGATTTTGGGCGCAAAGCGGCGTCGATGTCTTCGACTTTGCGTTCGGCGGAGACCATGCGATCGTTGCCCAGCTCATTCGTCATGCTGAACTCGTTTCAGCATCTGGTGCGATTTGGCAAGCACGGCGCGAGGCCCGTTGGGATCCTGAAACGAGTTCAGGATGACGAGAATATGAAGCCATCACCGCGCTGCCTTTTTCAACGCCAGCCGCACCAGCGCATCCAGTGTCGCCCCATCGCCGGCCTCGGCATCTGCTGCTGCCACCGCCGCGCTGGCTTCCGCCGGCTTGAAGCCCAGATTCTGCAGCGCGCTGACCGCGTCGGCGCTGTTGCTTGAGGGCGCGTGCACGACGCCACCCGCGCCCTTTACCGGATCAACCGCAATGCCGCCGACCTTGTCCTTCAGCTCGTTGACTATCCGGAGCGCCAGCTTTGGTCCGACGCCATTGGCCCGCGTGACCATTGCCTTGTCGCCCGTCGCCACGGCCCGCGAAATCTCGCCCGGTTCCAGCGCGGACAAGATCGCCAGCGCGACTTTGCCGCCGACGCCCTGCACCGAGATCAGCAGCCGGAACCAGTCCCGCTCCGAGCCGCTGGCAAAGCCCATCAGCCGCATGTCGGTCTCGCTGACCTGCATCTCGGTATAGATGGTCGCGCCATCGCCGACCCCCCCGATCGCCGTGATCGTGCGCGAGGAGCAGAAGACCAGATAGCCGACGCCCTGCACATCGAGCACGATGTTATCCAGGCCGATTTCGTCGATGGTTCCGGTCAGTTTTGCGATCATGAGCGTGTTTTAGCGCAGCAGGCGAATCTGTCGAGTTTTTGTTTTGTTCTTTTTCTTCGCGCGTTCCATGGTCCTTCGACAGCCTCAGGGTGAACGGTGCGCTGGACTATCTCTTCCGGTGATGCGCATGGGTGACGGCCACTGCCAGCGCATCGGCGGCATCCGCCCCGGCCAGTTTTACGCCGGGGAGCAAGATCCGCAGCATCGCCTGCACCTGATCCTTGTCGGCCTTGCCGACGCCTACCACGGATTTCTTCACCGTCCGCGCCGAATATTCGCCCACCTCCAGGCCCGAGCGCGATGCGCCGAGCAGCACCACGCCGCGCGCCTGTCCCAGTTTCAGCGTGCTCTGCGGATTGCTGTTGACGAACACTTCCTCGACCGCCGCGGCATCCGGCTTATATTCCAGCAGCAGATCGGTCAGTTCGAGGTCGAGCTTGAGCAAGCGGCTGGCCAAAGCCATTTTGGAATCGGTCTTGATCTGGCCATTGGCGATATGGGACAGGCGATTGCCGTCAGCGACGATGACCCCCCAGCCGGTGGTGCCAAGACCCGGATCGAGGCCGAGAATGATCATTTCAGACTGGTAGCCCAAGGCGGGGACCAACGACGATCACCGGCTGATCCAGGCTGAGCGTCAGCAGGAATAGTGGAAGAAATGGAAGCATAACGCCAAATATTGGCTTGGCCCGCAGCGCGATATTTTCGGCGTCGGGTTCCGCGCGCCAGAGCTACGATCACTCCGGCGAGTGCGGCTTTGGCGGCGCGTTCCGCCATCAGCCGGCGTTCAGTTTTTCCATGATTTCGTCGGACACGTCATAATTGCCCCAGACGGTCTGGACGTCGTCGTCCTCTTCGAGCAGATCGATCAGATTCAGCAGGGTTTCCGCCTGCTCCTGATCCACTTCAACCTGGACCGAAGGCCGCCAGGCGAGCTTGACGCTTTCCGCTTCGCCGAGTGCTTTTTCGAGGGCACCGGACACTTCGTGCAGGTCTTCCATGGCGGTCCAGATTTCGTGGCCGTCTTCGTCGGAGGAAATATCTTCTGCACCCGCTTCCATCGCCGCTTCGAGAACCTTTTCCTCGTCGCCGGCGCTGGCCGGATAGTGGATATAGCCGACCCGGTCAAAACCGTGCGAAACCGACCCACTTTCTCCCAGATTGCCACCATTTCGCGACATAATGGTACGAACATTGGTGAAAGTGCGGTTATTATTGTCCGTCAATGTCTCGATAATCAGCGACACACCACCGGGCCCGAAACCCTCGTAGCGCACCTCGGTGAAGTCATCGCCTTCGTTCGCCGAAGCCTTGTCGATCGCACGCTGGATATTGTCCTTCGGCATCGACACCGCCTTGGCGCTGTTGACCGCGAGCCGCAGGCGCGGGTTGAAATCCGGATCCGGCATGCCGGATTTGGCCGCCACGGTGATCTCGCGCGAGAGTTTCGAAAATTGCGCCGCGCGTTTCTTGTCCTGCGCGCCCTTGCGGTGCTTGATATTGTTAAATTTACTATGGCCTGCCATACGATTCGTCCGTTACCTTTTATTCTCTTATCGAGGCTCTTTGGCGCATGTTTGAGCCCAACTCAACCATTGGATGGTCGATCGGTCGATTGCGGTCAACTGCCGTTGATCTGATCGCTTTTCTCCGCGCGCCTGTACCGGCTCTCCCGGCCACCGGCCAAGAGCGACGCGCCGCAGATGTCGCATGGCTTTTGCTGCTCAACGGTCTGGTGGTTGCGGCGATCGCCGCCGTCCTTTTCCCGGTCATGACGCTTTTGGGCGTCGAGATGTCGAGTGACATGGCGGCGCTGTTCGACCGTCCGCTGTGGCAAATCATAGCGCTGGTCGTGATCGTCGGCCCGATTTCCGAGGAATTGATCTTTCGGGAGTGGATTGTCGGCACCGGGCGATGGCTGGTCATTCTTGCCGGCCTGCTTGCGTGGCTCGGCGGGTCCTATCTGCTCCAGCAACCCGAACTTGCGAATCTCGGACAAAACGCGCCGCTCGTTTTGATGTCCGTGCTCTTGCTGGCGGTTATTTTAGGCCTGATCCGCTTCTGGAAATCGCCTGTGCCGCACTGGTATGTCCGGATATTCCCGCTCGTCTTCTGGGGTCAGGCGCTAGTGTTCGGATTCGTGCACGTGTTCAACTATGCCGGCGAAAATCCGGCGGCTGCCCTGCCTTTCGTCCTGCCGCAACTGGTCGGCGGCCTGATCTGGGGCTATGCCCGGATCCGCCATGGCTGGTGGGCCAATATCATCATGCACATGGTCTATAATCTGCTGGCGACCAGCGGCCTGATCTACATGCTGGTGATGCAACCTGCAGGTTAACCGACCACCACCGCAGTGCCCGACGCCGAGACCATCAGCATCGACCCTTTTTCACCGACGACCTCATAGTCCAGATCAACGCCGACCACGGCATTGGCCCCGACCTTTGCCGCCTCGGCCTCCATCTCGGCCAGCGCTTCGTCTCGCGCCCGCTTCAGGACATTTTCATATTTGCCGGATCGGCCGCCGACGATATCGGTGATGCTGGCGAAAAGGTCGCGGAACAGGTTGGCTCCGACAATGACCTCGCCAATCACGATTCCGCGATAATCGCGGATCGCATGGCCTTCGATAGAGGGAGTGGTGGTGACAATCATATCGCTGGATCCTGTTCCTGGCTGCCGGGATCCGTACGCTAATCTGCCGCGGTCGTCAGAGCAACCGCTGATACCAGGCGACGTCGCGCCAGCCGCCCATTTTCCAGCCGGCTTCGCGGTAGGTGCCGACCGGTTCAAAACCGAAAGCCCGGTGCAACGCAATGCTGGCCTGATTGGGCAGCGCGATGCCGGCAAAGGCGGCGTGTATTTTCCTGGCTTTCAACCTTGGCAACAGTGCTTCATAAAGGGCCTGCCCCAGGCCCTGGCGGCTGTGGCCGGGATCAACATAGACTGCAACGTCGCAACTGGTTTGATAGGCGCCCCTTGTGCGATGTTGGGCGCCATAGGCATATCCACACAGGATGCCGCCGGATTCGACAACCAGCCAGTCATGCGATTGCCGGGCCTGGGCAATGCGGACCGCCATTTCCTCCGCGCCGGGCGGGTCCAATTCAAAGCTGACCCAGCTATCGGTCACGAAGGGCGCGTAGATTTCCGCACAACGGCCAGCATCATCAACCGACGCTGACCGGACTTCGATCATCAGGCGAGGCCAAGCGCCGCTTTATAGGTGTCCAGAATCGCTTCCATTTCCTGCCGGTCGTGGGTCTCCATCTTCCGCAGGCGGACGATTTGGCGCATGATCTTGGCGTCATAGCCCTGCGACTTGGCTTCGGAATATACATCGCGAATATCGTCCGCCATGCCCTTTTTCTCTTCTTCCAGCCGTTCGATGCGTTCGATAAACAGACGCAACTGGTCTGCGGCAACATTGCCTTCGCTCATTCTGTGATTCCCTTGATCTTGATGTTCAGATTCGAAGTCGGTCTTTAAGAGGCGGCGGCGTTTTTGGCCACGCTTTCCTTCATCTTTTTGAGCCGCTCCGGCGTCGCCTCGGTCTGATATTTTTTCTTCCATTCATTCACCGGCATGCCGTGAATGGCTTCGCGCGCCTCGTCCTTGGTCATCTCGCCCCCCGCGTCATTGGTCGCCTCCATCACCCAGTCGGCGAGACAGTTGCGGCAGAAACCGGCGAGCCCCATCAGATCGATATTCTCCGCATCATGGCGGTGCTGCAGATGATTTACCAGCCGGCGGAAGGCAGCAGCCGCAGCGGCGTCAGATATTTGGTCAGTCATGGTTGTTTCCGTTGTTTTTTGTTTTTAACCTGTCATGAAACAGGAATAGGCAAGGCGCAGGTAAAGCGCCACTAAGGAATTTATAAATGGCATCGCCGATCTTTTCCCGCAACCGCAAGGTCAAAGTACTGGCCACGCTGGGGCCGTCCAGTGGCAGTCCCGAAATGATCGAGAAAATGTACCGGGCCGGCGTCGACGCCTTCCGGATGAACATGAGCCACGGCGAGCATGAAGCCCATGCCGCCAATGTCAAAACGATCCGGGCGCTGGAAAAGAAGGTTGGCCGGCCGATCACCATCCTCGCCGATCTGCAGGGTCCGAAACTGCGGATAGCAACATTCGCCAACCCCCCGGTGATGCTGAAAGAAGGCGCGCGCTTCACGCTCGATATGCTGAAGAAAAAGGGCGATGCAACACGGGTCAGCCTGCCTCACAAGGAAATATTGAGTACTCTCGAACCAGGGCACACGCTGCTGCTGGACGACGGAAAGATCCGGCTGGAAGTGACGAAGGCCGACGGCAAGAGCGTTGAAACCAAGGTCATTGTCGGCGGCGAAATTTCGGACCGCAAGGGCGTCAATGTTCCGGAAGTGGTGCTGCCGGTCAGTTCGCTGACCCAAAAGGATCGCAAGGATCTGACTTTCGCTCTCGAACAGGATGTTGACTGGGTGGCGCTCAGCTTCGTCCAGCGTCCGGAAGATGTCGCCGAGGCACGGCGATTGATCGGCGGCAAGGCTGCCTTGCTCGCGAAGATTGAAAAGCCCGCCGCCATTGACCGGCTGGACGAGATACTCGAGCTGTCCGATGCCGTGATGGTGGCGCGCGGCGATCTGGGCGTGGAACTGCTGCCCGAGCAGGTGCCGCCGCTGCAGAAAAAGATCGTTGCCGCAGCCCGCAAACTCGGCCGTCCGGTGGTTGTTGCCACCCAGATGCTGGAATCGATGATCAAGTCGCCCACCCCGACGCGGGCCGAGGTGTCGGATGTCGCCACTGCCATTTACGACGGTGCCGACGCGATCATGCTATCGGCCGAATCGGCTGTCGGTGACTGGCCGATCGAGGCCGCCACGATGATGGACCGGATCGCCGCACAGGTCGAAAATGATCCGTCCTACGCGGATCGGGTACATTTCACGGAAACCGTGCCCGACGAAACAACCGCCGATGCGCTGGCCGCCGCCAGTTATAATATCGCCCGGACCGTCGAGACGTCTGCCATTGTCTGCTACACCTCGTCGGGCTCTACCGCTCGCCGCATGGCCCGCGAACGGCCGTCGGTGCCGCTGCTGGTGCTGACCCCGAATCGCCACACAGCTCGCCGTGTCGGCTTGCTGTGGGGCGCTTATGCCGTGGTCACTCGTGACGTCAGAGACTTTGAGGAAATGATTGCAAAGGCGAAGCGCATGGCGCTGCGTCACAAGCTGGGCACCGCAGGGTCGCGGCTCATTGTCTGTGCGGGCGTGCCTTTTGGCACCCCGGGTTCGACCAATCTGCTGCATATCGTGCGGCTGACCGGAGATGAACTCAAGCGCAGCTAGAGCAGGCCCAAGAGCGTCAGCTGGCGTTCCAGCGCGGGTGAATCGATGAAATGATGGGCGGTCACGCCAAGCGCTTCCGCCGTTTCGACATTGTCGAGCCGGTCATCGATAAACAGGCATTGCTCAGGGCTTCTGGCAAAGCGTTGCAACGCCAGTTCAAAAATCTCCCGGTCAGGCTTGATCATCTTTTCCTGGCCGGAGATGACAATATCCGAGAAGAGCCCGAATATCGGTGCAGAGGGGCGAAACTGGGCCCAGGATTCGGCACCGAAATTGCTGATCGCAAACAGAGGAATGTCACGTGCCGCCAAGGCGCGGACGATTTCAAGTGAGCCTTCGACCGGCCCCGGTATCGTTTCCGGAAACCGTTTCGAATAAGCCAGAATATGCTCGGCATATTGCGGAAATTCGCGGCTGCGCTCTGCGACCATGTCGGCAAAGGGGCGGCCGGCGTCATGCTGAAAATGCCATTCCGGCGTGACAACATGGGCCAGAAACCATTCCAGCTCTTGCGGATCGTCGATCAGCTTTTCGAACAGGCAGCGCAAATCCCAACGGTACAGGACATTGCCTATATCGAAGATGACGGTGTCGATTTTGGAGATGGCAGAACTCCTGCCAGCAGACAGCTTAGCCCTGACGCGCCTTGAACCGGCGATTCGTCTTGTTGATCACATAGGTGCGACCACGGCGACGGATAACGCGGCAGTCCCGGTGACGGTTTTTAAGCGACTTCAAAGAGTTGCGGACTTTCATTTTGGTACCACGCCTTGATTATCTGAATTTCTTGAAAGCAGCCATGCTGCGTTGAAGCAGGGCAATTAGGGTCGGCGGCGGCCAAAGTCAAGCGATCAGCTTTATTCTCCGCGAATTTCGACCAGTTTGCGCTCCCAGGCCAGCGCATGGGCGACAATTTCGTCGAGATCGGCGTGTTTCGGCTGCCAGGGGAAGCGCTCCATGATCGCCCGGTTGTCGGAAATCAGCGAATCGGGGTCGCCCGCGCGCCGGCCTTCCATTTTGCGCTCGATTTTCATGTTGGTGACTCGATCGACAGCATCGAGCACCTCCAGCACCGAAAATCCGCGGCCATAGCCGCAATTCAGCAGATGATTGCGATCCGGATCGGCGATCAGCGCTTCCAGCGCCAGCACATGGGCGTTGGCCAGGTCGGAGACATGGATATAGTCGCGTACCCCTGTGCCATCGGGCGTATCATAATCGGTGCCAAAGACCGCGACGCTGTCGCGCTTGCCGAGCGCCGCTTCCACTGCGACCTTGATCAGATGGGTGGCGCCTGCGGTAGACTGGCCGGTCCGGACTTCGGGATCGGCACCCGCCACATTAAAATAGCGCAAGGCGCAGAAGTTCATATCATGCGCAGCGGCAACATCGCGCAACATATGCTCGGTCATCAGCTTCGACATGCCATAGGGGTTGATCGGCAGCTGCGGCGTGCTTTCGCTGACCGGGCTTTCTTCGGGAATGCCGTAGGTCGCGGCGGTTGAGGAAAAGATGAAATGATGCACACCGCCCTCGATCGCCGATTCGATCAGGCTGCGGCTTTTGGCGCTGTTGTTGTGATAATATTTGAGCGGGTTTTCGACGGATTCCGGCACGATGATCGAGCCGGCAAAATGCATGATTGCGCCGATATTCTCGTCCTTGATGATTTGGGCGAGCAGATCGGAATCCTCAATATCACCTTCATAAAAGGCAACGTCTTCCGGGACCGCCCAGCGAAATCCGGTGGTCAGGTTGTCGATCACCGCGACCGGCCAGCCGGCGTCCCGCAAGGCGAGTACCGCGTGGCTGCCGATATAGCCGGCACCGCCGGTGACCAAGATAGTGAATGGTTTCGCCATTATTGCCCTGTTCCCTTGTCTGTTCAAACGCGGCTGTTCATCGCCCGGATATCTCCGATGGTTTAACCGGGGGCTAAGAGCGATGCAATTTTTTACCGTGGCACTCACAAATTTGGGCTAATAGACTATTATCGGGTGCTTAGAGGAGCAAGTTTATGGCCGGATTTCGATCATTGGCGGCACTAGCGGCTGCAGGGATACTGGTATCGGGGTGCGCAGCCACGACCCCGCCGGTGGACGTCACACGCTTTCACAACGCGGAGGTCGTCCCGATCGTGCCGGGCACTGTCGAGATCAACGCCAGTATCGCCGATCCGGGAGACAGTCGCGAACTTGAATATGGAACCTATTCCGCCGCCATATTGCGGGAATTGCAGCGTCTCGGCTTTACCGATCCGTTTGGCGATGCGGAATCCAGCGAATATGTTGTGCGCTACACGATCGACCGGGCCGTGTTGACCGCTGCCGGATCACGTTCGCCGGTATCGGTGGGCGTCGGCGGCAGCACCGGCAGCTATGGTTCCGGTCTCGGTCTGGGCATCGGCATCAATCTTGGCGGTCGACCGAAAGACAGGATCGTCACCGAATTGTCGGTCCGCATCAGCCGGCGGGACAATGCCAGTGTCGTCTGGGAAGGCCGGGCATCGGTGGAGGCCAAGCAGGGCTCACCGGCAGCGCAGCCCGGACTGGCGGCATCGAAATTGGCGGCCGCCCTATTCAAGGACTTCCCCGGAGTGTCCGGAACCACTATCAGGGTCCCATGACCATTCAAATCACCAGCGCATTCGATAGCGGCAATATCGAAGTTCATGCCATTGATGGCACCACAGCAGAGCTTTCGATCCGCAAGGACAAGGACAGCGATTTCTTCCAGTGGTTTCATTTCCGCGTCGCCTGCGAGATTGGCGACGAACTGGAATTGAATATCGGTGGGCTGAAGGACTCCGCCTATCCGCAGGGCTGGCCCGACTATGACGCGTGCGTCAGCGAGGACCGGGAATATTGGGGCCGCGCCGCGAGCCGCTATGACGAGGAAAGCGGCACCCTGTCGATTCGCTACACCGCCAGCAGCAATCTCGTCTGGTTTGCCTATTTCGCGCCCTACAGCATCGAGCGCCATCACGACCTGATCGCCGAAACCGCGGGCTTTGAAGGGGTCACGGTCCAGACACTCGGCCATAGCCTGGAAGGCCAGCCGATCGACTGTCTGGAACTCGGCAGCGGCGACAAGCAGGTCTGGCTCTACGCCCGCCAGCATCCCGGCGAAAGCATGGCCGAATGGTGGATGGAAGGCGCGCTGGAAATGCTCACCGATCCCGCCGATCCGCACGCGCGGCTGCTGCTGCAGAAATGCCGCTTCCATATCGTGCCCAATATGAACCCAGATGGTTCGTGCCGAGGGCATTTACGAACCAATTTTGCCGGAACCAATCTCAACCGCGAGTGGAACGAGCCGACCGCCGAGAAATCTCCGGAAGTGCTGTGCGTGCGCAATGCGATGGACCGGAGCGGCTTGCATTTTGCGATGGATGTGCACGGAGATGAAGCGATCCCGGCGGTGTTCATCGCCGGCTTCGAAGGCATCCCCTCGATCACCGACGCGCAGCTGGAAAAGTATCACGGCTACCGCGATCGCCTGGCCCAGCGCACCCCGGATTTCCAGACCGAACTCGGCTATCCGACCGCGGCGAAGGGCAAGGCCAATCTGTCGATGTCGACCAATCAGCTGGCCGAGCGATTCGGCGCGGTCACGATGACTCTGGAAATGCCGTTCAAGGACAATCGCGATCTGCCGGACCCCGAACAAGGCTGGTCCCCGGAACGCTGCACCCTCCTGGCCCGCGAATGCCTGGCGACGCTGGCCGAGATGATCGACGAAATATAGGGAAATGGCGGAGCCGGAGGTCTTAGGAAAAATTTTGCAAGTATTTGTAATGACTTGCAGGTTCTCAGGCCCGAATCTTCGTTACCACACGCATCAGCCTATGGTCTAAGCCGGTGTGATATCCTTATCCGCGAAACGCCAAATCTTGTCCAGATTGTCCGGCGGTTTTCTAAACTACGGCGCCGTTGGTTTGACCTGATCTGTCAGGAAGCGCCTCACCGCTTTTTGTTGATGAAGCGCCTCAGGCTTTCGGTCACAACCAGGGTGGATGCGCCAAGCTTGATGATCGCGATCTCACCGCTGGCGATGAGCAGATAGAGTGTGCTGCGGCTGATTCCGGTAAAGCGGCAGGCATCGTTCACCCGCATGCTGATCGGCTCCGGTAAGTTTGCTTGGTATATCGGGTGTCCCGGTGCGGGTGGCATCGACAGCGATCTCCAGCTTCAAGCGAGTGCTGACGAGCCGATCCAATTGGGCGGGGATGGGTCGGCCCGTCAATGATCCTCTTATCGCTCGAACATCTGCTGATGCTCCACATGACGATTGTTCGCAGCGTTAGTCCGATCCAATGTCGGCTACGGGCGCAAAAGCGGTCATTAGAATAACACGCAAGGGAACTCTGCTTCGACCAGTTCTATTTGTTTTGCACGTTGCGCCATTTTCGCCACCCGATGACTATTCCGATCAATAGAATCACAACGCTCCCGATCAATATCCAAAGGAACATGGTGTCCAGCAACATTGCGAATGCCAGATTATCGACGTTGCCGGTTTTCCAGAACACCCATTCGCTTGCGAGCTTTGTAGCCAGCAGGGCGCTGCCGGTCTCCAGAACAACGATTCCATCGCCAGTGGCCGGATCGAGTCTGACGGCGGTATTGATTGCTGGCTCATTGTTTCCGTCATGGCCAATGACAAAGCCGCCGTTGTTGTTCGGGGCGTATAACATCACGCCCAATCCCCAAATATCCGCGCCCAGTGACGAAGCGTGAGGGGTCGCCATCATGGCAAGCATCTTTTTGGAAAGTACAGATTGCTTTCCCTCTGGCGCCTGTATTTCGATAAATTTCGCCATGTCGGCCGGCGATGTAAAAAGCGAGGTAGCTGCAAGCGCAGTGTACCAGCGGAAAGGCTCGCTACGACCATCCAAGGTGAGATTCTCGGCAAGTCCCATCTCAATCGCTTCGGAATGATCAAATGTCGTTCGTGTCATTCCCAGCGGTTGGAACACGCTTTGTTTCATATGGTCGGCAAATGAAAGACCTGACACTTCCTCGATAACCAGTTGCAAAAGCGTGTATCCGCCACCGGAATAGCTCCATTCCTTGCCCGGTTCATTCCCGACTTTTACAATCCCGCTCTTCCCGGGTGAAGCATCCTTGGCGCGCGTCAACGAGTCCTCAAGTGTCTGCACCTCGTCGACCGTGTCGAATCCATTATAGCCGAGACTGTCGTCAAGGCCTGCGGTATGACTGAGAAGTCTGCGGATGGTGACTTTTGAATGATCAAATTCACTGTCGGGCAATTGCCAACGCGTGAGATATTGCGAGACAGGTGCGTCAATGTCGATCAGGCCATCTTCTACCAGAACCATCACACCCCAGGCAGTGAGCCACTTGCTTAGCGAAGCAACTTGAAAAACAGTGTTTCCATCAACGGAGGCACCCGATGAACGATAGTGGCTATCTGCCACGTCGCCTTTTTCGACGAGCACCATTGCAATATTGCCATTAGGTTCTTCATCGATGATTTTTTCGGCTGCAACCATAAACCCATCTGGCGAACGGGAGGCCGTTATTGGCTCGTGCAACCATCCCTCACTGGAGCCAATGAATACCAGCGCGACCCAGCCGATAATGGCAACAGTGGTGCCTAATGCAATGCGTATATATTGTTTCATAATCTACTCCTTCAAATTGGGAATCATCAGAAAGGTTTGCCAACCATCAAAATCAGCGCTGCGACCAAATATAATCCAGCCGTTAGAAAAGAACCGCCGGTGCGGAAATGTATGTCGGGATCGGTAGCGGGTTGTTCGGCCCGCAATTTGTCTTGCGGCGCAATATTCGTGATGATTCCGTAAAAGCCCATGGATCAGGCACCCGGCCCGCAATCAATACATCCCAGCGGAGGATTGGGGCCAAATCCGAGAGCATGGTTCAGATTTCTGAAGGCTGTGCGCACGCCCTCTTCCAGCACCGGGTGGTAAAACGGCATTTGCAGGATTTGCTCTACGGTCATGTTGGCCTGAATGGACCACGCCAGCAGATGCGCCATATGTTCAGCTGACGGCCCGATCATTTCGGCTCCCAGAAACCGTGCGCTGCCGTGTTCGGCATAAAGCCTGAGGATGCCCTTGTTGACATCCATAACGCGGGCACGGCCCTGATCCTCAAATGAAATTTCTCCGGTCGCGAAGTGGCATCCCGGCCTTGCCATGAGCGAGGCATGGCTGGCCCCGACCATCGCAATTTGCGGATCGGAGAAAACGATGCCGATCGGGGTGCGGCGAGATCGTCTGTATGAATGTGGAAAGCGCGCTGCGTTCTCTCCGGCCAAGCGGCCTTCATCTGCCGCCTCATGTAGGAGCGGAAGGTCAAGCGCGGCATCGCCGGCAATGAATATATGGGTGTTGCCAACGCGGCCGGACAAGGGGTCATATTGAGGCACGCCCGTCTTTCCGAGCGGCAGGCTGGTATTCTCGATTCCGATTTTGTCGATATTGGGCCTGCGACCAGTGGCCGCGACCAGATAGTCGAAGCTTGCTTCCTGATCTGGCGCTTCGCCCCAGCGCACCGCGATCTTTTCCCCTTTGCGCGCAATCTGGGTGTCAGCGTGCAAGATGGCCGGGAACTCGCCAGAAAAAGTGTCGGTCGCATATTGGCGCACCACTGGGTCAGTAAGTGGCCCGGCCAGACCATCTCTGGCGAAAAGACGCACGCGTACTCCCAGGCGGTGCAGCGCCTGGCCCAATTCCAGCCCGATCACACCGGCCCCGAATACCGCGACCGAATCAGGCAGATCGGTCCAGTCAAAAATATCATCATTGACGATTAGTCTTTCGCCAGCAGCGAATAATGCTTGTGGTATGGCAGGTCGCGAACCGGTGGCGATAACGATCGTGCGGGCAGAAATCTTGCGTCCGCTGCTCAACCGAAGCGTGTGATCCTCTTCGAAGCGGGCATATTCCCTTATTATCTCGCCCTTGTCGAAGCCATGGACAGCCTCTGTGACGAATCCGACAAAGCGGTCACGCTCGCTGCGTACCCGTTTCATCACGGCTTTGCCGTCGATCGACGGCTCGTCATATCGGACCCCGAAGATGGGAGCCCTAGAACCCGCATGCGCTGCCTCGGCTGCTGCGATCAGGAGTTTGGAAGGCATGCATCCCACGCGCGCACATGTTGTGCCCAGAGGCCCGCCATCGATCAGTGCAACGCGATCGCTATATTGCGAAGCTTCACGATAGGCCGACATTCCGGCAGTGCCGGCGCCAATGATGGCGACATCGAAATCGAATTCAGCTGCACCGGATATAGGTCTGTGGCTGTTGGTGAGTACCGTTTGACTTGTCATGAAAACAGATCCTGATGATTTTAGAGAGGGCAAGACGGAGACGGCGAAAACCCGGGCACTCGGCTTTGCCGATCAATTCTTCGGAAGCCTTTCGGGGGCGTCCCCATCGGCTGCGGGTGCCGCAACAGCACTTTCTTCAAGCCGAGTGGTCATGCTGCCGACTTGCTGCGGTCTGAGTTCAGCCCGAGCGCAGTGATCACTGTTTCGACCAAGGGATCGAGCGCTGCAAAGGCGGCTTTGCGCGAGGCTTCAAAGCGTTTGTCGCCAAACTCCTGATATTCGATCCCGACCTGGTGAATTGTCTCCACGCCAAGATAGCGCGATGCCGTGCGCACATGCGGAGTCAAGCTGTCGCGCCCTTCATTCGGCTCTCCAGCGGCGAAGCCGAATTCCCCCCATGAAGTGAGCAGGATGAGCGTCTTGCCCGCAAATATCGGCTCAAGTGGGGCATCGCCGCGGCTAAGGTCGAAGGTAAAAGTCTTGTCGATTCTCACAACCTGGTCAAACCACGCTTTGAGCGCGGCGGGCATGCCGTCGTTATACATCGGCGTTGCCATGACCATGATGTCGGCACTGGCCACTTCGGCAATCAGTTCGTCTGAAAGCGCAAGAAGCCGTTGCTCATCGTTAGACCGGTCCATTGCAAAAGCCGCTGCAATCCAGTCTTCAGTGATGATTGGAGGCGGATTGGCGCCGACGTCGCGCAGGACAATCTCATCCAGCGGACGCCGCTCACGCCAGCTTTGCGTGAATCTGTCGGCCAGTTCCCGGGTAAGGGATCGCGTGATCCGCGCGCTGGCATCGATGCGTAATAGTCTAGTCATTTGTCAGGTCTCCTGAAGTAGCGGTAAAATCCGATCAACGGGTGGTCTCGCGGTCGAAGCAGACGCGGACACCTTCCCGAGGGGTTCCGAGTGTTTGAGTGGCGGGATGGGCCAGATTTTCCCGGCATCAGCCTATGTTGACAAGGTCGGCAGACCAGGCGTTCGGCGCAAATGCGCCATCCAGTTCGGTCGCAGCGAGATGGTTGGTATAGTTCGACAGAACCTTGAGGGCCGTACCGAGAATCACCTCCAGGATATTCTTTCGGGTGTAGCCCGCGCCAAGAAATGCCTCGATATCTGAAGTTTCAGGCCAGCCGCGTGTTTCATTGATCACGGCGGCGAAGGTACGAAGCGCCTCGAGTTTCGGGTCACCGATCGGCGTATCGGTGCGCAGGGCTTCAATTATATCTCCAGGGACACCAGCACCTTGAGAAATGGAAGTGTGGGCAGCCATGCAATAATGGCAGCCGTTCAACCTGTTATTCGTCATCAGAATGATTTGGCGCTCGGTTTCTGACAGATCGGTTTTGTCGAAAATGCCTGCCAGCGTCATATAGCCTTCTAGCAGAGCCGGGGCCTCGGCCATGGTTCCCAGCAGGTTGGGGACAAAGCCGTATGCGCTTTTGGCGGCATTCAGCAACGGCTGTGCGTCTTCGGAAGCGGTTTCGAAGTTGTGGGTGGTGAAAGATATCATTTCAATTGGTCCTTTGAACGGGTCCGTGCCCGGTGAAAGGCGCGAGCGGGAGGGGGTAGATGCCGGAATGGGCGGCTGGCATTGGGGGATAGCCAGCCGTCCCGCGGCGGTCAGAGATCTTCGACCTTGCTGTGCTTGATGGTGGGCCATTTCTCGTCAGCCGTACGCAGGGTTTTTTCCTTGTCCGCGAGGTAACGCTGGAAAATAGCGGCGTTGACAAAGAGGTAGAGCTTGCCATCAACGACGTCCGCGTAACGCGGATCGCCATCGAGTTTCTTGCCGAGCGCAACCGCATAGGCACAGAAACCACCATATTGCGGGAGATAACGGTCTGGATCGGATTTGAAGCGTTCAGCAGTCAGTTCGGACGCAAAATAATAGGTCACGCCATCGTGAACAACCGCGTGGCTTGCTTCGCCAGGCGCAACAGCGCTCATCGTGCTGAGTACAACCGTGTCGACGCCATGGACGCCCAATCCGGCGCCATCCAGCGTATAGCCATTGGTAATATTATATTCGTCAGCCGCATGAGCGGGTGCCGCGAAGGTTGCGGAAAGCGCGATGGCGAGGGCAAAGCTAGTTGGAAAAATACGCATAATTAATCTCCTTGGGGTTTTGACAAAGGGGGGACGGTGACCGATGAAGCCGGGTTCGAGGGGCAATAGGCGTTCCCGGTCACCGTCCGATCGGCTGGAGCAGGGGGAGAGGGGTCAGTGGCTCCAGCCGAAAACTAAGAGGGGCGGGTTATTTGCTGCGATAGGCAGCCCTGATCGCATTGACCGTGTTGTCGGTGTTGTCGACAGCACTTGCAATCATGCGAAAGTTCACGAGCGAAGCGTCGTAACCGTTATAATACTCGGTGATCGCACCGGCGGTCGCATCGGTAACGACCATGACTTCAAAACCTGCCTCGATCAGCGATCGCATGTGCGATTCCGTGCAAAGGTTCGAGGACATGCCGCCCAGAATTACCTTGGAAATTCCTGCCTTGCGCAGCTGCAGGGCCAGGTCGTTGCTGTCGGGCCCGTAAACCTTGTGCGGGCTGGTCACGACTGTGCGACCGTTGTTGATGTAAGGCTTGTATTGGTCGAGCCAGTCAGCACCTGAACCTTCAAAAGCTTCGAGGGTCAGGGCATGGGGGCGGTCGAACATGCCGATGGAGTGCATCAGCGTTTCAAGTGTGCCTTCGAACTGCCAGCGATGGTCGTGTTTGAAATAATAGTGGGGGGAGACGAACACCGGCATGCCGGTTTGATCGGCAACCTTGAAAAGTGCTCCCAGATTTTCAACGGTGCGGTTCTTGGTGATGCTTTCACCCACGACACCCCAGGTCACACCCTTGGGCGACAGAAAGTCGTTTTGCGGGTCAGTGATGACGATCGCGGTTGTCGCAGGATCAATCTTGAATTCCGGCATCGGCAATCCGTCGTTGACCGGCGGTTGGGTTGCGGTTGCGGCGCGGGATTCTTCCTGTGCGGCTGCGCTGCCGGTAGCCATGCCAATTGTTGCGATAGACGCGAACAAGGCAAATGCCAGCTTGCGCGAAGATTTAGGGGGGCGGTTCATCATTCATTCCTCAGCAAGTGTTTCAACCTGCCAACTCGCCTCGGGTCATATATCCGGACCAACAGATCAATTAGTGTGATTCGGCGGAAGTTTCCCTAGAGTTGACGATGACTGGATTAAGCCGACAGAGGCCGATGGTTCTTGACCGTGGCTGCCAAAAATTTGACCTGGTGTGCCAAATTTCGAGAAATGGGTTATACGAAACATTGAATCGGCAACGGCGGGGCAGGCAGGACGCACATTGGTAGAAGTTTCGAGCCTTTTCGCCCGTAAGGCGATTGCTCAGGCGGAGCAGGCGGTCGCCAATCGAGCGTTGGCGCGCATCGGCATAGCGCGCGAAGTGCTCTCCGATCCTGCGAACCACATACCTGTGCAACAGCACCACCTCCTGTTTGAAACATTGGCTCGGGAAGAACGCCCGGAAATCAGCTTCCACATGCGAACATCGGCTTCGATGCGTTGCGAGGAGTTCGGGCCTCTCGGACTGACGATCAAATCGGCGCCTACGCTGCGACGATCATTCGAGCGGCTTGATCGCTATGCAAGGCTCTACAATCCCTATTCCGTCTTCGCCTTGGCGGACAAAGGTTCGGAATGCTGGTGGATGAACCGTAAGCCGGTCCCGGATAATGACGGCGCGAAGCTGTCGAACGAAGCGGCGCTGGGAACCTTTGTCTCGCTTTGGCGCGATGCGAATGGCGACGAGTTCAATCCCAAGCGTGTCCAGTTCACTCACCTGCCGGTGGGCGATGTGCGGCCACTTGAAGAACATTTCAAATGCCCGGTGACCCACGGCGCTGAAGTCGACGCGATTATCATGCATCAACAGGACGTGGATCGACCAAACCGCGTCGGTGACCAGCATATCTGGAAATTTCTGCGCGAGCATCTGGAGGAAATCCTTCGCACCACCGAACCGAATCGGATTGATCGCGAAGTGGTAATCCAGATTGCCAACAGCCTGAGCGATGGCGTGCCGCGCCTCGAGGATGTGGCACGCCATCTGGGCGTGGGGAGCCGTACCTTGCAGCGCCGACTGTCGGATCTGGGTCACAGCTATCAATCCCTGGTCGATGAGGCACGACGGGAAGTTGCGCTCAAGCTCGTCGGCGAAACCAGCCATTCGCTGGTGGAGGTTGCCTTCCTGACCGGCTTTTCGGACCAAAGCTCCTTCACCCGTGCCTTCAAGCGATGGTCAGGAAAAACGCCGAGGACCTATCGCGGTGAAGGGCCGAGAGTAGCGGCTGCCCAATATTAAGGGTTGAAGGTCTTTCGTCATTGGTCGCAAACATATCCTGCTGTCTCACGTGAAGACTGTCTGCAGATATCGGCAGTCCGCTAAAGCCCTAGCTCGGACAGACCCGGATGATCGTCAGGCCGCCGCCCGAGGGGCCAGCGGAAAAGACGCTCCGCTTCTGTGATGGGACGTTCGTTAATACTGGCATGACGGCTATGCATCAGACCGTCTTCGGCAAATTCCCAATTCTCGTTGCCATAGGCGCGAAACCAGTTTCCGCTGTCATCATGATACTCGTAAGCATAGCGAACCGCGATGCGATTGCCGCTATATGCCCAAAGTTCCTTGATTAGCCGGTAGTCGAGCTCTTTCGCCCACTTCCGCTCCAGAAATTTCCTGGCTTCTTCGCGGCCCCGGGGAAATTCGGCGCGATTCCGCCATCTGGTATCTTCAGTATAGGCCAGAGCAACCTTGTCTGGATCGCGACTGTTCCAGCCATCTTCGGCCAGTCTCACTTTCTCGCGAGCGGAGTCTGCATCAAACGGGGGCAATGGGGGACGTGACATGGTTCAATCCTTTATCTTGTGGGGAGAGAGGGGAGGCTGAATCCAATCCTCACAGGGGAATTCTACTGGCGCGGCCGCGTCTGATCGCGCTTCGGTGGAGCGGCCACCCGATGGAAACTGGAATATGAGCAGCAACATCAGCAGATAGAGGCCCGCGATCTTGCAAAGGGCAACGAAATCGCCATGCTCGCGGCTGACGCCATCCGGTGGGAAAGTATCCATGGCCAGTTCCGCGGCGGCAGGCATAGCTATCAGGCTGAAAGTCATGGTTCGATCTCCCCGGCCGCGCTTCCGGTCGCCCGTGTGGCGGCGGAAAGCGTTGCCTCGCCAGTGGTGTCAGGCCGCTGCGGCGAGCCCGATCGGGGTCTGCTGAAAGGGCACGAAGCCGGGCAGCGCTTCGATGCGGGAAAGCCAGGCGTTCACTTCGGAATAGCCAGAGAGATCGACGTTTCCCTCCGGCGCACGCGCGATATAACTGTAGAGCGCAACGTCTGCGACCGATGGTTTTGGGCCGCCAGCGATCCAGTCGCGGCCTGCCAGTTCTGCCTCGATAACGGTCAGAAGATCGTGCGCGCGTCCAATCACCTCGTCCGGGCTGAAGGATGCGCCGAATAAAGTTATCAAGCGCGCTGCGGCGGGTCCGAAAGCAATCTGTCCTGCGGCAACCGACAGCCAACGCTGGACCGCTGCTTCTTTGGCTGGGCTCTCAGGCAACCAGTCTGTGCGGCCAAATTTCTTCGCGGCATAGACCAGAATTGCGTTGGAATCGGCGATGACCGTATCACCGTCGACCAGAACCGGAACCTGACCAAAACGGTTCAGCTTCAGATAGTCGGGCTGTTTATGTTCGCCTGCGCCCAGATCGACGTCGATGACTTCAACCTCCGCATCGATTAGGGAGAGGAATAGACGCGCCCGATGGGCGTGGCCGGAAAGTGGGAAGTGGTAAAGTTTCATGGGATCACTCCTGATTATATGGGACCGATATGTTCGGTTGGTCCTATGTGGAGCAATCCAGTTCCCGTAAGAACCGGGATTATTTTGAATTTAGTATTTCGCAAATTGAAACAATATGACTTGTTTCTCTCTGCTGTGCCGATAATCTGCGCTCTTCCATTGCTGGAGGAGAAAAAAATGGACCGGATCCAAGCCATGCGCGTGCTGGTGCGCATTGCCGATAGCGGAAGTTTCGCGGAAACGGCCCGCCAGCTAAATATGAGCCCGCCTGCAGTGAGCCGCGCCGTCGCGGGACTGGAGGACATAGTCGGCGCCCGTCTGCTCACGCGCACTACGCGATCGGTTAAACTGACCGAGATTGGCGCGCGTTATGTCGAAGACTGCCGGCAGATCCTCGCCGCGGTTGAAGAGGCGGAGGCCGCCGCATCCGGATCCTTTGCAAAGCCGACCGGAAGTTTGACCATCACGGCTTCGGTGATGTTCGGGCAGATATATATTCTGCCGATCGTTACCGAGTTTCTCGATATCTATCCCGAGGTGACAGGCCGTCTGGTGTTTCTGGATCGAGTTACCAACCTAATTGACGAAGGTCTGGATGTCGCCATCCGGATCGGTCACCTTCCTGACTCCAGCTATAGTGCGATCAAGGTCGGATCCGTCCGGCGTGTTGTCTGCGGCGCTCCGGAATATTTCGATCGCGAGGGTGTCCCGGCACGACCTGCCAATCTGGCGACGCACCGGATAATTGCAGCAACCAGCGCCTGGACCTCGCTGGACTGGAGATTTGGCCGAGAAGAAAAGGAAACGGTCCGGGTCTCGCCGGGTCTGTTCTGCAATTCCAATCCTGCGGCAATCGAGGCGGCGCGATCCGGTTGGGGACTCACCAGGGTTCTATCCTATCAGGTCGGGCCGGATCTGGTTTCGGGCCAGCTTCAGACGGTTCTCGAGGAATATGAGGAAGAGCCTCTGCCGGTTCATATCGTCCATCCGGAAGGCAGAAATGCGTCTGCCAAAGTTAGGACATTTGTCGATTTTGCGGCTGAAAGGCTGCGGGCAAACCGCTTTATCAATTGATTCAGCGTTTCATTTAATGGAATAATATCTTTCATTTAAGAACGATTATCACGAATACCGGACGATCCTATCTGCATATCCGACCCCGCTAAAGGGGCAAGATATGGAGTTAGAAATGAAATCGAAAATAATCTTAACGGCCCTCGCAAGCATTGCAGGCTTCATCGCAGTGCCAGCGCAGGCAAATAAATTTGACGGCCCCTATATTGGTGTTCAGGCGGGCTGGAACAGAGCTGAAGTGGCTGATCGTACGATCGATGCTCAGCCTGTTGATGCCGAAGTGTCGCGCGATGCCGTCTTGCTGGGCGGCTATGCTGGATATAATTACAAGGTCAGTGACCGCTTCGTGATCGGTGCAGAGGCCGGATTCAGCGGCGCATTTGATGATGAAGTTCGCGCCCAGACGTCTGGCGATTTGGTCACGATCGATCCTCGCTACAGCATCGATCTGACGGTGCGTGCGGGTTACCTCGTGAATGACAAGACGCTGACATATGTGCGCGGCGGCTATGCCAATACCCGGGTTCGCACGACACTGGTTTCTGATGATGCGACGTCTCACGCATCCGACAATCTGGACGGCTGGCTTGTCGGCGGAGGCGTGGAACGAACGCTGACCGACAACATCAGTGCACGTCTCGAATACCGCTACACCGACTTCGGCAACAATGGCGGTCAGTATGACCAGCATCAGGCCCTGGTCGGCATCAGTTACAACTTCTGAGCCGCTTGATGGTGCCGCCGTCCTGGAAAGGCAGCGGCACCAATGCGGTCATGGAATTCCTCATGAAATGGACTTATTCAAAATTTGTCGAACCCGATCTACGGTTCTCCTTGTTCAAGCTGCAGTCGATCGTGAATGCAGCCTTCGGCAGCGGTCCTCTCACCGCAGCTCTTTTGAACCTGACTGCAGTGGCATTGGTTACGGTGGTTAGGCATCACCTGTCTGACCATCTGCGTCTACGCTCTGTGCAACCCTGCAATGGCTGATCCTGGATACGAACGGATATTAAGCCAGCTGAAACTGGCCTTGCTTAACGATTGCGGCTGTGAGGATACGCTTTCCAAGGCTGAGGAAGACGCGCGCGATGCGGGGCTCTCTGGAGCCGATATAGATGCCGCGTTGGGCGAACGCAGCTTCGACGTGCGAACCGCAGCAGTTCTCACCCTCGGTTGCGCGATCAAAAAGGGTGATGCCGCCGCCCGATATTCAGCCAGGGAAAGGGCGCTGGACGTAGGTTTGACAGCCGAAGAGCTGGATTTCTTTACCGGCTTTGTTTCGGAATTTCGGGGGCTGGCCCAGAAACGTTAGCACGGCCAAGTCCCTTATTGTCGATTGGCTGATCGTCCGGTTCAGCGATCATTAGTTTTGAACAAGGGAGATCGCCGATGACGGATCACGAAAACAGCAAAGCCAAGGAAATATAAATGGCGGGCGGAAAGGCCTTTGTCCGCGTTGTCGCTGATGGGAATTGGCTGTCTACTCCTATCCATCTGTCTCGTATCGCTCCTCTTGCTCTTGGCGCGCTAACTGTTTTGCAAAGTCACGATCCGGCCAATACCTCTCTGCCCAGCTACATGCTTCCGCCAACAATTGATCCCGGTCTTTTTGCAATGCTTTCATGTCAATTCGGTCCGCAACCTTCACCGGCCAGAATCTTCGCGCACTGGTTTCATCACCCAAGTACTGCTCGCTGTTTGTGGTCCCAATGAAAACGCGCTACCGCCACTCAACGCCCATACAGTGGTCGATAACGCTCTTGGGTCCGCGTCATGAAAGATTTAAGTTGGGAATTCTCAGCCAGCCGCATCGCTTGAAGTTCACCTAGTTCAATAAGCCATTTCCCTCGCAAATGCTGGGACGATTCTTTTCCCGAAGTTAAGTCAGGCAGACTATCTGAATACCAAGTGCCTCCCAAAATTACACATGCTGTAGATTTTCCGTAGTGGATCAATTTTCAAACTCGCCCACTACCTGCCAGTGTGTTGGAGTGACTTACTACAATCGGTTAGCTAGACGGCCATCCATTTTGGCCCAAAAGCCTGCCAGACAAGCATAATAATATATCCAAACCAAGGCCACTTTATACACTAACCGCCCAATTAGAATCCGATACTCCGTGACCCTATAAATTATTAGCGGATATAGGATCGATGAATTTATCGGATCAAAAAGACGCTGTTATCGTCAATCAAAGAGCGAGAGGTACAACCAGTGGGAATCAGCTCTCTCCATATTCCAAATTTGGTTGCGTATCCGAGGTACAAATTTGATCACCGGTGGCAATTGTACCGGACACTTCAATTCGTCTCGTCAAATCTGAATGTGACTGAGGGTAGTTCGAAGAGTAGTATGCGAGAGCAATTTATGGTGGGTTGAGTGGTGGGTAAATTCACGCAATGTCAGATTGGCCATGAATTTAGTGCATTAATGGCGGAGCCGGAGGGATTCGAACCCTCGATAGGTTGCCCTATACACGCTTTCCAAGCGTGCGCGATCGACCACTCTGCCACGGCTCCGCAAACACCGCCTGACCCGTGAATCCGGTCGAATATCAGACAGCGCCGCTTCCCTAATGCGGGATTGGCGCTTTCGCAAGCGATAGTGTGGGGTTAGGGTGGCGAACAGCGGATTGTTGAAATTAAACCCGTTAGGGGTGAGCCTGTCGAACCCCGCCTCCAGACGCGAGGCGTCCTTCGACAGGCTCAGGACTAACGGCATCAGGCGGGACCCCTATATGAACAGATTATTCTCCATCGCATCGCTCACGGCGCTGGCCATTGCAGCCCCCGCCCTCGCCCAGGAAACCGAAAAACCGGAATATCCCAGCCCCAATGCGATCGTCGAACAGGCCGCGCCTGAGGAATGGGTGGCGATTGCGCCGAGCGACCTGCTGGTCATGGACCTTGCGCCGGACTCAGAGGGCAATGCCCGCCGCGTGGTCATCCAGCTGATGCCGCCGCCCTTCTCGCAAGGCTGGATCCGCAATATCCGCAAGCTGGCGGAGGCGCACTGGTGGGACGGCACCAGCATCAACCGGGTGCAGGACAATTATGTCGTGCAATGGGGGGATGCGAGTGAAGAGAAGGCTTTGCCGGAGGGTTTGGAGACGGTGCCGGAGAGCGAGTATGTAGTCGAGCTGGAGAATCTCCCAGAAAAGGCCTTCAAAAAGACACCGCCAGGAACATATGACGATCCTGATCTCGACGCTGCTGCGCTTGATTCACGAACCGTGTCCGACACCGACCCATATGCCGATTGGTCTAGTTTCGTCAAAGGTTGGCCCGTGGGCACCAAAGATACTCAAACTTCTCCGGTCCACTGCTACGGCGCCGTCGGCGTTGGCCGCAACTATTCCCCCGATACTGGCAGCGGCGCGGAATTGTACACCGTGATCGGCCATGCGCCGCGCCATCTTGATCGCAATATTGCCGTGGTCGGGCGCGTTATCGAGGGGATCGAATATCTCTCCAGCCTGCCGCGCGGCAAGGGGCAGCTGGGCTTCTACGAGGATAAGAGCAAGCGCGTCCCGATCACCTCGATCCGGCTGGCCAGCGAACTGCCGGCAGCGGACCAGCCGCGGTTCGAATATCTGTCTACCGAAGGTGAGACCTTCGCAAAATATGCCGATGCCCGGGCCAATCGCCGCGATCCGTTTTTTATCGTGCCAGCTGGCGGGGCGGATATTTGCAATATCCCGGTGCCGGTCAGACGGGTTAGCGGGGAGTGAATTTCCCATATTGTTCCCCGGCGCAGGCCGGGGTCTAGGCGAGTCCTCGCGGTGCGTTTCAAGAGGCCGCGGAGCGACTGTTCTGGGCCCCGGCCTGCGCCGGGGAACAAAACAGGCTGTGCAGAGAAAGTGGACATTCTTTTCAATAGCGCTGTAAAGTTTGTATAGTTGATGAAGGAGAGAGCAGCATGAAACACCGGTCTCGATCAGCGCCCTTCGCTTTTTTCGCGATGGCAGCCGCCTGTTTTTCCCTGGTATCGCCAGCATTGGCGCAGGAAGAAGCACCGGCGCCAACGCCTTCAGAAGTCCTTGCCTCTGCCCCGGCCGAACACTGGCTGCCTATTCCGGTCGGCGACCTGCTGATCCTGACCCTGCCCGATGCTGCCGATGGCACAAAGCGGCAGGCGGTGATCCAGTTGCTCCCGGCCGGCCTCTCCGGCGGTCATGTCCGCAATGTCCGCGCACTCGCGCGCAATCACTGGTGGGACGGTACGAAAATCTATCGGGTGGCCAAGGATTTTGTCACCCAGTTCGGCGGCAATCCCGATGGCAAGGCACCGCCCAAGGCGCTCGAGACGGTGCCGGAGAGCGAATATTATAACGCTGCGCTGGGCGCGAAACGCGACACCGATATGGCAGCGCTCAAGGCCGCGGTCGAGTACAGCAACCAATATCAGGGCACGGCAATCCGTCCGCTGATGAAGATGATTTACGAAAATGGCGGCGCGCAAACAGTCGGCTTTGGTGGGGGCTGGCCGATCGGCAGCAAGACCGTCGATGGAGAAATCAAATTTTACCCGCTCACCTGTCGCGGGTCGCTGTCCCCCGCGCATTATGATCCGCCGGACACCGGCAGCGGCACCGAAATGTCGATAATCACCGGCGAAGCGGCGCGCAGCCTCGACACGACCTTCGGCATGGTCGGCCGGGTAATCGACGGGCTGGAGCATTTGCAGAATCTGCCACTGGGCACCGATTCGGGAGGCTTCTATGCCGACAAATCACAGCATATCCCGATAGAGTCGATCCGCCCGGCCAGCGAACTGCCGCTGGCCGAACAGCCAGCCTATGAATATCTCGCCAGCTACAGTCCGGCGCTTTTGCAATATATCGAAGCCCACGGCGGTTATGGCAATATTTGTACCGTTCCAGTACCGATCCGGAAAGTTTCAAACTAGTGTAATAATATTACAATGCATCTCGCGCCGACCGTCATTTGCTGGTAATGCAAAGCCGATAGACTCACCAGAACAGGAGCCTCCCCATGCGCGTCGGTACACCCAGGGAAATCAAGAACCACGAATATCGGGTCGGCCTGACCCCCGAATCGGTCCGCGAATTGATCGCGCATGGCCACGAAGTGCTGGTCGAAGCCGGTGCTGGCCTGGGCATCGGCGCGGAGAATGCGGAATATGTTGCCGCCGGCGCGACGATTGTCCCTACCGCAGCCGATATTTTCGAACAATGCGAAATGGTGGTCAAAGTGAAGGAACCGCAGGCGATCGAGCGGGCGATGCTGCGCGAAGGCCAGATCCTGTTCACCTACCTGCACCTTGCCCCCGATCCGGAGCAGACCGAAGATCTGGTCGCATCCAAATCCATCTGCATCGCCTATGAAACCGTCACCGGCACCGGCGGCCTGCCGCTGCTCAAGCCGATGAGCCAGGTCGCCGGGCGCATGTCGATCCAGGCCGGCGCAACGGCGCTTGAAAAGGCGCATGGCGGTCGCGGCATCCTGCTTGGCGGGGTTCCCGGCGTGGCCCCCGGCAAGGTCACCATCATCGGTGGCGGCGTGGTTGGCTTTAACGCGGCGCAGATGGCCTCCGGCCTCGGCGCGGACGTGACCATCCTCGACCGCAATCCGGACGTGCTGGAATCGGTTGGCACCCATTTCGAGACCCGCGCCAAAACCCGCTTCTCGAACAAGGCCAATATTGCCGAATGCGTCGCCGAGGCTGATCTGGTTATCGGCGCGGTGCTGATCCCCGGCGCCGAAGCGCCCAAGCTGGTCACCCGCGACATGCTCAGCACCATGCGGCCCGGCTCGGTGCTCTGCGATGTAGCGATCGATCAGGGCGGCTGTTTTGAAACGTCCAAGGCCACAACCCACGAAAACCCGACCTATGTGGTCGATGATATCGTGCATTATTGCGTTGCCAATATGCCGGGCGCGGTCTCGCGTACCTCGACCTATGCGCTCAACAATGTGACCCTGCCGCACACGCTGGCGATTGCCAACAAGGGCTGGGAAGCGGCGCTGCGCGAAGACCGGCATCTCGCCGAGGGACTGAATGTGTGGAACGGCCATGTCACCTACAAGGCCGTCGCAGAGGACCTGGGGTATGAATATATCTCGGCCGCCGAAATTTTGGGAGTGAAGGCGAAATAATCGATCGGTGTTGATCTTGTCCGTTGGTGGTGAGCTTGTTGAACCACGCTGCGAGACCATAGGCGCCTTTCGACCAGCTCAGGGCTAACGGATAGATCGAAAGGACAGACGAAAATGGCAGCAGCAGACCAGAAACCACTCGGATCGGGATTTCCCGCCAAGAGCGAACCACATGAAATCCTGGCCGGGATCGATCTGAACGGCAAGACGGCGATCGTCACCGGCGGCTATTCGGGCATCGGTCTAGAAACCACCCGGGCACTGGTCGAGGCTGGCGCCACGGTCATCGTGCCCGTACGCGACCCCGCCAAGGCGGAGGAGAATCTGTCGACCATCGAAGGCGATGTCTCGACTGCCAGGATGGACCTGGCCGATCTCGACTCCGTGCGGACCTTTGCCTCGTCGGTCTAT
Source organism: Parasphingorhabdus sp. (assembly GCF_048269865.1). Classification (GTDB taxonomy): domain Bacteria; phylum Pseudomonadota; class Alphaproteobacteria; order Sphingomonadales; family Sphingomonadaceae; genus Parasphingorhabdus. The sequence continues at coordinate 184,807 of NZ_JBLWUA010000007.1, read as the reverse complement.
GACAGCATCGACACGCTCGATCTGCTGATCAACAACGCCGGGATCATGGCCTGTCCGCTGGCCCGTGTCGGACCCGGCTGGGAAAGCCAGTTCGGGGTCAATCATATGGGCCATTTCGCGCTGACCAAGGCGCTGTTGCCGCTGCTTGAAAAGGCGCAAGCGCCGCGCGTAGTCGCGCTGTCATCGGTTGCCCACAAGCGGGCCGGCATCAACTGGGACGATATCCAGTTTGAAAACAGCGAATATCAGAAATGGGTCGCCTATGCCCAGGCTAAGAGCGCGAACGCCCTGTTTGCCAATGCGCTCAGCCGCCGCATGCAGGGCTTTGGCGGCCGCGCCTTCTCGGTCCATCCGGGCGGAATCTTCACTCCTTTGCAGCGCCACCTGCCGATGGAAGAACAGGTCGAACTGGGCTGGCTGAACGAGGATGGCACCGTCCCGCCGATGGTTGCCGAAATGTTCAAGACACCGGCGCAGGGGTGCACCACAAGCCTGTGGGCCGCCACCTCGCCGCTGCTGAAAGACATGCCGGGTGTATATTGTGAGGATTGCGACGTGGCGCAACTGGCTGGCGAGGATTCGCTGCCTTTCCAGCATTGTGCGCCCCATATCGCCGATGATGAGGCGGCCGAACGGCTCTGGGAGATCAGCGAGAATTTGCTCGCCGCTGCCTGATGGGGACCGAAGAGCAAAGCGATCAGGAATATGCGGGTCTGTTGCAGCGCGATGTGGCTGGCTTCCTGCTGCAATGCGACGATGGCAGCCACTATCGGCTCGAACTTTTGCGCACACCGATTGATGCAGTCGAGAAGCGGGTGGTCGTGACAGGCCGCCTCTCCGACCAGTCCATTCTCGAAGCAAGCGGGGTCCGACTGGCGTGAAATTCCGGTCGGCAGAAGCACAGGATATCGCCGCGCTCCATGCGTTGATCGAAAGCGCCTATCGGGGGGACAGCGCCAGACGAGGCTGGACCCACGAAGCTGACCTGCTCGGCGGCCAGCGGACCGATACGGAAGCGCTGCGCGCCATCATCGATGATGCGGATCAGGTGATCAGGATCGCTGAACAGAAGGGAATGGTGCACGGCTGCGTGCAGCTATCACGCGTTAATGACACCACCGCCTATCTCGGGCTGCTAACCGTGGACCCGTCGCTGCAGGCCGGCGGTCTGGGCAAACAGCTATTGGCCCATAGCGACGATTATGTCCGCGACACGTGGGGATGCCAGGCGATGGAAATGACCGTGATCAAGCAGCGGGCTGAACTGATCGCTTATTATGAACGCCGGGGCTATGTCCGCACCGGCGAATATCGGCCCTTCCCGCACGGTGATCCGCGCTTTGGCTTGCCAAAGACCGATCAGCTGGAATTTGCGGTGTTGCGCAAGACAATCTAGGCGGCCTTGCCTTCGAGCGCTTTCTGGCGGCGGCGCTGCACCGAACTGCCGAGGCCCAGCGCTTCGCGATATTTGGCGACGGTCCGCCGGGCAATGTCGAACCCCTTGTCCTTTAACAAGGCCACCAGCTTGTCGTCGGACAGGATTTTCTTCGGATCTTCCTCGTCGATCAGGGCCTTTATATGACTCTTGACCGCCTCGGCCGACGCCGCCTCGCCGCCAGTGGAAGACTGGATCCCGCTGGTGAAAAAATATTTGAGCTCGAACGTGCCGCGCGAACAGGAGAGATATTTGTTCGATGTCACCCGGCTGACCGTCGACTCATGCATCTCGATCTTCTCGGCGACATTCTTGAGCGTCAATGGCCGCAGATGCGCCACGCCCTTGCGGAAGAAGGCCTCCTGCTGTTTGACGATCTCGGTTGCTACCTTGACGATCGTCCGCTGCCTCTGGTCCAGCGCCTTGACCAGCCAGTTGGCATCGGCGAGGCATTCGTTGAGCCATTCTTTCGACTGCTTGTCCTGTGCTCCGTCCTTCAGCTCGCTATAATAGCTGCGGTTGACCAGCACCCTCGGCAAGGTCGCGCTATTCACTTCGATGATCCACTTGCCCGCCCGTTCCGCGATAAACACATCGGGCACCACCGACTGCACATCGCCGCCACCGATTTTGCACCCCGGCTTCGGATCGTAATTGCGCAGCTCGCTGATCATATCCATCAGATCTTCATCATCGACCCCGCAGATGCGCTTCAGCTGCGGCAGCGCGCCCTTGGCCAGCAGACCGAGATTGTCGATCAGCCGCGCCATCGCCGGATCGTAGCGATCCGCCTCTTTCGCCTGCAGGGCCAGACATTCAGCCAGATCCCTTGCGCCAACACCGACCGGGTCAAGGGTCTGGACGACGCCCAGCAGCCGTTCGATATCCACTAGCCCGACATTCAGCCGTTGCGCCAGTTCCAGCAGGTCGGCCTGAAGATAGCCGCACTCGTCAATCTGATCGATAATATGCTGCGCCACAAACAGATCCACGCCTGACAGGATTGCCCCGGCCTGATCCATCAAATAGTCGGTGAGCGTCATTTCCGCGACCAGCATATTCTCGTAGTCTGGCGCCTCGCCTGAGGTTCCTGCCCCCGAAGTTGCGCCATTGATGCCCAACTGGCCATCGAGCGCTCCGTCACTTTGTGACAGGCTGTTGTTCGAGAAACTATCGGTATCGCTCGGCATATCGAGAGCGGATTCGGATTCGGCAGGGCCGGACGTCAGGATTTCATCGCTGCCCTGCGTCGCGGCCTCTCCTGCGCCGTCCCCGCCATAGTCTGCCTCGTTGCTTTCCGTCGAAATCTCTCCGGTATCCAGCAGCGGATTCTTCTCAAGCTCGTCGGAAAGAAACGTCTCAAGTTCCAGATTGGACAAGGTCAGTAGTTTGATCGCCTGCTGCAATTGCGGCGTCATCACCAGGGACTGGCTTTGTCGCAGATCGAGACGGGGGCCGAGAGCCATGGCTATAGAGCGAAACCTTCGCCCAGATAGAGGCGGCGCACATTGGCGTCGGCAACCAGATCCTCGGGACTTCCGGCGAACAGGACCTGCCCATCATAGATGATACAGGCCCGGTCGACGATATCGAGCGTCTCGCGAACATTATGGTCGGTGATCAATACGCCGATCCCGCGCTCGCGCAATTGGCAAACCAGATCGCGAATGTCGGCGATCGACAGCGGATCGATACCGGCAAAAGGTTCGTCCAGCAGGATGATCGACGGGCTTGCGGCCAGCGCACGGGCAATCTCGCACCGCCGCCGCTCACCGCCGGACAGGGCCATTGCTGGCGAACTGCGCAACCTCGTCAGACCAAATTCGTCGAGCAGGCGGTCAAGCGTTTCCGCCCTGGTGCTGGCATCGGGTTCAACCATCTCGAGCACTGCGAGGATATTCTGCTCGACGGTCATGCCGCGGAAAATCGAAGTCTCCTGCGGGAGATAGCCGATGCCCAGAATCGCGCGGCGGTACATGGGGAGCGCCGTGATATCCTCACCATCGAGCATGATCCGGCCAGCATCCGGGCGGACCAGACCCATCACCGAATAGAAACAGGTGGTTTTGCCGGCACCGTTGGGCCCCAGCAGACCGACAACTTCACCGCGTCCGACGGACAGCGACACATCGGACAATACCGATCGCTTGTCGTAGCTTTTGGCAATTGAAACCACCGCCAGCCCATGTTCCATCGCATCACTGGCCATGGCAGCGCCGGGATCGGCCATGGCTGGCATATCAGATATGGCTGTATCGTTCATTGTTGGTCCTCATATGCATGGCGTGTCTTGTGCTTTGGTTAACAGCATGCCCCAATCCGATGCAAAGTGGCAAGCTTTGTGCATGGCAAATCGGAAACGAACTGTTCTGAACATAATCGAGTCTGGATACCGCAGGAACTAGCGCTTTTGCCTCATTCGAACATTGCGCTGCGCGTGATAGCCGGGAAGCGAGCGTTTAATTTTTCCGCTGCGGCACCGTAAAGGTTCCGGACACGCGGCCATTGGAGTTCTGCGTGCCGACCGAAGACCCGCCCGTCGAGCGTCCGTCGATCGTCGACCGGCCCGACGTGAGGTCGATAATCACCCGGCCACCGGAAAGACGGTTAGACCCCTGGTTCAGCGTCACATCGCCGATCAGCGTGATCAGCCGCCGATTGAGATCATATATGGCCACGTCGCCGGTAGCGGTGTCGCCCGCCATGCGAATGGTCACGCCGCCAGAGGCGTCGATCCGGTCAATCTCGATGCCGCCAGCGTTCCGGTAAGCCACGGTCATGCGCGCAGAATTGAGCACCATGCCGGCCTGCTCGACCTGAACAGAGCCCGACAGGACGACGCGATCGGCGCGATCCTGGACTTCAATCCGTCCGGCGTTGAAGGTCACGGGCGCGTTGCTGTTGTGACTTCCGAACACCTGCGCAGGAGCGGGCGCCGCCAGCAGCAAAAAAGAAGCGGCGACAACAGCCGATCCAGCGGAAAGGGAAAGGAATAGGTGCAATTTCATCTAACGCCTTCTTAGTCCATTTTGTTCGATCCGCAAACGCGCATTGCCATTGAGGCTGACCGTGCGGTCGGCCAGATCGGCTTCAAGTCTATCGGCGCTAAACGTTCCGATATTGGTGCGTCCCTCAACCGTGCCAACGCTCCGCAAGGTCCGTTGTTTGAGGTCGACGGTGACATCGTTGGTGGAAAGGCGATAGCCGTTGGCGGCTTCAACCTGCACTGGCCCCGGCACCCGCACCTTTTCCTGATCCATGTCATATTGACCGCCCCGCGCCCGAATCTGGGCCGGGCCTTCGCTCAGCAAGATGCGGGCGGACAGATCGCTCAGATCAACGACTGGTTCGCTGGAGCTTTTCTGAACCGCAGACCCGGCTTTCAGGGAAAACGGGCGGCCTTCACTATCTTCGCCGCGATACAGCGCTTCGGTGACGCGCATCCGCTCCTTGGCCACCTCCACACTATTCTTGTCCAGCACGAAACTGAGTTCGCCGGTCATTGTGAACGGTGCCAATGCCAGCATCGAACCCAATACCCCCACACCGACCGGAAGGATGAACCGCAGCCATTTTATATTGCGATCGTGCTTGCTGTTGGGTGCAGCAAACTTTTGACGCCTGGTGCGGACGATTTTTGCGGTCGCTACCATGGCAAACCGAGAGCCCCGCGATCGCAATGATCTATTGTGGACGAAATGGTCATCGGCTCAGGCATGCGCGAATATGTCGGTTTCCGGCCAGCCAGCGAGATCCAGGCGAGCCCGATCCGGCAGAAAATCAAAACAGGCCTGCGCAAGGGCGGTTCTGCCTTCCCGCTCCAGCCGAATCTCGAGTTCATCTTTCAGCCGGTGCAAAAAGCGAACGTCCGATGCGGCGTAGTCTTTCTGGGCATCGCTGAGCTCGGGGCTGCCCCAGTCGCTGGACTGCTGCTGCTTTGAAATATCCTGGCCGAGCAGTTCCCGGACCAGTTCCTTCAGGCCATGGCGATCGGTATAGGTCCGAATGAGGCGCGACGCGATTTTTGTGCAGAACACCGGCTCCGCCATCACGCCCATATAATGTTCGATGGCGGCAAGATCAAAACGGGCAAAATGATAGAGTTTCACGCGGTTCGGATCAGCGAGAATGGCGCGGAGATTGGGCGCCTCGTAATCGCTGTCAGGGCCGAAGCGGACCAGATGCTCGTCGCCCTGGCCATCCGATATCTGAAGCAGACATAACCGATCGCGATGAGTCTGGAGTCCCATGGTTTCGGTATCCACAGCGACGGCTCCCTCATCCAACACGCCCGCAGGAAGATCTTCCTCATGAAAAAAAACTGCCATTACTATCTGCCTGTGTAATTTATCTTTGAGCCGACGCCATTTTCGCAACCGAGGCGTCTGTGCAATGCCATTTGGCGCAGACCGGTTCAAACCGCAAGTTTAGTTTGGGCGGCTTGCAGAATTGACAATGCTGTATAGCGGATCTGTTCGCGAAGCTATCTGCAAGATCGAATCCTTCGGGTCGCCAGGCCATTCACCGATTTCATTCGCTTATTCGTCTGTTTTTCTATATAGTTGAGATGCACGACGTTTGGATTCGTGTAAAACAGTGTCCCGGAAATCGTCCGCTGTGACATTGCTATATTGGGCAGGACGAATTGAAAGTGACGATTTAAGAATGGGTTTTGACAGAAACCGGCGAGGCAGAGGCCGGGACAAGCGCGACAGCTTCGGTGACGAAAACTTCGATGGATATCAAGGCGATAGTGGCCCGCCCATAGAGCGTTATACGCGGCCAGACAGCGATTCTGGTGGCCCCAGACGCGGCGGCGGGATGCCGGATCAGGTGGTCGGCGAAAGTACCGGCACAGTGAAATTCTTCAACGCACAAAAGGGCTTTGGCTTCATCGTACAAGATGGCGGCGGTGAAGACGTGTTTGTGCATATTAGCCAGGTGGAACGCGCTGGGCTGAAAGGCCTTGCCGAAGGCCAGACATTGCGCTTCTCGCTAGTGGACCGTGGCGGTAAAGTCTCCGCTTCCGACATTCAGATCGAAGGCGATCTTATTGAGGTGCCGAGCGGCGGTGGCCGTGATGATCGTGGTGGTCCTCCCCGGCGGGAACTAACCGGCGAAAAGGCCAGCGGCACGGTGAAATTCTTCAATGGCACCAAAGGCTTTGGCTTCATCCAGCGCGATGACGGTCAGCCCGACGCATTTGTCCATATTTCTGCGGTCGAACGGGCCGGGATGCGCGGCCTAGAAGAAGGCGACAAGCTTGAGTTTGAACTGGAAGTCGATCAGCGCGGCAAGACGGCGGCGGTCAATCTGGTCGCAAAATAACTTTTCCGGTTAACTGAATGAGAAAGGCGGGCATTGACCCGCCTTTTTTTTGCGCCGGTAACAAACCAATCCCACCGATCGCGCAGGCACAAAAAAGCCCACCGGACGCATCCGGTGGGCTTGTTGTTTCAGAAAGCCGCTATCAGAAGCGGATGGTTGCCGAGGCGGACACGCCGCGTGCTTCCGCATCATAGCGCTTGATGGTGGTAAATCCGCTCAGACCAAATGACAGGTTGCCGGTATTCACGCGAATGCCCGCAGATGTTTCAAACCAGTCGTCATCCTGACCAGCCAGAGCAAATGGCGCGAGCAGGCCAACACCATTAGTGAAGTTTGCCCCGACATTTGTCTGCGCATCCTGGAATTCGTGGACATAGAATGCCGAACCGAAGAACTGCACATTGCTGCCAGCTCCCCCTTCAAATTCGGCACCCGCACGACCTTGCAGACTGTCATAATCGGGCCGCGCCGTGGTCAAAGCCATCGGTCCGCCCGTTTCGATCACATTGCTGAAATCGATCTTGGTCGCGCGCATCCCCACCGTCGGGGCGATAGAGAAGCCACCGGTACCGAGCTTGTAGGACAGATCCACAGACGATGTGAACAGCAGGTTATCGTCTTGACTGTTGAGCGTGTACAGCTGCGGACCCAGCGCCAAGTTGCGCTGCGTGGACGCTTCATAAACACCCGCAGTCACCTGCGTATCCAAAGCAAGCTGTCCGAGCATGGTCCGCCCATAGAGCGTGCCGGTAATCGTCTTGCCACTTGCAGTGTTGCCAAGAGCGGCGGTCGCATCAAGATCGGTGTAATGGAAGCCGAAGCCGATCATGCTTGTATCGGACAGGAAATGTTCGATACCGGCGGCAACGAAGAATCCGTCGAATTCATCCTTGCCTTGAGCCTGACCAGGCAGAGGCGCAGAACGACCCTCACCATCGATATATCCGCCCGCCAGATAGACGGCCATATCTTCGTTTACGCCATTGGATATCGTTTCGACATCCTGTGCCGCGCTAGCGGCCGCAAAGTCCGTCATAACGGCAGCATTTCCGCTGGCACGGCCATTCAGCGCCATCGATGCGGTCTGCAGTGGTCGTCCCATGGTAGCGATCGTGCCGCCACTGGAGTCCCGATCCGACAAGGCGATGCGGGAATCGAAGAAGTTGGCGATGTTGGTCGCCACCGACTTGCCGACCGAGCGCACCGTGCTTTCGGTCGTCGGGGCCCAGCTGTTAAAGGTCGACTGGATTGTCGCGGCATCGGTGAAATCAAGGAATGTGTACAAGTCTAACACAGCCGCGTTTCCACGATTGCGGTCCATCAGGGCCGCATAGCTGACCTGAACAGCATTGGATTGATCGATCACATTCTGATAGCTCTGCGCCCGAACCGTCAAATCGACAGCATTGGCGCTGTAGCTGAGGCTCGACAGCAGGATTGCCGAAAGATTCGGAGCGCCGGCGAACTGATCCGTCACGCCGCCGTCGGCCGTCAAGATCCGATATGTGCTTGGCGTAGCGGTCTGGAAGCCGTCTACAGGCGCCAGTCCGATATTGCCGCCAACATTGGCTTCACCGGTAACGGCAATGCTATCGGAATTTCCGGGTGCACCAAGATCAAGGAACAATGTCGATCCCGAAGACAGAACCAGATTGCCGTTGATGTTCAAAGTGCCGATGGTTCCCATCGTGCCCGGTGCGATAGCACCAGAGATGTTGGTCAGGAACGGAGCGTTAATGGTTCCCGATCCCGACAGCAATCCAGCAAAGAGGGAATAATCACCCACACTGCTCAATGTACCATTGACGGCAACGCTGCCAGCAGTCTGGTTGACATCGATCAAGGCAGAAAGGCTTGATCCCGAATTGATCGCCAATCCGGCCGTGCCACCAACATTGAGGCGGTCGATCGTCACATCGCTGTTCAATGACGTTGTACCAGCCTGATTCAACGTCACTTCGAAATAGCGCGCCTTCACTCCACCAGCGACATCAGCATCCACATTATCGGGGACGAAATCGGTCGCGCCTGGCAGACCATTGGCCAAGGTTGGATCCGGCAATGGATCGCCGCCAGCTTGTGCTTCTTCCTCGGCTTCATCAGGGCCAGCGTTTGCGGCTGGTACAGCAGCGACCGGCGTAGCGCCGCCGCTGATTGCGATTTCGCCAACTGGCGTTGCGCCGCCACGGATGGCAACATTTTCAACGATGGATGCTCCGCCGCGGATGGCGACATTATCTACCAGCATATCGCCGCGAATAGCCGCGTTGGCCAGCGACTGCGGCCGCCCCGAGGCTGGCGCTGCGTTCACTGCCGTTGCCTGAACATCGGCAGACGCCTCGACCACAGGTGCAGCGGGCGATGCCGCAACTGCTTCTACGGGCGTGGCGTTCGGAACAGAAGCTACGCCGATGCTGGAGGTTGGCGCCGGCGTTGGTGCGGGCCGCGATGGTGGCACTTCTTCGCCGGTTGCAAAATCATAGCAACCGTCGCCCGGATTATCACCTTCCGGATCGAAGCACACATGTCCAAATTCCGGGCTATCGCCGAAACGGCCAGCGGACTGGGTGTCGGGGAAACCGTTTACGACATTTCCGTCGGCATCAATGATGCGGTAAGCAGGGTCCAGATCGGTCTGCCAGTGTGTCGCATCTTCCCAATTGCCGTCACCTGCCTTTGCACTCACGTAGCGATATGGATTGGTTGCCGCGATATAATCAGCAAACAGGAACAATGGCTGATAAAAGCTTTCTGTTCCGTAGGAGCTGAAAACCTGTGGGCCAAAGAAACGCGAACCACCGGACAAGACGCCAATTTGCAAATCTTCGGTGGACAGGCTGTTATTCGCTGCATCCAGAATGAGCGGACCGCCGGAATCGCCGCCTGCCGTTGTGCCTTCGCGTTCGCGGGGTTCGTCCTTGTACAGGTTAAAGTCAAATGGATTGGTTTTGTTCGGATCGTCAAAATCCATCCGGTACAGAACCTGTGGCAAGCCACCCGTGGTATCACCGAAAAGCCATGCATCGCGAGAGTCAAAGGAAGACAGTGAACCAAGCATATTTTCCGCAGCACGGCGACGCCAGTCAATGCCTTGTGAAGCACCGGTGGTGCCGCTGCCGGTGCGGCCATAGCCAGTCATTTTCACATGATAGCCCGTGCCATCCTGATCACCAATCGAATCGGGGGTCGGCAGCGGTGAGAAAAGCAACGCCCAAGTGGGGATATTGGCTGCCGGATCAGACAGCGTGGCAAGCGCGATGTCGCCTTCCAGAAAACCGACGCCTTGAGGTTGCGCCAAGGATTCCGGATTATAGGCAATCTGGCTGATATTATAGACAAACAAATCGGGATTGGAGGCAAAGCCGTTGCCAATCCAATTCTGAAAGCCGGGAAGGGCATTGACGTTGAACGAAAAGGCCGACTGAATTGTGCCGTTGGTGTCGTAGTCCGTTTCTGGACGGTCATTCACGCAATGGGCAGCAAATAATACCGTCCGCGGATTAATCAGCGTGCCAGTACAGACAAATCCGTCATTGCGGTAAAACATGCCGACGCCATTGACGCCGCCTGCTTCGTCGACAATTTCGTCCGGAGTATAATTATCGTTGGGCACGATAGCCTGTGCTGGTGTCGCCAGAGCAAGCGTGGCGATTACGCTCGCTGCCGCAGTACGCAACAGTACAGATCGATTAGATTGTCCAAAATTCCTGTGCATGAAAGAACGTCCCCTATAATATTCATCTACAATAGACTTCAGGCGAATGTTCTGCTTGATTCTGGGACCCAAATCAAAGCTAAATTTTCCGGGATCCACGGCAATCGACGGCAAAGTCTTGTTTTCGGCGAATATTGGGGATCCCGACAACGCATTTTAGTTTCATCTGTGATGATTGGGCAACAGGTTTTCCAGGTCTCAGCCAGACCGCTGCCGCCGCCCTACTGATATTCAGGCAAGCGGCAGCGCCGGGCTTTTGCTTTTCAGCCATCCCATTATTGAAGAGGACACTGTGGACGATCAGTCTTTCTGCGCAATCTCCAGCAAGAACCACGCACGCTCTTCGGCCTGATCCGTCCAGTCGTCAATCAGGCCATCGGTCGCGTTATCACCCGCTTCTCCGGCCAGCTCTTTCGCCTCACGAAGTTGTTCGACCAACTTCAGATTGTCCGCACGCAACTCGGCCAGCATATCAGCTGCAGCCACCTTGGCATCATCATTGTCGACGATGCTCTGTCGTTTTGCGATGTCGCCAATCGAGGTCAGGGTGCGAAGACCATTTTTGCGAACCCGCTCGGCAATCAAGTCGGTGGTCGCCAGAATTTGGGACGCATGCTCGTCAAACATGAGATGATAGTCCCGGAAATGCGGGCCCGAAACATGCCAGTGGAAATTTTTCGTCTTGAGATAAAGGGCAAAACTGTCTGCCAGAATTCCATTCAGTGCTTCGGCTACAGCCTTCTTTGCATTGTCACCAGTCGTCATTGTCATTCTCCTTTTCGGATCTGTCTAGTCTATGACAATGTAATATATTGCTTTGACGCCTTAAGATAACCGGAAGATTTGCTCTCTCAGATTGATAATATCGATTGACTGCTGTCCGAAGGGCACGGCTGTTTTCTTCAGATGATGCCCCAGGCACCGAGGGCCAGAACGGCACCAACCAGAAGAAACGCCGCGCCACCGACATAGCGAACAGGAGCCATCGGGATCGTGTCGGTCAATTGCCGATAGAACAGGATCGCGGGCAGGCAGGCGATCATCACCCCGAACCATCCTCCCGCTGTAACAAAGGCCGCCATGTCAGTACGCGCGGCTGTGGCGACCAGTATGAATTGCCCCTTGTCCCCAAATTGCAGGATGAACAGGCCGAGAAAAGATGTCCAGAACGGTCCCAGTCGCCACTTTTCGAGCAGATCGACCGGGCGACGCCAGGCGACCATGCCAAAGCCGGCAAAAATGAGAGACAAGGCATAGAATAGTTGCAAGGCGTCTTCGCTGATCCAGCGGTGGATTGCCGATCCGGCTATGGCGGAAATCACGCAATTGCAAAATGTGGCAGCCGCAAGACCAAAGATTACCGGCGACGGCCGGCCGTAGCGCATCGCCAGAGCGGCACAGAGAATCTGGGGCCGGTCACCGAATTCTGCGAGCGCCAGCGCAAAGAGCGAAGTGAAAAATGCATCCACGATCCGCGCGGTTACGGCATGCCGCCGAGGCGGAGGGCGACATTCGCCATCAGCGCTTCGGTCATGGCAGGATTGATCTCTTCGCAATCCAGCGTCGCGCGCATCGCTTCAAGATAAGACCGGGCAATGGTTGTCGCACCGCCATTTTGCAGGGCGGATTGCAAGGTGCTCTCCAGGGCACAAGCAAGATCGCGCAGCGCGAACAGATGATGTTGCGTTGCTTTTTGCCGAATCTCGTCCAGATGGATCAGGAATTGGCGCGGACGCTGCGTGACCATCTCGACCGGCAGAGCGTCCAGCAATTTCAGCATTTCTGCCTGGACAAAAAGAATATTATCGTGATTCACCGCAATTGCTCCCTGATGCGGCCCAACCATGCAAAATCATGGTTAAATAGTCGTGAACAGCAGTATAGTTTGCAGGCCAGTCCCTGATGCAGGCTTTTTCTTGACAACCTGCGGCCTTTTCACCATTAGCGCGCTGAACGAATGCGGCGCCGGATTGCGTCGCTGTTTTTATTTCAGCTTCTGCCTTAAGGAATGCACCATGGCGAAACCAGCCAATGTAAAGATCAAGCTCGTCAGCACCGCGGACACGGGATTTTTCTATGTAACCCGCAAAAATCCGCGCAATCTCACCGAGAAAATGGTGCAGCGCAAATATGATCCGGTTGTGCGCAAGCATGTCGAGTTTAAAGAAGCGAAGATCAAGTAAGCGGTTTTTCGTTGAACTTTAGCGGTGCAGCACCTGCTGCACCGATTCGATAAATTTGGCGACCGATATCGGCTTTGAAACATAAGCTTCGGCGCCGGCGCTCAATATCCGGTCTTCATCGCCCTTGCCAGCATAAGCGGTCACAGCCATGATCGGAATGATCTTGAGCTGGCCATCATTTTTGATCTGCTCGATCAACTCCAGGCCACTGACGTGGGGCAGCTGGATATCCATGATGATCAGGTTCGGTACGAAGCTCCTCGCCTTTTCGAGCACCTGCCGACCATCGCTGACCGGCTCCACCGCATAGCCATGCGCCCGCAACAGATCGCAGAACAACTTGAGGTTCAATTCATTGTCCTCAACCACCAACACTCTTTTTGCCACGACCGAATTTGCCCTTTCAAACTTCCCGCCGAACCATTAGGCGAAAGCGGTAATGGAAACAAATCCCAATCTCGAGCCGGATAGCGAAATCATCGCCCTGCAGGCGCTCGGCTGGGTGCTGCAGGATCAGGATCGCGCCGAGCGGTTGCTGGCACTGACCGGACTGGATCCGCGCGAATTGAGGTCCGGCCTTGAAGATCCGACCATGCTGGCATCCCTGCTCGGCTTTCTCGCCAATCACGAACCCGATCTGCTAGCCTGCGCAGACGCGATTGGAGTGGCGCCGGCGAAATTGTCCGCCGCCGCCCACCATCTTAACGCCGCCGGAGAGTTCCATGAGTAAAAAGCCGCTTCTGATCAGTGACTGCGACGAAGTATTGCTGCACATGGTGGTGCCGTTCCAGCAATGGCTGGACAGTGACAAGCACATTCATTTCGATCTAGAAAATGGTAGCGATTTCGCCAACGCGCTGCGCCATAAACATGATGGCACTCAGGTTCTGCCAGAACAGATCTGGCCGATGCTGAAGGAATTTTTCGACACCGAAATGCACCGTCAGGGCGCGATTGAAGGTGCGGTCGAAGCGATCAATGCCCTCAGTAAAGGGGCCGATGTGGTGATATTGACCAATCTGCTCGACGACCGGCGCGAAGCGCGAGCGGAACAGCTCAAGGCCGTCGGCATCGATTTTCCGGTCTATACCAATCAGGGCGGCAAGGGCGAGTTGCTGACCAGTATTCTCGCCGAATTTAATCCTTCGGTCACGGTGTTTGTCGATGATCTGGGTCATCAGCACGGCAGCGTAGCAAAACATGCGCCTGATGTCTGGCGGCTGCAGATGGTCGGAGAACCGATCATGGCAAAACATATCAAGACCAACCCCGCCGCCCATGCCCGCATCGACTCCTGGAGCGAAGCCGTGGCCTGGATATCCGAAAAATTCGAACAGGCCCGACCAGCTCCGGCGACGGGCCTGCCCTCGCAAGAGCGTGATCCCGCCAACCATGCCTGAAAGTTATGCCCTATGACCAATAATATTGAAAAAGCCCTGTCCGCCAAAGGTATCGATTTGCCGACGCCCGCTGCGCCGGTTGCGTCTTATGTACCTGCGGTTGAAATGAATGGATTGCTGCATATCAGCGGGCAGGTTTCGATGCATGATGGCCAGCTGATCACGGGAAAACTGGGTGACGATATGTCGCTTGAAGAAGGGCAGCAGGCGGCAAAAGCCTGTGCGCTGATGATCGCGGCACAGATCAAGAGGGCGGCAGGATCGCTCGACCGGGTTGACCGGATTGTCAAACTCGGCGTGTTCGTCAACAGCACGGCGGACTATACCGATCACCCCAAGGTGGCCAATGGTTGTTCTGACATGATGGAAGTGATCTTCGGAGCGGCCGGACAGCACGCCAGAAGCGCCGTTGGGGTCGCATCGCTACCGCTCGGGGTCGCGGTGGAAGTCGACGCCATCATCGCCCTCAAGCCCGAGTGATCGGCACGCTGCTCGATAATGCGCTCGCGCCAGCTCCGGACCCTGGCCGCGTAGCCTTTCTCAAGGGTCAGCCCTATGCGCATCGCGGCCTTCACGGCAATGGCATACTCGAAAACAGTCCGGCGGCGTTCGAAGCAGCAATCAAATTGGGCCATGGCATCGAATGCGATGTTCAGGCGGCGGAAGATGGTCGCGCCTTTGTCTTTCATGACTATGAGCTGGACCGGCTGACAGAGCGGTCCGGACCGATCGGCAATTTGCGCTCCGAAGAGATCGATCAGATCGCGTTGCGGAATGGCCACGGCAAAATTCCGCGCTTGCGTGAGACCTTGGAGCAGGTTGCGGGACAGGTGCCGATGCTGATCGAGATCAAATCCCGCAGCCGGCGCGTGGGCCCCCTGTGCCTGTCGGTACGTCGTGCGCTGGAAGGCTATGGTGGCAAGGCAGCGATCATGTCTTTCAATCCGCTGGTGAGTGCCTGGTTTCGCAGCAATGCCGACCATATTGTGCGCGGACTGGTGGTCACCGAGGAACATGGCAAGAATTGGCGCGGCCGGATCGCTCGCCACCGCAACCTGTGGATCGCGAAGCCGGATTTTCTGGCCTATGATATACGCGACCTGCCGTCGCGCTTTGCCGCTTCCCAGCGGGCGCGGGGCCTGCCAATCGTTACCTGGACGGTCCGCTCGGCCGAACAGGAAGAGACCGCCCTTCGCTATGCGGACGAACCGGTTTATGAGATACCGCAGACCTGATAGCATGGAACGCGATGTCTGATTCTCCCGCTGCTCCCGACGACATACTAGCCCGCGTTGCCGATGATATCGCCAGCCTGCCCGCGGATCAGTGGGATGCCTGTGCCGGTGAGGCCAATCCGTTTGTGTCGCACGGCTTTCTTTCAGCGATGGAGGAATCCGGCAGCGTTGGTCCGGGTACCGGCTGGAAATCCCTGCCGATCATCATTGAAGACAAGGCCGGCACCATTGCCGCCTGCCTGCCCAGCTATCTCAAGTCCCACAGCCAGGGCGAATATATTTTTGACCAGCAGTGGGCCCATGCATTCGAAAATGCCGGCGGCCAATATTATCCGAAAATCCAAATCGCGGCGCCCTTTTCCCCGGTACCCGGCCCCCGTCTCCTGATGCGCGACGAAGCGCTGGCCGTACCGCTGTTACGAGCGGCGGAGCAACTGGCGGAGAATAACGGGATCTCGTCGGTCCATGCGACATTCGTCAGCGAAGACCAGCTTCCCCATTTTCGCGAGGCCGGGTGGATGATCCGCACCGACAGCCAGTTCCATTGGCAGAATGATGGCTATGAAGATTTTGACGGCTTTCTCGCGGCATTGTCGTCCCGTAAACGCAAGGCGATCCGACGGGAACGGAGCAATGCCCAGGAAGCCGTCGATATTGTCCATTTGACCGGCGACGAAATTCAACCGCAGCACTGGGATTATTTCTGGGAATTCTATCAGGACACCGGCATGCGAAAATGGGGCCAGCCCTATCTGACGCGCAGCGCCTTTGATCTGTTGCAGCACAAAATGGCGGTCAAGCTGCTGCTGATCCTGGCCTTGCAGGACGGTATCCCGATCGCTGGCGCGCTGAATGTGATTGGCGCCGACACGCTATTTGGCCGCTATTGGGGATGTACCCGCAATATCCCGTTCCTGCATTTCGAGATTTGCTATTATCAGGCGATTGACGCGGCCATAGCGCGCGGGCTGAAAACCGTCGAGGCGGGTGCGCAAGGGAGCCACAAGCTGGCGCGTGGCTATCAACCGGTGCCGACCTGGTCAGCCCATTATATTGTCGATCCGGGGTTTCGGTCGGCCATTGCCGACTATCTAGAACGCGAAAGACGCGCAGTCGCTGCCGACATTGAATTTCTGGCCGAGATGGGGCCGTTTAAAAAGTCAAACTAGTCCTAGGCCGCGCGGAGTGTATTATCCTGCAGCCAGTTGCGCGCTTCGCGCTGCGCTTCGGCGATCTCGCGCGCCGTCATGTCCAGCGAGATTTCTGCCCGGCAGATCTTGCTTTGCTCGTGGCCCGACAAGGCCGCCAGATTATACCATTTATGCGCTTCGATCAGATCCACATCAACGCCATCAGATCCGGTCGAGTAGATGACCCCCAGATCATAATATGCATTGCTGCTGCCCCGAGACGCCTCTGCGAGGCGACTTTCGATCAGAAAGGCGGCGCTTTTCATGCTGTTGCCCATATTTCCAGTCCCTGTTTTCTATCGTCGCAAATGCAGCGACAGGGAGACTTTCAACGCAATATGCTAAAGAAATGGTTAACACGATTTTTACAAATTCGGTGCCGGCCCCTCAAAAGTCCCGGAAATCAGGCTTTTTGTGCAACTTTTCCGGATTAACCATGTCGCACCAGGACCCTATTCAACCGGGATATTGTCAATCAATCGAGTGCGTCCAATGCGCGCAGCCGCCAACAGACGGGCGGGTTTGGCAAAAACATCCAGCAGGGCCAATGTATCGGCGTCGCGCAGCTCCAGATAGTCGATCTTGTGAAATCCGGATGCCAATATTCGGGACTTCGCGTCGGCCAGAATTGCGGCGACCTCGCCGCCAGCCGCAATCGCGCCAGCCGCTTCCCGCATTGCTGCCGGCAGCGCCACGGCTCTCTCTCTTTCCGCTTCGCTCAGATAGGCGTTGCGCGACGACAGGGCGAGCCCGTCGGGGTCGCGCACGGTCGCAACACCGATAATATCATGGGTGAAATCGAGGTCGCGGGCCATTCTTCGGATGACCGCCAGCTGCTGATAGTCTTTTTCGCCAAAAAAAGCCGCATCGGGACGGGTCTGATTGAACAGTTTTGCCACCACTGTTGCAACCCCGTCAAAATGGCCGGGCCGGGCGGCACCGCAGAGGCCGTCGCTGACCCCGATAACACTGATGCTGGTGGCGTAGCCGGATGGATACATCTGATCCGCCGTGGGAGCCCAGAGCAATTCCACTCCGGCGGCTTCCAGCAGCGCGGCGTCGGCGGTCTCCTGACGTGGATAGGCATCCAGATCCTCGCCTTCGCCAAACTGGGTCGGATTGACAAAGATCGACGCAACCACCGCATCGCAATGCTCTCTCGCTACTTCCACCAATCGCATATGACCCGCGTGCAGCGCCCCCATCGTGGGAACCAGCCCGATTTTCAGACCCGGCTTGCGAAGTTCCGTCAAGGCGTCTTGCAGCGGAGCAAGCTGTCGAACAATTTGCATGCATCACTCTTTGCGTTTAGATTTTGCTGTCGAACTCATCTAAGCTATGGGACGGACGATTGCCCTTCGCAAGGGCCAAGAACAGGGATATTGATCAAAACGTGACCAGTAGTGCGTATCATATTGTCTTCGCTAATGAGAAAGGCGGCACCGGCAAGTCAACCACCGCCGTCCATGTCGCGGTTGCTCTGGCCTATCAGGGCCACAAGGTTGCGGTCATCGACCTAGATCCCCGGCAGCGCACATCCTATCGTTATCTGGAAAATCGAGACGCCACGATGAAGCGGCTGAACATCGATATTCCTCAGCCACAATATGAAGTGTTTGACGGCGACGATATAGGCCAGCTTGAGAAACTGATGGAACGGACGGGCCAGGGTGTCGATTATCTGCTGTTCGACACGCCGGGCCGCGATGACGAATATGCGCGTTATGTGGCGACCCGGGCGAACAGTCTTGTCACCCCGATCAACGACAGCTTTGTTGATTTCGATCTGATCGGTCAGGTGCATCCGGAAACCTACAAGGTCAGCAAGCTCAGTTTTTACGCGGAGTTGATCTGGGATGCCCGCAAGACGCGCGCCAAGGCCGATGGTGCGACAATCGACTGGGTGGTGCTGAGAAACCGGACGCAATATGTCGAAGCTCATAATATGAAGCGGATCATCGCCGCACTCGGAGAATTGTCCCAGCGCGTTGGCTTCCGGATCATCCCCGGCTTGAGCGAGCGGGTCATTTACCGCGAACTGTTTCCGTCGGGCCTGACCATGCTGGACAAGCAATATCTCGGCCGGCTGGCGACGAGCCATCTGGCGGCGCGTCAGGAGTTGCGGGAATTGATCAAGCATCTGGCGCTGCCGCAAGCCAGAAAATCCTTGATCGATGACGGCGAACCCGCCGCCACTTCTCCGAAACTGGTGGCCTGATCGATGCTGCCATTGCTGATCTTTGGCGGCGCTATTCTCTTGTGGTTGATATTGTCGGGCAAGGCAAAAACCATGACTTCCAACCAATGGCTGGCGCTTGTCGTTGCCCTGGTTGGTGCGAATTTTCTGCGGGGCGGCGGCTGGATCATGGGCGGAGCAATGCTGGCAGGAGCGGCCTTTCTGAGCGGATGGCGGATATTGATCCCGGCCCGCGAAACAGAGGAACCGAAGCGCAAACCACGCAGTTTTGAACTGGACCGCGCACGGTCCCTGCTGGGAGTGAGTGACGATGCCGGATTTATCGAGATAAACGCTGCCTGGAAAGAACGGTTGGCGGAACATCATCCCGACAATGGCGGAGACGAGCAACTGGCTAAGATGATCAACCGCGCGCGGGATCTGTTGTTGGCAGAACTGGAAGCATCCAGCAGACGGTAACCAAGCTGTCGCATTTTGACAGTAGCACTGGATTTTCACCTATCCGCTGCTTACAAAGACCAGTAAATCCAATATGCTAGGGCCCCGATATGACTGCACCCACCTCCCACGATTTTCACCCGACGTCGCTGCGCGAATATGACATTCGCGGGATCATTGGCGAAACTCTGGGCGAGGATGACGCCTATGCCATCGGACGTGGCTTCGGGACTCTGATAGCACGAGACGGCGGGACAGCCGTCGCTACCGGGCGGGACGGGCGTACCAGTTCACCGGTGCTGGAGGCAGCGCTGATCCGCGGCCTGAATGATGCCGGAATCAATGCCATCTCGGTCGGCATGGGTCCCACTCCCATGCTCTATTATGCCGAATCCGTACTGGATCAAGTTCAGGGCGGCATCATGATCACCGGCAGCCACAACCCCGCCAATTATAACGGCTTCAAGATGGTGTTTCAGGGACGGCCGTTTTTCGGTGCAGACATCATGAAGCTTGGCACGATGGCTTCTGAGGGTGACTGGGACGATGGCAGCGGCACGCTGGAACGGATCGAGATCGAAGATGAATATGTCGAGCGCCTGCTGAAGAATTTTACCGGTGGTGCTTTCAAGGTCGCCTGGGATTGCGGCAACGGCGCGGCCGGACCGGTGATCGAGAAATTGACCAAGCTGCTTACCGAACGTGGTTCAGGCGAGCATCATCTTCTCTATACCGATGTCGATGGCACGTTCCCCAACCATCATCCCGATCCAACCGAAGAAAAGAATCTGGTCGATCTGCAGACGCTGGTGGCAGAGAAAAATCTCGATTTCGGGGTCGCATTTGATGGCGACGGCGACCGGATCGGCGCGATTGATGGCGAAGGCCGGGTGATCTGGGGCGACCAGTTACTGCAAATCTACGCCGAGGATGTGCTGAAGAGCGAGCCGGGGGCAACCATCATCGCCGACGTCAAGGCATCGCAGGCGCTGTACGACCGGGTCGCTGCGCTTGGCGGTGAACCGTTGATGTGGAAGACTGGCCACAGCCTGATCAAGTCGAAGATGAAGGAAACCGGATCACCGCTGGCTGGTGAAATGAGCGGCCACGTCTTTTTCAAACATGATTATTACGGCTTTGACGATGCACCTTATGCCGCGATCCGTCTGATTCAGGCAGCGACCAATATCGGCAAGAGCGTGACTCAACTGCGGAGCGATATGGTCGAGATGATCAACACGCCGGAAATGCGCTTTCAAGTCGATGAGAGCCGGAAGTTCCCGGTGATTGACGAAGTCCTCGAGCGGCTGTCGGCGAGCGGGGCTGAAGTCAATGACACGGACGGCGCACGGGTCAATACCGAAGACGGCTGGTGGCTGCTGCGCGCCAGCAATACCCAGGACGTCCTGGTCGCCCGCGCCGAAGCGAAATCACAGGAAGGTCTCGACCGGTTGATGGCACAGATTGACGAACAGCTGGCGCTTTCCGGCCTCGAGCGGGGGGAACAGGCCGGGCATTAGCGGCGACCGTCCAGCATCAAATGAAGCTGGCGGTGGCACCACCGGTTGCCGGCCCGATCGCGGAGAGCACGAAAATTGCGGAACAAAGGATGGCGGCGAAACTGGCGGCG
Organism: Parasphingorhabdus sp.; assembly: GCF_048269865.1. Taxonomy (GTDB): domain Bacteria; phylum Pseudomonadota; class Alphaproteobacteria; order Sphingomonadales; family Sphingomonadaceae; genus Parasphingorhabdus. The sequence continues at coordinate 164,056 of NZ_JBLWUA010000007.1, read as the reverse complement.
ATTTCCTCGCGGAGCGTGAAACGGGGCATGATTTTTCCTTCCTGCTGGCTAGACTATGCGACCAGAGCGGCGGAGTTTTGAACCGCTGGGCCAACACTTGCGGCAACCAGAACGGCAGCGGAGAAAAGAGCGGCGAAAGCGGCGGCGACATGGTTCTGAATATTTGCATTGATCATCTTGAAATTCCCTGTTGTTTAAATGGTCCTTCGCAGTTCCTTTAGCGAAGATAACAACAGCTTTGCATGCGCCGTGCCAACTGCATAAAATACAATATTTTCAATGGCTTGAGCTTGGCGGCGTTCCGACGCACGTTTTCCGTTTCCTGACTAATGGTATATTTTGCCAATATTTAGCGAGCGTATAAAGCGGATGGGAGCTGACTGGTCCCCGCTGGCTTTCCGATTGCCCCTGCGCCCGCATCTTATCGAAATGCAGTATGGCCAGGTCCCGGTCGTTCGTTCAAAACGGACCGATAAGGGATGAGGAATTGCTGCTTATGGATCCGTATATTTACGTCACCTTTGTCAGCGCCCTCGCCTTGCTGGCCTATTATTTTACACTGCTGATGGCGGGACTGGCACGCGGTCGGTTCAAGATTGCAGTGCCGTCGCACAGCGGTCCTCCCGAATATGAGCGCTATGTCAGGGCGCACCAGAACACGCTGGAACATCTCGTGCTGTTTCTGCCCGGCCTGTGGCTGTTCGCTTATGTGGTCAGCCCCTATTGGGCTGCGGGCATAGGTCTGATCTGGCCGTTCATGCGGGTCGGCTATGCGCTGGGCTATCACAAGGCGCCCGAGAAACGGCTGCGCTGGCTGTATATCAGCATGCCGCCCATCTATATTTTCGTTCTGGGCTCGCTGATCGGCAGTATCATCATTTGGATCAAGGCATGAGAGGTGCGATAGCATGAGTGAATATGATCTGGTAATCCGTGGCGGGACCATCGCCGACGGCAGCGGCGGTGATCTGATCGACGGCGATGTCGCGATCAGTGACGGCAAAGTGTCGGTGATCGGCACCGTGTCCGGCACCGGCCGCGAAGAAATCGACGCCACGGGCAAGATCGTCACCCCCGGCTTTGTCGATGTGCACACCCATTATGACGGCCAGTCGATCTGGGCCGAAGAGCTTAGCCCCTCCTCTTCGCACGGCGTGACTACGGCGATCATGGGCAATTGCGGGGTCGGCTTTGCGCCCTGCCGCCAGGCGGATCACGATATGCTGATCAATGTCATGGAAGGCGTCGAGGATATTCCCGGCGTGGTGATGTCCGACGGCCTGCCCTGGAACTGGGAGACCTTTCCGGAATATCTCGACGTCGTGGCCAAGGGAAAGCGCGATATCGATGTCGCCGCCTATCTGCCGCACTCGCCGCTGCGCGTCTATGCGATGGGCGCGCGCGGCGCCGCTCGCGAACCGGCCGATGAAGAAGATCTGGCGATGATGCGCAAGCTGTGCCAGGAAGCGATGGAAGCCGGCGCGATCGGTTTTGCCACCTCGCGTCTGTCGATCCACAAGACCGCAGACGGCGGCAGCATACCGACGTTTGAAGCCGATATTGCCGAGCTGGAAGCGATCTGTGGTGGCATGGCGGATGCCGGCACCGGGACGTTTCAGGTCGTGCTGGATGCCTTTGTCGGTTGGGACAAGGAATATAAGGTCATCGAACGGGTGGTCGAAAGCTCCGGCCGGCCCGCAACCTTCACGCTTGCCTCCGGCAATGACGGTCCGCCGCGCTGGCGCCGGGTGCTGGAAATGATCGACCGCACCAATTCCTATGGCGGCAAAGCCACTGCCCAGATCATGCCGCGTCCGATCGGCCTGATCGCCGGACTGGAGCTGACGGTACATCCGTTCATCCTTTGCCCGAGCTGGGCAAAGATCGCGGATCTGCCAATCGAACAGCAGGTCGCGGCGATGCGGGATCCCGCCATGCGAGAGGCGCTGCTGAGCGAGGAGTTCGAGCCTGGCCATCCGTTCAACGCCCTGGCCCGCGACTGGAACTGGCTCTTCCCGCTGGATGATCCACCGGATTATGCACCGCCGAAAGAGATGAGCATGGCCGGTCAGGCAGCCGCCAAAGGCTGCACGCCGCAAGAAATTGCCTATGACCGGTTGCTGGATACCAATGGCAAGGGGCTGTTTCTGGCGGCACTCGGCAATTACGAGAATGGCACGCTGGCCAGCGCCCACGAAATGCTCAGCCACCCCCATTGCATACCCGGACTGGGCGATGGCGGCGCTCATTATGGCGCGATATGTGATGCCAGCTACTCGACCTATCTGCTCAAGCAATATGTGCAAAAGGCCAATGGCTTCCGGTTCAACCTGCCGCAGGCAATCCATATGTTGTCGCACAAGGCCGCGTCTGCGGTCGGTCTGAACCAGCGCGGCTTGCTGAAGGCCGGGGCCAAGGCCGACATCAATGTCATTGATATGGATCGGCTGGAATTGCATTTGCCCGAGATCGTCCGGGATCTTCCCGCCGGCGGCCAACGATTGCACCAGCGCGCAACGGGCTATGATGCAACCATAGTCTCCGGAGAAATCATCCGGCGCTTTGACCAGTCCACCGGAGCCCGGCCGGGTCAATTGATACGCGGCGCGTGACAAAAACATCGAGTGACTGATAGTGAGCGGGAATGACAGAGGTAATTCCCGAACAGACCCGGGCCGCCTGGGCAGGCTTTCCGCAAGCACTGACGGAGAAACTGATCCAGCTTCGGGGCCTCATACTGGATGTCGCGCGCGACGACCCGGCTATCGGCCCGCTCGAGGAGACCCTGAAATGGGGAGAACCTGCGTTCCTCACCACGGCCACCGGATCTGGCACGACGGTGCGAGTCCATAGGCACAAGTGCTCGACCGACACCTACGCCCTATTTGTACATTGTCAGACCGATCTGATCGATAGATACCGGCACCTGTACAAGGATAGCCTCACCTTCGATGGCAATCGGGCGCTACTCTTCGACGTCAGCGACGCCCTGCCAGTCGATGTCCTCAGGCATTGCATTGCCATGGCTCTGACCTATCATTTGCGGAAAGCAGTCTAGAATAGTCATGCTCCATATCGTTCATCATTCTGATTATGTCGCGCCGCGACCGAAAAACGGTAGTTTTGTGTTCGACAAATATCAGCTGGTGATGGACGCCATTCGGGAGCACGCGCCGGAACATGTTGTTCATAAGCCGGAACCAATGCCGCGGCAGTGGATCGAGGCGGTGCATGATCCGGCCTATGTCGAACAGGTGCTGACCGCCTCTGTTCCACGTGAAACGGAGCGCCGGATCGGCTTTCCGGTATCCGCCGAGATTGCCAGCCGTGTGCAATATACATCAGGGGGTACCTGGATGGCGGCGAAGCTTGCTCTGGACCATGGCTATGCCGCCAATAGCGCCGGTGGCAGCCACCATGCGCTGGCCGATACCGGCGCCGGCTATTGTGTGTTCAATGATCTGGCGATTACCGCCAACCGGCTGTTGGCGGAGGGCGATGCGCGCAAGATCCTGATCGTCGATCTCGATGTGCATCAGGGTGACGGGACCGCCGTATTGCTGGCCGGGCGTACAGATGTCTTCACTCTGTCCATCCACAGCGAGCGCAATTTCCCGACGCGAAAAGCATGTTCCAGTCGCGATATCGCGCTGCCCGATGCCGTCGAGGATGACCACTATCTCGCCATATTGGAACGGGCCCTGACGGAAAGTCTAGCCGACTTCGAACCCGACCTGCTGCTCTATCAGGCAGGTGTCGATCCGCATGTCGATGACCGGCTGGGCCGGCTGGCGCTCAGCGACACTGGTCTCGAACAGCGCGAGCGGATGGTGATTCGCCGGGCCCGCGACCGGGGCATTCCTGTCGCCAGCGCGCTAGGCGGCGGCTATGGCCATGACCATCACGCGGTGGCGCTGCGCCACGCCCGCTCGATGATCGCGATGGCAGATGAAGCGTTTAGTCGCTGACGTGCTCGGGTTGATGGACCTCGTGCATATCGGAGAAAATGCTCCAGCTGGCAATGAACAGCGCTGCCACCAGCGGACCGATGATAATGCCATTGATGCCAAATAATTGCAGCCCGCCGAGAGTGGTAATCAGCACCACATAGTCAGGCATTCTTGTATCCCGGCCGACCAGGATCGGGCGCACGACATTGTCCACCATGCTGATCACGAACACGCCACAAAGGCTCAATATGATGCCCTCAGTGACATCGCCGGTGATGAACAGGTAGAGCGCGACCGGCACCCAGACAAAACCGGTGCCGATCGCCGGAATCAGCGATGACACACCCATCACCACGCCCCACAACAGCGCACCGCGGATATCCAGCGCCCAGAAGACCAGTCCCCCCAGTGTGCCCTGGATGACCGCGATAACCAGACTGCCCTTGATCGTCGCGCGGATCACAGCGAGAAAGCGCTCCATCAGGATATGACGCTTTGACTCCTTGAGCGGTATCATGTCGCCGATGCGGTCGATCAGGGCCGGGCCGTCGCGTAACAGGAAGAATGTGAGATACAGCATCACGCCCAAACCGAGCAGGAACTGGAACGCGCCCTGCCCGACGCTGAGCAGCTGACCGAGCAGAAATTCAAGAATGCCGGAAACATATTGTTCGACCTCTGCCCTGATGCTGGCAATATCGCCATAGCCGTAGGCAGAGAGCTGAACCTGCATCCAGTGCGGCAGGGATTTTTCAAATCCTTCAAAGACCGCGTTGAAATCGATCTCGCCAGACTGGATCCGCTGGTAGATGCCCGTCGCTTCCTGCACCATCGCGAAGCCAAGCAGAATAGCGGGAACGATAACCAGCAACAGGATCAGCACCAGAGTGATCACCGTCGCCAGATTGGTCCGGCCCGGCAAAAGGCCTACCAGGCGATCATATACCGGCCGAAACAGTACGGCGACCACCACCGCCCAGACTATCGCTCCGAAAAACGGCTCGACAATGAACGCAAAGGCCAGCGAAATGACGGCCAGCAGGGTGAGCATGAACCCCCATTCAATGCGGTTTTTCGACGTTGCCCGATTGTTCATATTGTGTCGCTCTTATTGGATCTTTCGCGACCGTCGCGGTCAAATTGCCCCCGTCCGCCAGATACGAAAATAATATACGGTCGGCAAGCATCGCCGTGCCGCCATTCTCCAACCACCTACGTTCGAATGACTGGATAGTTACGACAATATACCGCATATGGTGCGTGATACGGGAGAAGAGTCGATGGCAATTCCGTTTGAAAAGGGTCTGGTTGAAACCGGCAACGGCCTTTACGCCTATCTCCAGCCGGATGGCGGCTGGGGCTGGTCCAACGCCGGACTGATCACCGATGGCGGCGAATCCCTGCTCGTCGATACATTGTTCGATGCCTGCCTGACTCGCGAGATGCTTGGCGTGATGGCGGATGCGGCCGGCGTCGGTGCCGATGACATCGGGACCATCGTGAACACGCATGCCAATGGTGACCATACCCACGGCAATGGCTGTTGTCATAAGGCGGAGGTTATCGCATCGGAGGCGAGCGCGCGGGAAATGTCCGAACTGCCCGCCAGCCAGCTCGCCGCGATCATGGCACAAGCCCGCGCGATGGGACCGGCGGGACAATATCTGGTGGATATTTTTGGCAGCTTTGATTTTACCGATGTCGAGGAGAAACTGCCGACCCAGACCTTCAGCGGCCGGCACAGCGTGACGGTGGGCGACAAGCAGGTCGATCTGATCGAAGTCGGCCCTGCGCACACGGCCGGCGATGTGCTGGTCCACGTTCCCGGTGACAAGACCATCTTTACCGGGGACATATTGTTCATCGAAGGCACGCCAATCATGTGGGCCGGGCCGGTCGCCAACTGGGTCGCCGCCTGCGACACAATTATCGATCTCAAGGCCGAGACGATCGTGCCGGGACACGGCCCGATCACCGATGTCCACGGTGTCCGGCGAGTGCAGGACTATCTGCGCTATATCGACCAGGAAGCGCGCAAGCGGTTTGACGCCGGCCTGTCGGTGCGCGACGCCGCGCATGATATAAGGCTGGGCGATTTTTCCAGCTGGGGCGACAGCGAACGGATCGCGGTCAATGTCTCGACGCTCTACCGCGAATATGCCGGTGATCCCTCGCCGCCGGATGTGGTGCAACTGTTCGGGCTGATGGCGGAGTTGAAACAATAACAACGAAGCGCCATTCCGGAACAATGGCCAATGACAACATTCCGCCGATCCTGTCCGACTGGTTCGCATCGCGCGGCTGGGCGATAAGGCCGCATCAGCTCGCGATGCTGGAATCCGCGCGGGCCGGGCGTCATGCCTTGCTGACCGCTCCCACCGGTGCCGGCAAGACTCTGGCCGGGTTCTTGCCGACGCTGGTTGATCTGGTTGATCAACAGGATGCAAAATCCGTACGTGCTGAGCCTGTCGAAGCACCGCGCCTGGCGCAACCGGCCCTTCGACAAGTTCAGGGTGAACGGGAAGCGGGGAACGGCTTGCACACGCTCTATATCTCGCCGCTCAAGGCGCTGGCGGTTGACGTGCAACGCAATCTGCTGACGCCGGTCGAGGAAATGGGGCTGCCGATCACGATCGAAACGCGCAGCGGCGATACGCCGGCCAATCGCAAGGCGCGGCAGCGGGTGAAGCCGCCGCAGATATTGCTGACGACGCCGGAATCGCTCAACCTGCTGCTCAGCCAGCCGGAGAGTTTCACCCTGTTTGCCGGACTCAAGCGGGTAGTGATCGATGAGGCTCACGCCTTTGCCACCGGCAAGCGCGGTGACCTGCTGGCCCTGTCGCTGGCGCGGCTGCAGAAAATCGCACCGGACATGCGCCGGGCGGCGCTGTCGGCGACGGTGGCCGAACCCGATGACTTCCGCGCGTGGCTCGCGCCTTACGGAGATATCGAAACGGTGACTCATGTGCTGGGCGCAGAAGGTGCGCCCGCCGATCTGTCAATCATGCTGCCGGAAACGCCGGAAGGCGATCCGATACGGGTGCCCTGGTCCGGCCATGCGGGCGCCTATGCGATTCCTCAGGTGATGCAGCAGATTCGCAGCAACCGGATGACCCTGATTTTCTGCAACACGCGCTTTCTGGCCGAGTTGACCTTCCAGAAGCTGTGGGAAATCAACGACGAGACGCTGGCGATCGGTATTCATCACGGCAGCCTGTCGAAGGAAGCGCGGCGGAAGGTGGAAAATGCCATGGCGTCCGGCAAGATGCAGGCCCTGGTCTGTACGGCCTCGCTCGATCTGGGCGTCGACTGGGGCGATATCGACTGTGTGATCCAGATGGGCGCGCCAAAGGGATCGTCGCGGCTGCTGCAGCGGATTGGCCGCGCCAACCACCGGCTGGATGTCTCGTCGAAGGCGTTGCTGGTGCCCGGCAACCGGTTCGAATATCTCGAGGCGCAAGCGGCGATGGATGCGGTGAAAGAAGGCCGGCGCGACGGCGAACCGTTTCGCCAGGGCGGGCTGGACGTGCTGGCCCAGCATGTGATGAGCTGCGCCTGCGCGGCACCGTTTCAGGAAGATGATCTGCTCGACGAGGTGCAGTCCGCCCTGCCCTACAGCGCCCTGTCGAAAGAGCAGTTCGAACGGGTGCTGAATTTCACCCGCGATGGCGGCTATGCGCTGAAGGCCTATGACAAGTTCAAGCGCCTGCGCCGCGATGCCGGGGGCGTGTGGAGCCTGACCCATCCAAAATTCGCAGCCCAGCACCGGCTCAACGCCGGGATCATCGTCGATGCCGCGATGATGACGGTGCGATTCAAAAATGGCCGCAGCCTCGGCAAGGTCGAGGAGAGTTTTGCCGCCATGTTGTCGGTCGGCGACACATTTTTCTTTGCGGGGCTGAGCCTGGAAATGATCAAGATGGACAATAGCGACGTGATCGTCCGGGCCTCTAAGAAAGCCGCGATGATCCCGAGCTATATGGGGGCGAGGCTGCCGCTGACCACACATCTGTCGGACCGGGTGCGCGGCTTTCTGACCGACCGTGCGGGGTGGGCGCGCTTTCCCGACGATGTCCGCGAATGGCTGGAGATGCAGGACCATCGCTCGACCATGCCCGAGCCGGGACAGCTGCTGGTCGAGACCTTTCCGCACAAGCAACTGCACTATATGGTCGCCTACAGTTTCGAAGGCTGGAACGCGCACCAGTCGCTGGGCATGTTGCTGACCCGGCGGATGGAGGATCGCGGACTGAAGCCGGTTGGCTTTGTCGCCAACGACTATGCCCTGGCGTGCTACAGCGTCGAGCCGGTGACCGATCCCGCACCATTGTTCAGCGCCGACATATTGGAAGACGAGTTTTACGACTGGATCGAGGGATCGCACTTGCTCAAGCGCGCCTTCCGCGAAGTGGCGGTGATCAGCGGTCTGGTCGAGCGCCAGCATCCGGGCAAGCGCAAGACCGGCAAGCAGGTGACCTTCTCCACCGACCTGATTTTCGACGTTTTGCGCAAATATGAGCCGGACCATGTGCTGATGCAGGCCGCCTGGGCCGATGCCCGGGCGCGGATGACCGATGTCGGGCGGCTCGGCGATCTGCTCGACCGCGCTGCCGGCTCGATGGTCCACGTCGAACTGGACCGGGTCAGTCCGCTTGCGGTGCCGGTGCTGGTTATGATCGGCCGCGAGCATGTGGCGCAGGGGGCGACGGACGATGCGCTGCTGATCGAGGCGGAAGCGCTGATCAACGAGGCCATGAAAAGCGATTAGCGCAAGGCGCTCCATTGCCCCGCATTAGGAGCTCCATCAATTTTGGCCTATGCTGACGGAATGGCCTGGATGACCCAGATATATTGCGCCAGCGCGGCCCTGTTCGCGGCGCCACTTGCGGTTCCGGTCGAGCCCGAAACCGAAGCGACTATTGCCGACAGCCTGCCGGACCAGTTTCTGCAGCCCGATGCGGAACAGATTGCGATTGATCAGGACCGAATCAGGCGGATGACCGTTGCGGTGCGGATCGACCAGAGCGGCCCCTTTGATTTCATTATCGATACCGCGTCACAGCGAACGATATTGTCTACCGAGATCGCCGCGGCACTGGCGCTCGATATTGAAGAGCAAGTCACGATCGTGGCGCTGGCCGGTAGTACGGTCGTGAAGACCGTGTTTGTGCCCAGCCTCACTCTCGGCAAGCGCAGCTATGACAGTCTGATTGCGCCGACATTCCGCTCAACCGATATCGGCGCGGACGGGGTGCTTGGACTCGACAGCCTGCAGGAACAGCGGATCCTGTTCGATTTCCGCGCGCGCAACATCACGGTCGAGGACACCAGCAAGCCGCTGAGAAGCCGGTCGCTCCGTGAAATCGTGGTGACGGCAAGGCGGCGCTCCGGCCAGCTCATCTTCACCAACGCGACGATTGCCGGTGTCAAAACCAGCGTGATCATCGACACCGGCGGCGAACTGTCGATCGGCAACAAGGCATTGCAAAAACGCTTGCGGCTGAAATCATCGGCAATGGCTCAGACCAGTCTGGTCGATGTCACCGGCCGCTCGGTGCAGGCCTATTACGGGATCGCCGAAGAACTGCTGATCGGGCGGGCGCGCTTTGGCGTCATTCCGATCGCCTTCGCCGACATCGCACCATTCAAGGCGTTGCAACTCGACAGGAAACCCGCACTTTTCCTGGGAATGGACGCCTTGCGCAAATTCGACCGGGTAGCGATCGATTTTGCCAATCGAAAAATCTATTTCCTGATTCCCGAAGATGCGTAAAATCAGCTGCAATAAGGACCGTTGGTCGAGGCAGGTCGTCGGTCAATAATAACAGTCTGGAATTTGTCGACCAAGTGCCTATCCTGACCCACTTGGCGAAATTCGTAGGGGAGAGCTTATGTCCGCCTTTCTAAACACCATATCCACCGCCTTGGCGTCCGCTATCGCCCTGGCCTATCCCCTGCCGTTCGGCCAGCCGGTTGAGCCGGGCAACCGGATCAATCCGGAAGGCGAGATCGTTGATCTTGATGAAGACCGCGCCGAACGAATGACCGTGCCGGTCAACATCGAAGGCAAGGGCCCCTTTTCTTTCGTTATTGACACCGGCGCCGAACGGACCGTGATTTCGCGTCGCGTTGCCGACCGCCTGGCACTCGAAGGCGAAGAGCCTGCAGAACTGATGAGCATTGCCGGCACCAGCACGGTAGACATGGTCTATGTGCCCAGCCTGACCCTCGGTCAAAAAAGCTACAATGGTCTGATTTCGCCGGTGCTGGCGGCCCGGCACATCGGTGCCGATGGCATGTTGGGCCTCGACGGTTTGCAGGACCAGAGGATCCTGTTCGATTTCGTCCTGAACCAGATTTTCATCGAAGATGCGGATCAGGATGACGGCCGGCGGTCGTCGCGAGAAATTGTCGTGACCGCCAAACGCCGGTCCGGCCAGCTGATCTTCACCGACGCCACGATCTCGGGGGTCAAGGTCAATGTAATCGTTGATACCGGCGCCCAGGTTTCCATTGCCAATACAATATTGCAGAAACGATTGATCCGTCGGGCAAAGGAACTCGGCGATGACAATTTGCTGATCGCGGTTACCGGAGAGACGCTGGGCGTTGAATTTGGTCGGGCCCGCGATTTTCGCATCGGCCGGGCCCGCTTTGAGAGCCTTTCGGTGGCCTTTGCCGATGCCCCGCCGTTCGAGCGCTTCGGTCTGGCCAACAAGCCGACATTGCTGATGGGCATGGATGTGCTGCGAAAATTTGATCAGGTCGCGATCGACTTCCCGAACCGGAAAATCCATTTCCTGACTCCGAAAAACGCGCGGCTGCACATTGACGAACCGCGGAACAGCAGGATCAGATCCTGACGCAATCCTCGTGCTGCGACTGCAGGAACGGACAATCCCGCCTAAGTGTCTGCTAGCCCGCGGCGCTTTCCACACTGAGAACCGGTTCCGCATCGCCGGTCTTCCACTGCGGATATTTTTGCATCGTGGTCTTGAACAAGGGCGAGGCAAGGTGATCGGCGAGCCATTTCTGCAGGGCTGGCAATGGCAACCCGTCAAACCAGTCCCGGTCATTGTTGGCAAACTGCCGGACAAAAGGAAATATCGCGTGGTCGGCCAGGGTGGATCGCTCTCCCATCAGCTGCCCTGACTCTCGAATCAGCGAGTCGAGCTTTTCAAGAAAGGCCTGCCCCCCGGCGCGATGCTCCAGCGGATCGACATTGTCATAGCGGACGGGATATTTATAGCGGTCGAGATGGTGCTTGAACGGGCCATCGGCCTCCGCGATCAACTCCGCTGCTACCGCCTTGCCTTCCAGCCAGTCCTGCGGATCATTTTGCTCCAGCGCCCAGTGCATGATCGCCAGACTTTCGTCGACGACCTTTTCATCGGATAGCACGAGCACGGGAACCGTGCCCTTGGGCGAGGCGGCGATCATTTCTTCCGGTTTGTTGCGCAGCACGACTTCTCGCAAGCGAACCGGTGTCTCGCTGACCAGCAATGCCATGCGGGCGCGCATTGCATAGGGACAGCGCCGGAAGCTGTAGAGGACCGGCAGATCGGTCATGCGCTGCCCAGATGCTGTCTGCCCTCTTCCGCAGCTTTCTCGACTTGGCGCTGGCGCTCCCGATACCGCGCGCGCTGCTCGTCGGTGCGCTGGTCGATACAATGCGGGCAGGCTTCGCCGGGAATATAGTCTGGCAACGCGCGGTCAGCGGCATTCAGGGGCATCCGGCAGGCATAGCATTGCTCATAATCGGCTTCGCGCAGCCCGTGACCGACGGCGACGCGCTGGTCGAACAGGAAACAGTCGCCGTGCCACAGGCTCTCCTTTTCAGGCACGTTTTCGAGATATTTCAATATGCCACCCTTGAGATGCTGGACATCGTCAAAACCTTGTGCCTTCACATAAGCGGTCGCCTTCTCACACCGGATGCCGCCGGTGCAGAACATGGCGATCTTCGGCGCCTTGTCCGTATCTTTCCGCAATTTCTCGGAAAAATCATCGAACCACGACGGAAAGTCGCGAAAACTCTCGGTGTTGGGATTGATCGCGCCGTCGAAGCTGCCGATTGCCACTTCATAGGCATTGCGCGTATCGATCACGATCGTATCCGGATCAGCCATCAAATCATTCCAGTCCGCCGGATCGACATAGGCACCCTTTTCGGTGGCGGCATCGACCCCCTCGACGCCCATCGAGACGATCTCCTTCTTCAGCCGGACCTTCATCCGCAAAAACGGCATCTCGCTGGCTTCGGAATATTTGACCTCCAGATCCGCGAACCGGGGCAGCCGCCGCAAACCGTCAATCACCGCATCAATCGCCTCTGGCGCGCCGGCGATGGTGCCGTTGATCCCCTCGTCCGCGAGCAGGATTGTCCCTTTCAGGTGATGCTCTTCGCACAGGGGTAGCACCTGCAGGCGCAGGGCGGCGGGATCATCGACCACGGCAAAATGATAGAGCGCAGCGACTTTTACGGGAGATACAGATTCGGTCATGGCTGCGCATATAGAGCGCTTGCCCGAGAAATTCCAATAGAGCGGCTTGCATCACTGAAATGTTCATCGCATAGCTGCCTCATGGTTCCCCTTCTGTTCGCCCATCATCGTTTTGACATCGTTGCGCCCGCGGCACTCTATTGGCCGGCAAGAAATGCCTTGCTGGTGGCGGATCTGCATCTCGAAAAAGCCAGTTTTTTCGCCGGCCATGGCCAGATGCTGCCGCCCTATGACAGTCAGGCGACGCTGCAGGATCTTGCTGACTTGATCCGCGTTACCGGCGCGCAGACCGTTTTCTGCCTCGGCGACAATTATCACGATGACGGCGGCGAAGAGCGGCTGGAAAAGGCGGCGGCACAACAACTCGCCGGGATGACCGCAACGCTGGAATGGGTCTGGATTACTGGCAATCATGACCGCGATGTTGCCGGCCTATGGGGTGGTTCGGTGGTCGAGGAATGGACCGGCGACGGTCTGGCGCTTAGACATCAGGCCTCGGCCAACAGCAAGCTGCCAGAGATATCCGGCCATTATCATCCAAAGGTCCGCATTGCCGTGCGCAACCGGCATGTATCGCGGCGCTGCTTCGTCAAGGGCCGCCATCATCTGATCCTGCCAGCCTTCGGGGTGTTGACCGGCGGCATGGCGGCCCATGATCCGGTGATCGAGGCTTGTGTCGGCGGACCGGCAGAAGCGATCATCGGCCTGAAGGATAAACCGGTACGCTTCCCGTTGCCCTTTGCCGACCGCACAATAGAGATAGTCGATGACCGGCAGTTTGCATTGCCTCTGGCCACCACCGGCCAGTGACTGCTAACGGACCCGTGATGGATCGATTCAAACCCTATCGAGATCAGCTTGATGCGTTGGAAAAAGCAGGCCGCAAGCGGAGGCTGTTGATGCCGGCCGGCAAGGACTTTTCTTCCAATGATTATCTCGGACTGGCCCAGAGCCCCTTTTTGAAAGACGCAGCGCAAACCGCGATCAACAATGGCATTGCGCACGGGTCAGGCGGCTCGCGGCTGCTCGGCGGCAATCATCCGGAACATGAGGCGCTCGAAGCGTTTGCTGCCGATCATTTTGGCGCTGAATCGAGTCTTTTCTTCGGCTCCGGATTTGCGGCCAATACGGCGCTGTTCGCCACTTTGCCGCAGACCGGCGATCTGGTGCTCTACGACGCCCTTATCCACGCCAGCGTCCATGACGGCATGAAGCTGGGGCGTGCCGCGTTCAAAGCTTTCAAGCACAATGATTGCAACGATCTGGAACAGGAGATTCGGACGTGGCGCGCCAATGGTGGCACCGGGACCATCTGGATCGCGGTCGAGAGCCTGTACAGCATGGATGGTGACCGGGCACCGCTGGCCGATCTTGCCCGGTTGGCGGACCAGCACGACGCCATGCTGGTCATCGACGAAGCCCATGCCGTCGGTGTTTTTGGTGAGCGGGGAACCGGTCTGGCTGGTGCGCTGGGTCAGCAGGACAATGCGCTGATATTGCGCACCTGCGGGAAGGCGCTGGGCGGAGAAGGCGGGGTGATCACCATGCCGGCGGTCCTGCGAAATTTTTTCATCAATCGCGCCCGGCCCTTCATTTTCTCCACCGCCCCGAGCCCGCTGACGGCCTATCTGGCGCATCAGGCGATCATTCATGTCGCCGAAAATTCATCGCTGCAAACCGATCTTTCTGACCATATCGCGCTGGCCGAAAACTGTTTCTCCGGCCTCAACCTCAGCGAGGGGCAAGATAGCCAGATATTCCCGATCATTCTCGGCGAGGACCAACTGGCGGTGACCATCGCCACAGAATTGCAGGCGCAGGGCTTTGATGTCCGCGCGATCCGCCCGCCCACGGTGCCCGCTGGCAGCGCGCGCCTGCGCATTTCACTGACCCTCAACGTGACGCGGGACGATATTCTTGCCCTCTCGAGCGCTTTGCGCGAAGCTCTGGCATTGGCCGAAGCGGCGTGAGTGCCAGTTTCGTCATTACCGGCACCGATACCGATATCGGCAAAACCGTCTTTGCGGCAGCGCTGACCGCGGCATTGGGCGGCAGCTACTGGAAACCGGTTCAGGCCGGCCTGGCGGACGGGACCGACAGCGAGACCGTCGCGCAAATAGGCGGCATCAGTCCGTCAAAGATTTTGCCCGAGCGGTACCGGCTGAAAACGCCCGCCTCTCCCCATTTTTCAGCGGCACAGGAAGGAATCACCATTGCGCTGGATGATCTGGTCATCCCTCCAGTCGACGGCCCGTTGATCATAGAGGGCGCAGGGGGCGCGCTGGTTCCCGTCAATCCGCGCTTATTATTTGCCGATCTGTTCGCGCACTGGGCCGTGCCCGTGATCATCGTCGCATCGACGGGGCTCGGTACGATCAATCACAGCCTGCTGACGATCGAGGCTTTGCGCAGTCGCGGCGTGCCAATTCACGGCATCGCCTTTACCGGGCCGGAAGTACCCGACAGCGAAACAATCATCTGCGACATTGGCGCTGTGAAGAGACTGGGCCGCGTGCCGATGATCGACACGCTCTCTCCAGAGTCCCTGAAGTCCGCCTTTCTTGATAATTTCGATCTTTCGGACTTCGCCGCATGAGTCTCAATATCTGGCATCCGTTCACGCAGCACGGTTTGGGCGAGCCGATACCGGAGATCGCGCGAGCCGAGGGTGCAGCGCTCTACAAGGCCGATGGCACCAAGATTATCGACGCAATTTCCAGCTGGTGGGTGCAGACCCACGGCCATTGCCATCCGAAAATTGTTTCGGCGATTCAGGAGCAAAGCGCAAAGCTGGACCAGATCATCTTCGCTGGCTGGACGCATCAGCCGGCCCGCGACCTGGCCGAGGGGCTGACCGATTTTCTGCCGCGGTCTCTCGATCATATTTTCTTTTCCGACAGCGGGTCCACGGCCGTCGAAGTCGCGCTCAAAATGGCGCTTGGCTATTGGCATCATCGAGGGGAAACGCGTCAGAAAATTCTGGTCATGGAGCACAGCTATCACGGCGATACAATCGGCGCGATGTCTGTCGGCGCGCGCGGCGTGTTCAATCAGGCCTATGCACCGTTATTGTTTGATGTCGGCACGATAGACTTTCCCGAAGCCGGGGCAGAGCAGACGACGCTCGACCAGCTGACGGCGTTCTGCAAGGATGCTGACAGCCCGCCAGCTGCGCTGATCGTCGAGCCGCTGATCCTTGGTGCGGGCGGTATGAAAATCTACAGTCCAGCCGTTTTGCGCGAAATGGCGGCGATCTGCCGGGCGCATGATGTGCTGTTCATTGCGGACGAAGTGATGACCGGCTGGGGGCGCACCGGAACGATATTTGCCTGCGAACAAGCAGCCGTCGAACCGGATATATTGTGCATGGCCAAGGGTCTGACCGGCGGCGGCATTCCACTTGCCGTCACCGCTGCCAAGGATGCCCTCTATCAGGCACATTTTTCCGAAGATCGGGCGAAGATGTTCTTTCACTCGAGCAGCTTTACCGCCAATCCGATTGCCTGCGCCGCGGCCAATGCCAATCTCGCGATCTGGCGCGACGAACCGGTTCAGGAGCGGATCGATACTATTGCCGCCGCTC
The DNA here is from genome assembly GCF_048269865.1 of Parasphingorhabdus sp. GTDB lineage: Bacteria > Pseudomonadota > Alphaproteobacteria > Sphingomonadales > Sphingomonadaceae > Parasphingorhabdus. The sequence continues at coordinate 148,019 of NZ_JBLWUA010000007.1, read as the reverse complement.
ATCAGGCCTTTGCCGACCGGTTGCAGCGCCGGGCATCGGTCAGCGGCCTGCGCCAGTGCGGGACGATATTGGCGTTCGAGATCGACGACGGGGCAGGCGACTATATGTCCAGTATCGGACCAGAGCTTCTCCGGTTTTTCCGGGATCACAATATATTGCTCCGACCTCTGGGTAATACAATCTATGTAATGCCACCCTATTGCATCACTTGCGAGGAACTCGAATCCATTTATAGAGTTATCGAAGAAGCGATCGACCGTTTCGGAACATCCTGACCTTTGGGCTGACGAAAGTTTTTTGCAAAAGCCCTTAAAACCCGCCAAGGATAGAATATGGAACTAGTAGATTCCCTGATGGTGAAGATCGCGCTGATCGGCTTGCTCGGTATCGGTGCCCAATGGATCGCGTGGCGAACCGGTCGTCCGGCCATCGCGCTGATGCTGATCGTCGGCATTATTGCCGGTCCGGTGCTCGGTATCATTGACCCCGCGCGGGACTTTGGCGCGTTGCAGGAACCGATCATCAAACTGGCGGTTGCGGTTATTCTCTTTGAAGGCGGCCTCAGTCTGAACTTCCGCGAATTGCGACAAGCGGGCGGCGCGGTGACCACGATGGTGCTTATTGCCGGTCCGATCGCCTGGGGTCTGGGGACTGCTGCAGCCCATTATGGCGCTGGCCTCTCCTGGGAAATTTCTGCGCTGCTCGGCGGCATCATGATCGTTACGGGACCGACCGTCATTGGCCCAATGTTGCGCACGCTGCGCGTCCCTTCACGGGTCCGCAATATCCTGAAATGGGAAGGCATTGTGAACGATCCGATCGGCGCGCTGCTCGCGGTCGGCATCTATGCCTATATCACCTACGAAGGCGCCAACGCCAATATCGCGGTCATCAGCATGGATGTGCTGGCCGCCAGCTTTATCGCCGGACTGATTGGCGCCGGGCTTGGCTTTGCCGTCACCTGGCTGTTTCCCAGAGGACTGGTGCCGGAATATCTGAAGGCACCATTTCTGCTGGTCACGGTTATCGCGGGCTTCGTGATTGCTGACCTGATCAAGCACGAAACCGGATTGATCACGGTCACGGTCATGGGCATCGTCATGGGCAACCGGCAGATCTATTCGAGCCAGGCGCTATACCGGTTCAAGGAAGATCTGGCGGTCCTGCTCATTTCCGGCGTGTTCATCATCCTGTCGGCAACGCTGGACTGGGAAACGGTGCAGCAGTTCCGGCCACAATTTGTCATCTTCCTGATCTTGCTGCTGTTCGTCGTGCGACCGGTGTCGGTGCTGATTGCGCTGCTGTTCAGCTCCGTGCCCTGGCGCGAACGCTTGTTTATCGCCTGGATCGCACCGCGCGGTATCGTCGCGGTCGCGATTACCGGCCTGTTTGCGATCCGGCTGGTCGACTATGGCATGCCGGGCGCGGAAGCGCTGGTCCCGCTCAGCTTTGCGGTCGTCATCGCGACCATTTTCGCGCACGGTTTTTCCGCCTCCTGGGTTGCCGAGCGGCTGGGGATTTCGGAAGGCAAGGGTGAGGGCGTCCTGATCGCGGGCGCCAATCGCTGGTCAATCGCACTTGGCAAAATGCTCAAGTCGCTCGATATCGATGTGCTGATCACCGACAACAGCAAATTTGCCTTGCGCCGCGCGCGCAGCGAAGGGCTCGAAACCCGCCATGGCGATGTGCTCGAAGAAGCGCATGACGACAATATCGATATGGGCGAATATCAGCATCTGATCGCCGCGACCGACAATGACAGCCAGAATCAGTTGATCACCGCCGATCTCGGCCCGGAAATGGGCTATGAGCAGATCAGCCGGCTGGCCAATGACGGCACCAGCAAAAGCCGGGTCGGCCATGGTCGGCTATTGTTCGAATCCGGTGCCGATTTTGGCACCCTGCTCGATCGTGATCTCGCCGGATGGCGCTTCAGCAAGACCAATATCACCGAGAAATTTACCGCCGAAGATTATCGCAAAAATCTGGAAGAAGGCGAAGAGCCGCTTGCCGTGTTCAAACCCGACCGGCGGCTGCTATTCTTCGCAACCGACGCCCGACCGGTGATCGAGGACGGTGATATCGTGATCAGCTATGTCGCCGCCGATACGCCGGAAGAGCGCAAGGCTGATCGCGCGGCCAAGGACAGCGAGAAAAATGGCGACAAGAACGGCGACAACTGACGCCGCCTAGGCCGGGCGTGGACCGAATAGAGCGGTGCCCACCCGGACATGCGTCGCGCCAAGCTTGATCGCGGTTTCAAAATCTCCTGACATGCCCATGCTGAGCTGCTTCAGATCGTGGTCACCCGCCAGTTTCGCGAGCAAGGCGAAATAGGGTGCCGGGTTGGCGTCGTCGGGCGGCACCGCCATCAGGCCGATCACCGACAAGCCATATTCGCGCGCCTGTTCCAGCAGTTTCGGAACAGCAGCAATATCACAGCCGCCTTTCTGCGGTTCTTCTCCAATATTGACCTGCAGAAAACACGGAATCTTGCGGTCCTGGCGGTCCATTTCCTTGGCCAGCGCCTTGATCAGCGAAGGCCGGTCGAGGGAATGGATGCAATCGAACAGCGCCACCGCGTCCGCTGCCTTGTTTGATTGCAACTGACCGATCATATGCAGCTCGGCCTCCGGATAGTCATCCCGCAAGGCGGGCCATTTAGCCGCCGCTTCCTGCACTCTGTTTTCGCCAAAGATGCGATGGCCTTCCTCGAGCAGCGGCCGAATCTCATCGCTGTCGCGGGTTTTCGATACTGCGATCAGCGCAATGTCGGACGGTCTGCGGCCCGCAATCCTTGCGGCCTTTTCGATCTTGCCGATTATCTCTTTGCGTGCCGTATGTGCCAAGTCTGAGTCTCTCTCTGTCATTCTCTTTCGTCAAGCTTGCGTCTATAGGCTCGCTTATGTTGCGAGACCAGCCCTGCCCCCAGTCACCGACGCCGCAGAAGGCAGTGTTGCCCCGGATCTGGCTATTCACCGACGAACGCAACGATGCCCGGCTGGACGATGCGATCATTCGATTGCCGCGCCATAGTGGAATAATCTTTCGCCATTATCATTTGCCGGAGGATGTTCGAAGAGCACGGTTTGATGATGTCAGACGGCTGGCGCGGCGGCATGGTCATCTGGTCTTTCTGGCGGGATCCGCAGCACTGGCCAAACGTTGGCGCGCCGACGGCCTACATGGCAATGCCGATCGGCGAGCGGCCAAGAGGGGCTTGCTGCACAGTGCACCGGTTCATGATGCCAGGGAAATCCATCGGGCGAATCGCGCTGGGGCCGACCTGTTTTTCCTGTCTCCCATATTTGCAACCCGCTCACACCCCGGCCAGCGCCCGCTCAGCCCGTTGCAGGTCAAGCGGCTCGCCACACTGTGCGACGGCGAAGTCATATTTCTGGGCGGCATGGATCGAAAGCGCTACCGGAGGCGCAAAAACGCCCTAGCCTACGGATGGGCCGCGATCAGTGCTTTAAGCTGAATATGATTTTAGAAGCGGAACTGGGTTCCGACATAGACAGCCTGGCTATCCTGACGATTGTCGGTCAAGGGTGCCATCCGGTCGCGCTCGTTGTTGATGCGAACACCGGCCGTCACGTCAAGGTTGCGCGTGAGCGAGTAGCTGCCACCCACATCCAGCGTATAATCTTTCTGGCTGGCATCCAATGCCCGCGGAGTCGCATTAATCGGCGCGGTGGCATCAATCGACATGCGTGTATTGAAACGGCTCTTCTTGCCCGAATCTTCATCGGTCATGGAGCGTCCGGCACCAATTTCGGAGAGATCAGGAAGATTGCTGCCCAATTTCTTCACCGGAATAGCAAAGCTCTTCAGACCTTTTGCAGTCCCCAGGCTGTAAGACACCGGCGCAATTTTTGCGGCGGTTACGACACCCGATCCAGGCGCAGCGGCGAGGATATTTTCACGGATCGAAACGGCATCTGATTTCTGGCGGACGACAACGGTTACGGACCGTTCCCCATCGCGCATCCCACCCGAGGGAGTGAATTTGAAGCTGGCGTTGCCGCGCAAGGCGCTCAGATCATATTTTGCAACGAGGTCAGGATCAGCACCGGCTACGGTAAAGGAACCAATGGATCCGAGGGTTTTCAGCGATACCGTCATGTCATCGCCGGACAAGACTTTCGCCAGAGCAGGGGTCATGGCAAGACCGGAGATCGCGAGTCCCGTCGCTAACCAACCGAAATTACTGACCTTTTTCGTCATGACGACACTGCTTCCCCTTTATTCGGCCTTCGATATAACAAAATCCGTTGATCTGCACGAGTCAACATATTGTTTTCGTCCGATTTTCGTAAACTAGCGCGTTTCTGTTGCACTTGGGTTACGCTTTTGTCCGGACATTTTTCCATTATAGCAAAAAAAGATGAACCGAAGATGATTGTGCCAATATTCAACCGCGGTTCAGCAGCCCTTACACAGAGCCAAACATGCGCTTATGCTTGCCCCTTTCGGCAAAGCATTTATAGAGAGCGCTAAATGCTATCGCGTCCGGAACAAATCCAGCGAAAAAGATTTCGTGCCGGCGCAACATACAACCAGGAGCGCTTCATGTCCCGCCTCAAACCATCTCTCTTTCTGCGATCCGCGACCGCCAGCCTGCTAGCATTGTCCTTGCTTTCCGCTTGCGGTGGCAGGGAGCGGCCGCAAGCCGACCTGGCTGCATCGCAAGTCACTACGATTGGCGTTAACAGCTATTTGTGGCGCGCGTCGCTGGATGCCTTGTCGTTCATGCCCTTGACCCAGACAGACAGCAATGGCGGCGTGATCCTCACCGACTGGTATGTGAATCCGCAGAATCCTGGCGAGCGGATGAAAATCAACGTCTCGATTCTGGATCAGGACCTGCGCGCCGATGCGCTTCGCGTTGGGGCATCACGGCAGGTCGCGAGCAACGGCACATGGGTGGATGCGCCGGTCAAGGCCGCGACCACACAGAAGCTCGAGCAGATCATCCTCACCAAGGCCCGCGATCTGCGGCGCGGTGCGATCACCAACTAATTTTCTCTACCATATAACGGGGCCGCAATGACCGATCAGCGATTCAATCCACTGGCGGCGGACAAACGCTGGCAAACGCGCTGGGCCGAATCGCGCGTCTTCGAAGCGGATGACGCGAGCAGCAAGCCGCGCAGTTACGTCCTTGAGATGTTTCCCTATCCGTCGGGCCGCATCCACATGGGCCATGTCCGCAACTATACGATGGGCGATGTGCTCGCCCGGTTCCGGCGGATGCAGGGCTATGAAGTGCTGCACCCGATGGGCTGGGACGCATTCGGCATGCCGGCCGAAAATGCCGCGATGGAAAAGAAAGTCCATCCCGGCGAATGGACGAGAGCCAATATCGACTCGATGCGCAGCCAGCTGAAGACGCTGGGCTTTGCCTTTGACTGGAGCCGCGAACTGGCGACCTGCGACCCGGACTATTACGGCCAGGAACAGGCGCTGTTCATCGACCTGTTCGAGGGCGGGCTGGTCTATCGCAAGGAATCGGCGGTCAACTGGGATCCGGTCGACATGACCGTGCTCGCCAATGAACAGGTGATCGACGGCAAGGGTTGGCGATCCGGTGCTCCGGTCGAGAAGCGCAAGCTCAGCCAGTGGTTTCTGAAGATCACCGATTTTGCCGAGGACCTGCTTGCCGGATTGGGTGAGCTCAAAGCATGGCCCGACAAAGTGCGGCTGATGCAGGAGAACTGGATCGGCAAGTCGCAGGGGCTGCAATTTCATTTCGCTCTGGCGGAAGCCCAAGGCGATATCGCGACGGTAGAGGTTTTCTCCACCCGCCCGGACACGATTTTCGGAGCCAGCTTTGTCGCTCTGTCAGCCGACCATCCGCTGACGCAGCAGTTGGCCAGCCAGAACAGCGCGCTCGCGGCCTTCGCCGAAGAGTGCAAGGCAGGCGGCACTACGGCTGCTGAACTCGAGACGATGGAGAAAAAGGGTTTCGATACCGGCCTGACCGTCGTCCATCCGCTGGATCCGGACTGGCAGCTGCCCGTCTATGTCGCCAATTTTGTGCTGATGGATTATGGCACCGGTGCCGTATTCGGCGTGCCGGCGCATGACCAGCGCGATCTCGACTTCGCCCGCAAATATGACCTGCCGGTCAAACGTGTGGTTTCCGATGGCGATGAAACCGCCGCGGAATTCGCCGGTGACGACGCCTATACCGGTCCCGGCACAATCGTGAACAGCGCCTTTCTCGACGGGATGACGATTGAGGACGCGCAACCGACGGTAATCGACCGCGCACAATCGGAGGGTTGGGGCAAGGCCCAGACCACCTGGCGGCTGCGCGACTGGGGCGTTTCGCGCCAGCGCTATTGGGGCACACCGATTCCGATCATCCATTGCGATGACTGTGGTCCGGTGCCGGTTCCGAAAGACCAACTGCCCGTCGTACTCCCCGAAGATATCGATTTTGAAACACCGGGCAATCCGCTGGAGCGGCACGCAACGTGGAAGCAGGTCGATTGCCCGAAATGCGGCAAAGCGGCGCGGCGCGAGACCGATACGCTCGACACGTTTGTCGACAGCAGCTGGTATTTCCTGCGCTTTGCCAGCCAGCCGGACGACCGCCCCTTTGATCCCGACGTGGTCAAGCAATGGCTGCCGGTGACGCAATATATCGGCGGCGTCGAACATGCGATCTTGCATCTGCTCTACGCGCGATTCTGGACGCGGGCACTGGCGAGTATCGGCAAGCTCGACTTTACCGAGCCATTTGAAAGCCTGTTCACCCAGGGGATGGTCACGCACGAGACATATTCAAGTATGCACTATTCTATGGCGGGTGCTCTGGACGATAACGGGCAGCCCATTTCCCAGATAACTTACTATTCTCCCGACGAAGTGGAGCGAAAACAGGACAGTGCCTTTCTTATTGGTGGTGGGAAAGAAGTCGATATCGGTCGCATCGAAAAAATGTCGAAGTCGAAGAAAAATGTCGTCGATCCCGATCCGATCATCGAACAATATGGTGCCGATGCAGTGCGTTTCTTCATGCTGTCCGACAGCCCGCCAGAACGTGATCTGCCCTGGTCAGAAGCCGGCATTGAAGGCAGCTGGCGCTTCATGAACCGGCTGTGGCGGCTGTTCATTTCCGTCGCCGATGAAAGCGGGGCACCGGATGCCGAAGACAAGGCGCTCAAACGCAAGTTGCACCAGACCATTGCCGGGGTAGCCGACGATGTCGAGGCGCTGTCGTTCAACAAGGCGGTCGCCAAGATTTTCGAACTGGTCAACATGATCGAGAAATCAGCGCCTTCTGTCGACCGCAACGATGCCATCCGCACGCTCTCCCGCATTGTCGCACCGATGGTGCCGCATATCGCTGAAGAAGCGTGGGCCCTTTTTGGCGAAAGCGAACTGATCGCCAAGGCCGCATGGCCCGAGGTCGACGAAAGCCTGCTGGTCGAGGACGAGGTCACCATTGCCATTCAGGTGCGCGGCAAATTGCGCGACACGATCACCGTCGCCAAGGGCAGCAGCAAAGAGCAGCTCGAAGCGCTTGCTCTCGCCTCCGAGAAGGTGCAGCGTAGCCTCGACGGAGCAGAGGTGAAGAAGGTGATTGTCGTGCCCGATAGACTTGTGAATATCGTGATATGAGCAACATGATCGCCCGTATCGGCCTGTTGGTGGTTTTGTCGGCTGCGCTTGCTGGCTGCAATTTGCGGCCGCTCTATGCTGGCGGCACCACCGGCGTGGTTGCCCAGGAACTGGGCCGCATCGAGATTGAGCCGATCGCCGGCAAAGCCGGATGGCTGACGCGCAATGCGCTCAAGGATCAGCTGGAAACATTTGACGGCCAGCAGCCGAAATACCGGCTGACGGTGGCGCTCGATGACAAGATCGCCGGATTCGGCGTGCGCAGCGATGACCGGATCACGCGTGAGCGCAGAACGCTGCGCGCGCGATACCAGCTTATCCGGCTTTCGGATTCGGTTGTTGTTCTGGACGCCACAGCCGGCTCCGATGCCGGGATTGATGTGGTATCTTCGGAATATGCAACGCTGGCTGCCGAGGACACCGCTCTAGAGAATCTCGCGACCCGCGTCGCCAACCAGATCGTGACCCGAATTTCCCTCTTTGCCAGAACCGAGGCCAGCGCGCCGCCCGGCCAATGAAGGCAAAGCCGGAAGATATTGTCAGGCGCTACCAGGCCGCTGCCGATAGCATAAGACTGGTTCTGCTTTGCGGCCCCAATGTCACCCGCTGTCAGGCGCTGGTCGAAGAACTGGTGAAGCCGCTGGCGCAATCCGCAGAGCGAGTGGATCTGACGATCGCCGATATCAGCGACAGTGCCGGGCGGCTCAACGACGAAGCCAATTCGGCTTCGCTGTTCGGGGACAAGCGCTATCTCGTCTTGCGGTTGAACAGCGGCGAAGCGGTGAGGGCGACGGCGGCCATCGAAAATTTGCTGGCGAGCGAAACCGCCGGTGACCCGGTGTTTGTTGTCGCCCCCGGCATGGGGGACAAAACCGCGCTTGCCAAAACCATCACCAGCGCGCCCGATGCCCTGATCGCCACTTGCTACGAGACGACGGCGCAGGAGGCAAGCGCCGCCATTCTGGCCCTGGCCAAGACCGAGGGGCTGCAGTTGAGCCGGGAAATGGCAATGGAAATCGCCGCCTTGACCAGCAATGATCTGGTGCTGGCCCGGATGGAAGTTGAAAAAATCGTGCTATATCTGGACGCGACCCCGGACAATCCGCAGATACCTGATGCGGACATATTGCAATTGCTCGGTGCGGAAAATGACGAGGAGGATATCAATCTGCTGATCCAGGCGGCGCTCAATGGCGATGCGCCCCGCTTGGCACAAGAAATCGCTGCGGCACGCGCTCAGGGTATCAGCGAGATCGGCCTGATCCGGATCATGCTGCGCCATCTTTCGAAGCTGGCAGAGTTGCGCAGCAAGGTCGACAAGGGCGGCAATATCGATTCGGTCGCCGGCCATCCGAGCGTATTTTTCAAGGAACAGAAACATTTCAAACGCCAGCTGCGGATATGGTCATCGGCCCATATCGCGCGCTTGATCGAACGGGTCCTGCAACTCGAGATCGCAATGAAAAGCAGCGGCCAGCCCGATCAGGTGCTGCTCGAGGAAGAATTGCTGCTGATTGCCCGCAAGGCGGCCAGCACGCGCGCCTAGCCGCGGAATTATCCCGCGATCGGTGGACAGCGCAGCGCATCGGGACCAGTCTCTTCTCCACCTCTCTTGACCGGTCGCGCTCAACACCCCATTTAAACAGCATGGAAAAAACGATATTGAGCGACGAACAATGGCGGCAAAAACTGTCGCCGGAACAATTTCATGTGCTACGCGAAGCCGGCACCGAGCGACCGTTCACCGGAGCCCTGAACACCGAATATCGCGACGGCGAATTTTTCTGTGCGGGTTGCGGCAGCAAATTGTTTGAATCAGAAAGCAAGTTCGACAGCGGCTGCGGCTGGCCCAGTTTTGATGCACCCGCCGATTCAGACGCGGTGACCCAGATTGAAGATAATAGTCTGGGTATGCGCCGCGTCGAGATACGCTGTTCGACCTGTGACGGCCATCTCGGCCATGTTTTCGAGGACGGCCCGACCGAAACCGGCCTGCGCTATTGCATGAATAGCGCTGCAATGGCCTTCGAACCCAAGTCAGACTGATTTTTACGGTGCTTCCGCGTTCAGCCTGCAGTAAGGCGCCAAAACGCTAGAAAATCTGAAAATCAGTATTTGGTGGGGTGGATCGATATGCCGCGGGCTAAAAAACGCAAAAACAAGCAAGGGCCGGTGCGAACATGGCTGTGGCGGATCACCAAGATCGGCCTTGTCGCAGGTTTTCTTGCGGCCATTGCGCTGGTGGTCGCGGTTCTGGTTGTCCGCTCTTCTCTGCCCGGCTTTGAGGATCTGAAATCCTCGCCCAACGGCCAGATGATCCGGGTACTGGATGTGAACGGCAAAGAGCTGTTCTCGATGGGCCCCAGCTATGGCGAATGGCTGGAATATGACGAAATCCCCGACGTCATGAAAGACGCGATGATCGCGGTGGAGGACCGTCGCTACGCGAGCCATTTCGGCGTCGACCCGATCGGCATCGCCCGTTCGCTACAGGTCAGAATGCAGCGCGGTCATTGGGCCCAGGGCGGATCGACCATCACCCAGCAGCTGGCCCGCAACATATTTTTGAACAACAACCGGACCTTTGGCCGAAAAGGGCGGGAGATCCTGCTCGCGCTGGCGATGGAACGTAAATTCTCCAAGCAGCAGATTCTCGAACTCTATCTGAACAAGGTCTATTATGGCGGCGGTGCCTACGGCATTGACGCAGCCTCCCGGCGCTTCTTTGCGCACAGCGCCCGCGATCTTGACCTGGCCGAGGCGGCGATCATCGCCGGTCTGGTCAAGGCTCCATCCCGCTACTCTCCCACAGCAGACGCCAAGGCCGCCATCGGCCGGGCCACGGTCGTTCTGGAAGTCATGCAGGACGCAGGCGCGATTACCGCTGCTGAAGCGGCACAGGCCAACCCCGCATCCGCGAAGCTGGCACCCGAGCCCCGGCAGAACAGCGTCCGCTATTTTACCGACTGGGCCTTGCCGCAGCTCGACTTGCTGATCGACGAGACGGTTGAGCCGATTGAAGTCTGGACGACGCTCGATCTCGGGATGCAGCGGGCGGCGACTACGGCGATCCTGTCTCAGGTGCCGGCCGGTGCACAGGGTGCCCTGGTGGCGATTGACCGCGACGGTGCCGTGCGCGCAATGGTCGGCGGCACAGACTATGTGACCTCCAATTATAACCGCGCAACCCAGGCGGTTCGTCAACCCGGATCGGCATGGAAAGTGTTCGTCTATATGGCGGCCCTTGAAGCCGGCTACACCCCGGACGATACGGTGACCGACGAGCCGATCACGATCGGCAACTGGACCCCGCGCAACAGCGGTAACCGCTACGCCGGGGACATCGATGTCCGCACTGCATTTGCCTTTTCCAAAAATACCGTCGCGGCGGCCATCGGCAACGATATCGGAACCTCGTCGATCGCGAACATGGCGCGGCGTTTCGGGATCACAACGCCGATCGACACCAATCCGTCCATGGTGCTCGGCACCTCCGATGTGCGGGTGCTCGACATGACCCGAGCCTTTGCTTCGATCAGCGCCAAGGGCGTGGCGATAACCCCGTTTGGCATTACCAAGGTGCAGACGATGAAGGGCGATATCCTCTACCAGAGTAAATTTGACGGCAGCCGCGTACTGGTCGACCCTTGGGTGGCGGCTGGGATCACCGATCTGATGCAGACCGCCGTCGCGACCGGAACCGGACGAGCCGCCCAAATCGGCCGACCGGTCGCCGGCAAGACGGGGACAACCAGCAGCAACAAAGATGGCTGGTTTCTGGGATTCTCCAGCGGGCTTACGACCGGCGTCTGGATGGGCCGCGACGATGCGAAGCCGGTTGGCGGGCTACAGGGAGGTCGCGCTCCGGCCGCTGCCTTCGCCCAGTTCATGAAGGTCGCTGTTGCCAACCGAAAAGTAGAGAAATTCGATACCGAGCTGGTCTTGCCGGAATGGCAATTGGAGCCCGATGAAGGCGAATTGTTCGGCGAGCCCGAAAACGGTATCTACGTGGACGAAAATGGCATGCCGATCGAAACCGGTCAGGGCACCGAATATGATCTCGAAGATGGCGAAGCCGCAGATAATCCCAGACTCGACCAGGAATGGATCGACTCGGTGCTTGGCCGCGGCGGCGACCCCTCGCCCAGAAAGCCGGAGCCTAGCCCGGCCAGAAAAACGGAACCCGCGCCGGAGAGGAAACCGAAACCACAGCCGCCGCAGAACCAGCCCGAATCGCTAATTCCTGAAGGCGCCTTGGCAGGACCGCAGTAAAAGATCTGTCTCAGTCGGCGAGCGGCGGCTGGCGGTCGGCTCCCACCATGTGCAAGCCACGGCCATGCGCCTTCAGCCAGTGATCCGCGACCCGGCGGTCCGATTCAAAGATGTCGTCGAGCAGAGCGTAAAAGCGGGGGCTATGGTCCATATGCGTCAGATGGGCCACTTCATGGGCCACCACTGACCGGCGGACGTGCGGTGGTGCCATGACCAGACGCCAGCTCAGCCGGATCGACCGGCGACCGGAACAGCTGCCCCAGCGCCGCCGCGCGTCGCCCACTGCCAGTCGCGGGAGGTCGGTACCGGCACGAGCGCAGTAATATTCCAGATCTTCCGCAAAAATCGTGCGGGCCTGGGACCTGAGCCAGCGAAGCATACGCGCCTCGACATGTTCGACCGGCCCGCCCAGCCGGATTTCTTCATCCACTACCATTGGCGTGCGGGCAAATTCTGGCGACCAGCGTATCACATAGGGCTCGCCCAGATAGGCAATCTCGCCGCCGTCCCTGACTGGTATCGGTGGCACGGCTTCGGCGAAGCGGGCGTTGAGCCAGTCGGCTTTGGACTGCGCAAAGCGCAGCGCCTGCTGTTCGGATGCGTAGGTCGGCAACGTCAGGCGGACCACGCCCTTGACCGTATCTGCCGAAACAATGATGGATCGCGCCTGTTTCGACCGGCGCAACTGCAGCGGATAACGGACTCCGTCGAGATTGATGGCCAGTGCTTCCGGACCCGATCCGCTAAAAAGGCGCATCGATGATATGCTGTTCTAGCGGGCCTGCCTTGCTTTCAGGTATCACCTTGCCACGGACGGATTGGCCGGCCGCATGAATGGATTCGCGGTCGCCGGAGACCAGATAATGCCAGGACGGCAAGGGCAGATTGCGGGCGCGCAATTTATAGGCGCAACTATCTGGCAGCCAGTCAAATTCCTCGAGCTTGTTGCGGGTCAGCCGCACGCAATCGGGGACATGAAACTTGCGGTGGCGATAGTCGCTGCACTGCGCATTTTGCAGGTCGAGCAATTTGCAGGCAATATTGGTCATATAGATCTGACCATCATCCTCGTCTTCGGCTTTCAGCAGGCAACATTTGCCGCAACCGTCACACAAGGCTTCCCACTGCCCCCGATCCAGCGACTCCAGTGGCGCTTCCCAAAACCGCTCAGCGGAGTCTAGCGCACCCATCGGTTAATTTCGTCCGCAACTTGCTGGGGCGTCCCGTCAAATGGCAGCAGCGCCAGCGGTTCGCCTTTCGGACCGAACAAATAGGCCTGCCGACTGTGGTCGACCAGATATTCGGTCGATCCTTCGTCCTTGCGGATGTCGTAAATGATCAGATATTTTTTGGCGACATCGGCAATTTCCTCGGGGCTGCCGGTCAGGCCGATCAGCCGCGGATGAAAAGCAGACACATATTGCTTGAGCACCTCCGGCGTATCGCGCTGCGGGTCAACCGAGATAAAGATCGGCTGGATTTTCTTCGCCAGATCGGGATTTTCTTTTTCCGCCTGCTTCAATCCCAGCATGATATTGGCAAGATCGATCGGACACACGTCGGGGCAATAGGTATAGCCGAAATACATGATGCGATATTGGCCATCAAACTGTTCGTCCGAAACACGGTCGCCGTCCTGATTGGTCAGAGTGAAAGAGCCGCCAATCTTGGCTCCGGCAAGCGGCGGTGCAGCATCGGCTGAACCATTCCCGTCGGACGCGGGATTGCAGGCGGCCATCAGTGTCAGTAAACTGGCCGCCAGAACGATTTTTGCAGTGTTGATGATATTGTTCATTACCGGGCCAGACATGGTCTGCTAGTGGATCAATTTCAACAGATAATTGATAAACGCTGCCAAAGCAGCGCATAGGGGCGACGGTTGACCGAATTAATGAAATGGGGCGAATACATGTTCAGTAGCAATTCTCCAACGACAGGCGGCAACGGCAGGTGGCAGATTTACCTGCGTTATGTCTTGATTGCGGTTGCGGCCATATCCTTTGCCGCTCCTGCTGCGGCGCAATTTTCGGACAGCTATAATTTTCTGAAAGCGGTTGATGACCGGGATGGCGAGGAAGCCAGCAAGTTTCTCAACCGGCCAGGATCGGTGATCGTCAACACAAGGGACAGCTCTTCCGGGCGGGGTGCCTTGCATATCGTCGTCGAACGTAAAGACCGCACATGGCTGGCCTTTCTACTGCAGAAAGGCGCCAACCCGAATATTCGCGACAAGGAAGGGCTGACTCCGCTGATGCTGGCGACCCAGCTTCGATTCGTGGACGGCGCCAAGATCCTGCTGGCGAAGAATGCGGACGTGAATGATACCAATAAACAGGGCGAAACGGCCCTGATCAGAGCCGTGCAGCTCCGGGATTCCGAATTGGTCCGGCTGCTGCTGGCAAACGGTGCCGACCCGGACCTTCCCGACACGCTCGCCGGCATGTCTGCAAGGGATTACGCAAAGCGCGACCGCCGGGCTGCGGCTATATTGGCCGAAATCGAGAAATCCGACGCCGACAGAAAACCGGAAAGCAACGAACGGTTCTTCGGACCGGAAGGCTAATCCTATCTCAATAGTCGCCTGGACCGCCAGGAGCAGCATCAGGACTGATCCATCCGTCGAAGATCGCTGCCCTTTGCATGGCACGGCGCGCCAGCCGCATCGTCTCCGTTTTGCGTCGTGCCGGCGCTAGCGCCCTGGTCGCGGCTGGACGGACCATTTCAGCGTCATAGGCATCGGCAATGATCAGGCCGGTCCGTTCGGGCAGAAAATCTGCTCCATTAACCGGTGAGGCATCGAATCCGACCGGGAAGGCCCAGTAAAAGCGGTCACAATATTCCAGATAATCGGTCCATTTCGCATCACCGAGCAAGTCGCTACGGGCGACCTTGATCTCGACGATGACAATCTGCCCCTTGGCGTCGATGCCCATCAGATCGGCACGCCGCCGGTTGCGTAAACTGACTTCCGGCAACACCATGATATCGTGGCGCAGAAACATACGGGCGACACCGCGGGCGACCGCCTGGGCCCCCGTAAGCTCACCGACTGCTGTCAGCAAACCAAGCGAATCATTCGTGATCGTCATGCGCTATCGCTAGAACAAAAAAAGAACAAAATAAAGGCCCCCGGATGGGAGCCTTCACTATTCTGGAATTTCCGTCGGTCTAGCGATAGAAGATATGATTATCGATCGTTGCCAGACGCTTGAGGCGCCAGCCCGGCGATACATAGCGTGCGTGAAAGAACAGCGCGCCTTCTACCGGGCTCTCCCAGCCGTCGTTCATCGCTATTTTGGCAATCGCCACGGCATTGCGCCAATGGCGCTGACCGGTCCGGATCGGAGGCATTTTTCCGCCGCGTACGAAGGAGAACTGGCTGCGCTGAAAAACCACGCCGCAGATGCTGTCCGGAAAGCGGGAAGACTCGACGCGGGCCAGAACGACACGGGCTACCGCCAACTGCCCTTGCAGCGTTTCGCCCTTGGATTCAAAATAGACCGTGCCGGCAAGACATTGCATTTCGGGATCAAGCGGGCCGTCTACTGACTGCTGCCGTACCAATTGGCGCAGCGATTGGGCACCGTCATTGATAAAGCTGCCATTGTCATCGGAATCGCCATCGATTTCACCATTGGCGAGCCTGTCTGATTCAACAACATCTTGAGGAATTTCGGCAAGCACTTCCTGGCGTTCACCAAAAACAATGGCCGGATTGGATTCATCGTCCGCTACCAGCGCAGGATCGACGAAAATTTCGGATTCCGGCGTTTCATCGCTTGCTTCCAAAGCGAACGATGCATCGGTGAACGACAGGGCCGCAACCGCAGTAAGAGCAAGCGACAAGACGCTTGTTGCACGAAAAATTTTTCTCATTAACCTGTAACATTATGCGGTGAGACCAGGGCAAATCATGACATTCTCGCCAAATTGCCAAAACAGACTCTAAAAAACCCAAAGCGCGAGCTGTTTCTGTTCTCCCCGTCTGCGTGTTTACCACCGGTCATTATCGACATCGAATGGCTACCTGCGCATCAAAGTTGACGGCCAAATATGGTCTGCGCGATTAAAGTCAAGTTTACTGACCCATTTGGGCGATGAGCCGTTCCGCATCCGGGATGTCCAGTTCAATTAACCACATATCGGGGTCGAAGCGGAATCTCTGCGCCAAATAATCGGGCAATTCCCTTTTATTATCAATGCCTTGAGGCCATATAACTTGCCAGTTTGGTCGCCCATCCAGAGACGGCATATTCTCCAGGAGCCTAGGGTTTCCGCCCTTTTCAACGCATTGAATGAGAATCGCTCCCGATATTCTGTCCCCCTTTTTCAGTACCGCGCCGAAGCCGCCGTTCTGATTCACCATTCTGAGCAGGGTTTTGACCTTCATCTCCGCAGATAACCGCGGTTCAATCATTTTTTTGATAGCCGGGCAGAGACGCGAGCGGGATATGGGAGCGCATGAATGTGCCGGTGCCGCGCGCTATTTCATCGCCTTCGCTATCGACCAGCCGCGCATCGGCGACAAACACGCGCCGTTTGCCGCTGACCCATCGGCCTTCTGCAACGACCGGCCCGGATTTGAGTGGCTTGGTAAAAAGCAGGTTGAAAGCTGTGGTCAGAATGAACCGGTCGGAGACCAGACTGTTGGCGGCATAAAAGGCGGCATCGTCCAGCATCTTGAAATAGGCGGTGCCATGGACTGCGCCGGCGGCGTGATAATAGCGGTCGTCCACATCGAAAAATATGCTCGCCCTGCCCGCTTCGGTGATTTCAAGACGAGAATCGAACAGCCGATTGATCGGCGCCTCGGCATATAATCTTTCCAGAGCCCGAAAATGTTCCTGGGCTCCGGCCTGCTGTGGATCGGTGTCAGCTCTGTCTGTCATAACCGCAATCAGGCAGCCTGCTGCTCACGCCGCCTGTTCAACAGCGCATATAGCGCGTCCTGGCCAGATGCGCCGCGCAGCTTTGCCACCATATTCTCGTCCCGGAAAAATCGGGAAACAGCAGCAAGGGCTTTCAGATGCTCGACCCCGGCTTTTTGCGGGGACAAAAGAGCGAATATCAAATCGACCGGTTTGCCATCATGAGCATCAAATTCAACCGGTTCAGCAAGTCGCAGAAAAACTCCGACACAATGATCGAGTCCGGCCGGTCTGCTGTGCGGTATTGCGATCGACCGTCCAAAAGCGGTCGATCCAAGCGCTTCGCGTGCTGTCAGACCGGAGCGAATATCATCGGCATCAAGACGGTAGCAATCGGCCGCAACGCGGGCGATGATACGTAGTACATCGTCCTTGTCGCCAACCTCCGGACGGTCTCGAACAGCAGCGAGTTCCAGTCTAACCGACAAATCAGTCATGAATCGTTTCCTTTGTGCCGGCGCAGCTAAACCCGTTCTGCCACCGAGCCAGAATGCAGGCGTCGGTGCGCAGTGGGCCAGCTTTCAGAGGAACCCGTTGTCCGGCTGCTTAGAGCGATTCAGCTCTCAGCGATGCGGTTCCACCCAGCCAATAGTGCCATCGGTGCGGCGATAAACCATATTATGGGCACCAGTGCCAGAGTTTTTGAACAATAGCGCGCTGGTATTGCGCAAATCCATCATCATCACGGCATTGGAAACGCTGGCTTCGGGAATGTCTGTTCTGGTTTCAGCGATGATCGGAGGAGAGTCGCCATTGACTTCGCTTTCGTCTTCTTCCTCGACCGATTCAAAAACCCGATAGGCCGCTTCTTCCTGTTTCGCGGCATATTGCGCCTGAACATGATGATCGTTCAGTCGGCGCATGTAACGGCGGAGCTGTTTTTCAATCTTGTCGGCGGCCTGTTCAAACGCCTGATGGGCATCGCCCGCTTGGGCTTCCGCTTTCAGCATCAATCCCTGCATCACGTGAGTCACGATATCACATTTAAACTGGGCGTGCGGTGCTTTGCTGACCGTGACATTGGCGGATATGGCCTTGGCAAAATATTTGCTGGCGATCGCATTCATCCGGTCCTCGGCATGGGTCTGCAACGCATCACCCGTATTAACCTGATGTCCTGAAACACGAACTTCCATATTTACTCTCCTTTTTCTTCTGCACGCATACTCAATTATAGGATGCAGTTAAATCCCGGCCCAAAGCGGGTTTTCAATTCCTTCGATGAAAGTCTTGTGCCGCGCCAGTTCGTCGGCATCTGCATGATGTTCTCGCGGTGCCATAAACGCTCTGCGCGCGACCGGCTGTGATGTGGGTCGCAGGCTCGCAACCGGATCCGGCCGCGTCGTGTCGTCAGCCAGACCGAGGCCGATCTGGCGACCGCCCGTCAATTCGATATAGAGCTGAGACAGCAGTTCCGCATCGAGCAGCGCGCCATGTTTTACGCGGTGGCTGCGATCAATCCCGTAGCGCGAGCACAGGGCATCGAGCGACAATTTGGCACCGGGATGTTTCGACTTCGCAATCGCCAAGGTGTCGATCATGCGAAAGCGGGAAATCGGCTTGTAGCCGCACAACTCCAATTCGGCGTTGAGAAAGTTGAAATCGAACTGGGCATTGTGAGCCACCAGCTTGGCGTCGCCAAGGAAGGCGAGCAGCTCTTCAGCGCCATCTGCAAAAAGCTTCTTGTCGGACAGGAACACGTCCGACAGACCGTGCACATTCTCCGCTGCCTTTGGCATCGGCCGTTCGGGATTATAATAGCAATGAAAGCTTTCGCCGGTTTCAACCCGGTCAATCATTTCAATACAGCCGATCTCGACCATGCGGTCACCGTTTTGGGGATCAAAGCCAGTGGTTTCGGTATCGAAAATTATTTCCCGCATAGGGATTATATCGGATTGGACAGAGGGTTACGCAAGAGAAGCTTTCAATTTTTGAACAAGTTTTTGTACCTGCTTGCGCGTTTCTGCGAGAGGCAGAGATGTGTCGATCACCGAATCCGCCTTTTGCCGTTTATCCGCGTCCGGCATTTGCAGTGATTTTATCTGCTCAAATCGTTCTTCTGTCATGCCGGAGCGCGCCAGAACGCGTTCCCGCTGCTGCGCCGCGTCGGCCGAAACCACCACGATGTGATCGACGCCCTCGGCTCCGCCTTTCTCAAACAGCAACGGAATGTCGAACAGGATCAGCGGCTGATCCCGATATCGGTCCAAAAACGCCATCCGCATTTTCCCGACCGCAGGGTGAATCAGGCGCTCCAGCTTCTGCAAAGCGATTGGATCGCCCAGAACGGCAGCTCCCAGCTTCTGCCGGTCGACGCCGTCACTGCTGGTGGTTCCGGGAAAAAGAGTTTCGATTTCAGCAACCAGATCGCCGCCCGGCCCCTGCAGCTCGTGCACTGCGGCATCGGCGTCGAACATCGGGACCCCTTCATCGACAAACATCTGTGCGACCGTCGATTTTCCCATGCCGATCGAGCCGGTCAATCCAATGATAAAAGGTCGATCTGCTGGCATCAGGCGACCAGCAATTTTCTGAGTTCGGCATCATGTTCCATGGGCGGGGTCGCGCCAAAAAACAGTTCAAACGCCAGGGCTGCCTGGCCGATCAGCATATCGAGGCCATCGACCACCGCCAGATCCCGCTTTTTGGCTGCGCGCAGAAGGCCCGTTTCGAGGGGCGCGTAGACCAGATCATAGACGAGCGCATCGTCTGGCAGGGGATCGAGATAGATTTCCAAAGGTGGTTTGCCGGTCATTCCGAGCGGACTCGCGTTGATCAGCAGATCGGCTTTTGGCAATCGCGCGTCCATCGGCAGGACACTGCCCTTGACTGATGCCTGCACGAGCAATCCCGTTGCCTTAAGACCGCTGCGCGCAACGAAAGTGATTTCACCAATCCCGGCCTGTTTCAGGGCAAACAATACCGCCCGGGCGGCACCCCCTGCCCCGATGACAACGGCCTGTTTTCCCGACCAGTCGCTGTCGGCAATCGGAGCGAGAAACCCGGCTGCATCGGTATTGGTACCCATCAGACTGCCGTCCGCTTGCCGGACGACCGTATTCATCGCTCCGATTTTCTCGCGCACGCCGCCGGGATCGGCCACCAGATCAAGCATGGCGATTTTATGCGGTATCGTCACATTGCAGCCACGCCAGGCAGAATCCCCGCTCCGTCGTTCGATATAATCGGACAATTCTGCGGGGGTTACATGGCACGTGCGGTAATCGGCTTCGATAGCCAGCCGTTCGAGCCAGAATTTATGGATCAGCGGAGATTTGCTGTGCGCGATCGGATCGCCAATCACCTCGGCATAGGGCATGTCTGGGTCTGTTTCTCTGGTCATGACGGCAAAATAGCCCGGACGCGCAGATAGTCCAGCAAATGCAAGAGCGGCAATCCCATGATCGTGAACTGGCTGCCGGTAATAGCGGAAAACAGCTGTGCGCCCCTGCCCTCAATCTCGTAACAGCCGACGCAATGCTGAATATTATCCCATTCCGATTCCACATATTGCGCGATAAAGGAATCGCTCAGTGGCCGCATCGACAGCGTCGCAACATCAATATGCCGCCACACCGGATTTCCCTGCTCCGCGATGACCGCGGTGCTGAACAGCTTGTGTTTCCTGCCCGACAAAAGTTTCAGGTGAGCGATGGCTTCGGCTGGATCGGCGGGCTTATCAAGCATCCTGCCATCGTCCAGGGCAAGCACCTGATCGGCACCCAGGACCATACCGCTAACGATCCGGCGCGACAGCCGCACCGCCTTGGCCTCCGCCAGCGCATCTGAAAGATTGCGCGCCGTCACCCCTTCGCTTTTCAGGCCGTCTTTGAGAGAATCTTCATCGACATTGGGGGCAATGGCTTCGACCGCCACCCCAGCCGCCGTCAGCATCGCGAGCCGCGCCTTGCTTTTCGACGCCAATATCAGGCGCGCTTCACTCATTGTCCGTGCTTTCGTTCGCTGCGCCGTCCCCAACATGCTTTTCATTATAAAGATTGATGATCGCCGCTGCCGATTCCTCGATCGAGCGTCGAGTCACATCAATCATCGGCCAGTCGTTGTCCGCAAACATGCGGCGGGCATATTGGGTTTCGGCGTTGACCTTCTCTTCATTGACATAGTCGGTCTCCGGCGACTGATTCAAAGACAGCAAGCGATTGCGCCTGACCTGAACCAATCGCGATGTCCCGGCAATCAGGCCAACGACCAGAGGATTTTTCAAATGGAAGAGCGAGTCGGGCGGTGGGGATTCCGGCACGATCGGAATATTGGCAGTTTTATACCCGCGGTTGGCCAGATAGATGGAGGTCGGGGTCTTCGAGGTCCGGGAGACGCCGGCGAGCACGATATCGGCTTCTTCCCAATTTTCCCAATTAACACCATCGTCGTGAGCAATGGTGAACTGGATCGCCTCGACCCGGGCAAAATAGGCAGCATCCAATATATGCTGGCGACCTGGTCTGGCTTTCGCTTCCTGGCCAAGCATATTGGACAAGGCATCGGTCACAGTATCCAGCGCCGGAACCGACGGCAGACCGAGATGCCTGCATTCGCGTTCGAGCTTTGCCCTGATGTCCCGGTTGACGATCGTGAATATGACAAGACCCGGATTTTCCGCGACTTCACTCAGGATCCGGTTGAGATGTTTCTCCGAGCGCACCATGGGCCAGAAATGCTTGATAATTTCGACGCCATCAAACTGGGCAAGCGCCGCCTTAGCGATATTTTCCAGGGTCTCGCCCGTTGAATCCGAGAGCAGATGGAGGTGGAGCCGGTTCATCCGCTAAGCTTTGTGATTTCACGGGGGATAAAGCAAGGGATGAAAGTGGGGATAAATGGCGCGACCATATTCTTCCCCGATTCCGGCCAATCCATCCACAGCGAACCAACAATCATAAATTCAATCCACAGACTGTGGATAACGGGCATGAAATATTGGAATCGGACAAATTTCGATTAACGTCATTCTGTCAATCTGTTTGTATTTGCGGCGCTGGCGCGTTACCGCCTTTTCCACGCTCTATCATCAACATCAATTTAAAATATATATACTGATATTATATAATGGATGACCTGCCCGCTATGCCGAACGGAACCGATTCACCGAAAATTTTGCTCCAGACACTGCTCGGCAAGAAGACCGAACAAACGCCGTTATGGCTGATGCGCCAGGCTGGCCGCTATCTGCCGGAATATCGCGAATTGCGGGCGAAAAAGGGTGGATTTCTTGAACTTTGCTATGATCCCGAGGCCGCAGCGGAAGTCACGATGCAGCCGATCTGGCGTTTTGACTTTGATGGAGCGATCCTGTTTTCAGACATATTGATCGTGCCGCATGCGATGGGCCAGAAGCTTTGGTTTGAAGCAGGAGAAGGACCCCGGCTGGCACCAAGGTTGCTGGACGCGTCTTTGGCCTCTCTAGAGGGCGCTCCTGAGCATTTTGAGGCTATTTATGCAACGGTTCGAGCGGTCTCCGCACAGCTCGACGATAAAACCACGTTCATGGGCTTTGCCGGCAGTCCATGGACCGTCGCCACTTATATGATCAACGGGCAGGGCAGCAAGGACCAGGCACCGGCACGCCGTTTCGCCTATCAGGATGAATCGGCATTTTCCCAGCTGATCGATGCGATCGTCGACAATACCGTGACCTATCTGCTCGGCCAGATTGAGGCGGGTGTGGATGCGGTGCAATTGTTTGACAGTTGGGCCGGGTCGCTGTCGCCGGCGCAATTTGAAAAATGGGTAATCGCACCCAATGCCGCGATCATAGCGAGGCTGAAAGCCGTGCATCCGGATTTGCCGATTATCGGTTTTCCGAAAGGCGCCGGTGCAAAATTGATTGCCTACGCCAGAGAAACCGGGGCCAGTGCCATCGGTCTGGATGAAACGGTCGATCCGGTCTGGGCCAACACATATCTGCCTGCAGAGCTTCCGGTGCAAGGCAATCTGGATCCGCTGGCGCTGATTGCCGGTGGTGATGCGCTGGAAAAATCGACGCGCCACATTCTGGACGTTTTTCAGGATCGACCGCATATTTTCAATCTCGGCCACGGAATTTTACCGGACACGCCCATTGAACATGTCGAAAAGCTGCTTACACTCGTACGGCAATGAATGAAATTCTGTCCATGCTCTATCTCTGGTTAAAAGCGGCCCATCTTATCTTTGTCATCTTCTGGATGGCAGGATTGTTCATGATGCCGCGGTTCTTCGTCTATCATCAGGAATGCGCCGTCGGATCCGATGAGGATGCGAAATGGATCGAACGCGAGGGCAAGCTCCGCAAGATCATTCTTAACCCGTCGCTTGTCATCGTCTGGGTGCTCGGCCTTTTGCTCGCTTATAATATCGGGGCGTTCAGCCAGGGCTGGTTTCATGCCAAATTGCTCATGGTGTTGTTGCTGTCCGGCTATCATGGCTGGATGATTGGCTATTCGAAGAAACTCGCGCGAGGCGAGCGGACGATGAGTGACAAGGCTTTGCGGCTGGTCAACGAAGTGCCCGGTATCACCGCTGCCATCATCGTCATATTGGTGATCATCAAGCCATTTTGATTGGCCTTGGTTGACAGCGAAATCACAAAAGCGTAATTAACGGTCAAAGCCCGTCCGGGCGATCTTTCATGTGAATCGAATACAGCTTCCGCTGCGCACATGCGATTTGAAGAAATAACCTCCTGACATATCTGGATAAAGATCCATGCATTTAAAAGAATTAAAACAAAAATCGCCCGCTGACCTGGTCTCAATGGCCGAAGAGCTGGGTGTTGAAACCGCTTCCACCCTGCGCAAGCAGGATCTGATGTTCGCGATCCTCAAGGAAGTGGCGGACAATGACGAGCAGATCATGGGCGTCGGCACCATCGAAGTTCTGGCCGACGGTTTTGGTTTCCTGCGCTCGGCCGATGCCAATTATCTTGCTGGTCCCGATGATATTTACGTTTCTCCCAACCAGGTTCGCAAGTTCGGCTTGCGCACTGGCGATACGGTCGAGGGCGAGATTCGGGCACCGCGCGATGGCGAGCGCTATTTCGCTCTGACCAAGCTCATCTCGATCAATTTCGATGATCCCGATGCCGTCCGCCACCGGGTCAATTTTGACAATCTGACGCCGCTCTATCCTGACGAAAAGCTGAAGCTCGACAGTCTCGATCCGACCGACAAGGACAAGTCCGCCCGGGTGATCGACATTATCTCGCCGCAAGGCAAGGGCCAGCGCGCGCTGATCGTGGCGCCGCCACGGACCGGTAAAACCGTGCTGCTGCAGAATATCGCCAAGGCGATCACCGACAATCATCCGGAAGTTTATCTGATGGTGCTGCTGATCGACGAGCGGCCGGAAGAAGTGACCGACATGCAGCGTTCGGTGAAGGGCGAAGTGATCAGCTCGACCTTCGACGAGCCTGCCACCCGCCACGTGCAGGTCGCCGAAATGGTGATCGAGAAAGCCAAGCGTCTGGTCGAGCACAAGCATGATGTGGTTATCCTGCTCGACTCGATCACTCGTCTCGGCCGCGCCTATAACACCGTGGTGCCAAGCTCCGGCAAGGTGCTGACCGGTGGTGTGGATGCCAACGCCTTGCAGCGGCCAAAACGCTTTTTCGGTGCTGCCCGCAATATCGAGGAAGGCGGTTCGCTGTCGATCATAGCCACAGCGCTGATCGATACCGGAAGCCGGATGGACGAAGTCATCTTTGAAGAATTCAAGGGTACGGGCAACTCGGAAATCGTGCTGGATCGCAAGGTTTCCGACAAGCGGATCTTCCCGGCGCTGGACGTCGGCAAGTCCGGTACTCGCAAGGAAGAATTGCTGGTCGAGGACGAAAAACTCAAGAAAATGTGGGTGCTGCGCCGCATTCTCATGCAGATGGGAACGATCGACGCGATGGAATTCCTGCTCGACAAGATGAAGGATTCCAAATCCAACGACGATTTCTTCGACAGCATGAACCAATAGCTGCCTGATCGCTCCAATGATTGTCGAACATGCTATTTTGCAGGTCCGGCCGGGGCAATCAGCTACGTTTGAGGCTGCGATGACCAAAGCCAGGGCGCTGGTTGCCAGTCAACCCGGTTTTCATTCGATCGAGGTTCGCCAATCTGACGACGATCCGGAACGATATTTGCTCCTGATCCTCTGGGACAGTATTGAATCGCACCGAGACGGTTTCCGCGCGTCGCCGGAATATCAGCAATGGCGCGCCTTGCTTCACCATTTTTACGACCCTATGCCGGTTGTGAACTGTTACGGACGATCGATTTTTCCATGATTGAAATTCTTACGATTTTTTCCGCTGCTACCGGTCTGGGTTCGCTCTCGGATATCTGGTCAGCCATTGTCCATGACTTTTCGAATATTGGATCGCCAGCTGCGCTGGCGGCTTTTGGGCAAGTGGTGTTGATCGATCTCGTTTTTGCCGCGGACAATGCCATCGTGGTTGGCGCGTTGGCGGGCGGTTTGCCGGCGGCTCAGCGGCGCAAGGTGATCCTGATCGGTATTGCGGCGGCATTGGTTCTGCGCATCCTGTTTGCGCTGATCGTGGTCCAGCTGTTGCAGATCGTGGGTCTGGTGCTGGCTGGCGGCCTGCTGCTGCTGTGGGTGGGCTGGAACTTCTATCGCGAGATTTTCCACGAAGGCGAATCTGCCGGGTCCGACGAGATTGTCGGTGACGAGCATAGCGGTGTAAAATCGCCCAAATCATTCTGGGGCGCGGTATGGGGCGTGACCGCTGCCGATGTATCGATGAGTCTCGACAATGTGCTGGGTGTGGCTGGCGCCGCACGCGAGCATCCGGGTATTCTGGTCATCGGCCTGTTGCTGTCGGTCGCGCTTATGGGTCTGGCAGCCAATGTCATCGCCAAATATATCGAACGGTATAAATGGATCGCCTATCTGGGTCTGGCGGTGATCGTCTATGTCGCTGGCAAGATGATTTATACCGGCTTGCTGGGCGACGAGCAGACGATTGGTGTGCTCACGCTGTTCGGGTGATTTCGGACGCTGCACAGATAGCGGTAGTAACCGGCGGTCCGGGATCGGGAAAAACAACTCTCTGTAATCAGTTGGCCAAAGAAGGCATCGCGATTGGTCGTGAGTCAGGGCGCGCGGTGTTGGCGCAATCCGGTGGCCGGGAGTTGCGAATGCGGGACCCCTTGTCCTACGCGCTGGAAATGCTGAAACTGGATATTGAGAATTTCAACGAGGCCCGCGCCGGACGCGGACCCTGGCTGTTTGATCGTGGATTTTCTGACAATGCCGGATTTCTGGATTTGATGGGCCTATCAATACCGGCGGAACTCGACCGGGTATGCCGAAATTACCGATATGACGGACCCGTCTTTGTGGCACCGCCATGGCGTGAAATCTACCATGGCGATGATGACCGGATTCAGGATTGGGAGGAAGCGAGGGCTACTTATAGCGCCGTTTCAGCGGCCTGGGCATCCTATGGCTATGAACTGGTCGAATTGCCAAAGGCCAGCGTCGAAGAACGGGCCTCGTTTGTCAGAAAACGACTTGTCTAGGCCTTCATCTTCTCCAGCATCTTGCCCATTTCTTCCCAGACCTTGTTGATCGCCTTGAGCGGCCGGACCATCACTTTGAAGTCCTGAATCTTGCCGTCGTCATTCCAGCTGATGATGTCGACGCCATTGACGTGGATCCCGTCGAGCTCAAGCTCGAATTCCAGCATTGCCATATTGGCCTCGTC
This sequence comes from Parasphingorhabdus sp., assembly GCF_048269865.1. GTDB lineage: Bacteria > Pseudomonadota > Alphaproteobacteria > Sphingomonadales > Sphingomonadaceae > Parasphingorhabdus. The sequence goes on along the minus strand of NZ_JBLWUA010000007.1, from coordinate 121,469 downwards.
ATCGACAATTTCGCGGACATAGCGGAAACTGTCGTTGGCCAGCACGATATCGGCGGCGCTCAGATAGGCGACAACGATCGGCTTTCCGGATTGCGGGGTGTGGACGACCGGAGAATGGAAGACAGCATCTTCGGCGATCTGGTCGCGCAGGCCGCTGCCATTTTTATCCTCGAAATGGGCGTGCCAGACTTTCAGATTGTCGCGGACGCTCATGCCAGATGTTCCGCGAAAAAGGCTTCGGTGCGGCGGTCGGCGAGACTGGCCGCCGCTTCATCGCGGCGCTTGCCAAATTCGGCGGCAAAGCCGTGATCGAGTCCTTCGTAATCGTGCAGGGTGACTTTCGGATGATCGTCAAGGCCTTCATGCATGGTGGCCTGCGCTTCGGGCGAGACGAATCCGTCCGCGGTCGGGATATGGAGAATCACTTCGTGGGAAATCGCGTGCTTTTCGCCAAGAAGCTCGTCGATGCCGACGCCATAATAGCCAACCGAAGCGCGGATATCGGTGCGGCAGGCGGTCATGAAGGCGAGGCGGCCACCGAGGCAATAGCCAACGCAGCCGACCTTGTGACTGCCGATGGCAGCCTGGGCATAATGGACGGTGGCTTCGATATCGCGGATCCCCTGATCCTGATCGAACTTGCCCATCAGATCGAGGGCGGTCTGAAATTCTTCCTCTACGTCCGCGTCGAGGTCGGTGCCCTCGTTGATCCGCCAGTAGAGATCCGGAGCAAGCGCGAGATAGCCGAGGCTGGCCCAATGGTCGCACTTCGCCTTGATGCCCTTGTTGACCCCAAATATTTCCTGAATCACAATGACTGCAGCCTTCGCCTCGCCGTCTGGCTTGACCACATAGCAGGGAAATTCTGCGTCTCCGGTTAAAGTTTTGACCGCTTCCATCGTGCCCATCATCGAACTCCTTTGTATCATCACTTGATTCTTTGGTTACAATATCCCCATATCAGATGCAGGCAAGGTGGAACATCAACCTGTTGCGCGGGGAGGGGACTTCGCGGCAATGGCCAGACAGAGGAAGATATAATGAAAGTCAGCGTTGAAATGGACTGCACACCGGAGGAGGCCCGCCGCCTGATCGGCTTGCCGGATGTAGCGAAACTCAATGAGAGCTACGTCGAGGAAATGTCAAAATTCCTGCAGGGCGCCAAGTCGGTAGAACAATTGCAGAATTTCACCAAGATCATCGCGCCAATGGGTGAGGCTGGCCTGAAGATGTTCTCCTCTTTCATGACCGGGGCGATGGGCGCTGCATCGGGCGGCGGAAAAGCGTCGTCTGCCAAGAAAAAGACGGATTAGCCGCCGCTTTCTGCCAAAATGACGGTCGCTGATACCATTTTCGCTCTGTCCAGCGGGCAACCCCCGGCGGCGATCGGAATTCTGCGGATCAGCGGGCCTGCTGCAGGGCAGGCGCTTGCAGCTTTGACTGGTAATGTACCAAAACCACGTGTTGCATCTCTGTCAAATATCACCGATATGGTTAATGGAGAGTTGCTGGACCAGGCGCTTTGTCTCTGGTTTCCCGGCCCTGACAGTGCCACGGGAGAAGATCTCGCCGAGATTCATTGTCACGGAGGCCGCGCGGTTATTCGCGCGATCGAAGCGGCGCTCGAACAGATCACCGGCTTGCGCAAGGCTGAGCCCGGAGAATTTACCCGGCGTGCGTTCACCCATGGCAAAATGGATCTTGCGGAAGCGGAAGGCTTGTCCGATTTGCTGTTCGCCGAAACCGAACTGCAGCGCAAGGCCGCGGTGCGCAATGCGGGCGGCGCGCTGTCGCGCAGGGTGGACGGTTGGCAGCAACGCATCTTGCAGCTGTCGGCGCAAATCGAAGCCGAGCTCGATTTTTCCGATGAAGATGATGTCGCACCGGCGCAAACGGCATTGCTGCAGAATGAGACCCGGGCATTGGCCGATGATATGCGCAACGTGCTGGCGCGCCCGCGAGCCGAAAAATTGCGCGACGGTATCAGGGTCGTATTGGGCGGTCCGCCCAATAGCGGCAAGTCGACGTTGCTGAACGCGCTGGTTGATCGCGAAGCGGCGATCGTTTCGGATATCGCCGGAACCACGCGCGATGTAATCGAAGTGCCGATCGCGCTCGGCGGTATCCCGTTTCTGTTTATCGACACGGCCGGGGTGCGGGAGAGCGGAGCGGAGACGATCGAGCAAATCGGGATCGAACGCGCTCTTGAGCAATTTGCAGCAGCGGATATTATCCTGTGGCTGGGCGATGAGGGCGAGGGGCCGCAATCCGATCGTCTGGTCGAGGTCGCATCCCGGTCCGATCATCCTCAGCACCAGCCGAAAGGTGAGGGGGCCTTCATGCTCTCCCCGGTCAGTGGTGAGGGTATGGATGCTCTGGTCGATTTTCTGGTGACCCGCGCCAGGGACATTTTGCCCGATGCAGATCAGGTGAGCGTCAATGCCCGTCAGGCAGATCGACTTACCGCCGCGACCGACAGTCTTGCCGCTATCATCGGCGAATCCGATTATCTGATCATTGCCGAACATTTGCGGATGGCCCGCAAAGCGCTGGATGAGATTACCGGCACGGCCAGTACGGAAGATATGCTCGATGGCCTGTTCGGGAAATTCTGTATCGGCAAGTGATTGTTCCACGTGGAACAGCGTCCGCTGATCAGTAGCTTTTGACCTGCAATGGCGGTTGAGCTATGGGCGCGGGATGACGCGGAAATTTGACATCATTGTAGTGGGCGGCGGCCATGCCGGTTGCGAAGCAGCTGCTGTTGCAGCGCGCGTGGGTGCGTCAACGGCGCTGGTCAGCTTTACCCGCGACAGCATCGGGGCGATGTCCTGCAATCCGGCGATCGGGGGGCTGGGCAAGGGCCATCTTGTGCGCGAGGTCGATGCGTTTGACGGTTTGATCGGCCGGGCAGCCGACGCTGCGGCCATTCACTATCGCATGCTCAACCTGTCGAAGGGCACGGCGGTGCAGGGGCCTCGGGTGCAGGCCGATCGCAAACTGTATAAGGCGGCCATCGACCGGATGCTGGATGCCCAGGACAATCTCACCATCGTCGAGGGGGAAGTGGCAAGCCTCATGCTGTCCGGGTCCCGCGTCCGTGGCATTCACATGGCCGATGGGTCGGCCATTCACGCCGAGGCTGTCGTGCTGGCGACCGGCACGTTTCTCAACGGCAAACTGTTTCGCGGCGAAGAGACGGTCGCTGGCGGCAGGACAGGGGAGTCGGCTTCGGTATCGCTGGGCCAGCAGATCCGAGACGCGGGACTGCCGATCGCCCGGTTGAAGACGGGCACGCCACCGCGCATTGATGGTCGCACGATCGACTGGGCGGCCTTGCCGGAGCAGCCATCGGATGATGATGGCTGGACCATGTCACCGCTGTCCGAGGGTCGGCAGGTTCCGCAAACTTTCTGTGCGGTCAGCCGGACGACCCCCGAGACGCACGATATCATTCGGGGCTCGCTGGACCGTTCGCCGCTGTTCAGCGGCGCAATCGGTGCGCAGGGACCTCGCTACTGTCCGTCGATCGAAGACAAGATTCATCGCTTTGCCGACCGCGATTCGCATCAGGTATTTCTCGAGCCGGAGGGCCTGGATACCAACCTCGTCTATCCCAACGGGATCAGCACGTCCTTGCCCGCCGATGTACAGCTGGCGTTCGTCCGGACCATGGAAGGTCTGGAGCAGGCGGAAATCGTCGTCCCGGGCTATGCGGTCGAATATGACCATATCGACCCGCGCGCTCTGGACCGGTCGCTGAAGGTCCGTGATCTCGACGGGCTTTATTGCGCGGGGCAGATCAATGGCACAACCGGTTATGAAGAAGCGGCAGCGCAGGGGCTGATTGCCGGACTGGGAGCCGCTTGTGCGATACAGGGCAAGGACGCGCCGACGCTGGATCGCGGCACCAGCTATATGGCGGTGATGATCGATGACCTTGTGTTGCAGGGCGTGACGGAACCCTATCGGATGCTCACCGCCCGGGCAGAATATCGGCTCCGGCTCCGCGCTGACAATGCTTCTACGCGTTTGACGCCGATCGCCATCGAGACCGGCTGCGTGTCTCCGGAACGAAAGCAGTGGTTCGACAAGCGTGAAGAGATGCGCCGTCGGACATTGTCCGCGTTGCAGATCGTTTATTCCAGCGAAGATCTTGGCAAGGAGGGCGTCGATGTCCGCCGCGATGGCACTCGGCAAAGTCTGTTTCAATGGCTCCGCTTCCCCAATATTTCGATTGCGGCCTTGAAGAAGGTGGAAGAAGTAGAAGCATGTTTTGCAGATTCTGATCCCGACCTTCTCGCCGAGATTGAGGAGGATGCCCGCTATGCGCCTTATCTCGAACGACAGGAATCCGAACTCAGGGATCTCCGGGCAAACGAGCAAATCGCGCTCGGTGATGATCTCGATTATGCAGCCATAGCCGGCCTTTCCAACGAAATGGTGGAGCGGCTGACTGTGGCGCGGCCGGACACGCTGGCCGCAGCATCGCGTATCCGGGGGATTACCCCGGCGGCTCTGGCGGCCATTCTTGTGCATGCGCGCCGGCGCGATAGCCGGAATCTTGCCGCATGACCGAAGACGAGGCGCAGGCCTGGCTGCGCGCAGAGTTCGATGTTTCACGTGAAACATGGGTGCGGCTGGAGCTGTTCGGCGCGTTGTTACGCGACGAAATGCAGCGGCAGAATCTGATTTCCAAGGCCAGCGCCGACCATCTCTGGGCGCGTCATATGGTAGATAGTGCGCAGCTCTTGCGGTATGCGCCGAAGCCTGATGATGACAAGATCTGGCTCGACTTGGGCACGGGCGCAGGTTTTCCCGGTATCGTAATCGCAATCCTGTCATCCTATCAGGTGCAAATGGTTGAATCGCGCAAACGGCGGACCGAATTTCTGAACCATGTGGTCGACAAGACTGGCATTGGTGGCAATGCGACGGTTTTGGCAGACCGATTGGAGAATGTAGAAACCAGGCCGGTGGATGTCATAAGTGCCCGCGCTTTTGCACCACTTGACCGACTTCTTGCACTTTCCCATCGTTTTTGCACAAAAAATACGGTTTGGCTCTTACCTAAGGGCAAAAATGCGGTAAGGGAGTTAAAGGGCCTGTCGCCAAAACGGCAAAAAATGTTTCACGTGGAACATAGTTTGACCGATCCGGACGCCGGTATATTGGTGGGAAAGGGCTAGAAACCGATCTGATAGGGTAGAGCTGAACATGGTCCGTATCGCAATAGCCAATCAAAAAGGCGGTGTCGGCAAGACCACCACGGCAATCAATATGGCCACCGCACTGGCGGCCAGCGGCTGGAAAGTGCTGCTGATCGATCTGGATCCGCAGGGCAATGCTTCGACTGGTCTCGGGCTGACCCAGGGGGACCGCGCCAACAGCAGCTATGATCTCCTGATCAACGACGTTGCTCTGAGCGACTGTATTAACGAGACCAAGGTTCCCGGCCTTGAGATTGTTCCCGCGACGGTCGATCTTTCGGGCGCCGAGGTCGAACTGGTGGAATTTGAGGAGCGGACCCACCGGCTGAAAAAGGCTTTGGACAGCGCTGAGAATGGGCGCTGGGATATCATCCTGATTGACTGTCCGCCGTCTCTCGGCCTGCTGACGCTCAACGCAATGGTTGCGGTGGAATCCCTGCTGGTGCCGTTGCAGTGCGAATTTTTTGCTCTCGAGGGGCTGAGCCAATTGCTGCAAACCGTCGAACGCATTCGTGCCCGCTTTAACCGCGAGCTATCCGTCATGGGCGTTGTCTTGACCATGTATGACCGGCGCAACAAGCTGACGGAACAGGTGTCCGATGATGTGCGCGCCTGTCTCGGCGATGTTGTTTTTAATACGGTCATCCCGCGCAACGTCCGGCTATCCGAAGCACCCAGCCACGGCCTGCCGGCGTTGATCTACGATTATCGCTGCAGTGGATCGGTGGCCTATATCGATCTCGCCCGCGAATTGATCGGCCGGTTGCCCGAGCGCAAGGTGGCCGCTTGATGGCTGACGATCCGGCCCCGACCGAAAAAAGCAAAAAGGCACCGAAACGCGTGACCGGACTCGGCCGCGGACTGAACAGTCTGTTCGGGGACATTCAGCGGGAAGAACCTATTGCCCCGGCAGAGTCCGCCGATGGTGAAGGAAGCGCTGCATCTCCGGTCATCGACGGTTTGCGATCGATAGCGGTTGCCGATATCCGGCCCAACCCCGACCAGCCACGTCAGCATTTTGATTCCGACGCGCTGGATGAACTGGCTGACAGCATGCGGCAACGCGGTGTGATCCAGCCGATCGTCGTCCGCCCGCAAGGCAAGACATTTCAGATCGTTGCCGGAGAACGGCGCTGGCGGGCGGCCCAGCGTGCACGCTTGCACCAGATCCCGGCGGTTGTCCGCGACCTCAGCGATGAAGAAACGCTTGAAATTGCGATCGTGGAAAATGTTCAGCGCAGGGACCTCAATGTCATAGAAGAGGCAGAGGCCTATGCGCGGCTGAGCCAGGATTTCGGGCATAGCCAATCGCGGCTGGCCGAGGTCGTCGGCAAGTCGCGGAGTCATATCGCCAATCTGATGCGGCTGCTGGAACTACCCGCGACCGTCAAGGCGCTGGTCGTTGATGAAAAACTGTCGATGGGTCACGCGCGGGCGCTGATCAACGCACCGAATGCCGAAGAACTGGCACCCCAGATTGTCAAACAGGGCCTGTCGGTTCGCGATGTCGAGCGTCTGGTGCGGAAATCATTGTCTGGCGACAAGTCGCCTTCGCCGAAAAAAGCGGCAGCGACGTCGGAAAATGACGCCGATATACAGGCTCTGGAAAATCATCTCGGAGATCTGCTGGGGTTGAAAGTGAAAATTCAGTCGAGCGGGCAGGGCGGTACGTTGGCGATCGAATATGCCACTCTCGATCAACTGGACCTTATTTGCCAGCGTCTTACCGGGGAGCATATTTAGGATAGCCCAAAGTCGAATATTCATTGGCCCACCTTGTAAATAAACCTATATTTATCAGTGGGTTACATGATTCTTGGAACCTATTGAAGGCAATGGCCCGGTCTCTGCGTGAAGGCCAGGATGGCTGATGCCATCGAAAAGTCGCGCCGCGCAACTTTTTGGCCAGCGGCCCACAACGCATCGGGTTCGCCGCGTCGCTGGCCGTTCTTGTAACCCCAGCATATTCTGGTACTTAACCTCTTTTCCCGATGATCAGGATGAGCCCATGCAAGTTATCGCCAATGGCATCAATATTGAGGTCGAAGACCATGGGAATCCGGACGATCCGGCGATCCTGCTGGTTATGGGATATACCGCGCAACTGATCTACTGGCCGATGGATTTCGTCAACGGTCTGGTGGCAAAAGGCTTTCGGGTCATCACCTTTGACAACCGTGATGTTGGACTGTCCTACAAATTTGATGGCGTGCGCGGCCCCAATCCCATCCGGCAGCTGATTACCAAGCGTTTCTTTCCGCACCGGCAGATGGCACCCTATAATCTCAGTGATATGGCGCGGGATGCGGTGGGCGTGCTCGATGCTCTGAAGATTGACCGGGCGCATATTATCGGCGCTTCGATGGGCGGAATGATCGGCCAGCTGATCGCGGCGGATCACGCCAAACGGGTGCTGTCATTCACGGCCATCATGTCTTCAACCAATGGCCCCGGCCTGCCGGGGGCCAGTGCCGATGTCCGCCGGGTGCTGATGAAAACCGCCCGCGCCAACGCGCGAACCCCGGACGAAGCACTGGAACTGGGGCTGGCCTTCTCTTCGCTGATTGCCTCGGACGAGGGACGCAACCGTCCGGACGAGCGCCGGGCGATGATGAAACTGGCGCAGGAACGGGCTTTTTATCCGGCGGGTCCCAAGCGCCAGATGGCGGCGATCATCGATACCGGCAATCTCAGGCCGGTTGCCAACCGCATAAAAGTCCCCACGATGGTCATTCACGGTGCCGACGATCCGCTGATTCCGCCCGCTTGCGGCAAGGATATTGCGGCGAACGTCAAGGGTGCCCGGTTTGAGCTGGTCGAGGGCATGGGGCATGATCTGCCGTCCAGCAAATTACCCCAACTGGTCGATCTTATCGCCGACCATTGTCAGGCCACGTAAAAGCCGCCGGCTATTCCGGAATGGGCAGGCAATAGGTAACGGTTTGGCCGGTAATGCCGATCGTCCGTGGCTGCAGCGGCAGCATATCGCCATCGACCTGAAAGGCCGCTTCCCGTGTCGGCTCGTCCGCCGGGTCTATGGTCAGCCGACGGGCCGGTAAGGATTCAACGAAATCAAGCAGCGCCGGATCGCGGCCCAGCGCCACGGTTGCCAGAAAGCGGAAAAAATCCCGCCGCCGCGCAAGGTTGAGCAACAGGACATGACAAATATCCGTTTCCAGCGCGGCCTCCGGCGCCAGCACCCAGCGTCCGGCATAATGGCGCGCCTTGATCACGTAGATCGCAGCACAGTTGCGCTGTATTTTGCTTCCGTCCGGCGCTTCCACTTCTACTGCGAAACGCAATTTGGGCCAGTCGCCGAGCAGCCGGAGCATTGAAAAGGCATAGGCCGCGCCGCCGATCCGCTTCTTGAGCCTTGGACTGTGCCGTGCCACTGCCTGTCCGTCGGGACCGGCGCTGATGCAGGCGACGAAGGGCTGGTCATCGCTAGTGATCACCGGGGCCTGCAAGCGGGCGGCATCTCTGGCCAGAAAGCCGGCCATGACTTCCCGGGCAAATTTCTCCGGATGCGCCGAATAGCCCAGTTCCTTGGCAACCAGATTAACGGTACCGGCCGGAAAAATGCAGAGCGGTTTGGTGATCCCGGATTTGACCATCGACGCGACCACCAGCCGCAGCGCACCATCACCGCCGGACACGCAGACCAGATCGCATTCCGGGAAAATCTCGAACTTGCCATCGCGCTCGGTGCGCCCGAGCCGAACCTGCGCACCGCAGGCCTGAAACGCATGTGACAGGACCTGCAACCGGAAATCGTCGTGGGTGCCGGAGGCCGGATTGTGAATGAGCTCGACTAGCATGCGCCGTCCATGGAGCCGTCGGGAACCTCCCGTCAATGGTTGATCGGGCCGTCTCGCCGGCGCAGCCGCGCCTTAGGCCGGCACCTGCAGGCGTTCCAGTGCGATGTCTTTGGCTGCTTTATAGTCCGCTTTGCCATTGGCCGCGCGCGGCACCTCGTCGACCAGGATAAACACCCGGGGGGCTTTATAGGCCGCCAGTTTGGTCCGGACATGCTCGGCCAGCGCCGCTTCGTCGAACCGCGCGCCATCGACCATCGACAGGACCGCAGTCACTTTCTGGCCAAAGCGGTCGTCGGGCAAGCCGACAACGAGGCAGTCATAGACGGACTCGTCGGTCTTGAGCGCTTCCTCGACTTCTTCCGGGAAGATTTTTTCACCGCCGCTGTTGATACAGGCCGAGCCGCGGCCGAGCAGGGTGATCGAACCATCCGCCTCGACCGTCGCAAAGTCGCCCGGGATCGAATAGCGGACGCCATCGAAGGTTTTGAACGTGGCGGCGCTTTTCGCTTCGTCCTTGTAATAGCCCAGCGGCACCATACCGCCGTTGCAGATCAGTCCCATTTCGCCAGAGCCTGGTGCCACTGGCTTGCCATCTTCGGTCAGTACCTGGGTCGTCGGATTGAGTTCGAATTTCGCCGTCTGATCGTTGTCGACATTTTCTATTGTGGTGATTGCGGTCCCCATGCTGCCCTCGGTCGAGCCCATGCTGTCCACGATCGCCATCTGCGGCAGATGGCTTAACAGGCCGCGTTTCACTTCGGTCGACCACATCACGCCGGATGACCCCATCAACATCAGCGACGATAAATCATAGACTTGACCAGCGGCCTTGGCATCGTCGAGAGCGGCGAGCATCGGCTTGGCAAAAACATCGCCAACAATGGTGATGTCGGTGACTTTTTCGTCTTCCGCCAGTTGCCAGAGCGCAGCAGGATCGAAATGGCTGTTGTTGAACAGGACGACGCACCCGCCCAGACTGTGCGGGATCATCGCCCCGATCCACATGCCGGTACCGTGCATTAGCGGGCAGGCGGGGATGGCGCGCGAGGATGCGTCGAGTTCGTGCAGCTGCCTGGCCAGCGGGCCAAAGCCTGAAGCATCCGTTGGCGGCTCCATCATCCGCATTTCGAACCCCTTGGCGAGCAGTCGGCTGGCAAAGGTCTTGTGATCATACATCACGCCCTTGGGCATGCCTGTGGTGCCACCTGTATAGAGCATATAGAGATCATCATCAGACCGTTCGATCACCGGCATCGGCTGCGCGGCCTGCAGCGCCTCTTCGTAAGACACCGCCCCGTCGAGATGCTCGCCGGAGCCGTCGTCAATTTCCAGAAACAGTTTTATCTGGTCGAGCTGATCACGGATCGCGGCAACCCGCGGCGCGAACTGCGCCTGATAGACCAGCGCCTCGCTGTCGCTATTATTGATGACATGGGTCAGCTCCGCTTCGAGATAGCGGTAATTGACATTGACCGGGCAAATTCGCGCCTTGAAGGCTCCGAACTGGGTTTCCAGATATTCTGCCGAATTATAGGAATAGATCGAGATTTTTGCGCCTCGCTTGAGACCATGATCGGTCAGCACCTGCGCGACCCGGGCGGCGCGATTTTCATAATCCGCCCAGCTGTAGCGTTTGTCGCCGTCAACGATCGCGGGCTTTTCAGGTATCGCCGCGGTGATATTCTCCCAGATATCGGCCATCTGCCAGGTCATGCGATTCTCTCCTATTTTTTTCGATAGGATAGCTACATTGCAGCTTTTCGCAACAAAATGACCCAGCACCTCAGCGATTGAAATAATCTATCGTCAGGGTGCGCCGGCCAGTTCAGCGCGGATCACCTCACCATGCTCGCCCAACGCCGGGCTGGGGCCGCCGCCGGTCCGCTTGGCACCACCAAAGCGGGCAGGGGGTGTAACATGTTGGACCGGGCCGAGCAGCGGATGGTCGGCCTGTTCAAAAATCTCCATCGCCAGCACCTGCTGATCGGCGGGCAGATCCTCGAGCGACAGGCAGGGAGCTGCCGGTACGTCCTGTTCGGCCAGTCGGGCGACCATCTCGGCGCTGGTCAGGTCGGGCTTTTCGCTGGCGATGATCGAGGCCAGCTCGGCCATGTGGATGCTGCGGTTGGCCATGCCCCTGAATTTTTCCTCGGTCTTCAGGTCGGCGCGGCCGACGACATCGAATACCGCATCCCAGTGGGCATCGGTCATTGCGGCATAGGCGATGGCCCCGTCTTTCGAGCGTAGCGGCAGCTGATAATAGTCGGCGAAGGGTGCACCTTGCGCCACATCGTCGCCCTGCAACGTGAGATGCATGCCAGCGTCGGGCCAGAGGAAGGCGATGCAGCTTTCCAGCATCGACAGGTCGATATGCTGGCCGCTGCCGGTCCGTTCGCGGTGAAACAGCGCAGCGGTGATCGCCTGCGCGGCGGTATAGGCGGTGAGCTTGTCGCAAATCAGGGTTTTGACATAGGCAAAGCCTTCGGGGTGGCCCTGCAGGGTCATGAAACCGGACATGGCCTGCATCACATGGTCATAGGCAGGGCGTCTGGACAGCGGCCCTTCATGACCAAATCCAGTGATCGCGCAATAGATCAGGTCCGGCTTGTCTGCGCGCAGGGCGTTGCTGCCGAGCCCCAGCCGGTCCATCACGCCTGGCCGGTAATTGTGGATCACGACATCCGCCTGCAGGCAAAGCTGGCGCGCGGTGGCGACATCATCGGGTGATTTGAGGTCCAGCGTGATCGAGCGCTTGGCCTGATTGCAATTGTGGAACAGGCCGGAAATCCCCGCCTTCTGGCTCCCCAGCCAGCGCATCGGATCACCGATCCCCGGCGGTTCAACCTTGATCACATCCGCGCCCTGCTGGGCAAACATCATCGTCGCCAGCGAGGCGGTGATCATGGTGGAAAATTCAACGACCTTGATTCCCGCCAAAGGTTGCGCTGTGCCTGTCATGCCATCCTCAATCCGTGCACCGTCTTTGCGGAGCCGTCCGGACCATATGGTGCATTTAAATCGGCGACAAGCTCAGGATGGATAGGGGACAGTCATTCCCCGAGATTGGCGGCCAGTCTTTCATAGGCGGTGAGGAAATCTTCCTTGAAGCCCTGCACCACCTGGCCGGCCGTCATCTGCTCGTTCATCAGGCCGACGCCCTGTCCGACCCAATAGGTGGACAGATCCTTTGCGCCCTGATTATCGCCCTGACTGAGCTTGTCGAGCACTCGCAGCGGCGGTTCGGCGACCAGCGACTGCAGCGGCATCGGCAGCGGATTCGGGGCGCCTTCCGCTTCCCAGGCATCGGTCCAGGGCGAGCGTAACTGCCGCGACGGCTTGCCGGTGCGCGAGCGCGCCCGCACTGTGTCGCGCGAGCTGGCGGCGAGCATCTTTTCTTTTACCACCGGATTGGTTTCCGCCTCGACGGTGGTCAGCCAGACCGATCCGCACCAGACGCCGCTGGCACCCATCGCCATGGCTGCCGCCATCTGCGCGCCGGTGGCAATGCCGCCGGCAGCGAGAACCGGCGTATCATCGCCGATCTGGGCCAGCGCGTTGCAGACTTCCGGGATCAGCACCATGGTCGATATATCGCCCGTGTGACCACCCGCTTCGCCGCCAACGGCTATGATAATATCGACGCCCGCCGCGACCTGACTCATCGCATGGTCTCTGGTGCCGACCAGTGCTGCGACGGGCACACCATGGCTTTGGCCCATTTCCAGCATCACCTGAGGCGGGATGCCCAGCGCATTGGCGATTAGCTTGATCGGGTGGCGGAAAGCGACCTCCAACAGGGCCGCTGCCGTACCGCCGCGCAGATTGTCGGTGAAGGCGACCTGCCTTTTCCGCTCTTCCTCGACGTCTTGTGCGACACGCTCGGCATCGACGCCGTGGCGCTGCATTATCTCATTTGTAAATTGCTTTATTTCCGCGGGAATGGCGGCGAGAACCGCTTCATGGTCCGGCTGTTCGCCTTTGCCTTCGACCTTGTTCGGCACGATGATGTCCAAGCCATAAGGCTTTCCATCGACATGGGCGTCGATCCAGCTCAGCTCCTCCTCGAGTGTCTCGGGCGAGCAGTTGACGCCGCCAAAAACGCCCATACCACCGGCTCTGGAGACAGCGGCCACGACATCGCGGCAATGGGAGAAGGCGACCAGCGGGAATTCGATTCCGAGCATGTCGCAGATCTTGTTGTTCATGATATTCCTCCTCCCGTTAGCCCTGAGCCTGTCGAAGGGCGTCTGGCGACGAGAGGCGTGGTTCGACAGGCTCACCACTAACGGTATCCCTCTGACGTCCTTTGACAGGCTCAGGGTGAACTGAGTCCATCAAGCTTCTTCCTCCGCTTCGTCCGCGACAATTTCCAGGATCAGATCATCGGCGGCAATCTGCTTGCCTGCGGTTGCTGCGATGCTTTCGACTGTGCCATCGATCTCGGCGAGTATCTCATGCTGCATCTTCATCGCCTCGAGCACGGCCAGCTTGTCGCCCCTGGCGACGCGGGCACCGGTCTCGACCAATATTTCGAGAAGCAACCCGTGCATCGGGGCGATGACAGTGCCGCCACCACCGGCGTCCTCCATGGCGCTGAGACCGGTCAGGTCGGTGACGGTCAGCGATCGTTCGGGCAACGCCAGATAGAGCGTGCGGTGATCGTCATAATAGATCGTATCTACGGTACGGTCGTCGACGCGCAATTTTGCCTGGTCGGCGGTCAGGCTCATCAGGGTGACGGAGACCTCGTCTTCACCGGATATCACCCGGTACTGGCCCGGCTGGTCGACATGGACATGAACGGTCTGGGCAGCTTCGCCCTCGGCATATTGTACAACCGTCTCCAGCGCGCCGGTGTTCGACCAGTCGAGCATCTCCGGATTGACGTTGAGCGCGAGTCGGTGCGCTGCCTGTTGCCGCAGCTTGTGATGGATGACGGCGGCGATCGCGTAGGACGCAAAATCGGGCGCGCCGAGATCGACTCCGTCCTCACCATAATTTTCGGCGATAAAGGCGGTCGTCGCTTCGCCACGGACGAAATCGGGCTTGTCCAGCGCATCGATAAGGAAGTCGCGATTGGTCTTCGGCCCGAACAGCGCGGTTTCCGACAGGGCCTTGATCATCCGCCGCCGGGCCTCGTCGCGGGTGGCACCATGGGTGACGATCTTGGCGACCATCGAATCATAGAAGGGCGACACCTCGCCGCCGCTGGCGATGCCACTGTCGACCCGCGACAGATCGGACGGCTTCCAGAGATGGACCGGTCCGGTGCTGGGCAGGAAATCGTCCGCCGGGTCCTCGGCATAGAGCCGGACTTCCATGGCGTGGCCGGTAAGCGTGACATCCGCCTGCTCGAGACCCAGCGAGTCGCCTGACGCAACTGTCAGCTGAAGCGCGACCAGATCGAGTCCGGTGATTTCCTCGGTCACCGGATGCTCGACCTGCAGCCGGGTGTTCATTTCGAGAAAATAGAATTCGCCGGACTGGTCGAGCAGAAATTCGACCGTGCCGGCGCCGACATAATCGACGGCCTTGGCCGCGTCGACCGCCGCCGCACCCATTTGCTCGCGCAATTCGGGCGTCATCACAGGGCAGGGCGCTTCCTCGATCACTTTCTGGTGGCGGCGCTGCACGGAACAGTCGCGCTCGCCGAGATGGATGGTGTTGCCCTGGCTGTCGGCGAAGACCTGGATCTCGACATGGCGCGGCTTGATGATCGCCTTTTCGAGGATCAGTTCGCCATTGCCAAAGGCATTTTCCGCTTCCGAGCGGGCCAGCTTGATCGCATTGGGGACATCGTCCAGATCATGGACCAGACGCATGCCCCGGCCACCGCCGCCCGCTGCGGCCTTGACCATCAGCGGTACGCCGATTGTCTTGGCTTCGGCGATCAGCACATCGTCGGATTGATCGTCGCCCTGATAGCCGGGGACGCAGGGCACGCCCGCGGCGATCATCGCGCGCTTTGAACGGGCCTTGTCGCCCATCACGTCGATCGCCTTTTCCGGCGGTCCGACGAAGATGATGTCCGCATCGGCGCAGGCTTTCGAGAAGGCCGCATTTTCCGACAGAAAGCCATAGCCCGGATGGATCGCATCGGCGCCTGTGTCCTTTGCTGCCTGTATGATCTTGTCGATCAGCAGATAGGATTCGTTGACCGGTGCCGGACCGATCCGCACGGCGTCGTCCGCCATTTTGACATGGGGAGCATCCGCATCGGCGTCGGAATAGACCGCAACGGTGCGCATGCCCAGGGCCTTGGCTGTGCGCATCACCCGGCAGGCGATTTCGCCGCGATTGGCGACAAGAAGCGTATTGATTCTGGTCATAGGGAAACCTCGTCATGCTGAACTGGTTTCAGCATCTGGTCAGATGATGAAGGAGAAGGATCCTGAAACACGTTCAGGATGACGATCATGGGGCAGCGCCGCTTTTTCATTGCGGTTTCACCACCCAACTCGGCTTGCGCTTTTCGAAGAAGCTGGCGACGCCTTCCTTGGCCTCGTCGCTGACCATGCGATCGGCGAAATTTTCTGCCGCCAGCCGGATCACTTCGTCGCGCGGCTTGCCGGCGATCTGGCCGAGCAGCTCCTTGGTCGCGGCGATCGCGCCGGGCGCGGAGCCCAGCACCTGCTTGCGCAGCTGCATCTCGATCGCTTCGAGGCCTGCTACATCGTCGGCGATAAAATCGGCAAAGCCCAGTTCATGCGCCTCTGCGCCATCAAAGCGCGCAGCGGTCAGCATCAACCGGCGACCGGTGGCGTAGCCGAGTTTCTGGATCACGAACGGCGAAATCTGGGCCGGGGTCACGCCGATCGCGGTTTCGGTCATCGCGAAGCGCGCGCCGCTTTCGCAGATCACGACATCGGCGCAGCAGGACAGACCGAAGCCGCCTGCCATGGCCGCACCCTCGATCAGCACGATTACCACCTGCGGCGCGGTGTTGACGAGGTCGAAAATCTCCGCCGCTCCGCTCGACATTTTGATGATCGCCGCCCGGTCGCCGCTCTGCTGGAAATTTTCCTTGAAATTTTTCAGGTCTGCTCCGGCGCAGAAGACGCCGCCGCGACCGCGCAGGGTAATGCCGCGGACAGTCCGGTCGTCGCGTACGCCTTTTAACACCGTGGCCAGCTCCGCGACCAGTGCATCGCTGAGGGCGTTGCGATTGTCCGGCTGGTTGAACCAGATGGTGAGCCAGCCCTGCTGGAGCTCGAGTTCCAGGGTTTTTGTTTCGGGGAGATTGGTCATAGGTTGTATCCCTCGCTGTGCTCCGGCCTGCGAGCCGGAGCCTTGGCGTCGACCGTGCTTTGACTGCAGGGCTCCGCATCGAGTGCGGAGCATAGCGCGCCTTTGGGCAGGCCACTCATATCCGTGCCACCCCGAAGGCATTGGGGTGCAGCGTCCTGTTCTGCGCCTCGAAGATCGTTTCCAGCGCGAAGCCGAGCACCTTGCGGGTGTCGCGCGGATCGATCACGCCATTGTCGAGCACCCGGCCGGATGTGAAGAAGGCGCTTTCCTGCGCTTCGAAAATATCCTTGATCCGCTGTTCCTGCTTGGCAATCGCTTCCTCGTCCGGCTCCACGCCTTTGCGCTTCGCCTGGACCCGGGCGACATGGCTCATCGTGTTGGCGGCCGATGCGCCGGCCATCACGCCGGTCTTCGCATTGGGCCAGCTGAACAGGAAATCGGGTTCGAACGTGGTGCCGCTCATGCCGTAATTGCCGGCACCAAAGCTGGCGCCGATATAGAGGGACAGTTTGGGAACGCGGACGTTGGACACGGCCTGGATCATCTTGCTGCCCAGCTTGATCATGCCCTTATGCTCGGATTCGGTGCCAACGATATAGCCGGTGGTGTTGTTGAGGAAGATGATGGGCAGCTGCGACTGGTCGCAGAGCTGGAAGAAATGCGTGGCCTTCGCTGCAGCCTCCGGATCGAACGGACCGTTGTTGCCGATGATGCCCACCGCATGGCCCATGATGCTCGCCTGCATACAGACCGTTCCCGGACCATAGCGGGCCTTGAACTCTTCAAAGTCGGACCCGTCGACAATCCGCGCGGCAACCTCCCGCACGTCATAGGGCGTCGTATAGTCAACCGGCACGACCCCGGCGAGTTCGTCGATATCGTAGATCGGCTCTTCATAGTCGTTGCGGCGGATTGGCGTGCTGTTCTTGTTCCAGTCCAGCCGGCCCATGGTCTCGCGGGCAATCGCAATGCCGTGGGCGTCGTCATCGGCGAGATATTCGACGCTGCCGGTGGTCGCGGCGTGCATTTCGGTGCCGCCCAGTTCCCGGTCGTCGGCGACTTCGCCGGTCGCGGCATGGACCAACGCCGCGCCGCCGAGCGCGGCCATGCCATTGTCGCGCACCCCGATCACATAGTCCGACATGCCCGGCATATAAGCACCACCGGCCGTCGACGGGCCGTGCAGCACGACCATCGTCGGGATGCCGTCCGCGCTTAGCCACGCCAGGTTGCGGAACAGCATGCCGCCGTGCGCCCAGAGCTCGACCTTATATTCCATCAGGTTGGCACCGGCGCTTTCGACCAGATGGATGAACGGCAGTTTGAATTGTTGTGCCATTTTCTGGGCGCCCTTGCTGGCATCCCAGCCGCCTGCCGTCGCCGCCCCGGCGCGAATGCCGCTGTCATCGACCCAGATCATGCAGCGCACGCCTTTGACGAAGCCGATGCCGAGGATAACGCTGCCGCCGGGAATGCTGGTTTCCGGATTCTCGTCCTCGAGCAGATAATTGGCCATATTGTAGAGCTGCAGCCAGGGCATGCCGGGGTCGAGCAGCCGCTTCAGCCGTTCGTGCGGCGTCAGCTGGCCGCGCTTTTCAAAAGTCGGGCGCCGCTTTTCCGATGCTGCCACCGCGCGTGCTTCAAGGCTGCGCAGATGATCGATCAGCGTCAGCATGTCCTTGCGATTTTGCTCAAAACTGTCCGAGCCGACGGCGATCTTGGATTTAAACTGGGGCATGGGTGCAGCGCCTCTTTCCGATGTGATCGTGGGAACCATTCACCATTTGACACGGCGAGTCCATAAAGGCTAATTGAATAGCACTCGATATTATCGAGTCAAGTTCGCAAAGGAACACTGGTGGCTTCAAAGGCGGTCCCGTCGGAAACCCAGCGCAGCAAGCTTCAGCGCAAGGAGCGTGTCATATTGGACGCCGCGCGGGCGATTTTTGTCGATCACGGGTTCGACGGTGCCCGGATGCAGGAAATTGCCCGCCGCGCGGGGATCGGCGAAGGCACAATTTACAGCTATTATGAGTCCAAGGCGGAACTGATGCTCGCGGTGCTGCAGCGATTCTGGGACAGCCTTACTCTGGAAGCGGAAGGCGTCATGGCGTCAGCGCAAGCTACGGATTTCTTTGGCCGTCTCGAGGCGCTGGCCCACTATCATCTGAACACGGTGATCGTGAACGTGGATTTCATCAACCTCACCTTTGCCCTGCGCCGCAACAACAGCGAAGTGAGCGTGTCACGCGACCATCTGCGCCATTATGTCGCCGTCTTCGACCGGCTGTTTCTGCGTGGGCAGGATCGCGGCGAGTTGCGCGCCGATGCAGTGCTCTGGCGGGCCCGGGATATATTCTACGGGAGTCTCGAATATAGCGCCCGGTCGATCGAAATGACGATGGAGGCGGGTCGCAGCACGCGCGAGCAGACGCCCGTGGTGGAGGATCTCGTCGCGCTGTTCCGGGCGCATTATGGCGCTCTTCCCAAAGATGAAGCGATCGACGGTCCGACGGCGGCAAGCCTGTCCGCGCAGATCGAGCGATTGACCGAAAAAGTCGATACGCTTTCGAAACGTCTCGACTGACCGCCAAAAAAAAGGGCTCCCGAAGGAGCCCTTTCTTGTTGTTCTTTTGCCCTGATCAGGCGGCCTTGTAAAAGCTCTCGCCAGCATCCGCTTTCTCGCGGAAGCTCATCGGCGGCTTGAATCGTTCGCCATATTTCTGCGCCAGATTGTCGGCGATGCGGACAAAATTGTCGATGCCCATCGTGTCTATATGGCTCATCGGACCGCCGGTCCAGGGTGCAAAGCCCCAGCCGAAGATCGCGCCGAGATCGGCCGACTGCGGATCGGAGACCACTTCCTCGTCAAAGCATTGCGCAGTGGCGATCAGCTGGATGAACATCAGCCTTTGTTTGACCTCTTCGACGTCCGGCTGTTCTTCGGCCAGCGGGAAATGCTCGGCCAGGCCGGGCCACAATTTCTTCGAGCCGTCCTCGGCATATTCATAGAACCCGCCGCCGAAGCGCTTGCCGCGCCGGTCGATCTGGTTGACCATGATGTCCATCAGCTTTTCGGTGCCGCTGGGGACATAGGCGTCGCCCATTTCTTCCTTGGTCGATGTCATAATGTCATAGCCAAGCTGCAGCGTGGTTTCGTCGACCACGGCGAGCGGGCCGATTGGCATGCCCATGGCGATGGCAGCATTCTCGATCAGCGCCGGTTTCACCCCTTCGGCGACCATCAGCATCGCTTCATTGGCATAAGGCGGGAAGACGCGGTTGGTGTAAAAGCCGCGGACATCCTTGACGACAATCGGCACCTTGCGGATCTTGGCGTTGTAATCGAGCGCTGCCGCCAGGGCCCTGTCGCCGGTTTCGGCGCCGGGGATGATTTCCAGCAAGGGCATTTTCTCGACCGGCGAGAAGAAGTGCATGCCGATAAACTGGTCGGGCCGTTTGCTGTTCTTGGCAAGACCGGTAATCGGCAGAGTCGAAGTGTTGGAGGCAAAGACCACATCCTTGCCGATCACCGCTTCGGTTTTCGTGATCACATCTGCTTTGACATCGGGCCGCTCGAACACAGCCTCGATGATCAGGTCAACATCTTTCAGATCATCATAATTGTCGGTCGGTTTGATCCGCGCCATGAAGGCCTCGGCCTTTTCCTTGGTCATCTTGCCGCGTGCGACCTTCTTGTCGACGATCTTCTGGCTGTAGGCGATGGCTTTCTGCGCCTCTTCCATATTGCGATCCAGGACCACGACATTCATCCCCCCCTTGGCGGTGACATGGGTGATACCCGAACCCATCAGGCCGGCACCGAGCACGCCAACCGTCTTGATGTCGGATTTGGGAACGCCTTCCGGACGCGCCGCGCCCTTTTCCGCTGCCTGCTTGTTGATGAACAGGGTGCGGATCATGTTCTTGGCCTGCGGGCCGCTGAGCAGCTTGGTGAAATATTTGCTTTCGACGCGCAATGCGGTGTCGATTGGCAGCATCGAGCCTTCGTAGAGGCAGGACAGGATCGCCTTGACCGCTTCGTAATTGCCCTTGCTCTGTTTCAGCGCCATGGCCGAGGAGCCGAGGTAAAGAGGAACAGCGCGGGGGTCCATGGAGCCGGCACCGCCAGGAAACTTAAAGCCCTTCTTGTCCCAGGGCGCGGACGCTTTGGGGTTGGCCTTTACCCATTCTTTCGCCTTGGCGACGACTTCGTCAGCTGGCACGACTTCATCGATAAAGCCTTGTGCTTTGGCCGTCTGCGGATTGGCGGGATTGCCCATCATGATCATCATGCCAGCGGCTTGCAGACCGGCGAGGCGTGGCAGACGCTGCGTGCCGCCACCGCCGGGCAGCAGCCCAACCTGCACTTCGGGGAGGCCGAGCTGGATCTTAGGGTTGTCGGCGCAGACGCGATAGTGACAAGCGAGCGCCAGTTCGAGGCCGCCCCCGAGGGCAAGGCCGTTAAGCGCGCAGGCTACTGGCTTGGCGTGGGCCTTGCCCTTGAGCAGGTCCTTGGCGCTGTTGCCGCCGGTTTCCATGCGGCGCAGCATGCCGTTCAGTTCCCATGCGCTTTCAAAGGCTTCCGCCATGCTGTCGGCTTTTGACGCGCCCAGCATGTTGAGATCGGCACCGGCCAGAAAGCCGGAAGGCTTGCCGGAGGTAATCACCGCGCCCTTGATATCATCGTTGCTGATCAGCTCGTCGACGAAGCTTTTGAAATCGGTAATCAGCGCCTGGTTCCAGACGTTCATCGACTGGCCTGGCAGATCAATGGTGACGAGAGCGATGCCATCGCTGTCCGTATCGACTGTGAATGTTTCGTAGGTCATGTTTTATTCCTTACTGTCTCATCCGGTGCTCCGCATTTTATGCGGAGCCTTGACGAGAGGGCGGTTGCCAGCCCTCCGAAGCTCCGCATCAAGTGCGGAGCACAATTTCTAGTTCACGCGCTCGATGATCGTGGCGATGCCCATGCCGCCGCCGATGCAGAGCGTGGTCAGCGCGGTCGACTTGTCCGTGCGTTCCAGTTCGTCCAGCACCGTGCCGAGAATCATCGCGCCGGTCGCGCCGAGCGGATGGCCCATGGCGATCGCGCCGCCGTTGACGTTCATCACGCTGTGGTCGACATTCATCGCATCCATGAAGCGCAGGACGACCGCTGCAAAGGCCTCGTTCAATTCCCACAGGTCGATGTCATTTCCGGTCATGCCGGCGCGTTCCAGCGCCTTTTTCGCGGCAAATTCGGGGCCGGTCAGCATGATCGTCGGTTCGGAACCGATAGCAGCCATCGAGATGATCCGCGCGCGCGGCTTCAGGCCATATTTCTCGCCGGCCTTTTCGTTGCCGACCAGAACCGCTGCCGAGCCGTCGACGATGCCGGAGCTGTTGCCGGCATGGTGGACGTGGTTGATCTTTTCGACTTCAGGATGCTTGAGGATCGCGACATCGTCAAAACCGGGCATCTGCTTGCCCATCATCTTGAACGCCGGGCCCAGCGCGCCGAGCGACTGCATGTCGGTTTCGGGCCGCATCAGTTCGTCCCGGTCGAGCACAACCTCACCGATCACGTCGCGGATCGGCAGGATCGAATTGGCAAAGCGATTCTCGTCCCACGCTTTGGCAGCGCGCTTCTGGCTCTCGACTGCATAGGCGTCGACATCGTCGCGGCTATAGCCATATTTGGTGGCGATCAGGTCGGCCGAGATGCCCTGTGGCACGAAATATTCCTGAAAGACCAGAGACGGATCGGCCATGCCGCCGAGGCCGTCGCTGCCCATCGGGATGCGCGACATGGATTCGATGCCGCCACCGACCGCCAGATCGGTTTCGCCGGAGCAGACCTTGCCGGCTGCGATATTGACCGCTTCCAGCCCGGACCCGCAGAAGCGGTTGACCTGGATCGCCGAGGTGGTGTCGGCATAGCCGGCCTTGAGCGCGGCCATGCGGCTGATCACTGCGCCCTGCTCGCCGACCGGGGAGACGCAGCCAAAGGCGATGTCTTCCACTTCGTGGCCGTCCAGGCCGTTGCGGTCATTGACCGAGGCCAGCACCTGGGAGGCGAGGTCGAGGGCGGTGATTTCATGCAGGCTGCCGTCGTTGCGGCCCTTTCCGCGCGGGGAGCGCACTGCGTCGTAGATTAAAGCGTCGGTCATAGGGGGTCCTCTCGATAGACGAATATATTGGCTTGCCGACAATGCTAATGTTGCACTGCAGCGCAGTCAAGCAGTTTACGTAAACGTCAATTAGCAGAGAGAGGCGACTCGCCTCCTCTTCCTGACCTCCACCCTAAACTATTCGAGGATCGATTGGTATTTCTGGCTGAAAATGTCGCGTCCGACGATATAGCGCATGATCTCGCTTGAGCCGGCATAGATGCGGCTCATCCGGGCGTCGGTGAAGATCCGGCTGATTTCATATTCCTTCATATAACCGGCACCGCCGTGCAGCTGCAGTCCCAGATCAGCCATTTCCCATTCAATCTCGCTGCCCAGCATCTTGCCCTTGGCGGCGATATTGGCGGTAAGGCCGCCCTGGTTGTGGATCTCGACGCAATGGTCGACATAGACCTGCAACATGTCGATTTTGGCATCCATTTCGGCCATTTTGAACTGGGTATTCTGCATATCCGACAATTTCTTGCCGAAAACATTCCGTTCCATGACAAATTCGCGCGTGACATCAAAAGCCCGCCGCGCGGATGCGGCATAGCCGACCATCCCGATCAGCCGTTCCTCGGCCAGGCCTTCCATCAGATGGATGAAACCCTTGCCCGGCGTGCCCAGCGTGTTTTCCTTCGGTATCTTCACGTCATTGAAGAACAACTCCGCAGTATCCTGCGCGTGGAGGCCGATCTTCTCTAGATTCTGGCCACGTTCGAAGCCTTCCATGCCCCGTTCGACGATCAGCAGGACCATCGCATGCTTGTCATCGACGCCGTCAATCTTGGCAGCGGCAATGACGACGTCGGCGTTGATACCGTTCGAGATATAGGTTTTGGAGCCGTTGAGCAGCCAGTGGTCGCCCATGTCCTTCGCCGTGGTTTTCATCCCGGACAGATCGCTGCCGGCGCCGGGCTCGGTCATTGCGACGGCGAGAATCGTCTCGCCGCTGACGCATTTCGGCAGGAAGCGTTCGCGCTGTTCCTCGTTGCCGATATTCTTCAGATAAGGCCCGACCAGCCGGCTGTGCAGGGTATTATACCATTCGGAGCATCCGGCCCGCGCGGTTTCCTCGATGATGATCTGTTCATAGCGAAAATCGTCATCGCCCATGCCGCCATATTTTTCGTCGGGCCAGATCATCAGAAAGCCCTGGTCGCCAGCCTTCTTGAAGATTTCGCGATCGACAATCCCGGCTTCGCGGAATTCGTCCATCCGCGGCGCGACATCGTCGGCGAGAAAGCGGCGATAGGCATCGCGGAACATATGCTGTTCTTCGGTAAATTTGCGCATGAGAATATCCTTTGGTCAGACAGGGAGAAAGGCACGCGGTAACGCGCCGAATTTGCGCCAGTCTTAATGGGCGCGGTTTAATCGGTCAATTAAGAAACATGCCCGTTGCAATTGCCCGGCAACCCTCGGTATGGCGTGCCCGTGGAACAGATAAAAAAACCCTTCATCCTGGGATTGGGCGGAACGACCAATTCCGTATCATCAACCGAACAGGCGCTGGCGATTGCGTTGCACGCCGCGGAAGAGGCCGGAGCGGAAACCGCCCTGTTCGGATCCGATCGGATGATGGCCTTGCCGCACTATCGTTCCGATCCCGCGGGCCTGAACGAGACCGGTGAAGAGCTGGTTGCGCTGGTGCGCCGCGCCGATGGTCTGATCCTCGCCAGCCCTGGTTATCACGGCACGGTTTCCGGGCTGGTCAAAAATGCTATCGACTATATCGAAGAGACGGCCCGCGATGAGCGAATCTATCTTGATGGCCTGCCGATCGGCCTGATCGTCACGGCTTATGGCTGGCAAGCAGTTGGCAGCACGCTTGCGGCGCTGCGCTCGATCGTCCATTCGCTGCGCGGCTGGCCCACGCCGATGGGTGTCGGAATCAATGCATCGGGCGGGATCTTCAACGACGGTGTTTGCACGGAACAGGGTGTCAACGAACAACTGCAACTGGTTGCGCAGCAGGTCATGCAACGCGCCGAAACGCGCTGAACATTTCGCATATTAGCGAGGCGGCATATTGCCGTAAAAATCTCTGTACCAGCTGACAAAATTCTGCAGACCTTCCTTCAGCATCACCTTTGGCTGATAGCCGGTGAGCGCATGGAGCTTGCTGACGTCGGCAAAGGTTGATGTGACGTCGCCTGGCTGCATCGGCCGCATGATCTTCTCCGCCTTTATCCCGAGCGCGTCTTCCAATGTCTGGATCATCTCCATCAGACCGACCGGATGGCTGTCGCCGATATTGAGAATGCGGTTGCCGTGCGGTTCCGGGACATTGTCCAGTGCGCCCAATATGCCGTCGACGATATCGTCGATATAGGTGAAGTCCCGCGCCATCTTGCCCTCGCCGTAGACCTCGATCGGTTCGCCCGCCAAAATCTTCTGGGTGAAGCCGAAATAGGCCATGTCGGGGCGGCCCCAGGGACCATAGACGGTGAAGAAGCGCAGGCCGGTCTGGGGAAAACCGTAAAGCCTGGCATAGGACTGGCTCATCAGTTCGCAGGACCGCTTGGTCGCTGCATAGAGCGAGACCGGCTCGTTGACTGGTTCTTCCTCGGTGAAGCCGACGCCGCCCATCGGCTTGTCGCCATAGACCGAGCTGGAGGACGCATAGACGAGATGCTGAAAATCGGGCGCATGGCGGCTGGCTTCGAGCAGCGACAGATGGCCCTCAAGATTGGATTTCTGATAGGCGAACGGATTTTCGATACTGTAGCGCACTCCGGCCTGAGCGGCGAGATGGATGATCCGCTGCACGCCATTGTCCTGCACCAGCGCCTTCACGCGATCTGCGTCAGACACATCCATCTGCTCAAAACCAAAACCGTCCAGCGCGTTGAGATTGGCAAGCCGGGCGGATTTCAACGCCGGATCATAATAATCATTGAGATTGTCGATCCCGATTACCCGTTCCCCGCGCTGAATCAGCCGCGTCGAAACCGCATGGCCGATGAAACCGGCGGCACCGGTTACCAGAATGGGAGAAGGATCAGTATCGGACATAGTGGTTTCCATCGCTATCAATGGCGCGGCCTCTAGCATGAACCGGTAAAGATTTCACAAGCGAAAGCCGCCTGCCGGTTTGGTTCATCGCGATGCTTGCGCCCCAATCGACGACCGCCAAACAAAAACGGCGGCGCTTTGCAGCACCGCCGTTTTCTTGTTCTTGTCCGTTCGCCTAGAATTCGTAGCGAACACCGACCTTGATGGCCCAGCGGGATGGCAGGACATCGATATCATTGTCGCTGCCAACATTGAAGCCGCTGATGATATACTGGCCAGTGGCATTGTCGATGCCTCCGTCGACCAGATCAAGGAACCCGTCGGTTGTCTGGTTGCGGCGAGCATTACCATTGCTGTCGATAAAGTTCAGGAAATTGTCGAACACACCGAAGATTTCGATGTGATCTTCAACCCCGAAAAGACGTCCGGGACCAGGAATTTCCTGTGAAATTCGAAGATCCAGGTCATAATACCAGTCGTTGTTACAGGTGTTCCGTGGGATTGTCTGTCCGCGATATTTGGCGATGCATTTATTCTGACCGATAAACGCATCCAGATCATCCAATGCCGACTGATCTGACAGAGGCGAGACATTGGCATCGCCGGTTGCTCCGGTCGGGATATACAGCAATCCAGCGTCGCGGCTGCTCGAAATTTCGTCAAAGCCCGGATTGCCATCGAAGGTTATGCTGTACGGCAGGCCTGATTGAGCAGTGAAGACAAAGCCAAGGCTGGTCGCATAGTCGCCGAAGAATTTTTCTTCGAAATTCATCGCCGCAGTGAAGTTGTGCCGTGTCTCGAAGTTTGACGTTCCCACAGCAGGATTTTGCCGATCGAATGCAGCGGTTCGCGTGTAGTTTGAGGTGGCCGTCGAACTTGAATTATTCCGGTTATTATTGGAATCGGTCCAAGCATAGCCCAGGCTCACAAATACGCTGCCATTGTCGGTGAATATTCCGCTGTTGAAATTTTTCGTCAAGATGGCGGAAGCCGTATGGCTGTTGTAGGCACCGGAATTGGTAAGCTGAATTTCGTCTTCACGTCTTGAACCAGAAGTTGTGAAACATTCCGGATTGGCGTTGACGAATCCGCCGTTGGTTCCCGTGCCCTGATAGACAGCATTACAGCCGGGTTCCAACGGATCGATTGATTCATAGATTGGGCGGCCATCGATCATGAAGCCGTTCAGACCTTTTGTCGTGTTCACTGCATAAGTCAGATCGATGAAGTTATACGGATTGCGATTGCGGCTGAAAATATAATCGAGATTCAGTCCCCAGCCGTTAAAAAATCCACTTTCCGCGAAATTCAGACGGGTAGAGATACCAAGATTGGCACGCAACACCGTTGGAATTTTCAGGTTGGGGTCGGTGGACTGGACAGATGCGGTTCCACCAGCAGCTTCGGCGCTGGCTGATGCAACGGCACATCCGGGAATACCCGAGAATGTCCCGCCGGGCGTGATATCAACCTGGCCGTTCACTCTGGGCAGGGACGCACAGGCGGCATCGGACAGTTTCCCGATGGCGGTTACAAAGCCATCGTTGGAAAATGCATTGGAAAACCAGACGGTCGGGTCGCCGCCAGAGAATATGCCAACGCCGCCCTTGATCTGCGTATCCGAAAACAGGCCGTCGTTATACATGTCATACGTGAAGCCAAGCCGCGGCATAATGACCGGATCCAGTGCGCCGAAAGAGACGGCATTGGTATATCCATAGCGCTGTTGGAAAAGCGGGTTGGCGCGCGGCGCATCGCCCGAATACCAGTCTGCCCGGATACCAGCCAGCACGTTAAGCTGGTCAGTGGCTTGCCACTCGTCCTGCGCATAGACGGACCAGATTGTGCGTTTGAAACTGGCGGCCGCTTCATTGATGTCGCCCGAAGGTGTCGCACTGATCACGAAACCGTTGGCCTGTCCATCGATAATGTCATCTGTGCTAACAAATGTATCACGCGCGTCTCCGCCGCTCAACAGTCCAGCCTGAAGATCGGCAAAATTGTCGAAGAAGAATGTACCGGTGGCATTGACAGCGAACAGGTTGAACACATCGGCGCGATTGACTTCTCCACCAAATGTAAATGTATGATCGCCGGCAACGAGTTCCGCCTTGATCTTTGCCTGGTCGACTGTTTGCAGCAGAATATTGGCTGAACGGAACTGACCGGGACCTGCCTGGAATGTGCCGCGTTCACCCGTTACAGGATCTTCTACGCCAACTACAATCCGCGGGATGGGGTTACCGTCTTGGGCTTCGCCACCGTTGATCGGGTCCTGCTTGTCAGTGATGTCTGCACGCGAGAAACGAATTTCGGTCGAGAAATTGTCGCTCCATTCCGAGAACACACGACCGGAGAAATAGTCAGACCGCGTGCCTTCGTTTCTGTAACTTTGCAGACCGGTCACCTGCTCGGTGCCGAAGTCATCCGACAACTGCTTGTCTTCGTTCAGATATTGATAGGTGAACTCTGCACGATGACGGTCGGAAATCAACCAGTCCAGTCGGGCGAAATAGCGCGTATTGGTCTCAGGGTTGTTGCGAACCAGTGGTCCGACGGGGACGCCATAAATATTCTCGATGGTGGATGCGATCGCGTCATATGTTGCCTGATCGATAAAGGGCTGCTCATTCGGGTATCCGGTGCCTTTCGGGCCACGATTCTGGGGGCTGCCGGTAAAGTCAGCTTCTTCATATCCGACATGGAAAAACAGGTGATCAGGAACGATCGGTCCGGAGAGCGTAGCGCCCCAGCGCTTGTTTTTAAACGGCGACGGAACGGCAGCTGTGCCGCCTGCAGTATCGCCCGTCAAACTGTCGTCCTGATATTCGAAAAATGCGGTGCCGTGAAACTGATTGCCCCCCGATTTGGTAACGACGTTGATCGCGCAACCGGTAAACTGGCCATATTCAACATTGAATGGTGCCAGCTCGACCGACGTTTCCTTAATCGAATCAAAGGGAAGAGGAAGCGAGTTTCTGGAAGCAAAAGGGGTACCATTGAGGCCAAAGGTATCGGCTTGAACAATACCATCGACGGTAAACGTATTGGCACGGTCATTCGCACCAAGGCAGGTCACGCGATCGACTGATCCTCCTTGCTCCCGGTTCAGACTGACGCGCGGGTCAAGCCGGATGATATCTCTGATGTCACGGTTTACCGAGGGAACATTCGCGAGTACATCGGCGTCAAAAGATTGTCCTGGACCGATTGCCCGCTGCGAAACATTGGCACGAGATGCAGTAACAACGATCATTTGATCACTGGAACCGCCGGCCAATGCAAAGGTAAAGCGGGTGCTTCCCTGCAAGTTAATATAAACATCCTTTACGGTTTGACCTTCGAACCCGTCGGCTTCAGCCGTCACGGTGAACGGGCCGCCAGTGATCAAGGAAGCTGCGCGAAAGGTGCCATTGCTGTCGGAAGTAACCGAGCGAGCCTGCCCTGTCCGAGTATCGGTTACGACGACTGTTGCATTTGGAATCGCCATGCCATTTTCGTCGGTCACGCGGCCTTCAATAGATGAAGTTGTTTGCTGTGCCGCTGCTGGCGTGGCCATCAGGCCTGCTGTAGAAAGGCTGACAATGCTGGCAGCCAAAAGATATTTGATTTTCATGATATGCATTCCCCGTTTCATGAACCACTTAAAATAAAACTGTCTAAAAATGATCGTCTGCGAACTATCGCGAGCTCGGCCGAAGCAAGCCGTCTGTAGGGCCCATAAATGACAGTTTTGTCTCAAGTGAAACGAGAAATGCCGCGCTGCAGCATTTTATTTTCGCACTGCAAAATTCTGGTCCGCTATTTCGCGCGCAAAAACCGGTTGCGGCCCGAAATCGCCAAGACCAACCCGTTGGTTTTGCTTGCTATATTCGAGCGCATATTTGCGCGAACAGCTGTTCAAACGCGCTGGCGCACTGTTGCGAATTTATCACGATATCGGCATGGTGTTTTGAGGGCTCGACATGCAAGTCATGCATCGGCCCAACCTGATTGGCGAATTGTTCGTGCACGGATTGCGGGGTCCGCCCCCGTTCGCGAACATCGCGTTCGAGTCGCCGGGCAAAACGCGTCTCGGAATCGCATTCGACGAAGATACTGAGATCGAGAAGGTCGCGCAGGGGCGCATGCTGCAGGATCAATATGCCGTCGATCAAAATGATGGGGCGGGGTTCCGTTCGCTCGGTTTCCGCTTTGGGCATATGGGTGGGAAAGTCATAGAGCGGCCGGTCGATCGTCTGCCCCTTCTTGAGCTGCGCTAGCTGGGCGCACAGCTGGTCGAAGTCGACCGCATCGGGATGATCGAAATTGGGTCCGCCCTTGCCCTCGGGAGCATCGCCCAGGCCAAAAAAATAATCATCCTGCGGCAGAATCACGCATTGGTCGGGGCCGAGACGTTCTAATATTTTGTGGGTCAGCGTCGTTTTACCGGAACAGCTGCCGCCGCTGATGCCAACCGCTTTGGGCTTCATATCAGGCCGATCTCGCGCAGCCGCTGCTGCAGATAGTCATGCGCAGTGATCGGTTCCGGGTAGCGATTAGGATGCTCCTCATCGATGCAGCTCGGCAGCGTCTCGATCAGATAGTCGGGCCGGAAATGCAGGAAGAAGGGCATGGAATAACGCGAAAAACCGCGGCGTTCCGGTGCCGGGTTGACAACGCGGTGAGTGGTCGAAGGCAGGCGATCATTGGTCAGGCGCTGCAGCATGTCGCCGATATTCACCGCCAACTCGCCGGCTTTCGGCGTGACGGCGCGCCAGTCGCCCTTCCGGTCGAGCAGTTCCAGGCCCGCTTCCTCGGCGCCGATCAGCAGGGTGATGGTATTGATATCCTCATGCGCTCCCGCCCGCACGGCGGGCGAATCTTCCGGCACCGGCGGATAGTGAATCAGCCGCATCACCGAATTGCCGTCGCGTACGGTATCGACGAAAAAGTCGGGCGACAGCTCGAGAAAACGCGCGATCGCCTCGAGAATGCGCGCGCCAGCCTTGTCGAAGGCAGCGTACATTTCGCGATAGGTTTCCCTGAAGCCGTCGAGTTCCTTTGGCCAGATATTGGGCGGCATATAGGGTTCGAACTTGTGGCCGGCTGGCAGGTCGCGGCCGATATGCCAGAATTCCTTCAGATCCTGTATGTCCGAGTCCTTGGCGCTTTCGGTGCCGAAGGGCGTATAGCCGCGTGCGCCGCCGCCGCCGGGGATATGATAGGCGCGCTTGACCTCTTCCGGCAGCGCAAAAAATGCGCGCGACATCGCTTCGGCGCGTTCGATCAGTTCTGCCGGGATGCCATGGTCGGCGACCACGGCAAAGCCCCAGTCGGTAAAGCTGCGACCGATCCGCTCGGCAAAGCCATCGGGATTGTCATCCGCCATGGCCAGCGAAACGGCGGCGAGCGTGTCTTGGGTCTGGTTCATGGCGTTAAGATGCGTCCTTGCGCGTGTTTGTCAATCGGGATCGCTCAGCCGAGCGACAGCAGGATACCGGCGAGCGCGGCGCTCATCAGATTGGCGAGCGATCCGGCGGCCAGCGCGCGCAGGCCGAGGCGGGCGATCACCGGGCGCTGATTGGGGGCGAGCCCGCCGGTCACCGCCAGCTGGATGGCGATGCTGCTGAAATTGGCAAAGCCGCACAGGGCGAAAATCACGATGGCATTGGTCAGCGGCGAGATGCCGGGCTGCAGCTTGCCCAGTTCGATAAAGGCGACAAATTCGTTGAGCACGACCTTGGTCCCGAACAGGCCGCCGGCGCCGAGCGCCTCGTCCCAGGGCACGCCGATCAGATACATGATCGGCGCGAAAATATAGCCGATCACCTGCTGGAAGCTGAGGTCGGGATAGCCGAACCAGCCGCCGATGCCCCCGAGCAGGCCGTTGGCCAGCGCGACCAGCGCGACAAAGGCGAGCACCATTGCGCCGACGGCGACGGCGAGCTTGACCCCGGTCTGCGCGCCCATGCCGGCGGCCATGATGATATTGGCCGGTTTTTCGTCTTCATATTCGACCGCAACCACCAATTCTTCCGGGGTGGGGTCATCAGGGTTGTCGGGCATGATGATCTTCGCCATCAATATCCCGCCCGGCGCCGACATGAAGGCGGCGGCGAGCAGATAGTCGATGCGGATGCCCATCGCGGCATAGGCGGCGAGGATAGTGCCGGCGACGCCTGCCATGCCGACGCTCATCACGGTAAACAGCTGCGACTGGGTCAGACTGGCGAGATAGGGGCGTATGACCAAAGGCGATTCCGACTGGCCAACGAAGATATTGGCGGCAGCACAAAGCGATTCGACTTTCGAGATACCGGTGATTTTCTGAATCCCGCCGCCGACCCATTTGATGATGAACTGCATCACGCCGAGATAATAGAGGATCGAGATCAGCGCCGAGAAGAAGATGATCACCGGCAGCGCGGCGATCGCGAAGCTGTTGCCGCCAATCGTCGGATCGGCCAGCGGCCCGAAGATGAAATTGGTGCCGGCCGAAGCATAGCCCAGCAGATTGGAGACGCCGAAAGCCATCGCTTCGATGATCCGTTTTCCGGCAGGTATATAGAGCACGATCACTGCGATCCCGGCCTGCAAGGCAAAGGCGGCACCGACCACGCGGAACCGGATATTGCGCCGTCCGGTCGACAGGCCGAAAGCGATCAGCAGGATCAGGGCCATGCCGGCGATGCTTGTCAGGATAGGCATCATGCGATTCCTCCGATCAGATTTGCGGGCCGCAGCGAGTTCACCATTTGAAACTGCCGGCTTCGGTGGTGCACGCATCGGCGAGGCGCTCGAGACAATCGTCGACATCATCGGACACGATCAGATGTTTGCGTCGTTCCGCAGACACGAAGCCCTGTTCGGCCATGGTGTCGAGAAAGGCGATCAGCGCATCCCAATAGCCCTCGATATTCAAAATCGCGAAAGGCTTGTTGTGATAGCCGAGCGCATTCCAGCTCCAGGCTTCGAACAATTCATCCATCGTACCGACCCCGCCGGGCAAGGCCACAAAGGCATCGGTCAGATCGGTCATCCTGGCTTTGCGCTCGTGCATGTTGGGCACGATGTGGAGTTCGGTGACCCCGGTATGCGCGACTTCCAGATCTTTCAGCATTTCCGGTATCACGCCATGCACCTTGCCGCCTTCGGCGAGCACAGTGTCGGCGATGGTGCCCATCAGACCAAGCCGACCGCCGCCATAGACCAGATCCACGCCGCGGGCCGCCATGGCCTTGCCGAGCAATATAGTGGTGGCGGCATAAGCGGGATTGTTCCCGCTATTGGCGCCACAATAAACAGCCAGTCTTTGCAAATGTTCCCCCGATCGCGCGACATACCGGGCCGCGATCTGATATTGTCTGTCTCTATTTCCCTATAGAAAAAATGCGCGGTGTGACTATTTCTTTTTTTTTGCCACCGACCGCGCTAGGTCTTCGCGATGACAGAAACTGCACCGAAAAATCTCATCCCGCGCTCGCTGTTCGTCTTCGCCGTGCTCTATGGCGGGATGACCTGCATCGCCGGCATCCTGGGCGCGAAACAGGTCGCGATCGGGCCGCTGGCGGTGGAATCCGGTATCTTTCCGTTCCTGCTGCTGGTGGTCTTGTCGAGTTCGGTTGCGGAACTGCATGGCCGGGACATCGCCAACCGGCTGGTCCGCTTCGGCTTTATTCCGTTGATCACCGCGATCGTCCTGATCCAGATCGTGCTGGCGCTGCCGACCGATCCAGGCATGTATGAACCGGCCAAGGAAGCCTTTCCGATCATATTGTCGCAAGGGACCCGGCTGATGTTTGCCGGCATTATTGCCTATGGTGTGTCGCAGTTTCTCAATGTCTATATCTTTTCCCGGCTGACCAATATGCAGGGGGCATTGCTGGCGTTGCGCGCGGCCATTGCCAGCGCGTTGTCGCAAATTGTCGACACGGTCATTTTCATCACCGTCGCCTTTTACGGCGAGCGTCCAATTGGGCAGCTGCTGTTGGGGCAGGGCTCCGCGAAGGTCGTGCTGTCCTTCCTGCTGGTGCCGTTCCTGATCGTGTTTTTCGTCAAGCTGGGGCGGTGGCTGGACCGGGAATGAAGGCTTTTGCCTGTTCCCTGATCTCTCTTTTGCTCGCACTGACCGGCTGTTCGCCCGCCACATCTGATTCACCGCCAGCAGGCGCGACGATGGTTACCGTCCTTGGTGCCATCCATGGCCAACATCGCAGCAGCGAACGCTATTCGCTGGCGGTTTTGCGCGACGCTATTGTCAGATTTGATCCGGACCTGGTGCTGGTGGAACTGCCGAAGGATAGCTTCGCCACAGCCTCCGCGAATTTCGGCAAATATGGCGAGGTGCGCGAAAACCGGGTCGATGATTTTCCGGAACTGACCGACGTCGTCTTTCCGCTGCGCGAGACGCTCGGTTTCAGGATGATCCCGGTTGCGGCCTGGAGTGCGGAAATCGCTGCGGAGCGGCGCGCGACAGAAAAGCGGCTCGAACAGGATCCCACGCGCGCGGCGGACTGGCTGGAATATCAGGAAGCGGCCCGAGGCTACGCCAAAACGGTTTCTGGCCGATCGGATGACCCTTCTTTCATCCATTCCAGCCCCTATGATGTTGCGGTCAAGGCGCGGCAGGAGACATACAACCGGCTGTTCGGCGATGACTTGGCAGCGGGCGGCTGGCAAACGATCAATGCCGCGCATCTCGCCAATATCACGGCCGCGCTGGATTTGGTCAGCGGCCAGGAAAAGCGTGTACTGATCCTGTTTGGCGCGTGGCATAAATATAAGATCGTGGAAGGATTGCAGGCTCGGCAGGACATCTTTTTGGTCGATGCGGCACCGCTGTTTGAGAGATGATTAGCCGCTATTGTTATGGATCATAGTTTCTGCGCGGGCGAGATCCTCCTCGGTATCAATATCCATAAGAACACGGTCGTCGCCCGGTATCAGATGCGCCTCTGCCAGGAGGTTCCGGGCACCGGAATCACCTTCGAGCGCCAATAGGCTTTCTAGCCGGTCGCGCGAAAAAATCGCCGGGGGCATGGCTTGTCCGTCGCGCGAGGAGGCGATGGTGCCGCCTGATCGGGCGAAGGCGGCCAGCAGCTGGCCCAGATGGTCGGCCGCCACAAAGGGCATGTCGGCCAGCAGGATGCACAGCGCGCTGGCGTTGCTATTGATAGCATGGGCAGCGGCAAGTCGGACCGATGTTGCCTGCCCGCGCGCGGCGTCCTGATTGGCGAGGATCTGATAGCCCAGAGCGCGCCACTGCGGCGCGCAGCGATGATCTGGCGAACCGATCACCAGCTTGCCGGCAAAAGGAAGCGCTGCAGCGGTCTCAGCCGCGTGCAGGCCCAGCATCTTGCCACCCAATGATGCGCTCAGTTTGTCGCGATCGCCAAATCTCCGGGATTGTCCGGCGGCGAGCAGCGCCAGAGTGATATCGGGGCGCTGGTTCAACGGGCGCTCAATTGGCAGCGGTGCTTTCCAGATAGGCGATAATCGCTTCCCGCTTGCCGGCGTCCGTGACCGCGCCGGCGACCATCGCGGTGCCGGGGATTTTTGCCGATGGATCGGCAATATAGTCGTCCAGATTGGCTGCGGTCCACGTGATGCCAGACGCTTTCAGCGCGTCCGAATAGGAAAATCCGGCAACCTGTCCGGCGGCTTGGCCGACGATCCCGAACAGATTTGGCCCGGCACCATTGGCGGCGCCTTTATCGACGGTGTGACAGGCCCCGCAATTGGCAAAAGCCGCTTTTCCTTCCGCCATCAGGCTGGTGGAAGTATCCTTGTCGGTGATGGCAGCGGTCGCCGCCGGTGCCGCTCCGGGTTCACGCACAATGGTCTGTTCCACAGGCTCGGGCGCAGGGTCCGGGCCACAAGCGGTCAGCATGATCAGCGAAGCCAGCGCGGCTGCGGGAGAGAGTTTCAACATTGCAGGGCTCCGGTCAGGCAAAATCATGCTTGGCTATGGGCAGCTCGCGGATCCGCGTGCCGGTGGCGGCAAAAATCGCGTTGGTCACTGCCGGGGCGATGGGTGGCAGGCCCGGTTCGCCGCCGCCGCCGAGATGCTTGTGGTCGCCATTGATCAGAGCCACTTCGACCTCCGGCATTTCGTTGATCCGGAGCATCGGATAGTCATGGAAATTGCTCTGCTGCACCTTGCCATCCTTCAGCGTGATTTCGCCATGAAGCGCTGCGGTCAGACCATAAGCAATGGCGCTTTCCATCTGGGCGGTAAAGCCGTCGGGATTGATGACAAAGCCAGGGTCGGCGGCGACATGGACTTTTTTCACTTTTGGTTTCGCGCCGCTCATGTCGACTTCGGCGACCTGCGCGACGATTGATCCGAAAGAAGGCACAAAGGCGATTCCCCGTCCGTGCTTGTCGGGCAGCGCAGTGCCCCAGCCGGACATTTTCGCAGCGGTGTCGAGCACGTTCAGATGCCGCGGTGATCTGGCCAGCAATTCGCGGCGGAACGCATAGCCGTCCTTACCGGCGGCGTGGGCCATCTCGTCGACAAAGGATTCGATGAAGAATCCGTGCTGGCTGTGATCGACCGACCGCCAGGGACCAAAGCGCAACTGGGTCGGGACATCGACCTTGCGGATCCTGTGACTGGCGATGTTGTAATAAGGGACAGTGGGCGCATCTTTGGGATCGAACAGATGGGTATGGATATTCTCCCAGCTGATCGCCTTGCCATTCTTGTCGAGGCCGCCCCGGAAGCGGCTGGTTGCCGACGGGCGATAATGGTCCTGCGCCGTATCTTCTTCGCGCGACCAGATCATCTTGACCGGATAGCCGGTGGCCTTGGCGATTCGGGTCGCCATGGTGATATTGTCGCTTTCCGACCGCCGCCCGAACCCGCCGCCCAGATAGGCATTGTGATAGGTCACATCCTCGAAGGCGAGACCCGCGGCATCGGCGGCGGCCTGCCGCGCATTGACCGGCGCCTGATGGCCCGACCACACATCGCATTTGCCGTCGCGGACCCAGGCGGTGCAGTTCATTGGCTCCATCGTCGCATGGGCGAGGAAGGGCACCTTATATTCGGCTTCGACTTTGGTCGCCGCATCAGCGAAGCTCTTGCCGACATCGCCGCTTTCGGTTTCCATGTCGCCGCCGTCGTCGCCCGCTTCGTCGAGATGGCTGGCGTAGCGGGCAAACAGCGCCTCCTGATCGAGACTGTCGCCTTCGGTCTTGCTATATTTCGTGTCGATGCTGTTCAGCGCCTGTTGCGCCTGCCAATAGCCGTCGGCCACAACGGCGACAAAATCCCCCATATTGAGGATCTGCAGCACGCCGGGCATCGTTTTGGCGGTCGTCGCGTCCATCGATTCAACCGTGGCGCCGACCACCGGAGGGGCCTTGACCGCTGCATATTTCATGCCCGGCACATCGGCATCGATACCGAAAGCCGCGCTGCCATCGACTTTCGCCGGGATATCATGGCGTGCTTTCGGCTGGCCCATGATGGTGTAATTTTCCGGAGATTTGAGCGCCGGCTTTGCGGGCAGGCTTTGTTCCGCTGCGGCCAGCGCGAATTTCGAAAAGGGTTCCGACTTGCCGCTTTTGGTATGCATGATCATGCTGTCGGCGGTGGTGATCTCACCAGCCGGCACCTGCCATTCGCTGGCGGCGGCTGCGACGAGCATCTCGCGGGCAGCGGCACCGGCGGTGCGCATCGCTCGCTGACCGGTGGCGCGCACGGAATAGCTGCCACCGGTAAATTGCAGGCCCATCGCCTGCGCCAGTTCCAATATACCGCCCGAGACCGTCGGTTCGAAAATCGCCGGGACCTCGAGATCGGGAAACAGAAAATCGCGGCCGATTGAATCGGAGACATATTGCATGTCCGCCGGGGCCTCGAGAATCTGCACCTTGTCCCAGTCGGCGTCCATCTCGTCCGCCAGCATCTGGGCGAGCGCGGTATAGACGCCCTGTCCCATCTCGACGTGGGGGATCACGGCAGTGACGACGTTGTCGGCATCGACCTTGACCCAGGCGTTGAGCAAATGCTCATCCGCGCCATTGGTCAGTAGCGGACTCAGCCGGTCAGTCGGATTGCCCTGACGGACGGCAACGCCGACCACCAGCGCGCTGCCGGCGACTACGCCAGCACCGATGAAGGCGCGTCGCGTCCATTTACCCGATTTGCCGGGGTTTTTGCCCGCTGTCTTGGTCTTGTTCATGCCAGCGTCTCCTGCACAGCGGGCTGTTCCATGCCCGCTGCGGCCTTGATCGCCTGACGAATCCGGTTGTACATTCCGCAGCGACAGACATTGCCCGCCATTGCGGCGTCGATCTGCGCGTCAGTCGGCTGCGGGTTTTTCTGCAACAGCGCAGTGGCCGACATGATCTGGCCCGACTGGCAATAGCCGCATTGTGGGACCTGCGCTTCGATCCAGGCCTGCTGAACCTTGTGCAAGGTGCCGTCTTCGCTGGCAATGCCTTCGATGGTGGTGATCGCCTTGCCTTCGGCCGCGGATATCGGCGTCGAGCAGCTGCGGACAGGCTTGCCGTCCAGATGCACAGTACAGGCCCCGCATTGCGCAATGCCGCAGCCGAATTTGGTGCCGGGCAGTTCCAGATTCTCGCGCACGACCCACAGGATCGGCGTCGCTGGGTCGACATCGACTGTCTTGGCTTGACCGTTGACGTTCAGCTTGATCATGGAAATTTCACCCGGATAATTTAATAGCAATTTGCAACTTATAGCGAAACGGTCAGATCAAGCCAAGTGGCCTTTCGGACAGGGGATGGCCGCTGCTGCCATTATGGGGTTCGGCCAATGTCAGGCGAATATATCAGCAAGGCTGGTGTTGTCCGTGCCCTCTTTTGCGGTGCGCAGATCCACATAGACAGAGGCGACGCCGGCACCCTGAATCGCTCCGGTCAACGTGTTCACCAGAGTGGATACCAAGACAACCGCTGTCGTGCTCCAGAAGCTCATCATGCCGCCGATAAAACCGATAACCGACGCGAGGATGATGAAGATGATCAACAACAGAAATATCAGACCCTTGGACCCCGAGGTCAGTTCGGCGCTGCGTTTCAGGGAATCGATCACTCCCTTGTCCTCGGCCATCATGACCGGTGTGGCGATGATCCACATCAACGTCAATATCACGCCGGGCACGACAAGCAGTAGCAAACCGAATCCGATCCCCAATGACATCAGGATGCCAAGTCCAATCAACGGCAGGAATTTCCGGACAGCACGGGCCACACAATCTCCGAGATTGATCGGCTTGTTACCGAGATCATTGATCGTCGCCACGATCAGCGTCGCCTGCAGCACGACGGAAAAAAATGTCATGACGAAAAAGCCGATGACCGAACCCAAAACCGCGGTCGGTGACAGGAAAGCGGTCGCCAGCGCTTCCGGCTGGCCCTGTACTATTTCCACCAATCCATTGGGAATCCCGACAATCAGGAAAGACAGGCCCAGAAAAATGGCCGGATGACGACCGATCACCCCGAATGTGTTGTTCATCACCCGCCCGATATCGAGCCTGTTTTCCGAATTAGCCATTTGCCCTGCCCCCAAGATGTTAACCCGTCGCAGATTTGCACAATGATTGCCGAAGGTAAAGGATGGATGAGGGGCAATCTTCACTCTTGCTCCCGATACCGGTTTCTGCGACATCCCGACCGTGGCTGAAGCGCAAGACAGAAGTGGTGATGTAGGTGCTTCCTTTGATGCGATGTGGAACGATGTCCGCGCCGACAAAGATATCCAGTTTGTTCCAACTCCGCCTTCCAAAGCCCCCGAAATCCCGCAATGGTGGCGCGATTTTCTAGGCTGGCTGGGCGATCTTATCGCACCGGTCTTCGAAGCCATTGCCGCCGCCTGGCCGATCTTGCGGATCCTGCTGCTGGTCCTGCTGGCCGTCGGGGTGCTGACCCTGATCTGGGTGATAGTGGCACCCTATGTCGAGCAATGGCGCGGCCGCAAGCCAGCCGAAGAGGAGAGCTGGCAACCGCAGCCGGAGGACGCCCGCGCGCTGCTCAGCGAGGCGGAGGCGCTTGCTGCAGAGGGTCAATTTGAGCGGGCGGTCCGGCTTCTCCTTCAGCGCAGCATCGCCGATATCGAGCAGCGTCGTCCTGACTTGCTGCGGCCGTCGAGCACCGCGCGGGAGATCGAGCGGTTTGAAAAGCTGCCCGATGCGCCGCGCGCGATGTTCGCGGTGATTGCGGGTCAGGTCGAGCGGGGCGTATTCGCGGCGTTGCCGATCGACGAAAGCGGGTGGCAGGCAGCACGGGATGCCTATGCCGGATTTGCGCTGAGCGAAAGCTGGCGGAAGGCGGCGCAATCATGAGCAGCCAGGTCAATCCGTTCCGGCGCACCACGATCATCATCATGTTCGCAGTCGGCTTCGCCGCCTTTGTGGCTTTGCTCTATGGACTGGGCATGGGCGATCCGCTGGCCTCCGGCAAGAATGGCGAGGCGCACGGCGCATCCAACAGCATCGTGGGGTACAAGGCGCTGGTCAGCCTGCTGGAAAAAACCGGGGTGCCAGTGCAATATTCGCGCTCCCAGGCCGGCATGGACAATAAGGGCTTGCTGGTTCTGACGCCCGGGCCGTTCACGCCCGCCGCCGATATTGACGCTGTCGTTCAGCAGCGCGCCTATATCGGCCCGACCATGATCATCTTGCCGAAGTGGCAAGTGGCCGGCGACCGGAAGCTGCAGAAAGGCTGGGTGTATCGCGGAGCCCCGTGGGACGGGGAGCTGGGCGCGGAAATGCTTGCAGAGGTAGCAGAGGTTGCCGTTGCCATCGATGACAAGGCTAAAGGTGGCAAATCGCTTGCTTCCGCGGTTGGTGTGCCGGTGAAAGCCCCGGAAATGCCAGTGACGATCACCGGCGATTCGGTCCGTACGATCGTTCGCGGACCGACGTCCAAGGGCGCGCTGGTTGCCTATATCGATGATGGCGGCGTCTATGCCCAGCTGGATAGTCTGGACGAATCGCAAATCACCGATGAAGACAAGATAGATGCAGACTTTTATCCGGTGGTGGTTGTCGCCGATGCGGATCTGCTCAACAATGCCGGTATGGCCGACAAGCAAACCGCCCGCCATGCGCTTGCGCTGATCAAGGCGGCGGCAATGGCCAGCGACGGCGGCGTCACATTCGATCTGACATTCAACGGTCTGGGGAGCGCCAAAAATCTGCTGACTCTGGCTTTTTCGCCGCCCTTTCTTTCCGCCACGATTTGCCTGATCACCGCAGCGCTGGCGGCCGCGTGGATGGCCTTCAACCGGTTCGGTCCGCCGGTGATGGAGAAGCGCAGCATCGATTTCGGCAAAAGCGCGCTGGTCAACAATAGCGCTGCATTCATCAGCCGGATGCAACGGACCTATCTGGTCACGGACCCCTATGCCGAACTGATCCGCAGCCAGTCGGCCGAGGCGATCGGTATCAGCTCGCAGGCGAATGCTCAGGAAATCGATCAAAAACTGGATGCGCTCGGGGAGAGTGATGGAAATCGCTTCTCGGCCCTGTACCAACAATTGGTCCGTGCCCGCAAACCGCAAGACATCGCGGACGGGGCCGCCGCCCTCCACGCCTGGAAAAAGGAAATGATTGGATGAATATCGACGAACTGAAGAGCCTGGCAGACAATATCCGCAGTCAGGTGGGCAAGGCGATCATCGGACAGGAAGAGATTGTCGACCACCTGCTGATCGCGCTCTTCTCGTCCGGCCATGTCCTGCTCGAAGGACCGCCGGGGACCGCGAAGACTTTTCTGGCGCAATGTTTCTCCGCCACCCTTGGTCTGGATTTCGGCCGGATCCAGTTCACGCCCGATCTGATGCCCGGCGACATTATTGGGTCCAATCTGTTCAACTTTCAGACCAGCAGTTTCACGCTGACTCGCGGCCCCATTTTCTGCGATCTGCTTCTGGCCGATGAGATCAACCGGACACCGCCGAAAACGCAGGCGGCGATGCTCGAGGCGATGCAGGAACGGTCGGTCACGATCGATGGCGAGACCCATGCGCTGGGTTCTCGCTTCATGGTCGTCGCGACCCAGAATCCGATCGAGCAGCAGGGCGTTTATCCTCTGCCCGAAGCCCAGCTCGACCGGTTCCTGTTCAAGCTGCTGATCGAATATCCCGATGCAGAGGAAGAGAAAAAGATCGTCAGCCAATATGGCGAGCGCAGCGGCGCGCCGGTGCCCGAGGATTTTGGCATCGCCCAGCAGGTGGATGGCGCTGCGCTGACCGCCGCCACCGAGGTGGTGCGCTCGGTCAAGCTGGTCGATGATGTAGTTGATTATGTGGTCCGGCTGATCCGGGCGACGCGCGAAACCGCTGATCTCGAAAATGGAGCCAGCCCGCGGGCCGCGATCATGCTGGCCCATGCGGCGCGAGCGCGGGCCGCGATGTCCGGGCGCGACTATGTGATCCCCGATGATGTCAAGGCGCTGGCCCCGTCGGTGCTGCGCCACCGAACCATGCTCTCCCCCGCGGCAGAGATCGAAAGCCGGCAGATCGACAGCATCATCGCCGGGCTGGTCGAGCGGACGGAAGCGCCGCGTTGAATTTTTACCCGACGACACGGGCCATCTGGCTGATTGCGCTTGGCGCGCCGATTGCTGCTGTACTGGCAGCGATCATCCCGTCGCTCTGGGCGATCGGGGCTGCCTGGGCGCTGATGCTGATATTGCTGCTCCTGCTCGACGGACTGGTCGCGGCCAAGGCGAACAGGGTGCAACTGGCGGTGGCCAAAAGCGCCGAAATCGGATCGCCCGTGCAATTGGGTCTGGAGGCTGCGTTTTCCGGCAAGATCGCGCCGCGAGAAGTGTTCGGCACTCTGGGGCTGGACGAGCGGCTGGCGGAAACGGGCGCCGTCGCTTTTTCGCTGGACAGCGGCGTCGCCGCAAATGGCGCTTTTTCCGGCCAGGCTACCATCATACCGGTCCGGCGCGGGATTGGTGAAATCGGCCGATTGTGGCTGCGATGGAAAGGGCCGTTGGGCCTCGCCTGGCGGCAGACCCAGAAACAAAGCAAGCAGACCGTGGCGGTGATGCCGAATATTGCGGCGGTGCGCAGTCCGACGGTGCAAATGTTCCTGCGCGATTCCCTGTTCGGCTTGCTCGCCCGGAAGTTTCGCGGCGAAGGCAGCGAGTTCGAAGCGCTGGCTGAATATCAGCCGGGCATGGACCGGCGCAGCATCCACTGGAAAGGGTCGGCGCGGCACAGCAAATTGCTGGCCAAGGAATATGAAACCGAGCGGAACAACCAGATCGTGTTCGCGCTGGATTGCGGTGCTGCCATGTGCGAGCCGGTCGATGGCCTTCCGCGCATCGACCGGGCGGTGTCGGCGGCGCTGTTGACCGCCTATATTGCGCTCAAGGCAGGCGACCGCAGCAGCCTGTTCAGCTTCGCCGCCAAGCCGGAACTGTCGACTCCCTTCCTCTCGGGCAGCCGCAATTTTTTCGGCTTGCAGCGGGCAGCCGCGACCATTGAGTACCGGCATCAGGAAAGCAATTACACCCTGGCGCTATCGACCTTGCAGAGCCAGCTCCAGCGACGCTCGCTGATCATCATTTTCACCGATTTCACCGATCCGACCGCAGCCGACCTGATGCTGGAAGCGGTCGGGCGGTTGATCGACAGGCATCTGGTGCTGTTCGTGGTGCTGGAGGACCGCGAGCTGACGTCGATTATCAATAAAGCGCCGACAAGCGCGGAAGATGTCGTGCGGGCGGTGACCGCCCAGAATTTGCTCGCTCAGAAAAAGCTCGTGGTAACCAGACTCCGCCATATGGGCATTGATGTGATCGAGGGCGCGCATCAGGATGTCGGCACGCGCCTGATCAATTCCTATCTCAGCATAAAAAGGCGGGGCAGCTTGTGAGCACCGAACAGGCCCTGAGTGCAGCGGTGCTCCGCAGCGACCGCTTCCGGCTGGAACGGGAAGCCGACTGGATCCGCCTGGAAGAGATTGTCAGCAAAATCGAAAAGGGCAAGGCCAGACGGCTTTCCGACGACGATGTACTGGCGCTGCCGACGCTGTATCGGACGCTGCTGTCCAGTCTGTCGATCGCTCGGGAAAATTCGCTCGACGCTGGCCTGATCGACTATCTCGAAGGGCTGGCGCTGCGCTCCTATTTTCTGGTCTATGGCACCCAGACCAGCTTCGTACGCTGGCTTGGCAGTTTCTTCGGCGGGGGCTGGAGCCGGGCGGTGCGAGCGATCCAGTTTGATATCTGGATTGCGTTGTTCGTGATGATCGCGGGGGCCGCGATCGGTTATATATTGGTCGCGGGCGACAGCGACTGGTTTTACGCGCTGGTGCCGGGCAATTTCTCGGACGTGCGCGTGCCGGGGGCGAGTGAAGAGGCCCTGCGCAGCACGCTGTTTGGCGGGCAGCAGGAGGACGGGCTGGGCGTATTTGCCGCCTTTCTGTTCAGCAATAATGCGCAGG
The DNA here is from genome assembly GCF_048269865.1 of Parasphingorhabdus sp. Classification (GTDB taxonomy): domain Bacteria; phylum Pseudomonadota; class Alphaproteobacteria; order Sphingomonadales; family Sphingomonadaceae; genus Parasphingorhabdus. The sequence continues at coordinate 77,595 of NZ_JBLWUA010000007.1, read as the reverse complement.
TCGCGATTCTGGCTTTTGCGCTCGGCTTTGCCTTTGCCATTCCGAGCATATTGCTGCTGATTCACAATATGGCTTTGCTCGGCGCGATGCTCTGGGTCTTTGCGCAGCGCGGGTTGACGGTGGACTTTGTCGCCTGGCTCTCGATTCACGGCACGACCGAATTGTTTGCGATCCTGCTCGCCGGCGCGGCGGGCGTCCATGTCGGCCGTTCGATCGCCTTCCCGGGCGCTCGCTCGCATCTCAAGGCGGGGAGTGATGCCGGGAAGCGTGCCGCTCTGGTGATGGCCGGGGTCATCATCATGCTGATCTGTGCCGGTCTGCTCGAGGGCTTTGCCCGGCAGCTGATTGACAATACCGCCGGTCGTTTTGGCGTCGGCGGCGCTATGCTGCTGATGTGGCTGAGCTATTTCATCGGTTTCGGCCGGGACCGGCGGAGGCCAGGGGCATGAGCGACAGCAGAGCCGTTGAGCCATGGATCCGGCGATCCGCAAACCCCAAGCTTGACCGCATTCTCGTCACGCCGGAAGGCGTCCCGCTGAACGTGACCGTCGCAGCAGCAGGCGCGCGGGCGGGAGCGCTGGCGCTCGATATCGTGATCATCATCGGACTGATCCTGGTGGCAACGCTGATCGGAGCCGTGCTGCTATGGGCATTTGGCGTTGCCTTCGACGGCGGGCTGGAAAATGCCAGCGGCCCACTGCAATTTCTGGCTGTATTGTGGATCATTTCCGTCTTTCTGTTCCGCAACGCCTATTTTCTCTATTTTGAATTGGGCGACCGGGCCGCGACATGGGGGAAACGTGCCATGGGCATAAGGGTCGCGGCGCGGGATGGCGGCCGGCTAACCGCCGAAGCCGTGATTGCGCGCAATATCGTGCGGGATGTCGAGCTGTTCCTGCCGCTCGTATTCCTGACCTCCGGCGAAGCCAGCGGGACGATGACGGATATGACCGCATTGGCGGGATTTCTATGGGTTTTGATGTTTCTGCTGTTTCCGTTGTTCAACCGGGACCGGCTGCGCGGCGGTGACGTGATCGCAGGCACCTGGGTGATTCAGAATGTGAAGAAGAATCTGGGGGACATCGTTGCCCCGGCAGCATTGGAGGCCGGGACGGATGGTCGCGCACCAGCCGCGCTCTATCAGTTCTCGGATGACGATTTGTCGGTCTACGGCGAATATGAGTTGCAGACTCTTGAAAATGTTCTGCGCAGCGATCAGGACGACGCGCTGCAAAAGGTCGCCGCGTCGATCTGTCAGAAAATTGGCTGGGAACCGGGAAGCGGTGACGAGCGAGCGTTTCTGGAAGCTTATTATACTGCGCTCCGCGCGAGGCTGGAACGCAGCATGAGATTCGGCAAGCGGCGAAAAGACAAGCACAGCGTCGAGGAATGAGTAGCGGGATACCGAAGACCGGATAGCGGTGATCCTTGCATGCCGTAGCGTCACCTTAATTGCTCGGTTAATTGCTTGTTTCCGGCGGTTTTCAGCCTATAGTCCGGCCAAATTCAGACCGAGGAGTGCCATCATGAATCTGGAATTCACTGAAGAAGAAAAGGCCTTTCGCGCCGAAGTGCGTGAATTTATTGACAATAATTATCCGGAAAATATCGGCACGCGCGGCGTGCAGGACGAGATGAGCCGCGAGGACATGCTCGCCTGGCACAAGATTCTCGGCAAGAAGGGCTGGTCGGTTCCGGCCTGGCCGAAAGAATATGGCGGCACCGACTGGACGCCGACGCAGCGCTATATCTGGTCGGAAGAAAATGCCCGCAAGAATACCGTGATGCCGCTGCCTTTCGGCGTCGCGATGGTCGGCCCGGTGATTTACACCTTCGGCAATGAAGAACAGAAAGCGCAGCATCTGCCCGGCATCCTCTCGGGCGACGTATGGTGGTGCCAGGGCTATTCCGAACCGGGTGCCGGCTCGGATCTCGCCTCGCTGAAGACCACCGCAGTACGCGATGGCGATGACTATATTATCAACGGGCAGAAAACCTGGACGACGCTGGCCCAGCACGCCGACTGGGGTTTCTTCCTCTGCCGCACCGATCCCGATGCGCCGAAGCCGCAGATGGGCATCAGCTTCATTCTGGTCGACATGAACACGCCCGGTATCGAAGTCCGCCCGATCAAGCTTATCGACGGTGGCTATGAGGTCAACGAAGTGTGGCTGACCGATGTCCGCGTGCCGGCGACCAATCTGATCGGCGAAGAGAATAAGGGCTGGACCTATGCGAAGTTCCTGCTCGCGCACGAACGCTCCGGCATTGCCGGTGTCGCGCGCTCCAAGCGCGGCGTCGAACAGCTGAAGGAAATTGCCACCTCGGAAATGCTCGATGGCAAGCCGCTGATCGAGGATATGGGCTTTGCCACCAAGATCAGCCAGCTGGAAATCGATCTCTCGGCGCTGGAAATTACCGAACTCAGGACGCTGGCAGGTGAACAGGCGGGCAAGGGCCCGGGGCCGGAAAGCTCGCTGCTGAAGGTGAAGGGCACGGAGATCCAGCAGCGGCTCACCGAGCTGACGCTGGAAGCGGTCGGCTATTATGGTGCGCCCGATTTCCGCAGCTTCCCGGACGACGGGTCGAACGACTTCCCGATTGGTCCGGACTATGCCCATCATGCGGCACCGACCTATTTCAACATGCGCAAGACGTCGATCTATGGCGGATCCAACGAGATCCAGCGCAATATCATCACCAAAATGATCCTCGGCCTTTAACCGGACCGATACAGGGGAACGAATATGGATTTCGATTTTACCGACGAACAGAATATGGTGCGCGACGGCATTTCGCGCCTGATCCGTGAACAATATGACTGGGACACCCGGCGCAGCGTCGTCGAAAGCGAGTCCGGCTGGCGGCCCGAGCTTTGGGCGCAGCTCGCCGAACTCGGCATGCTCGCCGCGCCTTTTTCGGAAGAAGATGGCGGCTTTGGCGGTGCGACCGAAGCGATGATCATCATGGAAGAATTCGGCAAGGGCCTTGCGGTCGAGCCGTTCATCCCGAGCGTGGTCTGCGCTGGCGGCTTTCTGAAACATGGCGGCAGCGCCGCGCAGCGCGAGGAATATATCGGCGGAATCATTTCCGGCGAGATGGTCTTTGCCTTCGCCTATGCCGAACCGCGTGGCCGCTACGATCTGGCCAATCTGGAAACGACCGCCAAGGCCGATGGTGGCGACTATGTTCTGAACGGGCACAAGGCCGTGGTGATCGGTGCGCCCTGGGCGACGCATTTTGTCGTCACGGCCCGGACATCAGGCGAGCGTACCGACAGCGACGGCGTGTCCGTCTTTATCGTGGCGAAGGATGCGCAGGGCGTCAGCACCCGCGATTATGCCACGGTCGATGGCCGCCGCGCGTCGGAAGTCTATCTCGAGAATGTGAAAGTTTCCGGCGATGCTCTGATCGGCGACGCGGGGGCGAGCCTGCCGCTGATCGAGAAAGTGGTCGATGAAGCCACCGCCGCCGTTTGCGCTGAAGCGGTTGGCGCGATGAAGGTGACCAACGAAACTACCGTCGACTATTCGCGCCAGCGCAAGCAGTTCGGCGTGCCGATCGGCTCGTTCCAGGTGCTTCAGCACCGGATGGCGGACATGCTGATGGAATATGAGCAGTCGGTGTCGATGTGCTATCTGGCGACGATCAAGCTCGACGAGGATGAGGTCACGCGCAAGAAGAACGTCTCTGCTGCCAAGGTCCGCATCGGTCAGGCCGGCCGGTTCATCGGCCAGTCGGCGATCCAGACGCATGGCGGCATGGGCATGACCGACGAGCTTGCGGTGGGCAGTTATTTCAAGCGGCTGTCGATCATCGAGAGCGAATTCGGCAGTGTTGACCATCATATGCGGCGACATATTGCGCTGACGGCGGCCTAGCCGGATATAGAGCCGCTCGTCCTGAGTCTGTCGAACGACGAACGGATTTAGTCCGCCTATGTTTAACCCTATCAATTAAGGTGATAGAGCCTGTCTGGCTCTGTCCCCTTTTTCACGCTACGCCGTCTTCATCCTTTGGAGAGGGCGCAGATGAACATGAAATCCGGGCCGGCCGCTAGCGGCGTCTATCGTTATTATGTGTTGGTCATGCTGATGCTGACCTTCATGTTCAACATCGCTGATCGACTGGTGATGTCGATCCTGATCGAGGACATCAAGGCGGATTTTGTGCTGAGCGACACGCAAATCGGGCTGCTTGCCGGGACCGCTTTCACCTTTTTCTATCTGATATTGGGAATCCCGGCCGGCCGGCTGGCGGATCGCACCAATCGCAAAACGATGGTGGCTGTTTCCCTGGCCCTGTGGAGCCTGATGTCGGCCTTGTGCGGCGCGGCGCTGGGCTTCTGGACTCTGCTGCTCGCCCGGCTTGGTGTCGGTGTAGGGGAGGCGGGCGGCGGGCCGCCTTCGGCGTCAATCATCACCGATTATTTTGCGCCGCATGAGCTGTCGCGAGCGATGGGTATATTTGCTGCGGGTGCCGTGCTCGGCCCGGTGCTCGGCTATATCGCCGGAGGATTGATCGCAGAAGCCTATGGCTGGCGCTGGACGTTCGTGATCCTGGGGCTGCCCGGGATATTGCTGGGCATTCTGCTCTATTTCACGGTCCTCGAGCCCCAGCGCGGTCGCTTCTATGCAAGGACGTCACCGGCAGCGGTTTCCTACAAGCAGCAGCCGTTCATGACCACCATGCGGTCTTTGTGGGCGAACAGCGTCTTCGTTCGCGTGGTCATCGCCAACAGCTTTACCAATATGCCGGCCTATGCCTTCGCGATATGGCTTGCGCCGATGCTGATCCGCAATTTTGATCTGACGTCGGGAGAGGCAGGCGTGTATCTCGGTGCCATGCTGTTTTTCGGCGGCGTGCCGGCAATGATATTGGGCGGCTATCTTGCGGACTTTCTCGCCCGGAAAAATCCAAGATGGCGTCCATGGTATTGCGGGGTGGCGGTTTTCCTGACCATGCCCTTCTGGATCCTGTGCCTGTTGACGACCAGTCTGGAAGTGACCCTTGGCCTGTATATCTGTGGCTATGTTCTGCTGGTATCGACACAGGGCGCGGCCATTTCGATGGTCCAGGCGGCCGTGTTGCCTACCGAACGCGGCACTGCCTCCTCGATCAGCAGCCTGGCGATCACTCTGCTCGGTTACGGCATTGGCCCGGCGCTGATCGGATTGATGAGCGACAATTGGGCCGATGCTTATGGCAGCCTTTCGCTGAACTATGCGGTCATCGCGACCGTTTTTGTCAGCCTGTCACTGGCAACAATATTGTTCTGGTGGACCGGCAAGGCAGTTACAGAAGAGCTTGAGCCCTCGCCGGCGGCTGCCTGAATCAAAGCAGCAACCCGCCATCGGCGATGAGTGTCTGACCTACCACATAGCCCGCCAGCGGCGATGCGAGAAACAGCGAGAGACCGGCCATATCGTCGGGATCGCCGATGCGGCCCAGCGGGATCGAGCGGATCGTGGCATCCCGGCGCTTGGGATTTTCGGTCGTTACCTTGGTCATCTTGGTTGCGATCAGGCCCGGCGCGATACCGTTGACCCTTATGCCGTCGGGCGCCCATGCCTTGCCCAGGGTCCGCGTCAGCCCGGCCGCGCCGGCCTTGGAGGCATTATAGCCCGGATTGCCGACGGTCGCATGAAAGGCGGCGGTCGAACTGACGATGATCAGCGAACCCTTCGCCTCTTTCAGCAAATCGTAAAACTGTCCGGCGCAGGTCATCAGGCTGTTGAGATTGACCTGCACCACTTTGGCAAAATTTTCGGGTTCGAATTCGGCCCGCTTGTACAGCACCATGCCCTGCGAGCAGATCAATATGTCCAGCTTGGTAAATTTCTGCCGCAGCGCGGCGATCGCGCTATCATCTGCGGCATCGAGCTGATGATAGGTCAGTCCGTCGAGATCGGATCCGTCCGCCTTGTCATATTGCCCTTCGCTGTCGCGGGTGCCGGTGACATGCACATCCGCGCCACAGCTGCGGAAAGCCTGCGCGGTGGCGTTGCCGATGCCGCTTGAGCCACCGATGATGCAGACGGTTTTGCCGGTAAAGTCGAGGGATGTGTCGATCATATTCTTCTCCTATGCAATTGACTATTGGCCGAGCATTTGCTGTTCGTCTAGACCCGCCAGGATATTGGCATCGCACGGAGCATCATGATGGACATTCCCTTTTCTCTGGCAGGTCGTACGGCCCTGATCGCTGGCGCCTCTTCCGGTTTCGGCGCCCGTTTTTCGGAACTATTCGCGGCGGCTGGCGCGCGTGTGGTCCTCGGTGCGCGGCGCACCGATCGTACGGCAGAGCTGGCGGAAAAGATCAATAGCGCTGGCGGCGAGGCGCTGGCGGTTCCGCTCGATGTTACCGACGAAGCCTCGATTATCGCCGCCTATGACGCCGCAGAAGAGAAATTCGGTACGGTCGACTCGATCGTTGCCAATGCCGGCGTTTCGGTTGCCGGTCGCTCGACCGATGTCCCGGCGGACCGGTTGCAGACGTTGCTCGATACCAATTTCAAGGGCGTCTATCTGGTTGCGCGCGAGGGCGCAAAACGCCTGATCGCCGCGGGCAGCCGCGAAAAGGAAAATGGCCGGATCGTGATCATCGGCTCGATCACCTCGCGCCTGACCGGCGAGGGCGACAGCGCTTATGCCGCCAGCAAGGCCGGCGTGACTCATCTGAGCCGCAATCTGGCGCGCGAATGGGTGCGGCAGGGCGTGAACGTCAACACTATCCATCCCGGCTATATCCCGACCGAAATTCAGGGCGACTGGTATCAGACCCCCGGCGGTGAAGCGCAAATCGCCGGCTTCCATCGCCGCCGGTTGCAGGACATCGAATCGCTCGATCCAATGATGCTCTACTTCTCGTCCGATGCGTCGCGGATGGTGACCGGATCGGATATCATCGTCGACGACGGCCAGTCTCTCTGAGGGCCGGGTGAGCGGCCCTAACTAAACAAAGGGTGCCGGGGCAAAAATAAACCTGTCATAGCCTGCCTATGGCAGAGGACATCCGCCCCAACGAGGGCATCGAGCATTCGGCAGATTCCGTATCTGCCTCGCGACGGCGCGCAAACTATGCGCTGGCCGTGATCTTCATCGTCACCATGCTCAATTTTCTCGACCGACAGGTGATCTCGATCGTCGCCGAGCCGATCAAGCGTGATCTCGGCCTCTCCGATACCCAGCTCGGATTGATGACCGGCCTGTCCTTTGCCGTCTTCTACACCACTTTGGCAATTCCGCTGGCGGCGCTGGCGGATCGCTGGAACCGCAGTCGGATCATCGGCATTGCCATCGCCATCTGGTCGCTGATGACGATCCTGTGCGGTCTCGCCGGCAGTTTCATCCAGCTGTTTCTCGCGCGGGTCGGAGTCGGCATCGGCGAAGCCGGTTCGGCGCCTGCCTCGCACAGCCTGATTGCCGATCTGTTTCCGCCCGAACGGCGCGCCGGAGCCCTCGGGATCATGGGCGCGGCGGTCCCGGTCGGCGCCTTTCTTGCCTATGCCGGTGGCGGCTATGTCACCGAAATGTTCAGCTGGCGGGCGGCCTTCCTGCTCGCCGGTGTGCCGGGCCTCCTGATTGCCCTGCTGGTCTGGTTCACCGTGCCCGATCCCCGCGGCAAGGTCAGCCTCGCCAAAGCCTTTCAGCCGACGGAAGGCGAAATCACTCTGCGTACGGCGCTGCTCGAACTGTCGCGCAAGCCGGCCTACTGGCATCTCGTTGCCGCCGGCATCCTGGTGCAGTTCATATCCTATGGGCTGGCCAGCTTCTACGGCGGCCTGTTTGTCCGGGTGCACGGCATGGACTATGCCGAGCTCGGCTGGAAACTGGGTGTGCTGGTCGGGGTGACGGGCGGCTTCGGCGCCTGGTTCGGCGGCAAGGTCGGCGATATTATCGGCAAGCGTGATCCGGTGCTGCCGCTGCTGGTCAGCGGCATCGTACTGCTGATCGCTGCGCCCGGCATGATTGCCGCCATCTATGCCGGCAATGCCAATCTGGCCATCATCCTGCTCGGCTTCCCGACCTTTTCCGCGACCTTCTATTTCGGGCCGAGCTTTGCGGCGGTCCAGATGCTGGCCAGTGACCGTACCCGGGCGATGGCTGTCGCTATCTATCTGATGCTAGCCGGTCTGATCGGGCTGGGCCTTGGCCCGGTATTTGTCGGCGGCCTTTCGGACTATTTCGCCGGCGGCAATCGCGCCCTGGAAGCCAGCGCGCTACAAAAGGCGCTGGCTGTACTGGCGCTGTTCAACCTGTGGGCAGGCTTTCACTACTGGCGGGTGTGGACCTGGATGAAGCGCAAGCCCGCCTGACCGCTTACTTGCCGCCGGTGACGTAGAGACATTGTCCGGTCACCCAGCCGGACGCGGGCGACGCCATATAGACGACGGCTGCGGCAATATCCTCTTCCCGCCCGAAGCGCGCCAGCGGGATCTGGAACTGCTTGAGCAATGCCTCGCGTTTCTCTTCGGAATCGATGCCCATGGATTCGTCGAAATTCTCGGTCGGGATCGGGCCAGGCGCGACGGCGTTGACCCGGATCTTCGGGGCCAGTTCCAGCGACAGGCTGGCGGTCAGGCTGTTCACCGCCGCCTTTGACGCGCCATAGGGACCGTTCTTGACTTGGCCACCGAGCGCCGCCCGCGAGGAGATATTGATGATCGCACCGCCCTTGTCGCCCATATGCGCCGCTGCAGCGACTGCCCCCATCCAGACGCTTTTCAGATTGAGCTCGATCTGGGCATCCCAGCTTTCTTCCGGCGTGCGGGTCAGATAGCGGGGCGTGCCATCGGGCAGGCCGCCAGCGTTGCTGACCCAGATGCTGAGGCGGCCGAGCTCCTCGACCGCGCGATTCGCAAGATTCTCTAGGGCCGCCCGGCTGGTCACATCGGTAGGAACCGCAACGGCCTTGCGACCCATGGCCCGAATTTCGTCGGCGACTTTTTCCAGATCATCAGCAGAGCGGGCTGCAATAGCGACGTCTGCGCCCGCGTCTGCCAGGCCCAGAGCAATCGCTCGTCCTATACCCTTGCCCGCGCCGGTAACCACCGCGACTTCTCCGTCCAGTTTGAATTGATCCAATATACCCATTATCCCGCTCCCTGTTCTGTGTTGTCAGTGATTGACCCGTCGGGCCGCCGCGCGCCCGGCAATATAGCCGAAGGTTAGCGCCGGCCCCAAAGTGCCGCCGGCCCCGGCGTAGACGCTGCCGGTCGGCGCGCTGATCACATTGCCCGCCCCGAACAGTCCGGCGATCGGCTGGTCATCGACATCGAGGATCTGGCCCTGCGCATTGGTTCTGGGGCCGCCATTGGTGCCGAGCGCGCCCATATTGATCTCGACCGCATAGAAAGGTGCTTTGGTCAGCGATCCGAGCGTTGCTGCGGCACCGGCACGCGAGCGGTCACCGTAAAAGCGATCATAGTCGGTCTTGCCGCGACCGTAATCCGCATCATCGAGTTGCTCGGCAAGCCTGTTGAAACGCTCGATCGTTGCCGGGAGATTATTGCCATCGACGCCGATTTTCTCCGCCAGCTCGGCCATTGTCTCTGCTGTCGCGACCCAGTCGGGGAGCGCTGTGCCCGGCATGAACGATGCCAGCGGATAGCGTTCGCGATATTGGGAGTCGAAGACCAGATAGGCCGGCAGATTGGGATAATCATAGGTCGCCGGATCGAAGGCATGAAAGGCGCCGGCCAGTGCCGAATAGTTAGCGGCCTCGTTGCAGAAGCGTTTGCCCTCGCGGTTGACCATGATGCCGTGCGGCAGGGTGCGCTCGATCAGCACCGGAATATTGCGGGTCTCGCCGCTCTGCCATTCGGAGTCGGGAACGGCTAGGGTTGGCACCCACCAGGCGCTGGTCATATTGCCGAGACTCGCACCGGCCGCCATTGCCATTTTCAGACCATCGCCCCGATTGGTCGGCGGCGAGGCCGGCGCATCAAGCGGCCCGCGCAAAAAAGCGTGTTTCAGCGTATCGTTCCATTCGAATCCGCCGGTGGCTAGAATCACGCCCTGGCGCGCCGTGATTGTTTCCTGCTGTCCGTCGCAATCAACAATTGCACCGGTCACCCACCCTTCTGCGACACACAGCCGGTAGCCGCCGCAGCCGAGCACCGGCTCGATCCCCCGGTCGAGACAGGCCCGGAGCAATCGCCCGACCAGCGCCTGCCCCCAGCCGCGCAGATCCTGCTCGGCGCGCTTCTGTAACTCCGCCGGGTCCACCATGCCGCTGCTGCCGCCCAGCGGCGTTTCACGCAGCATCATCCGGGGCGCGGGGCCATTTTGAAAGACGCGGTCCTTCCACTCCCCGAGCGAGGTAAAATCGAACAGTTCATTGTCGAGCGATCGGCCGCCATCGGCTTTCGCGCCGGGGCGTTCGCCATAATAGTCCGGGTAATCCGGCATCATTGTCAGCGCGATCGCGTCGATGCCGGTAAGGAAATTGTGCATCTGCCGGGCTTCGGTCACAAAGGCGCCGAGCACCTGTTCATCCATCTCGCCATGATCGAGCGACTGGAAATAGGCCTTCGCCTCGTCGGAGCTGTCGGCCTTGCCCTGCGCTGCCATCTGTTCATGGTCGGGCAGCCAGACCACCCCGCCGGAGATGGCTGCGGTTCCGCCAAGCCGGTCCTGCTTTTCAATCACCCGGACCGAGGCCCCGGCTTCATGCGCAGCCAGCGCCGCGGTCAGTCCCGCTGCACCGGCGCCGATGATCAGAACATCCGTTTCGCTATCGACTATCGCACCTCTCCCCCTATCGGATGAGGCAATAGTCTAAGAGGTTGTGCGACCCCGGACAAACCGCACTTTGGATAGCGCGGTACGGGTGAGGCAGAGGTGCTCCGCGATTTGAGCTTTCGACGCCCGCGGTTCAGCGCTGCTGACAATGCGGTCGCCGCCAGCCTGCGCTTGCTCAGGCTACCATTCAGGCTTCGGCTCGGGCGACCAGCGATGGCAGCGGACGACCGAGCACGCTTTCGAACCATTGGTTGGTAGCAATCGCCTTGTCCAGATCGAGATCATGGTCAATCCCGGAGCGGTTGAGCAGATTGACCAGATCCTCAGTCGCGATATTGCCGGTGGCGTTTGGTGCAAACGGGCAACCGCCGAGACCGCCGAGGCTAGAATCGAGCGTCTCCACGCCCGCCTCAACGGCGGCCCATGCATTGGCGATGCCGGTGTTGCGGGTGTCATGAAAATGGGCCCGCATTCCGATATGGGCGGGAAGCAGTTCGCGAAGCCTGCCGAACAGATCTGTAACCTGCGCCGGAACGCCAACGCCGATCGTATCGGCCAGCGCAATTTCCATCGGATCCTCGGCGGCCAGTTCCTCCGCGATCCGCACGATCGTCTCGGGTGCAACCTTGCCTTCAAACGGACAGCCGAAAGCGGCCGAGATCGTAACCTGCGCTTTCAGACCCTCGGCCTTCGCAAAGCGGATCATCTCGCGATTTTCCTGGATGCCCTGTTCTATCGTCTGGCCCTGGTTTTTCTGGCCGAAAGTGTCGCTGGCGACAACCACGCATCCGACTTCGTCGATGCCGCGCTTGTTGCCTTCGCGCGTTGCCAGTCCGCGCAGCACGCCGCGCTTGTTCAAACACAGGCCGATGTAGGAAACATCCGCACGGTCGGGCAAGCCGGCGATAACCGCTTCCGCGTCGGCCATTTGTGGCACCCGTCCCGGATGGACAAAGCTGGCCACTTCCATTCGCTTGGATCCTGCTTCCAGCATGCGGGTGATCAACCCCAGCTTGTCGGCTGTGGAAATGATCTCGGCTTCATTCTGCAGCCCGTCCCGCGGACCGACTTCCAATATTTGTACCGGCTTGTGATTCATCATGTTCATTTCAATTGTATACAATCAGGAGGGGCGTTTGTATATAAGAAAGCATCATGTCGGCGCATTTTCTGTCATGCCATCCGCTTGACGATTATCGCGACGATATGGCGTATCTTTACTCCTGCTGCCATCCCTCCAGGCCTGCATTGTCTGGCGATTGATTGCATACCAAGATATTGGGTGTCGGGTCGGTATGGGCTGGCCGCGTTCATACACGTCCTGCGCGGTCGGTCGCAGATCGCCGGATTTTAGCCCGATGAGTACGGCTCGATCCGTTCCGATATCGGCGGCATATTTCGCTTGACTGGCCATCACCTTGTATACAATAAACGCCGTCAGGGGGTTTCCAGCAATGATATCGTAGCCAAATCCGTGTGGACTGGGTCAGGGCAATTTTCCCTTTCGTCATCTGGTGCCGGGACGGTCTTGGCAATGCTTACAATCCGCCACCGGATCTGTTTGGACCGGCACATCATGACAGAAAGGAAAATGCATGGGAAAAGCAAAAGCAGCGCTGGTATCGGGGGCAGGAATAGGAATCGGCGCGGCGACTGCCAAGGCCCTGGCCGCTGACGGTTTCCATGTCTTTGTTACCGATGTCCTCGTCGACGAGGGGCTGGCCTGTGCCGAGGCGATCAGGGCTGCAGGCGGGGAAGCCGAATTTTTCGCGCTGGACGTCACCGACAGTGCTGCCTGCGACAGCATGGTCCACACCATCGAATCGAAATTCGGCCATATCTCCGCTCTCGTCGCGAACGCCGGCATCGCACCGCGGGCGGCCTATCCGATACTCAGCGATGAGAAATGGGATGCGGTTCAGGATGTCAACTTGAAGGGCCAGTTCCGGCTGCTGCGCGCTGCCGCTCCGGCGATGGAAGCTGCCGGTGACGGCGCTATCGTTTGCATTGCTTCGATCGCTGGCGTGACCGTGGGGTGGGACGATCACTGGCATTATTGTGCGGCCAAGGGCGGAATATCGGGAATGATTCGGGGGGCCGCGATGGCGCTAGCCGGCGCTGGTGTTCGGGTAAACGGCATCGCCCCGGGATTTGTCCGCACCGCGCAAATTCTGTCGGCGGAAAATTCTCTGGGCGCAGAAGGACTTGCCGAGGCAGAGCAAACCGTCCCGCTTCGTGGCCGTTCGGGTGAACCTGAGGAAATCGCCAATGTGGTGGCGTTTCTGGTATCGGAAAAGGCGAGCTATATTACTGGCCAGACGATCGTTGTGGATGGCGGTCTTACGGTTTCGATGTAAGGTCAATCATGGTGATCGGTCGGCAGGCCCGGCAAATAGTCATATTTAACGGGTTTTGGGCAGATTTGGTCACTGCTGCCGTTTTATGCCGTCTGCTGGCGGACATCCAGCGCCCGCTTTTTCTCGTAAAGGTCAATCGTCTGTTCCGCGACTTGCTCCCAGTGGGGAAATCGGTCCTTGGCGACCCGGAACAGATGGGGATTAGCATAGGCGCGGCCCAACGCGCTCGCGATGCTGCCGATCCGGGCCGGGTTGAAATAATGCTTTGCATCAAGCCGAAGATCCCGGTTCTCCGGAAGATCGCTCAACAGAACCGGGCAGTCAAAGCTGATCGCTTCGAGCAGCGTATTGGAATGGCCCTCGCGGATTGATGGATTGACGAAAAAGCGCGCGTAGCGATAAAGCGGAGCCAGGGCGGAACGCGGCAAGCTCCCGAGCATGACGACCCGGTCGCCATCGATCTTTCCGGCATTTTTGCGTGCGCTCTTATTCCTCCAGTCTCCAACAATCACCAGTTTCATGTGGGGATGCCGTTTGGCGAAGTCGCGAAAGGCAGCGATCAGGTTCTCGATATTCTTTTTGTGCGATATCTGGCCGACGAACAGCGCATAATCGCCGCTGACCGGCGGGTCCCGGTGATCGGGGTAATGTTCTGGACGGTCGAGCGCGTGCCCGATAACATCGACATTGGACAGGTTTGCCGATGTTCGCAGATTTCTGGCGAGAGCGGGGGCGACCGCGATGACTTGATCCGCCCAGTGCAATTGATGGCGGGCAACGCTCCTTGCCCATCGAGCCGGGGCACTTTCAGCGTTGTCATGGCAGTCTGCGCCATAACGCACGACAATCTTGCAGCCGAGCATTTTATAGGCCCAAAGCAGCACCGCCGATTGCAGGCTGGCGAAATGGACAATCGCTGGCCGCATCCGGAACGCCTTGAGTAGCGCCGCGATCGGATAGATTTTGCGGTCAATCCCGGGAATTCCGATCGAGGGAGCGCACCACAGTGAAACACCACGATAGTCACCCGTTTCCATGAACGGTTTCATTCCCGCAACACAAACGGTCCAGCCCTGTCGGACCACCAGCGGGAAAAGGCGTTGGGCATATTTTTCGATGCCGCCTTCGACATCCGGCATACCGCGCACGCCAACGACCAGTACCCTTTTCATTCTTGTTATTTCCTGCCGGTGCCGAGTTTCCCCAGCATGTCGTCCGAAGCATGGTCCAAAACTCAAGCACCATCGGTTCAATTGGCCGATTTAGACAAATATCCGTCTCAGACGGGCGTGATGCAAAGGATGGATGAAGAGGAGCCTTTGCCCGCAGCCTTTGAATGGGATATAAGATTTGCCGGAAGGCGGAGAAGATATGGCACATCATGCGACGACAAGCGCGAACCGGAACGAACCGCTGCAGGGCTATGCCGATCCAATCCGGCCGCCACCTGCTTTTATCCGCAAATTTCTGGCCCTCGATCCCAAGCGGGTTGAATTCCGCGTTCGTGGATTTGACCTAGCGGACAAAAGTCATGAAGCGAGGCTGGAATCCATAGGCAAGGCATTTTTGCGCGGCTATAATCTTACGCTGACTATGCGGTCATTTGACGAATTCGGGCACGCTATGGCCCAGGAAACCGATTTGCTGCGCGGCTTTTTTATCGAAGGCGGCGCCATGGGCAGCGCGCTGGTTGACAGCCTGCCATTCCGCAAGGCGATGCTGCCACGCTATATCGCCCGCTTTGCCGGGCAGTTTCCGATACTGGTCCATGCTGGTGTCGGTTTGACGATTTCAAAGCTGCCATGGCGAGAGAAAGGGATATTGGCCGAGCTGGACCCTTTCTACCGCTGGCTGGCTTATGATGGTCTGGGTTATCACAATATGTATTTTGAACCCGAAAAGACGCTGACCGGGCCAAAACGCGCGCTGTCAGGCTATGCGTCTCGTGCCTATGATCAGGGCGCCGGACGCGGAATCTGGTTTATCAGCGGAGCCGATATCGGCAAGGCGGCCGGAACGATCGCGACCATGGCTTCCGATCGGCAGTCCGATCTCTGGGCGGGCGTCGGACTGGCCTTATGCTATGCAGGCCCGGCAGGTTCGGCGGCATTTCTGGAAGCGAAGGCGCTCGCCGGACCGCATGCCGCCAATATGGCGACGGGCGTCGCGATAGCCTGCGCCGCCCGGGTGAAGGACCAGTCGCTCTTGCCGGAAACCCGCGAAGCGATATCCGATCTATGGCGGATCTCGCCAGAGGTGCTGGCAGAACAGGTCGAATCAATCCGTATGGCTGTTGCAAGCTCTGCGCTTGCAGATGGTACCGCCTATGCGACATGGCGTGCCGAAATAGCCGCGCATTTTGGCGTGAATCAGGCTGGCTAACCGCCGAACGCTTGGTCTGTGAAATCAGCTTGATGGAGAGGCATTATCATTATCGTTCATCTCCAGACGACATCGGAGCTCAACCAGCGTGCCGTCTGAGCCGCCCATACAGGATTCAGCCGCGGGCCTCCGACAGCATGTTTTCTTCGGACTGCGCTTGCGGCTTGCTCAGGCTTCGACGATAGCTATTCGCTGCTCGCCGGATATGGGCGCTGGCGATCGCACCGGCCCAGTCGGCATCGCGGGCCTCGAAAGCGGCCACGAAATCATTGTGGTCGCGTTGGCTTTGCCTGACATCGTTGAGCACATAATGCTCAGCCGTTTGGTGAACGATGACCTGGCTTACTACCAGATTGAGCATCTGTTTCAACGGTTCGGATTGTGCCGCTTCGGTCATGACGGCGTGGAATCTCCGATTTCCCTCGACAAATCCTGGAACGTCGACGCCGCTCGGGTTCTCGATTTTCTCTTCAATAAAGGCGCAATGCTGTTTTAGTTCGGACAATTGTTCTGCGGTGATAAATTGCGCGGCCCGCTGCGCGCAATGCCGTTCCAGCATCGTCCGCAAATCAAAAATTTCTTCGACATCGCTTTCGGACCAGTTCGGAACAAACACCCGGTTTGTTCCGTTCCTCTGCAACAGCATTTCCGACACCAGCCGTGCAATCGCCTCTCTCACCGGCGTCCGGGAAACACCGCAATATTGCGCGAGTTCATCTTCCGGAACCAATTTTCCGCTGGTGAAGTCCCCCGCCAATATGCCAGCGCGTATCGTTTGATATGCTTTTTCAGAAGAGGTCGACATCATTATATTCCACAAGTTCCCGAGATGAATGTCTAATCATTAGATACTGCTCAACACCGCGGCTATAAAAAAACGTCCCCTCCATTGGGGCTGATACATTGACCCTGAAAATGATCGCCGTCCTTTGAGGCAAGAAAAACATAAGCAGGGGCTATTTGGTCCGGCGTCGCCAGCTTGCCAACCGGAATAGCCGCTGTCACCTGTTTCAGGACGTCCGGGGGGACGCTGTCCAGTATCGGCGTTTGTGTCGTGCCTGGCGCGACGCAATTCACCCGGACGTTGCGGGAGCCGATTTCCCGCGCCAGTGATCTCGAAAAGCCGATGATACCGGCTTTGGCGGCGATATAGGCAGAAACCCCCGGAGCGCCCAGATAGGCGAGTTGTGAAGCGGTGTTAATGATACGGCCATGACCCTGTTCATACATCAATGGCAGAACGGAGTGGGTCACGAGAAAAGTGCCACGCAGATGCACGCCTATGACGCGATCCCAGGTTTCAATATCCAGATCTTCGACCATATTGGCGTGCGCAATGCCCGCATTATTGACCAGAATATCAATATGCTCGCAAAAAGACAGGGTTTCGGCAACAAGGTCGCCGACGGCATTCTCGTCACTGACGTCGGCCGGGATGAATGTGACGCGAGCACCGGCGGCCTGTATTTTTTCGCTTAAATCTAGCACCGTTTCCTGATCGACGGAAGGCGGGCCATTGATGACAATTGAGGAAGCGCCTTCGCGGGCAAACTGGAGCGCTACCTCGGCACCGATGCCGGATGTGCTACCGGTAATCAGCGCCGTTTTTCCATGAAGGCGCATTATCTTTCCCCTCGATTAGCGGCATAAGGTGTCTCCACCCCATGCCGCCAGTAATTGGCCTAAAAGTCAAATCCGAGTTCTACGCCAAATTGACGCAACGATCCCGGCGTGGCGAACGAGCCACCGAATTCAGGAGCGGGGATTACCTCTTCGAGATAATGTTTCTTGAACAGGTTATTGGCAAAGGCGGTCAGACGCCAATTTTCCGCTTTCAACCCGGCGCGCAGATTGACAATGCCATAAGCATCACGCTGCGTTTTCGAATAATCGCCTGTGCCGAGACCAGGATAAAACGCGTCAAACACGGTTCGGCGGGTCTGGTCCTGCACGACATGAAACCAGGTAGGCCCGACGAGATTATAATCTGTCTTGAAGGTAAAATCCAAACTGTCGTTGATCGGCTGTTCGATCAGGAAGCCTGCATTGAGCGTGTAATCTGCGGAATAAGGCGACTTGTTGCCAATCGTGTCCGGACGAACCGTATTTTCCTTGATCTTGCTATCCAGAACGCTGCCGCCGATGTTGATGGTAAAGCCTGGTGTGACCTTGTAGTTGATGCCGAGTTCGGCGCCATAGAGACGCACCTTGTCGATATTGGACACGACCCGCAACAGACCGAAGGTTCCGGTATAGAATTCGAAGAATTGCATGTCCCGAACGATGTTGCGATAAGCTGCGCCCGACACCTGCAGATCGCCGCCCAGAGCATTCAGCTTGAAGCCCAGTTCCAGCGCATCAGATTTTTCTTTCTTATAGTCGTCGGTGACGCCGAGATTTGATCCCAGCAGATCGTTGAAATAGATCTGGACCAAGGCTCCGCTGCCCTGACTGTTAAAGCCGCCAGCCTTAAAGCCGACGCCGTAATCGGCATAGACGCTGAAATCCGGAGTAATTTCATATCTGGCCGTCAGCTTTGGTTGCAGCAACTGATAGACATTGGATTTCTTTTGGAGCGTCCCGATATCATAGCCGGGATTGATGGAATTGCCTGTTACAGGATCAATCTCGTTGGGGACCAACGGAGTGACGCTTCGTTCTTCCCGATCAAAGCGCAATGCGCCCGATATGGTCAGCGATGGCGTCACTTCATATTCAAGGGAGCCAAAGCCAGCGAAGACATCGGTGAGAAGCCGATCGTCAAACAATTGTGTGGTCGGGTTAATCGAGTTTGGCCCATTGTATAAGCTGACAAGCACTTCGCCGCCGGTGTCCTCGTTGACCGCCGTTCCATAATGCCGGTTGATATGCAGATAATAGGCACCCAGCGACCATTGCAGCGGAGAGCTGGTGTTGGAGGCCAACCGGATTTCCGCGCTGATGTCGCGCTGGTCCCTGACGGTGACCTGGATCCCGTCGCAGGTGGTTGGGCCAAATGCGCCGTAAATTGAATTCGCCGGCGTTGGAGCGAGAACCAGTGGCGACTGCAGAACCACACCTTCTGCGAACAGCTCGGCCGTCGAATCGATACAAGACTGCCTGTTGTTGAACCGGCCCAGTCCACCGGCAGTGGCGTCGCCGGTCAGGGTCTCGTCGATGTCGGAAAAAGATCCCCAGGCGGACAGCGTGAAATTGTCAAATTCATAGTCGAATTTCAGCGATGCTTCGATCGTTCGCATATTGTTTATATTGGGAACGTTCCGGTTAAACGTAAAACGATGGTCGTTTACGTCCTGGAAAAAATCCGGATTGCCGAACGCACTGGCAAAGCCGGGCAAGGCAAAGATCGGTTCGAATTTCAGCGAAGCGGACTCCAGCTCACCATAGCGGGCTTTGGCGTCGATTGTCAGGCGATCACTGGGGGTCGCGATGATGCGACCTCCAACGTTCCATTCTTCGGCATTGTCGACCGTCTTGCCCTGGGTGCGCGGGGTCGGACCGGTATTTGAATAGAAGCCGTCCGTGTGGCGATAGCGGCCATAGAGCACCGCGCCGATGGTATCCGAAATTGGGCCCGAAATGGACATTTCGCCCAATTGAGAGTTCTGGGTAGCCACGCTGGCCCGTCCGGAAATTTCCAGATAGTCAGACGGCTTTTTGGTTGTCATGATGATCGCACCGGCGGTGGCTCCGCGTCCATAATAGGCGCCTTGCGGGCCTTTCAGGACTTCGAATTGCTCCAGAACGCCCTGATACTGATTCACCGCTGCAGTGTTGGTCTTGAGGATGCCGTCAACGACCAGTGCAACGTTATTTTCAGCATCGCGAGCGCCGTTGACGCCGCGGATATTGATCTGAGCGTCGCCTGCCTGGGCCGCGTTGGATACAATGGTAACGCCCGGAATGAACGCGATCGCCTGTTCGGTCGTGACAATACCGGAATCAGCAAGATTATCGGCGGTCAGCACGGATACGGATGCGGGAACGTCGGTCAGTTTTTCGCTTTGGCGGCGAGCGGTCACGGTAATAATGTCATCGGCAGGGGCGGTATCAGACGCCGCTTCCGAGGACGCCATCGTGCTTTCTTGTGCTGCCGATGGTGTTGCGGTGAGCAGTGGCAACGCCGCCACCCCAGCCATGAATAAAGTTTTCCGTGAATGCATGGACTACCCCCTTGGTGTTTTGATTGTGCGAGATGATCATTTCGAATCACCCATTCTGGAAGCTGCACGACCATTTGTTAAATGTACACAAAAAATTAAAAGCAATATTCAAAAAGCCGATAAAGACATTCTATCCTTGCCATCAGACGCCGAAATACGTAACAATATATCTATAAACTCGGAATCGAGCAAAATTTACGGCAGTCAGCAAGCGCTGAAATTAAAATATTGTACACGATATGACATCTTTGGTATACATTTTTGCACAGGAGGTTTGATATGGTTGAGCAAAGTTCAGGAGAGCAAATTCGCCACCCGATGTTGGTGGAAAATACCGGTGACGAATTGTCACGACAGGAGTTTGTGAAAAGTTTGAAATTGCATCTGGCGACAAGTGTTTCGCCAGGCGTTCATGATGCGCTGGATGGCCGAGCGGCCAGCAAATTCGCCAAGAAAAATGGTCGCCCACCAGAAACAATGGATGAAATCCGGGACGCGCTTTCCGATGACCCGTATTTCTGCTTCTGGAGCGCATTGTTGAGGAACAGCCAGGAAATGATGTGGCGTTCGGTACAGATTCCGGTCGAGCGTCAAATTCCTGAAATTAACAAAGCCGCAGAATCGGCATCCGGCGCTGGCGGGACATTGCGGCTGGACGAGAATTTGGAAATTCCCGCGTACCACCGTTCGGTCGATATCCACTGTATGCCCGGCGGCTACCACACTGAGTTTACCGATGGCGACTCCACTAACGGAGCGGTCTATGACCGGGCGGTTTATCTGTATGCCATGGGTCGTTTGGGGGGCATGAATTCGGATATCGGCGATACGACCATTGCCTATCTGAAAGACAAGCATCCGGATTTCAAGCCGAAGCGGATCCTCGATCTCGGCTGCGCGGTGGGGCATTCAACATTGCCCTATTGCGATGCCTGGCCTGACGCCGAAGTCTATGCGATCGATGTCGGCGCGCCGGTCTTGCGCTACGCCCATGCCCGTGCAGAGCGCCTGGGGAAGAAGGTTCACTTCAGTCAGCAAAATGCCGAAGCGACCGACTTTCCCGACGCGCATTTCGATCTCATCGTGAGCCATATTCTGGTTCATGAGACCAGCAATCGCGCCATTCGCAATATCATGAAGGAAGCGAATCGGCTGTTGAGTCCCGGTGGCCTGATTGTTCACGCGGAAACGCCGCCTTATCGCGATTTGCCCGCTTATGACGCTTTCATGCTCGACTGGGATACACGCAACAACAACGAACCCTATTGGGGCGCCAGCCACAAGATCAAGGCAAAGGCGATTTCTGCGGAAACCGGATTCGATCCCGAGCTCGCATTTGAAGCCTATCAGCCGAGTGCATTTGAAGAGGCGGAAGCGAAGAGACTGAAGGTCTTTCAGGGTGGCGATTTTGGTGGTGGTGGAGCCTGGTGGGTGTGGGGCGCTCAAAAGCCCGCGTCTGCGTCGGTCGGAGGTGTGCAATGACGGAGACGGTTACGATACAACGCAAGGCGCGTGGCGAACGGCCTCGCTATTTTGAGGATCCGGCGATCGACAAGGTCCTGTCGATTACGATGGCTCTGGCGGGCGAAGTTGCCGTGCTGAGGGACCGTCTGGACAGTGTTGAGCGGCTGCTTGAAAAGGGTGAGCCCCTCACACAGGATTTGATCAACAGCTACGCGCCCGACGGAAGCGTTCGGGAAGAGCGCGACGCCTGGAGAGAGTCTTTCTTGTCGACCATATTGAGAAGTGTTCACGAGGAGCGCGAAGGCTTGGCAGAGATCGCGCAAACGCAGGCGAGCGAACAGTCGACAGCCTATGATGATGCGGTCCATCTCGTCGAGGCCGACTGACATCCAAAAATCTATGGCTGGATACACAAGGTGTCTGGCAGACAATTGATAGAGGGAAAACATGAAATACGGAGTATTTTTGCCAAGCGCGCGGAACGGGTTCACAATTTCTGAGGCAGCACCTTTATATGATCCTACGTTCGAGCATAATCTGGAAACCACGCTGGAGGCAGAAAAGCAGGGCTTTGAATTCGCTCTGTCGATGATGAAATGGAAGGGTTTTGGCGGCAGCACCGGATATTGGGATAGCTGCCTCGAGACCTTCACGCTGGTGGCAGGGATGGCGGCCAGAACATCCAAAATCCAGCTCATTCCCAGCACAACCTTGTTGACGACGCATCCCGCCTTGTGCGCGCGCCTGATCGCAACCATCAACGATATCGCGCCCGGGCGCTGCGGCCTGAATATCGTAACCGGCTGGAATCACATTGAATATGAATCAATGGGGATTTGGCCTGGTCCGGATTATTATGAACGACGGTACGAATATGCGGCGGAATATATCGATGTCGTCAAGCGACTCTGGACCGAAGATGACGTCACCCATGACGGTGAGTTCTTCAACCTGAAGTCAGCCAATGTCAGTCCCAAGCCCAGCAAGATGCCGACCATCGTCGCCGCTGGCCAGTCGCCAAAGGGCCTCGACTTCACCGTCAATAACGCCGATTTCAGTTTCGTCATGACCGGCCTCGAAAATCTCAAAAAATATTGCGCCAATATGAAAGAACAGTCCGGACAGGTTGGCCGGGAGGTTGGCACCTTGCCGCTTTATGCAGTGATTACCGGCCGCACCGATGCAGAAGCACAGCGCCTCGCTGAAGACGTGGTCGCAAAGGCCGACAAGACCGCCATTGCCAATATTATCGGCAGCGCGTCGCTGGATACCAACGCCGGCGGTTCCAGTGAACATCTCAGGGCAGCGCTTTCGCAGCCGCTCGAACAGGGCAATATGGCCTTCATGAGCTTTCCACTGTTGCACGGAACGCACGAGACGATTGCCAGCAAGATCAACGATATTGTTGCCGAAACCGGCGTGCCGGGCATCATGCTGAGCTGGCTGGATTTTGTACCGGGCATTCGCGAATTTGGCGAAAAGATCGCGCCGAAAGTAAAATATTAGAATCCAGACCCTTCACAACGCCCGTCAGGACCGCGTTGGTCGAGACTGGGCCCTACAGCGGACTTCAAAACGGAATGACAATCATATCGACCGAACTTGACCTGAATGGACGCAGCGCGACGCATGACCGGCGATCACCGGGCCTGCGGCATATGCTGCTTGCCGTGCCGGCCAAGGCTGTGCGATTTCCAATCAGAATGACAATAGAAACAAAGGAAATATCCTAATGCGTTATCGCCTGGGCGTGGATGTCGGCGGCACATTCACAGATTTACTGCTGCTCGACAATGAAACCGGCGCGTTCTGGCGCGACAAAACACCGTCAACACCGAGCGATAGTTCGGAGGGTATCCTCAATGGCGTGAACGCGATTACCGCGAAAGCCAATGTTGATCCCGGTGATATCGAGTTTTTCCTGCACGGCACTACGGTTGCGACCAATGCCGTCCTCGAAGGCAAGGGTGCACGCGTCGGGCTGATCGTCACTGAAGGCTATCGCGATATCATGCAGATCGCCCGCAGCTTCGTGCCGGGCGGTCTCGCGGCCTGGATCGTCTGGCCCAAGCCTCAGCCACTGGCGGCGCTGGAAGATACGTTGACCGTAAAAGGCCGGATGGATGCCGATGGTAACGAAGTCCGTCCACTGGACGAGGACCAGGTTCGGGGGGTTTTGGAGCAGTTCAAGGCGTCCGGCGTCGAGGCTATTACGGTCAGCCTGATCAATGCCTATGTCAACGGTGCGCATGAAAAGCGCATCGGCGAACTGGCTGCTGAAATCCTGGGCGATATTCCGGTATCGCTGAGTCACGAAGTGCTGCCGGAAATGCAGGAATATGAGCGGACCTTGTCAACGGTCGCCAATGCTGCGGTACGGCCGGTCGTCGGCAATTATATATCCAATCTGCGCGACAAGCTCGAGATTGCGGGAATTACCGGAAAGCTTTCCCTGTTGCGGTCCGATGGCGGCTTGATGAGTTCGCAAAAGGCGGAAGAGCATCCGGTCAACATATTGATGTCCGGTCCGGCGGGCGGCGTCACCGGGGCGCTTTGGGTCGGCAAAAATGCGGGCGTAAAGAATATCCTGACGCTCGATGTCGGCGGCACATCCACCGATGTTGCGCTGATCGAAAATCTCGAACCACGGCGTGTGCGCACGACGGATGTTGGCCATTTGTCGGTGCGCGCTTCGTCGCTGGACGTCAAAACGGTTGGTGCCGGAGGCGGCTCGATTGCCTATGTTCCTGAACTGACTGGCGCCTTGCGCGTGGGTCCACAATCGGCAGGCGCGGTTCCCGGTCCGGTGGCTTACAGCAAGGGCGGAACAGAGCCCACCGTGACCGACGCCAATGTCGTGCTCGGCTATCTGCCGGAAGATCTGCTGGGCGGGTCCTTTCAGCTGGACCGGGAAGGCGCCAAGGCATCGGTGCAGAAAATTGCCGACGCGCTCGGCGTTGACCTGATGGCGGCGGCGCGCGGCATCATCGATATCGTCAACGAAAACATGTTCGGGGCGCTCCGGATGATCTCGGTGCAGCAGGGTTATGACCCGCGTCATTTTGCCCTGATGGGCTTTGGCGGTGCCGGTCCTCTGCACGTTAACGCCGTGGCCAAGCTTATGGGAAGCTGGCCGGCAATTTCGCCTGTCTCGCCGGGCGTATTATGTGCTCTTGGCGATGCGACGACGCGGATGCGCACGGAAACCGCGCGCAGTTTCAGCCGATTGGCGAAAGATACCGACGTCGAGGAACTGGTTGCGTTGCTGGACGAAATGGCCAGCCAAACCCGCTCCGAGCTGATTGCAGACGGAATCCCGGATGAAACCATCAACAGCGAATTTGAAGTCGATGTGCGTTATGCAGGCCAGGCCTTTGAAGTGCCGTTGACCATCGATCAGGCGACGCTGCACGAGAAAGGGATCGAGGGCATCCTCGACCGCTTCAATCGCGAACATCACCGGCTCTTCACCTTCAATATGGATACGCCGCACGAGATCGTGAATTTGCGCGCCGTGGCGATGGGCGAGCCGTTCGAACTTCCCGCCCAGACGCTCGAAAAGGGCAATGGCGATCCATCCGCTGCAAAAATCCGTGATCACAGCTTGTGGATGGATGGGAAGTCGCAGGACGCGATTATCTATGACCGGTCAAAACTGCTGCAAGGCGATGTGATTCCTGGCCCGGCAATCATCACGGAAATGGATTCCACAACATTAATTGATGCAGATTGTGTCGCGACTATCGACGCGGTCGGCAACATATTGATCAATCTGGCGGAGGACGCGTAAAATGCCTGCAGAAATTATCCAAGAAAACTCTGAGCCGTTCAAGGAAATTGACCTTGATCCGGTCACGCTGGACATCATTGAAAACGCTCTGCGCAACGCCCGGATCGAGATGGATGCGACGCTCGTCCGCACCGCCATGTCACCCGGTATTCGCGAACAGGGTGATGCGTTCCCGCTGATTGCAGACCCTGCCGGTAAAATGATCGTCGGCCAGTTCGGCAGTTTTATCGACGGCTTTTTGAAGACGTTCGACGGCACGATCGAAGACGGCGACATGATCTTTCTCTCCGACCCCTATTCTTGCGATGGCGCCGTCAGCCATTCGAATGACTGGATGGTCATGCTGCCGGTGTTCAAGGACGGACGGCTGATCGCCTATACTGCGATGTTCGGCCACCAGTCCGATATCGGCGGCAGCGTCGTCGGTTCGATGCCGATCGGCGCCAAGTCCATATTCGAGGAAGGTGTGCGTATTCCGCCGGTGAAGATCTGGAAAAAAGGCGAATATAATGATGATCTGATGAAGCTGGTCATGCACCAGACGCGCAAGCCGGACTGGTGCCAGGCCGATCTCAACGCGCTGATCGCATCCTGCCGGGTTGCTTCGAACCGCCTGATCGAGATGGCGGAACGATTTGGCGATGATGTCTATTACTCGGCAACGCAGGAGTTGCTGGCCCGCAATTACCGCGCGATGAAAACCCTGTTGAGTCAGGCCGTCGCCACCGAGAAAGTCAGTTTCGAGGATTATATCTGCGATGATGGCATGGGCTATGGCCCCTATAAGATAAAGTGCACGATGTGGCGGGAAGGCGAGAAGGTGATTCTCGACTTCGCAGGCACCGACCCGCAGTCCGTCGCTTCGATCAACTTTCTGCTGAACGAAAATATGTTCAAGATGTTCTTCGGCATCTACATGATCATGGTCTTCGATCCGCAGATTCTGTTCAACGACGGCTTTTATGATCTGATTGATGTCCGCATTCCGGAAGGGTCTTTGCTCAAGCCGCAATTCCCCGCGGCGCTTTCGGGTCGCACCCACGCGCTGGGCCGCATATTTGATATTTTGGGCGGGCTGCTGGGGCAGGGTACGCCAGAATTTCTCAATGCTGCCGGGTTTAGCTCTTCGCCGCATCTGTTCTATTCAGGCTGGGATGAGCGGGAGGGTAAACCGCGTGAATGGTTCCAGCTCTTCCAGATCGGTTTTGGAGGCATTCCGGGACGACCAATGGGCGACGGCCCCGATGGCCATTCGCTCTGGCCGGGTTTCACCAACGTGCCTAACGAGTTTCTGGAACGCTATTTCCCGTTGCGGATCGAGCGATATGAGACCGAAGTCGACAGCGGCGGTGCTGGGCTGAATCGCGGTGGTAACGGTATCCACATGACCTACCGTTTCCTGGCCGATGGTGCGATTGCCGTGCATGATGATCGCTGGTTCGTTCCGCCCTGGGGCGTCAATGGCGGCCGGCCGGGGGCACGCGCACGCAAAATTCTCGAACGCGTCGACGGCAGCACTGAAATTGTTGGCAATAAGATCGAGGATCTGCCCGTCAAGGCCGGAGAGCAATTGCACTTCATCACCTGGGGTGGTGGCGGCTGGGGCGATCCGCTGGAACGCGATTCCGAACTTGTGGCGCTGGAAATTCGCCAGGGGCTGGTGTCGATCGAAGGCGCTCGGGAATATGGCGTGATAATCAACGAAGACATTACGGTCGATCAGGAAGGCACTGACAAACTGCGGGCAGAGCTGAAAGCGAGCCGGGGCGAATTGCCCTTGTTTGATTGCGGTCCGTCGATCGAGACATTGCGGGAAAATTGTGAAGCGGAAACGGGGTTACCAGCGCCGATCCAGCCGGAATGGAGTGAGAAGCCAGAATTTGTAGAGGCAGCGGAATGAAACTGGAAAACCTGATAAGAGAAGAATCAGCCGGCGCGCTTTCCGATATTCGTGTCGTCGAAATGGGGCAGTTGCTTGCCGGCCCGTTTTGCGGCCAGCTGCTGGGCGACATGGGCGCGGAGGTCATAAAGATCGAACCCCCGAAAACCGGCGACCCGATGCGGCTTTGGGGCCAGGGCGATGAAAAGGTGCAATGGGAGGTTATCGCCCGCAATAAAATGTCGGTCACATGCAATTTGCGTGAGTCGGCCGGGCAGGAACTGGCCCGTAAACTGATCGCCACGGCGGATGTTCTGGTCGAAAACTTCAAGCCCGGCACGCTCGAACGCTGGGGCATGGGCCCCGACGTATTGCAGGCGGAAAATCCCGGTCTGATCATTGCGCGCATGTCGGGCTATGGCCAGGACGGCCCCTATTCCGACCGGGCCGGCTTCGGGGGCATCGGCGAAGCGATGGGCGGCTGGCGCTATATCGTTGGCGACGCCGATCGGCCGCCTTCGCGCATGGGCGTTTCGATTGGTGACACATTGTGCGGCACTTATGGCTGCATGGGTGTGTTGGCGGCGCTGCATCACCGGGAACGAACCGGCGAGGGACAGATTGTCGATACCGCTTTGTACGAGGCTGTTCTGCAGGTGATGGAGGGACTGGTTCCCGAATATGACAAGAATGGCGTGATCCGCGAACGAACCGGCTCTGTCTTGAAAGGCATAGCGCCGTCCAACGTGTACCGAACCAAGAATGGCCATTTCATGATCGGTGCGAACAAGGACGAAATCTTCAAGCGGCTGGCGATGGCCATGGGAAAACCCGAGCTGGGCGACGATGAGAAATATAATACGCATATCGCGCGCGGCAAAAACCAGACGGAACTGGACGATCTGATCAACGAATGGACAGAGACCCTGACCGTCGACGAGCTGGATGATCTGATGATCGAATATTCGATTCCTGCCGGCAAGGTCTATCGGGCACCGGACATGATCGACGATCCGCATTTTAAGGCGCGTCAGGCGATCATTGAGGTGGAAACCTTGCGGCACGGGAAATTGAAAATGCAGAATGCATTTCCGAAATTTTCCAAATCCAAGACCGGTTTCAGAAACCCGGCGCCGGCCGTTGCGGGGCAGGACAATGAAAAGGTCTATGAAGCGGTTCTGGGCTATGACGCAGACCAGCTCGCCCAACTGGAGGCCGACGGAATCATATGATGCCGGTCAGGGCGGATCCGTAGACCCGCCAGGCAGCTTTTTTGTTAGATTGATAGCCATTCAGGGTCGCTGGTGGCCAGCAGGGCGGCGGTGTGTTGCGAAGCACATCGCCGCTTTACTTATGCGCAGTCGCGGCAAGACCGTGATGGCAGCCTAGGGTCGCCGAACGGCGCAAATCTTGTCTTTTGGGATTTAGTCTGGTGCGGTCGAGAAGACTCGAACTTCCACGGGATATTATCCCACAGCGACCTCAACGCTGCGCGTCTACCAATTCCGCCACGACCGCACTGTCTCTAGCTTGGGACAGCAATGTCCCGGGTAGGCGCGTGCCCTTAGCAAAGGGGTGTGGCAGCCGCAACAGATATTCGCTGCTGGATCGCGACTATCGTCACTGCGCGTTTAGTCGCGGCTCTGGTCTGCCCATCCGACTTCCAGCTGGCTGGCCCCGCGCGGTACGTCGAGCTTGGCTTCGTTGAAGTTGATTTTTTCGCCCGGCGCCAGAGATTTTTCCGGCGGGTTCATTTTCCAGCTGTAGACGATCCGGCCACCGGCATCGCGCAGGATCACCAGCATTGGCGGGACATCCTGGTCGGTGGTGGTCGGGTTGATAATCGTTCCGCTGGCGGCAAAATATTCCGTGCCGTCGGGCAGGGTGCGACGATCCTGTTTGGCGCTCAGCTCGATCAGCAGTGGTGTTTCCTCTCCCGAAGCGAACTCATACTCGGAAATCCATCGCGGCGGCCCGAAATAATAGAGTGCAGAACCCGCGCCGATTACCAGTGCGGCAAATGCGATCGCTGCGATTGTCCACAATTTCGCCGGATTGCGGCGGGCCTTGAACGGCGGTTCGTGCGCAAAACTGCTTTCGCCGACACTATAGCCGGGCGCGGCGGAAATCGGCGGCGGTGGTGAACGGGTGACGGCTGGGGCAGGCGGGGTCGGCACCCAATTGCGTGTCGGCTCGGCCGCGCTGGTCGGTGGCAGTTGTCCGGATGCGTCGGCAGTGGCCAGCTCCGGCTCGGGAATCGCAGCCTCCTGAAACCAGCTGTGGCGACAGGAAGCGCAGCGTACCGACCGGCCATTGGGTCCAATAGCGCTGTCGGGCACGAGGTAACGTGTTTTACAAGCCGGGCAATTCAAAATCATGACAGCTTCTCTAAACACGCCATCAGGACAAACTGCAAGTGGCTGTATGACGGATTTGAGACCGAAACGGGTTTTTGCGCGTTTTACCGCCGAATCGATTGCTACGGCTCGATAGCGGAGTTGATTTGGAGGGTCTTCCCGGCCTATTGGTCGCGGGACCGGGCAATATTTCGCCGCGATATTGGAATGTAGAGCTGATGGACGAAATTGTTCGCTTTGAAAATGTCGGCCTGCGCTACGGTGCAGGCGCAGAAACGCTGGCCGATCTGAATTTCACCTTATTTCCCGGCAGCTTCTATTTTCTTACCGGCGCATCGGGCGCGGGCAAGACCTCGTTGCTCAAGCTTCTCTATCTGTCCCAGCGGCCCAGCCGCGGGGTCATCCGGCTGTTCGGCGAGGATGCCGTCACCATGCCGCGCGAACGCCTGCCGGGTTTTCGCCGCCGGATCGGCGTGGTCTTTCAGGATTTCCGGCTCGTCCCGCATCTGTCGGCGTTCGACAATATCGCGCTGCCGCTGCGGGTCGCCGGGGTCCGCGAAAAGGATCTGGAGACACCAGTCACCGAAATGCTGGACTGGGTAGGGCTTGGCGACCGCGCTTCGGCCCGGCCGGCAACGCTGTCGGGGGGCGAGCAACAGCGGGTGGCGATTGCCCGGGCGGTGATCGGCCGGCCGGAAATATTGGTCGCCGACGAACCCACGGGCAATGTCGATCCAGACATGGCGATCCGTCTCCTGCAATTGTTTGAGGCGCTCAACACGCTGGGTACGACGATTGTCGTGGCAACCCATGACATCCATCTGCTCAGCAAAGTACCCGGTGCGCAGATGATGCGGCTCGAAAAAGGCATGCTGGCTGATCCGACCGGCTCGCTGCGTTTCCCGCCGTTGTCGAAGCGCGGTGGCGATAAGCCGGCGGAATCATGATCAAGCTCTTTGCCATTCCGGCGCATGACCGGCGCCTGATTCCCGAGGGACGCTTGTCCGGTCCGATGCCCTGGGTCATCGCAATTATGATTTTTCTCACCGTGCTGGCCGCGGCGGCCGGTCTGGCCATGACCCGGGCGATCGGTGACGTGTCGGATGAACTGTCCAGTCGCGCGACGGTACAGATCATCGAAGCCAATCCGGAAGTCCGGGCCCGCCAGGCCGCCGCCGCGGCTAATCGGCTGCGCGGCCTGCCGCTGATTGAGGAAGTCCGGCTGCTGCCGCCGGAGGAGATCGAGGCGCTGATCGAGCCGTGGCTCGGCACGCAGGATCTGGCCGACGAAATCCCGCTGCCGGCGCTGATCGACCTGAAGCTGGCGCGTGTGGCCACGGACGCCGAATATCAGTCGCTGCGCGACCGGCTGCAATCCATTGCCCCGGACGCCCGGGTCGAACCGAGCAGCGGCTATATCGCGCCGGTGATATCGCTGGTGCGATCGTTTCAGTGGATTGCCTTCGGGCTGGTGGCGCTGCTCGCGCTGGCGACCGGTGCTGCGGTGATCATCTCGGCGCGCTCAGCGCTCAACACCCACAGCGAGACCATTGCAGTCGTCCATTTGCTGGGCGGCACCGACCAGCAGATCAGCCGCCTGTTCCAGCGGCGTATCGCGCTCGACGCCTTGCTCGGCGGCCTGATCGGACTGGTCGGCGGGGCAGCGATCATCTGGCTGATCAGCACGCAGCTGAACGCGCTCGGCTCCGGCCTGGTCGAATCGGTCGGCCTAGACTGGTGGAGCTGGTTGATAATTGCCGCCATTCCGATATTGGGGATGTTCCTTGCCATGGTTACCGCCAGGTTGACGGTGATCGGCGCCCTGAGAAAGATATTGTAGCACGGCCTGATGATCCTGCGTTTTGTCTCGTTCCTGATCCTGTTGTGGATCATCGGCTTTGCCTGGTTCGCCATCGACCTGCCGCGTCCGGCACCCGATGAGGCGCAAACCGGCTCGGTCGTCGTGCTGACCGGCGGCGCGGGCCGGATCGACAGGGCGCTTGATATCGTCGGGTCAAAGGCTGCAGACCGCCTGCTGATCTCCGGCGTCGATCGCGACGTGAAGCCGAAAGAGCTCGCGGCCGAATATGAGCACGCCGGTGACTTGTTTGATTGCTGTATTGATCTTGGTTTTCAGGCGGTCGACACGCGCTCCAATGCGCTCGAAATTGCCCGCTGGGCGTCCCGGCGGGGTGACAAGTCGGTGCGCCTGGTGACGTCCGACTGGCATATGCGGCGGGCCCGGCTGGAACTGGAACGGGCGATGCCGCCGGACGTCGAGATCCTGTCCGATGCGGTTCATACGCAGCCGTCGCTGGGGACGCTATTTGTCGAATATAACAAATATCTGATGCGCCGGCTGGCGGCGCTGGCGGGTGTCTGAGATGCTGGCCGTCATCCGATCGCTGATCTTCATGGCCGTCTTCTATCTCGGCTCGGTGCCAATTATCATCGCCACGTTTATCGGCGCCTTTTTCTGGCCACCGACCATCTATTATATGGCGCAATATTGGAGCCGCTATCACTATCTGTGCGCACGCCTGATCCTTGGCATCCGGGTCGAGGTCAGGGGCGAGCTCCGCGACGAGCCGCTGCTCTATGTCTTCAAGCATGAAAGCATGTTCGAGACGATCGACCTGCTGCGGCTGTTCGACAAGCCGGTGGTGATCGCCAAGAAAGAGCTGCTGGTGATCCCGCTGTGGGGCTGGATCGCCACCAAGCACGGCCTGCTCGGCATCGACCGCGACGGCGGCGGCGCGGCGATGCGGCAGATCATCAAGCAGGCCAAGAAAGCGGTCGCCGAAGGCCGCCCGATCGTCATCTTCGCCGAAGGCAGCCGCGCCCATCACGGCCAGCGCCCGGAACTGCAGACCGGTTTTGCCGGCATCTACAAGCTGATGGGCATCCCGCTGGTCCCGGTCGCCCTCAACAGCGGCATCATCTCCCCCCGCGATACCTTCGTCCAGAAAAGCGGCGTGATCACCTATGAGGTGCAGCCGGAGATTGAACCGGGCCTCGACCGCGAAGATATCCGCCAGCGGGTGCACACCGCGATCAATGTGCTGAATGATTGAGTGACGGTCCGATCGCGGCAAGTCAGGATGGACTGACGCTCACCGTCCCATATCGCGCTGGATCGTCCGGCTGGCCATATAGAAGTGGAAGATCGACCACAGATAGAGGCATTTGAACAGCACCATCGACCATCTGAGTCCGTCGGCATTGGCCGAAGCGCAGGCGCTCTGCGCAGCGGCGGTCAGATTGCTGGCCTTGCACGCCTCCAAGGTCAGCGCCGGATCAAGGCCAGACAGGAAGGTCGCGTTCAGGATGGTTGACAGGCCGCCGATCAGTGGCGGGCCCAGACCATAGCCGAGCAGATTGACGATAAACAGGGTGACCGCCACCGCAGTGGCCCGCATCCGGCTGTCAACCACGCCGCTGGGGACGGCATAGAGCGGGCAGAGATAGGTGTAGAGCAGCATCTGGCCGACCATCATCAGCGGGACCGCCAGCCACAAGGATTCTGCCAGATAGCCTACCACGTGCATGGGGATCACCCCGATCAGCGCGAACATCGGGATCAGCGCCAGCGCCTTTGGGAAGCGCTTGGCATATTTGTCCGCCAGATAGCCTGACATATAGGTACCGATCGCCGCCATCACCGCCAGCGCCAGCGCGATCTTGACCGACGCGTCGAATATCGACAGCTCATGGGTCCGGATCAGAAAGGATACGAAGAACTGGCCGACGCCATAATTGACGAAGGAGGCGATGGTGACGCCCATGGTGACGTGCCAATAAGCGGGCTTTTGCGACAGGATCTTGAGCACGGCGCCAAATCCGACCTGCTCCCGGTTTTGCATCTCCGCCGGATCGGTATAGCCGCGTGGCGGCTCCTTGATGGTCATTTTCACGAGCATCGCAACCATGATGCCGGGCACTCCAACCACGACAAACGCAACCCGCCAGCCCTCGATATTCTGCCAGTCCAGCAAATTGACGGCCCAGGTCCAGTTCCAGCTGGCGAGCAGGGCACCGACGATCGGGCCGTCAAGATTGCCGACGATATAACCGCCGAAAACATAGGCGACCATGCCGCCAAGCGGGATGCCAAGCGCGTAGACAGAGACGGCCGTGGACCGCTCGGCTGGCACAAAATAGTCGGCGATCAGGGAATTGGCCGGCGGCGAGCAGCCCGCTTCGCCGATGCTGACGCCGATGCGGAAGATGAAAAGGGCGATGAAACTGGTGGCAAAGCCGCACAGGACGGTCATCAGGCTCCACAGGGCCACCGATCCGGCGATGATCCACACCCGGTGATGTTTCTCGGAAAAGCGCGCGATCGGGATGCCGACAAAGGTGTAGAGAATGGCAAAGGCGGGGCCGCCGAGCAGACCCATTTGCCAGTCCTCGACACCAAAGCTCTCTTTAATCGGCTCGGTCAGGATATTGATGATCGTGCGGTCGATGAAATTGAAAATATAGACGGTGAGCAATATGCCGAGAATATAGTTCCGGTAGCTCTTGCTGCCATAACCGCTATCCGGATTTCCACCGTGCGCGGGATGCGCGTCGCTGATCGCTGTCGCTTCGGCCAAATCCGGACTCCCCTGATGTTTCCCGGTGGCCCAGCTGTTTAGCAGCTTGTCACCCACCGGATTTTTCTGACACGATACCGAATTTTTCGGCTTTGTATATTCCGTTAACCCCGCGCCGACCGCTTCTTGCCTTTCGATCGTTTCCTATGGAGGTCTTAACTGTCAAACAGGCTCATTCATGCCCTAACCAGCGGCGCAGCTCTGCTGGTTCGGGGCGCGAGATAGCTCAGGTCCCCATGATTCAGGCTTGGATTAAGAAGTTTTGACGGTCGCCCCTCGGTCCGCATGCGCTGGTCGGCGTCCTGCCAGTCGGGCAGATTCGTCCCGCTTTGCTCCCAGTGTACGATACTGGCTTCGTCGCACCATTGCATCAGCTTGGGCATCGCCCGCAGATGCGCGCCGCTTGTCATAAAGCGCCGCATCGCCGCCTGGTCTTGCCACAGCGTCATCGTCCAGAAGGTCCGCTTGCGGTCAGGCAGCAGGGAGCCTGCAATAAATCCGTCCGCGCGTCTGACCTGCGCATTTGCGCCAAAGGTATGAATGGCGAAGCTCGGGAGAAAGCGGATCGACCGGATTCTCAGACGGGTTATGCTGACGAAGACCATGCAGGTTCCTTTTACGGTACATGGCCTTGGCTCTTACGTATTACAAGCAGGGCCGCAGTCCCCCCTTGAGGATGGGCCCGGGATATGTGGTCTTCAGTCGTGCGTCCGTCCGAAATCCGGTGCGGCGTCGTCCTGGCCTTCCTCGATGATCCGGCGGCGGATCGCCCGGGTCTTGGTGAACAGGTCAAACAGTTCGTCGCCCTTGTCCCAGCGGATCGCCCGCTGCAGCGCGGTGAGATCCTCGGAAAAGCGCTGCAGCATTTCCAGCACCGCTTCCTTGTTGGACAGGAAGACATCGCGCCACATCGTCGGATCGGAGGCGGCGATCCGGGTAAAGTCGCGGAAACCGCCAGCGGAATATTTGATCACTTCGCCGCGCGTGACGTCTTCCAGATCGGATGCGGTGCCGACGATCGTATAGGCGATCAGATGCGGCAGATGGCTGGTCACCGCGAGCACCAGATCGTGATGCTTGGGATCCATGATCTCGATATTGGCGCCCAGCTTCTCCCAGAAGGCCTTCAGCCGCTCGACATCGCCTTTGGCCGCGTCATTCGGAGGGGTCAGAATGCACCAGCGGTCGTGGAACAGGGTGGCAAAACCGGAATCCGGGCCGCTGTTCTCGGTGCCGGCGACGGGATGGGCGGGAATGATCCGCGCGCCGGGCAGCGCTGCGGCGAGCGCGGTCTGAACGCTGTCTTTGGACGATCCGACATCGCTGATCACGGCGTCGGCTGGCAGGTCGGCAGCGATCTCGGCGGCGACATCGGCCATCACCCCGACCGGCACGCACAGGATTACCAGTTCGGTATCGGTCACTGCGGCCCCGGCGCTGTCGCTGACATCATCGCAGAAACCGAGTTCGAGCACGCGCGCCCGCACCGCCGGATCGCTGTCATAGCCGATGATCCGGGCGGACGGCATTGTCTGGCGGACGGCATGGGCGATCGAGGAGCCGATCAGCCCCAGGCCGATAATCGTGATCTGGGCAAAAGGCAGCATCAGCCAGCGGCTTCCAGTATCTCGCGCAGGGCCGTGGCGACGCCGCGGGTCTCTTCCTCGGTGCCGATGGTAATCCTGAGGCCGTTGACCAGTCCCTGTCCGGGCAGCCAGCGCACCGCATAGCCGCGCTCCATCAGCTCTGCATTGGCCTGTTCAGCGCTTACTTTGCCCTCAAACAGCACCAGCAGGAAATTGGTGTGGCTCGGCACGACGCGCAGCCCGTGATTGCCCAAGGCGCTCATCTCGTCGGTCAGCCATTGCCGCCACTTGGCGTTATGCTCGCGGCTCATGGTGACAAAATCATCGGCGGCGAGGGCGGCAACGGCGGCTTGCTGGCCAGCGGTGGTGACATTGAACGGCAGCCGGATTCTGTTCATCGCGCCGATGACATCGGCATGGGCATAGCCCCAGCCGATCCGCTCCGCCGCCAGCCCGTGGATCTTCGAAAAGGTGCGCGTAACCAGCACATTGGGCTGGGTTTCGGCCAGTTCCATCGCGCCATCATCTTGCCCCTCGTCCATATATTCGGCATAGGCGCAATCGAGCACCAGCAGCACATGGCCGGGCAGTGCTGCGTGCAGCCGCGCAATCTCGGCGCGCGGCGCAAAAGTGCCGGTCGGATTATTGGGATTGGCGATAAAGATCACGCGCGTATTGTCGGTGACCTTGGCGAGGATCGCGTCGACATCGGTGCCATAATCCTTGTCATCGGCGATCACCGGCGTCCCGCCATAGCGCCGTGCCGCGATATCATAGACGGCAAAGCCATATTTGACATATATGATCTCGTCGCCCGGCCCGCTGAAGGCGTTGGCGGCCAGATGCAGCACATCGTCGGAGCCGGTGCCGCAGATGATCCGCGCCGGATCCAAGCCATGTTTCGCGGCGATCGCCTCGCGCAGTTTCGTCGAGCCGGGATCGGGGTAGCGATCCACCGAAGCAGATGCCGCGTTCAGCGCTTCGCCCGCCGCCGGGCTGCAGCCGAGCGGATTCTCGTTGGCCGACAGCTTGACCAGCTTGCGCCCGTCGTCGCCGCTCGATTTGCCGGGCACATAGGGCGCGATCCCCATGATCCAGTCTTTCGGTTTTGGTCCGTTCATTGGCTTTGCCCGCTTGTGCTGTGATGATCCAAGAGGCCGGACTAATCATTGCGGCTGGTCAGTCAACCGCATTATCATTTGACGCTCGGGATTTCGCCGCTTAGCTGCCTTGATGATGAGCGAAGATGAGCGTTTTGGACTGGACCGCAAGGTCCGCCTGCTGGGACCGCTGCCGCTGGACAGCGGCGCCAGTCTCGCGCCCGTCGAATTCGCCTATGAAACCTACGGCAGTTTGAACGCAGACCGCAGCAACGCGATCCTCGTCTGCCACGCGCTGACCGGGGATCAATATGTCGCCTCGACCCACCCGCTCACCGGCAAGCCCGGCTGGTGGGAGCGGATTGTCGGCCCGGGCAAGCCCGTCGACACCGATCGCCATTTCGTGATCTGCGCCAATGTCCTGGGCAGCTGTCTCGGCAGCTCCGGTCCGGCCACCATTAACCCCGCCACCGAAAAACCCTGGGCGATGGATTTCCCGGTGATCACCATCGCCGACATGGTCCGGGCGCAGGCGATGCTGCTCGACCATCTCGGGATCGAGCGGCTGCACGCGGTGATCGGTGGCTCGATGGGCGGCATGCAGGCGGTCAGCTGGGCAGCGCTTTATCCCGAGCGGGTTGCCTCGGCGGTGATCATTGCTTCGGCCGCGCGACACAGCGCCCAGAATATCGCTTTTCACGAGGTCGGGCGGCAGGCAATCATGGCTGATCCGCGGTGGCGCAAGGGCGCCTATTATGCCGATGACGATCCTCCGAGCAGTGGCCTCGCCGTCGCCCGGATGGCCGCGCATATCACCTATCTGTCGGAAGCCGGCCTGACCGAGAAATTCGGTCGCCGCCTGCAGGACCGCGACGCCAAGACCTTCGGCTTCGACGCGGATTTCCAGGTCGAATCCTATCTCCGGCATCAGGGGATCGCCTTCGTCGACCGCTTCGACGCCAACAGCTATCTCTACATCACCCGAGCGATGGACTATTTCGACCTCGCCGAATCGCACGGCGGCGCCCTGGCCAACGCGTTCCGGGGCTCGAAGACCCGCTTCTGCCTGATCAGCTTCGACACCGACTGGCTCTATCCGACCAGCGAAAGCCGGGCGATCGTCCACGCGCTCAACGCCGCCGGCGCCGAGGTCAGCTTCATGGAACTCTCCAGCCCGTTCGGCCACGACAGCTTCCTGCTGGACAATCCCGAAATGTACCGGATCATCGATGGCTTTCTCAAGGCGGGAGAGGGCAGATGAGCCTGTCTAGTCCGTTCGTCCTGACCCTATTTCTTCCGTTAGTCCTGAGCCTGTCGAAGGACGCCTCTCGACCAGGCCCGGGCTTCGACAAGCTCAGCCCTAACGGCATGGGGCCAGGTCAATGATAAAACTCCGCCCCGACCTGCAGATCATTGCCGACAATATCGCTCCGGGCAGCCGGGTGCTCGATATCGGCTGTGGCGATGGCGCGCTGATGGCTGCCTTGCGCGACCAGAAGGGCTGCGATGCGCGCGGGCTGGAGATCGACCCGGCCAATGTCGCCAGCGCCGTGGCCAAGGGCCTCTCCGTCGTGCAGGGCGACGCCGACACCGATCTCGCCGCCTATCCCGACGGCAGTTTCGACTATGCCGTGCTCAGCCAGACGCTGCAGACCACGCGCCGGCCAGATATCATGCTCGACCAGCTGCTCCGCATCGGCCGCCAGGCCTTTGTCAGCTTCCCCAATTTCGCCCACTGGCGCATCCGTCTGTCGCTGCTGGCCGGCGGCCGCATGCCGGTCACCCGGCTGATCCCGCAAAGCTGGTACGATACGCCCAATATCCACCATGTCACCATCGCCGACTTCCGCGCGCTGGTGCAGGACGGCAAATATGTCCAGGAGGGACAATGGTTCCTCAGTGGCGACAAGCAGACCGGCACAGCGGCGGCCAACCTGCTGGCGGAACATGCGGTGTTTTTGCTCAGGGGGTGACCGTTGTGCTCCGGCCTCCGAGCCGGAGCCCTGCCGTCGGCAAGATACCTTCCAAGGCTCCGCACCAAGCGCGGAGCACAACCGTCATTGCGAGCGAAGCGAAGCAATCCGGAGCCGCCATCGCGCCTGGCGGGGAAAATTCACCCCTGCTGCACCTCGTCCAGTCCCCAAGCCGCCAATATCGCCAGCCCGCTCATCCCGGCCATGATCGCCAGCACCACCTCCCCGCCAAACCAGTTCGCGATCAGGCTGAACAGCCCGCCGGCCAGCAACAGCACGCCAATGATCGTGTTCGACAGCGCGGTATAAGCGGCGCGGGTGTCTGTGTCGGCCATATCGACCAGATGGGTGGCGCGGCCCAGTCGCACGCCCTGATAGGCGATCATCAGGCCGAACAGCAGCACCGGCAGGAAATAGCCGCCGGCCAAACGGCCTGTCAGGGCAAGCCAACTCGTAGCCGCTAATATGACCGCAGCGACCAGCGCGGAGAAAATCAGTACCTTGCGGCTCGACCGGTCCGACAGCCGGCCCCAGACAAAACTGCTCAGCAGGCTGGCCAGCGCCGAGGCCAGCACCAGAAAGCCGAGCTTGTCATAGCCGTCACCCGCCTCGCTGCCGACCGCGATCATGAACGGCGGCGCCAGCGCAGTGGCGGTCAGTAGACCGCGGGTCAGGATGAAGCGGACGAGCTGCGGATCGTCGCGCAAATAGGCGAAATTGCGCACCGCTTGCTTGATCGCCGACCGGCCGCCCTCGGTGGCTCCGGCCCGTTCGGTCAGGGTCGCGAACAGCAGCGCGCTCGCGATCCAAGCGCCGCCAGCCAGAAACAGGCCGCCGATCACCAGCGTCATCCGGTCGACCAGATGGAAGGACAGCGAGAGCGCATAGACGATCACCGTCACCGAAGCGATCGAACCGGCCAGTCCGGTAGCGGTGCCGCGCCGCGACTTGTCGATCGTCTTGCCGAGCACATCCTTGTAGCAGACCGAACAGACGCTCCGCGCCAGCGCCAGGATCGCCAGTGCTAGGACGATCGTCCAGCCGGCGGTGGCGCCGGTGAGGCTGGTCGCGATCAGGCCGATGGCGGCAGCGGACAGACCCTGCACCGCCGATCCCACCGCCCAGGCC
This sequence comes from Parasphingorhabdus sp., assembly GCF_048269865.1. GTDB lineage: Bacteria > Pseudomonadota > Alphaproteobacteria > Sphingomonadales > Sphingomonadaceae > Parasphingorhabdus. Next base: position 38,072 of record NZ_JBLWUA010000007.1, on the reverse strand, counting down.
CATTTGCGGCGCGGCAATTTCCGCAAATAGCCGGCGGTGACCAGCTGCGGCAGCAAGGCCCCCGCTTCGCGGACCGGCACCAGCAGCCCGACCAGCGCCACCGGCGCGCCCAGCGCGGTCATCAGCCAGCTTAGCACCAGTTTCGGATCAACCAGCCCGTCGGCGCTTTTGGTCAGCGCCAGCGCGCCGACATGGCGGAAGAAATTGCCCGGCTCCTGCTGGCAGGCGCTTTCCGGTATATCAGCGCAGACGCGGCCCTCGTCATCAATGACGATGGCCTGAAAGGCCATATCGGTGGTGGTTCGGCTCGCCATGGCCGTTATTTAGTGGATTAGCGTTCGCGTGTCGTGCTGAACTTTAGGTCAGGATTGGCCTGTGGCCGACAGCCATTCCGCCGCGCGACGGTTGGGATGATCGCAGGATTTCGCCATCCCGCCCGTCATCTAGTCCCGCAGACCAGCGACCATCATCGCCCTTTGGCCTGAATCAGGCCGGGTTATGTTTTGCCAGAAACTTTTCGAGCTGGTCCAGCCAGTCTTTTCGATTTTCAAATTCCCGAAGACCGTGCCCCTCGTCATCATAGGTGACAAACACGGCATCCGCTCCACGATCTTCGAGCTTGTCCTTGTAAAGCGTGAACTGGCTGTAGGGGACGGTGCTGTCCTTCTTGCCGTGGACCAGCAGAACCGGACGCTTCAGTTGATCCACCATCCTGACGGGCGACACATCGTCGAGATCAAAATCATCCGTGCCTTCGATGAATTCTTTCCATTTTTTGCTGTAGCGGCTTTTCAAAAACTGACGATCAAACCGTAGCTGTTTGCCAAAATCTGTGACCCCGGCAAATGAGGCGGCGCACCGATATCGTTCCGGATTGCGGGTTACGCCCCAGAGCGCAGCATAGCCTCCATAGGAAGAGCCGACAATGCAGACACGGGCGGGGTCCACGATGCCGCGTTTCGCAAGCCAGTCCATGCCATCATCGAGATCGTCTTGCATGGATCGACCAATCTGACCCTCTCCAAACTTGTAAAATGTCTCACCGTAGCTACCGGAACCCCGGAAGTTGGGTTGCAGAACCACATATCCAAGATTGGCCAGAAACTGCACTTCCATATTAAAGTCCATATTGTCGCGAATACCATACGGCCCCCCGTGCGGAAGGATGATGAGGGGCAGGTTTTTGGGATCCTTGCCATTGGGGATCGTTACATAGGCGGGTATTTGGATGCCATCTCGGGCCTGATAGTGCTCATATGTCGTGACGGCCATGTCATTGGGATCAATCTGGTCTTTCACCCCGGCAAAGCGGTCCATTTTTCGAGCAGCGGGCTCATAGAGATAGAAACTTCCCGGATCCTTGGGCGACGTAGAAAATATGATCATTTTGCTTCGGTCGCGCGAAGCCGATACGATCCAGATTTCCTCTCCTGGCAACGCGCGGTTGAGCATTTTCTGCTGCTCTGCAAGATATTCATCAAACCAGTGAATGCGGTCACGAGAATCCGTGTAATAGGCCGCCTGCAATGCGGCGCCGTCTTCCGTCATCGAAAATCTCGTCACATCCTGTTCGTCGTGATCGAAGACTTTCTCTCCGATTTCACGGGTCCTGACATTGAACCTGTAAAGACCAAAGCGGCCGGTTTTCCCGTTGGAAAGTACATAGCCCTCATCGGAGCCGGCAATGATGGTGAATCCGTCCAGAAGCGGTTCCTCTTCGTTGTTGAGGATATCCGTGTCCTTGACCTTGTCGATACGCCGGAACTTCTCGGCATCAGAGCTTCGGTAAAAAACCAGAGTGCTGCTTCTTCGATAGCTTATGCCCATGCGGATTTGGCCTGCATTATCGGCGATCCAGTCCATAACGCGCATCTGATCATCGACGACCTGTTCGGCTTCGTTTGTAGCCAGATTGATCCGGTAAACGGCAGGATATTTGTAAACGGATTCTCTGATTTCGAGAATGAGGAAGCGGCCATTGGGGTCAAGATACAGAATATTGTCGCCATCCGGACCGCCATCCTCGACGCCAATATATCGGGTGTTTCTGGTCGTGCTGTCGATAAGGTACATTTCGACTTGACGAAACTCGTTACCCATGTGCGGGCGCCGTCCGAGATATTGCTTGAGACTGGACACGCTGAAGAGGACTTGCCCGTTGCCAGCCCAGCGATACCAGTTCAGGTCAGTGTCGTCGGGCATGGCGGTGCTGTACGACTTGTCGTCAGAGAGGCTGCGGATTGTCAGAAAGGTCTTACCGCCAGCATTTTGACGATAGACCATTTGGGAACCATCAGGGGACAGCAGCGGCCGATAGACATCGCCTTCGGCGGCAAATGTCTCGGTCGCGATTTTTTTAACCTCTGCTTGGGACTGGCTGGATAGCCCGATAATCAAAAAGGCAAATGCCACCGACAAAATTCCGCGCATGTTTTCTCCGGCTGTTCAACAATTCCTGCCGAAAATACATTAGAGTCGTGGCGTCTCGGTGCAAGCAGGTTTTAACGCTCCCGTGTCGTACTGAACTTGATCTCCGGATTGCGCTCTTCCTGATAGCCGACGTCCCAGGCCGACTTCGCGAGGAACACCAGATTGTCGTCGCGGTCGCGGGCCAGTGAACTCTGGTTGATATTGGCAAAGGCGTTCAGCGTCGCGTCGTCGCCGCTGATCCAGCGCGCGGTTTCAAACGGTGCCTGTTCCAGATAGGCATCAACCTTATACTCCGCCTGCAGCCGCGACACCAGCACCTCGAGCTGCAGCTGCCCGACCACGCCGATGATCCAGTTGGCCCCGAGTTCGGGATAGAAAACCTGGACCACGCCCTCTTCCGACAGATCATCCAGCGCCTTGCGGAGCTGCTTGGTCTTGGTCGGGTCGCGCAGGATCACCCGGCGCAGGATTTCCGGGGCGAAATTGGGCAGGCCGGTGATCCGCACCTGATCCTTCTCCGACAATGTGTCGCCGACGCGGAGCGTGCCGTGATTGGGAATGCCGATGATATCGCCGGGCTCGGCCGTGTCGGCAATTTCCCGGTCCTGAGCAAAAAACAGAATCGGCGAGTGGATCGCGATCGGCTTGCCGAGACCCGAGGGGGTCAGCTTCATGCCGCGCTTGAACTCGCCGGAGCAGAGCCGCATGAAGGCAATCCGGTCGCGGTGCTGCGGGTCCATGTTCGCCTGGATCTTGAAAATAAAGCCGGTGACATCGTCGCTTTCCGGATCAATCGGTGCCGGTTCGGCCGGCTGCGGGCGCGGGCTGGGCGCATAGTCGGCAATCGCGTCGATCAGCTCCTCGACCCCGAATTGCTTGAGCGCCGAGCCGAAATAGACCGGAGTCAGATCGCCGTTCTGATAGGCTTCCAGATCAAAGCCGCTATAGCCGCCTTGCGCCAGTTCGCCCTCACTGGTCAGCCGCTCGAGCGCGCTATCGCTCAGCACTTCTCCCAGCTTGGGATCGTCGAGCCCGGTAAATTGCTGGGTGACGCCGTCATATTGCTTGCTGTCACCGGTCGGCTGGTGCAGCTGGTTGCGCTGCAGATCATAGACGCCTTCGAACTGCCCGCCCATGCCGGTCGGCCAGCTCATCGGGCAGACGTCCAGGGCCAGTTTGTCGGCGACCTCGTCGAGCAGTTCAAAAGGATCGCGGCCTTCGCGGTCGACCTTGTTGACAAAGGTGATGATCGGCACGCTGCGCATCCGGCAGACCTCGAACAGCTTCAGCGTCTGCGCCTCGATGCCCGACGCCGCATCGATCACCATGATCGCGCTGTCGACGGCGGTCAGCGTGCGATAGGTGTCCTCGGAAAAATCCTCATGGCCCGGTGTGTCGAGCAGGTTGAAGATGATATCGTTGCGCTCGAAGGTCATGACGGATGAGGTCACCGAAATCCCGCGCTGCTGCTCGATCTTCATCCAGTCCGACCGCGCCCGCCGGTTATCGCCCCGCGCCTTGACCTCGCCCGCCAGATGGATCGCGCCGCCCTTTAAGAGCAGCTTTTCGGTCAGCGTCGTCTTACCCGCGTCGGGGTGAGAGATGATCGCGAATGTTCGGCGGGGTTTGGCGTTGGTCATGACAGGCTTTCCGATGGAATAGGGACGCAGATAGACGGTAAATGGGGTAAATCAACCGTGCGCTCAGCTTTCCTTGAGCCGGATTTTCATGCGAAATGATCGCTGAGCCCCGATATCCAGCATCAACAAGCCGGGTTTCCCGACAAAATCGCCATCGAAACCAACGGGATCCGCGATACCAGCCCACGGCTCAATGCAAAGATATCGCGCGCCCGACTTCTGCCAGACACCCAACATTGGCGTGTCCGGAAAATCGATTTGCAGCATTGGATCACCGGCAGCACCCCAAGTCAGCGACCGGCTTTGCAGATCATCCCAGATGATGGCATCATCTTCGAAATCAGCGTGAACGGGGCTGAAGACCCTCCCTTTTACCGGGCTATCTTGGCGTTCATCTTTGACAAGCCCCGACTTCATCTCGAGCCGGCGAATGGGAGCTGGTTCCCGCTTTTCGAAGATGATGCGGTGATCATGGATGTCGCGGCCATAAGGCAGTGGCCAGGCAAAAGCGGGGTGGTAACCGAAACTGAACGGCATCGGCTTATCATCTTCGTTGGTAATGGTAGCGGTCATCAAAAGGCTGTCACCGGCAACTTCGAACGCCATTTCCAGTCTAAATTCGAACGGATATTGTGCGCGGGTTAGATCATTCGCGCAAAGAGAAAATAGGGCGTGATGCTGGCCCTGCTCGATGAGCTCGAATTTCTGCCTGCGCGCAAAACCATGTTTTTCAAGTTTATAGATCGTGTCGTTGAATCGATATTGGTTATCACGCAATTGGCCGACGATGGGAAAGAGCAGTGGTGCCCGGCCGGACCAAAAGGCCGGATCAGCATCAGTCATCAATTCTCGGCCATCGCCGTCCTGAAGGGATGAGAGTTCCGCGCCCAACGGGTTGATTCGGGCGGAGAGGGTCTCAGATTCTATACTGATCCAGGATTCTGAAGAGAAAGCCTCACCCACGCAACTCGGCACCCAATTTGCTAGCACTGGCCACCACCTTGTCCGACAGCGCCTTCAAATCCTCTTCAGTCAGCGTCGCCTCGACCGGCTGCAGGGTAATTTCCACCGCTAGCGACTTCTTGCCTTCGCCCACGCTGGGCCCCTCGAACAGATCGAAAATCCGGGCATCGGTAATCAGCTTCTTGTCCGCGCCCTTGACTGCGCGCAGCAGATCGCCGGCTGGCAGATCCGCATCGACGATGAAGGCGAAATCACGGGTGACGGCCTGCAGCGCCGGTGGCGCAAAGGCGTCGCGCATATGGCCGGATTTCTTCTTCAGCGGAATCGCGTCGAGGAAAATCTCTCCGCCGACCGCCGCGCCTTTCAGGCCAAGCGCCTTGGTCACCGACGGATGCAGCGCACCAAAGGCGGCGAGAATCTTCTTTGGTCCCAGCCGCAGCGTGCCGGACTGGCCGGGGTGGTAGGCATCGCCCGCTTCCCCGAAATCCATCAGCTTGTCGACCGGTGCTCCAGCCGCTTCGAGAATCGCCAGCACTTCCGCCTTGGCATCATAGGCGTCGAACTTGCTCGCTGCGCCGCCCTGCCAGCTGCGCGCGCTCTTTTCGCCGGTCAGTACCAGGCCGATCGTCGGATGCTCGCTGCTTTCCAGATAGCGCCGTCCGACTTCGAACAGCCGGATCGACGTGGCGCCGCGGGCGCTGTTGCGCTTGGCGGCGGCGATCAGGCCGGGCAGCATTGACGGCCGCATCACCTTGAGGTCCTCGCTGATCGGGTTAGCCAGCGACCAGTTGCCACCGCCAAAGGGCGCGGCTTCCTTCTCGGAGATGAAGCTCCAGTTGACCACTTCGTTCAGCCCGCGCGCAGCCGCCGCCCGTCGCGCCTTGCGTTCGGCCAGTTGTTCGGGCGAGGCAGTTGGTCTGGCGACGCCGGGTTTCCGTGGCAACGGGGTTGAGGGAATAGTGTCGAGCCCCTCGATGCGGACGATTTCCTCGACGATATCCTGCCAGACGGCAACATCCCGGCGCCAGGTCGGAATGGTGATCGTCCAGTCATCGGCGATGGCGAAACCCAGCGCTTCCAATATGTCCTGCTGCCGTTCAGCAGCGACATCAATCCCGCCCAGCGCCAGACATTGTGCCGGATCATAGGAAAGGCTGCGCTGCTCCGTCGGCGGCGTGCCGGCTCGCGTAACCTCGCTGGCCTTCCCGCCGCACAGTTCCAGCACCAGCGCGGTGGCCAGTGCCAGCCCGTCATCCAGAAATGCCGGATCGACGCCGCGCTCGAACCGCTGGCGAGCATCGCTGGTCAGCATCAGTTTCTGGCCGGTCCGGGCGATATTCTCCGGCGTGAAATAGGCGCATTCGATCAGCACCTCGGTCGTGCCTTCGTCAGAGCCGGTGCTGGCACCGCCCATGATGCCGCCGATATCATGCGCGCCCTTGTCATCGGCGATCACGGTCATGGTCTCGTCGAGCGTGTACTCATTGTCATTGAGCGCAAGGACGGTTTCGCCCGGTTTCGCCTTGCGGGCAACCAGACCGCCGTTGAGCTTGGCGACGTCATAGACATGCAGCGGCCGCCCATGGTCGAGCATCACATAATTGGTGATGTCGACGAGAGTGTTGATCGGTTTCTGGCCGGCTGATTTCAGGCGCGCCTGCATCCAGTCCGGTGACTTGCCATTGCTCACACCTTTGACGGTGCAGGCGTAGAATGCGGGGCAGCCATCGGGGTCCTCGGTGCGGACATCGGGACCGCCGCCGCTACGACTTATGTTGGCAACGTCCATTGGCTTCAGTTTGCCCATGCCCGCAGCCGCCAGATCGCGCGCAATCCCGCGCACGCCCATGCAGTCCTGCCGGTTGGGGGTGATCGCCACGTCGAACACCGGATCGTCGAGATCGGCATAGTCGGCGTAGCTGGTGCCAACTTTAGCGGCTGCATCTTCGGGCAATTTGATGATGCCGTCATGGTCGTCGCCCAGTTCCAGCTCGCGATAGCTGCACATCATGCCGAAACTCTCGACATCCCGGATTTTTGCGGGTTTCAGCGTGAAATCGCTGCCCGGAATATAGCTCCCCGGAGGTCCGAAAACGCCGATCATTCCGGCCTTCGCATTGGGCGCGCCGCACACCACCTGCCACGGTTCCGCCCCACCATCATCAACTTTAAGCAATTGCAACTTGTCGGCATTGGGATGCGGTCCCGCTTCGACGACTTTCGCTACGCGGAAGGGTTTCAGGGCATCGGCCGGATTTTCCATGCCCTCGATTTCCAGACCGATGCTGGTCAGTTTTTCGGCGATCTCGGTCGCGCTGGCATCGGTGTCCAGATGGGCCTTGAGCCAGGAGAGAGAAAATTTCACTTCAGGTCTCCCGCTTTGTCATTCCCACGTAGGCGGGAATCTGATCCGCTTGGGCACGCCAACTGGATCCCCGCCTTCGCGGGGACGACAGATGCCTTTATTTTCGGATAGGCTGTCGATTTCATGCGCCGACTCCTCCGCTCAATGTGGGCACGTCGAGTGCGCCAAAGCCGTAATGATCCGCCCAGCGCAGATCGCCGTCGAAAAAGGCGCGCAGATCATCCATGCCATATTTCAGCATCGCCAGCCGGTCTATCCCGCAGCCAAAGGCAAAGCCCTGCCAGACGTCGGGATCGAGCCCGCAATTGCGGATAACATTGGGGTGGACCATGCCGCTGCCCAATATCTCCATCCAGCCGCCATTGTCGCCGCGTGGGTCGCCGCCGATGATGCGGCTGCCCTTCTCGACGGAGAAGCCGACATCGACCTCGGCGCTCGGTTCGGTGAACGGGAAATAGCTCGGGCGCAGACGCAGCTCGATATCGTCCCGCTCGAAAAAGGCGCGGACGAAGGTTTCCAGCGTCCATTTGAGATGACCCATATGGATATTCCGGTCGATCACCAGCCCCTCGACCTGATGGAACATCGGCGTATGGGTAGCGTCGCTGTCACTGCGATAGGTGCGGCCGGGGGCGATCAGATAAATCGGTTCGCCCGCGCCATCGGTCCTTTTTGCGACATCCATCATCGTACGGATCTGCACCGGCGAGGTATGGGTGCGCAGCAGTTTCGGCATGCCGCTGTCATCGGTCTGAGGGAAATAGAAGGTGTCGTGCATGGCTCGCGCCGGATGCGTGTCCGGGATATTGAGCGCGGTGAAATTGTGCCAGTCGTCCTCGATTTCCGGACCGGTGGCGACCGAGAAACCGAGATCGGCGAAGATTTCGGCCAGTTCGTCCATGACTTGCGAGACCGGGTGAACACTTCCCTTGGGCGCAGGAGGCGCGGGCAGGGTCAGATCCAGCTTTTCGGTCGCCAGCTTGGCATCCAGGGCTGCTGCTTCCATCGCTTCCTTGCGCGAGGTCAGGGCATCGGCGACGGCCTGCCGCGCACCGTTAATCTTCGGGCCCTGTTCCTGGCGCTCTTCCGGCGTCATTTTGCCGAGGGTTTTCAGCAGCAGCGAAATCTCGCCTTTCTTGCCGAGCGCGGCCAAGCGAATCGCTTCCAGCGCATCGCCATCGGATGCAGCGCCTATCTGCTCCAGATATTTGTCCCTGATCGCCTCGATGTCGCTCATCATATTGTCCCGTTTTAAATCGCTGCCCATCTAGCAAGCCCTGCGAAAAACCCAATAAAAAAGCGCCGCGAGATTGCTCTCCGGCGCTTCTTTGAATGTATGAAAATGCTTAAGCTTTCGCCAGAGCATCCTGCGCCTGTTTGATGATACCGCTAAACACAGCGGGTTCATTCATCGCGAGGTCAGCCATCACTTTGCGGTCGAGTTCAATGCCAGCCAGCTTGGTGCCGTGGATGAACGTGCCATAGGTCATGCCTTCGGCGCGAACCGCAGCGTTGATCCGCTGGATCCAGAGCGCGCGAAACGCCCGCTTCTTAACCTTGCGATCGCGATAGGCATATTGACCGGCTTTTTCGACGGCCTGCCGCGCGATGCGGATGGTGTTCTTGCGACGGCCATAATAGCCCTTCGCCTGAACCAATAATCTTTTATGTTTGGTACGAGTGGTCGTACCCCGTTTTACACGTGCCATATTCTATATCCTGTAAGTTTGAATGTCGCTGCGGCGGGCTTAGCCCAGGCCGTATGGCGCCCATTTCTTGACTGTCCGAGCATCCGCATCACACAATTTCTTGGTGCCGCGGTTCTGGCGGATATATTTGCTGTTATGGCTCATCAAACGGTGGCGCTTGCCGGCTACGCCGTGCTTGACCTTACCGGTTGCGGTGATCTTGAAGCGTTTCTTCACACCACTTTTGGTCTTCAACTTGGGCATTTTGGTCTCCTCTAGGTGGTACCGTTACGGACACATGTGGCAGCCCAACACTGGCCAGTGCGTCACATTGGAACGCGGTCTTTAGCGGGATTCGGCAGGAATGCAAGTTTTTTGAATTCTCCCCGATTGAATAATGCGGGGATGGCGGGGTTACTGTATATTGGCTTGATGCCTAGTAATAAAAAAAACGAGCGAAAAATATCGAGCAGCAAGACCGTTTATTACGAAATCCACTATTCTAGTGAACGAAATTTGAACCGTTGGTTAGAAGATCACCTGGAAGGGCCTTTTAAAACTCATCCCTGCATGACTGGATTTGCTCGGAATGTGTTTATATTCAATTCTGATGACGATATGGTCATGTCGTTGAAATTCATCGGGACGTGAAATTTAATGATGGCAGGCAATAGCCTCCAGCACATCATCGACCCGTGCCTGATCGCCTAGCGCCAGCACATGGCCATCGGATTCCGCGTGCAGCGGTTCGCCGTTCCAGTCGCACATCATGCCGCCGGCGCCATCGACAATCGGGGCGAGAGCGGCAAAATCGTGGAGTTTCAGGCCTGCTTCGCAGACCACATCGACATGGCCGCTGGCGACCAGGCCGTAATTATAGCAGTCTCCGCCATAGATGATCTTGCGCGAGGCGACCTTGCTGGCGAGACCCATGAAATGCTCGGCATCATGCTCGCCAAACAGATGCGGCGAGGTGGTGGCGAGAACGGCGTCCTTGAGCTCCCGGCACCGCGCGGATTTTGCCGGTTGACTGTTGAACAGGGTAGGGCGGCCCACGACGCCCAGCCAGCGTTCCCTGCCAATCGGCTGGTCGATGATTCCAATTACCGGGAAACCATCCTGCATCAGCGCGATCAGGGTACCGAATATCGGGCGCCCGGCGATGAAGCTGGTGGTGCCGTCGATAGGGTCGAGCACCCACTGACGTGAAGCGCCCTCGTTGTGCGTGCCATATTCCTCGCCGATGATCCCGTCATCGGGCCGTTCCGCTTCGATAATTGTCCGCATCGCTGCTTCCGCCGCGCGGTCAGCCTCGGTGACCGGGGACGCGTCCTCTTTGGTTTCCTCGTCAAATTTGGCGCGGAAGAACGGGCGAATGGCCTCGCCAGCGGCGTCGGCGAGTTTTTGTGCGAGATCGATATCTTTTGGGGTCATAGCTTTTCTGTCTCCGAGGGAGCCGGTCGCCAGGCCCACAGGTACAGAATCAGACCGGTGATGATGAACAGCGCGCAGCCGGAGAGCATCCAGGCGTTTGCGTACCAATATTCCCCCCAGGAAAACTCGCCGGACATGATCTTTTTCCAGCCATTGAAATGCTGCATGCCAGCGACGACCAGTCCCAGAACCGCCAGCGTTGACGCGATCCAACGGTTGAGCCAGTGCAACGGGTTGGCAAGCAGCAGCAGGCCGAGCAGCCCGATAACCGTCCGTTGGGTGCGACAATAAGGGCAAACATAGACCCAGTCGGCCCACTCGGTGAACCAGGCGAACAGGCAGATGAGAATGGCCAGAACACCAATGGCAAGGCGATATTTCAGCAGTTGTTCGAGACTCGGCATGGCTGTCTCCGGAGTTCAGGATTGCGGGCGCGGTTAGTCAAACAGGCTGCTGACCGAACTTTCATCGGCAATCCGCTTGATGGCTTCGCCCAGCAGCGGTGCAATCGGCAGGATCCGGATCTTGCCGGAGTCGAGCGCGGTTTGCGGGGTTTTGATGGTATCGGTGATGATCAGCTTGCGCAGCGAGGAGTTGTTGACCCGCTCCACGGCCTTACCGGACAGCACACCGTGGGTGATATAGGCAGCGACATCGGCTGCGCCTGCTGCAAGCAAGGCATCGGCTGCGTTGCAGAGCGTGCCGGCGCTGTCGGCAATATCGTCGATCATCACGCAGAAGCGACCTTCAACGTCGCCGATAATATTCATCACCTCCGAGACACCGGCATGTTCGCGGCGCTTGTCGACAATGGCAAGTGGCGCATTGTCGAGCCGCTTGGCCAGCGCGCGCGCGCGGACCACGCCGCCGACGTCGGGAGAGACGACCATGATATCCTTGTCGCCATGGCGGGACTTGATGTCTTCGCTGATCACCGGCGCGCCATAGAGATTGTCCGTCGGAATATCGAAGAAGCCCTGAATCTGACCGGCATGCAGGTCGACGGTCAGCACCCGGTCGGCACCGGCTTCGGTGATCAGATTGGCGACCAGCTTGGCGGAGATCGGCGTGCGCGGTCCGGGTTTCCGGTCCTGCCGGGCATAGCCGAAATAGGGAATGACCGCGGTGATGCGCTTGGCCGAGGCGCGGCGGAGCGCGTCGATGCTGATCAGCAATTCCATCAGATTGTCATTGGCCGGATGGCTGGTCGACTGAACCACAAAAACATCTTCACCGCGCACATTTTCGTGGATTTCGATGAAAATCTCGTCATCGGCGAAGCGCTTGACGCTGGCATCGGTGAGGGGGATTTCGAGATATTCGGCGATCGCGGTGGCAAGCGGCAGATTGCTGTTACCGGACATGAGTTTCATAGTGCGCTTCCCAGATAATGGCGGGCCGCCAGAATCGCCGACGACACTCCATGACAATTTTGTGACCCTGTTAGACAGATGGTCAGGAAATCAAAAGAGACATTTCACCTTATCCACCCCATTTTTCTAAGCTTTGCGACCTGACTGCGGGCGACGGGCACTTCAAGGCCGTTTTTCAAGACCAGTCTCCAATTGCGTTCCCGCCTTATTGCATGGGCCACGCTTGCGGTCGCGACCCACCAACTGCGGTGCACCTGGGTCCCGTCGATGCCGTCCATTTCTGCAATCGCGTCGCCCAGTCGCATCAGCAGCATTTCGCTGCGGCGGTCGGCATGGACCCGGACATAATGGTCCTCCACCGACAGCGCGAGGATTTCGGACGGGAACCCCGGCGGCAGCCGCTCGAGCAATCTTACACGTTGTTCCGTTGCAACTGGTGCATGCTCTTGCGGGGAGCTCAAAATTTCATTTCCGGTTGGCGCGGATTTTACCGCCCCGGTATGGACACCACTGGGAATACCATCGCGCGGAAATATTTGTTGCATCAGTGCGGTGACCGCAAATCCGATCCCGGCGCATTGCAGATATAATATGCCAAAAAGCTCGCCGAGCATCGGTCCCGAAAACTGCATACCGTTGATGGCATACCCGACCAGAAAGGCCAGAGGGAGCGACGCCACCGCCACCGCGAGGCCGAGCGTAAGTATGCCGGGAAGGTTGCTCATCTCCTGCAACCATCGGGCGGCGTGCGTGATTGGTCGAAAGATCAGGTAGCCAGCGACGGTGAAGCCGACCCAATAGGAAAGTCTCAGAGCGAGCGGCATGGGATAGGTGCCGAAAGGTCCGAGCAAGCCAAGCACCATGCCGATTCCGGCAATGATGAGCAATTCGACGCTGATCATGCGCGGCAAAACCGGCTCCTTTCCTGCCCTTTCACGCTTCGTGAACGGTCCACTGGTCCATTATGACGCGATTGACGAAAAAGAAAACCGGTCTGCGCACCTCTGATCGCGCTTTCCCGGGAAAGAGTCATGCTGCCTGCACATTTACCGATGCAGGGAGCATTTTTATGACAAAGTCATCTTTCCACGAAGGGTTCTCACCGCAGACCATCATTCTTACGATTGCGGCGACGGTTCTCGTTGCGCTCATTTTGATTGCGCTATCCACACTGGCGGCGGATGTCGCTGGCACGGCACCGCTGCGCACGCCGATTTCCTTGGCGCTTGCCATCCATCTGGCAACCGTCATTCCGGCCATCCCGTTGGGAGCGGTTGTTCTGTACCGGCGCAAGGGAGATGCAATGCATCGGCTGCTCGGCAAGGCCTGGGCGGGACTGATGTTGACCACTGCGGTTACGACATTCTGGCTCGGCCATTCCGGCGGCGGGTTGTTTGGTATCGGCTTGAGCTTCATTCATCTGTTCTCTGTTCTCACCCTTTTTTCGATCCCCTATGGTATCTGGCAAGCCCGCCGCGGCAACATCACCGGGCATTATCGGGCAATGCAGGCTCCCTATATCGGTTTGATTGTCGCAGGTCTTTTCGCCTTTATTCCGGGGCGCCTGCTGGGCGGGCTGGTTTTCTGAAAACCGGACAATCATAAATCGTTTGCTGTCATGGTCCGCCCTTTCTATCAGGGCCAGATGACGGAAAAGCTTACTATCACCATGGCGCAATTGACCCAGAGCGTGGGCGATTTGCGCGGCAATGCCGATGCGATGATTGCAGCCCATGGCGCCCGGCCCGACAGCGATCTGATCGTGTTTCCCGAACTGCAGCTGATTGGCTATCCGCCAGAGGATCTGGTGTTGAAGCCGGCCGTTTGGGAGCGGGCAAAAGCAGAACTCAACCGGCTTGCCGCCGCCACTGCCGGGCCGGGGCCGGCGATGCTGGTCGGATCAATTTTTCGCGAGGACGGCAAGCTTTATAACGGCATTGCCCTGCTCGACGACGGACATATTCGTGATGTCCGGTACAAGGTAGAATTGCCCAATTACGGCACATTTGACGAAAAGCGGCTGTTCGCGTCCGGCCCGTTGCCGGAGCCGATTGAGTTCAAGGGCTGCAAAATCGGCTTGCCGATCTGCGAGGATGTCTGGTTCCCGACCGTCTGCGAGCATCTGAAAGCACAGGGCGCTGATCTGTTTATCTCGGTGCATGGCAGCCCCTATGAAATCGAGAAGGACGACATGCGTCTGGGGCAGGTGGCCACCAAGCGGGTGCGGGAAACGGGCATTCCGATGCTGTTCCTGAACCGGGTCGGGGGGCAGGACGAGATCGTGTTCGATGGCGCCAGCTTCGTGCTCAACGGCGATGCCAGCGTGATGCACCAACTGCCGGACTGGGACGAGGTGATTGTGGATACGCACTGGTCCTGCGAAGACGGCAAGTGGAGCTGTGCACAAGGTGATATTCACGCACTGGATGACCATCCCGCCGATATCTACAATGCGATGATCGTGGGCTTGCGGGATTATGTGAACCGCAATCGTTTCCCCGGCGTTTTGCTCGGGCTTTCAGGCGGGATCGACAGCGCTTTGTCAGCCGCGGTTGCGGTCGACGCACTGGGTGCCGACCGGGTGTGGAACGTGATGATGCCGTCGCGCTTCACGTCGCAGGAAAGCCTCGACGATGCAGAGGGCTGCGCCAAAATGCTTGGCACCCGGCTGGACACGATCCCGATCAATCCGGCGGTCGAAGGCTTTGACGCAATGCTGGAGGACAGTTTTGCCGACAGCAATGTCGATATCACCGAAGAGAATATCCAGTCGCGGATCCGCGGTGTTACCTTGATGGCGCTATCGAACAAATTTGGCCACATGCTGCTGACCACGGGTAACAAAAGCGAGATGAGCGTTGGCTATGCGACCATCTATGGCGACATGGCGGGCGGCTATTCGGTACTCAAGGACGCCTACAAGCTGACCGTCTTCAAGCTCTCAAAATGGCGCAACGCCAACAAGCCGAGCCTTGGCATGGGCCCGGATGGGCCGGTGATGCCGGAGACCGTAATCACCAAGCCACCCAGTGCCGAGTTGCGCGAGGACCAGAAAGACAGCGACAGCCTGCCTGACTATGAGATTCTCGATCCCCTGCTGCACGGCCTGATCGAGGAAGAATTGTCGGTTAACGATCTTGTTGCAAGAGGCTTCGATCGGGAGACCGTGGTGCGGATCGAGCGGTTGCTCTATATCGCAGAATATAAACGGCGCCAGGCCCCGCCGGGTGTCAAGCTTGGCACCAGAAATTTTGGCCGTGACCGGCGCTATCCGATCACCAACGCATTCAGGACAGTATGACCATAAAAACCCGCTTCGCTCCGTCACCGACGGGCCATCTCCATGTCGGCAATATCCGTACGGCACTGCACAACTGGATGTTCGCGCAGAAAGAAGGTGGCACATTTTTGCTCCGGCTCGACGACACCGATGCCGAGCGGTCGAAAGAGGAATATGTCGATGCCATCCGGGCGGATCTGGCATGGCTGGGATTGGTGCCCGACGAAGAGCAGCGGCAATCGGACCGCTTTGATCGCTATGAAGAGCAGCTGGAAAAGCTGAAGGCGGCTGGCCGGGTCTATCCGGCCTATGAAACCGCACAGGAACTGGACCTGAAGCGCAAGATCCAGCTCGGACGCGGGAAGCCACCGATCTATGACCGGGCCGCGCTGGACCTGACCGAAGCCCAGATTGCCGAGTTTGAAGAGCAGGGCCGCAAACCGCATTGGCGGTTCAAGCTGGATCACGAGACACCGATCACCTGGACCGACCTGATTCGGGGAGACCAGCATTTTGATCCGGCGCTGCTGTCCGATCCGGTCATCCGGCGTGAAGATGGCAGTTGGCTCTATATGCTGCCGTCAGCCATTGATGATGTGGACATGGATATCACCCATGTCGTGCGCGGCGAGGATCATGTGGCGAATACCGCGGTGCAGATTCAGATGTTCCATGCGCTGGGTGCAAAGCCGCCGGAATTCGCGCATGAAGCCTTGCTCGTCGGCACCGAAGGGAAGTTGTCGAAACGGCTGGGTTCGCTGGGCGTCAGCAGTTTTCGCGAGAAACATATTGAGCCGCAGGCGATTGTTGCCCTGCTGGCACGGATCGGAACCAGCGATCCGGTGGAACCGGTTGCCGATGTTGCGCCGCTGATCGCCAGTTTCGACTTTGCCCGCTTTGGGCGGGCACCGGCGCGGTTTGACGAAGAGGAACTGTCGCAGCTCAACCAGAAGATTGTCCATCTGCTTGAGTATGAGGATGTGAAACCTCGACTGCCGGATGCGATGAATGCTGCTGCATGGGAGGTCATCCGGCCCAATTTGCATGATATGGGCGATGTCGGTTCATGGTGGCAGGTCATAACCGGGCCGGTGGTTGTGCCCGATCTTTCGGTGGAGGATCAGGCTTTCATAGGCATCGCTGCTGCAAAAATGGAAGAATTGGAAGCATCTGATGATCTCTGGAAAGATCTGACCAGTGCGCTCAAGGAGGCCACTGGCCGAAAAGGCAAGCCGCTCTTCATGCCCTTGCGCCAGGCGTTGACGGGTCTCGACCATGGTCCGGATATGAACGCATTGCTGCCGTTGATCGGCAAGCCCGCTGCGCTGGCAAGGCTGGCTGAAGCCGCCGCCTGAGCCAATCTCATCGTTGCCGCGCCACAGGCCGAGCGAGGCGTTTGCTATTGGTTATGTAATAGTATAACATAACCAATAGGCGATGCGGACAGATAGTCAAAAAGGCACAGGCCGCTCCGCCATTTTTGAGGATGGTTGAGAGGATGTAATGATGAGCTATGTTTCCGTTTACGAGAATAAGACACCCCGAACCAAAGGTGTGATACTGGCCGGCGCTGTTCATGTGGTGATTATCGCCGGGGTGATTGCGATGCCCGGAATCGAGATTCCGGAAAAATTTCGCGGCACGGTGATTGCTGTGCCGGTTCTGGCCCAGAAGCCTCCGGAACCGGTGAAACACAAAGTCGAGCCAGTGATCCAACTCCCGGTGCAGCCCCAGCACAAGGCGCCGGACAAGTTGATCGTAGATTTGCCGGCCGCTCCGGTGGAGCCGCTTCCCAGCTATGCCGAGAATGCGTTGGACACGGGACTCACCGGTGCGGGAAATGAAATTCCGTTTGAGGCGATCAAGGTCGTACCGGATCCGGTGATTGTCGATGCGCGGCTGAACGCTCGTTACGCCGCGCAGTTTCAGCCAGCCTATCCGCCTGGCCAGTTGCGGCTCGAACGGGAAGCCGAGGTGAGTGTCCGGGTGCTGGTCGGGACAGATGGCCGGGTGAGGCAGATTGAACTGATCGATTCGCCCCATCCTGACTTCTGGGCAGCGACGCGCAAACAGGCTTTGAGTAAATGGCGGTTCACGCCGGCAACTAGAGACGGGAAGCCATTTGAGAGCTGGATGACGCTGAAAGTCCGCTTCGAAATCAACAGCTGATCCCGTCGCCGGGTGGCCTGATCCCTGATTCCCGCTGCAAATTTGCGGGAAGGGCTGGTCATCCGGCGGCGCGCGCCCTATTTGAACGCCATGGGAATGTTGAAAGATGTATCGGTCAGCGGCGGTTTTGGTGACCTGATCGCTGTTTTCCGTCAAAGTGAGCCGGGCGAGCGCTTGCTTCCGGCGGCATTGGCGATTGCCTGCACGGCGTTCATTCTGCTCCTTTTCTATCTCGATCCGAAGGTGAATACTTACACTTATGTGCCGCAGGAGGTCGTTTATGTCGAAAACTGGACAAACGACCGGACCGATGAAGAAATCCTGCAGGACCGCTGGCAGGTCCAGTGCCTCAAAGACAAGCTGGAGACGGAACGGCGCGAGGCGATGAAGGAACTTGGCCGGATGTCGGGCATGGATGTCGAGGAAATCGAACGCGAAGCCGAAGCGGCCCGGGCTGCACGCGGCGAGGTCGAGGTCGATCGCCCGGCCGGACTGCAATGCTGAGGTCCGTTGCCGACGCGCATTATATGGCGGCGGCTTTGGCATTATCGGAACGGGGACGAGGCCGCACCGGGGCAAACCCCAATGTCGGTTGCGTGATCGTCAAAAATGGCATCATCATCGGTCGCGGCTGGACACAGCCGGGCGGACGCCCCCATGCCGAGGAAATGGCGCTTGCCCAGGCCGGCCGATCGGCCCGCGGCTCGGACGTCTATGTAACCATGGAGCCCTGTGCGCATGATAGCAGCCGCGGCCCGACCTGCAGCATCGCGCTGATCGAGGCGAAACCGAAAAGAGTGATTGTCGCGACCCTAGATGCCGATGAACGCACCCGGCGCAGAGGCATTGACCGGCTGGGCGACGCGGGCATACCGGTTTCTGTCGGAATTCGCGAGCTGGAAGCGCGGCGCGCAATGGCCGGTTTCCTGTGCCGCATCGACAACGGGCGACCGTTTGTCACGCTGAAGCTGGCGATGTCGCTGGATGGTTGTATCGCCCTGGCGGATGGGTCCAGTCAGTGGATCACTGGCGATCGCGCACGGGCTCACGCCCACATGGAGCGCGCACGCAGCGACGCGATTCTGGTGGGAGCAGGAACGGCGCGGACGGACAGACCCGGCCTCGATGTGCGCCTTGCCGGTCTGTCCGACCGTTCGCCACAACCGGTTATACTGGGCAATGACAAGGGCAAGCCAGAACACTGGCAGCAAATTGCTGAACCGTCCGGGATTTCCGATCTTTCCGATATCAACTGGCTGCTGGTCGAAGGCGGCGCCAAAACCGCCGCATCATTCTTGCAGGCGGGGCTGGTGGATCGGCTGTTATTCTATCGCGCCCCTATCATCATCGGTGGGGGTCTGCCCGGCATTGCCGATATTGGGCTGGAAAAGCTCAGCGAGGCGCATGGTCAGTGGCAGCGCGTCGATCAGCGCGCACTCGGGCAGGATATGCTTGAGATATATGACCGCGCCGCCTAGGTTCCGCTTCGTTCACAGCAAATAGGATCGCCCATGTTCACCGGCATTGTTTCAGACATCGGAACCATCGAATCGCTCGACCAGCGCGGTGACCTTCGCGTGAAAATCACCTGTGGCTATGATATGGATGGCGTCGATATGGGCGCATCGATCGCCTGCTCCGGTATTTGCCTGACGGTCGTTGATAAGGGTACCGGCTGGTTTGCAGTGGACGTGTCAGGGGAAACCATCTCGTGCGTTGCTGCTGGCCAATTTGAGGCGGGACGGCGGATCAATCTGGAACGCGCGCTGAAGGTAGGCGATGAACTGGGCGGCCATATCGTCACGGGCCATGTCGATGGTGTCGGCGAAGTTGTTTCGAGCAGCGCTGTTGGCGATTCAACAGAAGTCGTGATCCGGGTTCCCGAAGATCTGGCACCCTATATCGCGGCCAAGGGATCGATCACCGTCGATGGCGTGTCGCTGACCGTCAATGCGGTGTCGGACGAAGCGCCGGGCACGCAATTCAGCCTCAACATCATTCCCCATACCGCGCAGGTGACCACGCTCGGCGAATTGCAGCCCGGCCGTGCCGTCAATCTCGAGATCGATATATTGGCGCGCTATCTGGCGCGGATGGAACAGGCCAAGTCGCTCTCCTGACCGTCTTGCAGCGAGACAGGGGTGCCGATTGATCAGCTGATCAGAACGGCAACCATTTCTGCTTCTTGCTGAACTTCATATAGCCGACATTGGCGCCGAGCCGAAGGCCCGCGCCCAGCCGCACCGGAATCAGCACCTTGTCGCCGCTCCGTAAGTAGCTGACCTGAAAGCCGCCGACGAAATATGCGGCGCCTTCGCCAGCCGGGAACCGTTGAAACAATTCTTCGGTATCGTAGAGATTATAGACCAGAACAAAGGTGTTGGCCGCATTGCCGCCAATATCAAAGCCGACCGACGGGCCGGTCCAGTAGACCGGACGTTCGCCCTCGATCTTGTGATAGAGCTTGCCCGAACCATAGCGCAGCCCGACAATGAAAGCGCCGCTGGCTTCGCGTCCGGCGATATAGGCATTGGGCCGGCCCTGTTTTTTGAGGATACCCTCGATCACCTCGGCCAGGCCTTTTGCGCCCTTGCCGAAAACGCCTTCCGCAGCGCCGATCAGGTCATCGTCCTGATAGGTTTCGCTGTCGTCGACCGCTGGTACAGCAGCGCTGCCGGTCTGGTCGGTTGTGGTGGTATCGCCATAAGGGGCCACAATATCGGCATTGATATCGCTGTCGATCGTGGTGTCATCGACCGTCGTCGAACCCGCAGGAGCGGAATCGAAATTCCCGTCATAATCGGGTGCTGCCAGATCGGCATCGATCACGTCATTCGGATCGACATTTTCGACCTGGGCAAAGGCGGGTGACAGGGCTGGTGCAGTGGCAAGGGCCAAAACAGCAAATGTTCCCAAAAATTTCTTCATACATAACGGTAACATGGGTTAACTCCTTCCCATTACCAGCCAGCGTCGGCTCTCGGCTGTTGCACCTGACCACGCAATGAACGGACGACGAACTGAGTCGATTCTGCGGCGGTCCGAGTCGGTTTTTCAAAAGCGGGGCATTTCCGGCATTCTCGATGTGTTTGGATATCGGCCATTTTTCCCGTTGCAGCCAGCGCGATGGTTGGTTATAGCGCGCTCTGTAGCCAAGCTACGTGGACACGTGGGTGAGCGGCTGAAACCACCTCCTTGCTAAGGAGACAAGCCTTTACGGGCTTCGAGGGTTCGAATCCCTCCGTGTCCTCCATTGAATCTCATCAATTCTCTAGACGAATGCGCGTCGGGTGGCATGCGAGCTATTGTCGGACTTGCGAAAAACCAATTTTGCTAATCACGTGTTTGCTCCAAGGCTCTTGCTTGATTTACTGCATCTTGTTTTGAGGTTCCGATGCCTTTTGTTAGTGATCAGGTTGTGGAGGTCTCTAAAATCGCGTTTGCCAGCTTCGAGGTGGAAAAACATTGCTTTAATATTGAGCTGATAGACAAGCAGGCCATTTGGTGCGCTGCGTATGGTAGGAGCTGCTCTTTTTCTTGCTATCCATCGTAGTTCCGGCGATTTGTTCATACCAGTTAGAAAGGCTGGCCGGTAATTACCGTTGGAGCCGTCTCTTGCCTTGCGGATGTAGAAGCAAACGATCCGAGCTGCGTTGCGGGCGATGCCAATATTGTCGGCTAGCTGATTGACAGAGGTGCCGCTCCTCCTGACCTCGTAAAAAGTAAGCCGCATCTTAATCAGCATTCTCGAAATATTGAATGCATCGCATGTCGGCTTTTTACACCCCTTATGGTGCGTATCTGGGGGGGGGGCTGAGTCATTTTGGACGAGCAGAAATTTTTTGGACTAAGTTCTATCCATCAGAAGTTTTCGCTGCTATGCGCGAGCAGGGTCACGATCATACTATTAATTCGGAGAAAAAAATGCCAGCTGCGCCTAAAATTGTTGCGGAAATAGGCTGTAACCATAAAGGTGATATGGATATTGCAAAGGAAATGATCACTACTGCGGCAATTTTTTGCAAAGCGGATTACGTGAAATTTCAGAAGCGGAATAACCGCGAATTGCTTACAGAAGAGCAATATAATGCACCCCATCCAAATCCTATCAATAGCTATGGTGACACCTATGGCGAACATCGTGAGTTTTTGGAATTCGATGTAGAGCAGAACCGTGAATTGATGGAATTCTGTGCTTCTGTAGGCATAGGGTACAGTACGTCCGTTTGGGACACTACTTCGGCGAAGGAAATGGCTTCGTTGAATCCGGATTTCTTGAAGGTGCCATCTGCTTGTAACCTTCATTTTGAAATGCTGGGCGTGCTTTGTGAGGAATTTAAAGGCGGTATACAGTTGTCGCTGGGCATGACGACTCAAGAGGAAGAAGAAGAAATTGTTGCATTCTTTGAGTCGAAGGGACGTGCCGAAGATTTGTTGATTTATGCATGTACATCTGGCTACCCAGTTGCGTTTGATGATGTCTGTTTGCTTGAAATTGTTCGATTGAAGGAAAAGTTTGGCGACCGTGTGCAGGCAATTGGCTTCTCTGGCCATCATCTCGGTATTGCAGCGGACATGGCTGCGATAGCGCTGGGTGCTGAATGGATTGAGCGTCATTTCACGATGGACCGGACATGGAAGGGTACTGACCACTCAGCGTCTCTCGAGCCCGATGGTTTGCGCCGTCTTTGCAGGGATTCAAAGGCTGTCGCCAGTTCTCTAAAATATAAGAGCACTGATATTCTTCCGATAGAAGCGGAGACCCGAAATAAGTTGAAATGGCAACCCAAAGCAGCTTGAACTAGGGTGTCGGGAGTCTTCGTTCTATTCGCGCCCGAGAATGCCGCTGGCAATCTTGTCATTTGAAACTATGAGCAGCTATGCAGATTGTTAGTATCCTTGAAAAGAACCGCGCCGATTTGCGCGGCGTAGGACTGGGTTGGGCAGTTCAGCGCCGCCGCAAGTCAATTGCTAAAACGGGCTTCGATTCCAATCGAAAGGATGCTTGCAAATTGCATCTCGGTCCGGGGGCGAATTGGGCAAAGCCTTCAGACGACTGGCTGAGTGTCAATCTCGACGCTGACCGGGATGATTTTGTTTTACAAAGCCATCAACCTGAACTGTTGGGTGGCAAGCTGATCCACCGGAGCGATTGGGATTTTGAGGCTATGCAGGCAAACTTAACACGGGTTGGGTGTGACGAATCAGGGGTGATTGGTAGAATATTCAGTGAGCTGGGAAGTAGCCACTTTGATTTCGAAGGTACCTACCCATCTGAAGCAAACGAGTTTGAGCGCAGCCCTTATGTTGAAGCTCAAAAATAGAGCTTATGGCAAGTTTTGTGTATGAGTATGGATTTTCAATTGCCTTTCTCGTGCTATTGGCATCAAGTTATATCTACTTGGTATATAAGTTTTCTGCCCTGCTATATCGATTGCCAGTATAGTATTTTTCGCTAACATCAGTAATCCTGTAGAAAACCTATAATCTTATGTATCCGCCGAAAAACATTAACGCCCCCAACATCCGCCGACGTAAAATAACACCGCGCGCTATTAACTACATCTTGATCTCTATTATTGTGATTAGTCTATATCTCAACTTAGGGATGACAATATCTGGTTTTTATATTCCTATGTTTGGTGTATATATTGGTGCCGGAGTTTTGCTAATTTTTAAATTATACCAGCAGAAAAAATTAAGTTTCTTTAGAGATAATAGGCTTAATAAAGATATATCTACCGCGCTTTTATTTTCACTATCTTGGATTATAACAATTCCTTTTTCTCCTGGCGGACTAGGGTATGTTAGTGAGCATTTGAAATCTGTTGCTCTTCTATCCTTAAGTACAATATCGGCGGTGATTGTATTTTATGAAATTTTGCAATGGAAGCATAGTAAGTTAGGGAGATATTTTCTTATTATTTCCCTGTTTTTGACAACTTATGCAGTTCTCGAGACGATGATTCCTTTTTTCCGGGACATCTCCAATGATTTCAGAAGTGTGTTATATACGGATAGATTTATCTATGGTTCGAATAAACGAGATCTCGTGATCTCCGGCTTCATAAGGCCTAATGTTTTTACACAAGAGCCGTCACATCTCGCTAAGATGCTGGCCATCTCAACCCTGCTATATTTTGTTTCTAACAAGGGGCGGGGGGCGCTTCAGGCATATATCGCCCTAACGATTATACAGCTACTATTTACCGGCTCTCCTACTATCCTAGTCGGGCCAGTGCTTCTTACGATCTTTTATTTCTGGAAAACTATCGATACGCTAAATGTTGGGTTCTCGCTCTACCTCAAGATTCTAGCTTTGGTGGGCGTTCTGATAGGTGTGCTTTTTGCACAGCAAATAATATCTTTATTGCCTTCGGAGCGCGCGGCTTTGATTGCGAGTGGGCGGGACGCAAGTTTTGTAATTAGGACCCTAGGTCCCGCCACAATAGCGTGGGACACAATCAGCGCTTATCCGTGGGCAGGGTCCGGTATAGGTGGCCGAGAGTTAGTACAGGATATTCTTATTAAGGCATATCGAGAGTTTCCTTCTATGCGGGTAGAGAGATTCGATGAAAATATTGGTTATGCGGGATGGGGAAACGCTTTCTTTGAAATATTCACCTATTCGGGCTTTGTATGCGGACTCATTCTGATACCAGCTTTGATTATACTGTTAAAAAGGTTCCGGGCGGGGGTTCTTTCATCAATTTTAATTTTCTTGGTTATCTTCAATATGGATGCTGGCTTCACTTCAGTACGGCCGTGGATATATTTTGCATTTACGATGATCGCTCTTAAATTATGGTACAGTCAAAATTCAGAACTGAATGCCTGACTTTTATTAGAGAAAGATATTTCTAGCTAACGTCAGTTCAGTGGTCGCTAGCTAGTCCAGAACATTAGAGTGCCTGGGAATAGAGCCGACGGTCGAGGATTAGGTAAGTGCCGTAACGACAGCCGGAGTGGATCTATGGCCGCTTACTTTGGAAATCTTTGAGTAAATTGGATTCAGCCCACTGGACTCTTGGGACTGAAGCTGGGGCGAGGGGCCTTCCTTACTATATGCCGACAATATGTCCAAAGAATGCTGGCTGGAAACATTTAAAGGTTTTAAACCGTGCGAATGTCTATATGGGTGTCCCTATGTACCGTCCATGATTTTTGTGGTGGACTCAGTACATGAGGGGTGAGATTTTTTGCTAACCTAACTAAGCTCGTGGAATCTAATATTAATAGGGTACGTATTGTGCGGTTTTTTATGATTTTATTATCGCTGGCGCTTTTGCCAGGCTGTAGCTCGAAAACTGAGCTTCCTATTGGCGCTGCAGCATATGAGGTAATCCCATCGCCTTCCGATAGCCCCGTCTCGGGCGACTATACCATCGGCATATTAGATGTTTTGGAGGTTCGGGTTTTTCAAGAGCCGGATCTTTCTTTTGAGATGATACCAGTCGATTCGAGTGGTAATATCATGTTTCCGTTAATTGGAAGCGTTCAAGCGGCTGGACTGAGTAGTTCCGAGCTGTCGGCGGTGATAAGTCAGCGTTTGAGTGCTAATTATCTGGTCGATCCGCAGGTCGCGGTGGTCGTTCAAAAGTCCGCTTCCCAGCGAATTACCGTCGAGGGTGCGGTCACCAAGCCTGGCGTTTTTGAAATTGAAGGCCAGACTACGCTCCTGCAGGCAGTTGCGCTTGCGCAAGGGCCCACACGAACTGCTAACCTTGACGAGGTCATCGTTTTCAGATCCAAAAGTGATGGCGTATATGGCGCTCAGTTCAGCCTTCAGGATATCCGCAAGGGGCGCGCGGCGAATCCGGAAATTTTAGGTAATGATATCGTCGTGATCGGCAACTCTTTTGCTAAATCAATGTTCCGAGACTTGCTGCAATTGTCACCGATCCTGACAACCGTATTCATCAGACTCTAAAAACTTTAAGACGAAAAGCTATTCATGGATAAACAGTATACACCATTACCTGACTCAAACTCGCAAATCCACAATGACGGCACCGCCTTACGCATAGGTGAAAATTCGACCGAGAATAACACGTACTCATCCGAACAACTCGGCCTGTTTAATTTTTCGGCGATGTTGATAGCTGTATATCGATCAAAAAATTGGATAGTTGGGATTGTCACTGCTTGCGTGCTGGTGGGCATTGTCGTTTCAATCCTTACATCCCCAATCTACGAGTCATCTGCGTCTATACAAATTGATCAACAGGCAGCGCAGGTTACTGGTACCGAAGACAGTGATGTGACCGCTTCGATCCAAGATTCTGATAGATTTCTGCAGACCCAAGTTGATGTAGTGAAGAGCCGCGCGCTGGCCATTACGGTTGCTGAAGATGAAAATCTATTTAACAACCCTGAATTTCTTGAGGCAATGAATGTTAGCCGAGATATCGAGGCTGTGGGTTCGCTAAGCCAGGAGGATGCCGAAAGGGAAGCTGTTCTTGAGGTCCTCAAAGAGAACTTAAATGTGTCGCTTCCGGTCGATTCTCGAATCGCGGCGATTCGATTTAGGAGCCCTGATCCAGTTCTTGCTGCTCGGCTCGCGAACAGTTTTGCAGAGAATTTCATTCAGGACAATCTCCAGAGAAAATTCGACCAATCCTCGTATGCTCGGGAGTTTTTGAAGGGCCAATTAGACGTTGCAGCTGCCCAACTCGCTGAATCCGAAAGCAAGTCACTGAACTACGCGCGGCGCACCAGAATTATCGACGCAACGAACTCGGCATCAGAAGAAACCGGCGACTCTCCCAGATCCCTGATTTTATCGACGCTCGTTCGGCTCAATGAGGAGTTGGCGGTGGCAACATCCCGGAGGATCGAAGCTCAGCAAAAATGGGAAGTTGCTAAGCGAGTGGCTCCGCTTGATATGCAAGAAGTCCTTGCGAACCAGGCCGTTCAACGGTTGCTAGAAGAGAGGGCGAAGGCCGAGGCAAACCAAAAGCAGCTTTTAGAGCGTTTTAAGGCGGGCTACCCACAGGTAAGGCAACTTAGTGCGCAGCTCCAAGAGTTAAGTAATCAAATCAGCGCGATCTCGAGCAGCATCAAAGCTTCTGTTCGCGATGAATATCGAACCGCTGCCGCTCAAGAAGCAAAGCTCAAGTCCGAAATTGCTCGAATGAAGGGCGCTGTTTTGGATGAGCAGTCGCAATCAATTCAACTGGGGCTTTTGAAGCGGGCGGTAAAAACCGACCGCGAGCTTTATGAATTATTGCTCAATCGATATAATGAATTAAACGCCCAAGCTGGGGTTCAGGCGAACAATGTTGCTATTTTGGATCAGGCTGTCCCGCCATCTGACCCAATTGAGCCGAATATACCGCTAAATCTTCTGCTCGCTTTGTTCGCTGGGTTTGCGGTCTCTGCAGGCTTTATATTTGTACGTGAACAAATATTTGAAACGATCAGGTCTCCTGACGACGTTAGCCAAAAGCTCGATATGAGGGCAATTGGCGTCATTCCTGAGGTGTCGGATGATACTGATATGTTGGACGAGATACAGGATCCTAAAAGCCATGTTTCGGAAGCCTATGCCACTTTGCGTACATCGCTGGGATTGGCGCTTCCTCAAGGGTTACCAAAGAGCATTATGTTCACAAGTGCGAGCGCGAGTGAGGGCAAGTCGTTGAGCGTGTATGCAACCGCCGCTGCGCTAGGCAGAGCGAATAAGTCCGTGTTGGTGGTGGACTTCGATTTTCGGCGGCCAAATCAGCATAAGTTATTTAAAATTGAGAATAATCGCGGGATGTCTGATGTTCTGGCTCACAATGCCGTATCCGAAGATGTTACCAGCACCACCATTTTCAATAATGTCAAATGTATCGGCAGCGGGCCGAATCCACCTAATCCAGTGGAATTAATTGCTGCTGACAGTACGCGCAATATAATTGATAAGTTGATGTCGGAATACGATGTCGTGCTTTTGGATTGCCCACCGTTATTGGGCTTAGCTGATGCTGTAGTTCTGGGTTCCTTGGCGGAAAGTTGTGTTTTTGTTATAGAGTCCAACAGAAATCAAACTTCCGTCGTGAAAACGGCAATCAATAGGCTGAAGCAGTCAAACGTAAAAATTATAGGCATTCTTCTTAACAAGGTTAATATTATAAGTATTGGTTATTCAAATTCATCTTATTCTTACGAATATAAATCTAATGAATGATATATTGTAGGTTAATTTTGCAGTATTATCTAAAAGGTTATTTGTGATGGCGGCGCTCGCGAGGCCAAGCTTATACATTTTTTTTGCTATTTTTTTTGTGTTCCTTCTGGCGATACAGTATAGATATGCGCAGCAGCATTTCCCTTTAATCGAAATGCAGCGGCTGTTAGTGTCTCCGTCGGCAATGGATAAGTCTGAAGTCCGAAGAGCAGCAGAAAAAGACCTTGTTAAGCGGCTTTACTATAATCCGCTTGATCAAAATGCTCTGGCAGCCTATTTTAAGCTGCGGGATCCCGATATTTCTCCTGTAACGCGAAAACGTTTTTTAGTGGCTTTAAACTCAGTCGGATGGCGTTCCGTCTTCGCTCAACAGACAATCATTTCGGAAGCTGTCAAAAAGGCAGATTTTAAGACAATCGTTGAGCGCTCGGATGCGTTGCTCCGTCGTAATCAGGCCCGGGACGAGATCCTGCAACTGCTATCGCTTGCCGAAACCAGCGATCAAACAAGCGACGTGCTGGTGAAGCGCTTGCGTAGCAACCCTCCTTGGCGGAAAGACTTTTTCCAGCGGGCGTCGCTGCTGCGCACGGACCAACAGGTGTCTGGGCGAGTGAAAACTCTGCAAACAATGATAGACAATGGTTACTATATAACGCGTTCGGAACTCGTTCCTGCATCAAATGCCCTCATCAAAGCAGGGAATTATCAGCCAGTATTGGGTCTGGTGCGGAGCTATAAAAAGGTCTCTGGAAATGATGCCCAGGATTTGTCGGACAGCAAGTTCCAAACCTTGGCGAGTGTACTCGAATCAGGTGACCGGCTTTTGCCGTTTGAGTGGCAGCCAGGAGATAGCAAGGGGCTGTCTGTTCGCGCAGAAAATGTTGCCGGCAAAAGCTCATTGCGAGTTCGGTGGAATGGCAGGGGACTGCCTATTTTCCTGACACGCCGGTTATATTTGCAGAACCCTTCCTCCATCAAGATCGCATTGGATATTAGGCCAAATAAGCTGGAAGCTGCGCAAGTCATCCAAATAAATGCAACTTGCCCAGGTCAAACAGTCGCTTTGGAGCCGTCCACCCCGACAAATGCCGGCTCAATGATATGGAGGAGTCGCGAGGAAATTAGCTGCAATTTTCCGCTAATCAAAATTGGTAGTAAGCCAGCGTTCACACGACGAAATCTCGATGTAATGATAGACTCAGCTCTGATTTCGAATTTGGACACTGGTGCGCCGATCTAACTAATCGGGTCGCCAATCAGACTGCGCTGGAAGGAAACGTTATGAAAAGAAAAGGAATTGTTTTGGCTGGGGGAACCGGTACCCGCCTGTGGCCGTTGACAAAGACTATCTCCAAGCAATCGATGCCAGTCTATGACAAGCCGATGATTTATTATCCGATCAGTGTGTTTTTGCTTGCTGGTATTAGAGAAATATTGATCATTACTACGCCTCAAGACAATCAAGGCTTTCAAGATCTTATTGGAGATGGGAGCGCTTGGGGCGTTGATATAAGCTACGCAATACAACCATCACCTGATGGCCTTGCCCAGGCTTTCCATATCGGGGCAGATTTTGTCCGGAACAATCCTTCCGCATTGATTCTGGGTGACAATATTTTCTACGGGCATGGCATGCCGGAACTGCTGAATAGCGCAAACAAACGCGAAACAGGGGCCACTGTTTTTGGGTACTATGTGCAAGACCCAAAAGCATACGGGGTAGTTTCATTTGACAAAGATGGAGTTGTAGAGACCATAGAAGAAAAGCCAGAGCACCCGAGATCGAATTATGCCGTTACTGGACTATATTTTTACGATCAGGACGTTATATCTATTGCGCGTGATTTAAAACCATCTTCCCGAGGGGAACTGGAAATTACGGACCTTAACCGACGCTATCTTGATGCTAAAAAATTAAATGTTGAGATCATGGGAAGAGGATTTGCGTGGCTTGACACAGGTACTCACGACAGCCTGTTAGATGCAGCAAATTATGTCAAAATAATTGAGAACCGGCAAGGTTTAAAGATTTGCTGCCCAGAAGAAATAGCTTGGCGCCAAGGCTTCATCAATGATGAGCAGCTTGAAACTTTGGCCCACCCTTTGAGGAAGAGTGGTTATGGTGAATATTTGATCAATCTCTTAAAGCAAGGTTAGGCGCAATATGCGAATTATTGAAACGACTATTCCAGACGTGAAGATATTAGAACCGAAGGTTTTTGGCGACGATCGCGGCTTTTTCATGGAAAGCTGGAACAAGGCCGCTTTTGAAGACGTGTCTGAAGACCATCAGTTCGTCCAGGATAATCATAGCAAATCGCAAGCGGGTGTTTTGCGCGGATTACACTATCAGATAGTTCAGCCACAGGGTAAATTGGTGAGGGTTGTTTCAGGCTCCGTGTATGATGTCGTTGTCGATATTCGAGCAAGTTCTCCCAGTTTCGGTAAATGGGTGGGAGTTGAGCTGTCCGGCTCTAATCACAGAATGCTCTGGGTTCCGCCGGGCTTTGCTCATGGGTTTCTATGCTTGGAGAACAATACGGATTTTCTTTATAAATGCACCGATTTCTATGCTCCAGAGCATGAGCGAAGCTTGCTATGGAGTGATCCGGCAATTGGGATAGAATGGCCGTTAGAGAAAATCACCCCGCTCCTTTCATCTAAGGACAAGGACGCGCCCTTGCTAGCAGAAGCGGAGTTGTTTTCTTGAAGGTTCTAGTGACCGGCTTTGGTGGACAGCTTAGTACCTCGCTGTCTCTTGTTAAGCCGAGCGATGTCGAGCTTATCACTTTGTCAAAAGAAGAACTGAATATAGCAGATCGATCTGCTGTGGTCGACAAGGTTTCGGCTATGTCACCCAAGTGGATCATTAACGCCGCCGCATATACAAACGTTGACAAAGCAGAAAAAGAAGTATCGCTGGCCCATTCTATAAATTGTGATGCGGTCTCAAATTTGGCGTCTGTTGCCGAGATGGTTGGGGCCAGAATTTGCCACATATCCACTGACTTTATTTTCTCAGGACAATCATCAACTCCATACCCAGTTAACGCAGCCCCGGACCCACAAAATGTATATGGTAAGACCAAGCTTGCGGGTGAGCAAGCCGCAGGCTCCGATGCTTTAATTGTCCGCACGTCATGGGTATATTCAGAAGTGGGCAACAACTTCGTCAAGACGATGCTAAACTTGTTTGCAAAAAAAGTCCCCGTGCGGGTGGTCGCGGATCAGATAGGTTCACCGACTTATGCTCGGAATCTGGCAGAAACTATTTGGTCGCTAATTAGCTTACACCGAAGAGGTTTGTTTCACTACTCAGATTCCGGCGTCGCGAGTTGGTATGATTTTGCGGTGGCTATCAGTGAAGAGGCCTTTAGATTAAATTTGCTCGGTCAACATTCCGAAATTGAGCCAATTAAAACCTCCGAATTCCCAACGCCGGCGACGAGGCCTCATTATTCCGTTTTAGACACAACGCTAACCAGCGCGGCGCTCGGGCGCAAGCCGCCGCATTGGAGGTCAT
The DNA here is from genome assembly GCF_048269865.1 of Parasphingorhabdus sp. Taxonomy (GTDB): domain Bacteria; phylum Pseudomonadota; class Alphaproteobacteria; order Sphingomonadales; family Sphingomonadaceae; genus Parasphingorhabdus. Next base: position 7,033 of record NZ_JBLWUA010000007.1, on the reverse strand, counting down.
CTCTTCGACAAATGCTTAAGGAACTTCAACGCAATGGATAATATCTTAATTACTGGCGGTGCCGGCTTTATTGGTGCAAATTTCGTTCGTCATGTTCGCTCCAATTACCCGGCTGCTAATATTGTTGTCCTTGATTTATTGACATACGCTGGTTCGAAAGCGAATATTGAGGATGTTGAACGAATTACGTTCGTTAAAGGCAATATCTGTGATCAAGATCTTGTCTGCTCGCTCCTTCATAAGTATAGCATTGATACGATCGTTCATTTTGCCGCTGAAAGCCATGTGGATCGCTCAATTTCCGCGCCCGATCAATTTATTGATACTAACATTCTCGGCACCTATTCTTTGCTTAAAGCTGCTAAAGAAAAATGGCTGGATGGCACGGGTGAGCAAGAACATCGTTTCCACCACGTTTCCACTGACGAAGTTTTTGGGTCTCTTGGCCCCCATGATCCCGCATTTTCGGAAACCACTCCTTATGCGCCAAATTCGCCTTACTCTGCCTCCAAAGCTTCCTCAGACCATCTGGTCCGTTCTTATCACCACACATTCGGTTTGCAGATCACAACGACAAACTGCTCAAACAACTATGGCCCATATCAATTCCCAGAAAAGTTGATTCCACTTTTTGTGATAAACGCACTGCATGGTCGCAAACTGCCGATATACGGCGACGGTCAAAATGTTAGAGATTGGCTTTACGTTGAAGATCATTGTCGCGCGATTGATTTGGTGCTTAACAAAGGGCAAGTTGGTGAGACCTACAATGTCGGGGGTGGAGAGGAGCTGCCTAACCTTACCGTGGTGGAAGAGATCTGCTCCGGGGTCGATGCTATATTTGCTGGCAATCCGGAATTAAATCAGCGATTTCCAGACGCGCCGCCGGCAAGGGGGGGAAAATGTGATTCATTGAAAGTATATGTTGAAGACCGACTGGGTCACGATCGACGGTATGCGATTGACGAACGTAAAATACATTCTGAGTTGGGCTATAGTCCGGTAAATGATTTTCGAAACGGATTCAGAAAGACGCTGGCATGGTATATTGACAATGAGCAGTGGTGGCGCGGATTGATGCAGAATTAGGGTTGGTCGGATGGTCACTAATGAAATTCAAAAACTAATCCAAAAGTCGTCTCTGATCATCCCGGTACTTAATGCAGAGCCCCATTTGGACAATTTGCTGCCTGCGCTAAAAGAGACCGGTTATCCCGCCGACCAGATTGTCGTTATCGACTCGGCTTCGAAAGATCGAACCGTTGAACGATTTAAAGAGTTCGGAGCCCAAGTTTATGGCCTCGGCGGGCGCCCTTTTAATCACGGTGGAACGCGAAAATATGCCGCTGAGCTGGTGCCTGAATCAGAATATCTTATTTATCTTACACAAGATGCTATTCCCTTCAACAAAAGCACATTCAACAATATCCTGACTGGTATTGCGCAGGCGGGAGTAGGCATGGCTTACGGCCGTCAATTACCGCGCCGTCAAGCAAAGGCAATTGAACGGCATGCTCGGATTGTAAATTACACTGATCAGAGTGCAGTTCGGGTCCTCGCTGATCGCAAAACCATGGGCGTGAAAACTACATTTAGCTCTGATAGTTTTTCTGTCTATTCACGAAGGGCCTTGGAAGCAGTTGGTCACTTTCCGGAAGATGCTTATTTCGGGGAAGACCAGATACTGGCGGGAAAAATGTTGCTTCGGGGATATAAAATATTCTATTGCGCCGATGCAGAAGTAACTCACAGTCATGGCTATTCCATCAAAGAAGATTTTCGTCGTTATTTCGACGTCGGTATATTTCATGCAACAAACCGTTGGTTGTTGGAGGAATTTGGCGCTGCAGAGGGGGAGGGGCTGAAGTTTCTTAAGTCTGAGATCAGTTTTTTGTTGAAGCATGAGCCAACATCAATCCCGTCTGCCTGTCTACGCACTTTAGCGAAGTACGCGGGATATCGTTTGGGTAGAATGGAGGAGAAGATGTCAATTGAATGGAAAATGCGGCTCGGTATGCAACCTTTTTATTGGCGCCAAAAGCAGAGTGAAGCGTTCGGAAAAACACAATGAAGACTGTTGCCGCGATCATCCCTGCCCGTGGTGGTTCAAAGGGTTTGCCACGCAAAAACATATTGAGCCTCGGCCGCAAGCCATTGATTGCATGGAATATTGAAGCTGCGCAGTCTACTGCGTCAATAGACCGTATATTTGTTTCGACGGATGATCCGGAAATAGCATCTGTGTCGCTGAAATACGGAGCTGAAGTTATTCACCGGCCAGCAGAATACGCTAGCGATACCGCAACATCCGAATCCGCGATTTTGCATGCATTGTCACATATGAATGAGGAGCTCGACTATCATCCCGATTATATCTGCTTTCTGCAATGTACTTCGCCGTTCACAAATAGCATAGATATAGAGGGAGTAATTAACCAGTGTACCGTCGAGGGTGCAGACTGTGGATTGGCTGTCACTCCATTTCATCATTTCGTTTGGAAGCGGGATGACAATGGGCAGGCCATTGGCATTAATCATGAAAGTAGGATGCGGCAACGCAGGCAGGACCGGGAGCAGGAGTTTCTTGAGACCGGAGCAGCTTATGTTTTTTCCAGTGATGGCTTTAAGCAGCATAAACATCGTTTTTTCGGCAACATTGGAATGCACCCTACGCCGCTTGACAGAGTACTTGAGATCGATGAGCTTGCCGACTTTGAACTCGCCGAGCAAAAGCTTGCGCAGCTTTCTTCCTCCGCACAAAGTCGGAATATTCCATCGAAAATAAAGGCCATCATAATGGACTTTGATGGCGTGTTAACAGACGATAAAGTTTCAGTTGATCAAGATGGACGGGAGTCCGTGCGTTGTTCTCGGAGCGATGGTATGGGCATAGAACGTCTTCGCAAGGCTGGTTATCGTTTGGCCGTGATTTCGAAAGAAAAGAACCCAGTCGTTATAAGGCGTTGCGAAAAGCTTCAGATTGAATGCTACCACGGAATAGATGATAAAATCACTTTATTGTCCAACCTGTTGAATAGAGAGTTGATCGCTCCCCCAGAAGCTATTTATGTCGGTAATGACATCAACGACATAGAATGCATGCAATACGTCGGCTGTGCCGTTTGTCCTCAAGATGCCCATGCCTCGGTCAAAGCTGTGGCGCATATTTGTCTGTCCAGCAACGGCGGCAAAGGAGCATTGCGCGAACTTTCCGATCTCATTTTGACACATAAATGAGAGAATATATTACTCAATAATTCCTATTTCAGGAATTACGACTAATGCAGACTTGTAGGACTTTTCACCATGGAATCGACGGTTGTTAAACACTAAAATAAGGACGGTGGCCTTTCTCAACAACGCCGTGTCCGTTGACTTGGCGCTCGCGGATTTGAGAAAACGGGATGTTGATTTCAGTGCCACTGTCGTCATTCTTGCTCGGCGGGTTCCTCTGCCTGATAGCGACAAGTTTGCTAACGTTCTCGTATACCCGTCCAAGCCCAGTTCCACAATATTGGGTCAAATTCGGTTTTTACGCTTTTACTATCAGGCGGCGCAATTGCTGAAAGTGATCGGGATGCAAGATGCTGTTGAAGCCATTTATATTGTCAACAACGATAATTTAATCGCCGCACATCTCATTGACTTAGCGGAACACGCACAGGCTGTAGAACTCAATGTAGTCGTGGAAGGTTTGATGAATTTCCAGGATATTTCAGCGAAAAATCGAGAGGGTTGGCGATGGCTCTTAAAGCCATTGATGGCGCGCCTATTGGGATTTGTTTATCGAAAACCTGCCGGACATTTATCAGGAGCCTTTGAAGACAGAGTCAATCGCGTGATCAGTTTTTCGGAAGTGGGGTTGAAAGCACCGCCCGACAAAATTGATGTTATCCCCTATCCCATGGCAAAAACAACGAAGCCCACCGATCCCGGGACGTGTTTAATTGCTCTCACCGGCCTAGCCCACTGGATGCCCGAAGAAAAATTTAAGCCTTTTGCGGAAAAATTTATTGCTTGGCTGAATGCGCAAGGCTTTGATCGTGTTCTTGTTAAACGACACCCTCATGTCACAGCTGGCTATTTGGAAGAAATCCTTCCTCCCCATGAAGAGATCGGAATCGGACGAAGTTTGGAGCAAATGGCCGCTAGCTTGGAAGCGGCTACTGTCATAGGCACCTGTTGCACTGCGCTGGTGACGTTAAAGCTAATTCGCCCTGATTTACAGTGTATAGATTACGGTGCTGATTATTATTGTGAGCATGCCTATGACGGCGATCGTAGTGTTGAGACATTATTGCATAGTGCGGGTGTCAAGATTGAAAATTATCACTGAATTTAGCTCAGTGTATCATACTGGAAGACATGAACGAAAATGATATTACGTCAAAGCAGGATACTCACCAAAAGAATGGCGCACAGGCTGCAGTTCGATCGGCCAGATATAGTCCCGTCATTTTTCCGGTTTATCAAATTTGTATATCGCAAGTTTGATATTGCTCGAAACAATAAGCGCCACTTGGCAAGCAAAGGCTATATAGAGCACTATGGCGTACATATGCCTCGGAACAATGCGGGGGATACCGTATTGTTTGATGCGGTTGAGAAGCTTTTTGATCAGGAAATCAGACCATTTGAATGGCGGATGGTCCCCGTGCGAAAAAAGGTTTCTGGATCCGATATTGATCGGATTAATCACAACGCAAGCGCTGTTTTGGTCGGAGGAGGAGGGCTATTCGTGGCCGATAGTGTGTCGGAGAGCGCATCCGGTTGGCAGTGGAACATTGCCCGTGAAGATTTGGAGAAACTCCATAAGCCACTCATATTGTTTGCGGTTGGCTTCAATCAATTCCGCAATGGTGAAGAATTTCAGCCGATTTTTGACGACCACTTGAAACTAACAGTTAGCAAGGCGGATTTTATCGGCATGCGAAACAGCGGTAGTATCGCGCGACTGAAAGAAAGGCTACCGGCTGAGCTCCACACGAAGGTTCAATTTCAGCCCTGTATGACGACAGTTTTAAATCGATATTTCCCAGATGCCGTGGCGGTTTCCTCTGTGGCTGAGAATGACAAAACCATCGTTCTCAATCTTGCGTTTGATCGAAGAGAACAACGGTTTGGGATTGACGAACAATCGATATTGGAAAATATCAAAAAAGCGTTGCTTCGTCTCGTGGAATTAGGCTGGAAGATCAAGGCCGCTGTCCATGCATGGGACGATGATTCGATGGTAGAATTTTTACATCGAAATAAGATCCCCGCGGAAATATGCAGACTGAACCTGCTGTCTGGGCCGGAAATTGTTCAATTTTATAGTAAAGCGCCTTTGACAATAGGGATGCGGGGCCATTCTCAGATGATTCCTTTCGGATGCGGGAAGTCTATTTTCTCGCTTATTTCCCATGACAAGATGCGTTTTTTTCTGGATGACATCGGAGAGCCAAATTGGGGGGCAGAGATTTCAGATCCTGATCTTACCGATAAGATTGTCACGTTCGTCGAACAATTTCCAAAAAATAGACTCAATTATGAGAAAAAAATCGGACTGAAGCAGAATGAATTCTGGTCTATTACACAATCGAACATGAGTCAGATAAGTGACATTTTCGCAAGAAGTCGCGACTAAATATTCTGATGTCGATCAATAGTGCTACACAGCCGGCTGGCAAGGCGACAGGCAAAATGCGCTATGTGGGATTTTTGATATCAAACGTTGTCCAGAAGTTGGGCCAGCTTTTCCTGCTCAGTCTATTGGTTTTTATCGGCTCGCCCGAGGATGTTAACCGCTTCGGTTTGTTGATCAGTTTTCTCGCGCTTGCGGTCCCTGTTTTGTCGCTCAACATTCACACCTCAATTGGACGCGTTTACTATGACATAGACGATCCGGACGAACGGTCCCGATATGTTATTAGCTGTCTGCTCTTTAGCGTATTGGGCGTATCATTCGGCACGATCCTATTATCCGCGATCGCTATGATTGGAACCTACGACGACGGCCTAACCAACGGCAATGCTTCGTTCGGAATCGTCTTAGTGATTACTGCAGCAGTTTTCACTATTAATCAGTTTTTTAACTTACTTCTGAGGCTGGAAGGTAAAATACTGCCTTTTATAATCTTCGGGGTGACGACCGGATTGGGCTCTTTGGTGTTTTCGCTTTTGGGTGTCTGGGCCTCAATCGCTCCATTGTATGCAGCTATCGTAGGGTATAGCGGAGCGCAAATCGCAGCGATTATCGTTGGGATCTGCTTTGCTCGAGGGGATTTGTCGTCACTGGGCTTATCCTTTTCAAAATTCAAGATTGCGCTGGCCTATAGTTCGGGAACACTAATCATGGCAGTTGCCCAGTGGGTTGTGAACTACTCTGGTCGCTGGATAGGCGCTAGCTGGGTTCAAGCTGAGGAGCTTGCGAGTTACACGTTGGTTGGCCAACTTCTGGTCGGCGTAGCCATGATGTGCAGTACACTTTATGAATCGAGTAGATCTGAGATAATTCGCCAGTTTTCTGGTGGAAATATTGATGCTGCGATGAAAGTTATTCATAATCGCTATCTCGATTCTTTAAAGCTTGTGATGCTAATTTTTGGAACAGGTTTTTTAACCTACCCTTTCGTAGGTTTTATTCTTCCGCGAGAATATAACTTTCCATTCATCTGGATGATTGCAGCTTTTTTTCAAATGCTTGCCTATTGTTTCTCCTTACGGACATCCTGGACGGCAATTGGATTATATCGGTCAAAAGTCTTTGGAGTATCAGCAATTGTAGGCGCCGTCTGCAATATTTCACTGGCTCTCTCCATTGGTCCAAAGTTTGGGTTGTCGATATTATTTTTTGCTGCGGGGTTGGGGTTGCTACTTCAAGCCGTGATCACTCAACTCGTGCTTCGGAAAATATAGGGCGCACGCCTATCTTCTCCCGTGACTCCAGAAAGCTTCAAAACTGACGCAAGTAAGTAAGCGTGGCGAGGACGCCGCCTTGTCAGCGTGATTTTTTGGCCTGAGCGGCTTTGTCGGCGGCGCGGCGTTTGGC
>NZ_JBLWUA010000006.1:0-259651 GCF_048269865.1 Parasphingorhabdus sp. | reverse complement strand
GCCCGGCAGGACTCGAACCTGCTGCCTCAAGATTAGAAGTCTCGCGCTCTATCCAGATGAGCTACGGGCGCACGATTTCATGGGCATTAGCGATCTTTTGACCGGCTGCAAACCGTGATGTGGCCGGGGCGCCATATTTGTTGAATTGTCTCGGGACCGAGGTAAGATCAGCCGATGCAAGACAGCTCCATCCAGCGGACCTCCGCTTCCAGCCAGGCCGGTCACCATTTTCGCTATTATGATTTCGTGATGGCGGCCTTTGTAACCGTGCTGCTTTTGTCCAACGTCATTGGTGCGGCCAAGCCGACCTTCATCATGATCAGCGGCGAACAGTGGATCTACGGGGCGGGGATATTGTTCTTCCCGCTTGGCTATGTGATCGGCGACGTGTTGACCGAGGTCTATGGCTATGCGCGAGCGCGGCGGGTGATCTGGGCGGGCTTTGCGGCGCTGCTGTTCATGGCCTTCATGAGCTGGGTGGTGGTGTCGCTGCCGCCGGCCGACGGCTGGGACGGGCAGGCGGCCTATGAAAGCGTGTTCGGGCAGGTGCCCCGGATCGTGGCGGCCTCGATTGTCGCCTTCTGGGCCGGGGAGTTCGTCAACAGCTATGTGATGGCGCGGATGAAGGTGTGGACGCAGGGCAAGGCGCTGTGGACGCGCACGATCGGGTCAACGGTGGTCGGGCAGGGGGTCGACAGCCTGATCTTCTACCCGCTCGCCTTTCTGGGCGTGTGGGAAACCTCGGCGGTGATCACCGTGATGGTCACCAACTGGCTGCTGAAGGTGACATGGGAAGCGGTGCTGACGCCAGTGACCTATGTCGTGGTCGGCTGGCTGAAACGGCGCGAGGGTGTCGATATCTATGATGAAGACACCAATTTCACGCCGTTCAGCACTTCCTCCTGATCTAGCGCAGCAGGCCGGTTCGTTCGGCTCGCCATGACAGGAGCAGGAAGCCGATTGCAAACAGTACGATCAGCGCCGGCATGATCCATCCCTGGCTGGAGATGAATTCCCAATAGCCGTCGATGATGAAGTAGCTGCTGAACTGGACGATCACTGCCAGCAACGACAGGAGAAACAGGCGTACAGCGATCCGTTTTCGCAGCAGCCAGCTGATCGACGCCACGAACCCGGCGAAGACGGCAATGGCAAAGGCCGCCGTGACCCAGAAAGGGAGCGTCGACAGCAAATCCTGCTGGACTCGGGGCAGCGCTGCGAAGTCCGCGGCGCTCATCGCGATCTGCTGCAGATAGGCCGCCACGCCGAGGCCGTTCCAGAGCAAAGCAACCACGCCAACAACCCAGAACCAGATCGGTGCTTTTGTTTTGACCGTCATAAATTATCTCCATCGTTCAAAGGCATGTTTCGCTGTGATCGGTTGCGCAAGGGCTTTCAAGCAAATCCCGCTATTGAGTGACTGCATCAATCAGAGCGGACAAATAAATCCATTTAACCGATTAAGGGATCAATGGTATCAAGCCCTCATTCAACCAAAACAAAAAATGGAGTTCATAATGATTGGTAGGAATATCCCTGAAGTTACCCTGAAAACCCGCGTTCGCGACGAATCGATCGAAGGCGATAACCCCTTTCGCTGGGAAGATGTAAATACCAAGGAGCTGTTTGCTGGCAAACGCATTGCCGTCTTCTCGCTGCCCGGTGCCTTTACCCCGACCTGCAGCAACGAACAGTGCCCGGCCTATGAACGTGCCTATGACGAGTTCAAGGCGCGCGGTGTTGACGAGGTCTATTGTATCTCGGTCAATGACGCGTTCGTCATGTACCAATGGGGCAAGTCCCTCGGCCTGGAAAAGGTCAAATTGCTGCCGGACGGATCCGGTGACTTTACCCGCCGGATGGGCATGCTGATCAAGAAAAACCATCTTGGCTTCGGTGATCGCAGCTGGCGCTATTCGATGATTGCCGACGACGGCGTGGTCAGCGCGTGGTTTGAAGAGCCAGGCATCAACGACGATGGCGTGGACAATGACCCCTATGTCGAGTCGACACCGGAGAAGCTGCTGAACTGGCTGGACAGCAACAAGGAAACCAGCGAAGCCGCCTGATCCGTTTCGCTAACCAAATCGAACCGCGAGCAAGCAATTGCTCGCGGTTCTGCATTGTGCGATAGATGGTGACCATGGAGCGCCTCAACAAACCCATCATCATGACGGCGCAAATGGGCAAGGCCGATTTTGCCTGGGCCGAAAGCCAGCGCAGGCGCTATTTTCCCCCCGAACGGAACCTCATCAGCGCGCATGTCACGCTGTTTCATCATCTGCCGCCGCAGGCACTGGACGAAATCAAGGCTACTGTCGTTGCGATGACAAGCAGTTTACCAAAACCCGAAGCGCAGCTGTCAGGTCTGATCCATCTCGGCCGGGGCGTTGCCTATCAGCTATACGCGCCGGAATTGCTGGCGCTGCGTATGGAATTGGCGGACCGGTTCGCCGGATTGCTGGTGGCGCAGGACCAGCAGACGCCGCGACTGCATATCACCATCCAGAACAAGGTGATTCCGAAAGAAGCCAAGCGCCTGTTTGACAAATTGTCGGCCGAATTCGAACCCCGGCCCTTCACCATTCACGGCATCGGCCTCCATTATTATATGGAAGGGCCGTGGCAGGATATCGGCAGCTGGCCATTTCGCGGGGGCTAGGCGCTGTTGCAGTGAGTGAAAAATAAAGATTTTTTTTTAAGGGCAGGGGACAATTTGCCTTCCCCCGTGAGGGAGAAGGGGTGGAACCGTCCGCTTATGCTGTGCGCGGAGACCGTGGTTAGTGAATGCCCACTTCCTTGATCGGAATGTCCGGGTTGGCCAGTTCGTTCTTGTCGAGGTTCAACCCCTCGACGACCGCCTTGCGGCCTTGCACATAATCCTTGGTTGCATTGACGCAGTCGAGCGCCACGACTTTGCCGTCGCGGTAATAGATCACCGAGAATTTGCGCGACGCCGGATCGCCGCGGACCACATAGCTGTCATGGCCGGTCGAGAGGCCGACGGTTTGCAGCTTCAGATCATATTGGTTGGACCAGAACCACGGCACAGCGTCATATTCGGCTTCTTCCCCCAGGATATCGAGAGCCGCCACTTTTGCCTGGTCATTGGCATTCTGCACCGATTCCAGCCGGATCATGGCGCCGTCGGCAAAGGCATTGCTATGCGCCGCGCAGTCGCCGATTGCATAGACGTCTTCCAGACTGGTCCGGCAATGCTGGTCGACATCGACACCATTGCCGGTTGCCGCGCCGGCTGCCACCAGCGGTCCGGTCTCGGGGATAATGCCGATGCCGACGACGAACATGTCCGCCTCCAGCTTCCGTCCGTCGGCCAGTATCACGGCGGTTGCAATCCCGTCATCGCCGGTTTCGAATCCGGACACCATCGCTTCCAGCTCTATGGTCACGCCATGGCTGCGATGCTCGTCCTCGAAAAAGCGCGACAGCGTTTCGCCGGCGACGCGGGACAACACGCGATCAAGCGATTCGACAATCGTGATCTGCTTGCCGAGCTTGGTCAGGACGGCGGCTGCTTCCAGTCCGATATAGCCGCCTCCGATTACGACCACTTTCTTAACCGTCGGCAAAGCGGCCATCATCTTGTCGACGTCGGCGCGGGATCGGACAGCATGAATGTTGCGGGCCTGACTGCCCGGACAATCGAGCATCCGGGGAGAACCACCAGTCGCCCAGATCAGCTTGCCATATCCAATTTCCTCATCCGAGGCCAAGGTCACCGTCTTGCCGATCGGATCCAGCTTGGAGACTCTGCAGCCAGTAAGCAAATCGATTTCCCGTTCGGTCCAGAAGCTCTCAGGTCGCAACAATATCCGGTCAAACGGTTTGTCGCCGGCAAGATATTCCTTCGACAATGGCGGCCGCTCATAGGGCGGATATTTCTCATTGCCGAGCAGTCCGATCGACCCTTCAAACATTTTCTGACGCAACGCAATCGCCGCCTGTGCGCCTGCGTGACCAGCGCCAACAATCAATATATCATAATATGCGTTCATTTTTGCCCCTTGGTGCCATCTATCGGCTCAGAAAGAGCGCTGTTAGCGCGGATCACACTGGCCGTGCAAGTTTTAGCGTATTTCTCCATTCCGGTTGTTGACCGGACAGAATGCTATGACTATAGCGCCGCGATCCATAGTGTTTCGTGGCGGTTACGACAGCCGCACGGGCCCGATGGCGGAGTAGCTCAGGTGGTTAGAGCAGTGGAATCATAATCCATGTGTCGGGGGTTCGAGTCCCTCCTCCGCTACCATTTTATCATTCAAGGGGTAACCCACGCGGTGGTGCGGGTCAGATCGGCATCACCGTCATGCGTTGTGGGCGATTTTAGAGCTTCTTGTGGAGCCATCGTATCTGTTGCCTATAAAGTTTGAACCATTTTATGGGACTATTCGTATTCTCTGTGACTGTCATATTTTGACTCCAGACAGAGTGAGCATGGATAATCGTGCTATCGATCGCCCCGCCAAATCTGATAAATCGTTTTTCGGCGTTCAAAGGCCTCTGGGCCACCTTCCATGATACCTATTATTCTGTTTTGACAGACTTTAGAGTCAATGCTTCCTGTTTCTACTTCGAACGTTTCGTCTATGGCTGTGCACGAAGATACGATCTCCGCATCACCCAACACTGGGAAGTTTGCATTATGAGTAGCAAAGATGAATTGCCGCTGCGATTTGATTTCTCGAAGCAGCTTTACCACTTCTTCGTAAACAGTCTGGCTATCAAGATCATCTTCCGGTTGATCGATCAGCAGAAGATCGTTGTCATCTTGACTCAATAAAAAAAGCATCATTGCCGACGCACGTTGACCCAAGGAATGCGACTTAAGCGCTTTGCCATGATACGTCACCTCGTAGGTATTGGGAATTTGGAACCCGAGTAATTCCTCCAAGTTTTCCCAAAATTGGTCAACAAAGGTCTCTGCCTTGCTTTTGGCATGTGTCTTGGCATTATCAATATCCTTGAAAATTTCTGCGAAGTCTGGATATGCATTCGCAAGAGCTTCATAAGAGTCCTTTCTGATTGCTTGTCCTCGCAACGTTTCTTCCATTTTGTTTTTAAAAGCGTTTTTGTCTCCTTTAAAATTTGGTTCGATTTTTAGAGACTGTTGCGCGTCGTTGATCTTATTGAGAGCCGCGGCGATCTTCTTGTATTCTTCATGCCACGCTTGATTCAATCCTCCTAGTGCCGCGAGCAGGTTGCTATACCGTTCTGACCTTTTAGATGTGCGTTTTTTCAACGTTGCAATCTCCGCTTCAAGTACAGTTTTGCGTTCGGTCAGCAGAATATATGCATCTGGTTTGAGAGATGTGACGCCTTGCGCCTCCAGCGCTTTTACTAGATCCCTCTCGATCTCGGCAAATTCTTCTTTGAGACCTTCCTTTGTTTCATCTAGCTCGCTACGAAGTTTTGATATTTCTCCCACCGTGCCGTCGATTGAGACAACGACTTTTCGGGCTTCCGCAACCGAGTCTTTTAGCTTTCCCAGCTGCAAATTGTATTTTTCAAAAAGCTCTTCATTGTATTTCGATATGTGCTCGGGATGATCAGCAAATGCCGCTTCTGCGGTTTCAATCGCTTCGAGTAGCGTAGTTCGCCACTCCTCAGTCGTTTCATCGACTTCATCCCAGAACGAAATATCTTTTCCAAAGTCTACCTGCTTCTCAAGTTTTTCCTTCAATCCATATTTATCAAATTGATCCAACTGAAAATGGACATCTGAAAGTTCTTGCTCACAGGCTTCGAGTTGATCAGAATCGCTCTGAACGGATAGCAAATCGGTAACCGCCTCCTTCATAACATTTTTGTATAAATCGATGGCTTCGCGCTGCGTTCGCAAATCATCTCCAACCAGCTTTTCAACGAGATTGTGACCAAATTGTTTTCCTTGTGCAGCAAGGTCTTTCTGTCCAAAATATAGCGGCTTTTTTATTATCGTGTCTCTAATAGAAATAGATTGCAGCTCTCCGTTCACAAACACGTCCGGTGCATGGTTCAATATTCGGCTTATCTCGTAGTTAGTTCCGTGACGGTCGGTTGCTTCTACAACGACCTTGCCACCGCTCTTCAAAACATAGGGAACAAGATTGTTCTTGTATTCCTTGTCCTGACGCTCTTCGCCAAACGGTATATCGAGGGCAAAACGCAAGCATTCGAGCACAGAAGATTTACCACTACCCTGAATCCCAATTAGACAATTTAAATGCGCAGAGAAGGTCACCCTCTTGCCGTCATAAACCCCGCCTTCAAAACGAACTGCATTAACATGGGAGTGATTGATTGTTGGTATCGAGTCTGGAGAAAGCCGATAATGATGATCCGTAAGCGCATATTTGACGGCATCAAAACTGAAGTCTCCTATCTTTAAATAGAATTTTTTACCTCGGCCTATCTCATCAAGTTTCTTTGCGTCACAGCCTTCTACTTCGGCAGGGTAGCTTTTACCCCACCATTGTTGAACTTTAGCGCGGCAGACTCTCTCAGGTTGATCATGAGTTCTGACTTTCTGAAATCCTCGACAATAACGTTGTATCAGAGGGTCCTGAGCAAGTTCTTGCATTCTGCCGCCCGCAAGTTCTTTCCACAATCCGCTTGAAGACTCAACATGGGCAAAAACTATAAAAAAATCTTTGTGATAACCCTCTAGTATCTTGAGTGTCGTTAGAATGTCATCGTTAGAGCGCCCGTTTTCTTGCTCGTATTGGTTTGGCGTTTTTCCTGCGAAGGTGACGTTAAGGAATTGGTTGATATAATCTTTGCCGTCTTCGATCCAATCATCAGAAAATACCACCAATGTGTGGACTCCATTGGCTCCATCATTGACCGACAACTCCACTCCCGGGAGCATTCCTATGCCACTTCTTTTTGCTCGAGCGCGAATAGCTTTGAATTCGCCAACATCAAATTTATTGTGGTTTGCAATTACGCCAAGGCCGATTCCGGCAGCTTTGAGACTGTCTACATAGTCAGATATGAAGTGATTGTCTTCGCCATCGTATATAAATTCTTTGTCTGATTTAGTGTGCAAATGAAAATCCGCTCGCAGCCATTGACTGCCGTGCATGAAATTTTCTTGGTTAGGTGTCATAATCTTTCCCTTGAGCCCACTGTCATGGCAGTCAACATAACTTTAACTATATTCAGCCTGCGCCTCCTTGCAATAATCCTATAAACATTCTTTTGTATAAATCACATATTACCAAAAAATGGGATTTGACGAACTTCCTTGCTCGTAATTTTAATGGTGTTTGAAATAACAAACCTTTCGTTTCGTATATTATGTCACGCGTGAGATATGATCGTCGGTTGTGCTTGAGGTGGTGTCTTTTCATCTGTGTATCTAATGCGATCAGGCTTGAACGTTCTAACTATGCCATTCGCCGGTGCTCCACACTATGAAAATTGGCGCATTAGCAAAGCGAGTTTCTAAGCGCCAACAACTAGAAAAACGGGGATATGAGAAATGACAGGCAAGAAAAGCACTCTATACGAGCAATTGATCGAGCGCCAAAAGGGCGCTCATCTCTCTGGATATCATTATGAATCTTGTTGGTTCGCACATGCCATTTTTGAAGACCGAACAAGCAGTATTATGGCTAATTCAGCTGATGGAACCGGAAGCAAAATGTTCATCTCCGATAAAATTGCTGAAATTGAGGGCCGGCGTAATGCAACAGTAGCTAAAGTGATAAATGGTAAGCCTGTCCGTAAAAATGGAAGGAAAGTGAAAAAGCCGAAATGGCCCAATTTGCAAACTTTAGAGGAAGCAACAATTTCTGGATTGAAAGATTGGGTCACTGATCGAAACACCTTAGTGCATAAACTGGCAATCGGCAAAATAACTATGTCGGAAGCAGATAAAATTGCGAAGAAACAATCTTTAGAAGGCCTCGATTTGACGAGAGAGATATGTTCAGCAGCGAGGCGAGTTAAAAAGTATAGTCTTCTTGATTAGTTAGATAGTGACGTCAACGTTTGGTAAGGTCGGTTTTTAATGAGCAATGGATTGATTATCCGCTGTTCAACGTCGATCTCAGCTAGTTTGAGAGTATCGACAGCGTGGGAAGCTCGAGCATCCCAGGAACGATCCCCGATCGCCCTTTCGGTCAATTAAATGGCCAGAGCAGCCTGCAGTCGGGCATTGAGAGTTCGTTGAAGAGAAGAGACTAGGTTGGCTAGCCTCAGCCTTCGTTTGCCGTTTCTGCCTACGTTTGAATACCCATGGAGGTTCTGGATTATCCATAGACCATAGGCCACGCCTGTTGCGCTGAGCATCGTCTTGAGCACCGAGATATTCCTGCTCTCGTTCGAAAGCATACTGCTTCATTACCCAAGCCCAACCATTAATGATCATCTCAAGTTCAATGTTTCGCGTTACTGAGCGGGCTGCTCTTACCAATCCAGTGCCGCAATTACCGCTGACGTAGTAATCGATTTTTCCGATCGGCATTTGCTCGATCAAGAATGCCATGCAGAGAATACGTTTGTATTGGTCGATCGGCACAAAGTTCGTCGACTCCTTGCCGATTAGGCATAGCTGAAGTGCCTTTCCTCGGATTAGTTTTTGCAGAAACTTCCTTGATTCGACACCGAAGGGCTGGTCCATTTCTGGTGCATCTATGAATGCAAATCGAATTGGAACTCGATTAACCCACACCTCCCCAAATGGACCACGTAGGTTTGCTAGAAAGCCGTCCCCGTCGAAGACTTCTAGAATGTCGGCCGTTAGCGTCTCCGCTATGGCATCTGACTCCGGATTATTCGGAGCGATAATTGATGAAATTATCCTGGAAGCGGACATCGCTGACCGTCATTTACATCGCTAGATTGAATGGCCTCAACCAGCGCAAATATAGTAAATAGACACATCTTCCGTAATCATGCCCTTATCAAAACCGAACGAATTGTGACAATTAATACAGACCGCTATCGGTTCGGACTTGAACACCGGGGCTGCCCGATGTTCACGCTTACGCTTGTCTGCGTGCCAATTTTGGAACTCTTTCTCGGTGAAGGCCATGGTTCGCTCCTCACAATACGATAACGAAAGATTCTAAATGGAAAGTAAATCAGCGGTAAAGAGGTTCATAATCAGACTGTTTCAGCCAAGCGCCGTGCGCCGGTGCACAGCACGATGACAATTGGCCCATGGTCCTGTCGCAGTTCCCGCTGCAATTTATTAGTGCAATTGCGTAGCAATTCACTTCACCTTTTACTTTACTAGCGAAAAAGCCAGCCAGATTGGTCCTGAATTACCGTCCAAGCGGAATGCAAAGTCTGCGGACTTTGCAAGATGGTCCATTCGTTCGGAAAGGATTTCGTGATTTGCTTTAGCGCTGGGAACGACGATAAGGCATCCGAAGCGGCGATCAGCTTCCTCCCTATCGATCGCTTCCGCATCAGTCATAGCTAGCCGAAGGTGTTTGTCGAACGTGTCTTCACGAATCCCAGTGGCCGCGAAATGTTGCTTTGCCTCAAAAACCCAACAAAATTCGCTTTCGTTGTCCGCTATCCATAAGTCACCGCGACCACGGCGCCATGGTCGCCCGCGGGTTGAATGTCTTTTGTCGAGTATATATTCGGTTTGTGAGACAAAGCCGGCCAGTGTCGCTGCATTCGCTAAGGCTGCTACGCTTGATGTCTCATTGAAGTGAAATGGATCAAAATCGTCCGACCAATCGCAAAACCGCTGTCGAATAATTGATATCTTACCAAACCACTTTGACCAGTGCTTTGCTTCTAAAGTGCGTCGATCGCCAACGATCATCGTAACTTTTCCAAGCGCCATCGTTGGTCTTCCAATGTGAGATTATTTTCTCTTAACGTTGATCGGAAAACACTTCTAAGTCAAATCTTTGACCGGGACTATCGCGATACACGCACATTACCGAGAAGTTTCGTATCGGAACCAGACTCTGTGTTTGACGGTCGACCGGCGGTATATTGATTGCACCTTGTCCTGAAATGGTAAGCTGACCTCGTATTGCCAATTCGAGACTAGCTCCGCCCGTACGACCAATTCGAGACAAGGTGCTTCAAGACAATGTTAAAGCCGGTCGGCCGATTGTGAGCGGTGACCGACCAGGTCTGTTTTAACAGCATCTAGATTGGTCTAGGATTGCACCTCAGTGCTCAATATCGTGGTTGCTAACGGGGGGGGGCAGGGTTGCTTTGCAGCAACACACACCATTGAGCATCCTCATCCGAAAGGTAGCCAATAAGGCGGGTCTTCTTCGTACTGGCCTCTTGATTCCAATATTTTGACGCGCTTACGAGCCTTATAAATTACTTTTCGTAAGGACTCATCGGTGTAGCCATATGTTTTGTTCCATTCTTTCAGTAAATTTTTGATACTCGTTGGTGTGGCGCTACCTGAACCCCATTGAGCGTTGATTAGAGTCTCTGCAGCCCAGACATCTGCTGCGAATTTGATCGCTTTGGCATTTGGGTCAGTGATGAGGCTGAAGCCTTGCCGAAAAAGGCGTGCTGCACGATGGTTTATAGATGCTCTTGCATCACGCTCCTCAAAAACGGCGGCCTCAAAATCGGGGTCTATTGCTTCCGGTGTTGGACGATCACGTTCACGAGCCGCTCTCTTATTTCTTAACCACCGCGCTCTTCGTTTTTCGATAGAATTACTCACACCGGTATCATATCAGCGCGGACAGAAAATGGAACAAAAAGAAGCCAAGCGACAAACACAAAAATATGCATATGATGAGGAGCTCCAGAACGAACATGGCGTTCGATCTACTAACTAAGGAGCTCAAATGCTTTATATTACAAGGCCCCACTATCAAGGTGCACGCCGCGCCTATTTCGCTTTGTACCCAAATTTGAATGATACTGATTGGGAGCGATGGCTGAAAAATATTGCTGGTTGCAAAGGTGATCGAGAAGGTGACTATGAAACGCTTGCTGCACTCTGTCGACTATGTCTTTCAATTGAGGGAGAGCGGCTAAAACCTGAAATATTCGAGCACATCGCCACTGCGGAAAAATTCTTTGAAAACCCGTCAAGGATATATCTGAGGAGACGAGAGTTCGCAGAAAAACGAGAGGCAAATATTTGAATAGTTTTGACCTTGAGGGAGCCATTTGGAGTGACCTTGAGGTCAATTCACTTCTTCAATTGGCCGGAGCAATGATCTGAAAGACTATGAAACATTTTCGATATGTTTTACGCATGCGCAATGCCGCTGCTGGCTTACGATTATTGCTGGAGAGTTAACTTGGCGTGTCCTCGCGGTGCAGCCTCACCTGATTTGCATACACAACGGCGGCTTTTTGCTGCATCGGCGGGCTACTGCCAGAATCCAGAATGTGAATGCGAGCTATTTGTCGACGCAGAGGGTAAGTCCGTCCATGTCGCTGAAATGGCTCACGTCTTTGCTGCAAGTGAGAGAGGTCCGCGTGGCGCTGGTGGACTCTCTAAGGCTGCACGGGGCGCGTTCGAGAACCTCGTAATGCTTTGCGCGAACTGTCACACAATCGTCGACAAGGCGCCGGCTGCTTATCCGGACGCTATGATGCTGGGGTGGAAAAGCGACCATGCAGAAAAGTTAAGGGCACTATTCGGCGTCATTGCCTTCGATAGCCGGCAGGCTGCGCGCGAGGCAGTCGAGCCCATTCTGGCGAAGAACCGAGCTATTTTTGAGCAGTATGGGCCACACATCGAAGCCGCCGAAAATCCCGAAAGCGGAGCGGCCGAACGATGGAAGCGCAAGATGCTCACGCACATCCTCCCAAACAACAAAAGAGTGCTGGCACTCTTAGATGCAAACCGAACGCTGCTGCTGGGTGATGAACGCAATACGCTAGAGATTTTTCGGCAACATGTTGACGATCTGGAAGGCTTTCACATCGAAAATTTGAAAAACGATGCGGCGCGCTTTCCTATTGGGATTGTTTCAATTTTGGGAGATTAAACCATGTCTGGGAATATTGTCGATTGGGTTGCTAGCAAAATAGACCCTAAAGAGGGGTTGTCTGTCATTGGGCGGACCCCCGAAGACTTTCTCATGATGGAATACAGAGGAGGTCTTCATTTTCCAGTGGCCGTGATTGGTGTCCGAGACGTAATTCTAGTTCACCATGTACAGCCACTATTTTCTTATGTTACGAAGCCTCAGATCGTAGTTAATGTTCCTTCGAAAACCCTCTGGAGTGGAGAAGTGATTTCGCTGATCCACGCTGCTCCAGCGGCATTTGGAACGTTAGGAGATGTTAGGAGAGCGGCAAGCACTGGCGACGTTCCAAGCTTTCGAAATAAAAATTGGGATTTCTTCGAGCGAGGAATCAGGCAGCACTCAAAAGTACGCGAAGTGAGTCGCATTTTTGATGAAGTTTTCGATGCAAAACTCAAAAATGGAACTACACGCAGAATTGCATTGGTGGAGGGCTATCACGTAAGCGCCGAGGATATACGAAACGCGCGTGATCGATTTGGAAAATTCGAAATTGCGGTCAAGAAGACCAGCTATGGCTCTATTACCGACGCCGCGGATATAGCAGCCGAATCGATGGGGGCCATCGTAGTTACCTTCAAGGGGCTCCTGCAGAGCCTCGCGAGGTGATGCGGCAGGCTGTCGAAGAGTTGCTCTGTGCCGTTGCAGAGCAACTAGGTCCAATCCAGTCCGGTAGCGAATGGTATCTTTTTGGGTCGGTCGAGAAAAATTTCCAGCAATCGTTTGATATTGACGTCCTGATCCTCTGTCAGAACGACGAGCAGGCGGACAATCTGCGCCGGGCAATCGACCCTGATCAATTTCCACTTCCGCTAGACCTATCACTCATGACTTTCGCTGAAGCTACCCAAGTCGACGCAGTTCAGAGTCAAAATGCTCGTTTGATCTACCCGCGATCCGTTGCAATTCATCGCGTGCAAGTAAGTCCCTTTTGATAGCGAGAACGCACCGCTCTCGAACATCCAGCTCTGGCAAGAGTGAACGTTCAAGCCGAGGCGTCGAAACGACGGCTTTGTACCAAAGTTGGCCGTTTGAGATCAACCTTCAGCAGAGTTGCCGAACGACCGGTTCCAGTTCCTCCAAGGTTCACCCCGAATGGCGGATATTGGGGCGCGGCGCAGACGCATGGTCGCACCAGCATCAACTCCCGCTATTGGTGTGCAAGCGGAACGGTAATCACGATGTTTTAAATGTCTTGTTTTGCGTCCAAAGCGAAATTTAGAGGTGAAGGTCAACTGTGCGCTTGTATTTGAAAATCTCTTCGTTTGTTCGCCTAATTCCAAGCTGCGCGTAGATTCCATTCAAGCATCTGTTGAGGTTTCCTGATCGGGTGTATTTGTCTTCACATTCTAGCCATTTCCAAAATTCGTCAAAGGGCCATCTTTCAGAAGCATTTCTCGAAGCTAGGTAAGCCAAGCACACCGCAATTGATCTTGTGCGGCAGACGCGCTCCTCGGTAGAAAGGGCGAGTACCTGCTCTAAGGCATCAAACGCCATTCCGACCAGCCGTTCCTCAGCAACGAATGTCACGGTTTCCTCCGGACTGCCCAAATGAATGAAGAAATGCTCGCGATGATCGCAGCCAGTGAAATTAGAAACGAGCTGTCCAAAACAATCATGTATTTTACCTACCTTATCAATGAACAGAGAATGTTCACTATATGTTCTAAGTAGGAAAGTGGTTTTTGCCATTGGGTAAACCGGCGGGTTCGCAATGAAAGAACGGGTGGTCATCCCATGGACGGAAGCCAGAATGTCTGGTTGACCACCAACTAAGACCAAAATTTGACCTTGACCAAAAACGGCTAATTTATAGGAAAAACTGGTCGCCCCGGTGTTGGGCAGAAAAAAAAGAGCCGAATTCGGTCAACATCCGGCCAACTTCCGTCAACCCTGTTTTCTATGCACCCATCGACATCAACTGGGATGGAAACGGCACTGCAAATGTCTTCGCATCTTCCCCCGACAACCAGCCGTCATAATCCTGGGGATGTAAAATCACCGGCATGGCCTTGGGGTGAATTGGCTTGATAAGCGGATTAGGTCCGCATGTCAGAAACGCAAATACATTCCCTTCATCGGAAGGTCGCCAGATACCGGCGAAAGCGGAGACCGACGCTTCCTTAACCTCAAACCAACATTCTTCTCGTCCCGCATTCGGTTTGGGCTCCGCAAATTTTGTGAAGGGCACAAGGCAGCGATTTTCAGCCTTTGTCAGCATCGAACGCCAGAAGGGACTGGATAGGTTGCGGACGTTGGTTATTCGCTTCGTAACAGTTGTGCCGGCGCGTTTGCCCTTCATTGTTAACGGGACGCCCCATTGCATGGTGTCGAGCATCTTCTGACCGCCGTCGATACGGGCGACGACACCTTGGTATTTCGGCCAGACATCGATTTTGATTTCCGAAAAAGGGGAGCCACCAGCCGCGCCGATATATTCCTGCCACGTCGGAATTGCTTCGGGGTGGTTTTGATAGTGATTGCACATGTTTTCAGTCGTCCAGGAAAAACGCAAGTTTTGCAATTGATTCCTATGATATCATAATGCTTCGCACCATCCATAATCCATGAACGCGAGAGCATGGCAGACCCCGGTGGATGGATCGCGCATGGAAATCGTCGGCTGATAGGAGGGATGGGGGTCAGCTTGTCATGGGGCTTCTAGGACTTCTCTGTTTCAAGGCGACGCCGTGCTATCAAGAGATCCAGATGGTTTATGAGATGCTCATGAAGCCCTATTGGCATAACACAGAGGAATAGCGCTGGATGGAATAGGATCAGTTTTGAAACTCAAATGATTTCGGTGTTGAAGTCATTTCCTCGGAAGTCCTATGAGTATATCGTGCTGAGCTCCGCAAACAGTGCAACAAAATATAACAACGTTAAATTCATCACGATATCTCCAAGGATGTCCGATAGTTTTTTCTGGTCGTTTTCGCTGAGTTCGGTGGAACTTAATGTCTGGGACGTTTGCATTTGTTCATGGTTTTTCTTCATTTTGAATTCCTGTAAATATTCTCAGTGGGGGAAGTGTTTCCCATGGAGTTCATGGGATTCATGTTGGAGTCGTCATCCCCTGCGGGGATGACAGGAGCGTCGCGACTTTGTCGCTCAGCTCCTAGATTTTTAAACAATGTTTTAAACAACCTTCCCAAGGAATGACTTTAACCCCCCAGCTACAAGTAGGCCGTATTGGTTCTCTTGCAGCTGGGGGTCTTCTTGTCCCATGGGAAAGTGGTGAAGAACCTGGCGGAGAGCTATTCCGCAGACCGGCGGAGCTCCTTACCGATCAATCCAGTTCCGAAACCCGGCCTTGTGGCCAGCTCGGTCATCCAGCATGGCTGGACGCGATCAGTGATAACTTACCTTCAATTATCACCAACCAGAAAGTTGCAGTCATGCAGTGCTTTCATCTTTGGTGGGTCTTTTGCCTTGGAGGCTGGCTTTCACCGAAATGTGGTTAGCAGATCGATTTTCCAATCGTGTTTGCTCACTCATAGCTCCGGTCTTATTCCCGGCTACCGTTCTGGCCGCGGGTCACGGCAAACAACCCTGCAAAATATGACAAATTACTATCGCTAAATAGCTCTTCGTAGGCGCTGCAGATCGTTGCCCTGATCAATCAACTTAACTTGAGATCATCCTACCATAATCCGGATTCGGTGTCGGCTCAAAAACGCCAAACAATAAAATTTTCCAAATCAATGTCGCTGGGCGTAGACATGTCTACGTAGTCACGTCTACAGCGACAGAATGAAAAATAAACGAGACAATGCATATTACAGAGCGCGGCTTGCCAAATCGAGCCGAAATGATCTTCTGGCTAAAGTCGATAGCGGCGAAATATCTATGCATGCAGCTTGTGTTGCAGCGGGGCTTCGCAAAAAGCGCTCGGACACGACGTTGGAGGGTTTTAAGCGAAGTTGGGAACGATTATCAAAAAATGATCGCCGGAGATTTGTCGCCTCTAACCTAATTGAATTGAATACGATTGTGCTCTCTGTTCGGGATCAATTAATGGCTAAAAAACAGTGAGGTAGGACCGGAATTAGCCCGACAGACCTCGCCGCTTGCCCTAATATGTGAACATCAAAACACGCATTAGGAGTAGTCCTTCAATGAATAATATTACCATTTCTGAAGCTTGCCAAATCTGGCTCGACCGATGCCATCTCGAGAAACTAGAGCGAGCCACTATCCATGCTTACCGCTCGCATGTAAAAAACCACATCGTGCCGAAATTGGGCTCGATAACACTGACTGAACTTACGGCTGTTGATGTGCGCCAGTTCCTTGACGATATGCTGCGGGACAGCACGCGGTCCAATGCGAAAAAGACATTGACCAGTCTTCGTTCTATCGTCACCGAAGCGCAGGAGAGGGGCTTCGTGCAGCATAATGTTGCAAGGGATGTCAAACTCCGCCGGTCACAGCGGCATGACCCAGAGCGCGTGTTTCCATCGAAAGAAGAGATTAGGGCGCTTATTTCCAACGCATCACCGCGCCACCAGCCGCTTGTCATGACAGCTATCTTCACTGGTATGCGCATGTCAGAGCTTCGCGGTCTGACCTGGGATGTTATCGATTTCAATCGGAGCATTATTACGGTGCGTCAGCGTGCTGACCGCTATTGTGAAATGGGCAACACTAAAAGTAAGTCTGGGCGGCGTGAGATACCGATGGGGCCGCAGCTATTGAACGTGCTTAGAGAATGGAAATTGCGCTGTCCGGCGGGTGATTTAAACTTGGTGTTTCCAAATGGTGTTGGAAATGTCGAGACGCACTCTAACATTTACAACCGCGTCTTTAAGCCGTTGATGACCAAATGCGATATTGTGGATGGCGAAGGCAAACCGCGTTTCTCGCTGCATTCACTTCGACATGCTGCGGCATCTCTTTTTATTGAGCAGGGCTGGCCGCCCAAGAAGATCCAGACGATGCTTGGTCATTCTTCGATCACTATGACGTATGATGTCTATGGGCACTTGTTTCACGACCCTGCAAAAGATGTAGACCTTATGGGTGAAATGGAGAGGGGGTTGTTGGCAGCATGAATTCGAGATATTTGTTCCCCAATTGTTGCTTGGGAGTTGCCGCAATTACTTTTTTCATCGTTGGGTGCACGATCAACTCAAACGACAATGATATCGATCAGCAAATCGAGCGAGACTGGATTCAGTTGAGCGACGGCAGCTATTATGAAAGTCATCGTGACAAGCTTCTCGACGGCTTAACCGATGAGCCCGCACTATATGCCCGTAGGGAGACAAACCGCTGTTGGCCGGAAGGTGACGAATTTGATTGCATGATTCTTTCGTCAGATGATGACGATCAACAGGTAAGAAGCATTCGGGCGGAACACCATAAACAGTCAAAACTCGGTGATTTTTCGACTAATCTGACAGGGTATAGTTGTTGGGTTGAACCCTCTGAAATGTTTGGGATTATTTGGCAGGAATCAATTTCAGACAAAAATGGAAATGAACTCATTTCAAATGTCTATTCCCGGCGTGAACCTGTGTCTGGACCCTGGGCAAAAACCTATGTCGACGATTTTATGAGAGAAAATAAGCTTCTGGAATTACCTCAATTTTACGATTGTCGGGGTCTTAAAAAGATAGTCGATCTAGGTAGCTATGCGACGTTAGGAACGACCGCCGTATCTCGAAGCGATTTTTTTGGAGGCCCGAAAAAGAGGTAAAATTCGAAGGTTCCACTGGAATCATAATCCATGTGTCGGGGGTTCGAGTCCCTCCTCCGCTACCATTATTGGTTACTGAAACTTCCATCGATCGTAACGGCTTTCCAAAGCGCTTAGTCATCCGCCAGCACTGCTGGTCGTTTTACGCATTGCGGCTAAAGCGATCCGTCTGGGGGAAGCATTGCCACGGGATCGGAGGGTGTCGTGGCGACTACGCTCGAACGCCCGGGAAAGCCCAGAAAGTCGAGGCTTGGTCCACTCTAACCCGATTGGCTCGCCTTTGGGCACAGCCGCGCCCGTTCTTGCAGCGGCGCGAGGCGATATTTCAGCGACACGGCTGGCAAGTCATATTGTTCGGCATAAGCCGCATATAGCGCAATCGAATCGCGCGTTAGGCGGCATGACAGCGATTTTTCATCGTTGATCCAATAGGCTTGTGATGCTTCATGCAATCTGTGCGCATAGTTCAGGGAAGGGACGGTTTCCACGCCCTCGGGCCATTCGCCTTGACGGGCCAGGTGCATGCCCCTGGCGATAAGTCGCGATGCTTCGGCGCGTTTGCCGCCCTCGGCTGCGATCCGGCCCATGACGATGCTGGTAATGGCCAGACGGCGCTGGAGATCGTTATCATCCGGATCGGCATTATAAGCCTTCAAATTGCGGGCGTGGGCTGTTTCCATGACCGACCAGGCCTCGTTGATCTGACCCATTCTCAAGAGCGTTCGGGCCAGATTCGAGGCGATGGTCGCTTCCAGTTGATAGTCCTCGGGCGATCCGGTTTCTTCCGCCAGTTGCCGCTGCGCGGACAAGGCTGCGCGAAAAGGCTCAATTCCGAATTTATCACCTTTCTTCCAGATCTCTATACCTGCGTTGAGGTTGAGCAGGTCGTTGTAGGACCGACGCACAGCCTGGGTGGATCGATACTGTTCGGGAGCATTATCGATTGCTTCCAGCCCGCGCCTGATCGCTTTGATGCCTGCGTCTTCCCGGCTGTTGCAACAGATCAACGCATCGCCGAGATAGCGTTCGGCCCGGCCCAGTTCCGCAAGGGTTGTCGAGTCGGGCGTATTGACAGACAGCAAGAGTTTTCGGGCCCTTTCCAAAAGGGAAACAGAGCCCGCAGGATCGGTGTACGTCTGCAGCTTGTCGCGTGCCAGGCTAACTAATGTTTGGGCCAGCGCCAGAGCGACTTTGTCGTCTGGAGCATCTGCATAAAGTTGCTCCAGAATTCGCGCCGACCGTTGGTAAAAATCCATGCCCTTCGAAATGTCGCCGCTGTTCCCGCTGCCGAACGACCCGGTTGCCTCGGCAAGCCGGGCGAAGCCGCGACCGGCTGCCAGCCGTGCGCTGGGCGAGGCGGTCGGATCCGAGGCGAGTTCATCCAGATATTTCTGCGCACTTCGGGCCAGCAACAGTCTGGCTTGCGAGTTACCCGGACGGCTGCTGACTTCATCGAAGATATCGAACATCATGGTGCTCGCCAGTTCTCGTGTATCGGCAAGGCTTTGTTCGGCAGCGAAATGTGCAATTTCCGCTTCGCGATACGAGTGCGTGACAAAGATTAGCGCACCGGTAAGCGCAAAAGCCGTGAAGGCGGCAGTGCCGACAAGCAGCTTCTGCCGTCTTGCGAATTTGCCTGCGGCATAGCGGAGGCCGCCCCCGACGGCAGAAACCGGGCGCAAGTCTGTAAAATTGTCGATGTCTTCAATCAGGGCCGAGACGGAAGGGTAGCGATCTTCCGTCTTCTCGGCGCTCGCCTTGTGGGCAATGGCCTGCAGTTCGGATTCATTGCTTTCTTCGAGCAGCCTCGAGAGCAGTTTGCCGAGGGCATAGACATCGGTCAGCGTCGATGCGTTTCCACCGGAACGCAGCTCAGGGGCAGCGAAACCCGGCGTGTGCCCTAATTGCTTCTCATCTTCCTCCTCGCTTTCCGCGTGTTCGGAGCGTGCGATGCCGAAGTCGATCACTTTGACTGCATCATGATCCGTCACCAGTATATTGGAAGGAGTCAGATCGCGGTGGATGATTAACCGCTGGTGAGCAGCTTCGACGGCGACGCAGATTTGTCGGAACACCTGGAGCCTTGTTTGGAGGCTACGCGGCTTGGTAGTCAGCCATTGGCCCAGCGGGACGCCATCGACGAACTCCATCACGAAATAGGGTGCACCGTCCGGTGTCTCGCCTCCATCAAAGAGTCGCGCGATGCCGGGATGGTTGAGATCCGCGAGGATCTGACGTTCCCTGCGAAAACGATCTACCATCAGGGGGGTAATGAGGCGCTTCTTGATCAGTTTGATCGCGACGGCGTGATCGAAATCCTGGGCCGCGCGCTCGGCCAGATAGACATTTCCCATCCCGCCACGTCCGATGAGGCGCAGGATGCGATAGGCGCCGATCATGTCAGGGATGGCTTCGTCTTCCAGCACTTGGGACGCGCCGCCCGTCATGAGGCCCGGCGCCGATGAGCGGCTCGCCGCGAGCAGGGTAAGCGCACGGGCTCTGGCCGCCTCGCTCAGTGAAGCGCAGGACTCAAGATATGCCAGACGCTTGTCAGACGGTTGATCGAGCGCTTCTTCGAGGGCTGCAATCGCCGAGCGTTCCGTTTCGGGATCGTGCCGGTTCATCGCCAGTCCTAATTTGCCATCCGGTCTTGCAGCCAGATGCGGCTTGCGTTCCAGCGCCGCTTGACGGTGGCGACGGACACATCGAGGACGGTCGAGATGTCGGTCATCGACATCCCGCCGAAGAAACGCATCTCAACGATGTCCGCTCGTTGCGGATCTATGTCCCGCAACTCGCTCAAATGCATGTCCAGGGCCAGCAATTCGATCGGCATTTGCCATTCGGCGATATTGGTCTGCAGCGTCACCTTCGTGTGGTAGTGCTTGTCTGCATTACGGCGCCGCGCTTCGTCGATCAGAATTTGCCGCATGATCCGTGCGCTCAGCGCCAGAATATGCGCGCGGTCCTGAAACTTGATCCGGTTCAGCTTTGAAAGCCGGATGACCGCTTCATTGATGAGGTCGCCTGTCGAGAGCGAAGAGTTTCGTTCCTGCGACAGCTTGGCAGCAGCGATTGCTTCCAGTTCCCGGTGGATTTCCTTGATCAACGAGCCGCCGGCATCGGCATTGCCCGACTGCCAATCGGCCATCAGTCCTGCATGATCCATCAACGCACCTCTCGTACCCCGCTTCGAGAATACACGCCTTTCAACAGATTTCCAGCGCGTGGTCTTTCCTTTACCAGTCCCACAATGAAATGTCGTTATGTTCAGCCAGAACGATAAGGTCTTCAAGCTTGCGGCCAACGCGGTCCCGCTCGCGGAGCTTGCGCTTCAGCCACTCGCGGCGACTTGCCAGTGGCTGATCGAGCGCTTCTTCCAGCAATTCAAGCAGCTCTCGCTCAGCATGGGGATCGAGCTTTGTCACGCTCCGAGACCGCCCAGCCTAGAACCGCCAGCCGATGGTAGCAGCGCCCGAGATATCGTTCTGGTCACCTCCCAGGAAGGCATCGAACTGCGCCCCCAGAGTCCAGCCCTTGCCAAGCTCTATACTGGCTGACGCGGCAGCCGATACGCCGCCACCATCCGTTACCGGCGCAAGCACGGTGAAGGGCGCATTGCCGCCGTCGGCAAAAGCGAGCCGCGCGCCAACGGTGTTGGAGGACGCTTCGACATATTGCGCCGAAAGATCGAACGCCACACCTCTGTCTTGCAGATTGAGGAAAAGCCCCCCGCCATAGCGCGTCTGACCGTCCGATGCGTCTGCCGATGTGAGGGCGACACTGCCTGCGCCGGTTTCATTGTCTAGCGAAAGATCGCTGTGGACATGCTGGACCGATACCACGGGACCGGCTGCCCAGCCACTTCCCATAGCAAAGCCATAGCGCGCTTCACCGGCAAAGGTGGTGCTGTCGATCTGAGCCTGGCCGAGAGCTGTGCGGCTCAGGGCATTGACGGTGAGTGTACGCGTGACGTTTGCGTCGGTCTCCCCATAGCTGAAAGCACCGCCAATTGTCGGCCCTGCGCCCCCGGTGCCGTAGCGTGCGTGCGCTGTCAGATACCACATCTCGTAATCGGCGCTGCTGGCGCGCCGCGCAATATCGACGTCACCATCGCGGTAGCCGGTCGAAATACCCGCTGCCCACTGGTTGCCTGCACCGACATAATCGATCCCGAAGTCGAAGCCGAGATCGTCCTGTTCTACCCGCGCACCATTGCCATCGCCATCGATCGAACTGTCGGAAAAGCTCACGCCGCCCCAGATAGCCCAGCCGGGCGCGACAGCCTGCCGAGAACGGGAAAGCGCGTCTCTGGAAAGGCGCAGGCCATCGCTCCCTGCCTGCGCGAGCAGCGATGCGTAGATCTCGCCGGAAACGCTATCGAATGCGGTCAGCGCCTGATCGGTACTGGCAAAGATCAGCTGGTCAATCACATCGTCCAAGTCGCCGGTGGCACCGGGCTCAAGCTGGTCGAAGGCGGCACCGACCGCGCGCTGGTTCGGTGTCTGGCCCAGCGAGGCGAAGGGCACGACGGGGCCTTCGCGCCCGGCATTGAGGATCACGCGGTTGCCTTCATAGGTCATCGACAGATCGAGGAAGGGCAGGTCCGCATCGATCGCACTGAACTCTCCGGTCAGCGCGCCGCTTGCATCGAGGATCAGGAATTGCGCTGAACGGTCAAAGTCGCCTTCTGCAGTCAGCGAGGATACGGCAAGGGTGGAATCGCCGATGCTGATGTCGCCGTCGACGGTCACCCGATCCGAAACGAAAAAGCCCGAGGTGGTCGCATCCGCGGTCATCCCGTCAATATCGACAAGGAGTCGCGAGCCGTCTGCGAGCACAAGGTCGCTGCCGATGGCGGTGGTCTGGAAGGGCTCGACGCCGCCCGGCGACAGATCGCCTTCGACGGTGATCGCATTGCCCATGCCGAGCAGGATTTCGTCGAGCGAGTTGAACACCCCGCCCGCGCGCACGAAGATCGCATTTGCGCCCGCGCCCATGTCGATATTGCCGGTGAACGTGCCCTCATTGTCGAACACATCATCGCCATCGCCGAAGATCACATCGCCGTCGATGGTGCCGAGATTGAACGCGCTTTGTCCGTCATCCACCGTCGCAAAGTTCAGCGCAAAGCCATCGGCGGACGTAACGCTGCCGGTTTCGGTGATTTCGAATGCGTTGATGAGGCTGTCGGAGACGATCCCGTCCGAACCGGCGCCTGATACATCGATTGCGCCGGTGACAGTGACGGTCGAATAGCGGTTCGAGCCGGTGCGGCCGGTGGCATTGGTCGAGCCTGCATCGCCCCAGCCGCTGCCGATCACCACGCCATGCGCGCCGGCGCCGGTGGTGGTGATCTCCCGCGTACCAATGGTCAGCGTGACATCGGCATTATCGGCTGCGTCGAACGCGGGAAGGTCGCCGACCTGGATGCCGTGCGATCCTGCGCCGTTGGTCGCGACCGAAAGCGGGGCCATCGTGACCGAATATTGCGGCCTGAGATCGGTTGCGGCGTCGCTGTCGACGAAATTGCCTTGCAGGCCGCCCCAAAGGATGCCGATTGCGTCAGCGCCGCTTGTGTCGATCATCAGGTCGCCGGCGATCACAGCATCGACAATCGCGTCCGTGAAGTCACCGTCCATGGCGGCGAATTCGATCCCGTGCGATCGCGCGCCGGAGGTGGTGATGGAGCCTTCTCCGATAAAGAAGGTGGCATCGGTCGCGTCTTCGGAATCGGAAGCACCGCCGATCCCGTTGGCGAGCGAGCCGATATAGGTCCCGCGGCTGTCATCGCCTGTGGTTTCATAATCCATGAAATCCATCGAGAACGTATGCGATTCCTGGAAGCCGATACCCGTCTGCGTGCCGATGCTGACCGCATCGCTATTCGCGCCTGCAGTGCTGATCTGGTTGTCGCTCATGCTAATGACGGTCGTCGACTGATCGCCCAACAGGCTCGCGACATCAATGCCAAGGCTGTTGTCGCCCTGCGTGCTGATCGTGGTTTCGCCAATGTCGATGGAGAGGATCGATCCATCAGGTTGCAATCCCGCGACACCCTCGGGCAAGTCATTAACAGTGATCGCCGCACTGTTGTTGCCCAAGGTCTCAAAGCGGCTGTTGGCCACAGTAACGGACTGAACCGAGTTTTCGCCAAGCAATTCGGTCACCATCGCGCGGCTATTGTCGCTGGCGGTCACAAAGCTGCTGTTTGTGATGGTTACGCCTTTGATGCTGTTATCCGATTGAGTGCCGACATAAAACGCGTCGCTATCCGCGCCCTGTGTGGTGATATCCACCGCATCGAAAGTGAAGCTGGTGATATTCGAACCTTCGCTGTCATCGCGCCCAAACACGAAGCCGCCGGAATTGTCGCCTTCGGTCGCGATACTGGTTTCGGCCAAGAAAAACGTGTGCGATGACTCGCCAGCAGCCTGATTGCCATCGACGATGATGCCGCCCGAACCGTCACCGGTGCTGCTCAGCGTGCCACCGATCATCACGAAGTTACCGACGTTCGCCGTTTCGCGGCCAGTGACGCGCAGCAGTGCGCTGTCATCGCCCTCGCTCCGCAGTTCGGAATCGGCGATGATGAAGGTATAGTCGCTCGCGCCGCCGGTATTCAGCCGCACCACGTCGCTGCCACTGCCGCTGGTGCTGACCGCGGAATCGAACAGTTCGAGGCTCGCCGAGCTTGTCCCGCCCATATCGAGCAGGATCGCCGCGGCATCGGCGCCCGTCGTCGAGATATCGCTATCGGCAATCGAACCGGTAAAGCTGGAACCGATCGGGCCATCGAAGCTGATCGCGTGCGAACCGTCGCCGGTGGTCGATACAGTGCTGCGGCCCGTCGGGTGGGTCGCGCGCAGGAAGATCGCGCCGACGCTGTTCGCCACACCGCCGCCGGTCGCGATGGCATCGCTGTTCGCGCCGGTCGTCGTCGCGGTGATACCGGTAAACTCGCCATAGAAGGCCTTGCCGTCGCCCGCGTTCAACTCGGTCAGGCTGAAGAGCGGAGCATTGGCGCCGGTGCTGCTGAAGCTCGTATCGCTGGCAAGGATCGCCAGCGCCTCGACCGCCGAGATCACCGGCGCGTCATCATTGCCCGATCGAATGATCGCACCATTCATCGCTTCGACCACGAGCGAGCCATCCGCTGCGATCGCGCCCGCGCCCATCATCGATTCAACAGTCGCATCATCCACCGTCACCTGATGGGCGAAGTCGCTCGTGTCGAACATGTCGATGCTGATCGGATCGTTGGTCGCGGCGTTCATCGGGCCGATGGTCGAAGCTTCGCCACCGCTGCTGGTATAGTCGGTGATGATGTTCTGCGCATTGTCGGTAATCTTGGCCTTGGCGACGGTCACGGCGCCGGTAATCTCGTCCACCGCCTCGCTGTTCGGCACGATTCCCATCAGCCGGATCGCATAGGCATCGCCCGTGCCACCCGAAACGGTTGCGCCATCGCCCGCCCGAAGGAATGTGCGGTCCTGCTGGGTGATGCGGATCGCGTCGGAATTCACACCGGCGGCAGTGATATCCGCGGTTGCATTGATGACGATGTCGGCAAAGACGCCGCCCGCCGTGATGTTGTCGCGGTCGCCAATCGTGGCATTTTGCGCACCGATGATCTCGATCCCATGCGCGCTTTCGCCTTCGGTCGAGATTTCTACGCCGTTAACGAGAATGCCGAAGTCGGAATCGGATGCCCCGTCCAGCTTGCTGTCGATGAAGATGCCGGTGCTGCGATCTCCTTCGGTCGAGATGCTCGTATCTTCGATCGAGATCGTTTGCGAAGTTCGGTCGATCGGCCCGGTGGACGCCGTACCGACGGCAATGGCGACGCTATCATCGCCCCGCGAAGTGAAGTTGGCATCTGAGACGGTAAGAACGCTGATCGAGTTGGTCTGTATATAATTCGCAATTTCGAAGACTGTGCTCGTATCACCTTCTGTCAAAAGCGTAGTGTTGAGCAAGTTTACGTTAAGTACGGAATCGATGCCGGCAAGACCGCCAATGAGGACAGCATGGCCGTTGGCGCTATTTGAGCGGGTAAAGATCGAATTGGTCGCATCGAAGGTCATAGCGCTATCTTGCCCGATGGCGGCAATGCTGATCGTGTCGGAGGATTGGCCAAACGTGGCCAATACCGAGTCCTGGATGGTGAACTCTGTATTCGTGCCTTCGCCCAGCTGCTCGACCAGAAAGCCGTTGCTTCCGGTGCCAGTGGTCGTGAGGACAATCGTATCCAATATCATCGAAAGCTGGGAAGCGTCGGCCAGCGGTTCGATGGCAATCCCGTTGGATTCATCGCCAAGGGAACCGATCACGGTCTGATTGAAGCGTGCACTGATTTGCGCCGGGCCACCCGCACTGCCAAGCCGAACCACATCCGATTGATCGCCCTCCGTGAGCACCACGCCGACATTGTCGATAAAATCGATCTGATCTGCGAGCACAACGATCGCACTCCCCGCGCCCATCTCGATTTCGCCGCTATTTGTCAGCGTGACGCGGCTGGTCCCGTCGCGAGTCTCGTTCGCGTCGCTGGCGGCGAAATTGACCGAGATGCCGATCGAGCCCGGATCGGTCGTGTTCGACAAGTTAATATCGCCGCTATTGTCGACTTCCGCCGAGACATTGTCGCCGGTCGTTGCGAACAAGGTAATCCCATATGCGGCCGGGGCATCGAATGCGATATCGCCATCATTGTCGAGCGTCATGAGATACTCGCCTTCGGCGGGTGCGCCGAAGGCGCCCAGCTTGATGCCGCTCATAGCGTCTCCCGAGCCCGTTATCGCTCCGGCGTTGACTACCTGGATGAGGCTACTCTGAGACTGTGACCATGCAAAAATCCCCGTGCCGAAGCTGCCGGGTGCAGTCATGTCGATGTCCGACGAGGAGCTGACGCTAATCAAGCTGAGCGTTCCCCCAGCTTGCGCGAGGACGCCGTAAGTTGCGTCGCCATTGGTCGTGATCTTGCCAATGGTAGCGACGCCGACAGTGGCCCGGTCGGGGACATCATCGAAATATTCTACGGTGAAATCGTCCGGATCGACGAACGGGAATGCTCCGGGAAACTGCGACGGGCCGGTCAGTTCCGCGTAGGCGACGATACCGTGAGTCTGATTGCCCGAGACTGTGAGATCGGCATTATTGATGATGCTGACGCCGCTCGCGCCGGAATCCATAAATGCTTTGCCAACGATTGCCCCGGCGACGCCATTGAAGTCCGTATCGAATTGATCGGGACTTGTGGTCACGAAAATGTCGCCATTATTTATAATGGAAACGTTCGCGCCACGAAAGCCCAGGCCCAGTATGCCTGCGGTGACGGCTTCGCGCTCGCCGGACCCGTTTGACTCCGCTCTGAGCACGCCGGAATTGTTTATGCCGATGCCTCCTCCGAGATCTGCCCGCGCTTGCAGGGCGGTTGCGGAATCGCCCGTCGCTGTCGCGATAATGTCGCCATCGTTGCTGACGCGCACCACACCCCCGCCTTCGGCGACCGCTTCGATGCCTCGAGCGAAACCGCCGTTGCCGTCCGCAGTGACATCCGCCGCGCTGGTCAGGCTGAGATCGAAGCCTTCCTGCGTGATTGCGAATATGCCTTGCGCATCACCGGCGATATTGGGATCGTGGAACACATTGATCCGTACGCCGTCTTCGATATCGATTGTCAGATCGCCGTTATTTTTGACGAGTTCGATGCCGGCATAGCCCGGCGGCGCTATAGGGGCATCGGGATTGCGGATGACGATGCGTTTGAAATCGGGCGTACCGGGACCTGCGGTGATGCCGTCCGCCAGATCGCCTTCGCATATTGCCACCTTTTCGCCATCGATGACAGTGATTGGGCATTCCGCACTATCGCCGGGGACAATCTGTTGTGCGTGCGCGGGGCTCGGGGAAAGCAACAGGCCTGCTCCCAGAACACTCGCCGCCGTGCTCAATTTCAGCGTGTCGCGATATCTCAAAGTTCCACCAATGCGCATGCAAAATCCTCCAGCTTGGCGTCCGCAAAAAAAAACGGGCCCTCAATTAAAGAGGCGTAATTAGCGCGAGAAACGGCTCAAAAAAGATTCCGGTCCGGTTCGCAATGGCGCGGACGCTTCATGGAGGTTGAGCCAAAAAGGCCTGCAGCGCGGGCGGCTAACGGTGCTCGCCCAAGTCGATGCTCGAACCCTACATGCTTTTGGGATTCGACTGATGCGCCAGCAGCAGGGCAGGGCTTGCGTGCGGTTGATCACAGCAGCTGTTTTGGTTCGCTGTAAACGGGCTGAGAATCAAGGCTGCCAATTGTGGTGGCTAACAGGATCCCTGGCGCTCGATACCAAATCAATGGAAGTAAATTTTACTCCGTTCGACTTATCGGTTAGGGCAAGGGGTCTCGGTTCGTCTGGGACGTAAAACAGGAGGGCAATTTGAGCAGGATTCAAGCAGCGCTTGCGGTCACTGCCGCTGGTACGATGGGGGCGTTTGCATTCGGTGCACTCGTGCTATTTCCGGGTCCAGCCGGAGCCAATGTCGCCATTGCGATGACGCCGCAGTCACTGGCTCTTCCGCCGTTGGAACATGGGATCAGCAATCCCATGGCGCTGCAATCGAGCGAAACCGGTCCTGCAACGGATGGTGCCGGTTCGGCGGCGCCGGCTGCGGAGGACAGAGCCTATGTGCCGCCTGCGCAGGCAGAGCCGCCATTGCCTGCGCTGCCGCCCAAACCGGTCTTGTCGCAAAAGGATTATCCAGACTGCCGGGAAGATCATCTGCATCTTCCGGACCCGCATGACAAAGCCAAAAATATCAACGCCTGCACGACGGAGCTGGACAATTATTACAGTGGCGTTCTGACCGAATATCGCAAGCGCATGAATGAATATCAGGACGAGCTGTCCCGCATTTACACCGAGAAAGTGGCGGGCAGGATGGAATATTCCGCTGCCACCAGAGATCGTTTCTACAAAGAGATTATGGAGGAACATGCAAACTCGGACCCGGACGGCGAAAATATGGCGGTCTATCGGGCGGCGGTGCAGCTTTACCAGGCAGATCGCGATTATCTGAGCGACCGTTACTGCTACAATACCGGCTGCGGTGGGTATCCGGTGCCGGACAATTATGGTTTTCTCCATATGGAAGGCGGCAGCGGAAAGGCCGCAAAGTCGAGCAAAAGCGCTAGCAAAGGCAGCAAGGCCAGCAACAATAAGGGCTGCAAGAAATCCCGCGGGCGCGGGCGGCTTCTGGGCGGCATTTTTGGCGGCGCGCTCGGATCGGTTGCCGGACTGAACAAGGTCGGTTCTTTCATCGCCAGCGCGGCAGGCGCGGTTCTCGTTGGCGAGATCGCCTGCAAATTGAGTGAGGATGAACAGGAGAAAGCCGCGGAGGCCACGCTTGCGGTAGTCGAGGAGGAAAAAGTGGGGGCAGTTGCCAACTGGCAAAGTCCGACGCGCGGCGGCGTATCCGGGTCGTCCACAGTCACTGCACTCAACACGCAGCCCAATGGCCGCAAATGCCTGACGATCACCGATGTCGCGATTATCGACGGCGAAGAGACGCGCGTTTCCAAGCAAATGTGCCGGGGAGCCGGTCAATCCAAATATGTGATTGCGGCCTGAACGGACGCCAACCATCGGCAAGCTTTCAATAGCGGCTATCTCCGCCGAAAATTATTCTTGCCGTGGATGAGCGGTGTTAGCTCTTGCCTACCTGTGTCAGGCATCCCTATTTGCACAGTATAGAATCATAATCGGGAATGGAATATGGCCGAAACGCATCGCACAAAAATGCTCATTCTGGGTTCGGGGCCGGCTGGATTGTCGGCGGCTATCTATGGCGCGCGCGCTGGCATGGAGCCGATCGTGGTGCAGGGGCTGCAACCCGGCGGCCAGTTGACCATCACCACCGACGTCGAAAATTATCCCGGATTTCGCGATGTCATTCAGGGCCCGTGGTTGATGGAAGAGATGCAGGCGCAGGCCGAAAGCGTCGGCACCCGCACCATATTCGACACGATTGTCGATGTTGATTTTTCCAGGCGACCGTTCCGGCTGAAGGGCGATGGTGGCGACATCTATGAAGGCGACACGCTGGTTATAGCAACCGGTGCGCAAGCCAAATGGCTCGGTCTGCCCGGCGAAGAAGAATTGTCGGGGAAGGGCGTCTCGGCCTGTGCGACCTGCGACGGCTTTTTCTATCGCGGCAAGAAAGTCGCGGTGATCGGCGGTGGTAATACCGCGGTCGAGGAAGCGCTCTACATGACCAATCATAGCGATGATGTGACCCTGATCCATCGCCGTGACAGCTTGCGCGCGGAAAAAATCCTGCAGGACCGGCTGTTGGCCAATCCCAAAATCTCGGTTTTGTGGAACAAGAATGTGGAGCGGTTCGTCGGTGGTGGCGATCCGGTCGGACTGGTCGGGCTTGATCTCATCGACACGCAGTCCGGTGACACCAGCCATCTGGCAGTTGATGGTGCGTTTGTCGCCATCGGGCATGCGCCAGCGACGGAGATCTTCAAGGACCATCTCGACCTGATTGACGGCGGCTATATCGAAGTTCAGCCGGGCACGCCGAAAACCAAAATTCCGGGCCTGTTCGCCTGCGGCGATGTCATGGACCATGTGTACCGGCAAGCGGTCACGGCGGCTGGTACCGGCTGCATGGCGGCGCTGGATGCGGAGCGTTTTCTGGCCGAACAGGAATTTGAATTGATTGCAGCCGAATAATCAGGCGCTGCGCAAAGCACCCAGTAATTTTCCGGTGAGCCAGTTTTTGGCGTCGGTATCGGCAAAGCTGTGAGAAGCGCTGTCGAGCGTTTCGATGGAGATTTTATTCTCCTGCCGCAGCGTTTCATAATCTGCGCTATTCCAGGCAGCGAGGAAGGCGCGGGCGGTTGTGTCGCGCTTTGCCAGCAAAATCTGGACGTGTTGCTCCAGTCCTGACAGCGCGCTTCCCAACCGCAAAGACAATGCGCTATTCTCATCGGATCGAGAGGCCTGTTTGAGGCCCTTCGCCAATTTCTTCAGGTCAATTTTGCCGGAGAGCAGATCGATGATCGTCCGCGGGTTTTTGATACGGTCCCAGTAGCGCGATCGGATGGCCGCCGATGACATGGTCGGTTTGTCGGGCTCTGCTTCACCGCTCGGCTCAATCACCCAAGGATTGGCCAATATATATCCGTCAATGCCCGCCTCTGATCCGAACAGGGCCAGTGCGGTAGCCGCATCGCAATTTCCGAAAGCGACGATCTTCTGGGCTTGCTGTTTTTCCCTGAGAAAGCGTGCTGCGGCCGCGATATCGGCGGCGCTGGACAGGAAGCCGTCATTTTGCCCACTGCTTTCGCCGATTCCGCGCCGGTCATAGCGGAGCACCGGAAAGCCCTGTTCGCATATCTGCATCGCCAAAGATGCCATGCCATTATGAGCGCCCGAGCGGATTTCATTGCCGCCGCTGACAATAAGCAGAGCGGTCGTGCCAGAGGCGGTGTCGAGGGTGGCCGCGAGCGTCTCTTCTCCACAGGGGATTGCATGGAAACTGCGCGTCATTGCCCGATCCATTGCGCAATATCCTGAGCGATAGCCGATGACATGGCCAGATCATCATCAGGTTCGGCGCGCAACCACAAGGCGCTGCCGGGAATGTGCACGTCAGCTGGTTTGCTGTCTGAGTCCAGTCGTGCCACCCGCTGATCCGGCATCTGCGGTATGTCCGCCGCATTCAGCTGCTTGAAGAGCTCTGACCCGAGGATATTGCCGGCCAGCTCTATCGATCCGGCCTCAGCCTGTTCGGTTAGCTGGGCAAGGCTTGTACTGAGGCCTGCCTCCCGGTCGGCTGCCACCCTGGTCCGCATCATCGTCCGCAAAATGGTTGCGCCCTTTACCGGGCTGAATACCCAGTGACTGGCCTCTGGCATCGCAGCAATCGTCAACGCGCCGGCACGGAAGGAGGCGATATGGGAGATATCATGCTGCTGGGCGCAAGTCTGGATGGCGTTTTGCCAGTCGGACAAGCTGGTCTGTTCGAGTGCGACAAGGCTTTCGTTCGTGCCCGGCAGGTCCGGCAAAAAGCTGCCAACTTCCAAAGCTTCCAGTGCGCGCATGACGTCGACCAGCATCTTGCGCATCCGGTTCATTTCGTCAAACAGCGGCGGAACCAGCAGGATCCGGCGATGTGACTGTGGCGCCGTACATAAACAGAGCTCTTCGCGATCCGCAAATTCGTAGGAGACGAATGCGGGCGGGGCGGTCACTCGTTGACTTTCATCTCGGCAAAGGCAACCAGATTGCCAAAGGTTTCAAACAGTTCGCCGTCAACTTCATCATCTTCTATCATGATGTCGAGACGGTCTTCGAGTTCGGTGAGCAATCCAGCGACGGCCATGCTGTCCAACTCCGGGAGAGCGCCGAAAAGCTCGGTTTCCGCCGTGAATTCTGCGACCTGCTCTTCGCTCAGGCCCAAAATATCCCGCATCACTGCACGCACGGCAGCTTCCGGCGTTAAATCGACCTCATTTTCCATCAAAAACCCCCGAATCCCGGATAACGGCGCCTCCCTAAAGGGAAGCGCGCTTTCCGGCAAGGCCCGACGCATAATGTCGCAAAATTGGTAGCCATGACAGTGGGTTGTTGGGCCAGTAGAACTCCAGCCGGTAGCGGTCCCGGACATCCTCCATCCACTCCCTTTTGTAGCTGTCGTTGCCGGTCCCGAAATCGATCAGATTGACATGGTCGATATCGATCACATGCTGGAACATGGCCACCGATAGCAGGGTGCCGGGAGAGGACTTGGTGGCATCTTCGACATGCGCCAGTTTGTGGATCAGTGCTTCGCCATTTTCGACGGTCCAGAACTGGGCCGCGACCGGCGCGCCATCGATATAGGCGAGGCCAAGACGCATACATCCAGCAGCGGCTTCATGTTGCGCCAGTTTGCGCAGAAAATCGGGATTGCCTTCTTCCGGTTTCCAACTGCGCTCATATACCGAGACATAGTCATCCCAGTCTTCGTCGGAAAATTCCTTTTCAATCCGCACCGACACCAGATTTTTCTTCTCTTTGCGGCGTACCGTGTTGCGGAGTTGACCGGGACGGTCGGCCCAATATTGGTCGAATGTGCGACCGTTGACGTTGAGGATATGGTTGTCGTCGGCTTTCGATCGGAACACGATCCAGCCGGCCTGCTCAAACGCCCGCTGAGTCAGGCTTGCAGCCGAATCTTCATCCGGAACCGGCGTGATTTCAATATGGTGAGAGCTGGACTTCAGTTTCTTCGCGAGCTTTGCCAGCAGCGCCAATTTGGTAACCTCGTCATATTCGCCGAGGAAAATCGGACGGTAGGTGAAATTATACCAGTTGGCCAAGGCAGCGTGGCGGCCGATTCCGGTTTTCATCAGAAACATCCATGCTTCTGCTTCACCTTCCTGGCTGTGAACAATCAGCGGTGTCTTGTCCGGCAGGCACAGTTCGTGCAGCGGTTTGAGCCATTCAATCCGGTCGAACAGGGATTTTTGCGCGGCTCGCCCAAGTTTTTCTCCAGCTATGGCTTGCACCGACTGGAAATTGCTATGATATTCGCTGGTCATGGCTAAGGTCGTATCTGTCACAAATCTGCTCTTTTTCCCATAGGTCAAACATTGAATATTGCTCCCGAAACCGCCGCATTTCCGCTCGACCATTTGACTATAGGCAAGGATCCGGATGCGAGCGCTCTCGTGACGCGTTCCGGTACCCTTAACTACAAGATGTTAAATCATCGTATCGCTTTGCTGGCGTCATGGCTGCAGGCTCAAGGCGTCGTCCGGGGCGATCGCGTGGCGACCTGGCTCTCGAAAACCGAACTGGCCTGCCTCATGCCGCTGGCTGCTGCTCGAGCCGGTCTGGTGCACGTGCCGATTAATCCTCTGCTGAAACAGGCTCAGGTTGCCTATATCATGGCGGATAGCGGGGCCAGGTTGCTGATCAGCAATAGCGGACGCCTGAAAACGCTGGCGGACAGCGGCGACGATGCGGCGTGGAGCCTGTTCGAAGACAAGGCGGTCGAGGTCGCTCTGGAATCAATCGTCAATCCGGTCGAACCCAGTGCCGCAACGACGAATATCGATGATTTGGCGGCCATCCTGTATACCAGTGGTTCAACCGGTCGGCCAAAGGGTGTGATGCTCAGCCACGCCAATCTTACGCTCGGCGCACTAAGTGTCGCGGATTATCTCAAGCTATCGTCCGATGACCGCACGATCTGCGTCTTGCCGCTGAGTTTTGACTATGGCCAGAACCAGTTGTTGTCCACCTGGGCGGCGGGTGGATGTGCGGTACCGCTGGATTATCTGACGCCTCGCGATGTGCTGAAAGTCTGTGCGCGTGAGCAGATCACGACCCTAGCAGCGGTGCCGCCGCTCTGGGTGCAACTGGTCGAGCAAGACTGGCCTGAGGAAGCGGTTGCATCGATGCGGCGGCTTACAAACAGCGGTGGAGCGCTGACCCCGACACTGGTCAAACAGTTGCGCGCGATTTTTGGCGCAAAAACCGATATCTATGCGATGTATGGCCTGACCGAAGCGTTCCGCTCCACCTATCTTGATCCCTCGCTGATCGACGATAATCCCACCAGCATGGGCACGGCGATCCCGTTTGCCGAAATTCTGGTGGTCGATGAAACCGGTGCCATTGCCGCGCCTGATCAGCCGGGCGAACTGGTCCATTGCGGCCCCCTGGTAGCGCAAGGCTATTGGAATGATCCCGAACGAACGGCCCAACGGTTCAAGGACGCACCGGCAGCCGCGACGTCCGGCGGCACCGCTGCTTTCTCTGGTGATACCGTCAAGCGCGGCAAGGATGGATTGCTCTATTTCGTAAGCCGCGATGATGCCATGATCAAAAGCTCCGGCAACCGTATCAGCCCTACAGAAATTGAGGAAAGTGCCGTGGAATCGGGCATTGCTGCCGAAGCGGTTGCGCTGGGCGTCCCCGATGAACGGCTTGGCCAGGCCATCCGTTTGTTTGTCCGGCCGGTTGGAAATATGTCCGAAACCGATGCGCTCACCGCTCAACTGGAAAACTATTTAAAGCAAAATTTACCGAATTTTATGCACCCCAGAGATATCGTCCTGCTGTCCGAATTCCCGAAGAATCCGAACGGGAAACTGGATCGCAATTTACTGGCCAGCATGGATGTTGAATGATTAAGACCAAACCCACCGGGCCGATCCCGTCCGGATATGAAGCGATTGATGGTGAGCTTGCAATCGGTGGCCTGACCGCTAGTGCGCTCGTCGCGCAACATGGTTCGCCACTGTTTGTCTATTCCACCCGCATGCTTGACAGCCGGATGGCGCAACTGCGGGCCGCTATGCCTGACGGTCTGGATCTTCACTTTGCCATGAAGGCCAATCCGTTCCAGCCAGTGCTCCGCCATATGGTGGGTTTGGCCGATGGGATCGATATTGCCTCAGGCGGAGAATTGCGCATGGCCCTCGACGCCGGCGCACAACCGGCGCATATCAGCTTCGCCGGCCCGGGCAAAAGGGATGACGAATTGGAGCAAGCGATCCGGGCTGGCGTCACCATCAATCTCGAGTCGCCCGGCGAATGTGACCGGGCTCTGAAGATCGGTTCAGCCGTGGGGAAAGCGCCGCGATTGGCGATCC
Source organism: Parasphingorhabdus sp. (assembly GCF_048269865.1). Lineage (GTDB taxonomy): Bacteria > Pseudomonadota > Alphaproteobacteria > Sphingomonadales > Sphingomonadaceae > Parasphingorhabdus. Next base: position 224,319 of record NZ_JBLWUA010000006.1, on the reverse strand, counting down.
GGGTCAATCCGAATTTCGATCTCAAGGGATCGGGAATGAAAATGGGCGGCGGCGCCAAGCCATTCGGTATGGATATCGAGTTGGTGGCCCCGACGGTGAAACGAATATTGGAAGCTGGCGCAGATTGGCGCGGGTTTCACATCTTTGCCGGCTCACAGGCGTTGAGCGCGGACGCCATCATCGAGACACAGTCGCAAACCCTGGCGCTTGCGGCTGATCTGGCGGAGGCCATCGGGCGTGCGCCGGAGCATGTCAATCTGGGTGGGGGTTTCGGTATTCCCTATTTTCCGGGTGATGAACAGCTGGACATCATCAAGGTCGGCGATGCATTATCCGAGCAGCTCAGACAATTGCCGGATATTCTGTCGTCTACCCAGTTTGCCATCGAACTGGGCCGCTATCTGGTGGGTGAAGCCGGTGTCTATCTGACCCGTATCGTTGACCGCAAGGAAAGCCAGGGGCATATTTTCCTCGTTACCGACGGTGGTTTGCATCACCAGCTGGCTGCCAGCGGCAATTTCGGAACCGTCGTGAGGCGCAATTATCCAGCGGCTATCGCAAACAGATTCGAGGAAGAGCCTGCCGAAACGGTGTCGATCGTCGGTTGTCTGTGTACCCCGCTCGACCGCTTGAGCGACAATGCCGCTATGCCAAAGGCGAGCGTGGGTGACGTCGTCGCGATCTTCTGTGCAGGAGCCTATGGTGCCACTGCAAGCCCTGCCAATTTCCTTGGCCAGGGACCAGCCAGCGAGATATTAGTCAAATAATTCAATGCCGTTGGCTTCGGTAACGGGTTGTTAGCGTTAATCGCAAATTCAGCAAATCCTAACGCTATATTCACTATTTTCCATCATATCCACGTTGTGACTTTGCGTGAATGGCTGTTTTCCGCCGGATTACTGCCATTTACCAGAGGTTTTATACGAGGTGGAAAAATGCGTTCTGGTATGAAAAACAATCGTTTGGCGAAGTTGATGGTCGGTGCTGGCATGGCGTCACTGGCAGTCGCTGGCTGTTCGGGTAGTTCCGGCGGACCGCAGCTGCCGCCGGCATCTTTTGTCTCCATGCAGGAAGGTCCCGGTGAAGAATATGTGATTGGTCCGCTGGACGAGCTGACCATTTTCGTCTGGCGCAATCCGGAACTCGGCGCGAAAGTCCAGGTTCGACCTGATGGCCGCATCACCACGCCATTGATTACCGATATGCCTGCAGTCGGCAAAACACCGGCGATGCTGGCGCAGGATCTGACGCTGCAATTGTCGCAATATATCAATGAGCCTCTGGTCTCCGTGATCGTCAACAATTTCTCCGGCACTTTCTCGCAGCAAATCCGCATCGTGGGGGCGACCGAAAAGCCGGCGTCCATCCCGTATCGGGCCAATATGACCCTGCTCGACGCGATGATCGCGGTGGGCGGCATGTCGGAATTCGCATCGGGCAACCGTGCCCGGTTGATCCGCTTTGATCGCGGCACCGGCAAGCAGAAGGAATTCGCCCTGCGGATCGATGATTTGATGAAGAAGGGCGAAACCCGCGCCAATGTCATGCTGCGTCCTGGAGACGTGATCATCATCCCGGAAAGCATGTTTTAATCTGCCGTTGGCTCTCTTTCACAGGAATCGAACGAACATATGAACGGTCTCTACGACGAATTTAAAATTGCGGTGTACAGCGTCTGGAATCGACGCTGGCTTGCACTCGCGGTTGCGTGGGCTCTCTGCTTGCTGGGCTGGCTTGTCGTCGCACTGATCCCCAATGTTTATGAATCGAAAGCCCGCATTTCCGCCGAAATGCAATCGATCCTGTCCGACAAGGTCGGGGTCGATGCGCGGGAGCGCAAGAAGAATATGGAGCGCGTCCAGGAAACGCTCGCTTCCACCATCAATCTGGAAAAAGTTGTCCGCGGCACCGCGCTCAACCAGTCGGTATCAACGGACCGCGAACTTGCCAGCAAAGTCGAGATGCTGCGCAAGAGCATCGAAATAAAATCCGAAAAAGACAATCTGTTCGAGATTACGGCGAAATCCTCGGCGACAAATCTTTCTGATGCCGAAAATGCCGTTCTGGCCCGCGATATCGTCCAGAAAATGATCGACATATTTGTCGAGGAAAATCTGTCCGGTGACCGCGTTGAAACCAGCCAGACGATCAAGTTTCTGGATGCCCAGCTCGCCGAGCGGGAAAAAGACCTTCAGGAGCTGGAACAGAAGCGGGTTCAGTTCGAAACAGAAAATCTGGGGCTGTTGCCGGGTGTTGGCTCGATCAGCCAGCGCATGGAAGCCGCCCGGGCCGAACTGGCGCAGATTGATTCGCAAATCAGTCAGGCATCCGCGTCGCTGGCCGCATTGAATGGCCAGCTGTCGGGAACGCCTCCGACATTGGCGACGCCCGGGGTGGGCGCTGGCGGCGCCCGTGGCCAACTCGCTCAGGCACAGGCAAACTTGGCCGCTGCGCGCGCACGCGGTTGGACCGACAGCCACCCTGACGTGATATCAATGAAAAACGAAATTGCTGCGCTCCGACGCCAGGCAGCAAAAGAACCGGCTGGAGGAGGTGGTTATCAGACCCCAAATCCAGCCTATAGTTCGCTGCAGAGCATGCGTGCCGAACGGCAGGCAAGCATCGCTGCATTGCAGGCGCGGAAAAATGCGCTGCAGGCGGACATGGCCCAACTGGCATCGAAACAGACGATGGAGCCGGGGGTGGCTGCGGAAATGTCGCGGATCAATCGCGATTATGAGGTGCTCAAGAACCAGTATGACCAGCTGCTGGCCGATCGGGAGCAAATCAAATTGCGTGGTCAGGTCGAATCGGAAACGGACTCGGTCCAGTTTCGTGTGATTGACCCGCCGTCCAGCCCGCGCTCTCCGGCAGCCCCGAATCGGCCGCTATTGCTGGCCGTGGTTTTGATCGCCGGTATTGGCGGCGGTATCGGTACGGCCTTTGCTCTGGGCCAGTTGCAAACAACCTATCCAACCGCTGACAAGCTGGAAAAAGCCAGCGGTCTGCCGGTGATCGGCTCAGTTTCGGAGATTCTGACCAACGCTCAGCGGGCGATACAGAAGAAAAAACTGCGGATTTTTTACGGCACGAGCGGCGCATTATTCGGCGTTTTCGGGATGCTGATGATTGTCGAATTTATCCAGCGCGGAATGGTCGCTTGAGGAAGCAGATATGAACAACTTCAACCCACCCAGAAAGCCTGGATCGCTGCTCGAAAGAGCGGGGGAGGTCTATGACTATATCCCGGCCATCCGAACCGGCGACCAGCGCCGCAGTGCGCAGGATGATGCGGCTCCTCGTGCTGAGGTCCGGCCCGTCACGCCGGTGACACCGCGGCCAATCGAAACTTATGACGGTCCGCGGGTCATTGTGGATCGCGACAAGCTCCGCGAAGCCGGATTCATCGTGCCCAACGGACCAGTGACCGGTATTTCCGAAGAATTCCGAATCATCAAACGCCAGTTGCTTCTGGCCGCAAAGGGCAGCCAGAAGACCGCGCCGGTTCGCCATGGTGAGCGGATATTGATCTGCTCGGCACATCCTGACGAAGGCAAGACATTCTGCGCCCTGAACCTGGCTCTTTCGATTGCCGCAGAGAAGGATAATGAGGTGCTGCTGGTAGACGCAGATTTCGCCAAGCCCAGCATCCTGTCCAGCCTCGGGCTGGAAGGCAGCAAGGGTCTGATGGACGCGCTGGCCGATCCTGAGCTGCCCGTCGAAAATTGTATCATTCATACGGATATTCCTGGTCTTGCCATCTTGCCAGCAGGCGACCAGACCAACGCCGACACCGAATATCTGGCATCTTCGCGGACGGAGCAGGTGCTCAACCGTCTGACGCAAAATAATCCCCACCGCATCGTGATTTTCGATTCACCACCAGCCTTGTCGGCATCTCCGGCCTCGGTGCTGGCAACCCATGTCGGCCAGGTCGTCATGGTGGTCAAAGCGGACGAAACAACCGAAACCGCCTTGCGCGATGCGCTCAGTTTGATGGGCGGATGTGAACATATCCAACTGCTTCTGAATGGCACGAAATTTTCGCCAACCGGACGGCGCTTTGGATCCTACTACGGATATGGAGAGTGACCCATGACCTCGCCTATGACTAAAAATGTCCTGAAATATGGGAGTGTGTTGCTACCTCTGCTTGGCTTCGCTGCGCCCGCAGCTGAGGCCCGTGAACGCAAGGCCGACGTGGCGCCCTATATCGAAATCCAGCAGGTGCTCGTCGCTGATCTGAAAGATGGCAGCGATGTGCTTACCTATACGTCGGTTGCTGCCGGTGTCGATACGTCGATCCAGACCCGCAATGCCGCAGCCCAGCTGAATGTGCGCTATGAACGTCGATTCTACTATCAGGACAATCTGGGCGACGATGATATCGTTACCGGGTTGGCGCGCGGCAGGGTGCAACTCGTGCCCAATCTCCTGTCTCTGGAAGCTGGTGGAATTGCGACCCGTAGCCGCGTCGATCTGCGCGGCGGAGCACCATCGAATACGGTCGGGAATATCGACAATGTGACTCAGGTCTACTCGGTCTATGCCGGTCCGGACCTTTCGACCCAAGTCGGCGCGCTTGACGTCAATGCGGGTTATCGGATTGGCTACACCAAGGTAGAAAACAAGAGCACTGGTGCCTTGCCACCGGGCCAGATCCCGATTGACGTCTTCGACGATAGTGTCAGCCAGTCGGCCAGTCTGAGCGTTGGCATGAAGCCCGGTGAATTGCCGGTCGGCTGGGCCGTTAGTGCCGGCTGGGACCGGGAAGATGGCGGGCAGCTGGACCAGCGCTTTGATGCGAAACATGTCCGCGCCGACGTGACCGTGCCGGTCTCCGGAACGCTCGCTCTGGTTGGCGGTGTCGGCTATGAAGATATAGAAATTTCTGAACGCGATGCGGTGCGGGATGCCAATGGCGTCCCGGTCATCGGAGATGACGGCCGGCTGGTCACCGATGAAACATCGCCTCGACTGCTGTCCTATGATCAGGATGGTGTGTTTTGGGATGCCGGTGTTCTGTGGCGGCCCAGCCGTCGCACCTCGCTCGAAGCACGGGTTGGTCAGCGCTATGGCAGCGAAACCTACTTCGGAAGCTTTGCCTATCAGCCCAATCAGAACATGGCGCTGAATATCTCGGTCTATGATACGGTGTCCGGCTTCGGCAATTTGCTGAATGACAATCTGGCCAGTTTGGGAACCAATTTCTCCAGTTCGCGCAACCCTCTCAGTGGTGAACTGAACGGATGTGCCTTTGGTGAAACGAGCAGCCTCTGCTTTAACGATGTGCTGCAATCAGCGGCGGCATCGTCCTTCCGGGCGCGCGGGGTCAACGGACAGTTGACTTACAATACTGGTGGCTGGAATACCGGCCTCGGGTTGGGTTATGCGCGGCGCAGCTATTTCGCCTCACAATTGGGCGCGGTGTCTGCAGTAGACGGTCTGGTCGATCAAAATTACTATGCAAATCTTTCGGTTGGCCGGGAACTCGATGCCTATTCCAGCTTTGACGCCAATCTCTACGCCAATCTGCTCGACAGCGGCTTTGTCGATGCGCCGAATGTCTTAGGGATTGGGGCCAATGCTGCCTATTATCGCCAGATTTTGCCGCGTCTGCAGGGTACCGCAGCGGTCGGTCTGGACAGTTTTCAGCAGGATGGCTTTGACAGCGCACTTACCGCATCCGCCTTGCTGGGGCTCAGATATGATTTTTAAAAACATCATCATCGGTGATGATCGGAGATACGAGTATGTATGCTAGTTTCTACGGATTGAATGGGCGGCCCTTTCAGCTGACTCCCGATCCGCATTTTTATTTCGAGAGCCTGACCCACCGCAAGGCGCTGTCCTATCTTGGCTATGGCCTGGCGCAGGGCGAGGGCTTCATTGTCATCACCGGTGACGTGGGAGCGGGCAAGACCACTCTGGTCAGACATCTGATGGCCACGATCGACAAGGCGCGTCTGACCGCCGCAAACATCGTGACAACGAAGCTCGACAGCGAAGATATCGTGCGCGTGGCGGCCAATCATTTCGATATTGATACTGACCATATGGACAAGGCTCAGTTGCTCAGTGCGTTTGAGGAATTCCTGCATGCCGAAGCGCGTGCCGGTCGCCGTTGTCTGCTGATCGTCGACGAGTCACAAAATCTTCCGGCAGGAGCGCTTGAAGAGTTGCGGATGCTGTCGAATTTCCAGCTTGGCGGACAGGCTTTGCTGCAGATTTTTCTGCTTGGCCAGCCAGAGTTTCGCGACATGTTGCAAAACTCCAACCAGCTGGAACAATTGCGTCAGAGGATCATTGCGCATCATCATCTGGAGCCAATGGGTCCCGAGGAAATCGAACCCTATGTAACCCATCGGCTTTCCAAGAGCGGATGGTCGGGCCGGCCGAAGATTACTTCGGGTGTGTTCCGGATGCTATATGCTGAAACCGACGGCGTTCCACGCAAGATCAACGCGCTGATGAGCCGGATTTTGCTGATGGGATCTATCGAGCATGCTGAAACGATCGATCAGCCGCTGGTTGAAAGGGTGCTTGCTGACCTGAAAGGAGAGGATGTCGAAATTGCTGCGCCACCCAGTGCGGCAACAGAACCGAGGAACCCGCTGTGGGAAAAACCGAAACGGGATTATCAACGGGCCGCTGAACAGACAGCTGAAGCAGCGGCGAGTTCGTCGGCACCGGAGGCAGAACCAGAGTTCAAGCCAGAGCCGGACGTCGTCAATCTCCTCAAGCCGGAAGCGCCAGCGCAGCCCGCGCCGCCGGACCAAAAGTTGCCCGAGGCGGACTCCCAATCAACGGCAGCGGCTGCCCCCGCAAAGATGCAGTCACCGCAAGCTGACAAAGAAATTGTCCAGCGGCTCGACATGATGGAAAAACGGCTGTCACTGCTCGAAACGCGCATGGATGGCCAGGAAGAGAATCTGCACCGTATCTTGACCATGCTCGTAGAATGGGTCGAGAATGATGTCCGGAGCAAAGAAAGCTATAATAATGCGGGACGCGCAGCCTGAATCTTTTGTAACGGCGAGAAAAGCGGATGCTTTGCTCAATGCCATGTCGGTCGATATCGAGGACTGGTTTCAGGTGGGAGCCTTTGAGACGGTCATCGATCGCGCGGACTGGGATCAACTGCAGCATCGGGTCGAGCGCAACACCGAGGCGGTCCTGGCGCTGTTCGATGAGGCCGGAATAAAAGCGACCTTTTTCACTCTGGGTTGGGTGGCAGAACGCTATCCGCAATTGATGCAGCAGATCGTTTCGGCGGGGCACGAAATTGCCAGCCACGGCTACGATCATGCCCGGGTATTCACCATGTCGGCGGATCAATTTCGGGCCGACCTGGATAAAAGCCGCAAGATTTTGGAAGACGCGTCCGGCCAGCGCGTGCTCGGCTATCGAGCGCCCAGTTTCTCGATCGACCAGCGGACGCCCTGGGCGCATCAGATTCTAGCTGAAGAAGGATATGTCTATTCGTCCAGCGTCGCGCCAATAAACCATGACCATTATGGCTGGGCCGGGTCGCCGCGATTTGCCTGGAAGCCGGTCGCGCAATCCGATTTTATCGAATTGCCGGTGACGACGGTGCGGCTGGGCGATCGCGTGTTCGCAGCTGGCGGTGGCGGATTCTTCCGGCTTTTGCCCTATGCATTATATGATCGATCCATTCGAAAAATGCAGCGCGATGACGGCCATGGGGCGATATTCTATTTTCACCCCTGGGAAATTGATACCGAACAGCCCCGGGTAAAAAACGCGCCGGTACGATCGAAAATCCGGCACTACACCAACTTGAAAAAGATGCGCGCAAAACTGCTGCGCGCCGGACAGGATTTCAAATGGGGCAGAGTCGACGAACTGGCAGCGCTGGAAGCGGGGATGATGCAATGAACATGGCGTTCAAGCCCAAGTCGGTGACGGTTCGTGTTCTGGACAGCGCGGACGCGAATGAGTTGGCGCGAATCGAATCCTATGTTGCTGCTTCTGCGGACGGAACCCCGTTTCACAGGCCAGCATGGATGGTATCGGTCAGCAAGGCCTGCGGCCATGAGTGGCGCTATCTGATCGCCGAAGACGGTGAGGGCGCTTTGCAGGGCATCATGCCGCTCCATCTCATTCATTCGGGCCTATTCGGCCGGGCTTTGGTTTCCTCAGGCTTTGCTGTCGGCGGCGGCATCCTTGGCAGTAGCGATCAGGCGATCCAGATGCTGGCCGACGAGGCGTGGAGCTTCGCGGAACGCCACAGTTTCCCGAGCGTTGAATTGCGCGGCGGGCCTGTTCCCGATCATCATTGGAAGCATGTTGACGGCGTCTATGCCGGCTTTGTCAAACCATTGGCTGAGGACGACGAGAGTCAGCTTTTGGATATTCCGAGGAAACAGCGGGCAGAGGTGCGCAAGGGATTGAAAAATGCGTTGACCGTGCGCGTTGGAACGCAAGCAGAAGACCGGGAAGACCATTATGCGGTCTATGCCGAAAGTGTGCGCAATCTGGGGACACCCGTATTTCCCAAAGCCCTGTTCGACGAGGTGCTCGATGGATTTGGCGAGGACGCGGATATTCTGACGGTGCTGCACGCGGGTCAGCCGGTCGCCAGTGTTCTCAGTCTCTATCATAAACAGACGGTGATGCCCTATTGGGGCGGCGGCACATGGGATGCGCGGCGGCTTCGGGCCAACGATATCATGTATTATGCGCTGATGAATCACGCCAGGGAGAGGGGATGCACCTCTTTCGATTTTGGTCGTTCCAAAGTCGGTACCGGCGCATTTTCGTTCAAAAAGAACTGGGGCTTCGAACCACAGCCGCTGTCCTACGGGACGCGGACGATCGATGGGGAAGAAGCGCGAGACGTCAATCCGATGAGTCCGAAATACCGGCTGCAGGTCGCCCTGTGGCAGCGTCTGCCGCTGGCCGTTGCGAACAGGATCGGGCCGTATATTGCCAAGGGCCTTGGTTAATGGGTGATATTTTGTTTCTGGCGCACCGCGTGCCCTGGCCGCCCAATCGTGGTGACAAGATCCGGTCCCATCATTTTTTGCAAAAGCTGATGGATATCGCACCCGTCCATCTTGCCTGCTTTGCCGACGACGAGGAGGAGAAGCGGGCCGATTGGGGCCGCAAGACGGACCTTGCGTCCAGCAAAATCATCGTGCGTAACAAGCCGAAATGGCGCGCGGGGATTGAAGCGCTTTTGTCCGGAAATCCGGTTTCTCTTACTTCCTTTCAAAGCCCTGACATCCAGGATTATGTTGACCAAGTCCTGGCGACGCGGTCGATTGACTGCATCTTCGTTTTCTCAGGGCAAATGGCCCAGTTCATTCCGCCGGATTATAGCGGGCGGGTGGTGATGGACTTTGCCGATGTCGATAGCGCGAAATTTGAGAGCTATGCCGCCAGCGGTTCGGGGCCGATGGCCTGGATCAATTGCCGCGAAGGACAACTGCTGCAACAGTTTGAGCAGGCAGTGGCGGAACGGGCCGACTCCAGCCTGTTCGTCAGCGAAGCGGAAGCGGCGCTGTTTCGCGATCGGTCCGGACTGTCCGGTGACCGGGTGAGGGCGATTGGCAATGGCATTGATCTGGCATTCTACGGGGGCGATGACGTGCGATCTGCAGATGTTGAGAATCGCGGACCGCTGATCCTGTTCACCGGTCAGATGGACTATCAGCCGAACGTGCAGGCGGTGCACAGTTTCAGCACAGAGGCAATGCCCGCGATTCTCGCGCGCTTTCCCGATGCGCGGTTTGCGATCGTTGGACGGGCGCCCACTCAACAGGTGACGCAACTGGAAGGCAAGCGCGGAACCGTTGTCGTTGGGCCGGTGGATGATATTCGCAGCTGGATCAAGGCAGCAGACGTCGTGGTTGCGCCGCTGAGGATCGCGCGCGGAATCCAGAACAAGGTGCTCGAGGCGATGGCGATGGGCAAGCCGGTGGTGGCATCGGCTTGTGCAGCAGAAGGTATCGATGCGCTCAGCGGCGAACATTTTCTGATTGCAGACTCGGTGCAGGATGAGGCGCTTCTGGTGGGCGAATTGCTCGACCATCCAACCCGGGCCCGCCGGCTGGGCGAGCAGGCCAGAATATTGATCCATTCGCAATATTCCTGGCAAACGCAGCTTGCCGGCCTGCCAGCTCTGTGCGGATTTATCGAAGACAGGGTGACGGAGGCAGCGGCATGACGAGCACCACGGCGGATCAAATCCAGAGCGGACGCCAGCCCGCTGTTTCTTCTTCAGCCTGGTCCGGACATCTGAAATGGCTGGCGCTGGTCAGCGTCGCCATTCTGGCAGTCTTCTGGCGCGACGCTGCGGATATGGTGAGAATCTGGTGGACGATTTCCACCTATAACCATTGTCTGCTGATTATCCCGATCCTGATCTGGCTGGTTCAGCAAAGGCAGGAAGAGCTTGCGAAACTGGTGCCGGAAATCTGGCTCCCGGGATTGGGCCTGATAGCAATTGCCTCGCTCGGATGGCTGCTCGGCCAAGCCGCTGGCGTTGCCTTTGCGCGGCAGCTAGGCTTGCTGATGATGTTGCAGGGCGCGGTCGTAACATTGCTGGGTCCAACAGTCGCACGCGGTCTGTTTTTTCCTCTTATGTTCAGCTTTTTCCTGGTGCCGTTCGGCGAGGAAATCGTGCCATTCTTGCAGATGGTGACTGCGAAGCTGTCGATGATTTTTCTGGGCTGGGCGAATATTCCTGCTTTTATCGACGGGATATTCATTTCGACCCCGACCGGTTATTTCAGAGTTGCCGAGGCCTGTTCCGGAATCAAGTTTCTGATCGCCATGCTCGCTTATGGCGCGCTGGTCAGCAATGTCTGCTTTCAGAGCTGGAACCGGCGGATCTTGTTCATGGCTGCTGCGATTATCGTGCCGGTTATCGCAAACGGTATTCGGGCCTTTGGTACGATCTATATTGCCCATCACACGACGCTGGATTTCGCGGCCGGCTTTGACCATATTTTTTATGGCTGGTTCTTTTTCGCCTTTGTCCTGATCCTGGTGATGGCGATTGGCTGGCCGTTCTTTGATCGCAGCATCGATGATCCAATGATCGATGGCGATGCGTTGCGGGAACGCCAGAACAAGGGGACGTCCAGGCACAAGCCGATGCCCGTTATGGCGGCCATTGCCGCGATCGTCCTCGTGCCCGTGCTCTGGACCTCGGTGCTGGCTGCCCAGACATCGCCGGTGCCGGAGAAAATCGTGCTGCCGGAAGTGCCCGGTTGGGAGATCGTCTCCTATCAGCCGCTCTATCCATGGCAGCCGCAATTTGATGGAGCCAGTCACGAGCTGCTCGGTCGGTATCGCAATCAGGCTACCGGCGATCAGGTCGATTTGGCGATCGCAGTCTATGACCGTCAGGGCGAGGGCCGGGAAATGGTCGGCTACGGGCAGGGCGCTCTGGTTCCGGATTCCGGCTGGTCGCGCAACCGCTCTCTGGATGCGCCAGAAGGTGGGGATGCTGCGGAACTGATCGCGCCCGGGCCAGTGGTCCGCGAGGTTATTTCCTTCTACCGGATCGGTGACAAACTGACGGGCAGCAATTCCGTCGTCAAACTGGAGACGCTGAAGAGGAATATATTCGGCGGGCCGCAACAAGCGGTGGCGATACTGGTTTCATCCGAGATAACGGGCAATGATGCACCGGGGCGCGCGACCAGAGCCTTTCTCGCTGATTTGGGGCCAATTGACAAATTGGCTGACGCGATGGCTGGTCTGCGCTAGGGCGCACCCATGTGCGGCATAGCAGGCATTTTTCACTTGGAGACGGCGAAGCCGGTTGATCCCGATCGTCTGCGCAAGATGACCGACAGCCTGTCTCACCGTGGTCCTGACGGCTCGGGCATCTGGACGGCACCGGGTGTCGGGCTTGGTCATCGCCGCCTATCGATCATCGACCTTGAAGGCGGCGCGCAGCCTATGCTGTCGGCAGACAGCTCGCAAGTGCTGAGCTTCAATGGCGAGATCTATAATTTTCGAGAAGTGCGCGCAGAGCTGGAGCGGCTGGGCCATCAGTTTCTGACCAGCAGCGACAGCGAAGTCATCCTTTATGCGTGGCGGCAATGGGGGGTAGATTGTCTGCAGCGGCTGAATGGCATGTTTGTCTTTGCGATCTACGATCAACGCACACGCCAATTGTTTCTCGCCCGCGACCGCTTGGGCGTGAAGCCGCTTTTCTATGCACCTGTTTCCGATGGCAGCATCCTGTTCGGGTCGGAACTGAAAGCGCTGCTCGCCAACCCGTTGCTGCGCCGGGAACCCAGCCTTCGGGCGGTCGACGACTATCTCGCCTTTGGCTATGTTCCAGATCAGACATCGCTGCTCAGAGGCGTCAAGAAACTGCCGGCCGGCCATTATCTGCTGCTCGAACTGGGCAAGCCGGAACCCGCACCAGTGCAATATTGGGATATGGATTTCAGCCAGCGGCACAAGGCTTCGGCGGGTGCGCTGGAGGAAGAACTGGTCGCGCTGCTCAAGCAGGCGGTTGGTTCGCGGATGGTCGCGGATGTGCCGCTCGGTGCGTTTCTGTCCGGCGGTGTCGACAGCAGTGCCGTGGTGGCGCTGATGGCGGAACACAGCAGGCGGCCGGTCAAGACCTGTTCGATCGGTTTTGACCAGCGCTCACTCGACGAGACCGGCTATGCGCGGCAAGTGGCGGAACGGTTCCATACCGATCATAGCCAACGGACCGTCGCTGCTGATGATTTCGGTCTGATCGATACGCTTGCCGATCATTTTGATGAACCGTTTGCCGATGCCTCCGCCTTGCCAACCTACCGGGTGTGCCAATTGGCGAGAGAGACGGTCACGGTAGCGCTGTCCGGCGACGGTGCCGACGAAGCGATGGCCGGCTATCGCCGCCATGTTTTTCACCATGCCGAAGAACGGGTGAGGCGACTGTTGCCGCAGTCTTTTCGCGGTCCGACGTTCGGTTGGCTTGGCTCCGTATATCCGAAGGCAGACTGGGCGCCACGCCCGTTCCGGGCGAAGTCCACTTTGCTGTCACTGGCTCGCACGGGGCCGGAAGGCTATGCCGAAGCGGTGGGTATGACCACGCCGGCCGGACGACAGCGCATCTATTCGGATCGCATGCGAAGCGATCTGGGCGACTATCGGGCGGAGCAACGGATGATCGATCTGATGGACAATGCGCCGGCGCGCGACGGTTTGGATCAAGCGCAATATGCCGACATGAAGATGTGGCTGCCCGGTGACATATTGACCAAGGTGGACCGGGCCAGCATGGCGGTGAGTCTCGAAGCGCGGGAGCCGTTGCTCGACTATAGACTGCTGGAATTTGCCGCGCGGCTGCCGACCAGTCTGCGGGTCCGAAACGGGCAGGGTAAATATCTTCTGAAAAAGTCGATGGAACAATATCTGCCCGATGACATTCTCTATCGCCAGAAAATGGGCTTTGTGACTCCGATTGCGCAATGGTTTCGCGGACCGCTGGCCGACACCGCCCGGGATATTGCCAGTGGCGGTAATCTCGCGCGGACCGGCTGGTTTGACAGCAAGGCAATGCGCAGAATCGCGGATGATCATATCGCCGGGCGGTCAGACCATAGTCGCCTGCTGTGGCAACTGCTGATGCTTGACAAGAGCCTGCCTCGGCTGTTTGGTATCTAGTATTCCTGCGTAGGCCGGAATCCAACTCCAGCTATTGCGCCCGAAGGCACCGCTCAGAGATGGGCCGTGAAGCGAGTCACGCGCCTCGCTTCACCCTGCGCAGGGGCAGGGTCAATCCGGATAGATTGCCTCGACGAAATAGAGACCGTCGGGCGGGGCGTTGAAACCGAGGGCATTGCGGTCTTTGGCCGCGAGCGCATTTTTCAGGTCCGCCTTTGTCCATTTTCCGGTGCCGACCAGCTTCAGGCAACCGACGATCGAGCGGACCTGATGATGCAGGAAGGAGCGGGCAGCGACTTCCACTTCGATTTCATCGCCAAACCGGTGGACGGAGATGCTGTCGAGTGTTTTGACCGGGCTCTGCGCCTGACAATGGGCCGAGCGGAAGGTGGTAAAATCATGCTGGCCGGTCAGCGCCTGCGCAGCATTGTGCATCGCTTCGGCATCGAGCGTCGGCGCGACCTGCCAGGCAAGCCCGCGATCAAAGGTCAGCGGTGCCCGGCGGTTAGTGATCTTGTAGAGATAGCGGCGGCCCTGGCAGGCAAAGCGCGCGTGCCACTCGTCATCGACGATGTCGCAGGCGAGCACCGCTACCGGGTTCGGGCGCAGTCCGGCATTGATGCCCTCGCGCAGCCGGAACGGAGTGAGTTTTGTCTCCAGGTCAAAATGCGCGCGCATCGCCAGTGCGTGGACGCCGGCGTCTGTCCGGCCCGCCGAAAATACCTTTACGTCTGCGCCAGTGATCTTGTGTATCGCCTGTTCGACCGCTTGCTGGACGCTCGGACCGTGATCTTGATGCTGCCAGCCCATGAACGGACGGCCATCATATTCCAGGGTAAGGGCAAAGCGGGTCATGACAGCACGGTTCCTGCCGGAATTTTTGTGCCATTCAGGAACGACTTTAGGTCTATCGCCGGTTTGCCCGCTTTCTGGATGACTAGCGGCTGGATTGATCCGGTACCGCATCCGATCAGCAATTGGTCGTCCAATATAGTGCCGGCCGACCCCGAGCTGTCGCGAATTTCTGCCTGGAGAATCCGGTAGCGGTCTCCCTGATATTCGAAAAAGGCGCCGGGCTGCGGATTGAACGTCCGTATCTGGCGCTCTGCCTGAGCGGCAGCCTGAGTGAAATCCAGGCGCGCTTCCTGTTTTTCGATTTTCTTGGCGTAGGTGGCCGATCCATCCGTCTGCGCTTCGGGGGGATAGTCCGAAGGTGTTGCGAGATATTGCACCATGAGCTCGGCGCCTGTTGCAGCCAGTTCTTCGGTCAGTTCGCCTGCTGTCTTGCGGTCGATCGGCGTTGCCGCCTTCAGCAGCATAGGTCCGGTGTCCAGCCCGGCCTCCATCTGCATGATGGTGATTCCGGTTTCCGCGTCACCCGCCAAGATCGCGCGCTGCACCGGCGCCGCGCCGCGCCAGCGGGGGAGCAGGGAACCATGGATGTTCAGGCAGCCCATTTTCGGTGCATCCAGAATCGCCTGCGGCAGGATCAGGCCATAAGCGGCGACAATGGCTGCATCGAGATCGAGCGCAGCAAAATCGGATTGGTCTGCTTCGCCCTTCAGCGAAACCGGCGTCCTGACCTCAAGGCCAAGATCTTCCGCTGCGCGCTGGACAGGGGAGGGTGACAGATTCTTGCCACGCCCGGCGCGCCGGGGTGGCTGGGAATAGACCGCTACAATTTCATGCCCGGCCTTGTGCAGCGCCTTGAGCGCCGGGACGGCAAAGTCGGGGGTTCCCATGAAGGCAATCCGCAAGGATTTCTGGCCGGACGTCATAGTTTCTCTTTCTCAGGGTCACACGGGCTACACCGCCAAATCGGGAAATTGATTTTCCGGAGCCGGAGCGTTTCGGTCACTTGTTTCTGCGTTCACCGTCAAATAGCCTGTCCGTTTCGGTCATGGCCCGCAAGTTATTGGTTGAGCGTCATGTAGCACAGCTATTTTCTGCTTGGCAGGTTCGTGCGGCTGCTCCTAATGACTATGCCATGGCATCGCAAGAGATCGAAAATCTGGTTCAGGCTCTCGCCAAACTTCCTGGCCTTGGCCCACGGTCAGCGCGGCGGGCGGTACTCTATCTTCTCAAGCGTCCCGAAACGACGATGAAACCGATCCTGGCGGCGATGGAACAGGTCGATCGGCACCTTGTGACCTGCACGATATGCGGCAATGTCGATACGCAGGATCCCTGCCAGATTTGTGGCGATCCGCGCCGCGACGCAAAATCACTGTGCGTGGTCGAAGAAGTCTCCGATCTGTGGGCGCTCGACAAATCGCGCCTGTTTCCGGGAAAATTCCATGTGCTGGGCGGGAAATTGTCGGCACTGGACGGCGTCCGGCCGGAAGATATCGGCATCGACACCCTGATCCGGCGGGTTGAGGCGGGCGGCATTGACGAAGTGGTGCTGGCGATGAATGCGACGCTGGAAGGCCAGACGACGGCCCATTATATCGCGGAGAGACTCGAAAACTATCCTGTGAGACTCAGTCAGCTGTCCCATGGAATCCCCGTGGGTGGCGAGCTGGACTATCTGGATGAGGGCACTCTGGCACAGGCGTTGCGCTCTCGAAGGCCGATAAATAAAGATTGACCCGGTTTTCGATCTGACACTATCCGGGACGGCGATAAATCTGTGTGACAGCGATCCAACATATCACGAAATCAGACAGTTTTTGCGATGACGCTACGTCATCCTTCCTCATTCATTTGTTTTCTCTGGCCCACAGCGGCCTGCCAGAAATGCCCGCAGCAAGATATCTGCTTTTACGTTGCGGACAAAGACTGACAATAAAGCCACAGTTTGCAGAAAACAGCGGATTGAAGCGAGATTTGGCTGTTCAACGTGACAGGTGTCCCTATCATTATTGAGTATAAAAATAAATTTAGGAGAGCCTGTTATGAAACTAGCGTTGAACCTGTCGGCGTGCGCATTTGCATTTGCCGCATTCGCCACCGCCCCTGCTTATGCACAGACACAATCGGATTCTGCAGACCAGGTCAGTGATAATGACCAGGGTGTCGTCGATGAAAATATAATCGTCGTCACCGCTCAGGGACGGGCTCAGGCCTTGTCCGATGTTCCCATTGCCGTGTCAGCGATTGGAGCAGAGCAATTGCAGCAAAGCGGCACCAGCGACATTCGGGAATTGAATCAGCTGGCACCATCGCTGCTCGTGTCCTCGACCGGCAATGAGGCCAACGGCTCGGCACGCGTTCGCGGTATCGGCACGGTCGGTGACAATCCCGGTTTGGAAAGCTCCGTCGCCGTGTTTATTGATGGCGTGTATCGTTCACGAAGCGGCAATGCGCTGAGCGAACTGGGCCCGATTGACCGCATTGAGGTTCTGCGCGGTCCGCAGGGAACGCTGGGCGGGCGGAACTCTTCGGCCGGTATGATCAACATCACCACGGCTGGTCCCGAATTTGAGCTTTCCGGCTACGCTGCTGCAACCTATGGTAATTATGACCAAATTCGTCTGGAAGGCGGCATCACTGGTCCGCTGAGCGATACGATCGCGGCGCGCGTCGATGGCGTTTATCTGAAGCGTGACGGCTTCTACACCGATGTGGTGAACGGAACGGACGTTAACAATAAAGACCGCTATCTGGTCCGCGGCCAATTGCTGTTTGAGCCCAATGACGGGCTGAGCGTGCGGGTGATCGGCGATTATTCCAAGAAAGACGAATCCTGCTGCGCAGCGACGTTTGTCCAGCCATCTTTTGCCCAGCAAGCGCGGGTGAGCCCGGGGCTGGATCCGTTCGCCCTGCCGCAGCCAGGCGCGCCGGCACTGACCGACCCTGCCAACCCGATCATTCCCATTCTGCTGGGCCTCGGCCAGAACCCGGCTGCTCTGAGCCAGAGCACGTTCAACCGGAACATCTATGTCACTCCCGGCCGTACCTATGCCGGCGAGACCGAGGATTTCGGCGTGTCGGTCGAGGTCAATGCGGAACTGGGCGATATGAATCTGACCTCGATTACCGGCTATCGGGACTATTCCAACTTCCAGGCGTCGGATACCGATTATACGCAGGTTGATATCCTCTATCGCGCGCCGACCAAGAATGCCGGTGCCCGCGAATTTAAAACCTTTACCCAAGAACTGCGGCTGCAGGGTTCGGCTTTTGACGACAAGCTGGATTGGTTGATCGGTGGTTTCTATGCCAATGAAAAACTGGAAACACGGGATAACCTGCGTTTTGGTTCGCAATATGGTGCCTTTGCACCGTGCCGGATCGTCAATGCGGTCAATCCCGCGCTGGCTTCACCGAGCAGCACTGGATGTCTGAGCGCCGGCGGTCGTGCCGTCTTGCAGGCCGCTAACGGAGGCGCAGGTGCATTCGGTGCCGCAACACCGCTGATCTTTGCCGGTCTCGATAATCTGTCACAGATCAATGACAGGGGCACAGTGCTGGACGTCTACAAGCAGAAGAGCGAAAATTTTGCGGTTTTCACGCATAATATCTTCCATGTGACCGACAAGCTAGATCTGACCCTGGGTCTGCGTTATACGGATGAAACCAAAAACTTTAATGCAGCCTTCTCCAACGACAACACGATGTGTCCGACGCAGCGCGCATTGTTTACACCGTTGCTTGGCGGCCCGCTTGCCGGATTGGCAGGCGGCCTGATCGGCCTGTCCTGTCAGGGCAATTCCACCGCTGAACTGGATGGGGTCACGTTGAGCGACAGCCGGAGCGAGAGCGAATTCACCGGTACCGCCATCCTTTCTTACAAGCCAACCGACGATCTGCTTTTATACGGCAGCTACTCGCGCGGATATAAGGCGGGTGGTTTCAATCTGGATCGCTCGGCCCTCACAACCTCCACGCTGGTCAATCCGGCAGTCGCAGGCAACACCGCGAATCTGCAGTTTGATCCGGAGACTGTGGATGCGTTCGAAATTGGTGCCAAATATTCGTCCCGTGAATTTACGCTGAGTGTTGCGGCCTTCCGCCAGCAGTTTGACAATTTTCAGCTCAATACGTTCAACGGGTCGGTGTTCCTCGTGCAGAATATCAACGCCTGTAGCGATGATCTGAACGGTGCGGATCGGGATGCCAGCGCTGCGACAGGTTCCTGTGCTCCGGACAATGTCAAATATGGCGTTGTCGCGCAGGGTGTTGAACTGGAAGCATCGATCAATCCCGTCAACTATGTGAATGTCTCGATGGGCCTGACCTATACCGATACCAGCTATGAAAATAATCTGGTCGGCAAGGATAGCGGTGCGGCCCTGGATCCGGCCTTGCGCCTGCTTCCGGGGGACAATCTGTCCAACGCGCCCGAAATCACGGCGACCGCGTCGCTGTCCTACACTCCGCCACTCGGCAATAGCGGGTTGACCGGACTGTTTTACATCAACGCCCGTACGACCAGCGACTATAATACCGGTTCGGACTTGCTCTATGGCAAGGAACAGGACGGCTTCACGCTGGTCAACGCGCGGATCGGTATCCGTGGCCCGGATGATGCCTGGTCGATCGAAGGTTGGGCGCAGAATCTGTTCAACGTTGATTATTCGCAAGTCGCGTTCAACACGCCATTTGTCGCATCGCAGCAGACCTATTCGGCCTTTCTGGCTGAGCCAAGAACCTATGGTATCACGTTGCGTGGCCGCTTCTAAACCGGATCACATATTCTGAGTGCCAAAAGGCGTGCGGTCCAAACGGGATCGCACGCCTTTTTCGTTACAGGAAGGAAGGCGCGCGCGGCTTGACGAATCCCGGTGCAATCCCTAAATTTATCGCATGGCCATATTACCGATCCTTGAGGTGCCTGATCCGCGCCTGAAAACTGTTTCCGAACCCATCACGGTGTTTGACGACGAATTGAAAACGCTGATCAAGGACATGTTTGATACCATGTATGACGCGCCCGGCATCGGTCTGGCGGCGATTCAGGTGGGCGTGCCCAAAAGAGTGCTGGTGATTGACCTGCAGGAACCGGCGCCGCACGAGCATGAGCATGGCGAACATTGCGACCATGACCATGGCGTGATCAACGATCCGAAGGTGTTCATCAATCCGGAAATTCTCGATCCGTCCGAAGACCTGAATGTCTACAGCGAGGGCTGTCTTTCGGTGCCCGACCAATATGCAGAGGTCGAACGGCCATCGACGATCACCGCGCGCTGGCAGGATGAAGACGGCAAGCAGTACGAAGAACAGATTGACGGTTTGCTGGCGACCTGTTTGCAGCACGAGATGGACCATCTTGAAGGGATTTTGTTCATCGACCATCTGTCGCGGTTGAAGCGGCAAATGGTGCTGAAGAAGCTTGCGAAAATGCGCAAGGAACATGGGATCGCTGCTTAGGGCAGGGTATTCCTCGTCCTGATTCCGTCATGCTGAACTCGTTTCAGCATCCCCGGCCTGTGCTGGTCGACCTCTAGGCTCCGCAAAATGGATCCTGAAACAAGTTCAGGATGACGATGTGGCGCTGGTGAGGGTGGCGAATATGGCCGTCATGACAACTATTGCCTATTCCCCGAAACGCTTCTAAGTTCCCTTTTCGTTCTTATCCGAAAGTGAAAAGCCTTGGACCCGATTATCGCCGTTATCGCCATCGTTATCGCTCTGCTCGGCGGTCTTGCGCTGGGCTGGGTGCTTGGCAGCAAACCGGCCAAAGATGCGGCGCAGGCGACGAGAGCAGCGGTACAGTCGGCCAAGGATGCCGCTCAGGCGACCGATGCGCTGCGGATCACGCTCGATGGGGTGCGCGATGAGCGGGACGCGGCGAGGACGGAGCTGGCGGCGCTGCAGGCAGATGCGCGCAATCATGAAAAGCAGATGCAGCAATTGCTGGAAGCGAAAGAGGCCTTGTCTTCGCAATTTTCCGAGATCGGTGCCAAAATGCTGGAGACCGCGCAGCGGCAGTTTCTGGAACGCGCAGACCAGCGTTTTGACCAGGCCAATGAGAAGGGCGGCGAGAATATCGCCAAGCTTTTGCAGCCCGTTAGAGATAGGTTGACGGCTTACGAGGAGAGTATTCGCAAAATCGAGAAAGAGCGCTCCGAGTCTTATGCTGATATAAAAGCAACCGTAGAACAAGTGAGACAGGGGCAGGACAGGGTGCAGCAGGAAGCGGCGCGGCTGGTCAATTCCCTGCGTAACGCACCCAAGTCGCGCGGCCGCTGGGGCGAGCAACAGCTCAAGAATGTGCTCGAAACATGTGGCCTTGCTGAGCATACGGATTTTCAAATGGAAGTCAGTATTGAGACCGATGAAGGTCGTCTCCGACCTGATGCAATAGTTAGAATACCGGGTGGACGTTCATTGATCATCGATGCGAAAGTGTCGTTGAATGACTATCAAGACGCTTTTGCCGCAGAAAATGAGACTGATAAAAAAAGTGCCCTAGACAGGCATTGCTTATCGATGAAAGCGCACATCAATGCTCTGGGCGCAAAATCTTATCAGACTCAATTTGAGACCGCGCCAGACTATGTGATCATGTTTGTTCCGGGAGAACATTTCCTCGCCGCAGCGCTTGATCACGATCCTAACCTTTGGAACAACGCTTTTGACAAGAAGGTGTTGTTGGCAACGCCAACCAATCTAGTAGCAATTGCGAGAACGGTCGCATCTGTTTGGCAACAGGAATCCCTGAATGCCAATGCAACAGAAATTGCAGTTCTAGGAAAGGAGATGCATGAAAGGTTAGCTAAGGCTGCAGAAGACCTGCAAAAAGTTGGGACGCACTTAGGACGTGCGGTTACAAGTTATAACGGTTTTGCCAATAGTTTTCAAAGCCGCCTCATTGCCACCGGCAGAAAATTCGAAGCGTTAGAAGTCGAGAAGGGCAAAAGAGAGCTGACCGACATTGAGTTGGTCGAGGCGCTGCCCCGCTATAGCGACTCTGTAACCGAAAAGCTGATCGAAGATGATCGCGAGATCAAAGACGAAGCAGCCGAATAGGCGCTAGGGTGCGCCGTCCGGTCCTTCGGTCACCGTCCCGCCGCAGCCGTTCAGAGTGCCAACTTCGCTCGCTTGCACCTTGACCGTATCGGCATAGCTGCGATCGCTCATGCCATCGCTGCATGTTTCACCGCTGGTAATATAGATGTTGATATTGCTGGCGTCGGAGAAACCTCTGACTTCCCAACCGGTAGCTGTTTTCTTGGCGCGTTCGACGGGCAGTTTGAAATCTTTGCCGTTCTGCGAAGAGAAGGCGATCTCGTCGTTCTCGATGTCGACGGTCCAGCCCGGTTCGGTGCCCAGTGCTGAATAGTCGCCCAGTTTTTCCTCGACGACGGGTGCTTCCGCCGGTTCTCCGCAGGCTGTCAGCAGCAAGACCGCGAGCGATGACAATAGCATCATGTTTTTCATATTTTACCCCTCCTGTGCAAAAGCTAGCACAGGGGATCAGGAACGCCAAATCATCTCTGACGGTTCTGGTTGAGCACTTCATAGGCCATGACGGAGGCCGCAACTGCGGCGTTGAGGCTGTCCGCTTTGCCCATCATCGGCATTTTTACCAGCGTGTCGCAGTCGGCTTCATAATCCGCCGGCAGGCCCTGTGCTTCGTTGCCGATCAGCAGGAACGTCGGAGCTTGGTAGCGGACGGACTGATAGTCCTTGTCGGTGTTGAGGCTGGTGCCGACCAGTTCGCCGGGCCCCTCGCGCAGCCATGCTAGAAACTCCGGCCAGCGCGCTTGAGTGACCTGCTGGGTGAAGATTGCACCCATGCTGGCGCGGACCGCTTCGACCGAGAAGGGGTCGACACAATCGTCAATCAGGATCAGTCCGCCGGCACCAACCGCATCGCCGGTACGCAAGATCGTGCCGAGATTGCCGGGGTCCCGAAGCGCCTGTGCCACCAGCCAGATATGGGAAGCGGACCGGTCCAGCTCTTGCAGCGGAACAGGATGATCGGGGTAAATACCGATGATGGATTGAGGGTTGGATTTGCCGGAGAGCTTGGCGATGATCGCTTCGCTGGTTTCGATCACATCACCGCCCGCTGCGACGGTCGCTGCCTCGATTTTCTGGGCAAGGGGATGCAGCTCGGTCCCTTCGACCACCACCAATATTTTCGGGGTTCTGCCGCTGTCCAAGGCTTCGGTCAAAATCCGCAGACCTTCCGCAAGAAACAGCCCTTCGCGTTTGCGATGCTTTTTTTCCCGCAGGCTTCTCAGCCGCTTTATTGTCGGATTGGAGAAACCGGTGATTTGATGGCGCATGGGATCAGTCTTCGCCGAATCCGTCGACGACCAGTCCCGCTAATTTATCCAGCGCGCTCTCGGCCTGATCACCCGACACGATAATCTCGATGCTATCGCCCTTGGCCGCGCCGAGCATCATCAGACCCATGATCGATGAACCGGTAACCTCGCTGCCGTCTTTCGCCACCCTCACGTCCAGGTCGGCGGGCAACTTACTGACATAGGTCACAAATTTGGCGCTTGCCCGGGCGTGGAGGCCGCGGCTGTTGGTGATCTCCACCGTTTTCCGCACTTCGCTCACGCGTCGCTTCCCAATATCTCCGAGGCAACGCTGATATATTTCTGGCCGGCTTCTTTTGCGGCAGCGATGGCCGATACGACGTCCATCGACTTGCGGGCGCCATCGAGCCGGATCAGCATCGGCAAATTGACTCCGGCGATCACCTCAACCTTGCCTTTTTCCATCAGCGAAATGGCCAGATTGGAGGGCGTGCCGCCGAACAGATCGGTCAATATGATGACGCCATCACCCGAATCCACCTTGGCGATGCAATCGGCTATTTCGCGGCGGCGGACTTCCATATCATCACGCGCACCGATGCCGATCGCGGCAATCGCCTTCTGTGGGCCAACGACATGTTCCATTGCGATGACAAACTCTGTTGCCAAATGCCCGTGTGTCACGAGAACCAATCCAATCATCCCGATTAAATTCCCTTGTTCCCGTTTAATTTCTGCATAGATTCGAGCGCTTCCATCGGCCTTGACGCCAAGTTGCGATGCACGACATTGGGCGAAAATCCGCTGGCACGCAAGTCTTTGCTCAGACGCTCGGCCACATGTACCGATCTGTGACGTCCGCCCGTGCAGCCAATACCGATATTCACATAAGCCTTGCCGGCATCCTGATAGCGGGGCAGCAGAAATTTGAGCATGTTGAGAATTTTCTCGATCGCTTCCGGATAAGCCGGGTCCTTGCTGATATATTCTGCCACTTCGGCGTCCTGTCCCGTCTTTAGCTTGAGCTCTGAATCCCAGAACGGGTTAGCGAGGAAACGAACGTCAAACAACAGGTCGATATTATTGGGAATGCCGCGAGAAAAGCCGAAACTGGTGAGGGTGATCGTCGTGATCGCATCCTTGTTCACCATGAACTCCTCACGGA
Organism: Parasphingorhabdus sp.; assembly: GCF_048269865.1. Taxonomy (GTDB): domain Bacteria; phylum Pseudomonadota; class Alphaproteobacteria; order Sphingomonadales; family Sphingomonadaceae; genus Parasphingorhabdus. Next base: position 200,340 of record NZ_JBLWUA010000006.1, on the reverse strand, counting down.
TCTGACGTTGCAGATCGTTGGCCGTCAGATCGGTGGTATCAATGACATGATCGGCCCAACGTCGAAACGGAGCCAGCATCGTTCGTTCGAGAGATATGCCGTGCGTGGCCGGTCGGTCGAGTGCTAGCGGGTGGCGTCTTCTCGTTTCCGCGTAACGCCGTTCGAGTTCGGCACCCGTGCAGTCGAGATAGAGTGTAGATATTTGATAATTCTGGTTTTTTTGCAGGCGCTTGACCAGTTCGATCAACTTGCCGGGTTCAAATCCTCTGGTCCGGGTATCGAAGCCGAGCGCGAGCGGTGGATCGCGGTCGTTCCTTGAACTCGCTGGTTCGGTTTTTAGCAAGCGTTCCACCAGCCGAAACGGGAAATTGTCGATGGTTTCCCAGCCGATATCTTCCAGCGTCTTCAACGCTGTTGACTTGCCGGCACCGGACAGACCGGTAACCAGCAGCACGGGTTTGGTAAGTTTTTCGCTCACGACCCTGCCACGCGCTGCATTATGCGTTGCAAGGCCCATTCTGCCTTGATGGCTGCGCTTGTTTCCATAGCGGCCAATGTACAGCACGGGACCTTGATTCCCAGCAAAATCATGACCTGATTATCCATCGGGAAGCGCTCGGGTTGGTCTTTCAGCTCGATGATCAGGCGCAGCGCTATTCCCGAGAGATATTCACACTCGCATATGCCAAGAGAGCGAAGCTCCAATTTGCCGGCGATCGTGGGTGGCGGGCTCATCAGTAGTTGGTCGTCTTCGCGCCCGATCGTTACCTGATCGTCACTGATCAGTTTTGCGCCGCGATCGATCAGCCGCAGGGCCAGATCAGACTTACCCGATCCCGACTTGCCGCGAATCAGGACTCCGGAACCGGAAATGGCAACGGCGGTCGCGTGAAGGGTGGTTTGATCATCAACGCCTGCATTGTCGGTCATCACAAGGCTCTTGGCAGACGAATTTCGAAACAGGCGCCGGTTTGACTGCCGGGCCGGTCGATTACCTCGATGGCGCCCTGATGCCCGTCGATGATCGTTTTGGCGATTGCGAGACCGAGGCCGCTATGTTTCCCGAACGCCTCGCCGTCGGGCCTGTCAGAGTGAAAGCGCTGAAAAACCTGTTCCCGCTGTTCCGGGCGCACGCCTGGCCCCTGATCGGCGATATGGATGACGATATCATCACCATCCGGAGTCGCCATGATTTCGACGAGGCCGCCTTTGGGTGAAAAGGAAACCGCATTGTCGAGCAAATTGCTGAACACCCGTTCGAGACGCCCGCCGTCGCCCATCACTTTTGCAACATCTTTGGCCGGCCGTGCAAAGGCGATATGGACGCCGAGATTGGAGTCGCGTTGTTCGCGCGCAGCGAGCAGCTGTTCCAGCATCTTGCCGATGTCGATCGGTTCAAATTTTGCCCGCGCCAGCTCGGCGTCGACCCGAGAGGCATCGGAGATATCGTTGATCAGCCGGTCGATGCGGCGAACATCGTCGTTGGCGACGTCGAGAAGCTGTTTCTGCAGGTCCGGATCGGTGACGCGTCCCAGCCCTTCCAGCGCCGACCGCAGCGAGGCGAGGGGGTTCTTGATTTCGTGGCTGACGTCGGCTGCGAAGGCTTCCGTGGCGTTGATCCGGTCACGTAATGCCGCGCTCATGTCGGATAGCGCGCGGCTCAATTGACCTATTTCATCCCGGCGACCGGGCATTCTGGGAATGGCAATCTCGTCCGACCGTCCCATGCGAACCCGCAGAGCGGCGCGGGCCAGCTTTCGAATGGGCTGGACGATGGTGCGGGCCAGAAAAAGCGAAAGCAGGATAGAAACCGTGGCGGCGACCAATATGACCAGCAATACGCTGGATCGCTCGGCTCTGACGATCCGCGTTATATCGCGGGCATTGGAGGTCAGCAGAACAGAGCCGGTGCCATCAGACAGCGTTTTCCCGGCCGCAATCACCGGCGTACGGTCCGGCGCAAAGCTGACCGAGCTCACCGCAACGGACTGGTTTTTGGCGGCGACGAGTTCAGACCACTGGTCGGCGACATCCTCAGCCGGTTCGCTGAAGCTCGGGATAGGCGCGCTGACCACGAAACTTTCGATGGTTTGATCGAGCAGGCGAGCGGCATCTTTTCGCCAGGGCTCGGTCTCCGGATCGATAAATTGATAGGTCGGCTTGGCCAGCGCAAAACTGTCGATCAGCTTTGTACCATCGGGAGCATAGAAACGCAGCCGGGCCCCGAGATGCTGCGAAAATTTACGAATGAGCGCGCTTTTATAATCGGTGTTGCCGGTCGACAATGCATCGGCCACGATCGTCAATTGCAGCCGCGCCTGGGTCAGCCTCTCTTCGGTCAGCCGGTTACGATAATTGTTGAGATAGAATAGTCCGCCAGCGAGCAACGCAATCGCGAGCACGTTGACGACCAATATCCGGGTTGTCAGAGAGAGCCGGGCCGACCAGCGTAGCGACAGTCCGCTCTCTTCCTCTGGTTCGTCGTCATTCGGTGTAACGATAACCGGCTCCATATAGCGTATCTATTGCGTCAAATTCAGGATCGACCTCGCGGAATTTCCGCCGCAATCTCTTGATGTGACTATCGATCGTGCGGTCATCGACATAGACATCATCCTGATACGCGGCGTCCATCAGTTGGTTTCGGCTTTTCACCACACCGGGCCGGTGCGCCAGGGTTTCCAATATCATGAATTCGGTGACGGTCAGAGTCACATTTGCATTCTTCCAGCGGACAAGATGGCGAGCGGGATCCATTTCCAGATTGCCGCGCACAAGAGGCTCGGTCGCCTCATCATCCTGCCCTTCGTCGACCGACTTGATGAAGTCCGCGCGCCGCAATATCGAGCGCACCCGGGCGATCAGCAATCGCTGGGAAAAGGGTTTTTTGATATAGTCATCCGCGCCCATCGCAAGGCCGAGGGCTTCGTCCAGTTCTTCATCTTTTGAGGTCAGGAAGATAACCGGCAAATTGGATTTCTCGCGAACCCGCCTCAGCAGCTCCAGTCCATCCATTTTTGGCATCTTGATGTCAAAAACGGCAAGGTCTGGCGGGTTCTCCAAAATGGCGTGAAGCGCTGCTTCGCTGTCCGAATATACCCGCGTGACGAAGCCTTCTGCCTGCAACGCGATCGACACCGACGTCAAGATATTGCGGTCGTCATCGACAAGAGCAATATTGGCTGCCATTTTCTCTGCGTTCCTTTGCCGCTTGCGCTAAATATGACCTAGGGGATGGGATAATATGTTACAAGATGGCTTGTCGTGAATTGCTCTGAACGCGGGCTTTCGAAGCGCTTGTAAATTCTTTATTTTTGTTATGTGATTGTGAAGAAATTTGACCGACTCGATATCGTTGGGTAAGCGCCAATGCAAATTCGCCAGATCGGCGTGACTTCAACCTGTTTCAAGCTATAGGGGATTATCTGTGCCAAATGCTTCGTCTGTTTCGTTAAATGATCAAGGCTTTACCAATTCAGCCGAACAGCACTGGAACCTTGGCGCGCCCGCTCTGGTGGAAGCAGCGGTTTCCCGGGGCGAAGGGCATTTGGCAAAAGACGGCCCGCTGGTTGTAGAAACCGGCAAGCACACCGGTCGCTCTGCCAATGACAAGTTCATTGTCCGCGATGCCGAAACCGAAGACAGCGTCTGGTGGGGCAAAACCAACGTCGGCATGACCCCGGATCACTTTGCTGCGCTGAAAGAAGACTTCATCGCTGCTCTGGGTGAGAAAGACACATTGTTCGTGCAGGATTTGTTCGGCGGTTCGCAGCCGGAGCACCGCGTCAATGTCCGCATCATCAATGAGCTGGCTTGGCACAATCTGTTTATTCGTACGATGCTGGTACGGCCAAATGCCGAAGAACTGGCAGCGTTTCAGCCAGAATATACGATCATCGATCTGCCAAGCTTCAAGGCTGATCCTGCGCGTCATGGCACGCGCAGCGAGACCGTCATTGCCGTCAACCTGACCGAGAAGCTGATCCTTATCGGTGGTACCGCATATGCTGGCGAAATGAAAAAGTCTGTTTTCGGTCTGCTCAACTATCTGTTGCCGCTCGATTCGGTGATGCCAATGCATTGCTCGGCGAACATCGGACCGGAAGGCGATACGGCAATTTTCTTTGGTCTTTCCGGAACTGGCAAGACCACGCTCTCTGCCGATGCCAGCCGCACATTGATTGGCGATGACGAACATGGTTGGTCGGATACCGCCGTATTCAATTTCGAGGGCGGCTGTTACGCCAAGATGATCCGGCTCTCGGAAGAAGCGGAGCCGGAAATCTATGCCACGACGCGCCGGTTCGGCACGGTGCTGGAAAATGTTGTTATGGACCCGGAAACCCGCGAGCTGGACCTGGGCGACAATAGCAAAGCGGAAAACACCCGCGGCGCCTATCCGATCGAATTCATCCCCAATGCTTCCGAAGAAAATATGGGGCCGGTTCCCAAGAATATCATCATGCTGACCGCTGATGCATTCGGTGTATTGCCTCCGATCTCCCGTCTCACACCAGAGCAGGCGATGTATCACTTCCTGTCCGGTTATACCGCAAAGGTTGCCGGCACGGAAATCGGTGTGACGGAACCGGAAGCGACTTTCTCGACCTGCTTCGGCGCGCCATTCATGCCGCGTCACCCGTCGGTCTACGGCAATCTGTTGAAAGATCGGATTGCCAAAGGCGGTGTACGCTGCTGGTTGGTGAACACCGGCTGGACCGGCGGCAAATATGGCGAAGGCAACCGGATGCCGATCAAGGCGACCCGCGCATTGCTCAACGCTGCATTGGACGGCAGCCTGAACGAGGGCGAGTTCCGTATCGATGAGAATTTCGGTTTTGAAGTGCCGGTCTCGGTACCTGGCGTCGATAGCGCTATATTGGACCCGCGTTCGACATGGTCCGATCCGAGCGCTTATGACGAAACCGCGCAAAAACTGGTCAATCTGTTCATCAACAATTTTGAGCAGTTTGCCGATCATGTTGACCAGAACGTCCGGGAAGCTGCTCCTACGGCGGCATAGCTGTCATTCGGTGGCTAGCGGTGACGGTGCTCATGCGCCGTCGCCGCCGGAACCTGTGCCGTTTTTCTAAGACGGCTGACCTTGCAGTAGCCAGAGCAGCCGTGCGCCGCAGCGGAGACGATGCTATGGATTGGTATCGACTGTCGGTGCCCGGTCCAGATATTCTGCGACTGTCGCGTGAAACTTGGCAAAGCTCATGATCTTCTGCGATGGCATCCACACGGCCGCACTGGCGTTGAGGCTTTCTCCGATCCACTTGCCCAGCAACAGCAGGCGCTGATGGACCTCCGGCACATATATCGCACTGCTCAGATTTTCGGTTAGCGCGACGCCGACAGAGGAAGCGTCAGGCGGCAGGGTATCGGCTATGCGTGCCCGATCATTGATCTGCCGAATCATCTGTGCTGTCTCCGCCGGATTGAGGCGAGAGAGCAGGAAGGGCATGGCGTCGACAATGACTTCCACCATTTCGAAATTCTCGAATTTGGCGCGGTTGATGATTATCTTTCCGGCTAGCGCTTCACGCCACGGGAGGTGCGCAAGTTCAAATGAGTCTGGCACCGAAGCGATGATATAGAGAGGAGGATCGGGGGTCACGAAGGCGTTCCGGTGAGGCTCCTCTGGCGTATCGTCGGGATGCCTGTTTTACCGAAATTGTGGGCGGTTGACAATCTGGGCCACCATTTCTGGCCGATCATCGCAACATTTGATTGTCAGGGCGATGGCGCGCCGATAACGGTCAGCTTATGACCAACCTGATCTTATCAGTGCTGATGCTGGCAGGCGCCGCCCTCGTGGCTGGCGGAATTTATATTCTGCGCAAGGGCGTCAACAAAAAACAGGGCTGGCTGATGCTCGTGGCCGCTGCCGTGATGTTTGCCAATGTGGCAATCCAGACGATACCGGTGCCCGAAAGCAATCAACCCGTTCCGACGATGTCCGAGGACTGAATTTATTTGATCGGCGAGTCCGGTGCCAGCCGCATATCGAGATAATTGTCGATCGATCCCATCAGCAAATCCATCTCATTTTCATAGAAATGGTTGGCCCGAGGAATCTCGTCATGATGAATGGTGATATGTTTTTGGGTCCGCAGCTTGTCGACCAGTTTCTGCACGGCGCTGGGGGTGACGACTTCGTCGTTCACGCCCTGCACAATGATACCCGAAGAGGGGCAGGGAGCGAGAAAGTTGAAATCATACATATTGGCTGGTGGCGATACGGAGATAAAGCCCCGAATTTCCGGACGCCGCATCAAAAGCTGCATGCCAATCCAGGCCCCAAAGCTGTAGCCAGCGATCCAGGTGGTCTGTGCCTCCGGATGAAAGCTCTGTACCCAGTCGAGTGCTGCCGCTGCGTCGGACAATTCGCCAATGCCGTTGTCGAATACGCCCTGAGAACGGCCAACACCCCGGAAATTGAAGCGCAGGGTGGCAAAGCCGCGTTTCACGAAGGTCTTGTACATCGCCTGCGTGATCCGGTCGTTCATCGTACCACCCGCTTGCGGATGGGGATGCAATATCATGGCAACGGGAGCGCGTTCACGGGGTCCTGGGCTAAAACGGCCTTCTAGGCGGCCTTCGGGTCCGGTAAAAATTACGTCTGGCATGGATTTTCAATTCTTCGGTCAAAATTATATTTTCCAGAACACGAGAATATAGAATAGCTTTTGCGCTGGATATAGCGCCTATATAGGGTGAGTGGACAAATCCGCAACTCAATCCCGCAAGCCAGAGAGATTTTGCCGCTATCGTGACCGAAACCAAACGCATCTATCTTGATTATGCTGCAACCGCGCCGATGCTGGAGGTTGCCAAACAGGCGTGCATCGAAGGCTTTGAGCGTTGGGCCAACCCGTCTTCACCCCATGGCGACGGACGGGCAGCGCAATCGATGCTGGAAAATGCGCGGCGCCGGTTCAAGGATGCGCTGGGCTGGGACGGCGATGTGATTTTTACCAGCGGGGCGAGCGAAGCGATCCGGATGGCGCTGACCCAGTCCAAGCCATCCGCGCAATATGTGTCTCCGGTAGAGCATGATGTCGTTTTGAGATTCGCCCGCAATGCCCATTCTATTCCGGTCGATATGAACGGGATCGTCGCTCCGTCGCATTTGAACCATTTGCTAAAAAGTGCTGAAAGTCCGGCGTTGGTGGCGATTCAGTCAGTAAATAACGAGACCGGTGTGATGCAGGATCTGGACGCGATCGCAAAGGTGGTCCGCGATCGCGGCAGCTATCTGCTGACGGATTGCTCGCAATCGATTGGCAAACTGCCTTTACCCGATGCCGACATGGTCATCGTCGCTGGCCATAAATTTGGCGGTCCGCCTGGTGTTGGTGCGTTGTTGGTAAAGGGCCTCCGGCTGCTGCAGGCCGATGGTGGACAGGAGCAGGGCTATCGGTCCGGCACCCAGAATCTGCCCTATATCATGGGCATGACCGCCGCATTGGAGGCGCCTGCCAACTGGGCAGGAAGAGCGGCCGAATTGCGTCAGCATCTCGATGATGCAATCCGCAAGGCAGGCGGGGCTGTGATCGCGGAAAATGCCCAGCGTATTGCGACGATCGGCAGTTACCATATGCCCGGCGTCGCCGCGAATACGCAGCTGATCAAATTTGATATGGCCGGATTTTCGGTGTCTGCCGGCAGCGCCTGTTCATCGGGAACGCTGAAAACCAGTCATGTGCTCGAGGCCATGGGCACTGACCCGCAAGTCGCGCGCGAAGTCATCCGGGTCAGCATCGGACGCGACACCAGCCGGGCGCAAATCTACGCTTTCATCGACAAATGGCAGTCGATTTTTGCCGAAGCGAAAAGCGCCTGAGGCGTGGCTATGCAACCGATCTATCTGGACAACCAGGCGACTACGCCCATTGCGCCGGAAGTCGTGGACGCGATGCTGCCTTGGCTGAGAGATAATTTTGGTAATCCGCACAGCCCTCATCTCATGGGGCGTCAAGCCGCTGCCGCTGTGGAAGTCGCGCGCGAACAGGTCGCTGGCCTTCTGCCACGCGCGGGACGGGTGATTTTTACCGGCAGTGCGACCGAAGCGCTCAATCTGGCCATGGGAGCCGTGCGAACACACCAGGGACGCAACCAGATCGCTGTGCTGGATACCGAACATGCCGCAGTGCGCGACACCGCCCTGTGGTATCGAACGCAAGGTTTTGAAACCCGCTTGCTCCGCGTCGATCAGACCGGGCTGGTCGATCTGGATGATCTGGAAGCATGTCTGGACGAGCAGACCGCGCTGGTCGGGGCGATGCTGGTCAACAACGAAATCGGAACGATTCAGCCGGTCGACCAGATTGCGGATATCGCCCACCGCTATGGAGCGTTGATGCTGTGCGATGTGGTGCAGGGATTTGGCCGGATCGACATTCCGCAGCAGGCCGATTTGATCGCGCTTTCGGGACACAAGATCTACGGCCCGAAAGGCATCGGAGCGCTGTGGGTTAGGGACGGCGTCGATCTGCCGCCCCTAATTCATGGTGGCGGTCAGGAGCAGGGAATACGGTCCGGCACGCTTTCTCCCGCACTCTGCGTCGGACTGGGGAGGGCAGCGAAACTTTGTGCTGACCGCCGAAAAGAGGATATGGCGCATGTCACCAAACTGGCGGAAACGGGGCACAGTCTGTTCGCCGATTGGACGGTGAACGGATCGCTGGGCCAGCGCTATGCCGGCAATCTGAATATCCGCCGTGATGGCCTTGATGTCGCTCGGCTGATGTCGGATGTCCGCGGCGTCGCCTTTTCCGCCGGCTCTGCCTGTGCCAGTGGATCGGGAAGACCCAGCCATGTGCTGAGCGCGCTCGGGTTGGAGCCGGCTCAAATTAAGTCTTCCATTCGTCTGGGCTTTGGGCGCTATAACAGTATCGAAGAAGTTGAGCAGGCTGCGGCCCTGATCAACCAGGCAGCGGAGAATCAGCTATCATGAGCACGGTAACGGTCCACTTTGTCAGTTCTGACGGCGAACAAACGGTAACCGCCAAGGCATCCGAAGGCGACAATTTGCTCAGCGTGGCGCAAATCCATGATCAGCCGCTCGAGGGTACCTGCGAAGGGCAAATGGCGTGCTCGACCTGTCACGTGATCGTCGACGCCGCAGATTTCGCAAAATTGCCCGAAGCGAGCGAAATGGAAGAGGATATGCTGGATCTGGCGGCCGGAGCCCGGCGCACGAGCCGGCTGGCTTGCCAGATCGACCTTGCCGCCGAACTGGATGGCCTTACCGTTCATATGCCGATCGAAAGCCACAATATGCAGAATATCTAGGGGCCAAGGGCGGCTATCTAACGGCTTGCATTTTCGCCGGACTGCTACCATATGCGCAGCGGGAGTCGGGTGGACGTAGTCGTCGCCAACCCGGTCAGGTCCGGAAGGAAGCAGCCGTAACGATTTTTCTGCGGGTCGCCCGGCTCCTACTTGCCAAGCCTTCGGCGGTTTGGCTGCAATCCAAAAATCCCATTTCAGCCATCAATCTACCAGAGTTTCTTCCGATCTTCTGACCGCTATCCTGTCGCCCGGCCTGAGCGGGGTCACGCCCCGTCCAAACCATATGAATTTTTTGGTCTGCCGTTTCAAAGTGTTGTCATATTTCTCGGTTGCCTGGGATCGGTCGTAGCCCATCCATGTCAGCGTAGACGGGAATATTTGGCTCGCGCTATACCGGTTTTCGTCTTCTACCACATAACGCTCAGCCAGATTGGGCGGCAAAAATACCAATAGAGGTACAGCAAATTCCTCTTTCTCAGGATGGGCGGAGCAATGCGGGGTCACGCCTTGTTTTACGTTTTGCCCATGATCCGACGTGTAGACAATGGCCACATTTTCGCGATCGACCCCAGACAGCAATGTAGGGAAGAACCCCTGTTTGGAATAGGAAATGGCGGCTTCATATTGTTCCTCTAGAGGCTGATTTTCAGGGATGAAGCCTTCAGGATAATGGTCGGAATATTGAAAATGAACGCCGCGCAGTACTGCATAGACAAACTCCCGACCTTCGGTTTTCAGGCGAGCATTGATCTGTTTGGCTATTGCCAGATCAGTACCGATACCGGCTGCAGCAGACTGTATTTCGTCGATCTTGCTGGCTTCCGGCGGTAGCAGCAGGTTTTGCGGTGGACCGGACACCTGCCCATCGATGAGGGTTGTTTCATAGCCTGCCTTCTTGGCATATCCCCAAATTGACGGGGTTCGGCGCAGGTCTGTGTCCGCTGCTACATTCACAACGTCTACGCCGGACCGCAACGCGACATGCGCTGGCGCGCTGCAATTCGCCATGGCTGCCGCTTTCCCGAAATCGACCGGCGTGAAGGTCGTCACCTTGGGCAGAATATTCTTCGCAAAAACATCATAACCAACGCTTTCGTCGATAATCCACACGATCTTGTCGATCGATTTTTGCCGATCAGGATCGGACATATATACCGGACGCCGTTGCGGAGGCGGCGGGATCGTCAGTTTTTCATAGGTGTAATTGTAGATATTCCGTTCTGCCGCAATGGCCCCGGGGACGTCAAATCCAAAAGCAAGGGACGGCAGAATAACGAGAAATATCGCACAAACGACGGCCGGTCCGGTGCGGAACGGAGGGAGCTGCTGATACAGGGCGGTCTTCAAAACTTTGCGGCTCGCTACAAAAAGTCCTATCGCCACGAGAGTTTTGCCCAGGCCAACGGCAGCCGGAAACAAAAATTTCCCCGCCGCATTTGTCGCGTGCCGGGTCTCGGCCACAAGCCAGTTAAACTTGGCAAGATCGATAGTGTCGCGGAGGATTTGCGCGAAAGCGACGTTGATAGCCGCTGAAATCCCGACGACGATCAATAGCAGCCAGAACAGACGGCGGGGCAGGACAAGCAGGCCGATCAGCAGCACGGTCGCTTGCAGCGCCATGGCCAGAAATGCCATCAGTGCGCTGTGATAATCGTTTGCGGCTAGCCGATAAAGGATCGACTGCACCAATATCTGCTGATTGATCAGCAGATATCCAATGCAGAAAAGCGCAAAGCCGAACCCGATGTGCAATATTTTGGTTGGCAAAGCCCTCAATTCCCCTTCTCGGACAACGCTCTACAGCCTTCTCCTTTAATTTTGGTTAGACTCGAACTTCCGGGAGAATAGCCTTCGACAAGCAGAGGGCTCTCGCCTAAACTGTACGCTCATGTCCGATTCACACGATATATTCGCCGCTACCGGTGTTGAAGCGCCGGAGCAGCCGGCTCCCGGTGCTGCGCAACCCTATCGGGTGTTGGCACGCAAATATCGCCCGTCGAAATTCTCCGAGCTGATCGGGCAGGACGCGATGGTTCAGACGCTGGGCAATGCGATCAAGCGCGACCGGTTGGCCCACGCTTTTCTGATGACCGGCGTGCGCGGGGTCGGCAAGACGTCCACGGCGCGACTGATTGCCAAGGCGCTCAACTGCATCGGCGAAGACGGGCAGGGCGGCCCGACCATCGATCCGTGCGGCGTGTGTGAGCCCTGTCGCAGCATTGCCGAAGGCAGCTTTATCGACGTCATCGAGATGGACGCAGCGAGCCATACGGGCGTCGACGATGTCCGCGAGATCATCGAGGCGGTGCGCTATTCGTCGGTTTCGGCACGCTACAAGATCTACATCATCGACGAAGTTCACATGCTCTCCAAAAACGCCTTCAATGCCTTGTTGAAGACGCTCGAGGAACCACCGCCGCATGTGAAATTCATTTTTGCGACGACCGAAGTCCACAAGGTTCCGATCACGGTTCTTTCGCGCTGCCAGCGCTTTGATCTGAAGCGGATCAGTGTCGATCAGCTTTCCGACCATTTCGGCATGATCGTAGGCAAGGAAGGCGTCACGGCGGAGCAGGAAGCGCTCGATCTGATCGCGCAGGCCGCTGAAGGATCGGTGCGCGACGGGCTGTCGATTCTCGACCAGGCGATCGCTCATGCCGATATGGATGGCGATGGCGAAGTGAAAGCGGCGCAGATCCGCGATATGCTCGGTCTTTCCGATCGCGGCGCAGTGCGGCGTCTGTTCGCCAAATTGCTTGAGGGGGATTCCACTGCGCTTCTGGATGCTATCGCCGATCAATACAGGATTGGTGTCGAACCGCTGTCGTTAATGAACGGATTATTGTCGCTCTCGCACCAGGTTACGTTGTTCAAGGTTGGCAGGGCCAGCGATCCGACCCTGTCAGACGATGCGAAAAAGCAGTTTGCCGAGTGGTCCGAGCAGCTTTCCTACCCCGTGCTGCATCGGCTTTGGCAGCTGCTGCTGAAAGGTTATCAGGAAGTCCAGCAAGCGCATTTGCCGCGCGAAACGTGCGAAATGGCGTTGCTGCGCGTCCTCTGCGCCGCAGATATGCCTGATCCAGGGAAACTGGCGAAAATGCTTGAGCAAGGGAGTATTCCCGCAGCCAGTGCAACTGATCCGCAGCGAACGCCATCGCCTGCAGCAGAGCCGGTTGCGCGCGTCGAGACTGATCCTGCACCGGTCGCTACGCAAGAGCCCTCCACCGGCGGGTTACCCTCCCAGTTTACCGAAGTTGTGAGCACCGTGGGGCGGGTCTCGGCGGTACTGGAAAGCATCCTGATCGCGGACATGCGCATCGTTTCATTCCAGGCACCGAATATTGTCTATCAGACGGCGCGTCCGATTGCGGCTGCGGATATCCGCAAAATTGCCGAAGCGCTGAAACAGGAAACCGGTGTTGAATGGCATATTTCCGAAGGGCCTGGGCAAGCACAGCCGAGCCTGGCCGAACAGGAGCAGCAAGCCCGCGATGCGGAGCGACAGGCGATTTTGGATGCGCCGCTGGTGAAGGCCGCGTTTGAGGCCTTTCCGGATGCCCAACTGCTGGAAAATGATGATCAACGCCCAAAAGAATCAAGGAGCGCCTAGCTATGAAGTCGATGGAAGAAATGATGAAGGCCGCGCAGGAAGCTGCGCAGCAGGTCCAGACCCAGATGGAGGAAGCGCAAAAGAAGCTCGATAGTCTGGAAGTCGAAGGCCAGGCAGGTGGCGGGCTGGTCAAGGTCAAAGCGACCGCGAAAGGCCGTGTGCTTGCGGTAACTATTGACGAAAGCCTGATGAAGCCGGACGAAAAACAGATATTGGAAGATCTGGTCGCAGCGGCCTTCAATGACGCCCGCAATCGTGCCGATGCGGTGAGCGGAGAAGAAATGGGCAAGATGACCAGCGGGATGCAGTTACCCCCAGGTTTTAAACTGCCATTTTAGACCGCTGCTCTGATCGGACCCATTGCGCTTGAAGTGTCTCCCACAGGCACCATATAGGGACGAGAAGCGCTGTTGCAGCGCAACATTCTGGAGTAAAAATGTCCGAGTTCGAAGCCAATCCTGCATCTGAATCAAAGTCGCTGCCGTTGTTGCCATTGCGCGATATCGTGGTGTTCCCGAATATGATCGTGCCGCTGTTCGTCGGTCGCGACAAATCTGTTGTCGCGCTGGAACAGGCGATGGACGCCGACAAGGAAATTTTCCTCGTGGCCCAGCTGGACCCGGCGGAAGACGATCCGTCTCGCGACCAGCTTTATGATCTCGGTGCAGTAGCGACTGTTTTGCAATTGCTGAAATTGCCGGACGGCACCGTTCGCGTGCTGGTCGAAGGAAAGCAGCGCGCCAAGCATGTCTCTCTGGATGAACAAGACGAAGGCTATGTGCTGGCCACGGTTGATTTGCTTGATGAGCAAGTCGCCGAAAGCGCCGAAACTTCAGCCTTGATGCGTTCCGTCGTCGATCAGTTTGAAAATTATTCGAAGCTCAACAAGAAGATGCCGGCGGAAACCGTCGTGCAGCTGGGTGAGATTGACGATGCGTCGCGTCTCGCCGATGCAGTAGCCGCGAATATCAATGTCAAAGTCGCCGACAAGCAGAGCCTGCTTATGGAAAGCGATCCGGTCAAACGCCTCGAAATGGTCTTTGCCTTCATGGAGGGCGAGCTTGGCGTGTTGCAGGTCGAGAAGAAAATCCGCGGTCGCGTAAAGCGCCAGATGGAGAAGACGCAGCGCGAATATTATCTTAACGAACAGATGAAGGCGATCCAGAAAGAACTGGGTGACGGCGAAGACGGCGAGGGCGATGAACTGGCCGAGCTGGGCAAGAAGATCAAGGAACTGAAGCTGTCCAAGGAAGCGAAAGCCAAGGCTACGGCCGAGCTGAAGAAGCTCAAGGGCATGCAGCCGATGTCTGCCGAAGCGACAGTGACCCGTAATTATCTGGACGTTCTTTTGGGACTGCCATGGGGCAAGAAGTCCCGGCTCAAGAAAGATCTCAAACAGGCCGAAAAGGTGCTGGATGATGACCATTTCGCGCTGGAAAAGGTCAAGGAGCGGATCCTCGAATATCTCGCGGTGCAGACGCGGACCAACAAGCTGAAAGGCCCGATTCTTTGTCTCGTCGGCCCTCCCGGTGTCGGCAAGACCTCGCTTGGCCGTTCGATCGCCCGGGCTACCGGCCGTGAATTTGTCAGGCAGTCATTGGGCGGCGTGCGCGACGAAGCCGAAATCCGCGGCCATCGCCGTACCTATATCGGGTCACTGCCCGGCAAGATTGTTTCGAATCTGAAAAAGGCCGGTACCTCAAATCCCCTGTTCCTGCTCGACGAAATCGACAAGCTGGGGCAGGATTTCCGTGGCGATCCGGCATCTGCGCTGCTCGAAGTGCTGGACCCGGAGCAGAATGACAAGTTTCAGGACCATTATCTCGAAATCGATATTGATCTGTCAGACGTGATGTTCGTGACCACTGCGAACTCGCTCAACCTGCCGCAGCCGTTGCTAGACCGGATGGAGATCATCCGTCTGGAAGGTTATACGGAAGACGAGAAGGTCGAAATTGCCAAGCGCCATCTGATTGAAAAGCAGATTGATGCGCATGGTCTGAAAGCCGAGGAATTCGTGCTGCGCGAAGATGCGCTGCGTGACCTGATCCGCTATTATACGCGGGAAGCCGGCGTGCGCACCCTGGAACGTGAGATTGCCAAGCTGGCGCGGAAGGCGCTGCGCCGCATCCTTGAAGGTGAATATAAGAGCGTGGAAATCACGCCCGACAATCTGGCGGACTATGCCGGGGTGCAAAAATTCCGCCATGGCGTCGGCGAAGAGGAAAATCAGGTGGGTGCCGTAACCGGACTTGCCTGGACCGAGGTCGGCGGCGAATTGCTGACGATCGAGTCGGTGACCGTGTCTGGCAAAGGCCAGATCAAGACCACCGGCAAGCTGGGCGATGTGATGAACGAGTCAATTCAGACTGCTCTCTCGTTCGTGAAGGCGCGTGCCCCCACATACGGAATCAAGCCCAGCTTCTTCAGTCGCAGGGATATTCATATCCATCTGCCCGAAGGCGCTGTTCCGAAGGATGGACCGTCGGCGGGTGTCGGTATCGTGACGGCTATCGTTTCGACCTTGACCGGTATTCCGGTGCGCCGCGATGTTGCGATGACCGGCGAGGTTACGTTGCGCGGACGCATTTTGCCGATTGGCGGACTGAAAGAGAAGCTGTTGGCGGCGCTGCGCGGAGGCATAACGACAGTATTAATTCCGGCCGACAATGAAAAAGATCTGGCCGAGATTCCGGACAATATCACCTCTAAACTCAAGATCATTCCGTTGAACCATGTCGACGAGGTGCTTGCTGAGGCGTTAACCGAGAAGGTCGAGCCGATCGAATGGAGCGACGCTGATGAACTCGCCAGTCATGCGACGGCGCCAGTTACCGATGAAACCGGTTCGGCGGCGCGCCATTGATCTGCTGTCATGATCGAGTCGCGATTTTGAAACGCAGGTGAAATGCAGCTGTAAAATTATGCAAACCATCAGCGGTCTTCATCCGTTCGTCGCATTTCCCGTCGTTTGGCGCAAAAAATGAGGGTTTGGCGCAGAAAACAGCGGTTTTTCTTTGACAGGTCTCGATAATTTCGCATTACTACGGCCAGACAAAAGCGTGATTCAAACGAATTGCCACCAGAGAAGGGGGGATACCCAAATGAATAAACAGGATCTTATCAGTAATGTTGCGGACCACAGCGGTCTCAGCAAAAGCGATGCCGGCAAAGCGGTAGATGCCGTATTTGATTCCATCACCAGTGCACTGTCCAGCGGCGGCGAAGTTCGTCTCGTGGGCTTCGGCACATTCTCAACCTCGAAGCGTAAAGCATCAACCGGTCGCAACCCGCGCACCGGCGAACCGATGCAGATTCCAGCATCGACCCAAGCAAAATTCAAGGCCGGCAAGGGCTTGAAAGACGCCGTCAACTAAAAACGAACCGGGGGGCGGAGTTTAGTCCCCCATTTTTTCGCGCTTTGTTCTACAATATTAGGCGGGACCTCAAAAGAGGCCCGCCTTTTTACTTTGGCCTTGGCCTGACGCAGTCGACCGGCAACAATCGACCGGGTTTGAACAAAGCCGCCGCCGGTTCAAATGGTGTCCTGATCGATACTCAGTCTCGATGGTGAAAAGGGTCCTTGCCAGCGAGGACGGCTCTGGCGATCTCGCCCCGGTCATGCATCGTCAAAGGACCTCCGGGAAGCTCATCGTCCCAACAGCTTTCGTCAGCATAAAATTGCAGTGCCTGTTTCAGCAAGTCATGACCCTTATGCAGCTCGGTGAGAGCCGCAGTTGTAGCACTCACTTCGGGCAGGTCATCGCCGGAACCGTTGAGCACCATTTTTGCCAGATCTGGTCGCCCCGTCGCCCGCAATGTGGTCGCAGCAATATCCCTGGCGATGATGACTGTATTGGGTGGTACATTCATGGCATGTTCTACTTTTCAGTTTATGTATGGATGTATATCCATGCATAAAAGTTGAGGGCTGACGTCCTTCGGCGGTCTTCTAATCAACCCGAAATCTCACTTTATCGATGCTTTTCCGAATATTCTAGCCCCGATTCTCGTTGACTTGCCAAGGTCGCGGACCTAGCAACCCATACAAATATATGTACTTCCAATTATGTATGGAGTTGTTGCGATGCAAATGGCTGACGATCAGAAATTCCTCTGGATTTTTCGGTGTGGCCTCAAGGGCTTGTGTCCGCGCTGCGGCGAGGGCAGGATGTTCAGCCGCTGGCTCAAGATTGCCGATAAATGTGACGTTTGCGGTCTGGATTTCCGGTTTGCGTCTCCCGACGACGGACCGGCGTTCTTTTCCCTGTGTATTGTCGCCTTCCCGCTTGTCTTTCTGATCGTCTGGTTTGAAGTCGCTGTGAGCCCACCCTTCTGGGTCCATTTGTTGACCTCTTTCCCGCTGGTCAGTCTCGGTTGTATATTGCCGCTTCAGCCGATCAAGGGCTGGCTGGTCGCCTCACAATATGTGAACAAGGCTCAGGAAGCGGGTACCGAACAGCTTTGGGCGCAATTGAACAAGACCAGTGAAAATGAGGGAAAGTCTGACGGGAGCTGAGTGGTGAATCGATGGATTCCTGACCTTTCCAGATTCTCTGGGCCCAAATATCTTGCGATCGCGGATGCACTTACCGAAGCCATCGATAGGGGCAGTTTGGCGCCGGGCGACCGGCTACCGCCGCAGCGCGAACTCGCAGACACTCTCGGTTTTGATCTGACGACGGTGACACGCGCCTATGAAGTGGCGCGGGAGCGCGGGTTGACCGTAGGCCGCGGGAGGGCAGGCAGTTTCGTACGGGACGATCGTGCCGCCGCGACATCAGACCCGGGCCAATATGATGAGGCGATGAATTGCCCGCCATTGCCGGCAGGCAAGGCGCTATCAACGGCTTTTGGCGACGCTGTTCGGAGCTGCATGGTCAATCATGCCGACTCTGTCTTTCATTACCAGCGACCGGGCGGGGCATCGCATGTGCGCGATGCAGGAGCACAGTTGCTTAGCCGTATCGGTTTGGCCACCGATGCGGACCAGACGGTGGTGACAGCTGGCGGGCAAAATGCATTGCATGCCGTGCTCGCGACGATGGCGAAGCCGGGCGACCATATAGCTTGTGGACGGTTTGTATATCCGGGTCTGAAGTCGCTTGCGCAGCGCATGCAGCTGCATCTGGTGCCACTGGCGGAGATGACCGGTGACGCGCTGGAGCAGCTATGCCGAGAGACAACGATCAAGGCGCTCTATGTCGTTCCGACCAACGACAACCCGACCACCGAAACCTTGTCCTCGGAAACGCGCCAGCAGATCGCTGAGGTCGCCGAGCGCCACAATGTGCAGATCATCGAGGACGATGCCTATGGACTGCTGGCCAGCAATCCGCCGCAGCCAATCGCCAGTCTGATTCCCGACCGTTCCTGGTATATAGCCAGCGTCTCCAAGGCTATTTCACCGTCTCTGCGAGTGGCCTTCGTTCGCAGTCCCGGCGTGGCCCAATCGATGCAGCTTGCTGCGGAGATGCATGAAACGGCCGTGATGGCACCGCCCATCAATGCTGCGGTGGTCGCGCATTGGCTCAGAAACGGAACCTTCGACAAGCTGGTGCAGGGCACAAGGTCTGAAGGAGCGTGGCGTCGCACAACCGCGGAAACCATTCTCGGTGCCGACATATTCGCCGCTCACCCGGAAGGATATCACCTCTGGCTGCCCTTGCCCGATGCGCAAACAGCTTCAAAATTACCAGTTTTGATGCGCAACACCGGTCTTGGACTGGTGTCGTCCACTGGTTTTGCCGTGGGTGAGCCCGGGGATCCCAGCGCAATTCGCGTGTCGCTCGGTGGGCCAATTGGCAGAAGTGCACTGGCCGCAGGACTGCGCACTTTGGATGCCTTTATTTCCTCCTCCGAACGGATGAGCCTTGATCCGTTTGTCTGACCGCCTGTCATGATGTCTGATCAAGTCGCATCATCAGCGGCGCGACCGGTAAAGGGCCAGATCCGCTGCTGACATGGCGGTCACCTTGTAATTGCGCCTTTCATGCCTAAATTTAGCCTCTCACCACTTTGGTAATATGGGAACAGGAAATGGCTGGCGGTTGGGCGCGCGATGGCGCTGTGCAGGATCAGATTGACGACACGATTGCCGATGCAGTGAAGCGTGCACGCGCTGATATGCCATCCGGCGAAGCGGCCAAATATTGCGTGGAGTGCGGCGAAGATATTCCCGAAGCGCGACGGCGTGCATTGCCGGGAACCCGGACCTGTGTCGCCTGCCAGTCGGCGCGCGATTCAACCCGGGCGAGTGCAGGCATCAACCGGCGCGGCAGCAAGGACAGCCAGCTGCGCTAAACGCGCGAGCGATTTTCGCCGCGCATCACAGAGACGGACCTGGCGATGACGTTCGCTTTTCCCGCCAGCTTCGAAACGGCCCGCAACGCCTTCCCGAATCTCGCTATCCGGCGGATCATCTTTCCCGCAAATTCCGGACAGGCTTTTTTCTTTGAGTGCGATCCATCAGCGGATTTCGGAAGCCACGGACCCGCCGCATTTCGGGGCTTTCGCAGGATATTAGAGCAAACTGATCTGGTTCCTGTTCGGTCTCCTTCTTACCATGCTCTGCGTGTCGGGGGTCACAGTCTTTGCTCTACGCCTAGCGCTTCGCCCGACCTCGAGCGCAGGGCAGGGTAACGCCCTTGCCGTTGCATGGAACGGGATGGGACGCCTGAAATGGGTCGCGACGGTTCTCGTCGGCACCGGTCTCATATTGGTGGTCTATCCGCTGCTTGCTGGGCAGGCGGCCTCCGCTCGATTCATTGGCGTAGGTCCGGAACCAAAGTTCCGGTCAATTGTTGTTCCATCAAATCCCTCGGAATTTGCAAAGGAACACCGCGATCGAACATCTGGCTGACAATTTCTGGAATATACGCGGTGATTTCAAGATCTCGCACGTCATCAATATCGGCACGCATATGTCGCTCGTGCGCAGGCCCGATGGCACATTCATTCTGCTTGATTCCTATGAGTTGCACGAGTCCGCTCAGGAAGAGCTGATGGCGCTCACCTATGGTGGGTCGCTGATCAAGGCGGTGCTGAATGTCCACCCGTTCCACACTATCCACTGCAAATTCATTGAGGAAATGTTGCCCCATGCCAGGCTGATCGGCACGCGCCGGCATTACCAGGAAAAGCCGGATTTGCAGTGGGATCCTGCGCTGATCGAGGACCCTGCAACGCAGCAGGAGTTTGCCGATGTTTTCGATTTTTCGATTCCGGCAGGCGTCGACTTCATTCCGGAAGACGAAAGCGTTCATGTCAGTTCCGTGATGGTGAAGCATCGCGAGAGCGGTATCGTTCACGTTGACGACACGCTGATGTTTCTCGATCTGCCTTCACTGGTCGATAAATTGGTCCCCGGTCCAAGGCTGCGTTTTCATCCGAAACTTGCCGATGGACTGGAAAAGCGGGCCGGTGCCGCAGACGACTATGTCGCCTGGGCCAAGAGCCTCGGCAGTGACTGGGTAGACGCAAAGATGGTGTGCGCTGCCCATAATGGAATCTTCCGCCTGAACGGAGAAACGTTCGCGGATGCGATGGACGAAGCGCTTGATCATGCTTCCGACACTTTGGACAAACATCGCAATAAATACGGCTAACGCGTCCCCCGGCTGCGCGGTCCCGATCATCCCGATAATAAAGAATAATTCAAAAGGAATCCCCCATGACTGACAAGACCATCGAAACCGTCAATCCACTTACTGAACAGAGCCTCAAAAGCTATCCGATCATGTCCGACAAAGAGGCTATGGACGTGGTTGAAAACTGTCACGCGGCCTATCTCGAATGGCGTTTGAAAAGCCGGGAAGAGCGGGCCAGTGTGATCGCCGCCATCGCCAAGGAACTGCGCAATTCCAAGGAGGAGTTCGCGCAGTTGATGACCGACGAGATGGGCAAACTGCTGAGCGACGCGAAGGAAGAGGTCGAACTGTGCGCCGGTATTTGCGATTATACCGCCGAGCACGGTCCCGAAATGCTGGCCGATGAAGAACATGACGTGCCGGAAGGACGCGGTCTGGTAACGTATTCGCCAATGGGCGTCGTTTACGGTATCCAGCCTTGGAATTTCCCGTGTTATCAGGCGATCCGCTATTCGATTTCCAGCTTGATGGTTGGCAATGGCGTCCTGCTGAAACATTCCGAGAACTGCACTGGTAGCGGTCTGCTGCTGCGCGATATTTACGAGCGGGCAGGTCTGCCAAAAGGTCTGTTCGGGGTCCTGCTGATTACCCACGACCAGTCCGATGCCGTCATCGAGCATAAGCTGGTGCGCGGCGTAACCCTGACCGGCAGTGACAAGGCTGGCCGGACGGTGGCGCAAAAGGCCGCTTCGGTGTCCAAGAAGACCGTTCTCGAGCTTGGTTCGAATGACGCCTATATGGTGTTTGACGACGCGGATATGGATCTCGCGATCAAGACCTGTGCACAGGGTCGGCTGTTCAACAACGGCCAGACATGCGTCAATGCCAAGCGTTTCATTGTCACCGAGAAAAACTATGATGCCTTCGTCGAAGGCTACGCAGCAGCATTCAAAGACGTAACCATGGGCGATCCAAATGACGATGATACGCAGCTTGGCCCCCTTGTGTCCTGCAGCCAGCGCGACCAGATCCACAAGCAGGTCGAGGAAAGCGTCGAAAAAGGCGCTAAAACTGTGGTCGGTGGTGAAATCCCGGACCGGACGGGCTGGTATTATCCTGCCACGGTCCTCGTTGATGTCGCGCCGGGGCAACCTGCTTATGATGACGAAATCTTCGGACCCGTCGCCTCAATCATCAAGGCGAAAGACGATGAGGACGCGATGCGGATTGCCAACGACAGCCGCTATGGTCTTGGCGGCGGCATCTTCAGCAAGGACGTCGACCGCGCCGTAAAAATGGCTTCCACCTATTTCGACACCGGCATGGTCAACATCAACACTTACTCGATCGCTTCGCCCGATATGCCGTTCGGTGGCGTGAAGGATTCCGGCTATGGCCGCGAACACGGCGAAGTTGGTCTGAAGGAATTCGTCAACGTGAAAGCGATTACGATTGGCGCCTGATATGGCCGAAACCCTGAAATGCGATGTCGCGGTTATCGGGGCTGGTACGGCGGGTCTCGCAGCGGAACGGGCTGCGCGCGCAAACGGCGCCAGCACGTTGCTGATCGATCCGCAATATGCGGGCACAACCTGCGCGACTGTGGGCTGCATGCCTTCCAAGCTGCTGATCGCGGCTTCGCATGCCGCCCACGCCGCGCGATCAACCGACATGTTTGGCATCACCGTCTCGGATGTCGCGATTGATGGCAGCGCCGTGTTGCAACGCGTGCGCGACGAGCGCGATCGCTTTGCCCGACTGACGCGGGAAGGTATTGAGGATATTCCGGCGGATATACGGTTGACGGGCAAGGCCCGATTCCTTGCCCCGGACAGGCTCGCACTGGATGATGGCCGCGTGATCGAAGCGCGCAGCATCGTGATTGCGACCGGATCTTCGCCCTTTATCCCGGATCAGTTTGCCGGACTGGGGCAGCGGTTGCTCACCAACGAAAGTATATTCGAGCTGGAGGATTTGCCGGACCGACTCGCCGTCGTCGGATCGGGAGCGATCGGTCTCGAACTGGCGCAGGCGATGGCGCGGCTGGATGTCGATGTGACCGTGTTTGATCATGGCGAACAACTTGGCGGGATTCGCTGTCCCAAAGTCCATGACGCGCTCAAGGCGATCATCGAGGGGGATCTGACACTGCAATTGGGTGTCGAGCTCGAGGTCAAATCGGCGGACGATCGTGTGACCCTCGCCTGGAACGGAGAGTCACCCGGACAGGCGGATTTCGACCATGTGTTGGTCGCAACCGGACGGCCGCCAAATCTCGAAAGCCTGAATCTGGCGGATTCAGGGCTGGAACTGGATGATGACGGCGTGCCGGTGCACGACCGCAACACCATGCAGTGCGGCGACAGTTCGATCTTTCTTGCCGGAGACTTGGCGAACGATCTGCCGCTGTTACATGAAGCGTCACAGGATGGCGCGATCGCCGGGCGCAATGCGGTCGCTTTTCCGGCATCGACGCAGGCGGAGCGTTTCACGCCGTTCAGTATCATCTTCACCAGCCCGGCGGTGGCGCGAATTGGCAAATCTGAGGAGGACGGCGTTATCACCGGAACGGCTGATTTCAGCGATCAGGGCCGCGCGCGTGTCGAAGGTGTTAACGAGGGCGTTCTCACGCTCTATGCCGCCGCTCCCGACGGACGGTTGATCGGGGCAGATCTCTGCACCCCGGCCAGTGAACATCTGGCACATATGCTGGCATGGGCAATCCAGCAGGGCCAGACAGCCACGCAATTGCTCGAAATGCCCTTCTATCATCCAACCATTGAAGAGGGATTGAAGCAGGCACTGCGCACGATTTGCTCGGCAACCCCACTCGATCTGCCGCAAGATCAGGATCTTGGTGTTCCCTCCGGCGCTTAGTCAGGGCACTGAATGTGAAAATAGGAAACCATCCGCCGGATGGTTTCCTATTGACGAAAAATGGTAGACGCTGAGGGGTTCGAACCCACGACCCGCTGATTAAGAGTCAGCTGCTCTACCAACTGAGCTAAGCGTCCATATGGTCTGTCTGGCTATATAGAGCCGGATTTCGCAAACGCAACATCTTGCTTGCAATAATCATCCAAAGGCACCGCCGCGCCGTCCTGGGTGGCGTTCGATCGACATCAGGATGCCGACGCAGATCATGATGGTCATCATCGATGAGCCGCCGTGGCTGAGAAATGGCAGGGGAATGCCGACGACCGGTGCCAGCCCCATGACCATCATCAGGTTGATTGCCACATAGAAGAAAATCGTCACCGTCAGGCCAGCGGCGGTCAGTTGCGAGAAACGGGTTTTGGCGTTCATCGCCACCCCCAGGCCCCAGCGGAACAGCAGGAAGAAGCAGAATAGTACCAGAACGCCGCCCATCAAACCCCATTCCTCCGCCATGGTTGCGAAGACGAAGTCAGTATGTCCTTCAGGCAGATAGTCGAGATGGCTCTGGGTCCCGTTCATGAAGCCCTTGCCGAATAGACCGCCGGAGCCAATGGCAATTTTCGACTGGCTGATATGATATCCAGAACCCAGCGGATCGTTTTCGGGGTTCAGAAATGTCGTCACCCGTCTTTGCTGATATTCTTCCAGCATGAAGAAATAGGCCAGGGGGGCGAGGACGGCGATGGCCGCTGCGCCGCCGATAAACAGCCGCAATGGCAGCCCGGCGAGAAACGCGACGGTTAGCGCGCCAGCGACCACGGTGATGGTTGTACCAAGGTCTGGTTGCAGCAAAATCAGCGCGCAGGGGACAGCGAGCAGAGCAAATAGCGGCCAGATCGCGCCCCAGGTCCGGATCCGGGCGGGGGGCAGCAAATCATAAAATCGGGCCACCGCCAATATTATTGCGACCTTCATCAGTTCTGATGGCTGCAGCCGGATGAAGCCGAGGTTGAGCCAACGCTGGCTCCCGCCGCCGACAGCTCCGATCAGCTCCACGCCAAGCAGCATGATCACGACTATGACATAGCCCGGAAAAGCCATGGTTTTCCAAAAGCTTTCCTTGAACCGGGACAAAACGATCGCCATCGCAACAAATACGCAGAACCGAACCATGTGCAAGCCGGCCCATGGGGTCAGGCTGCCGCCGGCCGCCGAGTAGAGAACAACGAAGCCAAAGCTGGCCAGCACGAACAGCAGCAGAATCGTTTTCCAGGGCAATTGCGCGATCGGCGCTGGAATGAAATCACTCAATTTCTAGTCTCCAGCGCTGGCTTCGGTGCCGGCTGAGGAGCTTTCCGGAGCGGCCGTTCCGGGATTCTCGGCAATCGCCTTTTCCAGATTCTTTCTGGCGCGATAGGCGGCCAGCTTGGTGTCCATGCGCTCCTGAATCGTCCCGCCCCAAGATTTTTCGAGTCCGGTCAGAACGTCCATCGCTTTCTGGCGATCATAGAGGAAGGTCATGACATCGCGCGCGACCGGATAAGCCGCGCCGGATCCGCCACCATGTTCGATCACCACCGCCGCTGCATAGCGGGGATTGTCATAGGGAGCGAAACAGATGAACAGGCCATGGTCACGGTATTTCCATGCGACATCCGAGCCGCCGCGACCATAGTCCAGATTGACCACCTGCGCCGTACCGGTCTTGCCGGCGAGTTTCACATTTTCGATCGGCAAGCGCGCCCGACCGGCGGTGCCCGGACCGTTGACGACGTCGCTCATCGCTTTCTGTACGTATAAGAGATGTTCCGGATCGAGATTCAGCGTGTCTATTTTGGGTTTGTGGTCTTTCATGATCAGGCGGGGAATGATGTTTTTGCCTGTCGCGAGCCGTGACGCCATCACGGCAAGCTGAGTCGGGTTGACCAGCATATAGCCTTGACCGATGGTCGTGTTGACGGTGTCATAGGCCTGCCATTCGCGGTGATATTTTTTGCGCAGCCAGGCCGGGTCGGGCACGGTGCCATAGAACTGGCTGGCCACCGGCAAAGGATATTTCTGACCCAGCCCGAGCCGATTGGCCATCAGGGCGATCGGATTGATCCCGATCTTCTGAGCAAAATAGTAAAAATAGACGTCGCAGCTCTGGTAGATGCCTTTGGCCATGTCCACGCGTCCATGGCCGCCGCGTTTCCAGCAGCGAAAGCGCCGGTTGCCGACTTGCAGGCCGCCGTTGCAATTTACCGTCTCGTCGGGGTCCAGACCAGCCTCCAGAAAGGACAGCGCGACCATCGGCTTGACCGTCGACCCTGGCGGGAAAAGACTTTTGAGGGACTTGTCGAGCAGCGGAACATGATCGTCTTCGCGCAGCATCCCATATTCCGTGACACCAATGCCGTCGGAGAAACTGTTCGGATCAAAGGACGGCATCGACGTCATCGTCAAAAGATCACCGGTATGACAGTCAATGACGACTACGGCTCCGGATTCGGGGCCAAGCCGGCGCGCAGCATATTCCTGCAAATCAATGTCCAGGGTCAATTGCAGCGGCTTGCCCGGAATGTCGGGACGAGTTTCGAGTTCACGGACAATCTTGCCGCGGGCTGTCACTTCGACCCTTTTCGCCCCTGGTTTGCCCTGCAACCGGTCCTCGAACATTTTCTCGAGGCCGTCCTTGCCGATCTTGTACCCCGGCGTGATCAGTATCGGATCGGGATTTTCCTTGTAATCCTCGGCCGATGCGATGCCCACATATCCCACCAGATGGCCAATCGCCGGGCCGCTGGGATAGTTGCGCGAGAAGCCCTGGCGCGGTGACACGCCTGGCAAGTCGGGCAGGCGGACGCTGACCGCAGCATATTGTTCCCAGTCCAGCCCGGTGGCTACCTGAACCGGCTGGAAACTACTTGCCTGAGCCAGTTCCCGGTTGATTCGCTCCAGCTCTTCCGGATTGAGGGCCAGCAGTTCGGCCAGAGTGGCAACGGTTTTCTTCTTGTCGCGCAGCCGATCCGGAATGATATCGACGCGAAAATCGGTCTTGTTGTTCGCAATTGGCTTGCCGTTGCGGTCGATCAGCCAGCCACGTCTTGGCGGGACCAATGTGAGGTTCACGCGGTTGCTTTCGGACAACAGCTTGTACCGCTCGTTTTCGGCAACCGAAATATAGGTCATCCGCGCCGCCAACAGAACACCTACGCCCATCTGCAACCCGCCGACGACGGTTGCCCGCCGTGAGAAGGTCATCTCTTGCATTGCGCCGCTGATCGTTTTGGGAGCCTTCATGATGCGACCCGCCAGTGGTCGATGGCGCCAATCAGCCGCGCGACGAAAGGATAGAGCAGGATCGAAAGCACAATTTGTGGCAGCAGCAGTTCGAGTTGCAGCAGATTGGATTTGAAGTCGATGATCAGCATACCGCCTATTAGCACAATTATGATCGCAGTGGAGGCCAGAAGCCAGTCCTGCCAATAGTCTCGGCGCACCGCTTTCCGATCGAGCGTTTCCAGTACCAGAAAGACGACCGACCAGAGGAACGCCGCGCTACCAAACGGTTGTCCACTGAAGATGTCGTCGATCAGGCCCAATGGAAATGCCGCCCATACCGGCCAATATCCCGGGCGTATCAATCGCCATGCCAGCAGCACCAGCAAGCCCATTGGCGGCAGAATCGGATAGTCGGTGATGATCGGCAGGGCCGTGATCATCGATCCGAGTATGACGGTCAGCGGAGGAACGACCTTGATCCGCAACTGGGATGGCTGGCGGCCAATTCTGGATTGACGGTATTGGGCCACTATTCTCCGCTGTCCTGTTCGGCGTCGGTTGTGGGCGTTTTTGCGAGCTGCCGGATCGTTTCGGCCTGAAAAATAGGTTGAACGATCGCATGGCTAACCTTTGCAGGGTTGGCCAGGACCCGCCCGATGGCACCGCTTTCGGTCTTGCGGATGACAATTGCTACCGGGATGCCCGGGCTATACAGGCCGCCGCTGCCTGAAGTGATCATCAGATCGCCGCCTTTGAAGGGGTTGGAGCCGATGTTGATTGGCTGGATGTCGACTGTGCCATCACCGCGACCGGTTACAAAAGCCGGCAGGCTGTCGCTGGCGCGTTGTACCGGGGTGACATTGTTACCGTCCGACACCAGCAGCACGCGGGCGGTCGTTGGTCCCGTTTCCAATATCCGGCCGACCAGTCCTTCCGGTGAGCGAACGGGCTGCCCCGGTTCGAGGCCGCTGCTGCTGCCGACGCCCAATGTGGCTATGCGGCGCGAACTGGACGCGGTCGAACTGATCAGGCGGGCCATGGCAATCGAGTCGGGTATTTCCTCATCCAGCTTCAACAGCCGCTTCAGCCGCTCGTTTTCCTGCCTCAGGGCACGGGCTTCCAGAATTTCTATGCGATTTTGCTCGAGTTCCTCGCGCATCGCTGCATTTTTCGATGCTGCGTTGAAATAGGCGGAAACCTGATCGACAGCGCTGCCGGTGGCACCACCAAATTCGGCAAGCGATTTGCTGACCGGTGCGATCACTTCTGCGCCGGCAGAGCGAAGGGCCGAGAAGCCTCGAGGATCGACGAACGAAATGAGCAACAGAAGCAGTCCCAAAACTGCTCCCAAAATGCCCAGTAAGTAGCTGGCGAAAATACTATATTGCGCCCGCTTGGAAAATCCTGGACGCCGATTGTTTGGCGGCGCCATATCGGTTTATCCTTTCGCTTCCAATCGTTGTTGCATCATATGCTCTAATATCAGGCGGTGGTCAGAACGCCTCTGAACATCGGATCTTCCATTGCACGACCGGTGCCGATTGCGACACAGGCAAGAGGATCCTCTGCGACCGTGACCGGCAGCCCGGTTTCGTCGCTCAGCGCCGCATCAAGCCCGGCTATCAGCGCGCCGCCGCCGGTCAGGACAATGCCCTGATCGACAATATCGGCGGCCAGTTCCGGTGCGGTATTTTCCAGCGCGATCCGTACGCCCTCGATGATCGTGCCGATCGGCTCGCTCAGTGCTTCGGCAATCTGTCCCTGATTGATCGAGATTTCCTTGGGCACACCGTTGACCAGATCACGGCCCTTGATGTGGATCGTATGGCCAACGCCATCGGCAGGTGCCTGAGCGACACCGAAATCTTTCTTGATCCGCTCTGCCGTCGTCTCGCCGATCAGCAGGTTGTGATGACGGCGGACATAGGAGACGATGGCTTCGTCCATCTTGTCGCCACCGGTACGGACCGAAGTGGTATAGGCCAGCCCGCGCAGTGAGAGGACAGCCACTTCTGTGGTACCGCCGCCGACGTCGACAACCATCGAACCGATCGGCTCGGTCACCGGCATATCGGCACCAATGGCAGCCGCCATGGGCTCTTCGATCAGGAACACCTGGCGTGCGCCAGCATTGGACGCGGCATCACGAATCGCGCGGCGTTCGACCGAGGTGGAACCGCTCGGAACGCAAATTACGATTTCAGGATAGCTGAACAGCTTGCTCTTGCCGTTCACTTTCTGGATGAAATGCTTGATCATCTGTTCGGCGACGTCGATATCTGCAATGACACCGTCGCGCAGCGGGCGAATGGCCTCGATGCTGTCAGGGGTTTTGCCCATCATCATCTTGGCGTCGTTACCAACGGCCTTGACCTTCTTGACACCATTGACGGTCTCAATCGCGACGACGGACGGCTCGTTGAGCACGATACCCTGACCGCGCAGATATACGACAGTATTCGCGGTGCCGAGGTCGATCGCCAAATCTTGCGAACGGAACTTGAACAGATTTTCAAACATATTTTTGTCCGTAATTTCTAGTATTTGTGCAGCCTGCTGCAACAATGAAGCGAAGCGATAATCAAGATGAACGGGTCATGAGGTTAGCCATGGGAATCGCCCAAAAAATCAGGGGTCGCTTGGCAAGGTCGCTTGGGCTAGGAACGACAATATGTCAATAAGAAGACTTCCAAATAGCCTGATAAATAGGATCGCTGCCGGAGAGGTTGTCGAGCGCCCGGCCAGTGCTCTGAAAGAGCTTGTCGAAAATGCGATCGACGCCGGGGCCAGCCAGATAAATATCCGTTTGGAGGAAGGCGGACTGGATCTCGTTCAGGTCACCGACAATGGTTCCGGCATGGGCCGTGAGGACATTGCGCTGGCGCTTGAACGCCATGCAACCTCCAAATTGCCGGATGAAGCGATCGAACTGGTCACGACCATGGGGTTCCGCGGCGAAGCCCTGCCGTCGATCGCCAGTGTGGCCCGACTGACCATTGAAAGCCGCATGGCCGGACAAGATGGCTGGATGCGGGTCATCGATCATGGCGAACTGATCGAGGAAGGGCCAGCTGCGATTCCGCCGGGCACAAAGGTGCGAGTCGAGCAGCTGTTCGGCAAGGTCCCGGCACGGCGCAAATTCCTGCGGACGGCGCGAAGCGAATATGCGGCCTGCACAGATATCGTGCGGCGCCTGGCGATGGCGCGGCCCGATATCGGTTTCACGCTGGAGCATCAGGGACGCAAGGCGATCGCGGTTCAGGCTGGGGAAACCGGTCCCGAACGGGTGGGAGCCCTGACCAGCCGTGATCTGCGCGCCAATAGTGTCGGCGTCGACCTGCAGCGCGAAGACATCCATCTGACCGGCGTGGCTGGCCTGCCGACCTATAATCGCGGGGTCGCCGATCATCAGTTTCTGTTTGTCAACGGGCGGCCAGTAAAAGACCGGTTGCTGGTTGGCGCTGTTCGTGGGGCTTATGCCGAGATGCTGGCGCGGGACCGGCATCCAGTGGTCGCTTTGTTCATCGACATGCCGCCGGAACTGGTCGATGTGAACGTGCATCCAGCGAAGACCGAAGTGCGGTTTCGCGAACCGGCGATGATTCGCGGCATGATCGTAAGTGGTTTGCGCAAGGCGCTCGATGAGGGTGGTTTTCGTGCGGTCCAGCGTCCGGCCGAATCGGCGCAAGGCCGATGGCAGAGCGAACCGGTCATGCCGGATCCGCAGAGCAATATGTTCACAAGCCAGGGCAGGGCGACGGTCGCTCAGCAACCCTATCCGTCTGCGACGGTGCACGATGGCGGCAGCGCGTTCCCGAACTTTGGGAAAACGGATTCGCCAGCGGAGCTTGCGCCGTTGATGGGCCGGGCTGAGGAGGCTTCCGAGCCCGTACCGGCGAGCAGCAGCCATCCGCTGGGCATTGCTCGAGGGCAGGTGGCAAAAACCTATATCGTGGCGGAGGCACAGGACGGGCTGGTGATTGTTGATCAGCATGCGGCGCACGAACGGCTTGTGCTTGAGCGGATGCGCAAGGCGGTCGAAGGTGGCACTGTGGCATCGCAGGCGTTGCTGATGGCAGAGGTGGTCGAACTGGATGAAAATGCTTGCGACCGGCTTGAGGCGCGGGCTGCCGAACTGTCGGAATTCGGGCTGGAGCTGGAGCGTTTCGGGCCGACGGCGATGCTGGTGAGAGCGACGCCAGCGATGCTGGGCTCCGGCGATGTCCGGGAACTGGTCACCGATCTCGCTGACGAACTTGGTGCCTACGACCAGGCGCTCAGCCTCAAGGAGCGCGTCGATCATGTCGCTTCGACCATGGCCTGTCACGGCTCCGTCCGGGCAGGGCGGGTGCTCAGCGTCGCGGAAATGAACGCGTTGCTACGCGAAATGGAAGTGACGCCGCATAGCGGTCAGTGCAACCACGGTCGTCCGACTTGGGTGAAGCTGGCGCTGGAGGACGTGGAAAAACTATTTGGCCGGAAATAAGCTTCAGACGCGATCAGTGATCAAGATCATTGCTTGCCTCGGCTGAAAGCCTAAGCCGTTGGTTTCAAAGAAACCGGAGTGTGCCATGCTATTTCGCGACGCAGCCTATGCTTTTTCCGCCATGATGCTGGTTAGCGGCGCAGCCGCCGACGCGCGCTCCGACGCCAATCAATCGAAAGAAGCCGTCAGCGATCTGACGGGCTACTGGCAACAGGAGAATGGTCAAATCGTCCATTTCACGCAGGACGGCTCCAGCCTGACCTCGCGCTACGTCAAGCGATCGACGACCAACGAGCCAGATGACATAGACTTTACCGCATCCGTTCACGACAGTCTGGTCTATGGCGCTTACCGGGGGCCCTTTTCGCGGGCGATGCAGAAGAAATGCGGAATCCAGATATGGGTCGGCATGGGCCTGACCGTGAAGGATGATGGCACGATATTGGAGGGGTTTCGGGGAGACCGGTCCGTTAACCTCCGGACCTGCAGTGTTGAAAACAGCGATGCCGTCAAGCTGGTCTATAAAAGGGTCCTCGATTTCGATCCGCTGAAATGAATCAATCGAGTCTTTTGTCCGTCAAGGGACAAGCATTGCCTCGAACGGAGCGAGACTGCCGTCGCTGGCAGCGGGCTTGATGCCGGCCAGCCGGGCGACCAGCGAATAGATATTCACATTGTCGAACACCGGCAGCTTGCCACCTGCTTTGATCGCTGGGCCATTGGCGAGAAAAAAGGCCATCATGTCCGGCGCGCGATGATCATAACCGTGGCCGCCGCCGATGCCGGTCATCCATTCCGGCACATCCTGATAAACCACCCAGCCGGTTTCCGGCAGGCACAGGATCGATGGCACACGCGGATTGGTGCCATAGCCAAATTTTGGCGGAATATTGTCGCGCTCCCAGCATTGCATATGCGGATGCGGCCGGACAAAGGCGCTACGCAGCGCATCGATATTTCCGTCCAGCGGCTCCAGTCCGGCGTAATTGCCGTCTTCCACCAGACGATATTGGTCGCGTGGCATGATCTCATCAAGGTAGATGATCCGTTCCGGAGAGGTTTCGGTCATGCCGTGGTCCGATGCGATGACAAAATTGACCGGTTGGCCCATGCTGTCGAGCTGCTGCTTTAATCGCCCGATTTCGCTATCCACTTCGGCTATCGCAGCGTGCAGTTTCTCGCTCGGCGCTGGACCATAATAGTGCCCGGCCGTGTCGACGGTATCGAAATAGAGCGTGACCAGTTTTGGCCGGATATCGGCGGGGCGCCGCATCCAGTCGACCACGGCGTTGATCCGGCGATCATTCGACAGCTTCTCATTGAACGGCCACCAGTCTGCCGGTCGAATGCCGTCAAATTCCACTTCCGATCCCGGCCAGAACATGGTGGCGGTTCGGACACCCTGTTTCTCCGCGGTGATCCAGATCGGCTCCGCCTGATTCCACCAGAACGGATCCTTGGTCGCCATTTTGAACAATTCACCCGGCCGTGCGACATCTTCCATCGTATTGCCGACAATGCCGTGATGGTCAGGCGTCTTGCCGGTCACCAGGGTCCAGTGATTGGGAAAGGTCTTGCTCGGGAAGGACGGGCGCATCGGTCCGTATATGCCCTTTGCGGCGAGCGCGCTGAGATTGGGCGTGATTCCGCGATCGAGATAATCGGGCCGGAATCCGTCGATCGAGATCAAAATCGTGACCGGATCGCGCAATTCCGCTTTTTCGCTTGTTGTCTCGTCATGCTCGGGCGTGGTCGCGGCGAGCGCCGGAGAGGCTACCAGCAGAAAACTGCCCAGAATTAGCGAAAATATGGAACGAATCATGCGTTATTCTCCCGGATCACTATCGCTTAGCCGGACAATGTGACAGTTCAGACATTGAATTTGAAATTGAAGATATCGCCGTCCTTGGCGACATAGTCCTTGCCCTCTTGCCGTAGCTTGCCCGCATCCCGCGCCGCGCTTTCACCGCCGAGGGTGACATAATCGTCAAAGGCAATGGTTTCGGCGCGGATGAAGCCGCGCTCGAAGTCGCTGTGGATCTCGCCTGCGGCTTCAGGAGCCTTGGCACCCTTGTGCACGGTCCAGGCGCGCGCTTCTTTCGGGCCGACGGTGAAGAAGGTCTGCAGATCGAGCAACTGGTAACCGGCGCGAATAACCCGGGCGAGACCGGATTCCTCAAGGCCCAGTTCGGCGAGAAATTCGGCACGGTCGTCCGGTTCCATCTCGACCAGTTCGGATTCGATTGCAGCAGAGACGATAACTGCTTCCGCATTCTCGGCCTTGGCCTTTTCAAATACGGCGGCGCTCAGGTCGTTGCCGGTGGCCGCATCGCCTTCGCTGACATTGCAGACATAGAGCACCGGCTTGGCCGTCAGCAGCTGCGACTGGTCAAAAATCCGTTGCTCTTCCTCGCCCTCTGGCTCGGTGAGGCGTGCGGGCTTGCCTTCGCGCAACAATTCCAGCGTCCGGCCCAGCACATTGGCGGCTATCTTTGCTTCCTTGTCGCCGCTGGTCGCCTTTTTCTGGTAGGCAGGCACGCGTCGTTCCAGGCTTTCCAGATCGGAAAGTAGTAATTCGGTTTCGACCACTTCTGCATCGGAAATCGGGTCGATCTTGTTTGCGACGTGCTGGATGTCGTCATCCTCGAAACAGCGTAGCACGTGTACGACCGCGTCAACCTCGCGGATATTTCCGAGGAACTGGTTGCCCAGGCCTTCACCTTGGGACGCGCCCTTTACCAGTCCGGCGATATCGACAAAGGCGAGCTGGGTTTCGATGATCTTGGCGCTATTGGCGATTTTCGCAATCTGGTCGAGCCGCGGATCGGGCACCGCGACCTGGCCAACATTGGGCTCGATCGTGCAGAACGGATAGTTCGCCGCCTGCGCTGCCTGCGTCTCGGTCAGTGCATTGAAAAGCGTTGATTTTCCGACGTTGGGCAGGCCAACGATACCGCATTTGAAACCCATTTTATAACTCCGTCATGCTGAACCGGATTCGGCATTCGGTGCCAAACCGTTCGAAAGTTGCGCATATACGCTCTGAACCCTGAATCAAGTTCAGGGTGCCGATTTAATTCGTAAGTGTCTGCTATTCCTGCATCCGCATCGCATATTCGCTCATAAACCGCGCATCATCGCCCTTGGCCAGCCAGTCGGCCTCTGATGCGATTACGCCGAGCATGTCGGAAAGATCCTCGATTTCGGTCTTTGCGAAATTGCCTAGCACATGGCCGGTAACCCGCGCCTTGTGGCCGGGATGACCGATGCCGATGCGTACCCGGCGGAATTCCGGGCCGATATGGGCGATCATCGAGCGGATGCCATTATGGCCCGCTGCACCGCCGCCATGCTTGACCTTGATCCGGAATGGTTCGAGATCGAGTTCGTCGTAGAAGACGGTGACATCTTCCGGCTGCAATTTGTAGAAGTCGAGAGCGGCCCGAACGCTGTTTCCGCTTTCGTTCATGAAGGTGGCGGGTTTCAGCAGAACGAGCTTTTCACCGCCGAGCCGCGCTTCCATTGTCCAGCCCTTGAATTTCTGCTTGGGTGGCGGAAAGCCGTGCACCTGCTCCAGCGCGTCGATCACCATGAATCCGACATTGTGCCGGTGCAGCGCATATTGCGCGCCCGGATTGCCAAGGCCGACCCATAGTTGCATCTTCTAACGTCCTTCCGCTCGCTATCGAGCTTTTGACAGAAAAAAACCGTCCATGCTTTGATAGACCAGCATGGACGGTTTTTCGTTACAATGTTTGATCGATGAAGGTCTAGTCTTCGCCCTCGACCGTATCGGCATTCTGTTCGGTGACTTCGGTTTCTTCGACATCGCCTTCTTCGCCTTCTTCCGCTTCGTCGTCCGAAGATTTCAGAGCCGATGGGGCGGTCACACCCGCAATGGTGAAGTCACGATCGGTAATCGCGCTTTCCGAGCCTTCCGGCAGGGTGATGTGCGAAATGTGGATCGAGTCGCCGATTTCGAGGCCGGTGACGTCGATTTCGATCTGGTCGGGGATATGATCCGCGTCGCACATAAGATCCAGCTCGTGCCGCACAACGTTCATGACGCCGCCACGTTTCAGGCCAGGGGACTCTTCTTCGTTGATGAACACAACAGGAATATTGACCTGTACCTTTGCGCCCTTTGCCAGACGGAAGAAGTCGACATGCATGGGCCGGTCGGTGACCGGGTCGAAAGCAACATCCTTTGGCAGCGTCCGGGTTTTCTCGCCGTTCACTTCAACCTGAATTAGCGAATTCATGAAGTGGCCGGTGCCGAGCAGTTTGTTCAACGCGCGGGCTTCGACGTGAATTGCCACGGCTTCTTTCTTGTCGCCGTAGATAACGGCGGGGACACGGCCTTCGCGACGCAGTGCACGGGAGGCTCCCTTGCCAGCCCGTTCGCGAGGCTCTGCTGTAATAGACAGCTGATCACTCATAATGTTGCTCCAAAAATAAGGTTTTGTTAGATTTCCGCCACGCCTCCAGGGTGCTCATGGCCGGAAAGAGGGCGCTATAAGGTCGAGTTGCCGCAAAAG
The DNA here is from genome assembly GCF_048269865.1 of Parasphingorhabdus sp. Classification (GTDB taxonomy): domain Bacteria; phylum Pseudomonadota; class Alphaproteobacteria; order Sphingomonadales; family Sphingomonadaceae; genus Parasphingorhabdus. The sequence goes on along the minus strand of NZ_JBLWUA010000006.1, from coordinate 164,676 downwards.
CAAGGGATTTGCGCGGGCCGCCCGGCCTAGCGGAAAAATCCGATCTGGGAGCTCGTTGCCAGCAATATGCCGTTTTTTGACCAGAGTTCGGCGCGCCCGTCGGTGGCGCTGTTCCTGACCGTAGCTCCGGTGACCCGCAACATCATGTAATCGCTGCCTGCAGCCTCAAGATCTTCGTCGCTGGCATAGATATAGGTGGCCATGGTCACGGTAGAGCCAGGCCGGTGTTTGTCGGTGACGAAGAAAGTGCGCGGCATCGGCGTATCGAGAATAGAGAACAGGCTAACCCGGTCGACCGGACGTTCATCTGCTTCCTTGATCCAGACGATTGCTTCCGGTGACTCGTTGATCGCGAACGGCATGCCCTTGGCGATCCGTTGCTCATAGTGCCCGACCCATTTCGGCGCCACCGGATTGACCGACGGCAAAGAGATCGAATCCGCAGGTGACTTCGTCGTCGGCATTTCGACCTGATAGTCAATATCGGTTGGCCGGCGGGTGCTTGTCACAATATCGGCGGCATTGGTCATCGCGCCATTTTGCGAGATTTCGACGCGCCAGAACTGGGTGGAAGAGCCGGCACGTAGCAGTTTGACGGACAGGTTGACTTCGCCCGGACCGACGCCGGTCATGAAGATGATCTGTTGTGAAACCAGCGGACCACGACGCTCCGGATGCATTTCGACGGCCTGAGCAGCGATTGCTGCCACCCATCCGCCAAAGGCCATACCGTTCGGATTGCGATAGACATCGCTCGCTTCGATGGTGAATTGTCCGTCGTCCAGCGCGACTAGCGCGGTTTCGCGATCAAATATATATGTCATGAAATGCCCTGATTATTCGATTTTATTGAATTTGTTCGACGGTATATCCGCGCTTCGCCAGCATGGCCTGCACCGCATCCGGTCCGGCGAGATGCGCTGCGCCAACCGCCACCAGCGAAACACCGGGTTTTTGCAAGTGCTTGTCGAGCTGTTCTGCCCAGTCTTTGTTGCGTTTGATCAGCAGATATTCCCGCGTCTTGGGGTCTTTCAATATGCCGGTGTCAGAAAGGGTCACGATTTGTTCAAGGTCGCCGGTCATCCATGCGTTGAACAATTCTTCAAAGGCTTGCTGGGAATCCCCTGACTCTTCGACGACGCTGACCAGCATCTGTCGCTGTTGCTCTTCCGACAAGCGGTCGAAATAGCTCAATTGGCTCTCAATCGTTTCCAGTGCAGTGACCGGCTTGCCTGCTTTTTCAAACTGCGCCGTGAGTTTTTTCTCTACGCCGTCGCTGGAGTCGAGCCCCAGGCTCTTGGTTTGCGCGGACGCCAGAGATAGCGCCGCGGCCCATGTTTCCATGCGGTTGAGCGATCGTTCGGAAATATTGGCGGCATCAATGATCCGGTCGAGATCTTTGCGCAAGGCTGGCTTGACGCGCGATTCGAGTTGTTCCTGGCCCGGCGATACAGCCAGACGGGAGAATATTTTGGCGGCGTTCTGCCGGTCATCCAGTCCGAGCACTTCAATCACCAGCTGATCCGATTCTGCGATCGCGCTCTCCAGCGCCGGTGTGCGCCATTGGACATCGTTCGGCAGGATATGGATCGTACCGAACATGTAGGCCACGCCGACCTGTCCGGGCTTGCTGCCAGTGACTTTCCACAGCGCAGGCTTGCCCGTCTTCACGGTGTTCAGGGCCACGGGATCAGGTGCATTGTTGCACGCTGTCAGCAACAACGACGCCATGAGGGAAAGCCAGATGAGGATGTTTCGCATGGGCCCTATTTGGTGTGAGAGAAGGAAATGGAAAGTCCGGAGCTAAGAATAATCAATATTCAATCCGTTCTGCAACTATCCCTTTTTTTGCGAGAATCGACTGCAGGCTGCCTTCTCCGGCAAGATGGCCGGCGCCGACTGCTAGGAATATTGTGCCCGGCTCCGTCATCCGATGCTCGACCCACTCCGCCCAGCTGCGGTTGCGATTGACAAGCAAGGTATCGTAAAGAATCTTGTCTTCCAGGCCCGCATTCATCAGCTCTCCCAGCGCATCAACATTGGCGTTGGCCCATTCTATGACCATCTGCTCCATACCCTCGGCGGCATCGTCTATCGTATCGACCGTGAAGTTGAGAAAGCGGATCTGGACCGCTTCGGGCAAATTGTCGAAAAATCCGAGCTGCTGCTCCGGCGTTTCCAGTCCGACAATCTTGATCCCGCGCGCGGCGGCCTGCGCCATCAACGCATCATCAGCGCCCTGATCGGACGCATAGCCGTTGCGCATCAGCGGGATTAAAGACAGGCTGACGCTGGCGTACCAGGGTTCCAGCGGATCGAATGCAGCGAGGGGCAAGCCCAGCTCCGCCATCACCGCCTCATATTTGGTCCGATCTTCGGGCTTCAATTTGTCGCGCAGTGCGATCCCGGTGGTGTCGATCGCCAGGTCATTGATAACGTTCATCATCACCGCAGGATCAGGCTTGATCATTTCGACGACCAGTTCGTCCGACGCATCGAAACTGTCCTTCACCGCCTCATCGAACCAGCTCATCCCGGGCTGGAGGATATGAACGGTGCCGAACAGGTAGATGGTGGTGTCTTCATCCTTGATTACCCAGAGGGCAGGGTCGGCATCGTCCGGCATCACCGCAGCCGGCTTTTCGGTGGCGGGGACGGCGGTGCTGCCAGCACTGGCAGTTTCAGCCTCGCTTGCCGGGCAGGCGGTGAGCGAGAGATAAAGCGGAAGGAGCAAGGCGACAAAAGGCCAGTTACGCGGCATGAACAGGTTTCTCCGGCGAGTGGTTAAACGGGCTTCATTGAACAATTGACGACAAATGCCCAGCAAATTTTGAGCGGTAGCTTCGGGGCACTGGCGAGCGACAGACTAATCTGTTAACCGGGTGGTTAAATCAAGGAGTTTTCCGATGAGCACGATTCACGCCCGCACCTGCCACATCTGTGAGGCCAATTGTGGCGTTCTGGTGGAGGTCGAGGGCCGCGAAATCCTGTCGATCAAGGGGAACCCCGATCATGTCCTGAGCCGCGGGCATATCTGTCCCAAGGCGACCGCGATCGCCGATCTGCAGGATGATCCCGACCGCCTGCACAAACCGGTGAAAAAGGTCGATGGTGCCTGGCAGGAAATCGGCTGGGAGCAGGCTTTTTCGGAAATCGCCGCCCGGCTGCTCGATCTCAAGGGGCAGGATGCGAGGCCTGCCATGTATATGGGCAATCCCAGCGCGCATGATTACGGCATTTCCACCCAGATCGGCCAGTTGCGCCGGGCGATAGGCCTCAAGAACATTTATTCCGCCTCGACGCTCGACCAGATTCCGCACCATGTCGTGCAATATCATATGTACGGCCATGTCAGCCTCGCTGCCGTGCCCGATATCGATCGCTGCCAGTATCTGCTGATCATCGGCGGCAATCCGGCCGCCTCCAATGGCAGTATCTGGACGGTACCGGACTTCAAGAAGCGCGTGAAAGAAATGCAGGCGCGCGATGGCAAGCTGCTGGTCGTGGACCCGCGCCGGACCGAGACCGCCAAACTAGCCGACGCCCATCACTTCGTAAAGCCGGGGACCGATACGGCGCTATTGATCGGGATATTGAAAAGCATTTTTGATGCCGGGCTGACCGACACGTCGCGGCTTGATGCGATGCTGGACGACAGCTGGAGCACCATCGAACCCGCCATCGCCGATTTTGATATGGATCAGCTGGCCGCGCATTGCGGCATCGCGGTCGAAACGATGCAGGACATGGCCGCTCAGCTGGCCGCCGATCAACCCGCTGCCATTTATGGCCGGATGGGCGTTTCGGTCTGCGAATTTGGCACGCTCAACCAGTGGTTGATCCAGGTGATCAACATTGCCGCCGGCAATCTCGACCGGGTTGGCGGCACGATGGTGCCGGAACCCGCGCTCGACACGATCAATCTGGTGGGTCGCGGATCGGTGCGCACCGCCGATACCGTACGCGGTCCGATGCCTTCGGTGATGAGCGAACTGCCGATGGTGACCTTTGCTGACGAGATGTTGCGCGATGACGAGCACGAGGAACGCATTCGCTCGCTTTTTGTGGTTACCGGCAACCCGGTACTGTCCTCGCCCGACGGGGCCAAGCTCGACCGGGCGCTGGAACAGCTCGATCTGATGGTCTCATTCGACATGTATGTCACCGAAACCAGCCGCCACGCCGATTATATCCTCCCGCCCTGTGGCCCGCTGGAAAAGGACCATTATCCCTTCTTCTTCGGCCCTTTGGCGATCCGCAACTATGCCAGCTACTCGCCGGCGATCTTTGATCTGCAGGACGGCGAAAAGACCGACTGGGAAATCATCGCCGAACTGGCGCGGGAGATATTGGTGCAGGACGGGCAGGATGTGCCGAATATTCGCGAGCCGCGCGATGTGCTCGACGGCATGTTGCAAAGCTCGCCCGCCGGCCTGACGCTGGCGGAAGTGGAAGCCGCACCCAATGGTATCGATCTCGGGCCGCTGCGTCCCTGCATGGCCGAACGGCTGCGCACCGAGGACCAGATGATCCACTGCGCCCATCCCGATTTTCTCGCCGAGCTGGAGCGCTTTGGGGCGGCGCTCGACAAGGAACAGCCGGACAGTCTCCGCCTGATCGGCCGCCGCCATGTCCGCCAGAACAACAGCTGGCTGCACAACAGCCAAAGGCTGCTCAAGGGCCCGGACCGCTGCACACTGATGATCCACCCCGATGACGCCAGCGCACGCGGGCTGGTCGATGGCGCCATGGCGTCAGTCACCAGCCGGGTGAACAGCGTCGATATTGTGGTCGAAGTGAGCGATGACGTCATGCCCGGCGTGGTCTCCATTCCGCACGGCTTCGGCCATGGACGCAAAGGCGTCGGCCTGTCGGTCGCCCGCGAAAAGCCGGGGGTTTCGCTCAATGATCTCACCGACACCGAGCGCTATGACCCGCTGTCCGGCAATGCCGTCCTGAACGCGGTGCCGGTAACGGTGGCAAGGGCGGAAGAGCTGGTTGCGGCGGAATAAGAGGCGGAGCAACAAGCATCGTCATCCTGAACTAGTTTCAGGATCCTTTGCGATCACGCATAGCCTTTGGAGGTCCTGAAACAAGTTCAGGATGACGAATAAGGTCGCACATCAGACCAATCCTCCCTTGACCCTCTGCCGCCCTTTCGCCAAAGCAGCGCCTGAATATTGCACTCGCGAAGAAAGTCTTCATCTTGTCCGATACGAAGCCGCTCAGCTTCCAGCAGATCATCCTCAAGCTCCATGAATATTGGGGCAATCAGGGCTGTGCGATCCTGCAGCCCTATGACATGGAAATGGGGGCAGGGACGTTCCACACCGCGACCACGCTCCGGGCGCTTGGCCCCGACCCCTGGAAAGCGGCCTTTGCCCAGCCTTGCCGCCGCCCGACCGATGGCCGATACGGCGAAAATCCCAACCGCCTGCAGCATTATTATCAATATCAGGTGATCCTGAAGCCATCGCCGCCGGATATCCAGCAGCTCTATCTCGACAGCCTGTCGGTGATCGGCATCGATCCGATGCTGCACGATATCCGCTTTGTCGAGGATGACTGGGAAAGCCCGACGCTCGGTGCATGGGGCCTCGGCTGGGAGGTCTGGTGCGACGGCATGGAAGTCACCCAGTTCACCTATTTCCAGCAGATGGGCGGATTCGACTGCAAACCGGTGTCCGGCGAACTGACCTACGGCCTCGAACGGCTGGCCATGTATATCCAGGGCGTCGATAGCATTTATGATCTGGATTATAACGGCGCGGGAATGACTTACGGCGATATCTTCCTGCAAAATGAGAAGCAGATGTCGGAATGGAATTTCGAGGTCGCCAATACTGACAGCCTGTTCGACCTGTTCAACAAGGCGGCGGCGGAATGCGAAAACTGCCTTGAGAAGGAACTGCCGATCCCGGCCTATGAGCAGGCGATCAAGGCCAGCCATGTGTTCAACCTGCTGCAGGCGCGCGGTGTGATCAGCGTGCAGGAACGCGCCAGCTATATGGGCCGCGTCCGCGATCTCGCGAAAGGCAGCTGTGAGGCGCATATGAAAAAGAACGGGTGGGCGGCGTGATGAGCCAACAATTTCGTCATCCTGAACTTGTTTCAGGACCCCTTCAGATTGTGCACCTGCCGCACGAGATCCTGAAACAAGTTCAGGATGACGAGTATCAGGGTGGATGCGCATGACCGATTTCCTCCTCGAACTGCTCTCCGAAGAAATCCCCGCCCGCATGCAGGCCAAGGCGAGAGCCGATCTCGAGCGCCTGTTCACCGCGCAGTTGGCAGACGCCGGTCTGAAAGCGGGCGCGATTACCGTCTGGTCGACGCCAAGACGACTGGCTCTTATCGCCAAGGATCTGCCGGCCGAGACCGAAGCGGTCAGCGAGGAAGCCAAGGGGCCGCCGGAAGGTGCCCCCGATCAGGCGGTCGAGGGCTTCTGCCGCAAGAATGGCGTCACCCGCGACCAGCTGGAAGTGCGCGACGTCAAGGGGCGTCCGACCTATTTCGCTGTTATCAACAAGCCGGGCCGCGATACCAGGGACGTGCTCGCGGACGCCATTCCCGCGATAATCAAGGCCTTCCCCTGGCCGAAATCGATGCGCTGGGGCGAAGCCAGCCTCTCGACCGAGAGCCTGCGCTGGGTACGGCCACTGAGCGGCATTGTCGCGATCCTAGGCGACGCGCTGGTGGAATGTGAAATTGACGGCATAAAGTCGGGTTTTGACACGGTAGGACACCGGTTTCACAATGCAAGCACCCCGTTCGTCTCGAGCGAAGTCGAGAGACAAGCGGCGGAGAGTGATCCCAGCGTGTCTCGACTAGGCTCGACAGGAACGGAACCTGGGCGGATCACCATCGGTAACGCCGCCGATTACGCAGAAAAACTCCGCGCCTGCCATGTGATCGTCGACCACGAAGAACGCCAGAATATCATCCGCGACGGTGCCGCCAAGGCTGCATCGGACGCCGGACTGGAGCTGGTCGAGGACGAGGGACTGGTGATCGAGAATGCCGGTCTAACCGAATGGCCGGTGCCGCTGCTGGGGAGCTTTGATCCGGCCTTTCTCGATGTACCCGAGGAAGTGATCCAGCTTACGGCTCGCGTGAATCAAAAATATTTTATCTGCCGCGACAAACAGGGCGCACTCGCCCCGAACTTTGTCTGCACGGCCAACATAGCCGCCAGCGATGGTGGCGCAGCAATTATCGCGGGGAACGAAAAAGTCCTCGCCGCACGGCTCTCCGACGCAAAATTCTTCTGGGAACTTGACCAGAAGACCAGTTTGGAGGATCATGCAAAGAAATTGAGCAACATCGTGTTCCATGAAAAACTGGGAACGGTTGCCGACAAGGTAGAGCGTGTGGCCAAGCTGGCTGAGTGGTTGGCGTCTTTAGAAGGGACCGGGTTACTCCATGCCAACCCGGAACAGACCAAGCAGGCCGCACGTCTCTGCAAAGCCGATCTCGTCACCGAAATGGTCGGCGAGTTCCCCGAGCTGCAAGGCTTGATGGGCGGTTATTATGCAGAGAAAGAAGGACTTCCGGTAGAAGTCTCACACGCGATCCGAGATCATTACAAGCCGGTCGGGCAGGGCGATGATGTGCCGAGCGATCCGGTGACGGTGTGGGTGAGTTTGGCGGATAAGCTGGATACTTTGGTCTCAATGTTTAGCGTGGATGAGCGACCGACTGGATCAAAGGATCCGTTCGCTCTTAGAAGGGCTGCGCTAGGCATTGTCGCGTTAATTCTTGAAAATAATCTTAGATTCTCTCTTAAGCGAGCGGCGTCGATAATATCCGCTGTGTCTGTGTATTCCGAAGTTGTCGGAAAAGGAGTATATCCAGAAGGCTTTCGACCACTCGTGAAGACAATGTGGCCTGAATACCCCTTGCCGGTAGCCTCAGAAACGATGTTGAAGCGGATTACAGATATCTATTTTGATCCAAAAAGCCCAGAAGCGGCAGAACGTAGGCACCTTGAAGACCTTTTGCCCAGATTAGAAAATCTGTTTAATTCGGTGATGAATCAGGTTCTTGATGTATTACCCTTCGTCGCCGATCGCCTCAAAGTCCAGCAACGTGAAGCGGGCGTTCGTCACGACCTCATAGACGCGGTGTTTGAGCTCGGCGGTGAAGATGATCTGGTGCGCCTGCTCGCCCGGGTTAAGGCGTTGCAGACCTTTGTCGAGACCCCGGACGGCGTCAATCTGCTCGCTGGCTACAAGCGGGCTTCGAATATTCTGAAGAAAGAGGGCAGTAGTGCTCCGCACTTGATGCGGAGCGAGGCAGGAGGCGCTGGTGGTGGCCAGGGCTCCGCATCAAGCGTAGAGCACGATAGTGCAAAACCCCTTTCCTACACCCCCGAAAAAGCCGAAAAGGCCCTGATCGACGCGCTCGACGCAGCCCAGCCGCAAGTCACCGCAGCGATCGAGGCGGAAGAATTTGAAAAGGCGATGACCGCGCTGGCGGCGCTGCGGGAACCGATTGATGCATTTTTCGAGGATGTGACCGTGAATGATAGTGACGAAGACAAGCGTGATGCGCGGCTAGCCCTGCTGGCGCGCTTCCGCGATGCCGTCCATCAGGTTGCCGATTTCTCCAGGATTGAGGGTTAAGGAATTTTGATTTCGAACCCTGTAAAGTTTGTAAAGAACAGCGGCAGGTTTTTCGGTAAGGCGACCTGAGCAATCATCGCTCCCTTTCAGGGAAACGAACCCAGGGGCGGGACATGAGGAAGGGGCTTGATGTCGCTTTCCGAATTTTCCAGTGGCGCGGCACCACCCCAATCCTTCCTCTGAAGAGGAAGGCCTAAGACACGGAGTTAAAAGCAAGAATGACCCAATATGTATATCGTTTCGGTGGTGGCATGAATGCAGACGGTGCGCCGTCTGACAAGACAGAAGCCCGCAACCTTCTCGGCGGCAAAGGGGCCAATCTTGCCGAAATGGCCAATATCGGCCTGCCGGTGCCACCGGGTTTCACCATTTCGACCGAAATGTGCACCCGCTATTATGCCGAGGGTGGCCAATATCCGGACAGCGTCCGCGATGAGGTGGCCGAGGGCATAACGCATATCGAATCCGTGACCGGCAAGAAATTCGGCGATGCCGCCGATCCGCTGCTGGTATCCGTCCGCTCCGGCGCCCGCACATCGATGCCCGGCATGATGGACACGGTGCTCAATCTAGGGCTGAACGATGAAACCGTAGAAGGTCTGGCCAAGACCTCCGGGGACGAGCGTTTTGCCTGGGACAGCTACCGGCGCTTCATCCAGATGTATTCCGATGTGGTGCTCGAACTGGACCATGATGCTTTTGAAGAAGCGCTGGAAATTGCCAAGGAAGACAATGGTTTCTTCACCGATACCGAGATGGAAGCAGAGCATTGGCAAGCCCTGGTTGCGGAATATAAGGGGCTGGTCGAGAAACTCTGGGGCAAGCCATTCCCGCAGGACGTCAACGATCAGCTATGGGGCGCCGTCAGCGCTGTCTTCGGCAGCTGGCAGGCGGAGCGGGCCAAGGTCTACCGCCGTCTCAACGATATTCCGGGAGAATGGGGCACGGCCGTCAATGTCCAGGCGATGGTCTTCGGCAATATGGGCGAAACCAGCGCTACCGGCGTGGCTTTCACCCGCAATCCGTCGACCGGCGACAGCGCCTATTATGGCGAGTGGCTGATCAACGCGCAGGGCGAGGATGTGGTCGCCGGTATCCGTACGCCGCAATATCTCAGCAAGGCAGCGCGCGAGGAAGCCAATGCCAAGCCGCTGTCGATGGAAGAGGCGATGCCGGAAACCTACAAGGAGCTGGCCTCCGTCTTTGACCTGCTCGAACGCCATTATCGCGACATGCAGGATATCGAATTCACTGTCGAACGCGGCAAATTGTGGATGCTCCAGACCCGGTCGGGCAAGCGCACCGCCAAGGCAGCGCTCAAGATTGCCGTCGATATGGCGCATGACGGCCTGATCACCGAGGAAGAAGCGGTGATGCGGGTCGATCCGATGGCGCTCGACCAGTTGCTGCACCCGACTCTGGATCCGGACGCCAAGCGCGACGTGCTCACAAGCGGCCTGCCAGCCTCTCCGGGTGCTGCTAGCGGCCTGATCGTGTTCGACAGCGACACTGCCGAACGTCGCACCGAAATGGGTGATGACGTCATCCTGGTGCGCGTGGAAACCTCGCCGGAAGATATTCACGGGATGCACGCGGCCAAGGGCATATTGACGGCACGTGGCGGCATGACGTCACATGCCGCTGTGGTTGCGAGAGGCATGGGGAGACCTTGTGTTTCCGGTGCCGGCACGGTTTCGATCAATAATGAGACGAAGACGATGAAGGTCGGTGATCGGGAACTGAAAGAAGGCGATATGCTGACCATCGATGGCAGCAATGGCCAGGTGATGGCCGGTCGTGTCGCCACCATTCAGCCAGAACTGGTCGGCGACTTCGGCGTGCTGATGGTCTGGGCCGACAAGGTTCGCCGTCTTCGCGTCCGTACCAACGCGGAAACGCCGCTGGATTGTCAAATCGCCCGTGATTTCGGGGCAGAGGGCATTGGTCTGTGCCGGACCGAGCATATGTTCTTTGACGCCGGGCGCATAACGGCGGTGCGTCAGATGATTTTGGCCTCTGATGAAAAAGGGCGGCGGGCTGCTCTGGCGAAACTGCTGCCGGAACAGCGCAATGATTTCCGCGAGATCTTCGAGGTCATGGTCGGCTTGCCGGTGACCATCCGGCTGCTCGATCCGCCATTGCACGAATTTCTGCCGCATCAGCAGTCGGAATTTGAGGAAGTGGCGAAAGCTGCGGATGTCGGCGTGGAAACGCTGAAACAACGGGCGAGCGAACTGCACGAGTTTAACCCGATGCTAGGCCATCGCGGTTGCCGTCTTGGCGTAACGTATCCTGAAATCTACGAAATGCAGGCGCGTGCGATCTTTGAAGCGGCCTGCGAAGTTGCGGAAAAGAGCGGCGAAGCGCCGATTCCCGAAATCATGATCCCGCTGGTTGCAACGGCCCGCGAGCTGCAGCTGATGAAGGACGTGGTCGACCGGATGGCGAAAGAAGTGTTCGCTGAGAAGGGCCGCGAGATCGAATATCTTATCGGCACCATGATCGAATTGCCGCGCGCCGCGCTGATGGCCGGCGAGATTGCCGAACATGGCGAGTTCTTCAGCTTTGGCACCAACGATCTGACGCAAACCACTTTGGGTGTTTCCCGCGACGACGCCGGGCGGTTCCTGACCCAATATGTCGACAAGGGTATCTTCCCGCGCGATCCGTTCGTCAGCCTCGATATCGAGGGCGTCGGCCAACTGATTGAAATCGCTGCCGAACGGGGCAGGGCAGCCCGCCCCGATATCAAGCTGGGCATTTGCGGCGAACATGGCGGTGACCCCGCTTCGGTTGCCTTCTGCGAGAAAACCGGCCTCGATTATGTCAGCGCCTCGCCCTATCGCGTGCCGATCGCCCGTCTGGCGGCTGCGCAGGCGGCCTTGTCGCAAAAATAAACAGATGTGCTCCGCACTCGATGCGGAGCTTTGGCGGCAAGAGATTCCATATGGCACTGTGCTCCGCATCCAGCGCGGAGCACAGATGCGAACGAATGTTCAGAATGTTGCGCAAAGAGGGCAATTATGGGTTGCCAGCACAGCATTCAGCCCCTATCTGCACCGTCTGGTTAGCGCCCATAGCTCAGCTGGATAGAGTACTTGACTACGAATCAAGGGGTCGGGAGTTCGAATCTCTCTGGGCGCACCACCTTTTTCCTTTGCAGATTTGCCCCAAGGTGCACTTGCGCGAGGCCGTCCGCTGGCCTAACTTGTCGCCATTGCAATCGCTGAACCGAAGGACCCGAATTGGCCGACTATTCCATCTCCATTGCCGACGCGCTCGCTGAGCGTGAAGCCCAGAAAATTACGGTTCCCGACGAAGTTCAGGAAGCAGTGCGGACATTGCTCCGCTGGGCCGGGGATGACCCCGAACGAGAAGGGCTGGTCGACACGCCGAAGCGTGTCGCGCGGGCCTGGAAGGAATATTGCGAAGGCTATGCCGAAAATCCGGCCATGCATCTCGCCCGGACCTTCGAGGAAGTCGGTGGCTATGACGAGCTTGTACTGCTCAAGGACATTCCCTTTCACTCCCACTGCGAACATCATATGGCGCCGATTATCGGCAAGGCCAGCATCGCTTATATGCCGACCGACAGAGTGGTCGGCATTTCCAAGCTCGCCCGTGTGCTGCACGGATTCGCGCGGCGTCTTCAGGTACAGGAACGGCTGACCGCGGAAGTCGCGGAATGTATCTGGAATAATCTGAAACCCGCAGGCGTCGCGGTGGTGATCGAAGCGAGCCACAGCTGCATGACCGCCCGCGGCGTCCGCACGCCCGGTGTCGGGATGATCACCAGTCGTTTGCTGGGCTGTTTCCTCGACGACGCCCGCAGCCGTGAGGAAGTGATGAGCCTGATGGGCTATTGATCTACTGGCCGCTTAACGCATCCATTTCCGCATCAGATTATATTGCACCGCCTGCAGGCGGGTATAATTTTCCTGAGCCATATTCAGGCCTTCCAGCGCCGCCACTTCGTTGAGTTCGTAGAGCAGATTGCGCTTCATCGCGTCGGGGATCTTGCTCTGGATGAAGGTGATCGCAACCATCCGCTCGCCTTGGGTGACAGGCTCGACCTCGTGCAGCGTGTAGGAGGGATAGACGATCGCAGTTCCGGGAATGCCCTTGAACCGCATGCCGGCTTCGCCTTGCGTCACATGAAGGGCGCCGCCCTTGCAGTCGTTGACGTCGCTCAGGAAGACGGTGCAACTCAGGTCGGAACGCAGCGGGCCGTCGGGCAGGGGAATCATGGCGCTGTCCGCATGCAGCCCGTAATTCATGCCCGGCTTGTACCGGGTAATCAGTGGCGGCGCGACTCGCTCCGGAAAGGCGAAATCAACAAATTCGCGGTTGGACATCAACGCGTCGTGCAGGATTTTCGATGACTTCTTGTAGCCTTCAACGTCGTGCAGCTGCAGGTTGTTTTTGACCTTGCTGTGTGGATTGCTGATCTTTCCATCGACAAATTTCGCCTCGTTGGCGATTTTTTTCAATTCCCTGACCTGCGCCTGATCCAGTAAGCTGAGTTGCTTGAACATTATCGTCTCGATTCCGCTGTTGATAGTGCGGCGGCGACTATCGGAAAGCGCCGCGCCAGTTGATCGATCCATAGCAGCGTCTGCTTGATATCGTCAGCATGAAATTTTCCGGCTTCAGCCAGCAGTTCTTCGCGCAGCGATGCGCTATAGTCATATTCCGGTGCCTTGGAATAGCGATTCATGATCGGACTGGAGACAAGACGCCGGGCCTGCTCGGTCGACAGGTCCAGCCCGAAATGCTGGGCCGTCGGCTGCAAACGTTCCGCCGGTTGATCCAGAAAATCATCGAAATCCAGCCAGGCAATCTTTGCTTGCGGACAGTGGCTTTCCGCATCACAAAGCGTGACCATCTCGCACAACCAACCGAGCGCGGCGGTCTGGGCAAGCGAAAGGGAGCCTTCTGTTTTCAGCGATCCACCGCAATGCTGCTGGAGGCGGCTGAGCCTAAGGTCGGTCAGCGCAGCAGCTTCCTGCTTGGACGCGTCTCCGGCCAATATCGTTTGCAGATAGCGTTCGGTCGAGGTGAACAGGAAAAGCGCCGTGCCTGCGTCGGCGAGCAATGGCCGCGCCAGCGGGCTGACAAAGCTGCTCGCCTTGATCATTACGCGCTGGCCGGCATGAAATACGCGGGACAACCAGGTTTCGACCAGATCCAGACGATGGGTTCTTTCGTCGTCCGACCAGCCAATATCAGCCTGCCTGTTTACATATTCATCGCCCAGTTGCCGCAATATAGCTGGCTCCCGCAAAGCCAATACGCTGTCGAGTTCACCCAACAGCCGTGAAATCAGGGTCGAACCGACATGACCTATATGGAAAATATAGTGGGGTTTTTGGAGCGGCGGCAAAGCTATGGATGCGATATCGTTCCAGGCGACAACCTGCCGCTCAAGCTCCGGCGTAAACAGCCGCTGATCGAGAAAACTCGCCTGGTTGAATGCAGCCTCGCTCATCGTCGACAGCAGCACCTGATTCTGTTGCAGATCAGCGAGATGCGGAAAGAGCGTTGCATCGCCTGCAAATCTGGATTGCCAATCTTTGTTCAATCCCGCCTCCAAAGAAAAAGCCCGGATCTGGGGCGCCGCCTTGCGACGATCCGGATCCGGGCTTTCAAAAGCAAGTTCAGAATAGGACTATTCCTTGGTTTCGGTGTCGTCCTGTTCTTCTGTTTCCGTGGCTTCCGGAGTCTCGCCAGCACCCGCTTCAACGGTTTCTTCGAGCTCGGCCTTCGCTTCTTCATCGACTTCACTATTTTCGTCGATGACTTCGAGGGCAGCGGCAGCCAGTTCAGCCTGATCTTCTTCGAACATCTGGGCGATCACGTCGACGCCGTCTTTCTGCAGGTCGGCTTCATCATCCGAACGGGCGACATTTGCCTGGATGTTGACGTTGACTTCCGGGTGCAGACGAATACGAACATCGAAAACACCGAGCGTCTTGATTGGCTTCTCCAGGATCACCATGCTCTTTTCGACCAAGGTGCCCTTGCCGTCGGCATTCAGGGCTTCGACAATATCGCGAACCGACACGGAACCATATAGCTGACCGCTGGCGGACGACGCGCGGATCAATACGATCTGACGGCCGTCGATGTCGCCGGATGCCGATTCGGCTTCCTTGCGCTTGGCTTCGTTATCCGCTTCGATCTGCTTGCGATTGGCTTCGAAAACCTTTTTGTTCGCTTCGTTGGCGCGCAGTGCTTTCTTGTTCGGCAGCAGGAAGTTGCGGGCATAGCCGTTTTTGACGGTGACAATATCACCGATGCTTCCGAGATTCTCTACTCGTTCGAGCAAAATAATATCCATTGTTTCGCTCCTACTTCACGAGATATGGCAGCAGGCCGAGATGGCGGGCGCGTTTGATGGCTTTGGAAAGCTCGCGCTGCTTCTTGGCAGAAACTGCGGTGATACGACTTGGTACGATCTTGCCGCGTTCGGAAATGAATCCCGACAACGTCTTCACGTCTTTATAGTCGATGGGCTTTGCGTTTTTGCCGGAAAAGGGGCAGCTTTTGCGGCGACGGAAAAATGGACGTCCCATATTTTAACTCCTTCTCTGGCTTAATTATCGTCGCGGCGCGGTTTGCGTTCACGCTCGCGTTCTGGTTTGCGCATCATCACGGACGGGCCTTCTTCATGCTCGTCAACGCGGATGGTCAGAAAACGGATGATATCTTCGTTGATCCGGGTCTGGCGCTCGAGCTCCAGAACGACATTGCCCGGTGCGTCAAGACGCAGCATGACATAATGAGCCTTGCGGTTCTTCTGGATCTTGTAGGCGAGCGTACGCAGGCCCCAGGTCTCGGTCAGAACGACCTTGCCTTCATTCGATTCTACAATTTTGGTGGCTTCCTGCGCAAGAGCATCAACCTGAGACTGGCTCAGATCCTGTCGCGCAAGGAAGACATGCTCATACATTGGCATGCAATCATTCCTTCATTTACCGCCGATCGCTGACGCCGCACCATGCAGACACGCCCCTCCGGCTTTCTTCGTTTTCCGGTGACGAGTCAGGCTCGGTCACGCGGAAGCGGCGCCTATGACCGATTTGCTCTGGTAATGCAAGAGTGCTCTTGCGGGGATCCTGCAGCGCTTCGGCAGGATCTTTACCATTATGCAATACCTCTTGTTTAGAAATTTACCATGATATCGTTGAGCGAGAAGAATGAAGCGATGGAAACCAGTTCATCAAGCACAAGTGAGGATCTGAATATCAAGCAGGCTTCGGGCGGAACCAGAGGCTTTTTTGGTAACATCAGCTCCTTGCTCGGATCGCAGGCTTCAAATGACCCCTGCCAGATCCGGGCCGAGGATGCTCTTCTTTTGCTACAGTCCTATGAAGAAAGCCGGCTCGGGTGGTTCTGGTCGACCGACGCTGCCGGGAATCTGACCTATATTACTGAATTTGTCGCGCAGACCCTCGGAGGGACGGCAGAAGAGCTGATCGGAAAGCCGATGGTTTCGCTCTTCCTTAAGCCCGAGAATAACGAATCCGGTGCCAGAACACTGCCGTTCATTCTAACGAAAAAGGTCAAATTCAGTGATCTGGAGGTGCAGGCGGCGAACTCTGAAGAGGAATGTTGGCTGGCGATCTCTGGCCGTCCCTATCATGACAAATCAGGCAATTTTCTTGGCTTCCGTGGCAGCGGTTCTGAGGTGACGGCGAAACGCAAGGCGTCGCTGGACACGTCCCGGATGGCCAAGTTCGATTCACTGACCGGACTCGCGAACCGCGCCACCATGACGAAAAAGCTGGAGACGACGCTATCGACCTATCAGGCACAGAAAAGAACCTGTGCCGTGATGTTGGTAGACCTTGATCGGTTCAAGCAAGTCAATGATACATTGGGTCATCCCATTGGCGATGCATTGTTGAAACAGGTAGCAGAACGTCTGTCGAAGGTTGTGGGTCAGACCGGTGAGGTCGGTCGCTTGGGCGGCGATGAGTTTCAGATAATTCTGCTTGATTGTGAGGACCGCGGCGTTCTGGGGGAACTGGCAACAAAAATCATCAGCAGCATTTCGCAGCCATACCTGGTTAGCGGCAATAGATGTATTATCGGTGCCTCGGTCGGCATCGCAATCAGTCCGTTTGACGGGCTATCGGGCGAGGAAATTGTGAAAAGTGCCGATCTGGCTCTGTACGAAGCCAAGGGAAACGGGCGCGGCCGATTTCGTTTCTATTCCAAGGATCTGCAGCAGTCTGCCGAAGAGCGGCGGGAGCTGGCAGAAGATCTGGACAGCGCGATCGTCAAGGGTGAAATGGAACTGGCCTATCAACCGATTGTCGATGCGAAGACCAACATTGTCGAGGCGTTTGAAGCCGAGATGCGCTGGAACCACTCCGAGCGGGGTCAGATTGATCCGGCTTTGTTCATTCCCATTGCGGAAGAGACCAACCTGATCTGGGATCTTGGCCAATGGGCGCTGAACCAGGCTTGCGAAGATGCGGTAAAATGGCCGGGGACGACGAGAGTGGCGGTGAATGTTGCGCCAAGTCAATTTGCCGATGAACGTTTCCCGAAAATCGTCGACAATGCGTTGAAGCGTTCAGGTTTGTTGGCTGAACGGCTCGAACTGGAAATAACCGATGGTGTTTTCATGTCTGAAGCCAATGAGATGGACGCCATGTTCCAGGCTCTCAAGAGCAGAGACGTCCGCTTGGTTCTGGACGGGTTCGGTTCTGGTCATTCGTCGCTCAGCCATCTGCAAGATGCACCCTTTGACAAAATCAAAATTGACCAGAATTTCGTCCGCGGCGCGACGGAAGAGGGGTCGACCAACGGTGCCATCATCTCTGCGATTGTTGCGCTCGGGGAGGCACTCGGCATGGAGATCGCCGCCGAGGGCATCGAGGCATTGGACGAACATGAACTGATCAAAAACCTGCATGTCGGCCATATCCAGGGCCGTGTTTTCGGCGACTGCGTCAGCAATGCAGAGCTGTCCGAAAATCTTTCCGATGGTCAATGGAGCATCGAACCTACGGGGCCGAAGCGCCATCGAAACGAACGGCTGTCGATGTTTCGCAAAGTGCGGATGATCCACGACAACCATGTCTATTCCATCGTCATCCGCAATCTGTCGGTCACCGGCGCGATGGTGGAGGGACTATATAATGTTCCGGTTGGCACCAAATTCGTTATCGATTTTGGTGACGGTCAACTCGCGGTCGCAACCGTCTGCCGGTCCCACCGGAATCAGCAGGGCATCCAATTCGAAACGCGTCTGGTCAGCGACGGCAATGGAGGACTTTGCACCGCCAGGCGGATATCCCCTTATCTGCTCGCTGAGGCGGGGCTGGATGTGCCCAATCTGCCGCCGGGCCATGTTCCGACACGCAAAGTTGACGGGGACTCGACTTCGCTACCCGCGTTCAGCACGGTGGCCGATTGGGAAGCAACCAAGGTTAAACCGAAATAGGCTTGGCGCTCAGACCGCATTCTCGCACATCGTCGACTGCGCTCGCTGGGTCGCTATTTTTTACGTCCCAGAAAGCCGAACATATCGCCGCCAATCTTGCGCATCTGGATTTCTTCCGCGCCTTCCGTGATCCGGTAGCGACGGTGATGCCGGTAAATATGCTCGAACGGCTTGTGGCGCGAATAGCCCATCCCGCCGTGAACCTGCATCGCCCGGTCGGCGGCATCGCAGCACAGCCGGTTTGCCCGATAGTTGCACATCGATACCTGCGCCGAGAGATATTTGGCGACGTCGGGTTTCGGCATGGTGTCCATCTTCGCGGCGGTCGCGTAGATTAGCTGCCGGAGCATGGCCGCTTCGGTGTGCAGTTCGACCAATGGAAACTGAATAGCCTGATTGACGGATAATGGTTTGCCAAATGGCTTGCGCTCGCCCGCATATTTCACTGATTCATCAATGCAATATTGCGCCGCGCCGAGTGAGGAAGCAGCTTGCCGTATCCGGTTCTCGTGCACGAAATGCTGCGCACAGGCCAGACCCATGTCGAGATCGCCCAGCACGGCATCGGCGGGGACCCAGACATTGGTGTAGGAACATTTCGGGTGATCGGTGGGCATGTTGAATGTCCACATATATTCGCCGATCTCGAAGCCTTCAGCATCCACCGGCACGATGAAACAGCCGATCCCCTTGGCATCGCCATCCTTGCCGCTGTGCCGGGCAAAAGTCATCACGTGCGAAGCCTTGTGCAGCCCGGTGGTCCACATCTTGTTGCCGTTGATCAGCCAGCCGTCGACGCCGTCCCGGGTTTCCCGCACCGCCGTGGTGTCCATCCAGGTGGCGTCAGAGCCGTGATCCTTTTCGGTCAGGCCAAAGCACCAGCCCATGCGCCCGGCGAGCATTTCAGGAATATAGTCGTTTTTCTGCTGCTCGGTACCAAAGTCGCGCAGCATCAGCGGCTGCACCAGATTGCCGACGATCGAATTCTCGTTCTGCAGATCGTTGTGCAGGCCCAGTCCCTTGTGCGCCAGATGTTCGCGGATTCGCGCCATGCCGAGATTGGTGCCATCCTGGCCGCCGAACTCCTTGGGCAGGGCGTAACGGTAATGGCCGGCCGCATCGGCAGTCTTGCGCATCTCGACCAGCAACGCCTCCCATTCCTCGGTCGGCAGGCCCTGGTTGTCCCAGTTGGTGCGTGCATCTTCGCGGCGGTGATCGAAGAAGCGGATATTGTCATCGCGCTGCTCGATCGGCTTGATCTTGTCTTCAATAAAGGCGTCCAGCACATCCAGATAATCTTCTATTTCCTGCGGAATTTCAAAATTGGTCATGTGCTTCTCCATTTACTGAGCGCGACCTTGAGGCCGACATATTTGGGCTGATCTATCGACAGCCTTTCGAGCGCGGACAGCCGCAGATGGTCCCAGACCCCCGGACGAGTTGCCGCAATCTTGCCTTGTGAAAGTCCGTTGCAAAGTTGTCGATGATCACAACCGATAGCCGCGAGCCGGGCCTCGGCAGCTTCGCGATATAGGGGGGCCCATTCCGCCTGCCGCCGCGCAATGCCCAGTGCGTTGCCGGCGACGCGGGACTGGAATTTGTCATGCCCCTGCAGACCGGGCAGCACTTGCTTCGCGTTCCATTCCTCAAGCGCCGTCAACAACTCGCCATATCCGGTCTCGCCAGTTTCGTCTGCCTGATCGGGGATCGACCAGTCGAGCGGACCGGATATTGTTTCGGGCAGAATCTCTTCGAACAGCAGAGCGAGATCAATCTCGACCTCTGACACCCGGCGACCGATGACCGTCCGTTCCAGCGATCGATCGCCATGACTGCGCCAGATTTGGCCCATCACCATGCAGGCCACACCCCACCAGAGAGTCGAATATATCAGCCAGAAGCGAAAGCGTTCCGGATCGACCGCTGTCCCGCTCGCTTCGGCATACGCAGTCAGGAAGGATTCGGCGCTGTCAAAACCGCCCGCTTCCTTCTCATAATGGCCAAAGCGCCAGCTTGGTGTGCACAGATAGGCCAGATCCTGCACCGGATCGCCCAACCGGACCAGTTCCCAGTCGAGCACAGCGGACAGGCCCTGGCGGTCGATCATCAGATTGCCCATCCGGAAATCGCCGTGCACCAGATATTTGTCGCTGGCGTCAGGCGCATTTTGTTCCAGCCAGTGAAAGGCATATTCATAGATCGGAATCTGGCCGCCGATTTCGTGATATTTATCTTTCTGCAAACCGATCAGTTCTGCGGGTGAAAAATATTCCAGCGACTGGAGCAGCGGGTTCATCTCGATCCGGTGGATCGCAGCCAGTTCTTGTGCGCACTGGGTGGTCAGGCGACTCTCCGCCTCCGCAAATTCCGGATTGCCAAGAATCTTGTGGGGCAGGGTCTCACCCTCGGCCTTGGTCATGATGAAACCTTCGCCGAGATCATCCTCCGGTTTCAGCCGCCCACGCACCTCCGGGGCGGTTACTCCGGCACTTCGGGCGAGCTCGATGACATCCGCCTGCGTGGCCAGGGGGACGCCGCGCAAACCGTCGTCATCCGGCGACAGCCCGGTCGGGAGGCGGCGGAGAACATAGTCTTCCCCACCATAAGCGAACGCCCAGCTTTCCATGCTCGCGCCGCCCGACAGTCGTTGAACGTCCGTGAGTTTACCGCCTTGCCCGAAAGTTTTGGCACAATATGCGGAGAGCTTTTCCTGGAACATATCATCAGTCATGCAAGAGGCTTAATCAGACGATTAAAAATACGCAATGGCTTTGCCGCGCGACAGCGACGCTTGCATGACCGGTCAATCGTCCCTAATTCCGGTCCATAATTTGCAACTAGGGGGTCGTCATGCGTGCATTTATTTTTCCGGGTCAGGGTAGCCAGGCGGTGGGCATGGGCAAGGCGCTCGCCGAAGCCAGTAGCACCGCTCGTGAAGTTTTCGAAGAAGTCGATCACGCGCTGGAGCAGGACTTGTTCAAGTTGATGTGTGAAGGCCCATCGGATGAGCTGACGCTGACCGAAAATGCCCAGCCGGCAATCATGGCCAATGCTGTTGCAACGCTGCGTGTGATGGAAAAGGAAAGCGGCCAGCCCCTAGATGAGCTATGTACCTATGTCGCCGGACATAGCCTTGGTGAATATAGCGCGCTGTGCGCAGCCGGTGCGCTGAACCTGACGACCACGGCCGAACTGCTGAAGCTGCGCGGCCTTTCGATGCAGAAAGCGGTGCCGGTAGGCGAGGGCGGCATGGCGGCGTTGCTGGGCGCCGACATCAAGAAGGCGTCGGCGCTCGCCAACGCATCGTCACAAGGCGAAATATGCACGGTGGCGAACGACAATGATCCGACTCAGGTGGTGATCTCCGGCCACATCGGCGCCATCGAACGCGCCATTGCTTCAGCAAAAGAACATGGCATCAAGCGGGGCATATTGCTGCCCGTGTCGGCGCCATTTCATTGCTCTTTGATGGCCCCCGCCGCGGAAGCCATGGAAGAAGCGCTGGCGGAAGCCACGATATTGCCGCCGCTGGTACCCCTCTTCGCTAATGTCACGGCCGGAGCGGTTTCAGACGTGGACGAGATTCGCGATCTGCTGGTGCAGCAGGTCACCGGAACCGTACGCTGGCGTGAATCAGTCGGTAATATGGCGGAGTCCGGCGTTCAGCAATTTGTCGAGTTTGGCGGCAAGGTTCTCACCGGTATGGTCGGCCGCATTGCGCCCGATGCGGAAACCGTGAGCCTCGTTTCGATGGCCGATATCGAGGCTTTTTTGAAGAGCCTTTAGTGGGCCGAACACTCTATTCTATAGCGTTGAAATTTGGGAGGAATTGGGAATGTTTGATTTAAGCGGGATGACCGCTCTGGTGACCGGAGCCTCCGGCGGAATCGGCTCGGCGATCGCGAAATCTCTGGCCGCGCAGGGCGCAACGATTGCGTTGTCCGGTACGCGCCGCCACGTGTTGATGGAAATGATCCCCGAAATGCCCGGTGATGGCCATATTGTGATGCCCTGCGATCTGTCCAAAGCGGAAGAGGTTGACGCCCTGGTGCCGGACACGGTCGCCAAGCTTGGTAAACTGGACATTCTGGTGAACAATGCCGGGATTACCCGGGACGGGCTGACCATGCGCATGTCGGACGAAGATTTCTCCGATGTCATTCGCGTCAATCTGGAGTCGGCTTTTCGCCTCATTCGGGCAGCCGCAAGGCCAATGATGAAGGCGCGCCATGGCCGTATCATCTCTATCAGTTCCGTGGTCGGTGCGACAGGCAATCCGGGGCAAGCCAATTATGTGGCGTCCAAGGCGGGGCTGGTCGGTATGTCCAAGGCATTGGCGCAGGAACTGGCGGCTCGCGGCATCACGGTGAATTGCGTCGCGCCGGGATTCATTGAATCGCCGATGACCGACGCGCTGACTGATGCGCAGAAGGACGAGATTAACCGCAAGATTCCCGCAGGGAAAATGGGCAGTGGTGACGATATCGGCGCTGCCGTCGTCTATTTGGCCAGTCAGGAGGCCGCGTATGTCACCGGCCAGACGCTGCACGTAAACGGCGGTATGGCGATGATTTCCTGAACCTGCCGCCAAAAACATGATGTTCGGTGCGATTTCGACTTCACGGACACTTGCAAGCCGCGCGCCACCGCACTAGGACGAAATGGAAATTAATTCGTAACAAAAAGGACCTCTCATGAGTGAGACTGCAGAACGCGTAAAAAAGATCGTTGTTGAGCATCTGGGTGTTGAAGCCGACAAAGTGACCGAAGAAGCTGCTTTCATCGACGATCTCGGCGCCGACAGCCTCGACATCGTTGAGCTGGTAATGGCGTTTGAAGAAGAATTCAGCGTTGAAATCCCTGATGATGCCGCCGAAAAAATCGCGACCGTCAAAGACGCCATCGATTTCATCGACAAACACAAGGGTTAATGGATTTTGAGGTGTTGCCAGGAAACGGCGCGCCTCGGGCCAATGATCGCTGACAGACAGCAGAGCGGCTCACCGGCCCGGGAGGAATGTCCTGAACCGGTGGCCGTTTTTGATTTCGGGCAGGGTAAGTCCGTAGGGAGAGGCATGATATGCGCCGTGTAGTTGTAACCGGAATGGGCCTGGTAACGCCGCTGGGCGGGGATGTAGAGACGACCTGGAGCAATATTCTTGCTTCGAAGTCGGGTGCGGGCAAGATCACGCGCTTCGATGCTTCCGATCAAAAATGCCATATCGCCTGCGAGGTCAAGCCGGCGGACCATGAATATGGCTTTGATCCGAACCTGCGCGTCGACCACAAGGTTCAGCGTCAGGTCGACCCCTTCATTGTTTACGGTATCGACGCCGCAGGCCAGGCGCTCGAAGATGCCGGTCTCACGGATATGACCGAGGAACAGAAATATCGCGCTGGTTGTTCGATCGGTTCCGGTATTGGCGGCCTGCCGGGAATCGAAAAAGAGTCCATCGTCCTGCACGAACGCGGTCCTGGCCGGGTCAGCCCACATTTTGTCCATGGTCGGCTGATTAACCTGATTTCTGGTCAGGTTTCGATCAAATATGGCCTGATGGGCCCCAATCATGCCGTGGTGACCGCCTGCTCAACTGGCGCCCACAGTATCGGTGATGCCGCGCGGATGATCGCACTGGATGATGCCGATGTCATGCTGGCCGGCGGAGCGGAGGCAACCATCTGCCCGATCGGCATTGCCGGTTTCGCGCAGGCCAAGGCACTGTCTACCAAACGCAATGATGATCCCACCGCCGCATCGCGTCCCTATGACAAGGATCGCGACGGCTTTGTCATGGGCGAGGGCGCAGGCGTTGTTGTTCTGGAAGAATATGAACATGCCAAGGCGCGCGGAGCCAAAATCTATTGCGAAGTAATCGGCTACGGCATGTCCGGCGATGCCT
This sequence comes from Parasphingorhabdus sp., assembly GCF_048269865.1. Lineage (GTDB taxonomy): Bacteria > Pseudomonadota > Alphaproteobacteria > Sphingomonadales > Sphingomonadaceae > Parasphingorhabdus. The sequence goes on along the minus strand of NZ_JBLWUA010000006.1, from coordinate 140,695 downwards.
ATCATGTCACTGCCCCGCACCCGGACGGAACCGGTGCTTACCGGTCGATGGAAATGGCGCTGAAGCGCTCTGGCCTGACCACGGCTGATATCGACTATGTGAATGCGCACGGCACATCGACGATGGCGGACACGATCGAACTCGCTGCGGTCAAGCGGTTGTTCGGAGACGATCTCAAGACGATGTCGATGAGTTCGACCAAATCTGCGATCGGCCATCTGCTTGGTGGCGCGGGCGCGGTTGAGGGCATTTTCTGCATCCTGGCTTTGCGCGATCAGATTGTGCCGCCAACGCTCAATCTCGACAATCCCGATGAAGGCTGTGAAGGCGTGGATCTGGTCCCTCATTTTGCCAAGAAGCGCGAAGTGAAGGCGGTGCTGAGCAACAGCTTCGGCTTTGGCGGAACCAACGCCAGTATCATTATGAAGGCGATCTAGCATGATCCGACGTCTCGGTTGCCTGATATTGGTAGCGGGGGCGGTTATTGCAGTCTTTCTGGCAGGAAATTTTCTCTATGGCTGGAACGCCAGCGGCCCGCTTGAACATCCGCGGATGCTAGTGATTAAGTCGGGTTCGAGTCTCGCCATGGCTGCGGACGTGATGGAATCGGAAGGGGTGATCAAATCCGCTGATGCATTCCTGATGCGGGCAAAAATTCTGGGCGGAGCGGAGCCGATCAAGGCCGGCGAATTTGAAATCCCCGCTGGTGCCAGCAACGCGCTCATTCTGGATATTCTGCAGGGCGGCAAGTCGGTTCAGCGTCTGATCACGATACCCGAAGGCACGCCATCGATCATCGTTTATGAAAAACTGATGGCCGAAGATCTGCTCAAGGGAGATATTCCGGTGCCGGCCGAAGGGTCGATTCTGCCGGACAGCTACAGCTTCGAACGCGGCGAACAACGAGCAGCTGTCTTGCTGCGCATGCAAAAGGCGATGAAGGATACGCTTGCAGAATTGTGGCCAAAACGCTCGCCCAATACGGTTGTGAAAACTCCTCGAGAAGCGGTTATTTTGGCCGCGATTGTCGAGAAGGAAACCGCTTTGGCGCGCGAACGGCCAACAGTTGCCGGTGTGTACAGCAACCGGATACGCAAGAATATGATGCTTCAGGCAGACCCGACTATTATCTATCCAATCACCCGGGGCAAACCTTTGGGCCGACGGATCCGGCAATCGGAGATAGCGCAGGTCAATGACTATAATACCTATGCCATGGTTGGCTTGCCAAAAGGGCCGATCGCCAATCCCGGTCGCGCATCAATCGAAGCGGTTCTGAACCCAGCAAAAACCAAAGCCCTCTATTTTGTCGCTGACGGCAAGGGCGGACATGTGTTTGCGGAAACGCTGGAAGAGCATAATGCCAATGTCGAAAAATGGTTCGCGCTGAGACGCGAGCGCGGAGAAATGTGACAAGGCTCCTGCGGAAGGATTCGCTAACTTGCGGATCTGGCGGGATCGTCAACTTTGGTTCTCAAGACTCGCATTTCGAACAATTTTCTTTCGATTCCTCGCCATAATCGGCCAAATGACAGACCGCTGCGGCTGTTCGGGGCAAACGAACCGATCGGCAATTTCCGGTGAGTCATCTGTTCGACTTCGCTGGCCATGTCGATGACGGGCCAATCCGGATTTTCGTTTAGCGATAGATTGTGCATTTTTCGGCGGCGATCGACCATTGAAAAGACCGGCAAGATGGGGGCGTGGTGGCCCCGATGCAGCGTCATGAATTTCCGGATCTTGCCCAGTCCCCTAACCGCCAGCGGGGACGGGATGACGGGCACCACGACAAGATGCGCGAACAGCATCACCTTGCGATTGGCATCGCTGAAGCCCGGGGCGCAATCCAGTATGATTACGTCGTAATTTTGCTCAAGCTCGGCGAATAATTTTGAAAGCTGTTGCTGCCGGGCAAACAGGACCAGAAAATTTTCGGTCGCCCGGATATTGGGATCGCCATCGAGCAAGCTCAGGCCGGAGAATTTGCTCGGATGGATTTGCTGCAATATGTTTCGCGACCCGAGTACGAACTGTTTCGCATTGGTCGTGCAATTCACTCTATCGTCTGGAGAGAGGATCCAGCTGCTATCCCCTTGTTCGTCCAGTTCCCAAAGTAATGTTCGATGGCCTTGCTGAACCGATTCCCAAGCGAGATTGATCGCAAACGTGGATTTGCCGACGCCTCCTTTGGAATTATATACAGCAACAACAGCCAAAAATATAACCTTTCGCTATGACCCTCGGTCAGGGCACAAGGTAACGCTATGCGTGGAAAGCACGGTTTCAATTAGGTTTACCTTATTTAAAGCGATAAAATGTCGGAAATCGTGTCACGATCGACATGAATTTACACGAATTGGGCCGAATGTCCGGAATCGAGACAGTTTTGGCACATATGGTTAGCGGCTGAACAGCGTTGCTGGCCAGGAACAGGATCAGTCAGCGCTGTCTTCGTCTGCTCAATAGTTGAAGCGGTCTTTCAAACTCTCCCGCGCGTCCCGATATTCACGGGTAAACTGGTCGACCATATCCTGGACGCTCATCACATCTTTGATCAGGCCGATGCCTTGACCGCAGCCCCAGATATCTTTCCAGGCCTTTTTCTCGGTATTGCCACCGGACCCGAAGTTCATCGTCTTGTAATCGCCCTGCGGCAGATTGTCGGGATCGAGACCGGCATTTTCGATCGACTGGCGCAGATAATTGCCCTTCACGCCGGTAAACAGGTCGGAATAGACGATATCCGACGCCTGGCCTTCGACAATGCCTTCTTTGTACCCTTGGTCCGCATTGGCCTCTTTCGTCGCAATGAAAGCAGAGCCAGCATAGCCAAGATCGGCGCCCATCGCCTGCGCCGCCAGAATGGACGCGCCATTGCCGATAGAACCGGAGAGTGCCACGGGGCCGTCAAACCACTCGCGGATCTCCTGCATCAAGGCAAAGGGAGACAGGGTCCCGGCATGGCCACCAGCCCCAGCCGCAACCGGAATGAGGCCGGTTGCGCCTTTTTCGATGGCCTTGTGGGCAAAGCGGTTGTTGATAATATCGTGAAGCGTGATGCCGCCCCAGCCTTTGACCGCGGTGTTCAGGTCTTCAATCGCGCCGAGCGATGTTATGACAATCGGCACCTTCCATTTGGCGCAGGTCGCCATATCCAGATCCAGACGGTCATTCGACTTGTGAACAATCTGATTGACTGCGAACGGAGCGGCCGGCTTGTCCGGATTGTCGCGGTTCCATGCAGCCAGTTCCTCTGTAATCTGATGCAGCCATTCATCCAGCAGGCTCTGCGGACGCGCGTTGAGGGCAGGGAAGCTGCCAACGATTCCGGCCTTGCACTGGGCAATGACCAGTTCCGGTCCCGAGACGATGAACAGGGGGGAACCGATAAGCGGCAGGCGAAGATTGTCGAAAATGGCTGGTAAAGTCATGGAACCCCCAATTAAAAAAACGATGCCACCGCATTACGCAATACGGTGGCATTTTCTACTGTTAATTTAATTGGCTGCTTAAACTCGGTTGACCGCGCTGAGCAGTGCCTCAACCGAGGCGGTGGCGACGTCGCTGTTGATGCCGACCCCATAAAATTCTCTGCCGTCACCGGTCTGGCACTGGATATAGGCCGCCGCCTGCGCGTCCTTGCCGGAGCCCAGCGCATGTTCGCTATAGTCGACGATCTCCAGCGAAACGCCCAGCGCCGAAGACACGGCGTCGACCACGCTCGAAATCAGGCCGTTGCCGCGGCCGCTAACCGAAATTTCGCCGTCAGGGCCGGCGATCTTGCCGACAAAGATGCGCTCGCCACCGGTCGCGCGCTCGTCATAGTCGATCAGGCTGTACCGGCCGCTGCCATCGAGATGATAGCGTGTGCGGAAGGCGTCCCAGATGTCTTCCGATGACAGTTCCCGGCTTGTTTTGTCGGCCAGTTCCTGCACCGTGCGGCTGAAATTGGCCTGCAGCCGCTTCGGCAGCTTCAACCCGTGATCCTGCTCCAGGATCCAGGCGATACCGCCCTTGCCGGACTGGCTGTTGACCCGGATGACCGCTTCATAGTCGCGGCCAAGGTCGCGGGGGTCGATCGGCAGATAGGGCACGTTCCACAATTCGTCGTTGCGCTGTTCCTGGGCCGCAAAGCCTTTCTTGATCGCGTCCTGATGGGAGCCGGAAAAAGCGGTAAAGACCAACTCGCCCGCATAGGGATGCCGAGCAGGGACCGGCAGCTGGTTGCAATATTCAACGGTCTTGACGATCTCGTCCATGTTGGAGAAATCCAGTTCCGGATCAACGCCTTGCGTGTAGAGATTCAGGCCCAGTGTGACCAGATCGACATTGCCGGTGCGTTCGCCATTGCCGAACAGACAGCCTTCGACCCGGTCCGCGCCGGCCATCATGCCCAGTTCCGACGCCGCGATGCCGGAGCCGCGGTCATTATGCGTGTGCAGGCTGATCACCACATGTTCGCGCTTGCTGATATTGGTGCACATCCACTCCACCTGATCGGCATAGATATTGGGTGTCGCCGCTTCCACAGTGGCTGGCAGATTGAGGATCAGAGGCTTTTCTGCGGTCGGTTCGATAATCTCCATCACCGCTTCGACGACTTCGAGACTGAAATCCAGCTCTGCAGTCGAGAAGGTTTCCGGTGAATATTCGAAATGCCAGTCGGTATCGGGATATTTCTCCGCCTGTTCGCGCAAAATGGTTGCGCCTTCCCGGGCAATATCTTTGACGCCCTGCTTGTCGAGCCGGAATACGACGTCGCGCCAGGCAGGCGATACGGCGTTGTACAGATGCACGATGGCAGCTCGTGCGCCTTCCAGGCTGGCAAAGCTCGTTTCGATCAGATCGCGCCTCGACTGGGTCAGCACCTGGACCATCACGTCGTCCGGGATTTTTCCGGATTTGACGAGACCGCTGATAAAGTCAAAATCGGTGGCGCCCGCCGACGGAAACCCAACCTCGATCTCCTTGATCCCGATCTTGACCAGCATGTCAAAGAAGCGCTGCTTTTTTTGTGCATCCATTGGATCGATCAGCGCCTGATTGCCGTCGCGCAAATCGGTGGAAAGCCAGCGCGGGGCCTTGTCGATGGTACGCGACGGCCACTGGCGGTTGGGCAGATCAATCTGCTGGAACGGACGATATTTTTGCGATGGATTCTTGTGCATGACTTCGCTCTTATGCTGCTGGAAAATGCGCGCAAGGCACAAATTCGCGGGTTTGCTGATATTGGTTGGAAAAACGTCCCTTAGGCGGGGCGCTGCGGCTTGCGGGCAGCAGCATTGATACGCCTAAGGGCGTATAAGTCGTAGCAGCGAGAGAGCTTTTAACCTCGTCATGGGGAGCGTTTTATCCAGACCCGTCGATAAATCAACCACCGCGATGATTTTTTTTGAGACCACCGGATCAATGTAGGTCAGCGAAGGACCACTGGATGTAAAATTTTAAGATTTTCGGCCTACGGGTGTGCGAAACCGTCGAAGGAACCTTCAGATTGTATTGTCTGGTTTACATGAGCAGCCCTAGCCGCGAGATGAATCGCGTTGAGGTGCAGGCGCTGTTGCGGCGGGCCAAGCACAACAATGATCGCGACGGGATCACCGGCATATTGATCCACGATAGCCGGCGCTATTTGCAATATCTCGAGGGCGGACAAGCCGAGGTCGAGGCGACTTTTGCACGGATTTCAGTTGATCGGCGGCATCATGCGATCATGCGGCTGCACGGCCTGACGATCAGCCGCCGGCAATTTCCGGGCTGGGCGATGGCCAGCAAAATTGCCGGAGAAGGCGACAGCCTGAAAGCCAGCGTCGAACGGCTGACACAGCAGTGCGATCTGGAAGTTGCCGACAAATTGTTGAGATTTGCCGAAGCGCGCGATCGGGCGGCCTGTGAAAAGGCCGCCCGCCTCGCTCGTTTCGCCTAGTTCTTTTCTTTGTCGACCAGTTTGTTGGCACCAATCCATGGCATCATCGCGCGCAGTTGAGCGCCGGTTTCCTCGATCGGGTGCGCTTCTGCGGCCTTGCGGGCTGCTTTCAGCTCGGGCTGACCGGCCCGGTTGTCGAGTACAAAATTCTTCACGAAACGGCCTGACTGGATGTCGGCGAGAACGCGCTTCATCTCCGCCTTGGTTTCGTCCGTGATGATTCTCGGACCCGTTGTGATATCGCCATATTCTGCGGTGTTCGAGATCGAATAGCGCATATTGGCAATGCCGCCTTCATAAAGCAGATCGACGATCAGTTTCGTTTCGTGCAGACATTCGAAATAGGCCATTTCCGGAGCATAGCCCGCTTCCGTCAGCGTTTCGAAGCCGGCCTGGATGAGATGCGTGATACCACCGCAAAGCACGGCCTGTTCGCCGAACAGATCGGTTTCGCATTCTTCGCGGAAATTGGTTTCGATGATGCCGGAGCGACCGCCACCAACACCGGAGGCATAAGCGAGGGCCACGTCATGCGCATTGCCGGAAACATCGCGATCGATAGCAATCAGGCAAGGGACGCCGCCGCCACGCTGATATTCGCTGCGCACGGTGTGGCCAGGGCCTTTTGGAGCAATCATGATCACGTCAAGATCCGGCCGCGCTTCGATCAGGCCGAAATGGATGTTGAGGCCATGCGCGAAAGCGAGGGCGGCACCCTCTTTCATATTGTCGTGCAAGTCATTGGCATAAATAGCCGCCTGATGCTCGTCCGGTGCCAAGATCATCACGATATCGGCCCAGGCTGCTGCTTCTTCGTTGGTCATAACCTGGAATCCTGCGGATTCGGCTTTTTTCGCGGTGGCCGATCCGGCGCGCAGAGCAATGGCGACATCCTTGACGCCGCTGTCCCGAAGGTTCTGGGCGTGGGCGTGACCCTGGCTGCCGTAACCGACGATCGCGATTTTCTTTCCGGTGATCAGGTTGAGATCGGCATCGGCGTCATAATAGACTTTCATGTAGGCGTCCTTTGTATCTTTGTGATTTGAATTGAAAATAGTTTAACTGGCGCTTGGCCCGCGTCCAACCGCAACCACACCGGTCCGGCCCACTTCGACCAGGCCGACTTCGCGCATTAGACCGACGAATGTTTCGATCTTTTCCGGCGCGCCGGTGATTTCAAAGATGAAACTTTCGGTGGAGGCATCGACAATGCGCGCGCGATAGGCGTCGGCCAGTCGCATCGCTTCGATCCGGTTGTCGCCCTTGCCGGCGACTTTTACCAGTGCCAGTTCGCGCTGCACGTGGGGACCGGATTCGGTCAGGTCGCGCACGCTGTGCACCGGAACCAGCCGGTCCAGCTGCGCGATGATCTGCTCGATCACATGCGGCGGACCATTGGTCGCGATGGTGATCCGGCTGATTGCGTGATCTTCGCTGATATCGGCAACGGTCAGGCTTTCGATATTATAGCCGCGCGCGGTAAACATCCCGGCGATGCGCGCCAAAATCCCGGCTTCATTGTCGACGAGAACGGCAAGAACATGGCGTTCGACGGCTTCTTCATGGATATGCATCAGACAAGAGCCTTTGCTTGGTCGTCCATCGTACCGTTCACATCTGCTTCGGTCAGCAGCATTTCGGTATGGGCAGCACCGGACGGGATCATCGGGAAGCAATTTGCGAGTTTGGAAACCCGGCAGTCGACCACCACAGGGCCGTCGGTGTCGAGCATCTCCTGTATCCCGGCATCAAGATCAGCCGGCTTCTCAATCCGGATCCCGGTCCAGTCGTAGCTTTCCGCCAACTTCACAAAGTCTGGCAAGCTATCGCTGTAACTATTTGAATAGCGGCTTTCATAGGTAAGCTCCTGCCACTGGCGTACCATCCCCATATATTCATTGTTGAGGATGAATATCTTCACCGGAAGCCGGTATTGGGTGGCGGTGCCGAGTTCCTGAATATTCATCTGGATCGACGCCTCGCCGGCAATATCGATCACCAGGGCGTCGGGGTTGCCCAATTGCGCGCCAATGGCCGCAGGCAAGCCATAGCCCATGGTGCCAAGACCGCCACTGGTCAGCCATTTGTTGGGGCTTTCGAAATCGAAATGCTGTGCGGCCCACATCTGGTGCTGACCGACTTCGGTAGTGATGATCGGCTCGCGCTCGTGGGTTGCCTCCCACAATCTGCGAATGGCTTGCTGTGGCATGATCTCCTGCTTGTTTTCAGGATAGTCGAGACAATTGGTCGCGCGCCAGCCCTTGATCCGCGACCACCATTCTTCATGGTCTGGTGTAGCAAAACGGCGGCCTTTCAGAACGGCGATCAGCTGTTCCATGACGCGGCCGACGTCGCCGACGATCGGCAGGTCGACCCGGATTGTCTTGTTGATCGAAGAACGATCAATATCGACGTGAATTTTCTTGCTGCCTGGCGAAAAGGCGTCGATCCGGCCCGTAATCCGGTCGTCGAAGCGCGCTCCGAGGCAGACGACAAGGTCAGCCTTGTTCATCGCCATATTGGCTTCAAACGTGCCGTGCATACCGAGCATACCGAGCCATTTGTCGGAAGAGGCTGGGAAGGCCCCAAGGCCCATCAGCGTCGAGGTAACCGGACAGCCGAGCAATTCTGCCAGTTCGCGCAGAGTTTCGCTAGCCTTTGGCCCGCTGTTGATGATGCCGCCGCCCGTATAGAGGACCGGCGCCTTGGCGCTCATGATCATTTCGGCAGCGCTATTGATCGCCTTGAAGTCACCCTCGGTCTGGGGCTGATAGCGGCTATTGTCACGGCTGGAGTGCGGCGCGAATTCGGCTGCCGCAACCTGGACATTTTTCGGAATATCGATGACGACCGGGCCGGGACGGCCTTGCGTAGCGATATGAAAGGCTTCCTTGACCACACCAGCCAGATCGGACGGTTTTTTGACCAGATAATTATGCTTGGTGCAGTGGCGGGTGATGCCGATCGTATCGGCTTCCTGGAACGCATCGGTTCCGATCAGGTTGGTTGCAACCTGGCCGGTGATGACAACCATGGGAATGCTGTCCATCAACGCATCGGTGATCCCGGTGACGGCGTTGGTTGCGCCGGGCCCGGAAGTGACCAGAACAACACCCGGTTTGCCGGTGGACCGCGCATAGCCTTCCGCGGCGTGGGTCGCGGCCTGCTCGTGGCGGACCAGAATATGCTTGATCTTGGGATGCTCGTACAGGGCATCATAAATGGGGAGCACAGCGCCACCCGGATAGCCGAAAACGGTATCCACACCCAGATCCAGCAGGGTCTCTACCAATATATCGGCGCCGCTTTTTTCGGCCACATCACGCTCCATTACCTGTCTGTTTCGCACTGTCGGCCCGCCATGGTGCACCGCAGTGCAATAGGCAAGGCTTTGTTAATCCGGGGGTCGCTACATATCTGAATATATTATGTCAAGACCTAACTACGTAATAATATTTCAAATATATTACTATAATCGTTATTTAGTGGCTCTTCGATCCTTGGCCAATCTTGCGGGCTCTGGTTGCGGAACCAGGTATATTGGCGCTTCGCATATTGCCTGGTCGCGGCCTGCGCCCTCTCGACAGCGGCTTCGCGGGAGCTGTCGCCCGCCAGCCATTCGGCGATTTCCGGCACGCCGATGGCCCGCATAACCGGGAGGTTAGGCGGCAAATCGCGAGCCATCAACCGCCGGACCTCTTCCGTCGCACCCCGCTCGATCATCTCCTCGAACCGTTGGTCGCAGCGTTCGTACAGCCAGTCGCGCGGTGGCTGCAGGACCAGCGGGTGCAGCGTGATGGCGTCACCAATCCCGCCGACCTTGTTCTTTTGCCAGTGATCGAGTGGTTTACCCGTCGACCGCACCACTTCCAGCGCGCGCTGCACGCGGGTGCTGTCCATCCTGTTCAGACGATCCGCCGCAACGGGATCAAGGTCCTGCAGGCTCCGATATGCTTCCAATGTTTCCATTTTACGGATGTCCTCCCGGACTTTCGGGACGATCTCGGGAATTGGTGCAATGCCCTCCAGCAATATCCGGACATATAATCCGGTGCCGCCGACCAGTATTGGCAACCGGTCATGCTGATGGGCTTTTGCGATTGCCGTCTTGGCGTCATGAGCCCAGCGGGCCGCAGAGCAGGCTTCGCTACCGTCGATATAGCCAAATAACTGGTGCTCAATGCCCTGCATTTCGGACTCTGTTGGCCGTGCGCTCAGGATCTGGAGATCCCGGTAAACTTGTGCGCTGTCGGCATTGATGATTACCGAGGGTTGCTTTTTGGCAATCTCCAATGCCAAGGCGGATTTGCCGCTGGCCGTCGGTCCGACGACCAGGGCAACATTTCGGTCCCGGCTTGGAGAAATCATGTTCATCGCGACGCTCATAGCAAAAGAATCTCTGAATGAGAGAGATATTCAATCAGCAATTGTGGCGCTCGATGCTACGGGCGCGACCATCGTTCGCCAAGCTGACATCGTCGATGACCGTGCGGTGGATATTTTCTTTGAAGGGGACCCGGTTGCCGCGCGCGCCAGTCTTGAAGCAATTGAGGGCGAAATCGATGTCGCGGTTCAGCCGGAAGACAACCGGGTAAAGAAACTGCTGATCTCCGACATGGACAGCACCATGATCACGGTTGAATGTATCGATGAACTGGCGGATTACGCGGGTATAAAGTCCGAAATCGCCAAGATCACCGAGCGGGCGATGCAGGGCGAACTCGATTTTGAAGAAGCGTTGCGGGGCAGGGTGGCGCTGCTCGAAGGCCTTGATACCGGGGCTATCCAGCAGTGTCTCGATGAACGGGTCAAGATCATGCCGGGCGCCGAAACCCTGGTCAGAACCATGGTCAAGGGCGGTGCGACGACCATATTGGTATCAGGTGGTTTTACAAAGTTTGCCAAGCCCGTTGCCCAAACTATTGGTTTTCAATCTTTTCATGCCAATGTTCTGGGAGAGAGTGACGGCGTGCTCAGCGGTGCGCTGGATGGGCCGATTGTGGACTCCGCGCGCAAGGATGAATTGCTGCAGGCCGCCGCTCAGGAGCAAAATTTACGTCTCGACCAGTGTATCGCGGTTGGCGATGGCGCCAATGATATTCCGATGCTGCAAAGGGCGGGCCTGGGTGTCGCTTACCACGCCAAGCCAAAGGCGGCTGCAGCCGCTGATGTTGCGATCAGATATAACAACCTGACCGCGCTGCTGTATATTCAGGGGATCAGTGCCAGCCAGTGGGTGACTGATTAGCGTCAGCTAGCGCCGTTTTGTAATACAGTCGTTGCCAGCGGTTTTGACACTGCTGCACATCGAATCCGCTTGGGCCTTGGTGGCAAATGGTCCGGCCTGTAACCGGGTAATGCCGCCCGCCTTGACCAGATATGGCTGGAGGCCAGAGAGAGCAGAAATCCTGCGTTCGAGACTGGTCCACAGGTTTTTTGCCTTGTTCTCATCGCTAAATGCGCCGAGCTGAACGCGCCAGTCCCCGGTTGCTGCCGCACGCACGGGCGCCGTGGTCGTCACCGGTGCCGCAGGAGCGGGGGACGGTGCGGGAGTGGGAGCGGGAGCGTAAGTCACGCCGGGCGTGATCGGCCCGGGTGCTGGCGCTGGAGTCGGTGCCGGAGCGGGCATTGCAGGCCGTGACGGCGGCAATTGCGCGGTTTGCACGGCACCGGACGACGGCGTGGTCCTCAGACCGCCAATCTGCGCAGTTCTGACGCGTTTTTCGTCCTGCTCCATCTGTCCTGCGAGCGCGATCGCCCGCCGCCGGTCTTCAACTGGAATATAGCGGTCCATCTGCGCCAGATTGGAGGTCGCCTGCGGCAATTGCTGGGCAGACGCCCGAGTCATCAGGGCATAGGCCTTGACCCAGTCCTTTTCCACGAAGTCGCCGTTAAAATGACCGGTGCCGAGAACATATTGCGCCCGGGGTTCGCCCCGTTGAGCGGAAGCCTGTAGATAGGGAAGGGCTTCGGCACGCCGGTTGTCCTGAAACAGCACCAGTCCATAATTGTCGCTGGCCTGGAGATGGCCCTGGTCTGCGGCCCGTTTGTACCATTTTTCCGCCTGTACAAGATCCTGGGGCACACCACGGCCCAGCTTATAGGCTTGGCCGAGATTGAACTGGGCATCCGCATCGCCTTTTTCGGCAGGTCCCCGCCATTCACTGATCGCGGTTTGAAAGTCGCCGCGTCCCCACGCATCGACGCCTGCCTTGACATCTGCCAAGGCCGGGCCTGATCCCAACAACAGTGCGATACCGAGCAAAGAGGCAACGGAATGATGGGTGATTGTCATGAAATATTCCTTGGTCATCAATTTCTAAACGACGTCACGATAAGCATCATGTTGACGCTAAACCGCCAAGACTCTGCAAGTCTAGCAAAAACTCGGCCGCTCTTCGGCAAACTGTCTGCCACACCAAGGTAAAATATAATTTAACCACCGCCGTTTTTGCGACGATCTTGTTAACCCTATTTTAGACCTGTTCTTTTACAAAAGCACCCGATTAGAAATTTTCGGGCAATTTTTGCCCTGAATGAACAAGGGGACGAACGTGCGAGTTCTAGCGATGGCTTCGCAAAAGGGTGGCTCAGGCAAGACGACGTTGTCGGGTCATCTGGCCGTGCAAGCACAATTGGCCGGGGCTGGTCCCGTTGTCCTGATCGATATCGATCCGCAGGGTTCTCTGGCGGATTGGTGGAACGAGCGCGAAGCCGACATGCCAGCTTTCGCGCAAACCACCGTTTCCCGGCTTGCGTCTGACTTGGCGATACTGCGCCAACAGGGTTTCAAGCTGGCCGTGATCGACACCCCGCCGGCCATCACTATGGCGATCCAGAGCGTGATATCGGTGGCCGAACTGATCGTTATTCCAACGCGCCCCAGCCCGCACGATCTGCGGGCCGTCGGCGCGACCGTCGATCTTTGCGAGCGCGCCGGAAAACCTCTGCTTTTCGTTGTCAACGGAGCAACGCCGAGAGCGAAGATTACCTCGGAAGCGGCCGTCGCCCTTTCGCAGCATGGCACCGTGGCACCGGTTACAATCCATCACCGCACGGACTATGCCGGTTCGATGATCGATGGCCGCACCGTGATGGAGGTCGACCCGAAATGTCGATCGGCTGAAGAGATCGCCCACCTTTGGTCCTATATTTACGATCGTCTGGAAAAGAATTTCCGTCGGACGATTTTCAGCGCCCCTGCGGTGGCTCAAAACGTGAGTCCCGGCATGCATCGTCCAGCCAGTATTTTTGGCCGCCGGGTGGTCGGGTCGTAATGGGAAGGGCTGACAAAATGAGCGATCAGAAACCCTTTGCGTCTCTTTCATCCAGCTTGCTGGCACGAAAAGGCGGAGCGAAGCCGGCGATGCGCCGTCAGGGCTTTTCAAGCTTTCCCGACCGTTCATCCCATAATGATGAAGAAACCCATGATGATTTGGGCTGGAACGATATGGGTTATGACGTCGACCCCGATCATGACGCGCATCCGGTCGCGCATGTTCACCACAACCCTTTGGCCGGCGCTATTCTAAATCCGGGCGCATCGGTCCGGCAGCAGCAGGAAGAGATTGCGGCCAAATTGGGGGCGACACCTGCCGACGATGAGCCAGTCATTTCTGACAAGGACGAAGCCACCGCACTGCCGGTTCCCCTGTCGAGCGCACGGGAAGTAGTGCCGGTAGCGGATCAATCGGTCCTAACCAGCAAGGACCATAGTGAAGGGCACGAGGACGAAAAACCGACAGCCCGGAGCCGCAAGGCGAAGACCGCATTCACCCTTCGTCTGGATCCGGACCGGCATTTGAAATTGCGGCTCGCCTCGGCGGTCAAAAACGTCTCGGCGCAACAATTGGTAACCAGGGCGCTCGACGAATATTTGAGATCGGTCCCTGAACTGGACGACCTGGCCGAACGCGTTCCGTCGCGTGGAGCGGCCTGAATCGAGCTTGAAGAGAATTTTGAACGGATACGACTGACTTTTATTGCGAGGGCATAGACATGAAACGCGATGTGATTTTGAAACTGGCTGCTTCCTCCATGGTGTTCACCACCATGTTGACCGGTTGCGGTCCCTTTGGCGGCGGCTCTGTCGCTTCCTCGTCCAGCAAGCCGGCGACGGCCAAGGATGCAGCGACCTACGCCAAAAAGGCCGAAAAGGCGCTTGAGAAGGGCGATCTGGATGACGCGATTGCTTATGCAGAGCGTTCTGTCGCTGGCTATGGCAGCGATCCGGAAACCCGGGCATTGCTCGGTCAGGCCTATCTGTCCGCAGGCCGCCTCGCATCGGCCGAACGCAGCTTTCAGGACGCCATGGAACTGGGCAAGTCAGACGCTCGCACGATTCTCAGCCTGAGCCTGGCGCAACTGGGCCAGGGCAAGGCCGATCAGGCGAAAGCGCTGATCGTCAATAATCGCCAATATATCCCGGCTTCCGACTACGGGCTCGCTCTGGCGCTCGCCGGCGACAGCAAGACAGCGATTGATGTTCTCGAGCAAGCGATCCGCGAATCCAACGTGACCGCGCGCACCCGTCAAAACCTCGGACTTGCTTACGCGTTGGACGGCCGCTGGAAAGAAGCCAAGCTGATGGCGGTCCAGGATGTCGCTCCGGCTGCGGTCAATGACCGGGTAATGGAATGGGCGCAAATGGCACGACCCGGCGCGTATCAGACGCGGGTTGCGACAGTCCTCAACGTGACCCCGGTCGCGAATGATCCCGGGCAGCCGGTACAACTCGCACTCCAGCAAAGCTACGCCCCGACCAAGGTGGCAGTCGCCGCTGACCAGGATAAGCCGCGCGAAATTGCCAGCGTTGCCGCAGACAGCCCGCTGCCTGCTATTGGGCCAGCGCCAACGGCTGAAGAGGAAGTCGACTTTCTGGCAAAAGAAAATAACATCAAGGTGGGATCCGTTTCGTTGCCAGCCAGCAGCGCTGGATCGAAAGTGCGGCCCAAAGCTGCGGCAGTCGAATCTTCGCCAAAATTCGTCGTTGAGAACAGCGATACGCCGAAACCGATAAAAGCAGTTGCGGTGCAACCCAAATCCATCACCAAACCGGTGGTGCAGAAAACTGCCTATCAGCCGACAGCCAGAACGGTCAGCTCTTCGTCGGGCACCCATCTGGTCCAGCTCGGCGCCTTTTCTTCCCCGGAAAGCGCCAAGCGCGCATGGAATATCCTGTCATCGAAAAACAGCGATCTGCAAGGCTTCGAATATGCGAGTTCGCGGATCAACGTGAAAGGCCGGACGCTTTACCGCCTGGCAGCGATCGGCTTCGGCAACGCACAGACTGCCGAAGCGATGTGTGCCGGTATCAAGGCCAAAGGCGGCAACTGCATCGTGCGCCATGCGAAAAGCGTAAAAAGAATAGCGCCGTCGCGGATGGCCAGCCGGGCGCCGAAAAAACTCGCTTCGCGCTAACGCCTGATCGGGCGACACACGAAACTGATAAAGGCGGCGTGCTAATAAGCTCTGCCGCCTTTATATATGGCGGTCACCCGCCCTTGAACCGGCAGCCCGTCAAACGGCGTATTGCCAGCGGTAGCGGCCATTTTGCGGGTATCGACCTGCCACGGGCTATCCTCGTCAAGCAGGATGAAGTCAGCCTCATATCCCGGTCGTAGCAGGCCGGCCTCCACCCCTAGTATCTTGGCAGGGTTGGTGGACAGAAGCTCGAACAGGCGGCCGATTGAAACCGTACCGTCGCGCACCAGAGTCAGCGACAGCGCCAGCAGTGTTTCAGCGCCCGCCATGCCCGGCAATGCCTCTGCATATGGCAGGCGTTTGTCTTCCGGGCCACGTGGATCATGCCCGGACGAGATCACGTCGATCGTCCCGTCTTTCACTGCACCGATACAGGCCAAACGGTCTTCTTCGCAGCGCAGGGGAGGGGAAAGCCGTGTGAATGTCCGGAAATCATTGATCGCGATATCGGATAACAGAAGATGGGCAGGGGTGATCCCGCAGCTAATCGGCAGCCCTTCGGATTTCGCTGCACGAACAAGGTCCAGCCCGGCTTCGGTCGTGACCTGACGAAAATGCACATGAGCGCCGGTTTCCCGCACCAGAGCGATGTCGCGGGCTATGGAAACGGCTTCAGCCGCGGCCGGGGCGCTGGAAAGCCCGAGCCGGGTTGCCGTTTCGCTGTTCGTTGCCACGGCCCCTGCGGTCAGCCCCGCGTCTTCGCTGTGCACAATCAGCGGTAATTCCAGCGACTTGCAATATTGCAGCAGCCGCATCATAATCCCGCTGTCCGCGACCCATTGCCTACCGGTTGCAACCGCTTTCGCCCCGGATCTTTTCATCAGACCGATTTCGGCAAGACGCTTGCCTTCAAGGCCGGTAGTGGCAGCCGCGATCGGATGCGACCAGAGGTCCGGTTTGCCTTCAACCGCATTATGTTTGATCATCGCTGGCAGGTCGAGCACCGGCGACTGGTCGGGCATCAAGGCGGCACGCGTGATCCCGCCAAAGTGAAAGGCCGGTTTGTCGATCGCGAAAACGCCCAGATCGACGATACCCGGCGCCAATATCCTGCCCTTGCAGTCGACTTCCTCGCCGGACTGATCGTCTGTCAGCGCTCCGGCGGCGGCAATGCGATCGCCATCGACGATCAAACGGCCATCTTCTGGCTGCTCGCTGTCCGGCAAAATCAGCCGGGCATTGGTGAATATCTTGGTCATGCCCAGCCCTCCACACCACGAGACTTGCGGGTCAATATGTCAAGGCACGCCATTCGGACCGCGACTCCCATCTCGACCTGCTCAGTTATCGCCGAGCGCGTCGGATCATCGGCGACATCGCTGTCAATCTCCACACCGCGATTCATCGGACCGGGATGCATCACCAGCGCGTCCGGTTTCGCGCGTTCCAGGCGCTCCCGGGTCAAACCATAGAGATAGTGATATTCCCGCGGGCTGGGAATGTAATCACCGTTCATCCGCTCATTCTGCAGCCGGAGCATCATCACCACATCGCTGCCTTCCAAAGCCTCGTCAAAATTGGTGAACAGCTCGACATTGAACCGGTCGAGCGCGGCCGGCAGCAGCGAGGGTGGTCCGCAGACTCTCACTTTTGCGCCAAGCGTTGTCAGGCAATAGATATTGGACCGTGCCACCCGGCTGTGCATCACATCGCCGCAGATGGTTACCGTCAGGCCACTGATTTCGCCCTTGCGGCGCTGGATCGTCAACGCATCCAGAAGCGCTTGCGTCGGATGTTCATGGCTGCCGTCTCCGGCATTGAGTACCGGGCAGTCGACCTTGTCGGCAATCAGTTGTACCGCCCCGGAACTGCCATGGCGGATAACAATCGCATCCGCCTTCATCGCATTGAGAGTCACCGCGGTATCGATCAGCGTTTCGCCTTTCTTGATGCTCGATTGGGCGGCGTGCATATTGACGACATCCGCACCCATCCGTTTCCCGGCAATTTCAAACGACAGCAGCGTTCTGGTGCTGTTTTCGAAGAACGCATTGATCACCGTCAGGCCATCCAGCTTGTCCGCATGTTTGCTGGATTTCTTGTTGAGATCGACCCACTGCTTGGCCTCTTCCAACAGGAACAGGATCTCCCAGGGCTGTAGCCCGGCGATGCCCAATAGATGACGGTGAGGGAAAGCATCCGATCCGGTGGGAAACTGATGCGGTGAACCTGTTTGCTGCGATGTCATTAAAGCGGGAGCTATAGAGCCATCATGGCAGCGCGGCAAGCCTGTCGATCGCGCCTTGCAAAATATAGGCAGCGGCCATTTTATCGACCACCTTGGCGCGTTTTTTCCGGCTGACATCCGACGCGATCAGATCGCGGGTGACCGCTTGCGTGCTCCATCGTTCGTCCCACAGCAATATTGGTAGACCCAGAGGTTTCAAATTCTGCGCGAACGAGCGGGCCGCCTGCGTCTGCGGGCTCTGGCTGCCATCCAGATTGAGCGGCAGCCCGGCCACGATCCCTACAATATGCTGGTCGGCAATCACCGTTTTGATCCGCTCCAGATCCTTTGAAAACTTGCGCCGCTCGATCGTCTCGGCAGCCGTCGCGAAGGTCCAGTGGGAATCGCATAATGCCATGCCGACGGTTTTGGTGCCTATATCGAGGCCCAGCAAGCGACCACCGTCCGGCAGCGCATGGGCGAAGGCCCGCACATCGGCGCTGATCAACCCGCCAGAAATGCCTGCATCCTCCGTTTTACGTCTGCTCGAATATTGGTCCAGAACAGGCTGTAGTCATAGACATGATAGTTGTTGCCGGGCAGGGCATAGGGACCCATGTCGGGTGGGTCACCGATCAGCAGAAACCCCCGTTCATCACATCGCGCGGGAATGCTACCCACCACAAGCGTTGCATCGCTCAGATCTGCATTTGGCTTGAGCGTTCCCAGATTATCGGAGGCCTGTGCCGCCGAATCCACGTCACCATTGATCGGGTTGGAGCAGAGCAGCTTGCTGCCCTTGCGTGGCTCGCCGTTGAAGCCGATCGTCCGGTCATAGACTTCGATGATCCGGCCATAATCGGCGGGTTCTGCAAAGCTTTCCCAGCTCAAAAGGCAGTTCGACTGGTCAGGAGTTTCGCAAATGCCGAGTCCCATTTCCGGGACATCGGTTTCGACCGAAACCGGCCAGCCGACGACATAGGCCGCGACAATGCGGTTGGCTAGCGGGGTGCCAGCCACGCGGTCCTTGAGCAAATTGGTCAGATGCAGGCTGCCCTGACTGTGCCCGGCCAATATGATTGGCTGGTCACTTGGAATTTCGGAAACAAAATAGTCAAATGCGGTCAGAACATCCTGATAGGCGGCATCCAGTGCTTGCTGGCCTTCCGGCTTGTCGGTGAGAAAGGCTCCGAGTGTCGCCTGGCGATAGCGGGGGGCCCAGACATCGCCGACCGTATTGAACGCGCTGGCCTGGCCGCGCAGAAAAATCCGCGCTCGCGTCTGCGATTCCTTGTCGTCCAGCGGCGCATTCCACTGATCTTTTTTCAAAAAGGAAGTCGGGTGAACAAAAAAGACGGCTGCTTTCTTGTCGTCCGGCAGGGTGACGTCAGCCTCGGCAATATCTTTCGGCAGCCACAGGGCAGGGTTGTCCTCAATCATGCCGGGGCGGGCCAGCCACATGGACGGATCAGCATAGACATTGGACTCGAGAGCTTCCTGCGCCGTAAATTCGCTGTCCGGCACAAACGCCACTTCCATCAGCTCATCGCCGTAGACCTGATAAATAAAGGCGCCCGCGAGCACCAAAATTACCATGCACGCGACAAAATAGAGAAACTTACGGGCCAAAATATACTCCAACCATTATGCTGCCGCCTCAATACGCTTGAAGCCGCTCCGCGCCAGTGCTAGCGGCGCTCGGTACACAAATAAATTCCGAAATACCCGAAAAAAGATGAACCTGAAAAGAATGAGTCATGTCAATCGATAAGGAAACCGTCAAAAAGATCGCCA
Source organism: Parasphingorhabdus sp. (assembly GCF_048269865.1). Classification (GTDB taxonomy): domain Bacteria; phylum Pseudomonadota; class Alphaproteobacteria; order Sphingomonadales; family Sphingomonadaceae; genus Parasphingorhabdus. The sequence continues at coordinate 121,325 of NZ_JBLWUA010000006.1, read as the reverse complement.
GCCTCTCGAGGATCGCCATCACCGACGCCGAGGCAGACGCCTTTGTGCCCGAACTCAACCAGATATTGGGCTGGGTCGAGCAACTCGGCGAAGTGGATTGCTCCAAGGTAGAGCCGATGACGGCAGTGATCCCGAACAAGCTGCGGCTGCGCGACGATGTCGTCACCGACGGCGAAATTCGCGACAAGATACTCGCCAATGCGCCGGTTGCCGAACATGGTTTTTTCGCGGTTCCGAAGGTGATCGAATAATGACCCGTCCGACCAAAACCCCGTTCGCCCTGAGCCTGTCGACGGGCACGGCGACACCAACCAATGCCTCGACACGCTCAGCACCAACGGAGCTATCGCTATGACCGAAATATCTGAACTGGGTATCGCCGGGATTCGCAGTGGAATCGCCGACGGCTATTTTACGGCCAAAGAAGTGGCAGAGACGTTTATCGCCCGCGTCAGTGCGGCTAAGCCGCTCAATGCTTTCCTGGTTGAAACACCGGACCATGCCCTCGCGGCCGCCGACGCCGCCGACAAGGCAAAGGCCGCCGGCGAAACGCTTGGCAAAATGGCGGGTGTTCCCATCGGCATGAAGGATCTTTTCTGCACGCAGGGCATAGCCACGACAGCGGCCAGCGGCATCTTGGAGGGATTCGTTCCGCAATATGAATCGACCGTGTCCGCCAACCTGTTTCGGGCCGGCGCCGGGATGCTGGGCAAGCTCAATCTGGACCAGTTCGCCATGGGATCGTCCAACGAGACCAGCGCCTTTGGTAATGTGGTCTCGCCCTGGCGGCGCAACGACGGCGGCAACACCGACCTGACCCCTGGCGGTTCCTCGGGCGGTAGCGCGGCGGTTGTATCGGGACGGATTGTTCCCGCTGCAACCGGCACCGACACCGGTGGCTCGATCCGCCAGCCCGCCGCCTTCACCGGCATCACCGGCTTCAAGCCCACCTATGGTCGCTGCTCGCGCTGGGGCACGATTGCCTTTGCCAGTTCGCTCGACCAGGCCGGACCAATGGCGCATGATGTCCGCGATTGCGCGATCATGCTCGAGTCCATGGCCGGTTTCGACGCCAAGGATTCGACCTCGCTCAATCTTCCCGTCCCCGACTGGGAAGCGGCGCTCAACAGCAATCTCGCAGGCAAGAAAATCGGCATTCCCCAGGAATATCGCGTCGAGAACATGCCAGCGGAAATTGATGCGCTGTGGCAGAAGGGCATTGAAATGCTCAAGGATGCCGGGGCGACCATCGTTGATGTCTCGCTGCCGCACACCAAATATGCGCTGCCCGCCTATTATATCATCGCGCCCGCCGAAGCATCGTCCAACCTCTCGCGCTATGATGGCGTGCGCTATGGCTTGCGCGATCTGCCGGACGGGGCAGGGCTGCAGGACATGTATGCCGCCACCCGCGAAGCCGGCTTCGGACCGGAAGTGAAGCGCCGGATCATGATCGGCACCTATGTGCTCTCCGCCGGCTATTATGACGCCTATTATACCCAGGCGCAGAAGGTCCGGACCCTGATTGCGCAGGATTTCGACAAGGCCTGGAACAGCTGCGACCTGCTGCTGACCCCGACGGCACCAAGCGCCGCCTTTGGCCTGGGCGAGAAAACGGATGATCCGCTGGCCATGTATCTCAATGACGTGTTCACCGTGCCCAGTTCGCTGGCCGGATTGCCCGCGATGTCGGTTCCTGCTGGCCTCGATGGCAAGGGATTGCCGCTCGGCCTGCAGATCATTGGCAAGGCGCTGGACGAACAGAGCGTGTTTAACGCAGGTCTGGCATTGGAAGAACGCGCTGGTTTCGTCGCTAAACCCGAGCAGTGGTGGTAAGGAAAGTATTATGAGCCGTCCTCCAACGACAATGGGATTTATGTCTTCACCGGATTTTCCAGTAGAAGTGAAATCAGAAAAGAAAAGTGCTTCGAATTATAGAATCCAGGGCGGAACCGGCGAATGGGAGGTCGTGATCGGCCTTGAGGTCCACGCCCAGATCACCTCCGAATCGAAGCTCTTTTCCGGGGCTTCCACAGAATTTGGTGCAGAACCGAACACGCAGGTGAGTCTCGTCGACGCAGCGATGCCCGGCATGCTGCCGACGCTCAACGGCGAATGCGTCCGTCAGGCCGTGCGGACCGGTCTCGCGATCAATGCCCAGATCAACAAATATTCGCGCTTCGACCGCAAGAATTATTTCTACGCCGATCTGCCGCAGGGCTACCAGATTTCGCAGCTCTACCATCCGATTGTCGGTGAGGGCGTGATCCAGATTTCGCTCGACGAGAAAGACCCGGACGCGCACGGCAAGGCCATCGGCGTCGAGCGCATCCATATCGAGCAGGACGCGGGCAAGCTGATGCACGACCAGCATCCGACCATGTCCTATGTCGACCTTAACCGCTGCGGCGTCGCCCTGATGGAAATCGTCTCCAAGCCGGATATGACTTCGCCCAAGGAAGCGGCGGCCTATGTTCGCAAGCTGCGTTCGATCCTGCGCTATGTCGGTTCCTGCGACGGCAATATGGAGCAGGGCTCTATGCGCGCCGACGTCAATGTAAGCGTGCGCAAGCCCGGCGGCGAGCTCGGCACCCGAACCGAGACCAAGAATGTCAACTCGATGCGCTTCATCCAGGCGGTGATCGAATATGAGGCGCAGCGTCAGGTCGACCTGATCGAGGACGGCGGCACCGTCGTGCAGGAAACCCGCCTGTTCGACCCCGACCGCAACGAAACCCGTTCGATGCGCTCCAAGGAAGACGCGCACGACTATCGCTATTTCCCCGATCCCGACCTGCTGCCGCTGGAACTGGAAGATGATTTCATCTTCGACTGCAAGGCAAGCCTGCCGGAACTGCCGGACGAAAAGCGCGCCCGCTACAAGAATGTCCTGGGTCTCAGCGCCTATAATGCGGCCGTTCTGACCGCAGAGCATGAAACAGCCCTGTGGTTTGAAGAACTGCTCGACACCACCGACGAACCCGAAAAAATCGCCAGCAGCGCGGCCAACTGGGTGACATCGGAGCTGTTTGGCGCGCTCAATCGCATGGGCCTTGATATTCAGGATAGCCCGGTCTCGCCGGCACAGGCCGCAGAGCTTCTCGGTCTCGTCGCCGACGGCACGATTTCCGGCAAAATCGCCAAGCAGGTGTTCGAGATCATGCTCGAAACCGGTGATGGCGCGAAGAAAATCGTCGAGGAGCAGGGCCTCAAGCAGGAATCCGACACCGGCGCGATCGAGAAGGTGATCGCCGAGGTGATGGCCGCAAACGAAGACAAGGTCGCCCAGTACCGCGATGGTAAAGACAAATTGTTCGGCTTTTTCGTCGGCCAGACAATGAAAGCGATGCAGGGCAAGGCCAACCCGCAGGTCGTCAATGAACTGCTTAAGAAAAGTCTCGGGTAAATCCATCGTAAAGCCCACTTGCCCTCAACGCGCCTTTACGCTAGGCGCGCGGGTCAATCGTACTTCGATGGTATTTTGACGACTTAGCTGGGCGGGCGTGGCGGAATTGGTAGACGCGCCAGATTTAGGTTCTGGTATCTTAGGGTGTGGGGGTTCGAGTCCCTTCGCCCGCACCAAGTTTAGTTGCAATATTTATCGAAATCACACGGAATATGAAGGCATCAAAGGATAGTCATGCAGATTGTTGAAACGCTGAACGAAGGTCTGAAACGGGCCTATGAAATCAAGATTACCGCGGACGATATCGAGTCGCGCGTTGAAGCCGAAGTGAAGAGAATGGCACCTCAGGTGAACATGCCCGGCTTCCGCAAAGGCAAGGTTCCGGCCAATCTTGTGCGCAAGATGCACAATGATGCCCTGATGCAGGATGCGCTGAACAGCACGGTTCAGGAAAGCATCGAAAAGACCATGGCGGACAACAAGCTCCGTCCGGCGATGCAACCCAATGTCAACTTGGAAGAAGGCTATGAGCCCGGCAAAGACGCGATCGTCAAGTTGGACCTCGAAGTCCTGCCGGATGTTCCGACACCGGATGTTGAAGGTCTGAAGCTGGAGCGTCTGCAGGTTGAAGCCGACAAGAAGACCGTCGACGAAGCGCTGCAGAAGTTCGCTGAAAGCCAGAAGCAGTTTGAAACCGCTGCCAAATCCTACAAAGCCAAAGAGGGTGATCAGGTTCTGATCGATTTCGAAGGCAAGGTAGACGGCGTGCCGTTTGATGGCGGCAAGGGCGAAGGCATGGCGATCGAGCTCGGCTCGGGCCGTTTGATCCCGGGTTTCGAAGACCAGCTGATCGGCAAGAAAGCCAATGACGAAGTGCTCGTCAAGGTGACCTTCCCCGATGACTATAATGTCGAGGACCTCAAGGGCAAGGACGCTACCTTCGATGTCGTCATCGGCGAAGTCCAGAAGCCGAAGGAAGCCAAGGCCGACGACGAAATGGCGAAATCCATGGGTCTCGAAGGCATTGATCAGCTGACCGAACTGCTCAAGGGGCAGATCGAGCAGGAGCTGAACGGCCTGACCCGCACCCATATGAAGCGCAAGCTGCTCGATCAGCTCGCCGCCAACCATGATTTCGAAGTGCCGCCTGGCATGGTCGAAGCCGAGTTCAGCCAGATCTGGCAGCAACTCGAGCAGGAAGCGGAGCAGGAAGAAGACACCGAAGCCGCGCGCAAGGAAATGGAAGACGAGAAGGACGAATATCGCGACATCGCGGTTCGCCGCGTTCGTCTCGGATTGCTGCTGTCGGAAATCGGCCAGGCCAATGGTGTGGAAGTCAGCCAGCAGGAAATGTCGATGCTGATGCAACAGGCCGCCCAGCAATATCGTCCGGAAGACCGTGAACGGTTCATCCAGTATATCCAGCAGGATCAGATGGCTGCAGCCCAGCTTCGTGCGCCAATGTATGAAGACAAGGTCGTCGACTTCCTGTTCGACAAAGCTGAAATCACCGATCGCAAAGTAACCCGCGAAGAGCTGGAAGCAGCGATCGAGGCAGAAGACGAAGCGGAAGCCAAGCCAGCCGCCAAGAAAAAGGCGCCAGCCAAGAAAGCGGCCGCGAAAAAGCCGGCTGCTAAAAAACCGGCCGCCAAAAAGGCATCGGACACGGCTGAAGAAGAAAAGGCACCGGCCAAGAAGGCGCCAGCGAAAAAAGCACCCGCCAAGGCTGCTGATGAAAAAGCACCGGCGAAAAAGGCACCTGCCAAGAAGCCAGCTGCTAAAAAGCCGGCTGCCAAGAAGGCACCGGCCAAGAAATAATAGATTTGGTCTGAATGCAAAAAAGCCGGGCAGGGTGTACCTGTCCGGCTTTTTTATGCGCTGATCTTTGCCAGTTTCTGTTCGCGACTTGCCGCTTTGGCGGGGATCAGATCGTGACTTCGCTCGCCTTGTTGATGACCGTTCCAAGAATGCCATATTCCTTGGCTTCTTCCGTGCTCATCCAGTAGTCGCGATCAATATCCTTGCGGACCCGTTCGACATCCTGTCCGGTTTCATCCGCAATGATCCGCGCCAGCCGTTCGCGCATTTTCACGATTTCCTGCGCCTGAATGGCAATATCGGAGGCCTTGCCGCCAGCACCGCCGGATGGTTGATGAATCAGGAATCTCGTATTGGGCAGGCAGAAACGCCGTTCTTTCGGAACGCCGAGAAAAATATGCGTGCCGGCGCTTGCGACCCAGCCGGTGCCGATCATCGCGACTGGCGAACTGATATAACGCACAAGATCATGGATCGTATCGCCTGATTCGACGTGACCGCCGGGCGAATTCAGAAAGATCCGAATGGGGTCATGGTTGACGTGGTCCAGATAAAGAAGCTGGGTTGACACCCGCTCCGCCAGCTTCTGGTCAATGCCGCCAAATATCATGATCGTACGGGCTTCGAGAAACTTCGTCATCATGGCGCCAGGCAGGCCACCGGACTTGTTCTCTCCGTCGTCTTCCTCATTATAGGTGGGCGAGATTGGGCTGTTGTTGGTTGTCATTCTGGACTCCGCTAATGGAATTTTAAATAGCACCGATCACAGAATGATCAGCATTGCCTTGGACAACATGTAGGGACGGGCGGGATGGTGCGCAATGATCCTCGTGTAGCCCGGCTATTTTTTCTCAAAGGCAATGAATGTCACCAACATCGTTAAAGCCCTTGAACAATTCCGCTATAATCCCGATGTAGTGCCGACGCTAAAGACACGCTCAATGGCAGCTAACAACAGGACGACTTACAACATGCATGATCCGATCACAGACGCTCTAATCCCGATGGTTGTCGAACAGTCGAACCGGGGCGAGCGCAGTTTCGATATTTTCTCGCGGCTTTTGCGGGAACGAATCGTTTTCGTGACTGGGCCGATTGAAGACGGCATGGCCTCGATTATCACCGCGCAGCTGCTTTTCCTGGAATCGGAAAATCCCAAGAAAGATATCTATCTCTATATCAATTCCCCCGGCGGTGTCGTGACAGCCGGCATGGCGATTCATGATACCATGCAATATATTCGCCCTCGGGTCGGAACCGTATGCGTCGGCCAGGCCGCTTCGATGGGCAGTTTTCTGCTGGCTGCGGGTGAACCGGGCATGCGCATGGCGACGACCAATGCGCGGATCATGGTCCATCAGCCATCGGGCGGTGCGCAGGGCATGGCTTCGGATATCGAGATTCAGGCAAAGGAAATTCTGCGCATACGGTCCAGAATGAACGAACTCTACGCTCAATATACCGGTAAACCGGTGGAAGAGATTGAAAAAGCCATGGACCGCGACACGTTTCTGGAAGCGGACGAAGCGAAAGCCTTTGGCATCGTTGACGAAGTCTACAACAAGCGTCCGGTACCGGTCGAAGACTCTAAATAAGCGGTTAGCGCCACCCTAAATAAAATTTAAGCCGCATTTGATACACATCGTTATCCGCTGGAAAAGCGCTGAAAAAAGCGGTGGCATTTTGGAATTTGACGGTTAGATTACAAAAACGACCGTTTTAAAGGACTTTTTATGACGAAATTGACGGGATCTGATTCGAAGAGCACGTTATATTGCTCTTTCTGCGGTAAATCCCAACATGAAGTCCGCAAGCTGATTGCCGGACCCACGGTGTTCATTTGCGATGAGTGTGTTGAGCTGTGCAACGACATCATCCGCGAGGAAACCAAGGGGACTGCGACCGGTCGCAAAGAAGGTGAAGTGCCGACGCCGCAGGAAATCTGCGATGTGCTGAACGATTATGTAATCGGTCAAAGCCGCGCAAAGCGGGTTCTGTCGGTTGCCGTGCACAATCACTACAAGCGGCTCAATCATGCTGCCAAAGCCGGCGATATCGAGCTGGCCAAATCGAACATTTTGCTGGTCGGTCCGACCGGCTGCGGCAAGACCTTGCTGGCACAAACGCTGGCAAAAACCTTCGATGTGCCGTTCACCATGGCCGACGCGACCACGCTGACCGAAGCCGGCTATGTCGGCGAGGACGTCGAAAATATCATTCTGAAATTGCTCCAGTCTTCCGACTATAATGTCGAGAAGGCGCAGCGCGGCATCGTCTATATCGACGAAATCGACAAGATCAGCCGCAAGGCCGAGAATCCATCGATCACCCGCGATGTCTCGGGCGAAGGCGTGCAGCAGGCGCTGCTCAAGCTGATGGAAGGCACGACCGCCAGCGTTCCTCCACAGGGTGGCCGCAAGCATCCGCAGCAGGAATTTCTGCAGGTCGATACCACCAATATCCTGTTCATCTGCGGCGGTGCCTTCGCTGGTCTGGAAAAGATCATTGGTGACCGTCTCGAAGGAAAATCCATCGGTTTCGGCGCCCATGTCGCCGCTCCCGAAGAGCGCCGTGTCGGCGAACTGTTGGCCCAGGGCGAACCGGAAGATCTGCTGAAATTCGGCCTGATCCCGGAATTTGTCGGTCGTCTGCCGGTAATCGCGACGCTGGAAGATCTCGACATCGATGCGCTCGTGACGATCCTTCAGGAACCGAAAAACGCGCTGGTGAAACAATATCGCAAGCTGTTCGAGCTGGAAGATGTCGGATTGACCTTCACCGATGACGCATTGGTAGCCGTCGCTCAGAAAGCGATCGAACGCAAAACCGGTGCCCGCGGCCTGCGCTCCATCGTTGAAAACATCCTGCTCGACACGATGTTCGACCTGCCCGATTTTGAGGGCGTGGATGAGATCGTCATCGACAAGGATGTGATCGCTGGCACCAAGGAACCGGTCAAGGTCATCGCCAAAAGCGCCAAGGCCGAGAAAGAAGACGCGGCCTAGCGCCGCCGTGCCCCGGCGAAGGCCGGGGCCCATCTCCTGAAATTCCGATATAAAGCGAGGGACGTTTTGCCCCTTGCGATTCTGCCGTGTCCGTTCCCGCCTGCGCGGGCACGCCGTCACTTATAGATACAGCTATCCAGCTTCTCGTTCCGCACCACATTGATCCGCGCGGCAATCGTATTGCCATAGCGCCGGGTAAAGCCGCTGGCGCCATTGACTGCCCGGGTTTTCGGTGAGGGCAGGGCTGCGGCGATGCGCGCGGCCTCGATCGTCGTCAGATCCTTCGCGTCCTTTTTGAAATAGCGCTGTGCACCGGCCTGCACGCCATAGGTGCCGATGCCGGTCTCCGCGATGTTCAGATAGACCTCCATGATCCGTTTCTTGCTCCAGATCGTCTCGATCAGAAAGGTGAAATAAGCCTCCAGGCCCTTGCGGAAAAAACCGCCGTCCTGCCAGAGAAAGGCGTTTTTCGCGACCTGCTGGGAAATCGTCGAGGCACCACGAAGCCTTCCGCCCTGTGCGTTGCGCTCGATCGCCTTCTGGATCGCCTCGGTGTCAAAACCGTTATGGCTGCAGAATTTGCCGTCTTCGGCGGCAATAACCGCCCGCACCATATTGGGAGAAATATCGCTGAAACCGGTCCAGTCCTTGGTAATCCCATTCTCGTCGAGAATCATGGTTGCGGTGACTGGTGGCGGGACAACCGCGTAAAGTCCGACCCACGCGACCGTGATCAGCAGAAAATAGACCGCCAGTTTCAGAAGAAATTTGATCGCCCGCATCTAGGCAATCTTAATGCAAAGCGCCCCGAAAACAAATCCTGTTTCGGGGCGCTGAGCGATTGATTTCAGACCAGGTCTGATTTGCTAGTTAGCGGCGAGCAGTTGCTTTTCGCCGGCAATGCGCAGCATCGCTTTTTGCAGCTTTTCAAACGCGCGCACTTCGATCTGCCTGATGCGCTCGCGGCTGACGTCATAGACCTTGCTCAGGTCTTCCAGCGTCTTGGGATCTTCCGACAGGCGGCGCTCGGCGAGAATATGCTGCTCGCGTTCGTTCAGCGAGCCCATTGCCTCGGACAGCATTTCATGCCGGAAATCGGCTTCCTGCGAAGCGGCAATTGCTTCGTCGTGCAGCGGGCCGTCGTCTTCCAAAATGTCCTGCCATTGACCACTGTCGCCGTCTTCGGATGACAGCGAGACGTTCAGCGACGCATCGCCGCCCATCGACATGCGGCGGTTCATATTGACCACCTCATGCTCAGCCACACCGAGATCGGTGGAGATTTTCTGCACGTCTTCCGGCGACAGATCGCCATCTTCGAATGCGTCGAGGTTGTTCTTCATCCGGCGCAGGTTGAAGAACAGCTTCTTCTGCGCTGCGGTTGTCCCCATCTTGACGAGGCTCCAGCTGCGCAGCACATATTCCTGGATCGACGCACGGATCCACCACATAGCGTAGGTCGCGAGGCGGAAACCGCGATCGGGTTCAAATTTCTTAACGCCCTGCATCAGGCCGACATTGCCTTCGGAAATCAGGTCGGACACCGGCAGGCCATAGCCCCGAAAGCCCATCGCGATCTTGGCAACGAGCCGCAGATGCGAGGTGACAAGCTGGGCAGCCGCTTCCTGATCCTTATGTTCAGAATAGCGTTTCGCCAGCATATATTCTTGTTCAGGAGTCAATAACGGAAATTTCCGAACTTCCGAAAGATACCGGTTCAGGCTCGCGTCCCCCCCTAAGGCAGGGATTTTTGCCGGAACATTGCTACCATTAGCCATTTTCGTTCCTTTGTATGTTGTGCCGCCGGGCCTCATTAAGCACCCATTGGTCAAAGCTTATATAAGGTCTGATCCTTATACCCGCAACTTCATGAATAGTTCCTGCATATCGTCGGGAAAATCGATAGAAAACGTCAATTTTTCGTCCGTTATGGGGTGAACAAATCCAAGACTAGCAGCATGCAGCGCCTGCCGTCCAAATTGAATATCTTTTCGCCGGGAAAGCATTGATTTTCGACGGGTGCCATAAAGCGGATCCCCGATCAGGCTATGGCCGATATGCGTCATATGGACGCGCACCTGGTGGGTTCGGCCCGTTTCCAGCGTGCACTCGACCAGAGCAGCCCCGTCGAGCATTTCCTTGACCGTATAGTGGGTCATGGCCGGCTTGCCCCGGTCATCGCCCACCACCGCCATCTTCTTGCGATTCACATTGCTTCTGCCAATACTGCCCTCGATCGTAGCAGAGGCCGGATTGGGGCGGCCGTTGACGATTGCCATATAGCGCCGTTCGATATCATGCTTTGCAAACAGAGCGCTCAACCCCTGGTGCGCGGCGTCGGTTTTGGCTGCGACCATCAAACCGGACGTATCCTTGTCGATCCGGTGGACAATCCCCGGTCTGGTCACCCCTCCGATACCCGACAACTGACCTCTGCAGTGATGCAGCAGGGCATTGACCAGCGTGCCATCGGCATGCCCGGCAGCCGGATGCACGACCAGCCCCGCCGGCTTGTTGATGACGATCAGATGCGAGTCTTCGAACACGACATCGAGCGGAATATCCTGCGCCAGGGCAGGGCCGGCAATCGGTTCCGGAATGGTCAGCTCAAAGGACTTACCGCTCAATTTCTTCGCCGACGGATCCGTGAATGTCGCGCCGTCAATCAGCAGGTTTCCTTCGGATATCAGGGACTTGACGCGCTCGCGCGACAGCCCGTCTACCGCTTCTGTTAGCGCGGCATCCAGGCGCTGCTTTTTCTCGGATTCCGGCAAGATTCCGGATATGGTGGATTGCCCCGCATTCATCGCGTAGATGTGGGCCATGCCACTCCTTATATCAAGCGTGATGTTGGACGATCTTCAGCAATTGGCCGTGGCTGCAGCGCCCGAGGAAATATGCGGAATATTATTTGGACAGAACGGCCGCGTGAGCGCCCGCCGTGCCGCAAAAAATGTCGCGGCCGATCCGGTCCTCCATTTCGAGATCGATCCCCGGACGTTGATTGCTGCGGAACGGGAACAGCGCAACGGGGGCGAACCCATCCTGGGCTATTATCATTCGCATCCGGACGGCACCGTGGAGCCATCGACGACAGACGCGGCCAGCGCAGCGCCGGATGAGCGCCTGTGGCTGATTGTGAACGGACAAAAGGCCGCCGCATGGCAGGCCACTGAAGACGGCGACATTTATGGTCGTTTCAGCGCGATCCCGCTTGATTGCTTTGGTGCAAAAGGCCAAACAGCCGCCGAACCGGAATCATAGTTAAGGGCTCGTATATATGTCGAATAGTGAAGTTGACCTGGCATCTCTGCTTTGTTCCAAAATTTGCCATGATCTGCTGAGTCCCGTCGGCGCGCTCAATAACGGACTCGAACTGCTCGAAGGCGAAACCGACCCGGTGATGCGCGATCGGTGTATGGATCTGCTAGCAGACAGCGCCAGAGTGTCGGCTGACAAGCTGAAATATTTTCGGCTAGCCTTTGGTGCCGCTGGTGGTTTTGGCGATGATATCGATCCCGCAGAGGCTCGGCAGCTGATTGAATCGCTTCTCGGCGATTCGGGCAAGATCACGCTGGGCTGGGCGGTGCAGGCCGAGGCATTGCCGAAAAAGGCGATCAAGATTCTGCTCAATCTCGCGCTGATTGCAAAGGAAACGCTGGTCAGAGGCGGCAGGCTCGATGTCGGTGCGGAGCAGGGCGACCTAGGTATCGAAGTGGTGATCCGGGCCGAAGGCACCAAGGTCTCACTGGACGACGGTATCCGGACGGCGCTTGACGGCACGATTGACCCTGCCGATCTCAGCGCGAGAACCGCTGCGGGCTGGATGACCCGGGATTTGGCGCTGAAAAATGGTGGCGATTTGCGGATTTCCCCGCCATCGACGACAGAATTGCTTTTGGGTGCTATCGTCACCGCCTGAGCAGGATAAGGAAGCCTTGGATGGATGTGATATGGACGCCGTCGCCCAATTTTGACGAACGCAGCCTGCCGATCACGATTCTGGTGATGCATTACACCGGGATGAAGGACGCGGCGTCGGCGATAAACTGGCTCGCCAATCCCGAAGCCAAGGTGTCAGCGCATTATGTGGTGACCGAGGATGGTCAGGTCGTCCAGATGGTAGACGAAAGCAAGCGGGCCTGGCATGCCGGTCGCGGCTATTGGCGCGGTATCACGGACGTGAACAGCGCGAGTATCGGCATCGAAATTGTCAATCCGGGGCATGAATGGGGCTATGTCCCGTTCCCGGAAGAGCAGATGGATGCAGTGACCCGGCTCGCCCATGAGATCGTCCAGCGCCACAATATCACCCCGACCAATGTCATCGGGCACAGCGACCTCGCTCCGGCGCGCAAGCAGGATCCCGGCGAACTGTTCGATTGGGAGCGACTGGCCCGCCACGGCATTGCGCTGAAGAAACCGCCGCTCAAATTGGGTGATCCGCCGTGGACCGACGGCGGCTTCATGCTGGCCCTGGAACGCTTCGGCTATGATATCTCCGACCAGACCGCAGCGGTTGTCGCTTTTCAGCGGCGCTTTCGCCCAAAAACGGTCGACGGGGTGATCGACGGCGAATGCCGCTCGCTGCTTTTGTCTTTAATGTTGGACAGAGAGCGCGGGATCACTAAATAGGCTCCACCAGAGGGTCGGCCAGCCGCGGCATTTATGTCGAGGAAAGTCCGGGCTCCACGATTAAAAGGTGCCGGTTAATGGCCGGCGGGGGCAACCCTAGGGACAGTGCAACAGAAAGCAGGTCGCGACGGCTTCGGCCACGTGATAATGAAAGGGTGCGGTAAGAGCGCACCGCGGGCCTGGCAACAGGTCTGGCACGGTAAACCCCACCTGGAGCAAAACCAAATAGGGGCGGCATATGGCTTTTTCGGCCTGCAGCCCGGGTTGGTTGCTGGAGCCACGCAGCAATGCATGGCCTAGATGAATGGCTGGCTATTTCGTTTCGGCGAATGGACAGAACCCGGCTTACAGACCCTCTGGTATTATCTTAGCGGTAGAACTCGCTGGAATCCTCTGATAGAATAGGGACTATGCCAAGAGCAAAACGATCAGATAACTGGGGTTTCCCAAGATGGGGAAGCTACGAAAGTTCACGAGAAACCCAGCAAGTGAAGATTTGCGACCGCCACGGTTGCGATGAAGCGGGCAATTGCCCTGCGCCCAAATCCCCCAACAGCCCCGAACGCTGGTATTTCTGCCAGACACACGCTGCGGAATATAACCGTGGCTGGGATTATTTCGAAGGGCTCGACAAGGAAGAGCGCAAGAAGCGCGAAGCCGACGAGCAACGTGATGCCAACGCCTATCAGGAAGCGGCCCATTATAGCTGGATGGGTTCCGGAGACGGCAGCCGTTCGCGCGACGAAATGACCGCGCTGGAGATTTTCGATCTCACCCCCGATGTCGAATTCGAGACCGTGAAAAAGGCTTGGCGGTTAATGGCCAAGGAATATCATCCGGACGTCAATCCCGGCGATGAGGAAGCGGCCAAGAAATTTCAGGCGGCCCAGGCGGCCTATGATGTGCTGCGGATAGCCGAAGAGCGGCGCGTCTGGAAGCCGGTCTAGGCTTCATCCAGCCGCGTTGCGGTGTCCTGAATCAGCGCAATCATATTGGGAATGCCCTGGGTCCGGTTTGAACTCAGCTGATTTTTCAGATCAAACGGCTCCAGTACGGCAGCAATATCCGTATTTTTGATCTGCTCAGCGGCCTGATCCTGAACAGTTTCCAGCACCAGGGCGATAATCCCCTTTGTAATTGCGGCGTTGCTGTCGGCGAGAAAATGCAGGCGGCCGTCGTCCAGTTGCGTGGGATAGACCCAGACAGAAGCGGAGCAGCCGCGCACCAGCGTGGCATCGGTCTTCAGGGCATCCGGCATCGGGTCGAGTTGCTTGCCCAGATCAATCAGCAGCCGGTAGCGATCATCGGCCTCGAGAAACTCATATTCTTCGATTAAATCGTCAATTTTGCTCATGGGAAGGGCGGTTAGCAGGGGAGAGTGGCAACGTCACCCATTTTCACCGTTCGCCTCGAGCGCAGTCGACAGGCTCTCGCGTGTCTCGACTTCGCTCGACGCGAACGGAATTCGGGTCGGGTTGCTTACAGTTCAACCCCCGCCGCGATTGCTTCCAATTTACGGATCCGTTCTTTCAGATCCGCGACTTCGATCCGCGATGTTGCGGTGGGCGGATTATCCTCGCGCCGCTGCTCCAGTTCCCGGGCTTTCAGAGCGATCCAGTCCCGCCAGCCACGCAGCGTAACCAGCGCCACAACCGTCAGGCCGATTAGCGAAAAGGCGGCGGTAATCATATAAAAAGCAGGTTCTTGCATCATGCTTGTCCTTCTACTTTCCGGACCGGATTAGCGGTCGCGTAATTTCTCGATCTCGTTTTGCAGATCGCGGGATCCGCGGTCATCGGTGGCGATTTTTTCAAGCACCGCCACGCGCTCTTTGAGATATTTCACTTCTTCCTGCAGACGTTCGGTCTGCGGCTCGTTGCGGGCCTGGGATCCGATGGCGTTGCCCCGGTTGTCCTCAAGAATGCCGTGCTCGGCGCGATATTTGGACCGCATCACGCGTCCGATTGTTACGATGATGATGATGGCAACGACAGCTTCAGGCCAACCCATAGTAAATCTCCCTCAATCAATCCGGTCAGCGATCCCGCAGCTTTTCGATCTCGTTTTTCAGCTGCTTGGTGCTGTGACCATCGGTGGTAATCTGCTCAAGCACGGCAACGCGCTCTTTCAGATATTTCATCTCTTCGCGCATCCGGTCGGCATCCGCGTCCACACCTTTGGGAAGATGGCCGTATTTTTCAGCCATCTTGGCTTGGTGCCGGGTCCATATCCACAGCGCTCCCACTGCGAAGGGGGCGAGTGGAATGAGAAGTGCAAATTCAAAACCCATCAGTTCAGTTCCTTTTTGTCAGCGGCGTCGCGTATGTCATCGATTGCGCTCCGCATTTCCTCACTCTAGTTCGCCCGCTTGTCGCGCAATTGCTCGATTTCCTGGGTCAGCCGGTGGCTGTCGTCGGTGACAATCCGTTCGACATTGGCCAGCCGGTCTTTGACCGACCCGAGTTCGGCGCGCAGTTCGGCATTTTCATTGGTCAGCAACTTCACTCGCTCGACCGCCTCGCGGTCGGTTTTGGGATAGACCGACTTGCCCCACTGGTTCTCCAGGGGATAGCCGTTCTTGATCCGCATCCAGGTGGTCGTGACCCAGCCGATCGTTACGACCACACAGCCAACTGCCAGCATCGGGGCCAATTCGGTAAGCAATATCACTTTATCCGGATCCATCAGTTCTGCTCCCGCAAGGCTTCAATTTCGTCGGCGGTGCGTTTGGCCGGATCGGTGGCAATCCGCTCGAGCACCTGGAGCCGTTCCTGCAACCGGTCGATCTTGCCGACCAGTTGGGCATTCTCGTTCGACAGCAGTTCGATCTTGCGTTGCTCATCCGGGCTGTTTTTGCCGGACTTTCCGCCCCATTCGTCTTCCAGCTCGTAGCCATGCTTGGCTCGGATCCAGTTGTTGACGATCCACGCTCCGTAGCTGATGGCGATGATTGCCAGGACAAATTGCGGGCTTCCCCAATCCATTTCCATTCTCCCTGTTCAGACGCTTAGCGCAGATTCTCGATCTCGTTCGACAGCGCGGTATTCTTGCTCGTGTAGTAGAGTTCCATGTCGGCCAGCTTACGGTCGATTTCCCGGAACCGGGATTTGATATCCCGTGTTGTGCGGCGCGGGGACTGACGTACGCCCTGCCAGAATTTCGTGTCTTCCGGATCGTTCAGATACATGCCGGTGGGCTTGGGATCGGATATTTTGGCGGCAACCCAATAGGCTACCAGGGTCCACGGGAAGGCGAAGGTAACGGTCGCGATAATCGCTGCCAGTCGAACCCAGGCCACATTGATCCCGGTATAATCGGCGATCCCGGCGCAGACACCACTCCATTTGGCGCGTCTCTTGTCGAGATAGAATTTTGTGCGGGAAGAGCTCATGATGGGTGCCTTTCTTTTTTCAGCAGCTCGTCGAAATTGTCGAGCGTTGGCGCGGATTCGGTGGATGGTTTTGGCAATGCGGAATGACGCCAATCGGGATTGTCTGCCGCCATGATCCGTTCGATGGTTTCCATCCGGTCATCCAGGCGGCGGGCCATATGATGGAGCTCTTCGAGCAGATTTTCGTCTTCGTTGGTGATCGTTGCAGCGGTTTTCCATTTGGTGACATAGTGAAATATCAACCATGGCAGACCGATAAATAGCGTACCCATCACGATGGGAATGATGATCAGTTCTTCCTGCATTATGCGTCACCTTTCTTCATGGCCGCCTTCATGGCTTCCAGTTCTTCGTCGACCTTGTCGTTGGATTCGAGCGCGGCGATCTGGCTTTCCAGACTTTGGGGTTCGCCGCCCATGCCCAGGGCATCGGCCCGGCCTTCGGCAAAATCGACTTGCCGTTCGAGATATTCAAAGCGGGAAAAGGCATCGTGCACTTTCTCGCCATTGTACATTTCGCGAAGCTTGACCCGGTTCTCGGCGCTCTCGAGGCGATTGACCAGATTGCTTTGACGCGAACGCGCTTCCTGCAATTTCTTCTGCAGCTTCGCAATGTCGCCTTCGGAGGCGCGCAGCGAGTCATCAAGAACCTGAATTTCCGCTTTCAGCTGATCCGCCATGTCAGCGGCCTTGCGCTTTTCAACCAAAGCGGCCTTGGCCAGATCTTCCCGATCCTTGGACAGCGCCAGTTGCGCCTTTTCGCTCCAGTCCTCGGTCAGATCATCGAGCTTGTCGATATGCCGACGCATCTCTTTCTGATCGGCAATGGTGCGAGCGGCCGAGGCGCGGACTTCAACCAGGGTTTCCTCCATTTCGAGGATGATCATGCGGATCATCTTCGACGGGTCTTCAGCCTTGTCCAGCATGTCGGTAACGTTGGCGGCGATGATATCGCGCGTTCTTGAAAAAATACCTGCCATGTACATACTCCGGTTCGGTCTGTGATTGTGTTTGAACTTGTTCGAGCCGTCGCTCCAGTCCTGTTCTACATCAACCTGTTGAATTTCAAAAGGTGGCCGGGACCTGACTTCGGCAAGGGGAAAAGAAGGGGTCCCGGCCATTTTGTCTGTCATGCTCGGTAACCCATGGTAACAAAGCTGACAGCGGGGGAATCGTTCTGGCTGTTCACCGTCGTGTTTTCGGCTTGTGCCGGGCCCACGGCGCTGACCAAAATTGTTACACCGAAGAGCAGGATCGAGACGATCGCGGAAATATCGGTGCGGGTCATTTTGTTCAGTGCTGGCATGGTGCCCTCCAGAAGTTCGTGTGTTTCGTATATGAAACCAACATTGCAGAAGCCGTGCCAACTTCATTAAGCCATTGAAAAACAAGAAATATCGAATTTTTCCGGCCTGCCGCGAATAGTATTAATTGCCATTTAATGGGAATTTGCACTATATCTTGGTCATGAAACGGGAAAGTCAATTTGTAGGCGAATCGGGAGCCTTCCTTGATGCGGTGGAAAAAGCCAGCCGGGCGGCACCGCTTGATCGCCCGGTACTGGTCGTGGGGGAGCGCGGCACCGGCAAGGAACTGATAGCGGAGCGCCTGCACCGGCTCAGCATGCGGTGGGATGGACCGTTTATTACCCTTAATTGTGCAGCAATGCCCGAAACTCTCATTGAAGCAGAACTATTCGGTCATGAAGCGGGCGCTTTCACCGGCGCAACCAAGGCGCGGGTAGGGCGCTTCGAAGAAGCCGATGGCGGAACCTTGTTCCTTGATGAGCTCGGTACATTATCGTCCGGTGCACAGGAGCGCCTTTTGAGAGCCGTCGAATATGGTGAAATTACCCGCATTGGTTCGTCCCGGCCGCAGCGCGTCGATGTCCGGATCGTTGCTGCGACCAATGCCGATCTGCCAAAAATGGCGGAAGATAACCGGTTTCGCGCCGACTTGCTCGACCGCCTGTCCTTCGAAGTTGTAACCTTGCCACCACTGCGCGTGAGGGAAGGGGATATCCCGGTCCTCACGGACTATTTTGGTCGACGCATGGCGGCGGAGCTGGAATGGCCGTCCTGGCCCGGTTTTGGCCGCCTGGCATCTGAAGCGCTCAACCGGCATGAATGGCCGGGTAATGTTCGCGAATTGCGCAATGTGGTAGAGCGCGCCGTATATCTGTGGAATGACCACAGCAGGCCGGTTGACCATGTCGTCTTCGATCCCTTCGAATCGCCCTGGAAACCCAGGGAAAAGAAGCCAAAAGCGGAAGCCGAACCGACGGCGCCCGAATCCGGGAAGGTCTCGCAGGACCACACCGGGACTGCTACGCCTGATCCGTCCTTCGATGGTGTCGACGACATGAAAGCAGCGGTGGAAGCTTTTGAAAAGCGCATATTGGAGGCGGCCCTGGCAAAGGCGCGCTACAATCAGAGGCACACGGCCAAGGCGCTCAACCTCACATATGATCAGTTGCGGCACGCTCTAAAGCGGCATGATCTGCTCGGCTCCTAAGCAGGGGGCTGGCAGCGCCTTTTATGCTTCCATTTCTTCCGATTTGACCGCCATTGAAATTCTCATAACGCTTCGGCATTATCGGTCCCGAGTGATCGCAAAATGGCAAGCTTGTCTGCGCGCATACAGGATATGACGGCGAAAGAGCGGTTTTAGCCGCGCTTGCTCCAAAGCGATAATTGACCTTGCATCTTTTTTGCTATTGATGCGTTAGAACAACAGATCTCAAAACAATGGAGAAACGACAACATGGCTTTCGAACTTCCCGCGCTTCCTTATGATAAAACTGCTTTCGGAGACCTGATCTCCGAAGAGACCTTCAACTATCATCACGGCAAGCACCACAATGCCTATGTCACCAAGACCAATGACGCCATCAAGGGCACCGATCATGAAGGCAAGAAGCTTTCGGAAATCATCGATGTTGCCGATGGCGGCCTGTTCAACAACGCGGCCCAGGTCTGGAACCACAGCTTCTACTGGCTCTGCCTCTCGCCGGAGAAAAAGGAGATTTCGGGCGATCTGAAGGACCGCTTGGAAAAAACCTTCGGTTCGATCGATGATTTCAAATCGAAATTCAAGGATGAAGCGACCGGCCATTTCGCTAGCGGTTGGGCTTGGCTGGTACTCGATGGAGATGAGCTGAAAATCACGTCTTATCATGACGCAGACACGCCCGTCGCGCACGGTGTGAAACCGCTGTTCACGCTCGATGTCTGGGAACATGCTTATTATCTGGACTATCAGAACGCGCGTCCTGATTATGTTTCCGCTTTGCTCGATAACGCCATTGACTGGGACTTTGTTGCCCTGAACCTTGATGGAGATGGCGTAAGCCGCGCCGATCAAGGCTGATTAGTCAAAACCGCTAAAACGTTTAAGCCGCGTCCTGACCTTCAGGGCGCGGCTTTTCTTCGACCGTAAACCCGTATTTCATCAGCATCGGTATGTTGGCCATTGCAAACAGGAATGAAATCGCCGGCACGCCCCAGACCTTGATGGTCAGCCACAAGTCGAAACTCATGGTCGCCACCATCAGCTCATTGACGAGTGCCATCGCCGCAAAAAATATCGCCCAGTTGCGCGAAAGTTTGAGCCAGCCTTCGTCGCTCAACCCTTCGAATGCCGCCTGCAGCAGGCTTTTCAACATCGGTTTGCCGCGCATCAGTCCGCCAGCCAATATCAGCGCGAACCCTGCATAGATGATCGTCGGCTTGTGCTGGATGAAGCGGGGGTCATTGAAATAGATGGTCAGCGCTCCGAATCCCAGGATCAGGATGGCCGACATCCACATCATCGGAGAGACTTTGCCCAGCTTCCACTTTGAAATGACCATCGCAATAACAATCGCAATCATGAAAGCGATCGTACCATAAACGGCTGCGGTGATCGGATTGCCTTCCGGTGCACCAAATTTATACACCAGAAAGAAGATCAGCAGGGGGCCGAAATCCAGCCCGAAGCTGAGGCCTCGGTTCTCTTTCGGAATTTCTTCAATCGCGGTTGATTCGGTCATTTTTCTATCCCGGCTATGGCTGCGGCCAAATCTTCGGCCTTGAACGGTCTCAAGTCTTCGACGGTTTCGCCGATGCCGATGGCATGGATCGGCAATCCGAATTGTTTCGCGGCAGCGACCAGAACACCACCTCGCGCGGTGCCATCCAGCTTGGTCATGATCAATCCGGTGACCTTCGCGACATCCCGAAATACCTCGATCTGGGACAGTGCATTCTGCCCGGTCGTGGCATCCAGTACCAGCACCACATCATGCGGCGCTTCCGGATTAAGCCGGCCCAGCACGCGCCGAATCTTGTCCAGTTCGTCCATCAGTTCGCTGCGATTCTGCAGGCGCCCGGCTGTATCAACGATTAACACGTCGATACCGGTAGCTGTCGCCTGCTTTACGCCCTCATAGACGATGCTGGCGCTGTCGCCGCCCTGCGGGCCGCTGATGATCGGCACGCCCAGCCGCTCGGCCCAGACTTTCAGCTGCCCGATGGCAGCCGCCCGGAACGTGTCGCCGGCCGCCAGCATGACGCCATAGTCCTGCTCCAGAAACAGATGGGCCAATTTGGCAATGGTGGTGGTTTTTCCCGAACCGTTGACGCCAATTACCAGGATTACCTGCGGGCGCGGAAAGGCTGCGATTTCGAGGGGCACGGCAACCGGTTCCAATATTGCCGTGATCTCGCGTTTGATAATTTCTTTGACCGCATATTCGGTCAGCCCTTTTTCGAACCGCTCGGCGGACAGCTTTTCCCGAATAGTCGCCGCCGTCGCCGGGCCGAGGTCGGACAGGATCAAAGCGTCTTCAATATCGTCGAGCGTCGCCTCGTCGAGCTTGGCCTTGGTAACCAGGCCGGCCAGATTCTCGGTCAGGCGCGATGATGTTTTGCTGAAACCGCCGAACAGGCGATCTTTCCAACTGCTATTCTCGGTCACACTGCTATCCTGCCAATCAACTGTTTGTTCTGAACGCCCGTGATTTCAACGGGCACGATTTGCCGCTTGTCTGCTGGCGCATCAAATAACACGCGAGCAAAATTCTCTGCGTAGCCCGCGTTTCCAGACATTTCGGCAAGTATATTCTGACGTGAGCCGATCAGCGTTTGCCGCCAAGCCTCAGCGCGTCGTGCCACGGCATTGCGCAATATCTTTGCTCTTTCCTTGATCACGCCACCGTCAAGCTGCGGCATTTTTGCCGCTGGCGTGCCCTGTTTCGGCGAATAGGGGAATATGTGGCCATGAACAATATCGCACTGATCGATGATCGCCAGACTATTGGCGAACATTGCGTCCGTTTCGGTCGGAAAGCCGGCGATGATATCTGCGCCGATCACGATGTCCGGCCGTTTGGCTTTGAGCCGCGCGACGAGATCAATCGCTTGCTCCCGGCTGTGCCGCCGCTTCATCCGCTTCAGGATCATATTATCGCCGGATTGCAGCGACAGATGCACGTGCGGCATCATCCGTGCTTCTCCGGTGAGCAGATCAAACAGGCGGTCATCGATCTCGATTCCGTCGAGCGAGGAAAGCCTTAGTCTTGGCAGATCGGGGACATGCTTCAAAATCCGCTCGACCAGCATGCCAAGCGTCGGCTGCCCGGGCAGATCGGGTCCGTAGCTGGTCACATCGACCCCGGTCAGAACGACTTCCTGAAAACCCTTATCGACCAGTGCCTGAACCTGATCGACCACCAGACCAGCGGGCACCGAGCGGCTATTGCCGCGGCCAAAGGGGATGATGCAAAATGTACAGCGATGGTCGCAGCCGTTCTGGATCTCGACGAAAGCCCGGGAGCGGTCGCCAAAAGCGCTGACCATGTGCGGTGCCGTTTCGGTGATCTGCATGATATCGGACACGCGGATATCGGACCGATTGCTCTGGGTTCCGAGTTTGAAATTCGCTGCATCATATTTATCGATATTGCCGACCACAGCGCTGGTCTCCGGCATCGCGGCAAACATCGCCGGATCGACCTGTGCGGCACAGCCGGTGACGACAATCTGCTTGCCCGGATTGGCTTTCTTGGCCTTGCGAATGGCTTGCCGGGTTTGCCGGACCGCTTCATTGGTCACCGCACAGCTGTTGACGATGATCAGATGCTCGCTGTCAATATTGCTGGCGGCCAGATTCTGTTGCAGGGCCTCGCTTTCGGCAATGTTGAGGCGGCAACCCATGCTGATCATTTCGGGCGCGCTCATCCGAACTCAGCCCAGTCCGCTTCGCCAGCAAAGACATAGGTCGTCGGTCCTTGCATTTCGATATTCGTGCCTTCTGACCAGCGGATTTGCAGCGCGCCGCCGGGCAGCTTCACTTCCACGGGACTGGTTGCCAATCCGCGCTTGATGGCTGCAACGGCGGTGGCGCAAGCGCCAGTACCGCAAGCTCTGGTCAGTCCGACACCGCGCTCCCAGACGCGTAAATTGATGCGGCCATCCCGAATGTCTGCCACATTGACATTCACTTTGTCCGGAAACAGCGGGTCGACCTCGATCATCGGTCCGAGGCGGTCCAGCTCCACAGCGGCGCTGTCGTCAACAAAGAAAATTACATGCGGATTGCCGACGTTGACCGCTGCCGGGTTTTGCAGGTTCTCCCAGCCGACCGGCATGGCAAGCGTGTCCATGGCGTAGGCGAGGGGGATCGAGTCCCACTCAAAGCGGGGCTGCCCCATATCGACAATCGCGCCCTCTTTCGTGGCATTGCCAATGATGATCCCGCCGGCTGTTTCGATCCGGGTTTGATTCCCGACAAGTTTTGCAACGCATCGCGCTGCATTGCCGCAAGCCTCGACTTCGCTGCCATCGGCGTTGAAAATCTGCATTTTGACGTCGGCATTTTCGGACGGGCGCAATATGATCAACTGATCGCAACCGATACCGCTATGGCGATCTGCGATCGCTGCAACTTGTGCTGCGGACAGTTCGGTCTGTTCTTCGCGCGCGTCGATGATGACAAAATCATTGCCCAGCCCGTGCATTTTGTGAAAGCGTCCTGTCGTCATGTCTGGCGATTTAGGGGTGCCGTTGACCGGAGTCCAGTAAATCGGCTGGCCGAGACTGCCGGTGGGCCGCCCTAATGTACTTTTTGCAGGGACTTTGGCTCGTCAGGGAGATATTTCGGATCTGCTAGCCAAGCAGTAATGTCCTTTCGATCGTGCTCTTGCTCCTCGTCCTGAAGCAGGCCTCGCTCTGCCAGGATCTCGTCCGTCTCCTCCATCGATAGAGGGAGCCCGTAAAGCCATCCCTGGCCCTTTGCGCAGCCAATAGTGCGCAATGCGGCTTCGGTTTCCTGATCCTCAATGCCTTCTGCCGTGATCGGCATGCCGAGGCTTTCGCCGAGACCATTGATCGCTCTTACGATTGCCTGGCTTTCTGCATTTTCCAGAATCGAAGCAACAAAACTGCGATCGATTTTTATCCGGTCAAATGGCAGGGCCCGCAAGTGGGCGAGGGAGCTATGGCCGATCCCAAAATCATCCAGGGCGATTTTGATGCCCTGGTTTTTCAGGCTTCCTACGATAGACTGGGCCAAACTGAGGTTATCAAACAGCGCACTTTCGGTGATCTCGATTTCCAGACGATTGGGCGGAAATCCGGTTTCCAACAGCAATTTTACGATTTTCTGCGCCAGCCAGGGATCCAGCAGCTGGATCGGTGAAATATTAATCGCAAGGCTCAGCGAAGGGTGCCAATTCTTGGCCTGGTTGAGCGCCAGCCGCATGATCTGGATCGACAGATCGCCGATCATGCCGGTTTCTTCTGCGATGGGGATGAAGATTTCCGGCGAAATGGATCCCTGTGTCGGCGACTCCCAGCGTGCCAGCGTCTCGAATCCCGTCAGCTTGCCGGTCAGCAGGTCAATCTGCGGTTCAAAATACGGGAAAAACTCGCCGCCGGGGATTCCGCTACGCATGCCCTCTTCAAGCAAACTGCGCGTTTGCAGCTCCTGCTCCATACTGGTGTCAAACCAGCAGTGCCGGTTCCGACCCTGTCGTTTGGAGCAGTACATGGCAATGTCAGCCCGGCGCATGAGGGCGTCTACGCCCTCGGAGTCCGAATCATAACGCGACATACCGATCGAGGTCGTAACAACCAACTGGTGGCCATTCTCGATGATCGGGGCGGCTATCGCGTCAATCAGATCGTCGGCGATCCGTTCGACCATTTTGGGTTGTTCGGGAGCAAAAATGAAGGCGCAGGCGAATTCGTCGCCCCCCAGTCGTGCCAGCAGGTTATGCGGGGGAACGACGCGCGACACACGCTTTGCCACCTCTTTCAATACGGCATCCCCGGCGCTGTGCCCGTGGACGTCATTGATATTCTTGAAATTGTCCAGATCGAGCATCAGGAATGTGATGCTCTTTTGCTTGCGCTGGGCGATGCTGATCATCTCCGCCGTTCGTTCCCCGATGGTGCGACGATTGAGCAAGCCAGTGAGCGGATCGGTGGCAGCGAGGGAATTGGCGCGCTCTTCTGCGGCGGCCCGTTCCTCGACTTCTTTTGTCAGGTCCTTGTACCGACGCCAGCCGAACAGGATCAGCGCAATATTGAGCAGGAACGCAGGGACCAGCACATTGTCGCCCGTTCCGGGCTGGCCGGAAAGGGAGTCAATGGCATCGGTCACCACGGTGCCACCGGTGCCGGCAAACATAAGGATTGCCAATATCACGATCACGCCGGTCAAAACGTCACGTCCGACCGACAGCTTATAACCGTTCTTCATCACTTTCAGATGTTGCTCGGCTACTGGTCCAGCCATAATTATCTTTCCACAATTGCGAACCTGTCTATTGGACCAAAAGATATCAATTTCTGGTTAACTGGCGTTCATATTCCGGGAAATGAAGGGCTTGCGATATTCTGATAACTCCCCTAATGGGCACTTGAATTAGGCAATGAATTCATTGTCGATCCAGTTTAGAGTTCGAAAAACTCACACGTCGATCAGCGAGGTTTCGCCCATCGGCGTTTTTTGCGTTGGCCGGAAAGCAGGCCGTGTTGAAGAAGGAAAGGCGGGAACATGTTTGATAAGTTGAGCGACCGCCTTGGCGGAGTCTTTGACAAGCTGCGCGGCCGCGGAGCGTTGCGCGAAGAAGATGTCCGCGGCGCCATGCGGGAAGTGCGCATCGCGTTGCTTGAAGCCGATGTCGCACTGCCAGTCGTTAAGGATTTTGTTGAAAAAGTCACTGAGAAGGCGGTTGGCCAATCGGTGCTGAAATCGGTGACGCCTGGCCAACAGGTGGTCAAGATTGTCAACGACGGCCTGACCGAGATGCTGGGTTCGGAAGTCAGCGCGCTTGAGCTTTCCGTGGCACCGCCCGCCATTATCATGATGGTCGGCCTGCAGGGGTCCGGTAAAACAACGACGACCGCAAAAATAGCCAAGCGGCTGAAAGACAAAGAGAACAAGAAGGTCATGATGGCCTCGCTCGACGTCAATCGTCCGGCGGCTCAGGAACAGTTGGCCGTATTGGGCGAACAGATCGGCTCCGCCACCTTGCCGATCGTTGCCGGGCAGCAGCCGGTTGAAATCGCCAAGCGCGCGCTTCAGGCCGCGAAATTGCAGGGTTTTGACGTTCTGTTGCTGGATACCGCTGGACGGCTTCACGTTGACCAGCAGTTAATGGACGAGATGAAGGCGGTTGCCAATATCTCCAATCCGCAGGAAATCTTGCTGGTCGTCGATTCATTGACCGGCCAGGATGCCGTCAATGTCGCACAGAATTTCTCCGATCAGGTCGATCTGAGCGGTGTGGTTCTGACCCGGATGGACGGCGATGCCCGCGGCGGCGCGGCGCTGTCGATGCGCGCGGTCACCGGCAAGCCGATCAAATTTGTTGGCGTTGGCGAGAAAATTGACGCTCTGGAAGAATTCCACCCGGAACGCGTTGCGGGCCGGATATTGGGCATGGGCGACGTTGTCAGCCTCGTCGAAAAAGCGGCGCAGGTTGTCGACAAGGAAGAATCCGAAGCGCTTGCCGAGAAAATGCTCAAGGGTCAGTTCGACCTCAATGACCTGCGCTCGCAACTGGCCCAGATGACCAAAATGGGCGGACTCGGTGCGCTCGCTTCGATGATGCCGGGCATGAAGAAAGCCAAGGCGGCGATGGCTGGCGGAGCGATGGACGACAAGGTTCTGGTCCGTATGGATGCGATCATCGGGTCGATGACCAAGGAAGAGCGGATCCGGCCCGGCCTGCTCAACGCCAAACGCAAGCGGCGGGTTGCGATCGGTTCCGGCACGACCGTGCAGGACGTCAACAAGCTGCTCAAAATGCATCAAGAAATGGCCAAGGCAATGAAGCGCATCAAGAAGATGGGCGGAATCAAGGGCCTGATGTCGATGTTCGGCGGTGGCGGCGGAGCCGCTGGTGCCGGAATGGGCGGACAGGGCGGCGGCATGTCCGGCATGCCCGGGCTTCCCGATATGTCTCCCGACGGCCTTCCGCCTGATCTGGCAAAATTATTGAACAAGAAGAAATGACAGTAACAATTTGAATTTTTGTATTTTTAGAAAGGTTTATTACAATGGCAGTAGCAATCAGAATGTCCCGTGGCGGTTCCAAGAAGCGCCCTTATTATAAAATCGTCGTTGCTGACGTCCGTGCGCCGCGTGATGGCAAGTTCATCGAACGGGTCGGCAGCTACAATCCGCTGCTCGCAAAGGATGATGAAAAGCGTGTTGTCCTGAATACTGAGCGTGCCAAGCACTGGCTCGAAATGGGTGCCAAGCCTTCGGATCGCGTTGCTCGTTTTCTCGACGCGGCCGGTCTGATGAAGCGCGAAGCCCGCAACAACCCGAACAAGGGCAAGCCAGGCGAAAAAGCCACCGAGCGTATGGAAGAGAAAGCTGAAAAGGCCGCTGCTGCTGAAGAAGCCGCCAAGGAAGCCGCTGCTGCTCCTGCAGAAGAAGCGCCCGCGGAAGAGGCTCCTGCCGAAGAAGCCAAGGCTGAAGAAGCGCCTGCAGAAGAAAAGGCCGAGGGCTAATCCTTGGACAAGATTGATCCGGACAAACCCGTCCCCCTTGCCGTCATCATTGGCGCGCACGGGGTGACCGGGGAAGTCCGGCTCAAGCTGTTCTGCGACAGTTTCGACAGTCTGGCGCAGCACAAAAATTTCAGCGGTGGCAAGCTCACCCTGAAATCGGTGAAGCCGCACAAGATGGGGGCTATTGCCCGTATTGCCGAAATAACCGACCGCAACGGCGCCGAAGCCGCTCGCGGAACCGAACTCACCGTCCCGCGCTCGGCCTTGCCGGAACTGGACGAAGACGAATATTACCATATCGACATCATCGGCCTGCGCTGCGTCTCGGATGCCGGCGAGGAGTTGGGCACTGTCTTCGCGATCTACGAATTTGGTGCCGGCGACGTGATCGAGATCGAACGCGCCAGCGGCAAGAAGTTCATGGTGCCGGTCAAGGCCATCGACATGCGCAGTGATCCGGCGATCGTGCAGGCGGAGTTTGTCGAGCCGCAATGATCCTCCTCATCGCCATCTTTGTCATTGCCGGCCTGACCATCGCGATCATCGAGATTATGAAGCGCGCCAATCCGGACACCAATCTCGCTTGGCTGCCTTTCCGGGCTAGCCTGCCGATACCCGGGTTGCTGGTGATCTACTGGCTGTTCAATCTCTGGTGGCTGCAATCGGATAATTGCGTGGACGTTGAGCTCTGCAGCCGGGAAGGGATGATATCCATGTCCCTTGGCACGGCCGTAGCCCTTTTCGGCAGTTTCTTTGTTGGCATGACGACGTCGATTTTATGGATCAACGGACGTAAAAAGAAGTGACCTTCACCGCGCAAATCCTCACTCTCTACCCGGAAATGTTTCCCGGACCGCTCGGCACATCGCTGGCGGGCAGGGCGCTGGAAGAAGGAAAGTGGGCCTGCGACACCATCAACCCTCGCGACTTCGCCACCGACAGGCATCGCAGCGTCGATGATACGCCAGCAGGCGGCGGGGCCGGCATGGTGCTGCGCGCCGATATCATGGCTGCGGCGGTCGATCATGCGGTTGAGCGAATGGCGGAGAAGGTCCGTTCGTCTCGAGCGCAGTCGAGAGACGGATTGGCTGGGAGGAATGTCTCGACTTCGCTCGACACGAACGGGGAAGAGGGGCATTTAAATTCCGTTAGCCCTGAGCTTGTCGAAGGGCGCTTCTCGACCGAGAGGCGTGGTTCGACAGGCTCACCACCAACGGATCATCCGCAATCCGCCGCCCCCATCCTGGCCATGACTCCCCGCGGCAAACCGCTCACCCAGGCCCGCGTCCGCGAAATCGCTGCCGGTCCCGGTATCACCATAATCTGCGGCCGTTTCGAGGGTTTTGACGAGCGCCTGTTCGAAGCGCGCGACATAGAAGAAGTCTCGATCGGCGACTATATCCTGTCCGGCGGAGAAATGGGCGCGCTGGTGCTTTTAGACGCTTGCATTCGGCTGCTTCCCGGGGTAATGGGCGCGTCTTCTAGCGGAGATGAAGAGAGTTTCGAGACCGGAATTCTGGAATATCCGCAATATACCCGACCTCAAATATGGGAAGGGCGCATCATCCCTGAAGTCTTGCGATCGGGGGATCATGCGAAAATAGCTGCTTGGCGGAAACAAAGGGCAGAGGAAGATACACGGCTAAGGCGGCCGGATTTATGGGAGCGTCACAGGGACGGTCCGGATCAGTCGCCCTCTGGTGCGCAGGAAAAAGATAAAGATAAGGAATAGGTCATGAACCTGATTCAGACACTGGAACAAGAAGCGGTCGATGCATTCGTCGCTTCCAAGGAAATACCATCATTTCGCGCTGGCGACACGCTGCGCGTTGGCGTCCGCGTCGTTGAAGGCGAACGCGTTCGTACCCAGAATTTTGAAGGCGTGTGCATCGCCCGCACCAATCGCGGCATGGGCTCCAACTTCACCGTGCGCAAAATGTCGTTCGGTGAAGGTGTTGAGCGTGTGTTCCCGCTCTACTCCCCGAACATTGAAAGCATTACCGTGGTTCGCCGCGGTATCGTGCGTCGCGCGAAACTTTACTATCTGCGCGGCCGCACTGGTAAGCGGGCCCGTATTGCGGAGCGCCGTTTGAACCAGCCTGCGAAAGGCACCGAAGCCAAATAATCATCGCTTCATCAGAGTTTCAAACAGCCGGTTCTCCCCATCAGGAAAACCGGCTGTTTTACTATCAGCCACAGGAAAAGTTTCATGGGTTACAAAATTGTAGTTGTCGGTGCCACGGGCAATGTCGGACGCGAAATGCTGAACGTCTTGGTCGAGCGCGAATTTCCATATGATGAACTGGCTGCGGTCGCGTCGTCGCGTTCGCAGGGCAATGAGATTGAAATTGGCGACACTGGCAAGATGCTCAAGGTTCAGAATATCGAGCATTTCGATTTCACTGGCTGGGACATGGCCCTGTTTGCTGCCGGCTCCGCCGCGACCAAGGAATATGCCCCAAAGGCTGCCGCTGCCGGCTGCGTGGTGATCGACAACAGCTCGCTCTACCGCATGGACCCGGATGTGCCCCTGATCGTGCCCGAAGTGAACCCTGAAGCCATCAGCGGCTATACCAAGCGCAATATCATCGCCAATCCCAATTGCTCGACCGCACAGATGGTGGTGGCTCTCAAGCCGCTGCACGATGCCGCCAAGATCAAGCGCGTCGTTGTTTCGACCTACCAGTCGGTGTCCGGCGCGGGCAAAGGCGGCATGGACGAACTGTTCGAACAGTCGCGCGCCATATTTGTCGGCGACCCCAAGGAAAACAACGTCTTCACCAAGCAGATCGCGTTCAACGTGATTCCGCATATCGACGTGTTCCTCGACGACGGATCGACCAAGGAAGAGTGGAAAATGATCGTCGAGACCAAGAAGATCCTCGATCCGAAAATCAAACTGACCGCAACCTGTGTTCGGGTACCGGTGTTTGTCGGTCACAGCGAGTCGATCAATATCGAGTTTGAGAATGAGCTGTCCTCATCAGACGCGCAGAAAATCCTGCGGGACGCGCCCGGCATCATGCTGGTCGATAAGCGCGAAGACGAAGGCTATGTTACGCCGGTCGAATGTGTCGGCGACGGCGCCACCTTCATCAGCCGCGTGCGCGAGGATCCGACGGTCGAAAACGGCCTGAACATCTGGTGCGTCAGCGACAATCTGCGCAAGGGCGCTGCGCTCAACGCGGTGCAGATTGCAGAACTGCTAGGGCGAAAGCATCTGCAGAAGGGCTGATCACTCCATCATCGGTCCGGCCTGTGCGCCCGGCTCGGGTTTCTGCAACAGGAACACCAGCGGGATCACTGCGATCGTGACCCACATCATCGCCCAGTAATCGTCGAGATAGGCGATCATTGACGCCTGTTTGTTGATAAGCGCGTCAGCCATCATCAGCGCCTGATCGCCCAGTCCCTGGAAACGGTCTGCGGTGCTGGCATCGACATTGTTGAATGTCGAACCGGTGACATGGGAGGCCAGATCGCTGTGGCTGGTCTGGATATTCCGGCTCAGCAGGGCCGACGCGATCGAGATGCCGACCGATGCACCGACACTGCGGAAAAGGTTGAGCAGGCTCGCGCCATCGGTGCGCATGCTCGCCGGCAGGGAAGCAAAGGCCAGTGTGTTCAGCGGAATGAAAACCAGTCCCATGCCCATCCCCTGAACCAGGCCGCTGATGGCAAAGGGCCGCCAGTCCATATCCATCGACCACTGGCTCATCTGCCACATCGAATAGGCTGCGATGGAAAAGCCGGTCCCGACCAATATACGGGCATCGACCTTGCCGACCAGTCGCCCGGCGACCGCCATGCTGAGCAGGATGCCGACGCCGCGCGGCGCCAGCAGCAGGCCGGTATCGATCACGGGATAACCATAGAGATGTTGCATCATCGGCGGCAACAGGGCCATGTTCGCGAACATCACGACACCGATGACAATCATGAAGAACAGGCTGGTCGCAAAACTCCGGTTGGTCAGCATCTGTTTGGCAAATAACGCGTTTTTCGCGCTGGCCATCTGCACGGCGAAAACCCAGAAGGCGCCGATCGCTATTCCCGTTTCGATTCTGATTTCCCAGCTGTCAAACCAGTCCAGCTGGGCGCCGCGATCGAGCATCAGCTGCAGGCTGCCGAGCCCCACGGCCAGTGCCCAGAAGCCGAGATGGTCAAATTTTCGGCGGAATATCGGCTTGTGCGGCAGCAGCGCCCACAGCGCCGATATGGTCACGATGCCGATCGGCACATTGACGTAGAAGCACCAGCGCCAGCTATAATTTTCGGTCAGCCAGCCGCCGATGATGGGCCCCATGATCGGTCCCACCATAATCCCCATGCCCCAGATCGCCATCGCCCTGGCGTGTCGCTCGGGCGGGTTAATATCGAGCATGACGGTTTGCGCCAGCGGGGCAATGAACGCGCCGCTGATGCCTTGCATGACACGAAAGAGAACCATTTCCTCGAGACTCGTGGCCAGCCCGCAAAGCATTGATGCCAGAACAAAGCCGGTGACCGAGATAAGAAACAGCTGACGCCCACCGATCCGGTCTGCCAGCCAGCCGGTAATCGGCATCGCGATCGCAGACGCGATAATATAGCTGGTCAGGACCCAGGTCACGGTATCCAGCGAAGCGCCGAGACTGGTCTGCATGTGCGGCAGTGCGACGTTGGCGATCGTCGAGTCCAGAATCTGGATCACCGACGCACCCATGACAGCGACGGTCAGCAACCCGCGACGCAATCCCGTCATAGCGGCCTGCGGCGAGGCTCCTGCGACAGCTGCAGCGGTTGCCATCTATCGGCCCTTGGAACGAATATCGACGGTCACTTCGGAAGAAAGCCCGGCGATCAGCGGGCGAGGCGATTTTTCGTCAATCGCAATCCGTACCGGCACCCGCTGCGTTACCTTGACCCAGTTGCCGGTTGCGTTCTGCGCTGGCAGCACCGAAAATTCGCTGCCGGTCCCGGCGCCGATGCTCTGGACATGGCCCTTCAGCTTGATATCCGGATAGGCATCAAAAGTCAGTTCGGCGGGCTGTCCAATTTTCATGTTTGCCAGATCGGTTTCCTTGAAATTGGCTTCCACCCAAGTCTTTTCATCAGCGACAATCGTCAGGGCAGGGAGTCCGCTGACCATCATCTGTCCGACCTGCAGGCGGTCGGCCTGTGCCACCCGCCCCGATGTCGGCGCACGGACGGTCGTGCGGGAGAGGTTCAACTGCGCCTGTTCGCGCTGCACTTTGGCGGCGGCGATGGCGGGGTTCTCGCCCGGCATCGACCGGGCATTGGCCGCAAGGCTGTTCGCTTCGGCTGAATCGGCCTGGGCCTGTCGCAGCCGCTCCCGCGCCTGTTCGACCGCATGCTGGGCTGCCTCAAAATCTGCCTTGGTGGTAAAACCGCGCTGCATCAGGGCGCGTTGCCGTTCATATGTGGCCTGGGCGAAGGCGATATCCTCACGAGCGGCCGCGATATCAACGCCGCTTCCGGCTGCCGAGGTCCGCAGCGCTTGCACCTGCACCTCTGCGGCAGCAATCGCGGCATTGGCCTGCGCCAGAGCGATTTTGAACGGTTCCGGATCGATCCGGAACAGTATGTCGCCCTTCTTGACGATATCATCGCTGCTGACATTCGCCTCAACGATCCGCCCGCCGACCTCGGCCGAAACCGACACCCGGTCCTGTTGGACATAGGCATTGTCGGTCGACACGCTCCGTCCGCTGGTCAGCCAAATATATCCGCCGCCCGCGATCAGGGCCAGCGGCACGATCGCCATGACCAGCCAGCGCAGCCAGCGGCGGCGGGGCTCGTCTGTGGCGGCATTATCGGCACCGGGGATGACTTGCTCCTCTTCGGCCAGCGTGTCGGACATATCATATTGTTCGGGCATATCTTTGGATTTTAACATGTCGTCAGGCTGCCTGTTCCGATTGTTTTGCATCGCACGCCTTGCGCGACAGGTTTTGCCGCATCCGTTCGACAAGATCCGCCAGCTGCTTGCGCTCTTCCTTGGTCAGTCCCTCATGGGCGGACTCGGTAAGCGCCGCGGAAGCAGACCGCAGTTCATCGATCAGGGGCAGCGATTTATCTTCAAGATAGAGGCACCAGGCCCGGCGATCATCCGGATCACGGCGGCGGCTGAGCATGCCTGCATCGGCTAGTCGATCGATCATTCGGGATAGCGTTATCGGCTCGACCTCCAGGAATTCCGCCAGTTTTACCTGGTTCGTACCCTCGTTGCGCGCGAGATAGGCGAGCAGCCGCCATTGCAGGGCGGTAACGCCGCTGTGGCGCATACGGTCGTTTAGTTCCCTGCGGAACAGCCGCGCGGTGTCGTGAATCAGAAATCCGATAGCTTCGCTCATAAGTGAATATATAATAGCAATGCTTACTAATCGCAACACTCTGTGCTTGCGAAGATTGCAATCCCGGGTACGATAAGCAGATGACATTACAAGCAGACGTCTACTGGTCCTTCCGCTCGCCTTACAGCTATCTTGCAACGCGGCGCTATGTCGATCTGACCGAGCAATATGACCTGAAAATTAACCAGCGCTTTGTCTATCCGCTGGCGATCCGGGAGCCGGATTTCTTCGAGAAAAACCATCCCAACTGGCTTGGCTATACGTTTCGCGACATGTTCCGCGTCGCGCAATATATGGGCATTCCAATGGCTCCGCCTAATCCCGATCCGATTGTGCAGGATATTGCGACCCGCAAGATCGCCAAGGACCAGCCCTATATTTTCGAACTGACCCGGATGGGGCAGGCGGCCGCGCGGCGCGGCAAGGGGCTGGATTTTGCCAATGGAGTGTCACAGATGATCTGGGGCGGCACCGCTGGCTGGAACGAAGGTGATCATCTAAAAAAGGCCACCGCTCGCGCAGGTCTGGATTTCGCTGAGCTGAAGGCAGAAGCGCAGGCGCAGCCGGATGAACTGGATGCCGAGATTGCTGACAATCAGGCCGCGCTCGAGGCTGCCGGCCACTGGGGCGTGCCGACACTGGTTTTCGAGGGCGAACCCTTCTTCGGGCAGGACCGGATCGACCTGGCGGTCTGGCGAATGAAGCAGAAAGGACTTGCGGAGCGATGACCGAGAATCTGACAGGTGGCTGCGTCTGTGGCGCGGT
Organism: Parasphingorhabdus sp.; assembly: GCF_048269865.1. Lineage (GTDB taxonomy): Bacteria > Pseudomonadota > Alphaproteobacteria > Sphingomonadales > Sphingomonadaceae > Parasphingorhabdus. The sequence goes on along the minus strand of NZ_JBLWUA010000006.1, from coordinate 86,944 downwards.
CCGCTATACGTTGAAGCCCGGTTTGCGCATGAAGCCTTATGCCTGCCACTGCACCGATTGCCAGAGACGGACCGGCAGCGCCTTCAGCTTCCATATGGCGGTGATGGAAAATGATTGCGAACTGAGCGGAGAAGTGGACGAGGGACATGTCACCCAGCCGAGCGGAGCAAACAGCACGATCGTCGGCTGCGCCCGCTGCAAGGCCCGGATATATGCAAGAAATGACCTGCGTCCCGGCATCGTCAGCCTGCGGGCGGGAACGCTGGACAACAGCAAGGAAATGAGTCCGCAGGCGCATTTCTGGGTTGCCAGCAAGCAGCCCTGGATTGTTATTTCCGACGATGTGCCCCAGCTGGAGACGCAGCCCGACACGCCCGAAGGCTGGGTCAAAATATTGGCCCCCGATTCATGACAATCGCAGGCGGATGCCAGTGCGGCGCCGTGCGGTACAGGTTTGAAGGCCCAATACCTCCAGCCTATGCGTGCCATTGCGGCGAGTGCAAAAAGCAGAGCGCCAGCGCCTTTTCGATGGCGGTGCCAATACGATATTCGCAGCTGACCGTGCAGGGAGACGTCGCCTCCTTCGAGACTGTGGCCCATAGCGGCAAGGCAAAGCATAATTATTTTTGCGGCCAATGCGGCACAAGGCTGTGGCACTCGCCAACCAATCCCCCCGATGCGATTACGCTGAAAGTGGGAACATTGGACGATCCCTCGGGGATCGCGCCGTCGGGGCATTTGTGGGTGTCGAAAAAACAGCCCGGATTTGAACTGGATCCGGCCAGCGACCAGCATCAGACCCAACCGGACGATCTCGTTCGCTGGCGCGCCGATCTGGTCAGGATCGCATGACGATGGCGGCTTTGCCCTTTCCTGCACGGGATCAAAAGGTTAGGCATGGTCGTTGCTGATTTAACGAACTTTGGAAGATGAGATTCAATTGATGACCGCAACAAAATGGGATTTTCCCTCCTTCGACGGAATAAAGCTCAAAATTCACGAAATGCGCCAAACGAAAGAAGGAAATCGCACGGTCATTCTGCTCCACGGCCTGTTCTCCAACGCCGAGACCAACTGGATCAAATTCGGTCACGCACAGGCTCTGGCCGATGCCGGCTTTCACGTGATCATGCCAGACCTGCGGGCTCACGGCGAAAGCGAAGCGCCGCATGATCCCGCGGCCTATCCCGCCGATGTGCTGGTGAAAGATGTCAGGGCTCTGATCAGCCATCTCGGCTTGTCGGACTTCGATCTGGGCGGATTTTCTCTTGGCGCGCGCACGACCGCGAAATTGCTCGCGACCGGCACCCTTCCGCGCAGGGCGATCCTGGCGGGCATGGGCCTGCAAGGCCTGTCCGGATGGGCCCGCAGGCGGGATTTCTTTTATCGGGCGATTGATACCAGAGACAGCGCCAAACGCGGCGACCCGCACTGGATGGCGATCCAGTTTATGAAAAGCCAGAAGATCGATCCGGAAGCGGCAAGATTATTGCTGGGAACCTTCTCCGATATGGACCCGGCCGAGGCCGCCAGCATTGAGACCGAAACCTTGGTCCTGTGCGGCAGCGAAGATGACGACAACGGTGATCCGGAAGAGCTCGCGGCGATCTTGCTCAACGGTCACTATGTCGCCATTCCCGGAACGCACATGAGCAGCGTGACCAAGCCGGAACTGGGTCAGGAGATGGTGCGCTTTCTGGAGGGATAGGAGGGGATATGCCCGGGCTTTATAGTTGGCGGAATTTCTGGATATTCTGGGGCGGCGGGCTGGCCCTGTTTGCCTATCTGATCCTTTCCGGTGGAGCGCTCGAAACTGCCGTTGCCCCCAATGGCATCCTCGATCATCAAAGCGCCGCAACCGCCGCGCGGGTCAACGCGATCCAGCAAAGCTGGGACGAGGCCGGTGTGCTCAATCTCGCGCGCTGGGGCATGATCCTCGACCTTGTTTTTATCACTCTTTACATGTCCGGTGGTATCATCGGCGGACGGCTGATCTGGCAGTGGGCCCGATCTCCCGCCTTGAAGAAGCTCGGTCTGCTGAGCGTGCTCGTCTATTTCCTCTTCGGCCTGTCCGACTATGTCGAAACCATCTGTCAACTGGTTCAGCTCGTTAACGAGCAAGGCAGCGACTGGCTCGCCGGAACCGCGGCAATCGCTCGCCCGGTCAAGATCATCGCCTGGATCATCGGCACCGTCGTAATGATGGTCGCGCTGGTCTGGCGATGGCGTGAAACACGCACTTGACCGGCACGCGATAAAGTTTCAAATTCAACTTAATTACCATCAGCCAAGGATCGCTCCATGAAAACCACCGCTTCCCTGTTGGCGCTTGCCGCCTTTGCCCTATCAACCCCTGCTCTTGCCAAGCATCATGAAGAGGGTGAGATGAAAGCGGACGCCAAGCCGACCGCCGCTGACGCGCGTGAGTTTATTGCCGAGACCGAAAATAAAATGGCTGAATTCAACGTCGACGCCAGCCGCGTCTACTGGGTCAACAGCACCTATATCACCGACGATACTGATGCGATGGCTGCAAAAGTTGGCGCCGAAGGCACGACCATGGCGGTCGAGGCGGCGATCGATGCAGCCAAGTTCAAGGGCGTCGCCGGGCTTGATTCCGCCGATACCCGCAAGCTGAACAAGCTGCGCGGCGGCATCGTGCTGCCGGCGCCGACGACTGACGGTGCTGCCACCGAACTCAACGAGATCGCGACCAAGCTCAACTCGGCCTACGGCAAGGGCAAGGGCACGCTGAATGGCGAGCCGATCAACGGCTCGGACATCGAGGCCGCAATGGGCACCAACCGCAATCCGGATGAGCTCGCCGAAATGTGGGAAAGCTGGCACACCAACGTCGGTGCGCCGATGAAGGATGATTACGCCCGCATGGTCGAGATCGCCAACGAAGGCGCTCGTGAACTGGGCTTTGCCGATGTCGGCGCGATGTGGCGCTCCGGTTATGACATGCCGGCCGACGATTTCGCCAAGCTGACCGACAAGCTATGGGCGCAGGTGAAGCCGCTCTACGACCAGCTGCACTGTTACACCCGCGAAAAGCTGAACGAGAAATATGGTGACGATGTGCAGCCGGCAACCGGCCCGATCCGCGCCGATCTGCTCGGTAATATGTGGGCCCAGGAGTGGGGCAATATCTATGATATCGTCGCACCGGCAGGGGCAGGGGATATCGGTTATGACACCACCGAATTGCTCAAGGCTAAGGGCTATGACCCGCTGAAAATGGTCAATACCGGCGAAGGCTTCTTCTCCTCGCTCGGTTTTGAGGCGCTGCCAAAGACCTTCTACGAGCGGTCGTTGTTCACCAAGCCGGCGGACCGCGAAGTCGTCTGTCACGCGAGTGCCTGGGATATTGATGCCAAGGACGATATTCGCATCAAGATGTGCATCAAGGTGAATGGCGACGACTTCACCACGATCCACCATGAGCTTGGCCACAACTATTACCAGCGCGCCTACAAGGACCAGAGCTTCCTGTTCCAGGACGGTGCCAATGACGGGTTCCACGAGGCGATCGGCGATTCGGTCGCGCTCTCGATAACGCCAGAATATCTCGTGCAGATCGGGCTGCTCAACAAGTCCGAAGTGCCCGGAGCCGACAAGGACCTCGGTCTTCTGCTGCGGCAGGCGATGGACAAGGTTGCCTTCCTGCCGTTCGGCCTGCTGGTCGACAAATGGCGCTGGGGCGTCTTTTCCGGCGATATCAAGCCGGCAGACTATACCCCGGCCTGGAACGAACTGCGTCTGCAATATCAGGGGATCACACCGCCGGTTGACCGGCCCGACGATGCCTTTGATCCCGGTGCGAAATATCATATTCCGGGCAACACGCCTTACTCACGTTATTTTCTCGCCCGCATTTTGCAGTTCCAGTTCTACAAGGCTGCTTGCGATGCCGCTGGCTGGAAAGGACCGCTGCACCGCTGCTCCTTCTACGGTAACAAGGAAGTCGGTGCGAAGCTGAACGCGATGCTGGAAATGGGCGCGTCCAAGCCATGGCCCGATGCACTCGAAGCCTTCACCGGTACCCGTGAAATGGATGGCTCAGCGATGATCAGCTATTTCGCGCCGCTGATGGATTGGCTGAAAGAAGAGAATAAGGGAAAATCCTGCGGATGGTAAGCATGAAAAAGCCGGCGGAAACTCACGCTTCTGCCGGCTTTTTCATTAGTGTTTTTGCTATTAAAGCTGGTCGAGCATATATTCCGCTGCGCTGACCTTGAAGTCGCCCGGCGCTTCGACGTTCAGCTCTTCAACGACACCGTCATTGACGATCATCGAGAAACGCTGGCCGCGCTTGCCGAGGCCAAAGCCGGAGCCATCCATGGTGAGTCCAACGGCTTCGGCGAAATCGCCATTGCCGTCAGCCAGCATGGTCACGTCTTCTGAGCCTGCGGCATCATTCCATGCGCCCATTACGAACGCGTCGTTGACAGCGGTGCAGGCAATCTCGTCGACGCCTTTGGCTTTCAGCTCAGATGCTTTTTCGACATAGCCGGGAAGATGCTTGGCCGAGCAGGTTGGCGTAAACGCACCAGGAACGGAGAAGAGTGCCACTTTCTTGCCAGCGAAATATTCGCTTGAGCTGATCTGCTGCGGGCCGTCTGCGGTCGCCTTGACCAATTTCACGTCGGGGACTTTGTCGCCTTTGTTAATCATATTCTGCTCCTGATTTTTGATTGGGCTGAGAACGCTTGCCTCTGAAGCAGATAGTGGTGATCCGCGGATGAAATTGCAAGCGGACAAGGCGGCCAAGCCATGGAGTTTAGCAATTTTGCCATGGGCAGCCGAACATTGGCTCGCTATGCTGCCTGCAATGGATGACACTATCTTCTTCTCCGGGCAATTCCTGCTCGCGACGCCAGGGATGGCCGACCCGCGCTTCGCCCGATCAGTGGTGGCCATCTGTTCCCATGATGTAAATGGCGCGCTGGGGATCAATATTGGCGAAACTGTGGAGGGGATCAGCTTTCACGATATTCTCAAGCAGTTCGATATCGATACGGCAGACGCACCGGACCGGGAGGTATTTCTCGGCGGCCCGATGGAAACGCAGCGTGGCTTCATCCTCCACAGCCTTGATATCAACATGCTCGACACGCTTCAGGTCGGCAATTCCTGGGGACTGAGCAGTTCGGTCGACATGCTCAATGCCATTGCCAAGGGCCGCGGCCCGGAAAAATGGACGATCGCTCTTGGTTATGCCGGATGGGGCGAGGGTCAGCTGGAGGACGAACTGACCCAGAATGGCTGGTCGATTGCCAAGGGCACGCCGGACTGGCTGTACGACACCGGTTCCGCCGACAAATGGGTGATGGCCTGGGAAGCGTTGGGCATCGATCCAAACAAGCTGTCCAGTGGATTTGGCAGCGCGTGACCCTTTGAATCTTACGGGCCGGATCACCGCAGGCTCACAAAATTTCAAATATAAAGACATCTTTATATTTGCTTCTGAAGCGTCGAACGTCTATTAATAAAGAATGTTGCCGCACCGTATCATCTGTGCGGCATTTCGTTTTCCAAGGAGATAAGACGTGGCAACCGCAGCGGACACCGCAACCCAAGACTATGTTATCAAGGATATTTCCCTCGCCGATTTCGGCCGGAGAGAGATTGAAATAGCCGAAACCGAAATGCCTGGCCTGATGGCTCTGCGCGAGGAATTTGGCACCGAAAAGCCTCTGAAAGGCGCGCGGATCACTGGCTCGCTGCATATGACCATTCAAACGGCCGTTTTGATTGAAACGCTGCTCGAGCTTGGTGCCGAAGTCCGCTGGGCTTCCTGCAATATTTTCTCCACCCAGGATCATGCCGCAGCCGCTATCGCAGCCGGCGGCACTCCGGTCTTCGCCATCAAGGGCGAAACTCTCGAAGAATATTGGGCATATGTTGAGCGCATTTTCGACTGGGGCACGGACGAAACCTGCAACCTGATCCTCGACGATGGTGGCGACGCCACCATGTTCGCTCTTTGGGGTGCACGTGTCGAAGCCGGTGAAGAATTGTTCAAGCCGGAAAACGAAGAAGAAGAAGTCTTCGTCGCGACGCTGACCCGCTTTCTGGCGGAACGTCCCGGTTATCTGACCCGGACCGTGGAAGCCATCAAGGGTGTTTCGGAAGAAACCACCACCGGCGTTCACCGTCTCTATGAACTGGCGAAAATCGGCAAGCTGCCGTTCCCGGCGATCAACGTCAACGATAGTGTGACCAAGTCGAAATTCGACAATCTCTATGGTTGTAAAGAGTCGCTGGTCGACGCGATCCGTCGCGCCACCGACGTCATGCTGGCCGGTAAGGTCGCGGTTGTCGCCGGTTTCGGCGATGTCGGCAAGGGCTCGGCCCAGTCGCTCCGCAACGGCGGCGCGCGCGTGCTGGTCACCGAAATCGATCCGATTTGCGCATTGCAGGCGGCGATGGAAGGCTTTGAAGTCGTAACTATGGACGAAGGCACCAAGCGCGGCGACATTTTCGTCACCACCACCGGCAACAAGGACGTCATCACCGTCGATCACATGCGCGCCATGAAGGATCGGGCGATCGTCTGTAACATCGGCCACTTTGACAGCGAGATTCAGATCGGCGCTCTCAAGAATATGAAATGGACCGAAATCAAGCCGCAAGTCGACGAAGTCGAATTTGCGGATGGCAAGAAACTGATCGTCCTGGCGCAGGGCCGTCTGGTCAATCTGGGCTGTGCAACGGGTCACCCAAGCTTCGTGATGTCTGCAAGCTTCACCAACCAGGTGCTGGCGCAGATCGAACTGTGGCTCCGTCCCGAGCAATATGAAAATGATGTCTATGTTCTGCCCAAGCATCTCGACGAGAAAGTCGCCGAACTGCATCTGTCGAAACTCGGCGTGAAGCTGGACAAGCTGACCAAGGAACAGGCTGACTATATTGGCGTGCCGACGGAAGGCCCGTTCAAACCGGATCATTATCGCTACTAGGCGATAAAGCCTCCCAACATAAAAAGCCGGGCCCTGCATATCGCAAGGCCCGGCTTTTTCATGTCTGCAGCATCGCGATCAACGCGACGTGAACTGAATCTTTCTCTTGTCGGGGTGACCGGGAAACCGGGGCCAGTGATTTTGTGAAAGGGCCCGCGCGCTGACCGACGGAATGCCGGCCTGTTTCTCGTACATCCAGTAGTTGCGCATTATGATCGAGACATAACCGCGGGTTTCGACGTAGGGGATGCTCTCCATGAACAGCAGCGGATCGTCATTGTCCTTGATTTCGCTGTTCCAGCGCTGCACCGAGCCGGGGCCGGCATTATAGGCAGCGGCAATTTTCGGCAGCTTGCCTTCGGTTATGGAAGAATTGCCAAGATATTCGAGATAGGACTGGCCATATTCGAGATTGGTTGAGGGACGGTAGAGGTCTGCTTCGTTGAAACTCCTGCCATTGGCGCGGGCGATGTCACCGGCCGTGCCCGGACGGACCTGCATCAGTCCGATCGCGTTGGCTGGACTCACGACCTGGCTGCGAAACGCCGATTCCTGCAGCGTATGAGCGTAGATCAGCGCAGGGTCGACACGCCAGCCGCCATCAGGCTTCCATTTCGGCGCGGGAAAGCCGGCCAGTGCATCGGGCCTCATGCCGCGCGGCGCATTATGAGCGAGCCATAGCTGGGTGCGCGGCAGGTTCAGCTCTCTGGCCAATTTGATCAGGGCAGGGTGATCGCTGTCCGGGCCGATGGTTGCTTGATGCCGAAGCGCTTCATCCGCCAGGCGTTCTTCGCCAATTTCCACCAGCGCAATGGCGGCGCGGACATTTTCGTGCCGCTCCAGCGCGCGCCAGTCCGATTTTTCGAATGTGTCGTCTGCTTTCGTTGTAGTCGTGGTCATACCCAATGTCTGCGCCGCCAGCATGCCGTAAAAGCTATCGTCATGGCGGGCTGCGGCCTGCAATTTGCCTTGAACCTTGGTTGGCTGGCCGCATCGCAAATCTGCGCGCGCGCTCCAGTAAAGGCCGGCCGCTTTCAGGTCGACATTTGCAGCTGACCGTCCCACTCTCTCGAACGCGCTGCTGGCGGATTGGCAATCATTCAAACGCCATGCGGCAAGGCCAGCGACCCAGTCTGCATGTCCAACCCATTCGCCGGCGCCATTTTGTGCCCGTCGGGCGAGACGTAGAGCCGACGTATCGTCATTTTCAATATAATAGGACCAGGCAATCCGCTGTTCCAGTTCGGTGCGACCTTCGGCGGACATCTCCATTGCATTTATATTCAGGAGTTCTTCTGCGCCCTGTGGATTGTCGGTCTTGATAAACTGGATGATCTGGCCACGAATGCCGTTCGCCGCGCGATCCGAGTCCACATCCTTTGGTTTCGAACGGATCGGCGAACCGGGCACCCAGGACAAGTTTCTGCGCTGAGGCAGGTCCGGCAGCAATTGCGCACCGCGTTTCTGCGCCAGACGGCCAAGTTGTGCGGCCTGCGGGATCTGCGGTGCCTCATTCACCAGGACCAACAACGGTCCAAGTTCCGCCCGGGGGCTATTGGCCGCCAGAAAATATTCTGCCTTTGCGATAGATTTCAGTGGACCGTCCGGAGCCGTGTCGATGAGGTTTTTCGCTGTGTCCCACTGGTTGGAACTCATTGCTGAAAACAGCGCCCGATAATGGTCCGACTGGCTCTGCTTCAACTGCGATGGGACATATTTGGCGATCGAGGCGCTGTTATAGAGCACCGCACCATCATCGGCCAGAGCAGGGGTTGCGATCCATGTGATAAGGGAGGCGGTGAGGGCAATTTTCAGTTTCACGGGGCAGAAATCCTTGTCAGCATTTGCAGATCCTTCCACGCTTCGGCTTTGAACAATGGCCGCTCGATCAGGATCCGCGGATGAAATGTTACGATTGCCTCTGTTTTTGAAGATTCATGGTTAATAAATTGCTTATTTTTCCGCGCCGTTAGCATATCTTGACCGAATATGATTTTAGCGGCGAGGTCGCCGAAGCAGATGACACGCTTCGGACGGACAAGACCGATATGATGGAGCGTACGCTCTTTGAAGGCGGCCCAGTGCTGTTCGTCGATCCTGCCGTCGAACGACGCGGCGGCGGCGATGGTCGAAATATAGGAATGGTCCGAATCGCAGCCAATCGCCGCCAACATCTTCTCGAGCAATTTCCGATTGTCCGGATTGAACAGCTGGACATTGCCATTCCGGTCTTTTTCAGGAAGACCGGAGATAATCATGATTTCCGGCTCGAGCACACCTTCAGGCGCCACCCGGCTCTTTGACCATCCCGCTTCTATGAGGCCCTTGTCGTTCGCCAGCCAAGCAATAAAGTCCTCATAAACGGCAGGAGGAGGGCTGTGCACAGGCACCGTTTTGGTCGGTTCAGGCCGGTGTTCCGTAACGGCGGCGGGAGGAGCGGCAATCGGCGCTGGCGCCTGTGGCTCGGCCTCCAACAAAGCCGTGGGCTGGTCGCCGTAATCCAGATCTACCCCGGCCAACGACCACCAATGCTGGAGGCTGCTGATCATCGCTTCTGAGGGTTGAATAGCCGTTGGTGGCGAAATTAAATTCATTTATACATAGAGTCATGAGTTGACGAATAGGTCAATTGGCGGGAAAGCAGGTTTGTGCCCAGCGGGTTGCGGTTTGCGACAGACCGAATTTACAACGGAATAAAAGCAAGAATTGTAGGAAAATCGAGATGAGTGAACGAGAGTCAATGCCTTATGATCTGGTGATAGTCGGGGGTGGCCCCGCCGGTCTCAGTGCAGCCATAAAGTTCAAGCAATTGGCCGATGCAGCAGGCAAGGATCTCTCCGTCTGTATCCTGGAAAAAGGGTCTGAAATCGGTGCCCATATTCTGTCCGGTGCGGTCATCGATCCCAAGGGTCTCGACGAGCTTTTTCCGGACTGGCGTGACGAGGACTGCCCTCTGGCGAAAACGCCGGTCACGGAAAACCATCACTGGATTTTGACCAAGAAAAAGAAAATCGCTCTCCCGCATCTGATGACGCCTTCCTTCATGCACAACAAGGGCACCTACACCGGTTCGCTGGGCAATCTGTGCCGCTGGCTCGCCGAGCGTGCGGAGAATATGGGAATAGAAATATTCCCCGGCTTTGCCGCAGCCGAGATATTGTACAATGAGGACGGTTCGGTGAAGGGCGTGGCCACCGGCGACATGGGCGTAGCCCGCGACGGCAGCCACAAGCCGGACTACGAACCCGGCCTGGAATTGCATGCCAAATATACATTCTTTGCCGAAGGCGCGCGCGGCCACCTGACCAAGATCCTGAAGAACCAGTTCGCGCTCGATGCCGAGAGCCAGCCGCAGATCTACGGCCTCGGCGTCAAGGAGCTGTGGGACATCGACCCGGCCAAGCACAAACCGGGCCGGGTCATCCATACCCAGGGCTGGCCGCTCGGCGAAGGCGCCAATGGCGGTGGTTTCCTGTACCACCAGGCCGACAACCAGGTCGCGCTCGGCTTCGTCACCTGGCTGAACTACGAAAACCCCTATCTTTCCCCGTTCGAGGAAATGCAGCGGTGGAAGCAGCATCCTGAAATTCGCAAGATACTGGAAGGCGGCAAGCGCGTTTCCTATGGCGCACGCGCGATCAACGATGGTGGGTTCCAGGCCGTTCCGAAGCTCTATTTCCCGGGCGGCGCGTTGATCGGCTGTTCCGCCGGGTTCGTCAACGTTCCACGGATCAAGGGTACGCATACCGCGATGAAGACCGGCATGATGGCGGCCGAGGCCGCGTTCGAAGCGATTGTTGCAGATCGCAGCAGCGATGAACTGACCGCCTATGGCACCGCTTACGAAAACAGCTGGGTTCGCGAAGAATTGCGAGTGGTCCGCAATGTCCTACCATCGGTGGAAAAATATGGCGATTTTCTTGGCACGATCCTGTCCGGCATCAATATGTGGGCAGAGCATCTGAAGATCAAAATGCCGTTCACCATGAAGCTGCATCCGGACTGGTCGCGACTGAAACGGGCAGAACATTGCGTGAAGATCGAATATCCGAAGCCTGATGGAAAAATCAGCTTTGACCGCCTGTCCTCGGTGTTCCTGTCGAACACCAATCACGAAGAAGATCAGCCCGTGCATCTGCAACTGAAGGACCCTTCGATTCCGGTAGACGTCAATCTTCCTGTTTTTGCAGGCCCATCGGCCCGCTACTGTCCGGCGGGTGTCTATGAATTTGTGGAGGACGAGGCGGGCGAGCCCAAATTCCAGATCAACGCACAGAATTGCGTTCACTGCAAAACCTGTGATATCAAAGACCCTGAACAGAATATCAATTGGGTGGTACCCGAAGGTGGCGGAGGTCCAAATTACCCGAATATGTAGTCTTGGCTTAGGTGCGCTGGTGCTGGCTGGTCACGCCATGTCACCAGCACTGGCAAGCCGCGGCGATCCGGCAGTCGCTCTGAACCGATATGTTGAGGCCCGATTGGCGGAGTCCTCGAACGAGTTAAAGACTGCCGCGACGCTCTACGCTGAGGGTTTGAAAGAGCAGCCGGACAATAATCTTTTGGCCGGACGGGCTTATGCCAACGCGGTCGAAGTGGGCGATTTTGACCTGGCGCTGAAAGCCGTTCGCACGATGCAATCGCACGGCATTGCCAATCCGGAAATGCCGCTTTTGCGCTATGCGGACGCCTTCGCGCAGCGGGACTGGACCGGGACGAAGCTTGCGATTGCCGATCTCAACGCGTCGAAGAACTTTGCGTTTATGTCTCCCTTTCTCAAAGCCTGGGAAGACACCGCCCGAGGCCGCGATGCGACCACCGCTATCGCACAGGCTCAGGCCAGCAACACGGCAAAATATTATCTCGAAGAGCAACTCATATTGAACACGCTCGCCAGCGGCCGCGATCAACAGGCGCTGGCTCTGTTGGCCAGGGTGGTCGAACGCGATGAACCGCGCATGGCGCCGGTTCGGCTTTTGGCCGCGCAGCATTTCTTGGCGAAGAATGATGAGACAACGGCCCGGGAAATCCTGAAAAAGGGTTCCTCCGGACCGGAGCAGCGGTTGTTGGCCAGCATTACCGCCGGCCAGACAAAGGACGTTGCGCAAAAGGTCACGCCAGCGATCGGCCTCGCCTTCCTTTTTCAGCGGCTGTCCAGTGATCTCGCGGTGCAGCAGGCAGAGTTTTTGGCTCTGGTTATGGCGCAGTCCGGCAAACGGATCGCGGGCCAGTCAGATTATGGCCATTTGATATTGGGTCGAGCCTATGCCGAGTCCGAAAGCCATCAACTGGCCGTCGCGGAATTTGCCGCGATCCCGCCAGCCAGTCCCTATTATCTGGTCGGTATCAGTTCGCGGATAGCCAGTCTTGTCGCCGCTGGTGATTTTGACCAAGCGATCGTGGGTCTGGATTCCGCCATTGAAAATGACGCGGACGCTCCAGAATTACATATTCTGAAAGGCCAGTCGCTGCAGGCGAAAGGCGATAATGCAGCGGCGGCGGGTTCTTTTCAAACCGCTATTGCTCTGGCTGAGAAGCTCGGCCGCTCGGATGCGTTGATGGCCAATTACTGGCTCGCCCTCGGCGGCGTTCAGGAGCAGGCGGGGATGTGGCCGGAAGCTTTGCAGTCCTTGCAAAAGGCTAATGAACTGCTGCCCAACTCGCCTTCAATTCTGAATTATCTCGGCTACTCGCAGCTTGAACGGCGCGAGAATCAGGCGGCCGCCGTTGCCGCGATCAAGCAGGCGCATGATTTGCGCTCGTCATCGCCCGCAATTACCGATTCTCTTGGCTGGGCCTATTTCATCATCGGCGACCATGACAAGGCTGTCACCTATCTGGAAAGCGCGCGCGAAGGCCAGCCGGAGGACCCGACGATCAACGAGCATCTCGGCGATGCCTATTGGGCCGTCGGTCGTCGTTATGAAGCGCGATACGCCTGGAAATCGGCAAAATTATTTGCCGAGGGCGAGGACATGCAGCGTCTCGCCAGCAAGATTGACCTGGGCCTGCAGCCAGAACTCGTCTCGCCCTGATGTCCGAATCCGTTTCGGGCGCGACGCACAGCGAAATCGCCTATGCAAAAATCAATCTGGCTCTGCATGTCCGCAAACGACTGCCCAATGGCTATCACGAGCTGGAAACAATATTTGCCTTTCTTGATCAGGGTGATGTGCTGTCGGTGCAACCGGGCGACAGTTTGGCGCTGACCATCAGCGGGCCGTTCGCGGAAGGTTTAAGTGAAACGGACAATCTGGTCTTGCAGGCGGCCAAGGCCCTCGCGAACAACGCGCATATATCGCACGGCGCGCACCTGCATCTGGACAAGCGGCTTCCGGTCGCCTCCGGTATCGGCGGCGGGTCGGCGGATGCTGCTGCGACCCTGCGCTTGCTGAACCGCTTTTGGGGCTTGGATCTTTCGCTTGATGATCTGGCGGAGTTGGCAAAGCCACTCGGCGCCGATGTTCCCGCCTGTGTGCTCAGCGAAACCAGCAGAGGCAGCGGCATCGGGCAGGACCTTTTACCGGTGGTCGATAATGACATACGCGGTTGCGCGGCGCTGCTGGTCAATCCGCTGGTTCCGGTTTCGACAGCCGATATATTTGCCGCCTGGGACGGCTTGGACCGCGGCGCTCTCGAGGGCGATGGCCTGTTGTCGATGGCGAGGCAGGGAAGAAATGATCTTCAGAAACCGGCGGTCGCCCTGGTGCCGATGCTGACGGATATATTGCAAATATTGGAGGACCAGCATCCCCTTCTGGCCCGAATGTCGGGATCGGGTGCGACCTGCTTCGCCCTGTTTGCTACACCCGAAGAGGCGAGAAAGGCCGGACAGAACTGTCAGCAGGCAAGGAATGGTCTATGGACCCTGATTGGACAAATGCGATGACACAAGCTTTCGAAATATCCGGTGTTCCTTCGGAAGGCGGCGTATTGATTGTCGTGGATCATGCCTCTTGCCATGTTCCCGATGATATAGATCTGGCTATTTCGCCGGAATATCGGGACGATCATATCGCCTATGATCCTGGCATCGCGCCGATTGCCAGGCGGATGTCGGAAAAGAGCGGATATCTTGCTATTCTCAGTACGGCGTCGCGGCTGATCGTTGATCTCAATCGCTATCCCGACGAAGATGCAGTGATTGTCGCCAGCAGTGACGGCGTGGAAATACCGGGCAATCATCTCTCCGCCGAACAAAAACAAGCCAGACTAGGCCGCTTCTATCATCCCTATCATGACCGGGTGGGAGAGCTGATTGCCGATCTGAAACCCGCTTTGGTTGCGTCGCTGCACAGCTTTTCTCCGACGCTGCGTTCCAATCCCGGTCTGGAAAGGCCCTGGGATATGGGCATAATGTATAATGACCATGATATCGCTCCGCGTCTGGCGCTGCAGTTTCTGGAGGAAGAGGGTGGTTTGACCGTTGGCGATCAACAGCCCTATTCGGGCAAGGATCTGAACGCGACGATGAACCGTCAGTGCGAAGCGATTGGTCAGCCCTATATTGGCGTGGAAGTGCGCCAGGATCTGATCCGGGATGAAACAGGACAGGCCCGTTTTGCTGATATTTTATTGCGTACTTGCGATAAAATAAGAACGGCCCTTGCGTAACCGCCCGACTTTTGGAAGGACGCTCCCGAAAACACCATATTGGAAGCCAGAATGACCAACAGATTCGACAAATCCCGCTTGCCCAGCCGCCATGTCAGCGTCGGCCCGGAACGCGCCCCGCAGCGCAGCTATTATTATGCGATGGGAATGTCCGAAGAAGATATCAACAAGCCTTTCGTCGGCATCGCCTCCGCCGGCAATGATAGCGCGCCGTGCAACACCTTGCTCGATGTACAGGCGGATACGGCCCGCGAAGGCGTGATCGAGGCCGGCGGCACGCCGCGCCGCTTCAACACGATCACCGTTACCGACGGTATCGCCATGGGGCATCAGGGCATGAAGGCTTCACTGGTCTCGCGCGAAGTCATCGCCGACAGCGTCGAGCTCAGCGTCCGCGGTCACTGCTATGATGCGGTGATCGGCTATGCCGGCTGCGACAAAAGCCTGCCCGGCATGATGATGGCAATGCTGCGGCTCAACGTGCCGTCGATCTTCGTTTACGGCGGCTCGATCCTGCCCGGTCGCTTCCACGATCAGGACGTCACCGTCGTCGATGTATTCGAAGCGGTTGGCCAGCACAGCGCCGGCAATTGCCCGCTGCAGGAACTGATCGAGCTGGAAAAAGTCGCCTGTCCTGGCCACGGGGCCTGCGGTGGTCAATTTACCGCCAACACCATGGCCTGCGTCGCCGAGGCGATCGGCCTGTCGCTGCCCAACAGCAATATGGCGCCGGCGCCCTATGAAACCCGAGACGATATGGCGCGGGCTGCGGGCCGCCAGATCATGAACCTGATCGAGCTTAATCTGCGGCCGCGCGATATTTGCACCAAGGATGCCTTCATCAACGCCGCGCGCGTTGTCGCCGCCACCGGCGGCTCGACCAACGCGGCCCTGCATCTGCCAGCGATGGCAAATGAAGCCGGAATCGACTTCGACCTGTTCGACGTTGCCGAAATCTTCAAGACCACGCCCTATCTGGCCGACCTGAAACCGGGCGGCAAATATGTCGCCAAGGACATGCACGCAGCGGGCGGTGTCTACATGCTGATGAAAACGATGATGGAGAACGACCTGATCAAGGGCGACTGCATCACCGTCACCGGCAAGACGCTGGGCGAGAATATCGAGGAAATCACCTGGAACCCGGACCAGAAGGTTATCTATGATGTCCAGCACGCGATTACCAAGACGGGCGGCGTCGTCGGCTTGCGCGGGTCGCTGGCGCCGGAGGGTGCGATCGTCAAGGTCGCCGGCATGGCGCGCCTGCAGTTCCGCGGTCCGGCTCAGGTCTTCGAATGCGAGGAAGATGCCTATGCTGCGGTCGAGCAGCGCCAGATCAAGGAAGGCGCGGTGATTGTTATCCGCAACGAAGGGCCCAAAGGCGGTCCCGGTATGCGCGAAATGCTCGCTACCACTGCGGCCCTCTATGGCCAGGGTATGGGCGAGAAGGTCGCCTTGATCACCGACGGCCGTTTCTCCGGCGGCACCCGTGGATTCTGCATCGGCCATGTCGGCCCCGAAGCCGCCGATGGCGGCCCGATCGGCCTGATCGAGGACGGCGATATCATCAATATCGACGCCGTGGCCGGAGTCATTGATCTGGAAGTCGATGACAACATAATGGAAGAGCGCCGGAAAAAATTTACAAGACGCGAAACCGATTATGGTTCAGGGGCTTTATGGCGTTATGCGCAAAATGTCGGACCGGCCTATCAGGGGGCGGTCACCCACCCCGGAGCCAAGGCCGAAAAAAATGCCTATGCGGATATCTAGAGTCGTTGCTTTGACGCTGTTGCTGACGGCCTGTGAAAACCGGCCTGACAATGCTGTGCTTGCCGAAGCGGAACAGCGCGCTGCGGCTGAAGCAGTCGATGACGGCAGGATCGAATGCGCTATCGACGGCGAAAGCAATTTTACGCGCGACTGTTACACCGAAAGGTTGAGCGGTGAGGGTGGGGTGACAATGATCATTCGCCATCCCGATGGCGGATTTCGCCGCTTCAATATTTTGACCGATGGCCATGGTCTCGAAGCCGCCGATGGTTTTGACAAGGCATCTGTGTCGATCGTCGAAGATGGCAAGATATTGGTCAGCGTCGGTCCCGATCGCTATTTGCTACCGGCCCAGATAAAGTCGAACGCAAAGACAGCGACAGAAAGCGGCCAGCCGGAGGAACCGGCACAAGCCGGAAACTAGAGGCAGACGTGCTCAATCACGGGAAAATATTGACCGCCGCTGAAATGCAGTCGGCGGAACAGGCGGTAATGGAAGCCGGGGTTCCGGTCGATGAACTGATGCGCCGGGCGGGGCAGGGCGCAGCCCAGATGATCTGGCGCATCTCCGCTGATATGCCGACCGTGGTTCTCTGCGGTCCCGGCAATAATGGGGGCGACGGCTATGTCATCGCCCAATGGCTGCTGGAAAAAGGCGTGGATGTCTGCGTTGTTGCGACCGGTGAGCCCAAGACTGACGCGGCGCAAAAGGCGAAGTCCATGTGGCGCGGTGATACGCTGGCCATGGCCGATGCCCAGCCGAAACGGCAATTTGTTGACTGCCTGTTCGGAACCGGACTGACTCGCGCCGTGAGCGACGACTGGTTTGCCCATTTCGAGCGACTCTACTCCGGTGCCAGGCGCCGGGTCGCGATCGACCTGCCGAGCGGCGTCGAAGCCGATCATGGGGAATTGCTCAATGACATCGGGCCTTTCGATGCCACAATTGCGCTCGGCGCTTTCAAGCCTGCGCACTTTCTCGAATCGGCGCGCTCCAAAGTGGGAGATCTCGTCGGTATAGATATCGGCATCAGCGCAGACAGCGATCTCAATATTCTCGCAAAACCACAGGTCTCCGAACCGGGCGCACAGGATCATAAATATAGCCGCGGTCTCGTCGCCGTGGTTGCCGGCGCGATGACCGGTGCCGCGAAGCTCACCGCGATGGCTGCGCAGAAATCGGGCGCAGGCTATGTCAAAATTTTCGCGGCCTCCGGTTTCGTGACGCCGCATCCCAGTATTGTCGTCGATACGGTCGTCGATAAGGACGAGCTCCGCGAGGCGCTGGAAGACAGTCGCATTTCATCGCTGGTCATCGGCCCTGGCCTCGGCCGCGATGACGAGGCGCTCGCTTTGCTGAAAGTGGTACTCGCTTCAGACCTGCCGCTGGTGATCGATGCCGACGCGCTGACCGTTGCCGGTTCGCAATTCGGAGATCTTGTCAAAGCACGTTCGGCAGAGACCGTCGCAACGCCGCATGCGGGAGAATTTGCCGGCCTGATAGCCGGCGACCTGCAGAACAAGATTGAGGATTCTCGCGCGTTGGCCAGTCAGGCCGGCTGCACAATTCTGCTGAAAGGCGCTGACACCGTCATAGCAGGCCCTGACCGCAAAGCATCGATCGCTGGTGTATCCTGTCCCTGGCTTTCGACCGCTGGAACGGGCGATGTTCTCGCCGGTATTATCGCAAGTCGCTTGGCAACCGGGATGAGTGGTTATAAGGCAGCGTGCGAGGGCCAATGGCTGCACAGCCGCGCCGGCACAATGGCTGGGCCTGCATTCACGCCAGAAATGCTGATCGACCAACTGCCCGCCACTTTGCAGGAATGTTTATGACCGCCACTCCCGATCCAGACCTGATCCTGCGCGTCGCAGCAAAGGGCGATGGCGTCACAGCAGATGGTCGCCATGTCGCCTTTTCCGCGCCTTTGGACCGGCTCAACGATGACGGCGGGCTGATCAAGGGGCCACATCACGTCGAACCGCCCTGCCAGCATTTCCGGTCCTGCGGGGGTTGCAGCCTGCAGCATCTGGATATGGAGAGCTACACCCAGTTTCTCACAGACCGGGTCGCCTATGCACTGGAAGGGCAGGGGCTGACCGCCGAGCGGCTTCACCCACCCCGGATATCAAGCCCGAAAACCCGGATCCGCGCCAGCTTGCGGGCTGCCAGACTGGGAGACCAGTTCAAGCTCGGCTTCAGCGGCGCGGGCAGTCACCGGATCGTCGATCTGAAACAGTGCGAGATCATGGCGCCGGAACTGTTCAGCCTGCTGGCCCCGTTGCGCGCCTTTCTCAAGAATGTCGCGCGCCGCAAGCATGATATGAATATCGAAATGACGCTGGTCGATCAGGGCGTCGACTTGCTGATCAGCAACTATGAACCAGAGGGCCTGGAACAGCGCGAAGCCCTGTCCGAATTCGCAAAATCCAACGGGCTGGCACGGCTGTCGGTCGATGGTGGCTATGGTCCGGAAACCCAGTGGGAGCCGGAACCGGTAACCGTCACGCTTGGCGGGACCACGGTCAACTTCCCCCACAGCAGCTTCCTGCAACCTACCCGGGAGGGCCAGCAGGTTCTGATTGCAGCGATGCGGGAAGTGGTCGGCGACGCGCGTCTTGTCGCGGATCTGTTCGCTGGCCTCGGAACTTTCACATTGGCGCTAGGCGAGGACCAGAAAGTCTATGCCGCAGAAGGCGCGCGCGACGCCATCGGCGCTTTAAAGCTGGCAGCTAACCATAGCACCCGCCAGATTTTCTGCGAACATCGGGATCTTTTCCGCCGCCCGCTCAGCGCTGAAGAGCTCAATCGCTTCGGTGCGGTCGTCCTCGATCCGCCCCGAGCCGGTGCCCGCGAGCAGATTTTGCAGCTGGCCCAATCGGACGTGCCCAAAATCTGCTATATCAGCTGCAACCCGGCCAGCTTTGCCCGCGATGCGAAGCAGCTTTGCGATGCCGGCTACAAGCTCCGCGAGGTCTGGCCCGTTGGCCAGTTTCTGTGGTCAACCCATGTCGAGCTAGTGTCCAGCTTCAGCCGGTGACTAGTGAAACACCGCCAGCGCGGCGTGAATGGCCAGCGCGATAATGCACAGGCTCGACAGCGCGAAGAGCGCAAAGCGGATGATCACCCGGTTGACCGTGACCTGCACCAGGCTGTGCAGCACCCGCAGGCCGACATAGGCCCAGGCGATTGTCAGATTCAGTCCATAATCCTGCCCGGAAAGGATCAAAATCACACAAATGGCGTAAAAAAGCGTCGGTTCTGTCAGCAAATGGTTATAATTGTGCGCCTTCCACTGGACTTCGGGTGGCAGCAGCTCATCGAGATCGCCGCCCTTGCCGCCAACCAGATTGGCGGTATCGATCTTCGCCTTGTTCATCGCCGGAATCCGCGTGACATACATCCACAGCCAGATCAGCATCGTCCATAAAATAAGCGCAACCATTGGTTGCAGCATGGCGCTGGGTTCCATCAAATTATCTCCCGTTCATTGATATGAATTCAGAAAAGCGTGACCCACAGCGCGTTGATCGCCATGATCAACAAGCAGATGGTTGAAGCGATAAACAGCAGAAAACGGACGTTGACGAGATTGACCGTCGCTTGCCAGATGCTGTGGATGATCCGGAGGATCACATAGCCCCAGGCAAGATAAAGGTTCAGCCCGTGCCCCGCTCCGGCCATCGCCAGAATCACCACCGTCGCATAGAACAGCGTCGGCTGCTCCATCAGATGGGTGTAATTGTGGGATTTCCAGTTCACCTTGTCGGGGATCACCCCTTCCAGATCGCTTCCGCGACCGCCAGGCTTCGCCTTGCTAAGGTCCGCCCCGGATTTTGCCATGGCCGGAAATCTTGTCCCCGCCATCCAGAACAGCATGATTAGCGACCAGATGACCAGCAGCGCCGCCGGTGCCAAAATCGGAATATCCATGAGCTTCCTCCCCAAAAACTGTCGGGAGAAATTGCGTTAGTTGAAACCGATTGTCAATTGCAACCTAGTTGCAGCCTCAAACGCGCGGAAAAGACACCACATTGTCGCGATCGGACCGGTCAAGATTGTCGCCGACATAGAGACTGGCCATCGGTTCATCGGCAACGTCATATTCTTCGCTATTGCCATAGCCGTTGAACTTCGTCCGCATCGCCGAGCCATAAGCGCCGACCATGCCGATTTCGATATAGTCTCCTGCCTTGATGCTGTCAGGCAAGTTGAAGGGACCCGCCATGAAATCCATGTCGTCACAGGTGGGGCCGTAGAAGCTGAATCCGGTTAACGTTCCGTCTCCGCTCTCTGCTCCCACCTGTCGAACAGGAAAGCGCCATCCGATATGGGCGGCATCGAACAAAGTGCCGTAAGCCCCATCATTGATATAGAGTTCGTTGCCGCGCCGGCGTTCGACCTTGACCACCAGCGAGCTATATTCGGCCGACAATGCGCGCCCTGGCTCGCACCACAGTTCGGCGGAATAGCTGATCGGCAGATCCTCGAAGGTCCGGTCGATGGCGGTGAAATAATGGTTCAGCGAAACCGGCTCCAGATCCGGATAGATCGACGGAAACCCACCGCCGACATTGACGATGTCGACAGTGACCGACGCACCGACGATTGCGGCGCGCACGCGTTCCAGCGCATGGACATAGGCCAGCGGCGTCATCGCCTGGCTGCCGACATGGAAACAGATGCCGAGGCTGTCCGCTGTCTGCCGCGCACGCTGCAGCAATTCTGCCGATTCATCGACTTCAATGCCGAATTTCGCTGCCAGGCTGATTTCCGCAAATTCCGAGGCGACGCGCAAGCGGACGCACAGCGTCAGATCGTCGGCTCCGTCCGTGCCCAGTTCGATCTTTTCCAGTTCCTCGATGCTGTCGAGCGAGAAAATCCGCACGCCATGCTTATGATAGGCTTCGCGGATCGAAGACAGTTGCTTGACCGGGTTCATGTAACACAAAGTCGCATCCGGCAGCGCCGCGCGCGCCAGGCGCACTTCGTCGATCGAAGCCACGTCGAAATTTGTAATGCCTTCTTCCCACAGCAATTGCAGCAGGGCAGGAGTCGGATTGGCTTTTACCGCATAGAGTGACTTGCCGGGAAACTGGTCGACAAAATAACGCGCCGCGCGACGCGCTGCGTGCGGCCGGTTCAGCAAAACTGGAATGTCTGGGCTTAGAGCCTTCGTCAGCTCCTCAGCATCAAGATAATGGTGCAACTCAAGGGACCCCCTTATAGGCTAAGATCGATTGAGCTGCCTTGCGGATTCGCAAGCGGCCATGGGGCAGCAAGGCGCGGCTATATGGCCACTTGATTGGTCTGTAAAGACCGAAGTCCTTACACAGGCTGAACAATAATGTTTTTTTAGCTGAGCCGATCTCTGAACTCCTTCCAGTCGAATCTCTTGATGCATTGCAGGGCGTCGCTTTCGCTATTCCAGAGCCAGATGGAGGGCAGCGGCACGCCATTGAACGTGTTGGTCTTTACCATCGAATAATGCGCCTGGTCCAGGAAAGCGAACCGTTGCCCGATATGAGGCGCTTCGGGTAGCCGATAGTCGCCGATGATGTCGCCGGCGAGGCAACTCGGTCCGCCGAGGCGGATTGCCGGCCCCTCTGCGCGTTCGTTCAGCATAGCCGGGCGATAGGGCGCTTCGATCACATCTGGCATATGGCAGGTCGCCGAAATATCGATAATCCCGACTGCCATGTCATTGTCGAAGATATCGAGAATTTCGCCAACCAGAATGCCAGCATCCAGGGCGACGGCTTCACCGGGCTCGAGATAGATTTCGCAGCCGCTTCTGGCTTTCAGGTCCTTCAGAAACCCAACCAGCGCGTCGCGATCATAGTCCTCGCGCGTGATATGATGACCCCCGCCGAGATTGATCCATTTCAGCGTGCCGAAATGTGGTGCGATGAACGGCTCGACCTGTTCCCATGTCTGCTCGAGCGCATCAAAACCCTGTTCGCACAGATTATGGAAATGGATTCCGGAAAGATGCGCAAAATGTTCCGGTCGCAACTGGCTGATCGGAAAGCCGAGCCGACTGTGCGGTTGGCTCGGATCATATTTCTCGGTCTCGCCGAGCGCGATCTGGGGGTTTATTCTTAAACCAATTTCAGAACTATCGAGCACAATATCCTGATTGGATGCACCTTTCCAGCGTTCGATCTGCTGCGGATTGTTGAAGGTGATATGCTCCGATATCCGGGTCAGCTCGGCTAAGTCTTCGGCTTTATAGGCGGGAGAATAGGTGCTGATCGGACCTCGAAAATGCTCCTTCGCCAGCCGCGCTTCCCACAGGCCCGAAGCGCAATAGCCATCCAGATATTCGTCGATCAACGGCGCCAGCGACCACATCGAAAAGGCCTTCAGCGCCAGCAGCACCTTGGCCCCCGACCGCGCACTGATATCGGCCAGAATCTCCAGATTCCGGCGCACCGCAACCTCGTCCACAACAAAAGCAGGAGAGGGCACCCGCCCCAGATCAAAATGCGCAAAAGCGCCGGGATCGCCTGCCTTGGTCTCCATGGTCAAAACGCCAAAGGTGCTTCCAATTCTTCCACGGTCCAGGGCAGACCATGCTGGTTCAGCATCTCCATGAACGGGTCCGGATCGAACTCTTCCATGTTGAAGACGCCCTTGCCCTGCCACTGGCCGGACAACATCATCGCCGCGCCGATCATTGCCGGCACGCCGGTGGTATAGCTGACACCCTGGTTGCCGGTTTCCTCATAGGCGGCTTCATGGCTGCAGATATTCTTGACGTAGAGCGTCTTCTGCACGCCGTCCTTCATACCCGTTGCGATCACGCCGATATTGGTATTGCCCTTGGTCGTCTCGCCGAGGCTGGCCGGTTCCGGCAATACGGCTTTCAGGAACTGCAACGGGATGATTTCGCGGCCTTCGTACATCACCGGGTCGATCCGGGTCATGCCAACATTCTGCAGCACCGCCAGATGCGTGAGATAGGCATCACCAAAGGTCATCCAGAAACGGATCCGCTGGATCTCCGGCAGATGCGTCTTCAGCGATTCGATTTCCTCGTGATACATCAGATACATATTCTTCGGGCCTACGGCCTCGAAATCAAATTCCTGTTTCTGGGTCAGCGGCGGCCCCTCAACCCACTGGCCTTTCTCCCAGTGGCGGGAATTGGCAGTTACTTCGCGGATATTGATCTCGGGATTGAAATTGGTCGCGAAATGCTGGCCATGATCGCCGCCGTTGCAGTCCAGAATGTCGAGCGTATCGATCCGGTCGAAATGATGTTTCTTTAGCCAGCAGGTGAACACGCTGGTCACGCCGGGATCAAAGCCGGAGCCGAGCAACGCCATGATCCCCGCTTCCTTGAACCGGTCGTGATAATCCCACTGCCATTTATATTCGAACTTCGCCTCGTCGCGCGGCTCGTAATTGGCAGTGTCGAGATAATCGGTGCCGGTCGCCAGGCAAGCGTCCATGATTGGCAGATCCTGATAGGGCAGTGCCAGATTGACCACCAGATCGGGCTTTTCCTTTTCGATCAGGGCGGTCATCGCCGGCACATCATCGGCATCGATCTGCGCGGTGGTGATGGCTACGCCTGTCCGCTGCTTGACCGACTCGGCGATCGCTTCGCATTTGGACAGCGTGCGGCTGGCCAGCACTATCTCGCCAAACGTGGCATTGCCCGCCGCGATCAGTTGCGCCATCTTGTGCACCGCCACCGAACTGACGCCGCCTGCACCGATTACCAATATTTTGCTCATGCTTTTCACTCTAAATGCTGGAGAAAGTAGAATACCGCATATAGGGAGAGGTCATGACAGAACAACACCTGATGAATCCTGAGCGGCAACCAACTTTGGAGGGAGTGGAGCGCGCAGCGAAGAAAATTGCTGCCATATTGCCGAATACGCCGCTGCTGCCGCTCGAAGTCGAGGGCCGGGTCGTCTGGTGCAAGGCTGAGTGCCTGCAACCGATCGGGGCGTTCAAAATCCGTGGTGGCTGGCACCGGCTGACCGATCTTACCGACGACCAGCGCCCCCGCGGCGTGGTCGCCTTTTCCAGCGGCAATCACGCGCAGGGCGTCGCCTGGGCCGCGCGGCGCCTAGGTGTCCCGGCTATCATCGTGATGCCGGACGACGCCCCCAGGGCGAAACTGGACAATACGCGTGAGCTCGGCGCGGAGGTTGTGACCTACGACCGTATGGGTGGCTCGCGCGAACAGCTTGCCGCCGAGCTGGCGGGCAAAACCGGAGCGGTGGTGGTCCCTAGCTTCGATGACCCCTGGATTGTTGAGGGGCAGGGCAGTTGCGGGCTCGAAATCCGCGAGCAGATGCTTGCCTTGACCGGATCAGAGCCCGACCAGATTGTTGCCTGCTGCGGCGGTGGCGGGCTGGCGACCGGCTCGGCTCTGGCCAATCCCGACGCGCGCATCGTCGTCGTCGAACCGCAAGGCTGGGACGATATGAAACGATCGCTCGAGGGCGGCTCTATCGTTCCTGTTGGCGACAATCCGCCGGCAACCGAATGCGACGCGCTGCAAACCATGCGCGTGGCGCCGATTACCTTTGATATATTGAAGGCCCGCAATGCCCTCGGCCTGTCGGTATCAGCGGAGGAAGTGCACCACGCCATGCGCATAGCTTTTGAAAAACTGCATCTGGTCGTGGAGCCAGGCGGCGCGGTAGCGCTCGCTGCGGTCCTGGCCGGCAAGGTACCGCTGACTGATGGCACGGCTATCACCTTGTCCGGCGGCAATGTTGATCCCGCGCTATTCGCGAATGTGATTTCAGCGAGCTAAGCTGTTACAACGCCGCAGGATTTGGGAACTCGTTGTTCCAGAATGAACTGCGCCAACGGGTGCAAGCTGGATGCGTCCAATTTTAGCAGTCGCCTCTTGCCTAGCCAGGAGTCCGCTACTGCCAAACTCTGAATTAATGGATCTGGTTCGGCCAGGGCTTCCTCAATCGACAATTCGTGAAGAAATGACCAGCACGCTTCATAGGCATCTTGCCGACTCAATTCACCATATGAGGTCAGGTGATCGCTGTACATTCCATTGGGGCTAGGCGATTTTGTCTCGAATCCTTGAGCGTTGTAATATGCTCTGGTGCAAAAATTGGCTATCACTTTCCCGTCGAATGTTAGCCAAGCGTGACCGCAGGAACAATTACCATAGGCTGTACTGTGAATATCTAATCTGCCCTTCAAGCCGGGAGCAAATCTAGACACTACGAGTGACCTGACTTTGCTCCACCGCATATATCTAGGCTGCTATCGCCCGCTCCAGATCCATCCGGCTCCAGATTTCGACCAGTGCATTGGTCAGATCGACCATCATCGCTTCGCTATGCGCCGGACCCGGGGTAAAGCGCAGGCGCTCGGTGCCGCGGGGTACGGTCGGATAGTTGATTGGCTGTACGTAGACGCCATATTCTGCGAGCAATATATCGCTGATTTTCTTGGCCTTGACCGGATCACCCACCTGTAGCGGAACGATATGGGTCGAGGATTCCATCACCGGCAGGCCGGCATTTTTGAACAGGTCCTTGAGCGTCTGCGCCGCTGCCTGCTGGCCGTCCCGCTCGGCGGTCGACTGCTTCAAATGGCGGATGCTGGCCAGCGCGCCAGCAACGAGAACCGGAGACAGGCTGGTGGTGAAAATAAAGCCGGGAGCATAGGACCGGATCACGTCGATGATCTTCTGGTCGGCCGTAATATAGCCGCCCATAACACCAACGGCCTTGGCCAATGTGCCTTCGATAATAGTGATTCTTTTCGCTGCCGCATCGCGTTCAGAAATGCCGCCGCCGCGTTTTCCGTACATGCCGACGGCATGGACTTCATCACAATAGGTCAGCGCATTATATTTGTCTGCCAGATCGCAAATCGCGTGCAGCGGCGCGATGTCGCCATCCATCGAATAGATGCTTTCGAAGGCGATAAGCTTTGGTACTTCAGTATCTTCCGCGGCCAGCAATTCTTCGAGATGCTCCAGATCATTGTGACGGAAAACCCGCTTCTCGCAGCCGCTGTTCTTGATCCCGGCGATCATGGATGCGTGGTTCAACTCATCGGAAAAGATGATACAGCCAGGCAGGATCTTGGTCAGCGTCGACAGCGTTGCCTCGTTCGAGACATATCCGGACGTGAACAGCAGGGCGCCCGACTTGCAGTGCCAGTCGGCCAGTTCCCGCTCGAGCTGGATATGATAATGGGTGTTGCCGCCGATATTGCGAGTCCCGCCGGATCCTGCGCCAACATCATGCAGCGCTTCTTCCATCGCAGCGATCACATCGGGGTGTTGACCCATCGCCAGATAATCGTTCGAGCACCAGACGGTTACTGGCTGCGGTCCATTGTGATGGGCGAAACAGCGCGCGTTGGGAAAGGAACCCTTGTTCCGTAGAATATCGATAAAGACTCTGTAACGGCCTTCTGTGTGCAAGCGATCAATCGCTTGTGAGAATATCTTGTCGTAGTCCACTATGTCACCAAATCCTGCGTCAAATCTGTCCTTGCGATCTCGTTGGTGGGGCTCTTAGCGGCCTTTTCCAACAATTTCCAGCGCGAACCGCTCGCAATAAGATTTCAAGATTTCCGCCGCTTGCGCCCTAGAGCTTTTCAAATCGGGTGTTGCCGTGGTCGGCGATAGCTGAGCGATAGGGCGCGACATCTCCCAGATCGCCGGTCGTCACAAATATGCCTTCGCGGCGTTCGACTGGCCAGCGCACATCCTTGGTCAGATAGGCGATCCGTCGGGCAATTCCGGCGGCACCATCGATGAATGCAACCGAGCCGGTTGCGGCGTCCGCCAGCTCGTCTCGCAGCAGCGGGAAATGCGTGCAGGCCAAAATGACCGTATCGATCCGGTCTCCGTCGACCTGATCAAACAATCCGGCCATCGCTTCGCGAATGACATCCGTGTCCGGCTTTTCGCCGCGCAGTTTTGCCTCTGCCGCATAAACCAGTCCCGGAGCGGCATGACGCAGCAAGATCTTGTCGGATGCAAAATTGGCTGCGAGCTTGTCCACATAGGGCTGCCGGACGGTCGCTTGCGTACCCAGCAATCCGATTACACCCGTGAGCGTTTGCTCGCTGGCTGGTTTGATGGCCGGCACGGTTCCGACGACCGGAATATCTAAAGCCGAGCGGACATGCTCGAGCGCAATGGTGGACGCCGTGTTGCACGCGATCGTTGCCAAAATCGGTTTATATCGCTCGACCAGCCGTCCCAGAAGCGCCGGCACGCGTGCAGCGAGTTCCGCCTCGGTCTTCATGCCATAGGGCAGGCCAGCATAGTCCGCAGCATAGACGATCGGTGCATGAGGCAGCAATTTGACCGTCTCGCTCAAAACCGAAAGGCCACCCACTCCGGAATCGAAAAATAATAGGGGAGGGCATTCGCCAGCCTGTGCTTCTGTCATGTTTTTCCCATAGCCAGAATAGCATGGCAACGGCAACTGCTTCGGTTCGTCTGACAAGCGTTTGGCCTTGGCCGTTTTTTGCGACGAGATGCTTGCTCGTTATCGCCTGTGAATATAGCTGCGATCGTAACAACAGGGTATTTTGAGTGCAGTCTATGTGGGTAGAACCGATATTTGCGTTATTGTTGGGCTATTTGCTCGGTTCAATTCCATTTGGCCTGGTATTGACTCGTCTTTCCGGCGGGGGCGATCTGCGGCAGACGGGATCCGGCAATATTGGCGCGACCAATGTCCTGCGCACAGGCAACAAGGGGCTGGCAGCGCTGACTCTCCTTCTGGACATCGGCAAGGGCTACGCTGCGGTCTATATTGCCCTGCAAATTTCGAGCGGCCTCGGCGTGCTCGCAGGCTTAGGTGCTTTCCTCGGGCATCTCTATCCTGTCTGGTTGAAATTTAACGGCGGAAAAGGCGTGGCCACCTTGCTGGGTATCGTATCTGCCCTGGTACCAACGGCAGGGTTGATATTTGCGGTCACTTGGCTGGGGTCGCTTGCACTTTGGCGCTATTCTTCCGTAGGAGGGATGCTCGCCGCCATATCGGTTCCGATCGCGGTCTTCGCCCTGGGAGAATATGCGATGATGCCCATGTTCATCGGTCTGGCTCTGTTGGTATTGTGGAAACATCGTTCGAATATCGAACGTTTGATCGCTGGCGAAGAACCGAAAGTCGGGGCCAGAAAAAGCGCTTGAAGTGGACGCCGCCAGTCAGGAAGCGTTTGATCGACTTCGGCTAATCCGCTCCGAGAATATCGGCCCTGTCTCATATCGACAGTTGGTCCGAAGATTTGGTTCGGCAGCGGCCGTGCTGGAGGCTCTTCCCGACCTTGCAGCTCGTGGTGGCGGACGATCACCTCGCGTTGCCAGCGCGAAGAAGATTGAGTCCGAGCTGAACGCCATCAGGAAAGCCGGAGCCAATATGTTGTTCCTTGGCGACCGTGCTTATCCCTCTTTGCTGGCTGAACTGTCTAACGCTCCACCTCTGCTCCTCTGGCAAGGCAGCTTGGCTTTCATAGAACGGCCAACGGTCGCAATGGTCGGCGCTCGAAACGCATCTGCTGCAGCCTGCAGATTCGCCCATGAGTTAGCGAATAATTTGGCTCAATCAGGCGTAACGATCGTGTCTGGCTTGGCCAAAGGCATCGATACCGCCGCCCATCAAGGCTCGCTGGCAACGGCTACTATAGGCGTCATCGCAGGCGGACTGGACGTTTTTTACCCACCCGAAAACGAGCGACTCCAGAAAGAAATTGCCGAACGTGGATTATTGCTGGCGGAACAAGCTATGTGCACTGAGCCGCGCGCACGACACTTTCCGTATCGCAACCGCATCATAGCCGGACTGGCGAGAGGCACAGTGGTGATCGAGGCTGCGCCGCGCTCCGGTTCGCTGATCACAGCGAGGCTGGCAGCCGAAGCTGGTAGACAGGTCATGGCGGTTCCGGGTTCTCCGCTCGATCCCAGGTCAACCGGCTGCAACATGCTGATCCGGGAGGGAGCGACATTAATCCAGTCGGCAGACGATGTTTTGGAATTGATCCGCCATTTTGATGATCGAGCAGAATATACGGTTCCGGTTGCCGCATTCTCCGACAACGTTCAGGGTTCCAGCGTGCCTCAACGGGATCCGACGGATATCCCAAACACTCAGCGCGCGCCGCTTATCGAGCTGTTGAGTGTGACGCCGGTATCGATCGACGAATTGGTCAGACAATCGGGTTTGTCGCCGCAGACCGTCCATATGACGTTGCTCGAACTGGAGCTGGCCGGACGGCTGACACGACACGCTGGCGCCAAAGTCAGCCTTGCCGATTGATGTCTGGGCGGTGGGCTAAATTTGTGATCGCCATTGACAAAAACGTTCAATCAGGGCCTTGACCTATGCCCAATCCTTGTCACAGCCTCGCGCGTATACGTGAGAACAACGAAATCGGAACCTATGCAGCTAGTTATTGTAGAGTCGCCAGCCAAGGCTAAAACCATCGAAAAATATCTTGGGTCGGACTTCAAGGTATTGGCCTCCTACGGTCATATTCGCGACCTCCCGCCCAAGGATGGCTCGGTAGACCCGGATGATGGTTTTGCAATGACCTGGCAGAATTACACCGACAAAGCCAAGCAGCTTAAAGAGATCACAGCCGAATCGAAAAAAGCCAGCCGACTGATCCTCGCGACTGACCCTGACCGCGAAGGCGAGGCGATAAGCTGGCATGTGCTGGAAGTATTGCGCAACAAAAAGGCGCTTCCGGACACGGTCGACCGGGTCACATTTAATGCGATTACGAAAGCTGCTGTGACAGACGCGATGGCGCATCCGCGCGCACTGGATGAAGATCTGATTGATGCCTATCGCGCACGT
This sequence comes from Parasphingorhabdus sp., assembly GCF_048269865.1. Taxonomy (GTDB): domain Bacteria; phylum Pseudomonadota; class Alphaproteobacteria; order Sphingomonadales; family Sphingomonadaceae; genus Parasphingorhabdus. The sequence goes on along the minus strand of NZ_JBLWUA010000006.1, from coordinate 56,768 downwards.
CGGGCACTGGACTATCTGGTCGGGTTTACCTTGTCCCCGGTGCTGTGGCGCAAACTTCCGGGCGCTAAGTCCGCAGGCCGCGTTCAGTCAGTATCGCTCCGTCTGATCGTCGAGCGAGAACGGGAAATAGAAGCGTTCAACCCTCAGGAATATTGGTCCGTCACCGCCCGGATGGAACAGGCCGGCCAAGCCTTTGATGCCCGGCTGACGATTCATGAAGGCAATAAACTTGGCAAGATGGATCTGGCCAATGAAGAGCAGGCGATGCTGGCCAAGGCCGCTGTCGAAAACGGTCTTTTCACCGTTGAATCGATTGAAACCAAACCGCTGACCCGCAATCCGCCTCCGCCCTTTACGACGTCGACGTTGCAGCAGGAGGCCGCTCGCAAGCTGGGCTATTCCTCGAGCCATACTATGCGAATTGCGCAGCAACTATATGAAGATGGCGCGATTACCTACATGCGGACGGATGGCGTCCAGATGGACGGCAGCGCGATTTCGGCAGCACGCAAGGCGATCGCTGACCGTTATGACGCAAGCTACATTCCGGACAGCCCGCGGATCTACAAGAGCAAGGCAAAAAATGCCCAGGAGGCGCACGAAGCGATTCGGCCTACCAGCTTCACAAAACGTACTGCCGGCAGTGGCGACCACGCAAAACTCTATGATCTCATCCTGAAACGCGCGATGGCCAGCCAGATGGCATCTGCTCGACTGGAGCGAACAACGGTCGAGATGCTTGATGGAACCGGAAAGACAGGCTTGCGAGCAAACGGTCAGGTGGTCAAATTTCCCGGATTTCTCGCGCTCTATGAAGAAGGCCGAGACGACGAAAAGGATGAAGACAGCGGTTTGCTTCCGGTGATGTCAAAAGGCGACAGCCCGGCCAAGAAAGCAGTGGATGCGGTCCAGCATTTTACCCAGCCACCGCCGCGTTACAGCGAAGCCAGCCTGGTCAAGAAGATGGAAGAATTGGGGATCGGGCGACCATCGACCTATGCCTCGATCATCAAGACCCTGAAAGATCGCGCTTATGTGCGGATCGAGAAGAACCGTTTCTTTGCAGAGGAGAGCGGACGCCTGCTGACCGGGTTTCTCGAACGGTTTTTTGATCGTTACGTGGCCTATGATTATACCGCTGGCCTCGAAGACGAGCTCGACGAGGTTAGTGGCGGGCGAGCGCAATGGCAGAAGATCCTTGAGGCCTTCTGGCATGATTTCAAGCCGAAGACCGTTGAGATCATGGAAAAGCTGCCATCAGAAGTGACGGCGGAGCTGGACAAATTTCTCGAGCCCTATCTTTTTCCCGAAAAAGAAGATGGCAGCGACCCCCGACTTTGTCCGCGTTGCAACGAAGGCAAACTGGCGCTGCGTGGCGGCCGTTTCGGGGCTTTTGTTGCCTGTTCCAATTATCCCGAATGCAAATTCACTCGCCGTTTTGCACAGGGCGGCAGCGCCAATGCGGATGAGGATGAAGGCCCGCAAGAACTGGGCGTTGATCCCGACAGCGATGAGAAAATCACCAAAAAAGTGGGTCGTTTTGGGCCCTATGTTGAAAAAGGCGAGGGCAAGGAAGCCAAGCGCTCATCGATACCCAAGGATATTCCACCGGAAGATTTCGGCCTTGAATGGGCCGTGAAGCTGCTATCGCTCCCTCGCGAGGTTGGCATTCATCCCGAAACCGGCGAACCGGTGATGGCACAGATTGGACGTTATGGTCCCTATCTGAGCCATAATGGCAAATCGGCGCGGCTCGAAAACACGCTGGAAGTGTTTGAGATCGGTATGAATGCTGCGGTCGCCAAACTGGCGGATGCGGCGAAAAATGGCGGCGGCCGCGGTCGCGGCAAGATGGAACCGCTCAAGATCATGGGCAATCATCCGCGCACCGAGGCTGAGATCAAGTTGATGGACGGCCGCTACGGTCCGTATGTCACCGATGGCACGACCAATGCGTCCCTGCCGAAAACCGTCGACAAGGATCAGCTAACCCTAGAAGAAGCGGCCCAGCTGATCGACGACCGTGCTGCCAAAGGTCCAGCCAAAAAGCGGACCAAGAAAGCCGCTCCCAAAAAGAAACCGGCTGCCAAGAAAAAGACGGCGGCGAAAAAGAAGCCTGCCGCGAAGAAAGCACCGGCAAAAGCCAAATCAGAATAATCGAATTGCCGATCAGGAGGACGACGCCTTTCCGCGTCGCCCTCCGGCTAGCAGAAGATTGTTAGATCGCCGTCGCTTGGGAAATCAGGGCCGCTATTTGACCCAATCAAGACCCATGTCCTGATAGAGACTCCGGTCCTCGTCCCAGTTCGCGCTGACCTTGACGTGCAAATAGAGATGGACCGGCTTTCCCAATATCTCCGACAGTTCGGCACGGGCCTTGGCACCGATGTCCTTGATCTGGTGCCCACCCTTGCCAAGAATGATGGCTTTCTGGCTGGCCTTTTCGACGAGGATTTGCTGATGGATCTCTAGCGAGCCGTCAGGCCGCTCCTTATATTGTTCCATCGCGATCGCGGTAGCATAGGGCAGTTCGGCATGGAGTTGCCGAAAAACCTGCTCGCGGGTGATTTCTGCTGCAAGAATACGCTCGCTGGCATCGGAAACCTGATCAGCAGGGAAATGCCAGGGGCCTTCGGGCATCGCCTGTGTCAAATAGGCCTTGAGTTCTTCAAGTCCGTCGCCAGTTTTGGCGCTCGCGAAGAATGTCTCGTCAAAATCCGCCTGTTCATGCAGTTTGACGACGTGGCCTAGCATCTTGTCTTTTGCGGCGATGTCGACCTTGTTCATTACCAGAATGGTTTTTTCAGAGCGATGCTGAATGCGTTCGACGATGGAGGTAACCTTGGTGCCGAGGCCGGCTCGGGCATCAACAAGCATGACGATAATATCGGCATCCTCAGCGCCTTCCCAGGCGGCCGACACCATCGCACGGTCCAGGCGTCGGTGCGGTTCAAAAATACCCGGTGTGTCGACCAGGAGCAGCTGCGTATCCTCTTCAATCGCAATACCCAAAAGCCTCGTCCGGGTGGTTTGCGGCTTGGAACTGGTAATAGCGACTTTCTGACCCACCAAAGCGTTAATCAAGGTCGATTTTCCGGCATTGGGGGCGCCAATCAATGCCACTACGCCGCATTTTTGAGTCATGTGAATTTTTCCAGAAATTTCTTGGCTGCTGCGGTCTCGGCCGCCTGAATGGCGGAAGCGGTCGCCTCGACCTCGCCGATATTGCTAATGCTCACGCGAACCGTGAATTTTAGATCGTGGTGAGGACCGCGTTTGTCGATCAATTCATAAGTCGGAACCTTGCGATTGTTGCTGGCGGCCCATTCCTGCAAAGCGGACTTGGGATGCCGGACGTCGGTCACTGCTGCAGTTATTCGGCTACCCCAATGTTTAAGTATGAAATTGCGTGCCGCCTCGATGCCATGGTCGAGATAAACCGCGCCAATCAGGGACTCCATCACGTCACCCAACACTTTGACACTTTGTCGGGCCCCGTCATCACGCGCTTGCTTTCCAAGCAGCAGGTGGTTCCCGACCCCGATCGTTTTGGCGACATCCCCGCATACAGGTCCGGAAACCAGGCCGTTAAGCCGTTGCGATAATTGGCCTTCGGGTTCATTCGGGAACTGGTGGTAGAGGTGATCGGCAATCACGAGGCCCAAGACCCGGTCACCGAGAAATTCAAGCCGCTGATAGTCTTCGTCGCCGTGGCTGCCATGAGTCGTCGCTCTGATATAGAGATTTGGAGATACTGGTTGCGCGTCGGTGATCTCTGCGATCCAGTCGAGAAAGTCTGACCGGCTCAAAATGTTTCTCCAATTCGATCCCAGCGGGCCGCGGTAAACCAGGTCCATGGCTTGATCCACTCTGCGGAACCATCGGTCGAAAAGACCGAGATCAAAGCCCTGCCGATCAGATTCTCTTCCGGCACCATCCCGATTGCCTGACCTTCTTGGGCAGGAAAGCGACTATCGGCGCTACGGTCCCGATTGTCTCCCATCAGAAACATATGACCCTCCGGAACGACAAAAGCCTGAGTGTTGTCTCCCTCCGAATCTTCGTAAATATCCAGAATGCGATAGCTCACTCCATTGGGCAGAGTTTCCTGAAACTGCGGATAACGACAAACCCTTTTGCCATTTTCTACCGTGGATTCAAACTCCGGACGATAGCAAGGACTGTTGGGTGTGATCGGCAGTTCGAAATCGGCGATTCTTTTGTGGTCAACCGGCGTCCCGTTGATGGAGACGACACCATTCGACACCTGAACAATGTCGCCTGATAAGGCAATCACACGCTTGATATAGTCTTCATGGGCGCTTGGCGGTGCTTTGAAAACTACCACATCCCCCGGTTCTGGGGAATGCGGCAATATTCGTCCTGGAATCAGGGGCACGCTGAAGGGCAGGCTGTATTGGGAAAAGCCGTAGGGCCATTTCGCTACCAGCAGATAATCGCCCACGATCAGGCGAGGCTGCATGGACTCAGAGGGAATGTTGAATGGGGAGAAGATGAAACTGCGCAATATCAGGATAAACAAGGCGAGTTTTATTAGGAACGCGACAAAGTCGCCGGTTTCCGATCTTTCTGCTTTCTTTCGCGTCATGGCGCCCCTTCGCTGACAATGGCATTGCCGTCAAGATTTCTTGCGCGAACCGGTAGTCGTTGATTTTCAACTTGAGACAGGTCTGTCCGGCGGATAGTGCAGGGTAGGTCAAAGGGTTCGCTAACTTCAGATGCAACAGATTGGATGACAGAATGACTTCAGACCATTGGCGCAAGATTCGCGAACTCCCCCAGGTTTCGCTAAATCAGCTCTTTGAAAACAATGGCAACCGGGTTGCAGAGCTCGGCTTTGACAAAAAGGGTCTCTATTTCGATTTTTCAAAAACCCACCTGAATAGTGACGTCGTTCAGGCTTTTGCTGAACTGGCAGATGACCTTGAACTGTCGGCTAAAACCAATGCGCTGATTTCTGGAGAGCTTATCAATGTAAGTGAAGGTCGGGCTGCGGAACATTGCGCGGAGCGTGGCATCGGCAACCCCGCCAGCGTCGACAACGCCCATGCATTACACGAACGCATGAAAAGTCTGATTGAGATCATTGATTCCGGTGCGATCGGTGAATTTACCCAGATCATCCATCTTGGGATAGGCGGGTCGGCGCTGGGACCCAAAATGCTGCATCAGGCACTCAAACTGGGCGATGAAAAATACGAGCTCGCAGTGGTGTCCAACATCGATGGCGCCGCTCTGGAACCGGTGCTGGAGCGGTTTGATCCAGCCAAGACCTTGCTGGTGATTGCGTCCAAAACTTTTACCACTGCCGAGACGCTGCTGAATGCCCAGTCGGTAGTCGATTGGATGCGGGAGCAGGGCCTCGATGATCCGTTGGGGCAGGTGGTTGCGCTAACGGCCGACCCGGAACAAGCGGTGAAATGGGGCATAGACGAGACCCGCATATTGCCTTTCTCCGAAACCGTGGGAGGGCGCTACTCGCTGTGGTCCTCGATAGGGTTCAGTGTTGCGCTTGCGCTCGGCTATGATGTTTTTGCTGATCTGCTCGACGGAGCTGCGGCGATGGATCGGCATTTCCAGGATACACCCTTGGAAAGCAATATTCCGGTGATCGCAGCTTTTGCCGATCAATATTATGCGCAAGTGCGTGGCTGTCAGACCCGCGCTGTCTTTGCCTATGACGAGCGATTGGGGCTCCTTCCAGACTATCTGCAGCAACTGGAAATGGAGAGTAACGGGAAGTCGGTGACCATCGAAGGCGCACCGCTATCCTTGCATTCCAGCCCGGTTGTCTGGGGCGGTGTTGGCACAGATGCTCAACACGCAGTTTTTCAGTTGCTCCATCAGGGCAGTCATCTCGTCCCGGTCGAGTTTCTGGCGGTGGTGGAACCTGGTGATTCCCTGGATCCTGCGCATCATAACGGTCTGCTGTTGAACTGCTTTGCCCAGGGGGCGGCGCTCATGGCGGGTAAAAATTCCGATGACAGTCATCGAAACTATCCGGGTGACAGACCGTCGGTCACCATATTAATGGAAGAATTGGAAGCACGTTCACTGGGTGCGCTCCTTGCTTTTTACGAGCATCGGACATTCGTGAATGCCGTTTTGTTGAACATCAATCCGTTTGATCAGTTTGGCGTGGAGCTTGGCAAGCAAATGGCCAACAAGCTGGCTGCTGACGACGGTAACCGGTTGGATGAATCGACCGAAGAACTAAAAAAACGGGCCTTTGGACCCTGAGAACGAGGAAATTTTGATGGCTGAATTTGATTATGACCTGTTCGTTATCGGGGCAGGTTCCGGAGGAACGCGTGCTGCGCGGGTTTCGTCGTCCTACGGCGCAAAGGTTGCTGTTGCCGAAGAATATCGTGTTGGCGGCACCTGCGTAATTCGCGGCTGCGTGCCGAAAAAGCTGTTGGTCTATGGATCGCATTTTGCGGAAGAACTCGAAGACGGCAAAAATTTCGGCTGGACCTGGGAAAATGCCAAATTCGACTGGCTGACGCTGCGCGATCATGTTCTGAAAGACGTCGATCGGCTGAACAATGCCTATACCGATACGCTCAAAAATCATGGCGTCGAGATTATCCTGGAACGGGCGGAACTGACTGGTCCGCATGAGATCAAGCTGGCCGGCGGCAAGACCGTAACCGCGAAGACTATACTGATCGCGGTCGGGGCATGGCCTGCGGTGGCGGAGTTCCCAGGAAGCGAGCATATGTCCACATCGAACGAGATGTTTCATCTCGAAAAGCTGCCGGAGACCGTGATTATATCCGGCGGCGGCTATATCGCCAACGAGTTTGCAGGCATTTTCAACGGTCTGGGTAGCGATGTCACGGTCGTCAATCGGTCGGATATCATATTGCGCGGTTATGACGAGAGCATCCGTGATCGGCTGATCCAGATCTCGCTAGCAAAGGGTATCAACTATAAATTTCAGTGCTCGTTCGACAAGATTGAAAAGCAGGACGATGGCTCGCTGGATGTCTATATGAATGGGACAAGCCGCCCGGTCCGCGCTGACGTGGTGCTTGCTGCGACCGGCCGTCGGCCAAAGATTGACGGCCTTGGCCTTGAAACAGCAGGCGTTGAAACGGACGATAGCGGCGCGATCAAGGTCGACGAATATAGCAAGACCAATGTCGACCATATTTACGCTGTCGGTGATGTGACCAATCGGGTGCAGCTGACTCCGGTCGCCATTCGCGAGGGGCAGGCCTTTGCTGATACGGTGTTCGGTGACAATCCGCGCACCGTCGATTATGACAATATCCCGGCCGCGGTTTTTTCCCAACCGCCGATCGCGTCGGTCGGCTTGACAGAGGGCGAGGCGCGCGAAAGATACGGAAACATCAAAGTCTACTCCTCCGATTTCCGGGCCATGCGCAACGTGTTTGCGGACCGTGCCGAGCGCAGTCTTTACAAGATGATCGTCGAGCATCCGACCGAGAAAATCCTCGGCCTGCACATGATCGGCCCCGATGCACCCGAGATCCTGCAAGCGGCGGCCATTGCGGTGAAGGCAGGCCTTACCAAACAGGCCTTTGACGATACCGTAGCCCTGCACCCCAGTATGGCTGAGGAATTGGTGCTATTTAAATAGATAACGCTACGGCACAGGCGGCCAAAGCTCACGTTTAATCGCACGATTAATTACTATTGACGATTGCCTAACCGGCTGTGCATTGACTAGGGCATTCCAAACCAAGTGATTCACAGCCGGGGGATACATGTCAGACATTATCGCACAATTGGAAGCCAAACGCGCCGAAGCCATGCTGGGCGGCGGGCAAAAGCGGATCGACAGCCAGCATGCAAAAGGCAAGCTGACCGCCCGTGAGCGTATCCATATCCTGCTCGACGAAGGGTCGTTCGAAGAAATCGATATGTATGTCGAGCATAATTGCGTCGATTTCGGAATGGACGAGCAGCATATCCCCGGCGATGGCGTGGTAACCGGTAGCGGTACGATCAACGGCCGTCTTGTCTATGTCTTCTCACAGGACTTCACCGTCTTCGGCGGTTCGCTGTCCGAGCGCCATGCCGAAAAGATCTGCAAGGTGCTGGACAATGCTATGAAGGTCGGCGCGCCGGTCATCGGCATCAATGACAGCGGCGGGGCCCGGATCCAGGAAGGCGTCGCCTCGCTAGGCGGCTATGCTGACGTGTTCCAGAAAAATGTCCTCGCCAGCGGCGTCATCCCCCAGCTCAGCCTCATCATGGGCCCCTGTGCTGGCGGCGCGGTCTATTCGCCGGCGATGACCGACTTCATCTTCATGGTGAAGGACAGTTCCTATATGTTCGTCACCGGCCCGGATGTGGTCAAGACGGTGACCAACGAAATCGTGACGCAGGAAGAGCTTGGCGGCGCGGTAACGCACACGACCAAGACCAGCGTTGCCGATGTGGCATATGAAAATGATATCGAGGCACTGCTCGCGGCGCGCGACTTTATCGATTTCATGCCGCTGTCTAACCGAGAGGACGTGCCGGAACGGCCGACCGCCGATCCCTGGGACCGGCTCGAGGAAAGCCTCGATACGCTGATCCCGGCCAATGCCAATCAGCCCTATGACATGCACGAAGTCATCCGCAAGATGCTCGACGAGGGTGATTTCTTTGAAGTCCAGCCAGCCCATGCCGGCAATATCATTTGCGGCTTTGGCCGGATGGAAGGCGCCACCGTTGGTGTGGTCGCCAACCAGCCAATGATCCTCGCCGGTTGCCTCGATATCAATGCTTCCAAGAAAGCGGCGCGTTTCGTCCGCTATTGCGATGCGTTCAATATTCCGATTGTGACTCTGGTTGACGTTCCCGGCTTTCTGCCCGGCACATCACAAGAGCATAACGGCATTATCAAGCACGGCGCAAAACTGCTCTTTGCCTATGCCGAAGCGACGGTGCCAAAAATCACCATCATTACCCGCAAGGCCTATGGCGGCGCCTATGACGTGATGGCCTCCAAACATCTGCGCGGCGATCTCAACTATGCCTGGCCGACCGCCGAAATCGCCGTGATGGGCGCCAAGGGCGCGGTCGAAATCATCTTCCGCGGCAAGACGCCGGAAGAAATCGCCGAACGCACCGCCGAATATGAGGCCCGCTTCGCCAACCCGTTTATCGCGGCGCAAAAGGGCTTTATCGACGAGGTGATCATGCCGCACTCGACCCGCCGCCGGGTGGCGCTGGGGCTGCGGAAGCTGCGCAACAAGCAGCTGGAGAATCCGTGGAAGAAGCATGATAATATTCCGTTGTAACACGGCTCATGGTTGAGCCCGTTTCTACAGCTGCGCTCGTCGGTTTAGGGTGGTTTGCGAATAAGGTCTTTGGTCCAAGCGCAGATGCTATTGGTGGAGGCTTGAAAGCGCACCTTGAGTCTCGCGTTCCCGCGATCTTTAACCGAGCTGAAACCCTTGCTAAGGAAGGCAATATTCAGATTGGCCCTATTAAGCCTGGCTTGCTTACAAAAATGATCATTGATGCGTCTTTTTCGGAGGAGAATGACGGAATAACTCAGTGGTGGGCGAATCTTTTTGTTTCCGCGGGCTCGCGGCAGGTCGAAACCAATGTCCAGGCTGTATTTTCGGATATTATGGCCATGATTGGCCCGAACGAGGCGAACGTACTGGAAGAATTTGTTGCTTACTATCGACAACAAGTCGAACATTTGCCGGCTTCCGAGCGAGCGGCCGCCAGGAAGCTTGGTCCGCTGGTTCAGGATCGGTTGCTAAATCGCGTAATCGAAAAGTTTCCGCTTACGGGAGATAATATCAATTTCGTGCATCAACATTTCGAAAACCCTAACATTCCCGTACCTATTAGAACTTATGCATGGGCAATTCCGGAGGATAAAGGCAATGGTCTCGTTTGGGGAATGACAACCAAAAAATGGTATTCGGACAATCGTCTTTCCATAGAAATCCTAGAACGATCAAGAATCTTTAAGTTTGTGCGAGTTTCAATTCCATTGATGGCTAATCAGCCCGCTTGGGTGGATCTAGTTGCGCTAACGGATATAGGGATCGAGTTTTATCAGGCTTGCTCAGGATCGGCGTTGGAAGGCGAAATAACACAATGACTGGAAGCCTCTAATGCCCACAGGCCTAGTAGCCCTTCTCGATGATGTCGCAGCCATTGCGAAAGTCGCTGCCGCATCGGTGGATGATATCGGTGCTGCCGCAGCGCGTGCGGGCACCAAGTCCGCCGGCGTGGTAATCGACGATGCGGCGGTGACACCGCAATATATGACGGGTTTTTCGCCGGCGCGCGAATTGCCGATGATCTGGAAAATTACCAAGGGCTCGTTCCGGAATAAATTGCTCTTTTTACTACCGGCTGCGGTAGTTTTAGGACAATTTGCGCCATTTTTGATCCCGGTCATTCTCATTTGTGGCGGTTTGTTCCTCAGCTATGAAGCCGCCGAAAAAGTCCTGGAACTGTTCCATATCGACGAGACCAACAAGCACGAAAAGCCCGCGCTGGACGAGGGCCCTGGCCGCGAAGCAGAGATGGTATCGAGCGCGATCCGCACCGATCTGATCCTGTCCGCCGAAATCATGGCGATCGCGCTTTCGGAAGTGACCGAGCAGGTCTGGTGGCAGCAGGCGATTATATTGGCGCTGATCGCGGTGGTAATCACCGTCGGTGTTTATGGTGCGGTTGCGCTGATCGTGAAGATGGATGATATCGGCCTGCATCTGGCGAGAGAGAATGAAGGTATTGTTGCGTCCGTTGGTCGAGGGCTGATCAAGATGATGCCGAAGCTGCTGGCCGCCATATCGGTTATCGGCACGCTGGCCATGGCCTGGGTCGGCGGTGGATTGTTGATCCATAATGTTGCCGAGCTCGGTTGGCACGCGCCGGAGCACCTGATTAAATCGCTGTCTATCCCGCTGGTGACCCAGGCTCCGCAGGCCATCGCCGGAACGCTTTACAGCATCATATTTGCCATTTTGTCGGGCGTGTTGGGCGTCGCCATCGGCGCCGTTATCGCCCCGCTTGTTCACCGAATATTCCCGCATGGAGAGGCTCATTAGATGAAACTCGGAAGAATGAACCATATCGGCGTTGTTACGCCATCGATCACCGACAGCATCGCCCACTGGCGTGATGTCATGGGCGCAACCTCGATTTGCGAGCCGTTTGACCTGCCGGAACAGGGCGTGAAAGTCTGTTTTGTCGATACGCCGGCAGAGGGGCCGACGAACGGCACCCAGATCGAACTGATCGAACCGCTGGGCGAAGATAGCCCGATTTACGGATTCCTCACGAAGAATCCACTCGGTGGCCAACACCATATCTGCTTCGAGGTGCCCGACATTCATGCGGCCAAGGCGGAGTTCGAATCGATGGGTAAGCGCGTCCTGGGCGAGCCACGGATCGGAGCGCACGGAACGCTTATCTTTTTTGTGCATCCCAAGGATATGGGCGGGATGCTAACCGAAATTATGGAAACGCCCAAAGGGCATTGAACTTAAACTCGTCATCCTGAACCTGTGTCAGGATCTCGAGGGGGTCCTGAAACAAGTTCAGGATGACCAACCATTCAAAAGGACCGAATATGGAATTCGAGAACATCAAACTGGACATCGCCGACCAGGTGGCAACGATCACGCTCAACAGACCAGAGCGCTTGAACGCTTGTTCGCTGGGTATGGCGGATGATATCTACGTGGCGCTGGACAAGCTTGAAGACGCGCGCGCCGTCGTGATTACCGGTGAAGGCCGGGCTTTTTGTGCGGGTGCCGATCTACAGGCAAAGAATGACAGTGCCTTGTCGGGCGGGCAGGGCAGCTATGCAGCGCTCAATCAGCATTATAACCCGCTGATGCTGAAACTGGCCAAGCTGAACATCCCGACCATCACCGGCGTCAATGGTCCTGCCGCGGGCGTGGGTTGTTCGATTGCGCTGGCCAGTGACTTTGCGATCGCCAGTAAATCTGCCTATTTCCTTCAGGCCTTCGTCAATATCGGTCTCGTGCCGGATGGCGGTGCTTCGTGGATGCTGACCCGTCTGGTTGGCAAGGCCCGGGCAACCGAAATGATGCTGCTGGGTGAGAAGGTTCCCGGCGAAAAAGCCGCAGATTGGGGAATGATTTACAAATGCGTTGAAGACGACGCCTTGATGGAAGAAACCAACACACTCGCAAAGCGCTTGGCTGCAGGCCCGACCGTGGCTCTCGGCGTGATGCGTCAGAATTTGGCGGCGGCCCTGGAAAGCGATTATGCTTCCGCACTGGTGCGCGAGGCCGAAGGGCAGCGGATTGCTGGAGACAGCAAGGATGCCCGCGAAGGCGCGATCGCGTTTTTGCAGAAACGCAAGACGGAATTTAAAGGTGAATGATATCCTTCAGTTCTGAGGATATCAGCGGAAGACCTATATTGACGGGTGGGGTTCGACAGTCTCGCCATTGATAACTATTAACGCCGAATATTTTTACACAGGGCAGATATGACCGATAAACCGACGATCAAGGATTGGCAGGAACTGGCTGACAAGGAAGTCAAAGGCCGGGACCTGACGTGGCAAACCCCGGAGGGTATTGATGTAAAACCGCTCTACACGGCGGAGGATGTCAGCGGACAGGGGATTGATCCCGGATTGCCCGGCTTTGGACCATTTACGCGCGGCGTGAAGGCCAGCATGTATGCCGGGCGGCCATGGACGATCCGCCAATATGCCGGTTTTTCGACTGCCGAGGAATCCAACGCCTTCTATCGCCGCAATCTGGCGGCGGGGCAGAAGGGGCTTTCGGTGGCCTTCGATCTCGCAACGCATCGCGGTTATGACAGCGATCATCCACGCGTGGTCGGCGACGTCGGCAAGGCTGGTGTCGCCATCGACAGTATCGAGGATATGAAAATCCTGTTCGACCAGATTCCGCTCGACGAAATGTCGGTGTCGATGACGATGAACGGAGCGGTCATTCCCTGTCTCGCTTTCTATATCATTGCGGCAGAAGAGCAGGGCGTTTCACAGGACAAGCTCTCGGGCACTATTCAGAATGACATTCTGAAGGAGTTCATGGTCCGCAATACCTATATCTACCCGCCGGCACCGAGCATGCGGATCATTTCCGATATTATTGCTTACACGTCCGAGCATATGCCGAAGTTCAACAGCATTTCGATCAGCGGTTATCATATGCACGAAGCCGGGGCGACGGCGGTGCAGGAGCTGGCATTCACGATTGCCGACGGCCGCGAATATGCCAAGCAGGCGATGGAAACGGGCCTGGACATCGATGCTTTTGCCGGACGGCTGAGCTTCTTCTTTGGCATCGGTATGAACTTCTTCATGGAAGTGGCGAAACTGCGCGCGGCGCGGACCCTCTGGTATCGGGTGACGACCGAGCTCGGTGCGAAGTCCGAACGTTCGAAGACGCTGCGCACCCATTGTCAGACCTCCGGAGTGTCGCTGACCGAGCAGGATCCGTACAACAACGTAATACGCACGACGATCGAGGCGATGGCGGCAACATTAGGCGGAACCCAGTCTTTGCACACCAATGCGCTGGATGAAGCGATCGCGCTGCCGACCGACTTTTCCGCCCGGATCGCCCGCAACACGCAGATCGTGCTGCAGGAAGAAGCCGGAATAACCAAGGTCGTCGATCCGCTTGGCGGCAGCTATTATATCGAGGCGCTGACCGATGAACTGGTCGAAAAGGCCTGGGAGATTATCGAAAAGGTCAATACAGAGGGTGGTATGGCCAAGGCGGTCGCCGATGGCTGGCCGAAGGCGATGATCGAGGAAGCGGCAGCCGGACGGCAGGCCGCGGTCGACAAGGGCGATGCGGTGATCGTTGGCGTCAACAAATATCGGTTGCCCGAAGAAGATCCGATGGAAACCCTGGATATCGACAATGCCAAGGTCCGCCAGGGGCAGATTGCACGGCTCGAGAAAATGCGGGCAGAGCGAGACGAAGCAGCCTGTCAGGCTGCGCTCAAGGCGTTGACCGAAGGCGCGAAAGGCGGCGGCAATGTGCTGGCGCTCGCCGTTGATGCCGCTCGCCAGCGTGCCTCGCTTGGCGAAATTTCCGACGCGATGGAAGCGGTGTTTGGGCGCTATGAGACCCAACCGACGCCAGTCAAAGGCATATATGGCGCTGCCTATGAGGGCGATGCTCGCTATGCGATGGTGATAGAGGGCGTGGACGCCGTGTCACAGCGACTGGGCCGCAAACCCAAGATCCTGGTCGCAAAGATGGGGCAGGATGGTCATGATCGCGGAGCGAATGTCGTGTCCAGCGCGTTTGCCGATATGGGCTTTGACGTGATTTCCGGCCCGCTTTTCCAGACCCCGAAAGAGACCGCTGAATTGGCTTTGTCGGAGGATGTCGATGCCGTCGGCGCTTCCAGTCTGGCAGCCGGCCACAAGACGCTAATTCCCGAACTGATCGATCTGCTGAAAGAATCAGGTCGCGGCGATATTAAAGTTTTCGCCGGCGGAGTCATTCCGGCAAAGGATTACGAATTTCTGCGGAACAGCGGCGTCGTCGGAATCTATGGACCAGGCAGCAATATTGTGGAATGTGCGGCTGATATTTTGAGATTGCTGGGGCATAATATGCCTCCCGAAGAGGAAGCAGCGGAATGAGTCTGGACGAAAAACGCCCTGCACCAGAGCAGGCAGGGGACGCAGTCCGCAACGACTGGACCCGCGAGGAAATAGCTGCGCTGTTTGAACTGCCGTTTGACGATCTGGTGTTTCAGGCCGCTACCGTTCACCGCGCCAACCACAAGGCAGGGCAGGTGCAACTCTCCACCCTGCTGTCGATCAAGACCGGCGGTTGTCCTGAGGACTGCGGCTATTGCAACCAGTCCGCTGGCGCGAAATCCGGGCTGAAGGCAGAGAAATTGCTCGACGTCCGCACTGTGCTGCAGACCGCGGCGCAGGCGAAGGATCGCGGATCGTCGCGGTTCTGCATGGGCGCGGCGTGGCGCAATCCCAAGGATCGCGATATGCCGGCGATCATCGAGATGGTGCAGGGCGTCCGCCAGATGGGCATGGAAACCTGCATGACGCTCGGCATGCTGACCAAGGAACAGTCGCAGATGCTCGCCGAGGCGGGGCTGGATTATTACAACCACAATATCGATACCTCGCCCGAACATTATGAGAAGGTGATCACCACGCGCACCTTCGACGACCGGCTCGAAACACTGGAGAATGTTCGCAACAGCGGCATCAACGTCTGTTCCGGCGGCATCGTCGGCATGGGCGAGACCCGCGAAGACCGGGTCGGCTTTGTCCATGCTCTGGCGACTTTGCCGAAGCACCCCGAGAGCGTGCCGGTCAATGCACTGGTGCCGGTCAAAGGCACGGTGCTGGGCGACATGCTCGCCGATACGCCGCTGGCGAAGATCGACGACATCGAATTTGTCCGCACGATCGCAGTGGCGCGCATCACCATGCCCGCGTCAATGGTGCGCTTGTCCGCCGGCCGCGAAAGCATGTCGGAAAGTACGCAGGCTTTGTGCTTCCTCGCTGGAGCCAACAGCATCTTCACCGGTGATAAATTGCTGACCACCGGCAATGCCGGAGACGATGCCGACGAAGCTATGTTTGCAAAGCTCGGCCTTGTTCCGATGGAAGCCGAGCCAAGAGAAAATCAACTAGAGGCAGCTGAATAAACTATGTTCAAGAAAATCCTGATTGCAAACCGTGGTGAAATCGCCTGCCGGGTCATTCGTACCGCCCAGAAAATGGGCATCAAGACGGTTGCGGTCTACTCCGACGCCGATGCGCGCAGCCCTCATGTGAAGATGGCGGATGAAGCCGTTCACATCGGTCCATCGCCTGCAGCGGAATCCTATCTGATCGCCGAGAAGATCATTCAGGCGTGCAAGGATACTGGCGCGGAAGCGGTCCATCCCGGCTATGGTTTCTTGTCCGAACGGACCAGCTTTGCCCAGGAACTGGCGGACAATGATATTGCGTTCATCGGGCCACCACCAAACGCGATTGCCGCGATGGGGGACAAGATCGAGTCGAAGAAATTGGCCGAGAAGGCCGGGGTCAGCGTTGTTCCCGGACATATTGGCGAGATTGACGATACCGAACATGCCGTGCGGATTTCCTCGGATATCGGCTATCCGGTGATGATGAAAGCCAGCGCCGGCGGCGGTGGCAAGGGCATGCGCCTGGCCTGGAATGAACAGGATGTCCGCGAAGGCTTTGAAGCGACCAAGCGCGAAGGGCTTGCCAGCTTTGGCGACGACCGCGTATTTATCGAGAAATTCATCGAACAGCCGCGCCATATCGAGATCCAGGTGCTCGGCGACAAGCATGGCAATGTCATCTATCTGGGCGAGCGTGAATGTTCGATCCAGCGCCGCCACCAGAAGGTGGTCGAGGAAGCGCCGTCGCCGTTCGTTGATCCCGAAATGCGCAAGAAGATGGGCGAGCAGGCCGTCGCTCTGTCGCAGGCCGTTGGCTATTACAGCGCCGGTACGGTCGAGCTGATCGTCGGGGCCGACAAGAGTTTCTATTTTCTCGAAATGAACACCCGTCTGCAGGTTGAGCATCCGGTCACCGAATATATCACTGGCCTCGATCTGGTCGAGCAGATGATCCGCATCGCCTACGGCGAGAAGCTGCCGCTGACCCAGGATGATGTTACGCTGACAGGCTGGGCCGTGGAAAACCGAGTTTACGCTGAAGATCCCTATCGCGGCTTCCTGCCGTCGACCGGCCGCTTGGTCAAATACCGCCCGCCGGAAGCCGAAGACGGCATCCGCGTTGACGATGGTGTTGCCGAAGGCGGCGAAGTTTCGATCTTCTACGATCCGATGATCGCCAAGCTGATCACCTATGGCGAAACGCGGATCGAGGCGATCGACCGCCAGATCGATGCGCTCAACCGTTTCGAGATCAAGGGGCCCGGTCATAATATCGATTTCCTCTCGGCGCTGATGCAGCACGAACGGTTCCGTGAAGGCAATATTACGACCAATTTCATTGCCGAGGAATATCCCGACGGTTTCCAGGGTGCGCCGGCATCCGATGAACTGCTGCGCAATCTGGCTGCCATCGGCGCCTTTGCTGCCACGGCGCATGCCGATCGCGCCCGCCGCGTCGACAATCAGCTCGGCAAGCGACTGGATCCTCCGTCGGACTGGCAGGTCAAGATCGGCGACAAGATCATGGACGTGTCGATTTCCGAAGAAGAAATTACGGTCGATGGCCAAGAGGTCAATCTGTCGACGGAATATACCCCTGGTGACAGTCTGATCCTCGCCAAGGTGGATGACAAGCCGTTGTCTGTGAAGATTGCCAAGACTGCAGACGGATTTGCGCTCAACAGCCATGGCGCGACCCACAAGGCACGGATTCTGCCGGCTCATGTGGCGCAGCATGCGAAACATATGATCGAGAAAATACCGCCTGATCTGTCCAAATATCTGCTCTGCCCGATGCCTGGCCTGCTGGTTGCCCTGCATGTCGAGGTCGGCGACACGGTTGTTGAAGGCCAGCCGCTCGCGGTTGTCGAGGCGATGAAAATGGAAAACATCCTGCGCGCGGAAAAAAATGGCGTGGTCAAATCGCTGGAAGCCGCACAAGGGGATAGTCTTGCCGTCGACGCCGTGATACTCGAACTGGAGTAGCAGTCGCCTTTGGGAGGGCAATGAATGGCCAGTGAAGTTGCAATGGCGGGGCAGCGCGAGCCGACGCAGAAAGAAATTCGTCTCGTCATCGCGGCCTCTTCCGCCGGAACCATTTTTGAATGGTATGATTTTTTCATCTACGGCACGCTCTTCTACATCATCGGCCCGACGTTCTTTCCCAGCGGTAATCCCACACTTGAAGTCCTGATGGTCTGGGCGACCTTTGCGATTGGCTTCGGCTTCCGCCCTGTTGGTGCCATCCTCTTTGGTTTTCTCGGCGACAAGCTGGGGCGGAAATATACGTTTCTTGTGACCGTCACCCTGATGGGTATCGCGACTGCGGGGGTCGGCTTCATACCCAGTGCAGCGACGATTGGGCTTGCGGCTCCGCTGATCGTTATCTTCCTGCGGATATTGCAGGGGCTGGCGCTCGGAGGGGAATATGGCGGGGCAGCAATTTATGTTGCGGAACATGCTCCAAAGGAAAAACGGGGCTATTACACGAGTTATATCCAGGCCAGCGTCGCCGGTGGCTTTGTTTTGTCGATCGGTGTGATCCTGTCCTGTCGTTTCCTGATCCCGGAACAGGCATTTAACGACTGGGGATGGCGGGTGCCGTTTCTTCTGTCGATCATCCTGCTTGCTATTTCATTGTGGATGCGGCTGAAGCTGAATGAAAGCCCGGTCTTTCAGGCGATGAAAGCGGCGGGTGAGACGGCCGGAAATCCCTTTGTGGAAAGCTTTACTTATCCCGGAAACAAGAAGCGGATTTTTGTGGCGCTTTTTGGCATCACGGGTGTGCTTACGACAATCTGGTACACCGCGTTTTTCTCCGGCATGTCCTTTCTGAGAGGGCCGATGAACATGGAAGCCCGCACCGTCGAAATCATATTGTTCGTTTCCGGTCTGATCGCGATGTCCTTCTATCTTGTCGTCGGAAAATGGTCTGACAGGGTCGGGCGAAAAAAACCGATCGTCGTTGGTGCACTGCTCTCGTTATTAATGCTGTTTCCGGCATTTTGGGGCCTGGGCCAACTCGCCAATCCCGGACTGACGGAGGCTGCCGAGGCGAACCCGGTCCGGATCGAGGGCCATGCTTGCAGCACTGATCCTTTTTCGGAGCTGTTCAGTCGTGAGCAGAGCGATTGCGGTAAAATTCTGGAGACTCTTATATCCGCAGGGGTGTCCTATACTCTCACCGACGCCAGTGAATTGCGACTGAGTGCCGGTGGTGAACCCATCGCGATTGACCCCGCTTGGCTCGAGGACGGCAATGCCAGAAGCAGCGGTATTCGCGACTCGCTCACTGCTCATGGCTATGATTTCTCCAAGCAGCAGCCGGGGATCGTGAGCATATTGGGCATCGTCGCCATTTTGCTGGTTTTAGGTGCCTTGAGCGCCATGACCTATGGATCGGTTGCGGCGCTTCTGTCGGAAATGTTTCCCGCCAAAATCCGTTACAGTTCCATGTCGATACCCTATCATATCGGGGCAGGTTATCTGGGCGGCTTCTTGCCGCTGATTGCGGGCTACATCGTTGCGCGATCCGGCGATATCTATGCCGGCCTCTGGTACACCTGGGCTGTGGTTGCCTTCGGCGTCATCGTCGCTTGGTGGGGCATTCCCAGTGATCCTGAAGCGGCGCTCGACGAAGCCTGATAAAGTCATTATCGCTCGTTTCATGAGTGAAAAGAAACCGGCGATACCAGCCACCGCCAGCGTAAGGCTGGATAGAACGGCCCTCACGGCAAACTGGCAGGCGCTGGACCATCTGTCCGGCAAAGCAAAGGCTGGTGCGGCTGTGAAAGCCAATGGCTATGGCCTGAGTGCGCGTGATGTCGTGCGCCATCTGATGGACGCCGGCTGCGAAGATTTCTTCGTTGCCAATTGGCAGGAAGCGAGAGAGATCGAAGATCTGACCGCTGGCAAGGCATCCGTGTCTGTCCTCAATGGCGTGCGCGATGCTGACATGCCTTTCGCTCTGCAGTCATCCGCCAAGCCTGTACTCAACAGCGTCGATCAGGTGAATCGGTGGCAGTCATCCAACCGGCCGTGCGATATCATGATCAACAGCGGCATGAACCGGCTTGGGCTAAATGTTGCAGACCTTAACCTGGAACTGTTCTCCGGGATGTCGATCGATTTGGCAATGAGCCATCTTGCCTCAGCCGATGAGGACGGACCGCAAAACCGTGACCAGTTGGCCGAGTACACTGCGGCGTTGGAACTCGTGCCGCATCAACGAACGAGTCTCGCGAACAGCGCTGGTATCGCGTTGGGCAGCGACTATCATTTCGATCTCACTCGCCCGGGTCTTGCTCTTTATGGCGGCATCCAGCGACCCGAGTTGGCAGCGGTGATCCGCCAGGTAGCGACGCCGCAGGCAGAAATTCTCCAGGTCCGGACTCTCCATGTCGGGGATAAGCTTGGCTATAACGCGCGATATATAGCGAAGCGGGAACATCGCGTTGGTATTCTGGCGATGGGCTATGCCGATGGCTATCTGCGCGGTTTTTCGGATCGAGGCCTCTTCCGCCATGAAGGCAGGGAACTGCCAGTGCTCGGCCGCGTCTCGATGGACTTGATCGCTATCGACCTGACCAACGTCCCTGATCTGGAAGAGGGCGATTGGGTCGATTGCGACTATGATCTGCGCGTGGCCTCGGCCCAATCCGGATTGTCGCAATATGAACTCATCACCGGCCTGGGCAGCCGGCTGTCCCGCTACTGGGTTTAACAGACCATAAGCCACTCCAACCTACGCAATTGCACAAACAAAAAATGCTGCACAAAAATGCTGCGCAACAACAGAAGTTGCGGCAATGCACAAATAGGTTTAGTGCTTGTGCAACATTTAATAATTGATGGTTAGAAGGCCATTAAGACCTTCAGCAATTACAACCTATCGGGAACTGATATGGCCAAGTCTAAGAACAGCAATCCAGGCGATCCGATCACCATAAAAAAATATGCCAATCGGCGGCTCTACAATACCGAGACGTCCAGTTACATTACCCTCGACTTTCTTGCCGAGATGACTCGCAAGGATCAGGACTTTATCGTCGTCGACGCCAAGACTGGCGAAGACATCACGCATAACGTGCTGACCCAGATTATCGTCGACGAGGAAAGCAGTGGCAAACAGATGCTTCCGGTAAAATTTTTGCGGCAGCTTATCTCTATGTACGGCAATAGCATGCAGTCGTTGATGCCATCCTATCTTGAAGCGTCGATGGATAATTTTCGGAAAAACCAGAAACAGTTTCAGGAGGCTGTTGAAGGCGCACTTAACAAAAATCCGTTGGGTCAGATGGCGGTCAAGAACCAGAAACAATTTCAGGAGGCGGTCGAGAATGCGCTGAAAGCAAGCCCGCTTGCCGGCGTTTTTGAAAAGGCCTTGAGTCTTGGTCAGTCCAATAATGGAGAGACCAGTGATGGATCGACGGAATCGACATCCGATAAAGACGCCGAAATCATCGCTTTGAAACAGCAACTGGCTGATATCCAGTCCAAGATCGACAAGCTCGATAACTGATACCGGACCACTATAATCCGCAGGAAAACCAAGTGAAGAAAAATGCGCTTTCCATTACCCGTGAAGATGATTTCGCGGGATGGTACCAACAAGTAATTACCGAAGCGGATCTAGCCGAGGAATCGGGCGTACGCGGCTGCATGATCATGCGTCCGTGGGGCTATGGCATCTGGGAACGGGTGCAATATCTGATGGATCAGCGGATCAAGGCGACCGGCCATGAAAACTGCTATTTCCCACTGTTCATTCCGCTGAGCTATTTTGCCAAGGAAGCCGAACATGTCGACGGCTTTGCCAAGGAAATGGCGGTGGTCACGCATCACCGGCTGACCAAAGGCAAAGACGGTGGTCTGGTCGTCGACCCCGACGCCAAGCTGGAGGAACCGCTGGTGGTGCGGCCAACCTCGGAAACCGTGATCGGCACTGCCTTTTCCCGCTGGGTCCAGAGCTGGCGTGACCTGCCGGTGATGATCAACCAGTGGGCCAATGTTGTGCGCTGGGAAATGCGGACGCGGATGTTTCTGCGGACCAGCGAATTCCTGTGGCAGGAGGGGCATACGGCGCATGCATCCAAGACCGAAGCGATGGAAGAAACGCTGAATATTCTGGAAATGTACCGCGATTTTTCCGAAAATGTGCTGGCGATGCCGGTTGTCGCCGGCGAGAAGCCCGAGAATGAACGCTTCCCCGGTGCCGACGCGACCTACTCGATCGAGGCGATGATGCAGGATGGTAAGGCTTTGCAGGCCGGCACCAGCCACTTCCTCGGCCAGACCTTCAGCAAGGCGCAGAATATCCGCTTTCAGGACAAGGAGGGCGAATTCCAGTTTGCCTATACGACCAGCTGGGGCACATCGACCCGGATGATTGGTGGCGTCATCATGACCCATGGCGACGATGACGGCATGCGCGTGCCGCCGCTGATCGCGCCTTATCAGGTGGTGATCGTACCGATGCTGCGCGACAAGCCGGAAGACGAGGAAGTGCTCGCCTATTGCAAGGCGCTGGCGAAGGAGATCGCTGGCCTCAAAGCCTTTGACGAAGCTGTTCGGGTCAAACTCGATGTCAGCGGTGCCAAGACTCAGACCAAACGCTGGTCGTGGGTAAAAAAAGGCGCGCCGATCATTCTGGAAATCGGTCCACGGGACATGGCAGAAGACAAAGTGGCGATGATCCGCCGCGATGCCTTGTATCAGGATAGCGGCAAACTGGACACGAAATTTCTGGCGAAGGCTGAGTTCTTGCCGCAGATTCCGGCCTTGCTGAAAGATATCCAGTCCGCACTGCACGACGAGGCGAAGCAGCGTCTTGATAACAACATCACCCGGGGCGTCGATAACTGGGCGGACGTCGAGAACTTCTACAAAGAGAAGAAGAAATATCCGGGTTGGCTGGAGGTGCAGTGGCGCAAAGCAACCGGCGACGATCTCGAAGCGATCGAGGAGCGGCTCAAAAAGCTGAAGCTCACCTTCCGCAACGTACCAGTGGATGCTGGCCCAGCGGACGGTAAATGCATCTTCAGTGGCGAACCGGCCGATGAGCGGATCATCATCGGCAAAGCCTATTAATGGCTGGCCCGAGGAAACCACACAAACCGAAGCAGGTTCCGACGCGCAAGCAAATCATGGATCTTATCGAGCGATCGGATCAACCGGTTGGCAAACGTGAAATCGCCAAGGCATTCGGGTTGAGGGGTTCCGACAAAATTGCCCTGAAAGCATTGCTCAAGGATATGGCTGACGAAGGCCTGATCGACAGCACTCCGGGACGGGCGTTTCACAAGATGGGCGGAATACCAAAAGTCACGGTTCTGAAAATCGTCGAAATCGACGGCAACGAGGCAATCGGCATTCCCGAAAAATGGGAGGCCGACAATGCGCCGGCACCAAAGCTGCGGATCAGGGAAAAGGGCAGGAGGGCTGCTCTGGCGATTGGAGATCGCATTCTGGCGCGGACCGAAGAGCGCGGGAACGGGCATATTGCCTTTCTGATGAAAAAGCTGGCCCAGAGCAGCGAAATGCTGCTCGGCATCGTCGAAAAAGACGAGAAGGACCGCTATTGGCTGAAACCGGTTGATCGCAAGATCCGCCGCAGTACGCCTATTATTGATCTGGGCGAGGCAGAGCCGGGTAATCTGGTGCTGGCCGAACCGCTGAAGCGGGGTTCCGACGTGAAGGCGCGGGTGAAGGAAATTTTGGGTGATCCGTTCGCGCCCAAGTCATTCAGCCTTATTGCGATCCACAAATTTGATATCCCCCTGCATTTTCCTGATGCGGTGACAAAGGAAGCCGAGCTGGCGACCAAGCTCGAGATTTCGAAAGAGAAACGCGAAGATTTGCGGCATCTTCCGATCGTTGCGATTGATCCTGCCGATGCTCGTGACCATGATGACGCGATCTGGGCGGCGCCGGATGACAGTCCGGATAACGAGGGCGGGTTCAAGGCGCTGATCGCGATCGCCGATGTCTCCTATTACGTGCGTTCGGGAAGCAAGCTCGACCGGGAAGCTTATAAACGTGGCAATAGCGTCTATTTCCCCGACCGGGTTGTACCCATGCTACCGGAGGCATTGTCCACCGATGTCTGCTCGCTGAAACAGGGCGTGGACCGGGCATCTCTGGTTTGCCACGTGACGATCAACCCAAAAGGGCAGGTGATCGCGTCTCGCTTTACCAGAGCGATTGTGAAACTGGCTGGCAATATCGCCTATGAAGATGCTCAGGCGGCGATCAACGGCAAGCTCGACCATCCGCTGAAGAAGAAAGCGCTGGAGCCTTTATGGGCCTGCTGGAAGTTGCTGGCCAAGGCCCGCGACGAACGCGAGCCCCTTAATCTCGATCTGCCGGAAAAGCGCGTTGTTCTCGATGATCAGGGCAAGATTGTGGAAATTGCGATCCGCGAACGTCTTGATGCCCACCGCGTGGTCGAGGATTATATGATAGTCGCCAATGTGGCGGCCGCGAAGATGCTCGAATCCAAAAAGTCTCCGGTCATCTACCGCGTCCATGAAACCCCTTCGCGCGAAAAGCTGATCGCGCTCAAGGACTATCTCAAGACGTTCGACATGAGCTTTGCCATGGGCCAGGTGATCAAGCCCTCGGTGTTCAACAATCTGATCGATCAGATCGACGATGAACTGCTTTTGCCGCTGGTGATGGAGCAGATTTTGCGCAGCCAGACCCAGGCTTATTATGGACATACCAATTTGGGTCATTTCGGCCTGTCGCTGGGTAGTTACGCGCATTTTACCAGCCCGATTCGGCGCTATGCTGACCTTATCGTTCATCGCGCTCTGGCGACCGCCTGCAAGCTCGAACAGCCTGCGCCGCAAAACCACGATATTCCGGAATACTCAGGCTTGAACAAGGAAGAGGCGGGGCGGCTTGAGCTGATATCGGAAAAAATCTCGAAGCTGGAACGACGTGCGATGAAGGCGGAGTGGGAAACCATCGACCGCTATATCTCCGCTCATCTGGCCAACCGGATCGGCGAAGTTGTCAAATGCCGGATTACCGGCGTCCAGAATTTCGGTTTCTTTGCCACGGTTGAGGAACTGGGTGGTGACGGTCTGGTGCCGGTGCGCACGCTTGGCGCGGAACGATTCGACTATGACGAGTCGAAGCAACAGCTGACCGGGATGGAGAGCGGTACCACTTACAATATCGGTCAGAAAATCGAGCTCCGTCTGGTCGAGGCCAACGCTGCCACCGGTGGCCTGTTGTTCGAACTCCCGGAAGGCGCAAACCATATGCCCGGCAGAAAGGCTCCGTTCCGCGCCGGCAAAGGCAAGCCGCACCGGAAGGGCAAGCCCGGACGTCCAGCTAATATAAAAGGCCGCAAGCGAAAGGTGCGAAGAAAATAAGTCTTTGCTGTGAGAGGTTAACCATCTGCCTCAAAAAGGCGTATAGGATAGCAATCACAAAGGAATTCCCCCAATGCCTCGACTTCTTCCAACCCGCCCCGTGCCTGATTTTACCGTCCGGCTGATCGACGGTGGCCAGTTTCAACTCAGCCAGCGCCTTGGTGACAATTTTACCCTGTTGCTATTCTATCGGGGAGCCCACTGTCCGATCTGCAAAATGCAGGTGCGCGAACTCCAACGCAAATTGAACGATTTTGCGAAGCGCGGTGTGACGGTGGTCGCAATCAGCATGGACAACAAGGCGCGGGCACAGAAATCAATGGAAGAGTGGGAGATCGGGGAACTGCTGCTCGGCTATGGTCTCACCGAAGATACTGCGCGCCAACTGGATCTCTATATTTCATCTGGCCGTCCGGGAAGCGAAGAGCCCAGAATATTTTCCGAACCGGCGATGTTGCTGGTCAAGCCCGATCGCAGTCTCTATTTTGCCAGCATTCAAAGCATGCCTTTTACCAGGCCACCGCTGGATCAATTGCTCCAGGGCATCGATTACGCGCTGGACCATGATTATCCGGCACGCGGCGCGCTGGCCCCATCGAATTAACTGAGGCGGTCAATCTCTTCCTTGCTCAGCGATCCGGGGACAACCATCACGGGACAGGGCAGGGAGCCGGCTTCGGTCGCGGCAAAATGGCTTACCAGCGGGCCTGGAACACCGGTTGCTGCCGCGCCGAGTACCAGCGCGGCAAGGCCATCGACGTCATCCATCATCTCCCGCACGACTTTTGGACCCTTGCCCTGCTTGACCGTGATCGAAGGGCGGATCCCGGTTTCTTCAAACAAACTGCCCGCCGCACCCGATACCAGCGCTTCCGCGCGATTTTTCGCTTCTTCGGCAAGCGTCGCCTGGACGCCGCCCCACGCGACAAAGTCCTCGCTCTCGACCAGCGCCAGAATGTGTAACCCGCTGTTGGTCTTCATCGCACGGCGCGAGGCAAAGCGAAGCGCCAAGCTTGCCTCATCGGTCTCGTCGATTACCACAAGATATGTACGCATGAAGCCTCCTCCTCCTGTCAGAAATACCTGTTGCGACAAAAATGCTCGCAAGGCAAGCAACCGCCCTTGACGCCATTGGCGCAATGTTCGACAGCTTTAAGCGAAAACAGGACTTATTTCAGGAAAGATCACCGGCCATGCCCATCAATCTCCAAATGCCTGCGCTCTCCCCGACGATGGAGGAAGGAACACTCGCCAAATGGCTGGTGAAGGAGGGCGATAGCATATCGTCCGGTGATTTGCTGGCCGAGATAGAGACCGACAAGGCAACAATGGAATTCGAAGCGATCGATGAGGGGGTCATTGCCAAGATCGTCGTCGCAGAAGGTACCGACAATGTAAAAGTCGGAGATGTGATCGCGATTATCGCCGAAGAAGGCGAAGACGCGGGCGACATCGAAGCCCCCGCTGAACCGAAACAGAAAAAGGCCGAACCGGCAGACACCAAGGCAGAAAAGCCTGCGCCGACGCCGTCGCCTGCGCCAGAACCGGAGATAGATTCAGCACCTTCGCCGTCTCCGGCCAAAGCGAAACAGGATAGCGGCGATGACCGCATGAAAATCAGCCCCTTGGCGCGGCGTCTGGCTGAGCAGAAAGGGGTTGATCTGGCCGCAGTGTCCGGCTCCGGCCCCAATGGCCGGATTATCAAGGCCGATATCGATGCAGCGGAAGGCGGTACAGCGCCGGTCAAGAGCGAGAAGACTGCGCCAGCACCAAGCGCGGCTCCGACTTCGACTCCGGCACCAAAGGCTGCATCGACATCAGACGATTTCGATATTCCGCATGTCGCAGAGAAATTGTCGGGAATGCGCAAGACCATTGCCCGCCGCCTGACCGAGGCCAAGCAGACCATCCCGCATTACCGGGTCAGCATTGACGTCAATATCGACAAGCTGCTGAAGCTGCGTGGCGAGCTGAATGCATCGCTGGAAGCGCGCGGTATCAAGCTCTCCGTCAATGATCTGCTGATCAAGGCACAGGCAGTCGCTCTGATGCAGGCAGCGGACTGCAATGTCAGCTATACCGAAGATAATCTCATCCGCTACCAGCGCGCAGATATCGCGGTGGCCGTCAGCATCCAGGGCGGTCTGATCACCCCCATCATTACCAGCGCCGATACCAAATCTCTGAGCGCTATCGCGACCGAAATGAAGGATCTCGCCGAGCGCGCCAAAGCCGGCAAGCTGAAGATGCATGAATATCAGGGCGGCACCGCCAGCCTGTCCAACATGGGGATGTTCGGTGTGACCGCTTTCGATGCGGTGATCAATCCGCCACAGGGCATGATCCTGGCGATCAGTGCCGGTATCAAGAAACCGGTGGTGATTGATGACAGCGTCCAGATTGCAACGATCATGACCGCGACCGGAAGTTTCGACCACCGCGCCATCGATGGCGCGACAGGCGCAGCGTTTATGAAAGCATTTAAGGAAACTGTTGAAAATCCAATGGGAATGCTTGCTTGACCGCGCTGAGCGCGAAAGTTCCGTCTATCCGGACGATCGTCATGCCTACCGAAGGCAATCCCTATGGCGTAGCCTTTGGCGGTTGGCTGATGGGGCAGATGGCGCAGGCCGGGGGCGCCCTTGCAGCGCAGCACAGCAAGCACCAGTCGGTCGTGGTTGGTGCAAATGATCTCCGTTTTGGGCATCCGGTGGAAATCGGTGATGAATTGTCGGTCTATGCCGAATTCACAAAGATCGGCCGCAGTTCGATGACAGTTCAGGTCGACGCCTACCGGCGTGACCGGCATGAAGATGAAATGACGAAGGCCGCGTCAGGCGTCTACACATTTGTGGCGGTAGACGCAGATGGTAAGCCAGTGCAGGTGCCGGCGCTGAATTGAAAATTCTCAAAGAGGAATAACATGGCAGACACTTACGACCTCATCGTTCTTGGATCCGGCCCCGGCGGCTATGTCGCTGCGATCCGCGCCTCGCAACTTGGTCTCAAAACCGCGATTGTCGAACGCGAAAATCTTGGCGGCATCTGCCTCAACTGGGGCTGCATTCCGACCAAGGCGATGCTGCGCTCGGCCGAGGTGTTTCATAATATGAAGCATGCCAGCGACTATGGCCTTGCCGCGGAGAAGATCAGCGCCGATCTCGATGCGATCGTCAAGCGTTCGCGTGGCGTCGCCAAGCAGCTCAACCAGGGCGTGACCGGGCTGATGAAAAAGAACAAGATCGATGTCGTCATGGGCGACGGCAAAATCACTGCGCCGGGCAAGATGACGGTCAAGACCGAAAAGGGTGAGAAAGAGCTCAGCGCCAAGAATATCATCATAGCAACCGGCGCGCGCGCCCGTGATCTGCCTTTTGCAAAGGCCGACGGCAAGCGCATCTGGACTTATCGTCACGCGATGACGCCACCGGAAACGCCGACCAAATTGCTGGTGATCGGCTCCGGCGCGATCGGTATCGAATTTGCCAGCTTCTACAATGATATCGGAGTCGACGTTACCGTGGTTGAGATGCTTGACCGGGTCGTTCCAGTGGAAGATGAAGAGGTCTCAGCTTTCCTGCAGAAAGCACTGAAAAAGCAGGGCATGACCATCATGACCGGTGCTGGCGTCAAGAGCATCGAAGTCGGTGACAAGGGCGTCAAGGCCGAGATCGAGGACAGCAAGGGCAAGAAGGAAAGCCATGACTTCAGCCATGTCATCGTCGCTGTTGGCATCCAGCCCAATATCGAGACAATCGGCCTAGACGAACTGGGTGTGGAGCCGGATGAGCGCTACCATATCAAGACCGATGACCATTGCCGGACCAATATCGAGGGTATTTACGCGATCGGCGACTGCACCGCAGGGCCATGGCTGGCGCACAAGGCGAGCCATGAAGGCGTCATAGCAGCAGAGACCATCGCAGGCGGCCATCCGCACACGATGGACGTGAACAATATTCCGGGCTGCACCTATTGCCATCCGCAGATCGCCAGTGTCGGCCTGACCGAAGCCAAGGCAAAGGAAGCCGGTCATGATGTCAAAGTCGGTAAATTCCCGTTCATCGGCAATGGCAAGGCGATCGCGCTGGGCGAGACCGAAGGCTTCATCAAGACCGTGTTTGATGCCAAGACGGGTGAGTTGCTCGGCGCCCACATGATCGGCGCGGAAGTCACCGAGCTTATCCAGGGCTATACCATCGGTAAGACGCTGGAAACGACCGAGGCCGAATTGATGAACACTGTCTTCCCGCATCCGACGCTCAGCGAGATGATGCACGAGAGCGTGCTCGATGCCTATGGGCGCGTTTTGCATATGTAGGTTTGGTTAGAACTGTTCCCCGCCGCAGGGCGGGGTCCAGACGATCGCGCTGGACAGTTCTGGACCCCGCCCTTCGGCCGGGAATAACCAAGATGGCCATTGAACACTTTTCTCTGATTTTCCCTTCTCCCGTGAGGGAGAAGGACACGCAGCCTTGCTGAGGAGCGAAGCTAGGCGCAGTTGGATGAGGGCGTTCTGCTCTCTGTAGCGAAGAACACCCTCACCCAGCTCCGGCTAGGCAGCAAGCTGCCAAGCCTGCACAACCCTCTCCCTCGCGGGAGAGGGAGACTTGCCTCTCGAACCAGGTCTCTTCCAAGTGACTGGCGCGCAAATCACTTTCCTACCGGCGCCCAATTGCGCTAGCTTGCGCACCATGAGTCGTGCCAGTGCCAATATCACAAACACCCCGGCACCATGCCCTTCTGGAGGCACTCGGTTTCTTTTCTTTGAACACTGTAAAGTTTGTAAAGTTCATCTTCCATTATTCCAATAAATCAGAAGGTTAAAATTCATGGCTAAGGGCACACATGACTTCGCCGCCGATCCCCGCAACGAGACTATTTTGATCAACGTTAATGGCGTCATGACGCCACGAGCAGAAGCGGTGGTGTCTGTTTTCGATAGCGGATTCATGCTGGGCGACGGGGTCTGGGAAGGGCTGCGCGTTCACCGCGGAAAGATCGCGTTTCTGGACGCCCATCTTGATCGCCTTTTCGAGGGATCGAAGGCAATCGCGATGGATATCGGGATATCGCGAGACGCATTGGTGGAACGGCTTTACGAGACGATCAGCGGCAACAATATGACGGATCAGGAAGGCGTTCACATCCGCCTGATGGTCACGCGAGGGATAAGATCGACGCCCTACCAGGATCCACGGGTCATCATCTCGCCGGCGACCATCGTGATCATCCCGGAATATAAGGAAGCGCTGCCAAGCACGGTCGAAGACGGCATCCGCCTGTTTACCGTTCATGTCCGGCGGGGCGATCCGGCGGTGCAGGACCAGAAGCTCAATTCCCACAGCAAGCTCAACTGCATCACCGCCTGTATCCAGGCAACCCAGGCCGGAGCGGACGAGGGGCTGATGCTCGATCCGCAAGGCTTTGTCGCGACCTGCAACAGCACCCATTTCTTCATCGTCCGCAAGGGCGAGGTGTGGACCTCCAGCGGAGACTATTGCCTGGGCGGGATAACGCGGGCCAACGTTATCCGAATCTGCCGGGAAAATGATATTCCAGTGTTCGAGAAGAATTTCTCGCTGACCGATGTCTACGGCGCGGATGAAGCCTTCGTGACCGGAACCTTCGCCGGCGTGGTTCCGGCCACCGAAGTCGATGGCAGGATATTGACCGAGGGCAGGGGGCCGATGGTCGAGCGCCTGCAGGTCCTCTACAAGGAGCTGATCGAAAATGATGTCGCCTAGTCCCGTCATTGCGAGGAGCGTAGCGAGTAAGCAATCCAGAGAGGCAAGCGACGCAGTGGATAGGTTCGCTGCGCTCGCAATGACAGAAGACCGCCCATGACCGATCCTGTTCGCATCGCCATGTGGTCCGGCCCGCGCAATATCTCGACCGCAATGATGCGCAGCTTTGGCGGACGTTGTGATTGTGCGGTTACTGACGAGCCCTTCTATGGCGCCTTTCTGAAGCAGACGGGGCAGCGGCAGCCGATGGCCGAGGAAGTGATCGCGTCAATGGATTGCGACTGGCAATCGGTGGCGGATAGCATGCGCGGTCCGGTGCCGGGTGGCAAGGCGTTCTGGTACCAGAAACATATGCCGCATCATATGGTGGCTGATGTTTCGATCGCCGATTTCCCTGATCACCGGCATGCTTTTCTCATTCGCGATCCCGCGAATGTCGTCGCGAGCTACACGGCCAAGCGGGTCGAAGTGGAAGCGGAAGATCTCGGCTATGAGCGGCAGCTCGACTATGTCGACCAGGCGGCGCAAATGACCGGCAAGGCACCAATTGTTCTGGATAGCGCCGATATTTTGCGGGACCCGGAAGCCCATCTCAGGGCACTCTGCGCCGCGCTGGAAATCCCTTGGGATGCTGGAATGCTGGAATGGGAAGCGGGTCCGCGGAACAGCGATGGCATATGGGCGACACACTGGTATGGCCGGGTCCTCGAAACGACAGGCTTTGGCGGAGGCGAAAGGGCTGCGCCACAGCTGGATACAGCCGCCCAGCGTGTGGCGAACGCCTGTCGCCCATTTTATGAAAGTCTGTCGGGTTACAAGATCAGTCTGTGAAGACGACCCTCAACCTTTCCAGCGAATCCAGCCCTTGGACAGGTCCCCGTCGTCATCGGCATCAGCGTAGAGTGTATCCGCAATAATTTGCGCGGATTCGACTAGCCTCGGGCCGGGGCGGTTGAAGAAATGGTGGCCATCGGCGAGGAAAACTTCGCCACTTTTGACGGCGGACAGCTTCTCCCAATGCGGGTGCTTCTCCATCGTCGGCATCTCGGCGAGCGTTTGCGGAATCTGGTAGCCGCATGGCATGAAAATGATTTTGTCAGGATCGGACGCGAGCAAGTCGTCCCATTCCAGCCAGGGTGAATGCTGGCCTGCGGTGGCAAACAGCGACTGGCCGCCGGCGATTTCGATCAGCTCGGGTACCCAGTTTCCCGCAACCATCAGCGGCTCGATCCACTCGATTGCGGCGACGGTCGGTTGCGTTGCGGTGCTGGCGGTCAGGCTATCCAGACTTTTCTGCAGCCTCTCAATTGCCTGCTCGGCTATCTCTGGCCGTTCGACCGCATCGCCAACCTTGCGGAAGTCGCCCCACACATCGGCGAGATTGTCGGGGGCCAGCGAAATCAGCTGCGGTTTCTTGCCTATCCAGGTTGCCAACGCTTCCTCCAGATCATTGGGCGTGACGGCGCACACCGCACATTGGGACTGGGTCAGAATGACGTCCGGTGCCAGAGACTCGAGCAGGGGCGTATCGACTTCGTAGACCGAAAGACCCTGGCGGACGATTTCCTGCACCCGCTTGTCTATTTCATCCGACTGCAGGCCTTTTTCCAATTTGGTTGAGGTGCATACCGGAAGATCGCGGACAAAATTCGGGAAGTCGCATTCATGCGACCGACCGACGAGATTGGCTTCCAGTCCCAGCGCCACGGCAATTTCCGTGGCGCTGGGCAACAAGGAGACGACACGAAGGTCGCTGCTCATGCGGAGCGAGCAGACAGGTTCGGCGCGTAGAACTGCGGCAGGGCGCGGGTCAAAGCGGCGCGTACCGCAAGCAGTCCAACGAACCAGAAAAAGTCATTTTTGGCGATCAGCCAGACAATATCTGGGGCAAAGGTGCCGATTCCACCGAGATAGAGCGCTGCAACATATAGGACCGCTTCATAGGCTATGAATGCCGCCCCAAAAGCCAGTCCAAGGCTGACCAGTGTTTCGTCTTTGCGCCATTTGAGAACCTCAATAGCGACAAAGAGACATGCCATGCTCGCAAGCAGCAAACTGCCACCATGAGCGAAGCTGTTTGCCGTCTGCGGGTAATCGAGGATTAAATAGCCGACCAGTTGATTGGCGAGCCAGACGCCGCCCATCCATGCCATCGCCTTGCGCGGGGACAATGTGGCGGCGAGCATGACGCCAATGGCGGAAAAGGGCGTGATACATGCGAATATCCAGCTTCCCAGGATCGCTGCGGTGGCTACTGTGGCGGCCCAGATATCTTCCGATTTTCCGGAAAAAGATTGCCTAGTCATATGTTTGTTTCCTCCATTTAAAGTTTCAAAATTGACCGCGAACGCCTGCGTAAACCGCTCTACCAGTTGAAACATAGCTGAACACCTGTTCATAACGCTCACCCAGAATGTTTTCAACGCGCCCGAACAGCTCAAGGCCGGGAGTAATCTCGACACGCCCGTTCAAATTGATAAGCAGATAATCGTCCAGTCGGACATCGAGAGGAATGTAGCTTGGATCTGTATAAGCGATATCTTGTTGCGACCCATTATAGCGTCCCACCAGGGTCAGGCCTGCCTTGTCGTTCGGCAAGTGCCAGTCGACTGCCAGACTGCCAATATGCTTCGGGCGACGGACTTCCTGCACACCATTTTCGCGCGATCGCAAATAGGTGTAGCTGCCATTGATTCGCCAGCTGTCATCGAGGGCAATCTCCAGCCAGCTTTCCACGCCATTGCGCTTCGACAGAGACGCTCGATTAGCTGGCGTCGCGGTAAATGTCGGAGGAGGATAGGTCGTAAATATCTCATCCTTCAGGTGGCTCTCGAAGTAAGTCAGTCCGATTTGCCCGTCACCGCTGAGAAATTGCTGGGTTATGCCCGCTTCCCACCCTTCGGATTTCTCCGGCGTGAGGTCCGGGTTGCCGATAAATCGGCCGTCATAATAGCCGAACAATTCAAAAAACCCGGGGTTCTTGACGCCGGTTCCATAGGCCGCTTGAAGCTTGGTTCCGGACGGCAGCAGATAGGCACCTTGCAGACGATAGGTGGTGACATTGGCAAAACGCTCATTGTCGTCATATCTGATCGCGGCACTGAAAAATGCCCGGCTACCGACTTCCAGTTCGTAAAGGCCGACAAGACCGAGATTTTCGTTGCTTCTCTCTCCGGCGAAGGCGGACTGGTCGGTATTCCGAAAGGTTTCGCGCTCCAGATCGGCCGCAAATGTCAGTCGATGCTCCATTGCGTCGCCGATGAATTTCAAGGTGGTTTCGTAGCTACCCTTTAGGCGCTTGCCTACGCTTCCGCCGGTTTGCGATGAGGCCGAATAGCTACGCCGTTTGCTGTTCGCAAATTGTGCAGAAGCCCGGTGCGACCAGCGCCCGTCCATCAGGTCCAGTTCTGCCTTCACCAGGCCATAGACTCCAATATTCTCAAAGCGTCTACCGGGACTATCAATAATCTGGCCGAACCGCGGGCTCGTTGGGTCGCTTTCACTGCCGTTAAAATCGCCGCTATTTTCGGAATAACGAGCGACGACACCAAAGCGGAGATTGTCGGTCGCTTCCAGATTGCCGACAAAAGCCATAGCTGCACTATCACTACCGAGATCTCGTGTGCCGCCGCGCGCATTGGGCTGGCCATCGGTGCTGGTCATGGAAGAGGTGATTGCATAGTCGAACGCGCCCGAAGTTCCTCCCAGGCGGGCTGCGGCGTTGACGGAATTGAAGGAACCTCCCTCGACACGAGCGGAAAGGCCGGGTGCATCCGCACCAGTGAGCGTGCGATAGTGGATAACGCCACCAATCGCATCCGAACCGTAAAGTGCGCTTTGCTCACCGCGCAATATTTCGATCTGTGCGATATCATCGGCGACCAGGGTGCTGACATCAAATTCCCCGAAAAAGGGATCGGAAACCTCGATACCGTCGATCAGGAACAGCGTATGATTGGCTTCGCCGCCACGCAGGCGTAACTGGGTTTGTCCGGCGGTGGCGCTCACGGCAATTCCCGGAACATCGCGCAATATGTCAGAAACATGGCGGACCTGACGGTTAACAATCTGGTCGCTGTCGATCACAGTTAGAGAACCTGCATCGATCTCAGGCGAGATGGCATCACCAGAACGCGTGCCGGTGACGACGATAAGACTATCGGCACCCGCATCGTCCTCGGCATAAGCCGAAGGGCAATAGAATAGCGCAGCGCAACTCAATAGCTGAGCGGTAATTGGACGGTATTTAGGCATCAGGATTCCCTTGTGTTAACGACATTGATTGCCGCTACGCAGGGGAAAACCCCGTTCACCCGACACACCCCGTCCGGCTGAAGAACGACGATATAGGGCAGGTCTCCTGACTCGCGGATCGCTGCTGATATGCCGCCTTCCCAGATCTGGAGATCCAGTGGCATTTGGCATATCGGCTAGCCGCTTACAGTTGCGGGGGCAGTACCGGATTTGAACGGGCATAAGCCTTGTCCTCACCGGTTTCCCTTTGAATTCTCGATTAAGAGAAACCCGATATCTGCCGTCCCATTCTCTCAGAATCGGTTCGGATGCAACCCTAAAATTAAATTGCCTGCGAGTCGGGCGAGCTCGAACGCGGCCCCTGGTGGGCTCCAGACCGAGTAGTCTCAAATGAACCCATGGTACTGATTATTAGCGATAAAATATCGTTCAATAGATGTTGAATCTGCTTCATTATAAGAATCCAACCATGCTATAAGGCCTGCCCATTTGAGGAAGATTGGTCATGATTGGATTATTGAGTATTGCTTTTTTCAGCACCGTTTCAGCGGCTACTATCGAAGACGCCGATACCGCGCGGGTCGCTTATTCAAACTGTCTGGTAGAATTTACAACCGCCCAACTTGATGAGAAAGTCGGCACGGGTACCTTCAAGAAGGCTGCCGCTGCAGCTTGCCCGTCCGAGCGGACCGCGATGATTGCGTCGATTAAAAAAGACGAGATGGAATTTGGCAGTTCCGAAGATGAAGCAAGCAGTTATGCCAAGGAAGAAGCAGACGGCGTGCTTTTCTCTTTCACAGATGGATATGCGGGCTATGCGAGTTCAAACACCCGCCCGGTTAAAGAGGAATAGGATACAGGCGCTGGATCCAAGTCCTGTTGTTGCGGATAAGCTGAGGGCAGGGCGATGAAAGCTGGTCAGAATCGCAATCCGACTTGAACATTGAATTTGGGCGATTTGTCGCCGCTTTCAAACCTGTCGCTGTTGAGCGGTGCCGTGGCCTCAATGCCCATATCGAATCGACCGATCTGGGATCGGATGCCGCCTCCGGCCGAAGCGAGAGAGCCATCTCCGAATCCGGTACCAATATTGGAAACATAGCCGCCATCGACGAAGGTGTAGAACTGGACCCAGTCCAGCCAGTCGGTTACGTCGCTGAACTCCTTGCGCAGTTCAGCCAGTCCGAGGACACCTTCGTCACCAAATCTTTCGCTAAAATCATAACCCTTTCCAAAATAGGGGCCGCCCAAAGCAATTTCGTTCGCAGAAAGCAGCGGTCTTGAGGCGATTTGCGCGTTGCCGGCCAGACGCATCCCGAAGCCGTTGCCAAACTGCAGAATAGAATTGATCCAGAAATTTGCCTTTGTAAATTTACCGCTGCCGTCGGCGCGTGAATTCAGGGGATCTCCGCTTCTGGTCGCACCGAGTATGCCGAGGCCCTGCGTTACTCCCACACCGCCATAAATTCTGCCAATGCCAAGATTGTAGTTGCCTGAAAAATTCACTGTAGCGGTGGCGATCTGGTCGTCCTGAAAAAGGGCACCATTCTGTGACTGCTCTACATCAAGATAGGCCAATTCTGCATTTAACCAAAGATTGAGGTCATTGCTGCGTTTTAGAGCGCGATTGACGAAGAGGGAGATATATCGATTATGACCGCTAAAATTGAAAGCGCTCAGGTTGCCCCCGGAAATAGTTCGGCCTGCTGCGCCAGTTATGCCAACGACCGTACCGCCATCTCCCAAAGTAGTTGCATATCGTGCACTGATATAGGTCAGCTCTTTGGGCTGAAGAGCTGAACTGATGACATTGGTGGTCAGCACATCGCTGTCACTCAACAAACCGGCGAGCTCAAGATCAAGTCGGGCGCGTACCGGGCCAAGAGTATTCGGCCCATAATTGTCCAGCGCCAGATATCCTTTAGCCTTATTCTCTCGCACTGATACCGTCAGTACGCCCTTGCCATCTTCGCGATTGTAGTTGGAATTGAGAAGGGTAATTCCAGGCAAATCACCTGCGAGCAACAATTGTCGTTCGACGACATCCGACCGAGCGGCGGGAGATAGCAACTTGTTCAGTATTTTTCGCAGCCGCCTATTCTGCGACCCGATGATCCGAACTTCGTCGATGGCACCAGGATCCAGCAGAACTTCGACTACACCGATCTTTACCGATTGAGACGGAATTTGCGCGCTTGCAAAGATATAACCATTGTTCCGGGCTGCCGCTGACACTGCACTCGCCAGATCCTTTAGCAAATCCGGACTGGCTTCCTGACCGATGAATTTCTCGTAACTGGTGGCGATGGATTCCGCCGGAATTTGAGACTGGGAGCTCAGACTGATCGCGCCAATTGTAATTGTGGGCGCTGCGCTGGTGCCAGGAACCTGCGGATCTGGAACGACGTCTGGTGCTGCGATTTCGGCGGCCGACGGTAGGCCGACCGTCCATTCGCCCTGGCTGGTTACGCTTTCAAACGGATTGCCGGCCGGCTGGGCAATAGTAGGTGATGAACAACCACCTATCATGGCCCAGGTCACGATTTTTAATCGCTTTTGCACAAAGAACTCCTGAATACTAAACCATTCTATATTATGAAACAATTATTAGGAATTCCTTAGCAGGCGGGTAGTTTACGGAATATTTAGGGCGTTTTTAAACGCTTTGCCGACGATATATGCCTAAAATGCCCTATGAAGAACTATATGAACCCCGGTATTTTCCGGTCTCAACGTAAAGTGATGATTAAAGATATGAAAAAAGTTCTAGCAATCGCTGCGCTTTTGACGGCCGGGGTCGCTCATGCCGAAACGCCGCAATGGAAGTTGACTGAGCGTACCGGCACCGTAAATATATTGCGGGCTGGCGTTTCAAAGATTGCCATGATGGGTGGCAGTCTCAAAATCGGCGATGTGATCGCAACCGGCGAAAAGAGTCGGGCCGTACTGGTGCGTGGTCAGGAGTTTGTTGTGGTTTCGCCGAACAGTCGCCTGAGAATCAGCGCGCCGAAGCAAAGTGGTGGAATTGTTCAATTTTTCGAAGAGATTGGCAACGTCCTTTTCCGCATCGACAAAAAGGCAACGCCGCATTTTGGCGTAGCAACTCCTTATCTCGCAGCTGTCGTTAAGGGCACGACCTTCAGCGTGACCGTTTCTGAATCCGGTACTGCAGTACAGGTAACGGAGGGTGCGGTCCAGGTATCGACCCTAGATGGCGGAGCGACACAGTTGCTGTCGCCGGGCATGATTGGGATCGTCAATCGCGATCAGCAATTTCGCCTCAACATAACTGGTTCGCACGCACGTACGATTGATTCCCCAAATGCGCCAGCAGGGAGTTCGGACACGCCGGAGCCCATGGATGAGGCAACTTTGGTTGAAATCGCCAATGGTTCGTTTGAAGGAACCATTAGCGCTCCGGTGCTGGAGGCCCCTGTCTCGCTTAGCCAGTTGACGGGCGGGTTGGTCAGCAGCGGCGCACCATCGAATATGTCAACTAAAGTGGCAGCAGTAAATCCAGCAGCGCCGGCGTTTGCCAACGCCAACAATGGAGTGAACAACGGGAATCCGGGTGCTGTGGGTAATGGAAATGGCAATCCATTTGGCAGCC
Organism: Parasphingorhabdus sp.; assembly: GCF_048269865.1. Taxonomy (GTDB): domain Bacteria; phylum Pseudomonadota; class Alphaproteobacteria; order Sphingomonadales; family Sphingomonadaceae; genus Parasphingorhabdus. The sequence goes on along the minus strand of NZ_JBLWUA010000006.1, from coordinate 18,126 downwards.
AATCCGACAATTCTGGGAATGGGGCTGGAAATGGCAACGGCAACCCCGGCGGGAACGGCAACGGAAATCCCGGTGGTAATGGTAATGGCAATCCCGGCGGTAATGGTAACGGCAACCCCGGAGGGAATGGCAACGGCAATCCCGGTGGGAATGGTAACGGCAATCCCGGTGGCAATGGTAACGGCAATCCCGGCGGGAATGGTAACGGCAATTCCGGTGGGAATGGTAACGGCAATCCCGGTGGCAATGGTAACGGCAATCCCGGTGGGAATGGTAACGGCAATCCCGGTGGCAATGGTAACGGCAATCCCGGTGGCAATGGTAACGGCAATCCCGGTGGCAATGGTAACGGCAATCCGGGTGGCAATGGCAACGGCAATCCCGGCGGTAATGGTAACGGCAATCCCGGTGGGAATGGTAACGGCAATCCCGGTGGTAATGGTAACGGTAACCCGGGTGGCAACGGCAAAGCTAAATGAGAGTTCCGCGATTGTCTGCGGTTTTCTTGGTCCAGTTCGCCAAACAGACTATTCTCTGCATTAACCCAAAATAGACAGGTGTTCATTAAACGCGGCCGTTAGGTGACGAGCGGAGATATTATTGGCTACTGTTTTTTCCTCTATCAGGGTCACGGCGTTTCGGCTGACGTTTTTACCCTGGCTATTGGCTCTGTTTGCCGGTGTTGGCTTAGTTATTGCCGACTTCGGTAACGACGTGGAGCAGCGCCTTAGTAATGTACGCGCCAATATTGTTGAAAAGCCTGCATCGGGCGATGTCGTCCTTGTCGAGATTGACGCTGAATCACTGCAGAAGACAAGCAACTGGCCTTTCTCCCGTGAGTATTACGCAGTCGCAATAGAAAAGCTCAACGCGGCGGGGGCGGCGCTAATCGCGTTTGACATCGATTTCTCGTCCCAATCGACACCACAACAGGATCAACGACTGGCCGATGCAATCGAAAACTCGGATGCCACGATTATTCTAGCAACCTTTCGCCAGCCTGCATCAACTTTGCGCTCCGACTATGTGGAAAGTCTTCCGATCCCGGTACTGAGAAAGAATGCGTTTTCGGCTTCTGTCAATGTGCATCCTGACAGTCGCGGACAGCTGAACCGCTATAGCTATGGCTTGGCGACAGATGCTACTCCAAGACCGTCGATGGCTAGCATGATTGCGGAAGTCTCTGGCGATATTGATCAGAGTTTCGCGATCGATCAGTCGATCGATCCAGATACAATTCCGCGACTAAGCTTTGTCGACCTCATTAATTCCAATGATTTGCCTGCTCAGCTATTCGGCAAGAAAATATTGATTGGTGCCACAGCGATAGAGTTGGGTGATCGCTATTCGACAGGCCGCTTTGGCATGATTCCTGGCGTCGTTATCCAAGCGATGGCTAGCGAAACGCTCATCCAGGGAACGAATTTACATGATCTTGGAAAATTTCCGGCATTCGCGCTCGCAGCGAGCATCATCTTTCTATGTGTGGCCACTAAAAAACTGTCCTCACGCCGTTTGCTCGGGATCGCTTTTGCGATGATCATCGCGTTGGTTTTTCTACTGCTTGTCGTCGAATATCTAAACTGGTTCACATTTTCAAATGTGCCCGCTCTTTTCTTCCTCGGCGTCTATATGTTGTCCCAAAAATTTTTGACCACAACGACCGCGTTGAAAAACAGTCAATATGTGAACGAAATCAGTGACCTGCCGAATGAGGCGGCGTTGCAGAAAATATTGGCCACAAAGGAATTTGGCTATATTGCTACCGCCCGTCTCGCGGATTTTCGAGAATTGCTGGTTCTGACGAATACTGCTTCGCGCAAAGACTTTTTCCAAAAACTTGCTGATCGGCTAAGCTACCTGGCTCAGGATGAACGTGTTTATCATGTCGATCCGGATATGGTCGCCTGGATTGTTAAAACTGAATATACGCTCGATATTCGGGGACATTTCGACGCCGCTTCTGCGCTGCTGCAGGCTCCGATCATGGCGCACCAAACGAAAATCAAGATCGAGACCAATTTCGGCATTAGCAGTGAGTCTCTTGATCAATCAAAAATTGCTTCTGAACATGCGCTGTTGTCCGGGAAAAAATGGGCTTGGCACGATTCCGAATTCGATGATGCTGTCGGACAAAAACACAATCTCCTGATCGAGTTGGATCAGGCCATTAAAGGTGGAGAACTCGATGTTGTGTACCAGCCGAAATGGGACCTGTCTGCCAACATGCTCGGAGGTGCAGAAGCGCTCGTTCGGTGGCGGCATCAAGAGCGTGGTTTCATCAGCCCGGAACTGTTTATCCCGTTGCTCGAGAAAGCTGGTCGGATTGATGGCCTGACATGTTACGTCCTGCAAAAGACGCTTGATGACCTGACCAATTGGGAAAAGCTGCGACCAGGCTTAAGTTGCTCTGTCAACATTTCAGCCAAACTTTTGGGAGACAGAGATTTCGTCAATAAAGCCATTGGCATGGTTGAAAATTCGAGTGTCGACAATGGGCAGATCGTTTTCGAAGTCACAGAAACTGCAACCCTGAAGAACCCTGAAAAATCAGCGCTTGCGCTGAAATTGATTCAAAGCGCAGGCATCAGAGTATCCATAGATGACTATGGTACCGGCCATTCCACGATGAGTTATTTGCAGCGCCTTCCGGTGGACGAAGTTAAACTCGATCAAAGCTTTGTAAAAACAATGATCACCAATTCCGCCAACCGGGTGATGGTTCTATCGACCATTAAAATGGCTCATGCACTCGGGTACAAGATTGTCGCCGAAGGAATTGAAGACCAACCCTGTTTGGAATTGCTGACCCGCTACGGCTGCGATTATGGTCAAGGCTGGCATATCTCAAAGCCGCTTACGTCAGAACAGTTCGAAGCCGACTGGCTTGATCGCGAAGTTGACGACAGCAGATTGTCCGCCTGATTGGCATTCGCTGGCAGTCGGGTAGGCGGTCGTTCTCAACAGGTCTGCAAGACGCTCTGCCATTCCGTCTCATGCCGAGGCCCCCAAAACAATCTCAGTTGATGAGTAACATTCTCAGATCATTGACGTTGGTTCCGGATGGACCAGTTATCAACAGGCCATTTGCCTTCTCGAATGCCAGATAGCTATCGTCCCGGTTCAGCATCTCGGCGGCATAGTCAGGACCACCCATCGCTTCCAGAATATCAGGCCAGAGAAAAGCGCCAGCATTATCTTCAGATCCATCGATCCCGTCGCTATCTGCAGCAAAACCGCAAATATCAGGTTCTCCTTTCAGGGCCAGCGCACAGGCCAGGAGATAGGCGCTGCATCGTCCACCCCGACCATCCGGATTGCGCACCATTACGGTTGCCTCTCCGCCAGAAATCAATGCCACTTTCCGGCCCTGCGCCTTGAGCGAGAGCGCTTGCAAGGCGTGATCCCGTCCGATTTGTAAGGCATCGCCTTCAAGCGCGTCACCTAGCATCAATATTTCATAGCCATGCGCATCGGCGGCTTTCGCGGCGGCCGCACACATGTCGGCGGGGGTGGCACAAAGTGTCGCGGTTGAGCGCTGCATACGGAGGTCGTCGGGTTTTGGCGTTTCAAGCGTGCCATTTTCTAGCTGAGCCTCGACGCTGGGCGGCAAGGATATCTTGTGTTTCCTGGCGATCGCCAATGTGTCACAGCAGGTTGAGCTGTCGGCCAATGTAGGGCCAGATCCTATCATGGCAATATCGTCACCCGGTATATCGGAAATTGCAATCATATGCGTTGTGGCTGGCCAGGCTCTCGCCGCTAGATGCCCGCCCTTGATGGCAGAGAGATGCTTGCGGACGATATTCATCTCGCTGATCGGCGCACCACTATGCAGCAAGGCGCGCGTCACCGCCTGCTTTTCTGAGAGAGATAAGGACTCGGCCGGAGCAGGGAGCAGGGCGCTCGCACCGCCTGACATCAGGACAAGGAGCAAATCATTCTCCGAAAGCTCGTCGACTGCTGACAAGATGGCTTGAGCCGCTTTCGCACCCGCAGCATCTGGTACTGGATGCGAGGCCTCTATGATCGGGATGTCGGCTGGTGCGAAGCCGGAATGGACATAGCCCTGCCGCGTAACAATCAGGCCTTCCGCTTCATCGGGAAGCCGGTCATAAATCGCTTCTGCCATTTGCGTCGCAGCTTTACCGACCGATAGCAGGTAGGTTCTGCCGGACACAGACGGCCAAGTCAGATCTTTCATTGCATTGGCTGGTAACGCTGGAGCCAGTGCAGTTTCGTATAGCTTTTTCAAAAAAGCTTTTGTGGAATCAGGATTTACTGTTTTATGCACTGCACAATAAAGGCCCGATTGTCCCTGCTGGGTCAAGCAGCTTTTCCGCCCGCTTACCGGAGTGACCCGAAAAAATGAATGATCGCGCTACTATAGATCACTTGCTTCAGCGCCTGGCGGCCCATCTGACTGTGGTGTATCAAGACCATGATTGCTCAGTTTTGGCAGATCGCATTTTCGACCTGTTCTGGCCGGACAAAAGCCAGCTTATCGATCGCAGGAAAATCGCCGAAAAGCATTTGTGGGATGAGAGCGACGTTGCAATCATTACATATGGCGGTACGTTTCGCTCGGATGGCGAGCGGCCTCTGCGGACGCTGCACCGGTTTTTAAAGAAATATATCGGCGAAACAATTGGCGCGGTCCACATCCTGCCATTTTTCCCTTATAGCTGCGACGACGGATTTGGGGTGATTGACTATCTTTCGGTTGATGAAGATCTCGGCGACTGGTCGGATATCGAAGCGATCGCATCCGATTACCGCTTGATGGCCGATCTTGTCATCAATCACGGATCGAGCCAATCGGCCTGGTTTCAGCAGTTCCTGTCCAACGAGGCACCGGGCAAAGACTATTATTATACCGCCGATCCGGCTGCCGATCTCGGGCAAGTGGTACGTCCCCGCGCACATCCTTTGCTGACACCGTTTCGGACTTCGGTCGGGGACCGCTACGTCTGGAGTACGTTTAGCACGGATCAACTCGATTTTGACTTCCGGAATCCGGAAGTTTTGGCCGAATTCATCAAGATTATCCGGGCCTATATCGATCATGGTGTGCGGATATTCAGGCTCGATGCGGTTGCTTTTCTGTGGAAGAAGATCGGCACATCGTCGATAAATCTGGATGAAACCCATGAAATCGTAAGGCTGTTGAGAACGTTGATGGATCACGATGCCGAGACGCTGATCATCATTACGGAAACCAATATCCCCAACCACGAGAATTTGACCTATTTCGGCAACGAGAATGAAGCGCATGTTATCTATAATTTCTCGCTCCCGCCATTGCTTACCCACGCTCTGCTGACCGGGAACGCTCTTTATCTCAAACGCCTGACAAGAAGCAATCCGCCGGCCTTGACCGGGTGTACCTACCTTAATTTCACCGCCAGCCATGACGGAATTGGGTTGCGTCCGACTGAAGGAGCATTGCCGCAGGGCGAAGTTGACCAGATGCTCGCGGCCATACAAAGCTTTGGTGGAAGGGTCTCGATGCGGCGGGGCCCGGGTGGTACGGAGAAACCGTATGAGATGAATATTTCCTACTTTGAAGCGATGCAGGGGACATTGGATGGCCCCGACGAGCATCAGGTGGACCGGTTTATGGCGGCAATGGCAATCATGCTCGCACTGGAGGGGATTCCCGCCCTCTATATTCATAGCCTGCTAGCGACGCCAAATGGATATGAGGAAGTGAACACGACGGGACACAACCGGTCGATTAATCGACGGCAACTCAATTATGACGAGATCGACGGCAAGTTGGCAGACCCCACCACGATAGAAGCCCAGGTGTTCGGTCGAGTTTTATCGCTCGTGGAAATCCGCAAGACACAGCCAGCCTTTCACCCAAACGCCGTACAGTTTACGCTGGCGCTGCCTGAGGGCCTATTTGGTATCTGGCGGCAAAGCCACGAACGAAGACAGAGCATTTTTGCGATCACCAACGTGACAAAGGAAGAAAAGACTCTGTCGCTGGCTGACATCAATCTGATTGCGGGGCATGGATGGTGGGACTTGATTTCTGCTGATAGCATAGCGGATATCGAGGGCGAGTTGACTTTGTCTCCTTACCAATCGGTCTGGATCAGTAACACGTCCCCGAACCCGGTTTAGTCTTCGTTATCCAGCCGGACGGCTTCCTTGAACCGGTCCGTGAAATCGGGAATGGCGCTGTGAATTCGGGTCCAGTTGGCCATGAAGGGCGTCTCGTTGGGTGATTCCAGAAAAACTTCACCGGCCGCCATGATATTTTGGGCAAAGAGTTCGACTGTTGTTTCTTCTTGATGCCGATCAAGCGTCAGGCCGTTCATGACTGCATCATTATAATAGGTCTCTATCCGGTCGAGCGCGATCCGGAAGTAAGTGGCCTTGAGCGTTCGAAAGGTACCATGGGAAAAAATCTGTCCGTCGGTCGCAAGCTTCCGAAAGATAGATTTAGTAATATCGATGCTCATCTTCGACAGGCCCGTTTCCGGATTGTCGTGTGAGACGGATTGATGCTTGTGATCATAATTGTCGGCAATCTCGACCTGACATATCGCTTGCGTGGTATGATTGCGCCACACCTCCGATAAAACCCCTACTTCCAGACCCCAGTCCGATGGTATTCGAAGATTCTTGACGACCTGTCGTCCCATCGCGAACTCGCCGGCCAGCGCATAGCGAAAGCTGTTCAGATAGATTATATAATCATTCGGCTCGCACACCTTTTTCAGGGCTGCCAGCAACGGTCCGATAAGCAGACGCACAACTCGTCCATTGAATTTCTCTTCGGTGTTTCTCGCATAATAGCCCTTGGAAAATACGTAGGGAAAAGACGGATTGGCCACGGGATACATCAGCCGGGCAAGCAATGACCGATCATAGGTGAGGATATCGCAGTCGTGCAGTCCGACTACCTGGGCGTTGGTGGCCGACAGAAAATAGCCGAAACAGAACCATACGTTTCGGCCTTTGCCCGGCTGTGCTGGCGACAGGCCACGTTCTTTCAATTCGTTATCGAGCGCCGTCAGCCGTGGACCGCTATTCCACAGAATATGGTGCCGTTGTGGCAGGCGGGCAAAATATTCCTTGGCAAATTTGAACTGGTCTCGGTCCGCGCGATCGAGCCCGATAATGATGTCATCGAGATAGGGGACTTCGCACAGCTGATCGACAATATGTTCCAGAGCGGGGCCTTCGAGCTCTGAAAACAGGCTAGGTAACACGAGGGCCATCGGATTTGCCGAACGAAACTTCATCAGATCGGCCTCCAGCGATTCCGTGCTGCGGTCGGTTAAATTGTGGAGTGTCGATATGATGCCATTTTGATGAAAGTCCGCCATAGTTTCCCCTGCAGTTACCGAGATTACTGCCTAATCAGCTTTCCGAAAGTATAATACCCAATTCCGCAAAAATTTCCGAGATCGCCATAACCCATCCCTCAGGACCGGGGGCAGGTGCGGTGCGGACATGTAGCTTGCTGGATCGAATGGTGATACCGGCGGGATTGGGCATGATCGTCCCGAAATCCGCGGCTTCGATCATTCCCAGATCATTGGGCCCGTCGCCGAGTGCGATGGAGACGACTTCGTAGTCGGTCTTCTGTTCGATGAAAGACGTTTTTATCAGCGCCATCGCCTGTTCCTTGGTCGCGTGGCCAGTAAAATGACAAAAGCGCCCGCCGCGCTGGATCCGGATATTGGCGTCGGCCATCACCGACCGCAATTGTTCCAATGCTTCGTCCGAACCCGACCAGAGGAAAGGTTCCGATGCTTCCCGTTCCTTGGCCAACATCGACTCATCGGTTCCAAGCCCTGTGGCGTCTGATACTTCAGCTGCAGACATATCGGCGAAACCGCGGATATGCTGCCGCAACGTCTTGGGGAGACCCGCTATCCTGTCCAAAATTTCTGCATATCCGGTTCCCAAGAGGACGACTTGTGGGTCACTCGTCTGGCCGAGCGGATAATCGGGAGGTACATAGATGACGGATCCATTTTCGGTGACGCTAATCGTCTCCCCAATTGCAATCGAATTTTGCAATGACCGCAATTCTGCGCGCGTTTTGCTTGTTATGGGAATAACGGTCCCCATCGACTGGTCAATTATCCGTCTGATCAACACATCAGCCGGTTTCGCCGAATAGCTGTTGTGATCCAGCAAGGTTCCGTCGAGATCAGTAAATATCAGTGGGTAAAGAGGCGATTCAGGCATGATTGAGCATCAACCTACCAGATCGATGTGAATAGGACCACGGCAATCGGAGTCTCAGACAGAGTTGCGGCTCAGGATCATTTCTGCTGCCTTTTCAGCAATCATGATGGTTGGTGCATTGGTGTTGCCAGATGTGATCCGGGGCATGATCGAAGCGTCTGCCACGAACAGATTATTTATACCGTGGACCTTCAACCGATTGTCAACAACTGCCATGTCATCCGAACCCATTTTGCAGGTTCCGCAACCATGATACATGGAGTTCCCAGCAAATTTCACAAAGTTTGATATGTCCTCATCGCTCTCCACATCCGGTCCGGGTACCAGTTCCGCCGCGGTTAGAGCCGAAATAGCGGGCTGCGATAAAATCTTGCGGCCATATTTGACCGCGTCGATATATACCCTGCGGTCTTCCGGTTCGGTTAGAAAGGCCGGATTTATCGCGGGAATGTCATCTGGATTGTTGCTTTGAATATGCGTGTGACCACGGCTTTCCGGCCGCATCTGGGTGAACATGAACGTAAAGCCGGGCTGATCCTGCAACTTGTTTTTCTTGGCCTTCTCGGGGTCCGTTTCGCCGGAGAACGGAAAGAAATGGATCTGGATATCATTTCGCTCCAGCTCTTCCCGAGACTTGAAATAGCCCTGAATATGGAAGCCGCTGTTGGACAATATCCCTTTGCGCCGCAGCCCATATTTCAGGAGTTGCTTGATCAGCTGCAAGCCTCTTGCCTGCTCGTTCATCGATACAGGCTCGCTGGCACGGCATACAAAAGGCACCATATAATGTTCCTGCAGGTTTTCCCCGACGCCGGGCAATTCATGACGTGGTTCCACGCCATTTTCTTTCAATATCGCCGGATTACCGATACCGGAAAGCTCCAATATTTGAGGGCTGGCAATGGCACCGGCTGACAAGACAACAGCACGGCTGGCCAGCGCATCCTTTCGTTGCCCATCTTGTACGTATTGGACGCCGCGCGCATTTTTGCCGTCCAGTATGATCTTCTGGGCCGAAGCATTGGTTGCAACAACGAGATTAGGCCGATGACGGGCTTGTTTTAGAAATGACCGCGCGGTGTTGCATCTTGTGCCATCATTGGTGTTGATCTGGAAATAGGAAATACCATCCTGATCTCCGCGGTTTACGTCTTCCGCGAGCGGCATCCCGGCTTGCTGACCGGCCTTCAAAAAGGCCTCGCTGAGCGGATTCTTGTCCTCCATGTCGGCGAGATGCTCGACATGCAGGGGCCCAGTCGTGCCATGCCATTGATCCGGCCCGCGCGCATGGCTCTCTGATCGCATGAAATAGGGTAGGACTTCCGACCAACTCCATCCCGGGTTTCCCGCTGAAGCCCAATCATCATAATCTTTTGCCTGACCCCGGACATAGAGCAGTCCATTGAGGGCACCGCTGCCGCCTATCACCTTGCCGCGCGGATAGGCAAAGCTGCGACCACCGCTACCTTCGATTTCCTGCGTATGATAGGGCCACTGCACGCTTGGATTGTCGAGCGTATATGCGTAGGCCCCAGGGACGGCGATCGACCAGTAGCCGTCATCGGCTCCCGCCTCGAGCAGCAGCACCTTGTTTTGGGCATCAGCGGATAGACGGTTGGCCAGCACACAGCCAGCAGATCCCGCGCCGATAATGATATAGTCGAAATTTCCTGTCGCAGCCATATTTCCGCCCATCTTTCTTCAGCCTGAAGGCATAATGGGAAGGCCGGTTTACCATACTGCTATTAATGCCAGCATGGCGTGTTTGGGTTTTGGGTTGCCAATTAGTCTGTTCGTCCAACCGGCCAGCACCGTGGCGTGCACTTTGCGTGGCACCTAACCCTTGTTTTCGGGAGTTTGTGCAAAAATGAGTTACTGTCAGGAAGGGGTTCGCATTGCCATTCAGGTCAGGGATTGTGGCGGACAGGGTGGGATTAAGAAAACATTTGCAAGTATTTGTAATGACTTGCAGGTTATCAAACCCAGATCTTCGTTACCACACCTCTTCCCACACGCATCCGCCTATGGTCAAAACCGGTGTGATATTCTTATGCGCGAAGCGCACAATCTTGTCCAGATTTTCCTACAGTTTTCTAAACTATGATGCCGGTTGTTTAACCTGATATGTCAGGAGCCGCGTCGCCGCTTTTTATTGATGAAACGCCTAAGACTTTCGGTCAGAACCAGCGTGGATGCGCCAAGCTTGATGATCTCAATCTCACCGCTGGCGATGAGCAGATAGAGCGTGCTGCGGCTGATTCCGGTAAAGCGGCAGGCATCGTCCACCCGCATGCTAATAGGCTGCGGCAAGTTCGCTTCGTATAATGGGTGTCCCGACCTAGGCGGCATCGACAGCGATCTCCAGCTTCAAGCGAGTGATGACGGGCCGGTGGGTCCAATGGGGGAGGAAAGGTCGGCCCGCCACCGATCCTCTTATCGCTTGAACGTCTGTTGATATTCCACATGACAATTCTTCGCTGCGCTATCCAATATAACGCCTGAGAAAACAAAACCGAATGAGTGTTTCCGGAAGGTATTTACATTCTGTTGCCAAGGTTGGGGACGAGAGTTCGAATCTCTTTGCCCACTCCATTTCTTTCAATGACTTAACGACAATTTCGATGCTACCTGAGATTACTTAGGTAGCTTATAGGTATCGCACGACCCTATGTGATGTAACGCGCTTCTATGAGAAGCCGATTACGAGAAGCTTACCTTCCTCATCGCCTATCCATTGCCCAGGGATATTATCCTAACCGGGGTATCGCGATGCTTTATCTCGTAGGAGAAATCGTGATGAGGAAATATTCTAAGCGTCAGTGCAAGCAGCTCGCCTTCGGACTAACCGCTGCACATCGCACGACAGAAAAAGGTCTAGGAATTCCTAAAGCGGGTCAGACCCCGTTCGAGCTAAGTGGGCTAGCTTGAACCCGAAGAGATCGACTGTCTCCAAAAGTGGCTGGATCACAGTGAGGGACCGAACTGTCTTAAGGTTTCTGACAACATCAATTCATCAAAAGGCCAGCAGCTTGATCCAGATTCTCTCGCCAGCCGAGCTTTTTAGAAGCACCTTGATCGACTATCCCCACCGATGAGCTGAAGTTGCTAAAGTTTGGGGGCTCCTGAGGTTATGATTTCCGACATGCGGGTTGAATATTGTATTCTTTAACCTGACTATATTCGTGATTTCGCTATAATGAGAAGATCATTTATCGCCAATTTATGTATATTAGAGACAATACAAGTTTTCAAATCCAATCTCCCAGCGAACCCAAAACCCTTATCGTTGGCGCTGGATTTTGTGGATTGGCGATCGCTCAAGCACTGGCCGATATCGACGGACTTATCGTCGTTGATGCCGGGTCAGCCTTTGCAGAACCTGCTAAATGGGACAAATGTGCGGGTACTGAACCCCTAATCGGAGAAAAATATCGCGCCCGCGGTTTTGGGGGAACTGTGGCTTTGTGGGGAGGTTATGTCGCTTGGCCGGAACAAGATGATATTGATTGCAAAAAGACAGATGGCAGTAATATTTGGCCCGTCAGGTACAGTGAATTATCTTCTTGGCGCAGAAAGGCAGAAGCGGCTCTGGGCCTCTCAGAAACTGCAGACGCAGAGGGAATTGCCAAAGCATGCGGCATTGCAAATGCGATTAAGGATTGCGGTCTTTCACCTCGCCTTTGGCGTTTCGTACAGACTTCAGCCCCCAAACGGCCATCAAAATCAGTACCGATTTTCTTGAATACGGTCTTGCAGGAGTTGATATTCTCTAGCGATGATAAGCAAGTAGTAGGCGCATCTATCCGGTGTTCGGAAGGACAGCGACATGAATTTCCAATCCGCCGAGTTATTTTGGCAGCTGGCGGGCTTGAAAATGCGCGCATCTTGCTTTCAGCAGATCAAGAAAACCGGAAACGTTTCTCTTCCTGGTTAGGGCGCGGCTTCATGGAGCATATTGTTCAGGAAGTGACAGGGCTTGTGGTTCCCAATGAATCTTGGATGGGTAAGATTCACAAGCGGATCAACCAAAATGATTGCGGCGAGAAAGCACTAGCTCTGGCATTACCAAGAGCTTTGAGGGAAAAAGAAAAGTTGCCCCACGCCATCCTGCATCCTTTCTATCACTCGGCGAACGGGGCGATGTCGCTCGGGTTGATGGCCGAACAGCGTCCACGAACGTCCAACCGTATCTCTTTAATCAACAAAATGAACGATGATGGGATACCTAGGCTCTCCATTAGTTGGGCAATAAGCCCTGTCGATCGCGAATATATGTCTCGCAGCCTCATGTTTTTTGAACAGTCACTATTATGCGCTGGCGCAGTTAATCGTGCTGCGGGTAAATGGGCCAGTCTGTGTGATCATGCTTTTTCACCTCCATGGTGCGGCCATCATATGGGGACGACGCGAATGGGATCGTCAAAATCTAATTCGGTGACAAATAGCGACGGACAAGTCCACGGGGTTTCCAATTTATTTGTTTCGGGTAGTAGTGTTTTTCCTACAGGTGGTTGGGCAAACCCTACACTTCTTTTGTTGGCGCTCGCGCTCCGGCAGGCTTCGTTCATCCGAAATGAAGAGAATGTGGGTAGAATGCCGCCTGTCAGTCTGCTCAATCCTGTTCGATAGCGCTCAGAAGATGCTCTGCTAGAGTTTGAACTTGGACTCTGCACTCTGGCGTTTCATCTGCGTCAAATCGACCATAACGTCTGTGTTTGACGAGCGCGTATCCGGAAGGGCAAACTGAATATAAACCACATCTTTGATGGCAGGCATTCTCGCCAGCAACGAAATCTCTTTGAATGTTGCTGAATTTTGATGATGTTTTCATCGCATCAAAGTTGTCTTCTGCAATGTTACCGATAATTAGGCCTTTATGGTCACCATATAGGTCGGCATGCTGATCTCCGGTCAGGCCCGCGTGAAAAGTTGAAATATCTCCATTTGAATCGACATTTATCGCTTCAAAAGCGCGTATGCCAATGGGATGAATATCATTGCCGAAGCGCCTTAAACGGGCATAGAATTCGGTAAAGTTTCTGGGAATTATCGCTTCCGATCCGTCAATATCGATGCGCTCAATCCATCTTTTTAGAAACGGTCCATAAAGTTTTGTAGCAGTTACCGAATCAAGAGTTCCTCGCACGTCGAAGTCGTCGGGCAAGTTAAAGCGAACTTGATCAAAAAGCGCTCTGTGGTCATGCAAAAAGTCATAAAGTCCATCGGGATCTTTCAAAGCGGGTTTCCCGAGCACCACGATAAGATCACAACTGATTCCGGCACGATTGATCAACCTGAGTCCTCGCAATGTTGCCGCATGTGATCCACGACCGCCCCAGTTGCGCCGGTACTCGTCATGAAATGAAGGTGGTCCATCGCAACTTACGCCAAGGTGAAGCCGATCCCTCTTGGCTAGATCATTCCAAAATTCAGTCCATTGATCGTTGATCAAAGTCGCATTGGTTTGGAAGCCGAACCGGACACGGCACTTTGAACCAGCATTTTCCAAAATCTGTTCAATTCTCGCGACTGCATCTCGATAATATGAGACCGGCAGCACAAGAGGTTCGCCAGAATGCCAGATACATTCAAGCTCCTTTCCGATAAGATCGCTAGCCACAAGGCGATTAAAGACCGTCGCGACGGTCTCGAGACTCATCGTCGCACCCGTTTTGCGCGCACTTTGCTTGATATAGCAGTAACTACAGTTGAGATTGCACTTTGTAGTTCCCTGTAGAATTAGAAGTTTCACGGGTCCCATAGCGGAATTCCTCTGGTTGCGGAGGGACCGATCATCCCTCCGCCAACAATTTATTTTTTCATTTGAGGGCCCCAAGATGTCATCTTTGTGTTGTGGCTCGATCCTGCAGAAATTTGGCTTTGCGAACCATTTTCTTTGAGGATTTTTGCGGCATATTTGAGCCGTTTATCAATAGTTATGGTCATAAATATTTTGTCCTTTCTTAATGGACAGCCGATGTGGTGCCCGATTTTCAGATCCCTCGAAAGTCTCAGGATAAACAGATGCTAGGATCAGGCGACAGGCAAAAAAACTCACCATTGCAGTGAGGTTGCGTGGTGGCTGTCGCCAAAACTCATATTTGTAGATATGGTTGGTCCGTATGGGCGACGAAACGAATCATCTGGAATCGAGGGAGTTGACCACGGCCTTGCCCGCCTCGTTATTGTTGGTGGAAGATGAAGAATATTTTGCGTCTAGGATCAAAAAGATAGCGCAAGCGGAAGGCTGGCTTCTTCGACATTGCTGGACTTGGGAAGATGGTCTGAACACAGCATTGCATGGCGGCCATGATCTCCTGATTTTGGACCGAATGCTTAACGATGGTAGTGGAGATGCTCTCTCCCTAATTTCGGAACTACGCCGTCAGGAACTAAATCTGCCGACGATAGTCTTGAGCGCGATTGGTAGCAGCCTGCAGCGTACGCGCGGTTTTTCAGCGGGCGCTGATATCTATCTGGAAAAGCCCTTTGAGGATGCAGAATTGGCCGCCGCAGTTGCCGCTATTTTGCGACGCTATGGTTACGGCAGATCGAAAGGCGCAATTTTTCAATATGGGGGACTGGAATTGCGATTGCATAGCGAGACAGCAAGTTGGCGCGGGCTGGCGTACACACTTTCTCCGCAGAGCTTCGCAATTTTGGAATTGCTTACGCGTGGTCGCGGCGGTTGCGTGTCTCGTAAACTTCTGTGGCATCAGATATGGCCGGAATGGCGGGCTGAGCCACAGAATGACGTTATCGACCAAGCTATTTTCAGATTACGGCAGGAGATGAAGAATGTCCCAGACGGTCCACAAGTAAAAACTATAAGAAGACGCGGTTATAGTCTCAATATTCAATCATGAAATATTCATGGCTGCGATGGTCAAAAGATCCGGTTTATGCCGTGATTCCAGCCTTAGCTGGTATGTTCATTCTAACCATCCTTCTTTCAGGTCTGGCGATCGATCGTGCTGTTGATCGGTCGGAGTATGACGAAGCAGCTCGAAACGTTCGCCAAATATCAGATGAGTTGAAGAGCCGAATGCCCAGCATGGGTGCACTCGCACCAATTGACGATATCGATCGGCGGCTGTCTGTCGACCGCGCTAAAAATGATAATATGATTTACTCGGTCCGGCGAACTGATGGAACAATCTTAACCGGAAATCTTGTATCTTGGCCTTCCAGTGTACCGATCGCTGAATTGTTTGATTTCTCACCTGAAGGTCAAGAGCTTATGGCGGTGGGATTTGTCGAGCGATTCGGGGGCGACTTTGAAATGCTTGTCGCTCGAAAGCTTGAGTCTAAGAAAAATATACAAAATTCGCTGATCGCCATTGTTGTAGGAGCCGTTCTTCTAAACATCGCTTTGGCTTTTTTTCTGGTGCGCCATACCCACCGCCGCACTAGTGCCACCGTGGCAGGAATCGCAAGCGCTCTCGACGAAGCCACGGCAGGTGCGTTTTGGCGTCGGCTGACGGAACCACCCGAATCTGATTTTGCCTTGATTGTTCGCCGGATCAATCTGCTGCTTGCCAAGGTTGAAAGTTCAAACTTGGCACTTCGGCGGCTTGGAGCCAATATTGCCCATGAATTGGTCAGGCCGCTAGAACAAGCGATAACTGAAGCAGAGGCCCTAGCTGAGCATTCCGAAGATAAACGCCTGCCCGAACAGTTGCTGGACCGCCTCGACGACATGTCGGCAACATTTCACGGCTTATTGTCACTTGCCGAAATAGAGGTTGGCAGAGAACAAGATGATGCTTTTTCGGTGTTTGATATTAGCGCCGCAATTCAAGAAGTCTGTGATCTTTTTAAAGATACAGCGGATCAAGCGAGAACTCTGCTGGTTTTGGATCTAATGCCGGTCGAAATATTTGGTGATCCCTGGCTGGTGCGGACGGCAATAGGAAATCTCGTATCGAACGCGATCAGATACGGCCCAAAAGGTGGGCAGGTTCTTATTGGCGTTTGTCGGGAGGGTAGAGACTGTCTTGTCAGCATCAGCGACGAAGGACCCGGCTTAGGGGGACGATCACCAGCAACATTATTTGCAGATCTTAGGAACAGAACCGAGAAGACCGATACGAAACATGGATTGGGATTGCGCCTTGTTCAAGCGATAGCGCTTCGTCATAATGCTCGCCTAGCGTTCAAGGAAGAAGGTGCCGGCTTATCCGTCAGTTTGATTTTCCCATGCGAATAACGGATCGTGCGGCCAAGAGTATTTTGGCGTGTGGAATCATATTTTTTGCTGGATGTTCTACCAATAATACGAATGTCAAGATCGACGAAGTGAGGCGTTCGTCGATCGCGGCTATGATCTCAGGTTCCGCCGAAAATCGTAAGAATTCGTCCGAAATTGAGTCGTTGATAGGGATTAATCATGTTGTCCGAGAGCCGGTCATTGGAAATGATGATTTTCGTCCTTCTGATGTTGCAGAGATAATTACACCCAAAAATATTCTGGGTGCCGGCATTGAGGGGGAGGTTGACACCTTACGGGGATCGGTTTCGGGGCCAAGTGAATCCTTCCACGCATTACCACCTCGTCAAAATGCGGTGTTTCATATTGCTTTCCGGCGTGAACAGTCTGCTCTTGTTATGATTTCCAGTACTGCGGGCAAAATGACACTTCGAGTGACTGACCCCGTATCTGGGAGCCGCTGTCGTGACTCTATAAGGCGTGGAGTCGCGATTTGCCGAATGGTAACAAACAAGGCCACCAAATTAGCCATCCAAGTCTCGAACGAGAACGAAAAGCGAGTAGTCTACTCTTTACTAGTTAACTGAAGCGAGAAAGATCATGCTTTGCTCCCTCACTTTGCTTTGATCGCTGGCCAAAGATTCTCAACCTTACTTTGATGGTGATTTGAATCGCAGAATTCAGGATATTACGGTTCCTTCCAGTCAGCAGAGGAGAACCGAAATGGCAATTAAGAATTTTTCTTGGCTCAGCTTGCCAAAATTGTTGGTCGTTGTCGGCCTATTGCTTGGACTTGGCAAGCCAGGCGCCGTTTCAGCCCAATCAGTCGTTCTTTTGACGCCCACTGAACATTTGTTTGCGGGAATGGGGCGCTCAGCTGGACAAGCATTGGGAAATCTGGCTCAAATCAGAGGGCAGGCGGCAGCTTTCGAGAGAAAGATCGGGGATGCAAGAACTGCTTTTGCCCAATGCTATCCAAAATGTTCAAAGGCCGTGAAGGAACAGTTGGGCAATGCGCTTTTTGAAAAGGATATATATTATCTGGATCAGCAAACATTGAGGCCCGCAAATGTGCTTTTTGGTAACGGTGCCGAAGCCGACTTCTGGCACGAGGCAGCCAAAGACTATTGGTCAGGCATCAGGGGAGGCGATGCTGATGGTAGCATAGCCCGTGAATGCAAGACTCAATTCCAAAATTGGACCAACGCGTTCATGAACGCGCTGCCGAAGGACAATGCAACTGCCCGCCTCAACCAAAAGATTCGGCAAGCAGCTCTGCAAAAAACACAAAATGCATTTCGCCCTTATCACCGATGCCGGGACAAGTTGGAAATCTCGCGCGCGCAGAAAGCGGGAATGTTTTTAGACTGGGGAGGTTGAAATGAAACGGATAGCAGGCGATTTATCTATTTGGGGCAGCATAGCATTGATATTTTTTGCTATTCCAGCATCGGCACAATCAGGCCAGCAAAATTTCCGGAAAGCATGCATACTTGGTCTGCAGTTGGATTATCGCGCGAACAGCTCCCGGCCACCGTCATCTTCTAACCTCGCCAAAGTTTCCTCTGGGTAAGCGTGGCGAGGACGCCGCCTTGTCAGCGTGATTTTTTGGCCTGAGCGGCTTTGTCGGCGGCGCGGCGTTTGGCGATAGCGCCGATCCTGAGCTTTGCGTCGCGTTCGTCGATCTCGTCGGGATCGAAAGG
>NZ_JBLWUA010000005.1:0-264258 GCF_048269865.1 Parasphingorhabdus sp. | reverse complement strand
CCCCATTATCTCGCCGAAAGGACTGGCCCGCCCACGCACCTCAGGCACAATCGAAGGTAGCGTTAGACAACTGCGCGCAGCAATTAACTTTGCCTTTAAGGCACGCAAATTGCCGCATGTGGCGGACTTCGAGGTAAAATCGGCAAACGAGGTAAGTCGGTCGCCATGGTTCCGCGCAAACGAAGCTCAACTGGTGCAAATGTTCCGCCATGCCTTGGTTCTAGATCATCCTGATACGGCGACAGACAAGCAGTTGATCAAATGGAGGCGGGAGCGCGAAGAATTGTTGAATTTTCTTCGATTGAGCGTTGCCACTTGGGCGAGACCAGATGCGGTATTTGATTTTTCAACGGCTCCAGAACGCGATCAATGGCAGTCGCATGCGGGGTATATAAATCTCAATCCCAAGGGCCGGGCGCAGACAAAAAAATATCGTCCCCTAATTCCTGCATCCAGACAGATGGTCGCACTGCTGGACGCCAATGAAGGCCCCTTCATCAAGGTCAAATCAGTAAGAACTGCCTTTCGTCAGATGGTCACGACCTTAGACTTTCCGGTCGATGGCCAGAGCGGAATGAAGCTGATCCGCCGGAGTGTCTCCACCCTTCTAAGACCGATCTTGGACGACAGTGGTCAATGGCATCAAGGTCGGATGATGATGGGACATGTAAAACCGAATGAGTCCGATAAATACGCAACACCGTATCATCCAAAATACATGTCTCACGCGTTATCCGCTACAGAGGCTTTGATTGATCGGATTGAAGAAGCGGCGCCCGGGGCATTTTCATAAACTTTTGAATTCTTGGGTCTGCAGGTTTAGTTGCCTTTATTTTTCGGTTGGCTAGGTAAGACCTCATCGTTGCGAAGGCTGCGCGGCCAATTTCCTTATTCCGCGCGACTGCATTAGAAATTATATTCTTTCCTGAATGCGCTCCCCATTGCGGTTGCTTTGCGAATTACAGATCCATTCGTATGACCTTGCATGGATCCGTATGTGGAAAAGCGCAGGCTGCGCCAAGCAGAGCATCAATAGAATCGAAGACCGTGGCTGATGTGATTCTCACGTTCTCAGCAGAGGAGAAATACGTTTTCGGGACAGCCGCCTTGATTACCTTCGCACCGATAGTCGAAGCAATTCAACAATCATGTGAAAATTGGTTTCGATAAAGGCACTTTTATTTTCGCGGAATGTGTAGATTAGCCAATATTACTGTAGGATCAGAATTTTTAGGATATGTCAGAATCGAGCGTCCATTGCCTATCCTCCAGACTGCAGGCCTAGGCTTATATTTGGCTCTATCGCGCGCACCTTTGCCAAGGCTGCGGCTAACCCCGGTCCGCGGCCCCACGATAGTTCCCTGTTGCAAAACCTCGAGGATGCCGAAGCGATAAGCCTCTCGGGGGTCAATTCCTTTCAGCAAATATTTGCGGATAGATACACTGCTGCGAGCAACTTGAATGTCTACTGAGCTGTCGGGCGCCGGTTCATGGTTTTGTGACCGCTTTCGTGGCGGATCTCCCCTGTTTTCCAAGCTTGTAATCCAGCGCGGAACGAGATCTGTAAATTCTTCGATCAATTGCTTAGGCACATGAACCTGCCAGTGCACATGATTATGTCCGTGTTCAGGGTCTTGCTCGCGGCTATACACATAGGTCGGGGGAACGCATATCTCCAGCTGCTTGCACCTAGTCCTCAACCACCGGCAGAACCGCTGGTTCCTTAGCTCTTTGAAGTTGTCTTGGCCCGTTTCGGTAAGATCCCAATTGATCGTCACATACATATTGAGCTCGAAATCCGAATTAACGTTGCTGGTGGGATACTTCCTTACTGACTGTTGCCCGCCAACCTGCTTTGCAAATCTCGTCGCGTGATGAAGATTGCGAGCTGCAGCACGGCTAATATACTTTGATGATTTAGTTTTTTTGGGTTTTCTAGAATGTTGCACGATGATCTCTAAGTTTGTTCCTGTAATAGACATAGAGCTCTTAGGATGATGAGGTTGCTTTACAAAGGCACGTTTTAAGCAGTGATCCAATCTGGCACAGATTTGATCTAGGTATTGGGAACTAACAAATCGAGATGCTGTATCCGCAATCGGGCGCATTTCGGGCCGACGGCAATTGGGCCGTTTGCGGACCTTCCGCTTTTGGTATAATGGTGCGGATTAGCTGCCAGTGTTCATGTAATCAAACCCGCCCTGCCTATATTGGAGAACGAACTTAGTTTTCCGGACCAAGGCGAGATTTGTGGCGCGAAAGAAAGGAATTTGAATCATAACCAGCGAGAAAATCACGCAGGTTGAAGTGGCTATCGCACAGGCTGGTTCTGAGGATTTCACAGTTCACGCAGGTGCCACGCTCGAACTAATGTCGAACCAAGCAAGGGCCGGGGAGTTGGAAGAAATGAGCCGGACCCTGCTAGCGCACATTGCTCACCACCCCGCTGACGAGCGTCATATCGTCAACCTTGTGCCGGCCAAGATTCTTAACCAGTATATTTATCTCAATCGAGGTCTCTCAGTGCGCGCCGTCAAATGTTGGCTAGAGCAAAACCCGAGTTGGCCTGAAAGACTAAGGCAGGCAGCATCGGAACCAAAGCGCCTTGCTCGAACTGCGAGTGCAATGGCGGATGCGGTAGGCCGCGAGGAGATCGACTAGTCAGGCGATCAGCCAGCATTGCGACCTAACGCATGCACCTGCACCATTCAACTGCTCAGCGCAGTATACACTCAACCCGACTTTAGCATTTCAAATCCCCATGCATCTCTTACAAAATTGGAAAGCTTGAAGGGGGCCGCAAAGAGACAGTATGGTGTCGAGAGGAGACCGGGGTGTCGAGCGCAATTGACTACATTGCCTCCAACATTCTCGAGCCCTGGCAGAAGGAAGAACGCTGAGATGAGTATTAGAGACGAACTGCTGGCGGACAAGGGAAGCATAATTAAAGAGATGTTTCTCCACACCGCAGATGAAAACTACATCACGGCGCGCTGGTGTTGGCATAATCGGTTGATGACCGACTTTTTCTGGAATTCGGTCCACTCGCTCGAAAAATATATGAAGGCTGTGCTGCTTTACAACGGTCGCTCGGCGAAGAAGTTTGGTCATAACCTTGTCAGTCTCTATGATGAGGTTTCGGTGATTGCAGGTCCGCTTCTGCCTGCACAATTAACACAGCCGCAACGTTACACCGGGTTCTGGGTTGTTTTCACGCCGCGCCAATTTCTGGAAAAGCTTGACCAGAACGGTAATGCCGAGAATCGCTATCTGACTTATGGCTTCGCTCAGCACGCGTTTTATCTGCCGATGCTCGATATGATGGTTTGTCAAATCCGGCGGCTGATTGTGCCGCTCGATGCGCCAGTCGTTCGCGCTAACGATGGCAGCCCGCGCCCGTCCAATCGAGACATCCTGAAGCGGCAGCCAAATTATGCGTTCAACCTAATGGAAGCGTTGGAGAGGACCATTGCGGCGGACGGCAGCGAGGCACGGCAGGCCCTGCTAAATGGGAATCTCGCCTTCGCTCCGTCCAATTATCCACATCCACCATTCTACGAAGGGGCCTCGGCTCGCAATCCTGTGCTGCTGCGCCGGGTTCTCACCCCCCTTCGGAGCGATCGCGAGGACAACGTCAGGCAAGGTTATTGGATGGCTGATTGGGTTCTCACTCATACGTTTCAGTCGCGTCAGGTAAGACTCGAGATTGAGGAAGCCATGCGGGGTGCTCTCAAAGCACATCCGGAGATGGCCGCATCGCTCGACATCGCTGGCCAGAGAACTCAAGTGGCCGCGAGCCCAAGCGTCAGCCCGTCGTATCAAACGGCTCCATCGCGCAAACTGGGCGTATTCGCTCTTTTGCTAGGAGTGGCCGCACTGCCTTTCGTTTTTCGTCGTTAGATTCATCCAAACAGCTCTTCCTTCAACGCCAAGCGGCGTCCTGATACGACTGTAGTCGGAGCAGCGTCTCTTTCCCTCCCATCGCCGCACCGATTGGGTTTAAACGTGGGCCGGTTGGATACTGTCCGGTAAAAAGAGTGGGATTAAGCAAAGCTGCCATTTGGTCGAACCGACGGGATGGTCTGCAACCGCCTGAATTTCGATCATTCCGGACACCCATTGAATATAAGGAAGCCACCACTTATTTATGTGGCTCGTGAGGGTGCGACCTGGGAGAATGCCAACTCCCTTTATTGTGATGTAACTTCGCTTATAAAGCGCCAACTTCACATGGGTAATAAGCATCTAATTAGGGGGGCTTGAACAATGGAGCTGCACGAGCTTCCGCCTAAAAACGGAGTAACGCGGGCCTATTGCGAAACCTGCTGCGGTCCCCTCGATCTTATCTTCGCACCATTTCGGGAGGCAGTGTCCGGCATCAAAATCGACATGGAAGGCTTGCCGACGCTGCAATGCCCAGCGTGCGGCTGGAGGACACTACCAGACCGCACCCGATATTCGATTATGCGTGCACACGAAATAGCCACGAAAGAAGGCGTCCCGATCTTCAAAAGCAAGCGCAACAAGATCACCGAAGATTTCGGCTTTACCGACGTGCCGTTCAACTATGATCCTGACGATTTCTATTATTACCCCGGTCTCGAGCGTCCGTGGAATAAGGGCTTCTTGACCCCGGTATATTTCAACCGAATGGTGCTTGCAAAATTTGACTCCGATCCGACCTATCTCGTTCGCTATGCGTCGCCCACTTATGGTGACATATTTGGAGAGGGGTTCTCTATCGCATTCGGCATCAATCGGCACGGCCATTTGATCATGTGGCTCGGCGACATTGCGAAACTCCCGAAGCCTGAACAGTATTATTTGGTGAGCGAAAACCGACCATCTGACCACTGTCTCGCCAGCGAATTCTACGACGGTCAGATTGAGTGCATCTTCACCGAACCACCAAGCGAGACCCTGTTATTCGCAGCCCGATCCGATTTTCTTGCGTCCGCCTTTAACTTCTGGGGCGTCAAACTCGCGCGTCTCGACGACGAGGTGCTCGAACTCGCAGGGCAGTTGACCCGCCCGGTCCACGACACACCCGCACAGCGCCACGCTGTCTCGGACAATTTGAACAAAGTTCACCTGGAATCGATCGACAACGTAGCGCTTGGCAAACTCATTGCCCGGCTGAGCATCGCTTGCAATGGAACTGGCCAGCTGAAGCGCCTCCAAGCGCTACTCGAAAGTATCGCTGACAATGCCCAAGTCTACGCATTGATGACACCCTTCTACACGCTCTACGATTTTCGGGTTTCCTATTCGCATCTCGGTTCTGCTGAAGGCGCGGCAGACAGGATGAAGTCGGTCACAGATCGACTTAGCCTCTCCGAGGATGCTGCCGCTGCCGATATATACGACCGGCTCCTCGAACAGATGATGAAATCCTATTCCTCCCTGACCAATCTGATAATTGGTGCGCTTCCGCGCGAAGGAGAAATCTAGCGATGCACAACCGTGCTGTCATGAAGGGGCGTGACAGAAACGCGCCATGTTGGTGCGGGTCCGGTCTGAAGTTCAAAAAATGCCATTATAATCGCGAAGACCAAAAAAGAGAGAACCCGTGGGATGCGGTCGCTGCAAATCGCAAGGCGTTCAACCAGAAGAAGTGCTGGGCCGAGGAAGTCGGGCTTGGTCCCTGCCAGGGTTCGATCATTCGAGCCCACACGGTCTCCAAGGGATCCAATCTCAGAAAAATCGCGAAGGATGGGCATGTGCTGCAATATGGTGCAAGCATAGAAGGCATCCGCAAGAGTGGCGGAAAGTTGTCGGTCAAATCGATCGGTATCAATGAGGCATCAGTCTTCAATGGATTCTGCGCTTACCATGACCAGACGCTCTTTTCCTGCATCGAGAACGAGCCATATTCCGGCTGCCCCGATCAGAATTTGGCGGTCGCCTATCGGACATTGAGCCGTGAGCTCTTCGGCAAGGATGCCATGGCGGAGTTGAAGACCATTCTTCGCGGCGCTGACAAAGGTCATGACTTGTCGGCTCAAATAAGTCTTCAAGCCCTCATCGGGGAGCTAGACTTGGGCAATGCGGCTGCGAGAAGGGAATTGAGGGCGACGCATGATGCCCTGACCGACGCGCTCGTCCATCAGCGGCCGGCGGCGCTTCGCTCGTTGGTCATCGAGTTCGATGGCCGGCTTCCCTTTATGTTTGCGGGAGCATGGTCCCCTTTCACCGACCTTTATGGTGCCCCACTTCAAAACGGCTATGTGGACGAGTTGCTCGAGCAGGTCGTCTTCGCATCCTTTGCCGGCGATCCGAGTGACTTCATTTGTGTGTCGTGGCGCGACACTCCCCGTGCGCCTGGAAAGGACATCGCCGATCAAATCAACGAGCTATCTGGAGACCAGAAGGCAAAGTTTTGCCTTCAGTTCGTTGTCAAACATATCGAAAATATCTTCTTCGACCCCGCTTGGTTTAGTCTCCTGAACCAAGGGCAGCGCGATCTTCTCGACGGTCTTGCTTTTGATGGCGTTGATGGTCTGGGTGCACCGCCCGCCGTCGCGCTCAAGCCAGATATAGAGTTTGTTCTCCCCCAAGCCATCTGCTCGACGTGGGTCTGATCTCCATTTGAAAGAATTGACCTTCGACTTAAGGCGCAACTATCTCACGGGCCTCCGTTTGGCCGACGTCAGCTTTCGGGGAAAGACTGAGATCATCCGGACGACCGAGGTTGGGTGCGAAGCGGACGTAAAATCGGACTGCAGCAAATGTCCGGAAATGGGCCGATTTCCGATTGTCCGGTTACCGGCAGGAAAACAGATATAGCTGCCTCCCCTTTGGATGGGGAGTGGAGCCAGCTATCGACCAAGTCCGGTCATCGTCGGCAGGGCTTTGAACGGTTATAGGAACTGGACGGGAAACAAGGGCGCCTTTATACCTTCAGCATGACATTCAAGGCAGACGTTCTTCGAATTTTGATCGCTTCACCCTCCGACCTAACGGAGGAGCGGGCGACTGCGATAGCGGTAATTAACGCCTGGAACGCGTTTCATTCAGCGGCAGAAAAGGTCGTTCTCCTGCCAGTCGCTTGGGAGTCCCACTCGCGGCCAGCCTTCGGCGATAGGCCCCAAGCCATTCTGAACGATCAATTAGGTGATGATTGCGACATCCTGCTCGGCATGTTCTGGGCCAGACTAGGAAGCGACACAGGTAAAGCGCCGTCCGGGACCGTTGAAGAGATCGACAGGACGGCCGACGCCGGCCGGCCGGTCATGATCTACTTTTCCGATCGCCCCGTGGCGCCCAGCCGAATCAATCTGGATCAGATGGGGAAGCTCGCCGCGTTCAAAGCCGAGACGATGTCCCAGGCCCTTATCGGATCATTCGCCTCGCTCGACGAATTGCGTTCGACGCTCGCTCGGGATCTGATGGCACAAATACGCGAAATGCGAGGCAAGCGCATATCGGCGCGACTGAGCGGTATCGACCGTGCAACGAAGGTCACGGAATTGCTGGTCCTCCATAAGCAGCATGCCATCTCGCCGCAGGAATATCGCGATTTTGATGACGCGCTGCGTGGGCCGAAGCGTTCGTCAGGGATCAGCGCCAATCCCGCTGCCTATGAGGGGCAGACGGGGCCTAACGGCCATCCCGTCGGTCTCGATGATGCGAGCAATCTCGTCGAGTGGATTCCTGACGATGATGATCCCTCATCAACTTGGCCGCTCATACTACGTCGGAACGACGACGCCATCCACAAGGCTTACAGCGAGTTTTGGGACAAGGTCTGGTGGAACCGCCATAAAAATTGGATTTATCGGCTTGAGAGCGGGCAAGAGGAGCTGCGCGAGGGACAAGAAGCTGTGCTCGAGAAGGCCAAGAAGGCAGCTAGGCGCATCGAACGCAAATACGGAAAAAGGAACCTTGGCTGGGATGATTTTAACTGGGGTTTGCTGAGCGGCCGCATGTCAGCGTTGGCGTGGGTTACCGGCATGGAATGGGACGAAAGTTTGGATACGTGACGCAAGCTATCGACGATTTTGAACCGGCGGAGCATAGTCATACGCCCGCCGGCTGGCCGATAGAGGTCGTAGAGTTCAATCCAAGCGGTAAGGCGTCTAAAAAATATGGCGATGATGTCTATCGCTTTGGCGCTGCTCTTACGCTGAGCGTGATCCTACCCCGGCGAGGGTGGACACTTGTCAAGCAGACCAAGAACTATGCATATTTGCGGCCACCCGCTGAGCACCCCACCCCACCCTTCCGCATATCGATCGCTGTTCCGACGCCGGCGGAATGCGTGGCGCTTGCCGAATGTAGCTATGCCCGGGGTAAATCGTGGATGGGTCAGCTTGGCGAATGGCCAGCCTGGTATACACACGAGCGCAACCGTGACATGCGCCGGCTATGGCGAAATCCGGCGACGGGCGAAATGGAATCGGAAATTCACCTCAGCCCACCCGAGTCCAGCCTCCACATCGGGGAATGGGGCATATGGGAAGCGAAGGCTACCGGAGAGAATGGGCACTTTGCCTTCGGAATCTTCGCGCCATCCCTAGCAGCGACCGACGCCCATCTCATTGAGGGCGCCATCAAGCCGGTCGAACTTACAGTCTATGAGCGTAATCCCGAGGCGCGCCGTCTGTGCATCGCGCATTATGGTCCGAAATGTCAGGCATGCGGCCTGACCTACGAGGAGAAATATGGCGAGATTGGTGCCGGACTCATTCATGTGCATCACATCACGCCGCTATCGGCTATCGGCGAAACCTATGAGGTTGACCCCGTCCGCGACCTAATACCGCTCTGTGCAACCTGCCACCATGTCGCACATCGAAGAGATCCGCCTTTTACAATTGCGGGGATCAGGTATGCGATTCAGAGACAGGCCGAGAAGCTTTAGGCTGTGGCCACGCCATGGTGGGTCTTGTGACCAAGGCCTTAGCGGTGAACTTTCGCGCTAATACCGACTCCTACCACGCAACAGTTCAGACCCTCACCGGTGCGACCCGCCATACTTTCGATTTTGACCCATCGGTGAGGAAACGTTCCGGCTTGGTCATTCCTTAGCTAACGCCCATCGCTTTCGGAATGAATGGTCCCGCCGGAAGCAGTCATGCACCTGGATCAACAGGAACGGCAAAAATGTCGCAGTCTCGGTTCCTCACAGTGTTCATCGGCATGTATTACAAACGACCGGTTATGAGATCTGCCTCGTTGCCGCTGAAGGACTGGGATTGGGCGCGAGGCGGAAGTTGACTTGAATTTTGATCGCAGCCTCATCGCATTGTGTCGAATAACCAAAATGTTTTTCACGCCACGGACGTCTGTTTTGAGTAACCCGAATCCCGATGTTCTCCTTGATTACACCGGAGAAACACCGGAGTTCCAAATAGCTCTAACTCAAGAAATGGCAGAAAAGGTGGTGCACCCGACAGAATTCGAATCTGTGACCTCTGCCTTCGGAGGGCAGCGCTCTATCCAGCTGAGCTACGGGTGCCAGGGCGTGTATCGCCGAACGGGCGTTTAGCAGCGACTTTGCCGCTTTGCCAACCAATTATTTGGGCGGTGCCCCGGCCGGCGCTAGTCCTCGTGCTGATCTTTGCGGGTTTTTTCGATTTTCTGGAATTTGCCCAGGCCGCAAGCGCCGCGCGTGTCGAGACGGCCAGCCGTCTGGTCGAGCACATGGATGATATCAACATTGCACAGCTGGTTGGTCGACGTCTTGTACGAGAAGGCGTCTTCAAAGCCGAGGCCGCTGCATTTGTTGGGCAGTGTATTGCGGTAGATATCGCCATTGTTCATCTTGAAATCGATGGTTTTGTCGTCGATTACATCAGTCGACCGGATGCTTGAACGCCGAATGCAGCTTTCCGGTTCGCCGACGGTCTTGATTTCATAGGGCTCGTCTTTGCTCGCCTTTTCGGCGGCGAACGCCATGCTGCCGGCGGCCAGTGCTGAGGCTATGATGATTGTGGTGGGCAAGCGCATGATCTTCTCCTGTTGATGGTTGCGATTTGCCGGAAATTTACGCCTCGTGACATTTCACGAAGCTGAATGGGTTCCGCGCCGTCGTTAAATTGAGCGGCTTTTTCTGGATGGGCCTCAATCCGGCGCCGGCGTCTTTTTCTTGAACCGGCACAGGTCCGCCACCGGGCAACGCCAGCATTCGGGCGTCCGCGCCTTGCAGATATAGCGCCCGTGCAGGATCAGCCAGTGATGGGCATGGACGCGGAACGGCGCCGGTGTCTGTTTCTCCAGCTTCTTCTCCACCGCCAGCACCGTCTTGCCCGGTGCCAGT
This sequence comes from Parasphingorhabdus sp., assembly GCF_048269865.1. Classification (GTDB taxonomy): domain Bacteria; phylum Pseudomonadota; class Alphaproteobacteria; order Sphingomonadales; family Sphingomonadaceae; genus Parasphingorhabdus. The sequence continues at coordinate 253,997 of NZ_JBLWUA010000005.1, read as the reverse complement.
CCGGTGCGGTTGCCGACCCGGAAGATATGCGTGTCCACGGCAAAGGTCTCGGCTCCAAAGGCGCAGTTCATCACCACATTGGCGGTCTTGCGTCCGACTCCGGGCAGCTTGGTGAGCTCGTCCCGATCCGCCGGAACCTCGCCGCCATAGTCCGCGATCAGCATCTCCGACAGCGCGATCACATTCTTCGCCTTCGTGTTGTAGAGCCCGATCGTCTTGATATGCTCTTTCAGCCCGTCAAGCCCGAGATCGACCATCTGTTGCGGCGTCTTGACCGCGGCGAACAGCTGGCGGGTGGCCTTGTTTACGCCGATGTCGGTCGACTGGGCGGAGAGCGCCACCGCGACCACCAGCTGATAGGTGTTGCCGTAATTGAGTTCGGTCTCCGGCGACGGATTATCGGCGGCAAGACGGGAGTAGAATTCGAAGATATCGGCTTTTTTCATGGCTGTTGTCATGGCCGCCCGCGACCGAAAATACAATCATCCGGACAGGCCGTCTTCACAAGATGCCTATCTGGTCCAGCACCCCAACGGCAATGCCGGTCGATCTTCTAAGCAAAAAAAACGGGGCATGGAGCCCCGTTTCTCATAATTCGATGTCAATAAGCTCAGGGGCTTACAGGATCGGTCGACTCAGCAATGAGAAAAAAACCGCCGATTACGGCGGCTGATGCCAAAATACCAATCAGGGCACCGTTTCCGCCTTCGACTTTCGAAGCGTCGTCACTTTTTGCCGATACGCGTTCGATTTTCGCTGCGGCTGGCTTTGCAGCGCTCTGCTGCGACTGAGCCAAAGCTGGCGCGGCAACCAACGAGGTTGCAGCGATGCAGGCTGCCAATTTACCAAATTTCATTTCGTATTCTCCGAATTTTCGCACAAAAAAGCTAAACTTGATGCTTCAGTTACCGTTGAGACCAATATTCAAAGCCAATGTCAACAATAAACAGGATGATCATGACGATAGCCAAAATGTGTCACAATATAGTGACAGTCTAGCAGACGAAGCGAATCCCTGGTCCGATAAGCCTTCATCGCAAGAGCCGCTCCACTGCTGCGATGGCGAGGATCCGGCTCCGCGAGACGCTTTACCTCAGTCATCCGGCTTTGTCCGTGCCGGGCTGCCTCGGCGACAAGCCGATCCACACGCGTAGCACCGGCATGCGCCGCCCGAGGTCGAAAAACAGCCAGCATCCGGCCATGGTGATCACAATCAGCAGCGGCGCCTCGATCGCCAGCGGCAAACGCAGCTCGTCAAGATAATGGCCAGCGACCACAATGATCGTCTGATGGATCAGGTAGAAGGGGAAGACCGCTTGGGTCAGGATTGGCCGCCAGCGTCCGTCGATGCCGCGCAGATAGCGGTGCGCTAGCCCGATCGCCGCGACGATCGCACACCAGGCGTCGAGTTCGCGCACGCCGCGCATCGTCAGTTGCAGCCACTCCGGCGGCGGCTGAAGGTCGGAATAGCTGCTGAAATAGCTGACCAGCGCCGCCCAGCATGACAGGGACACAGCCAGCGCGATCCAGCGTAGTCGCACGCAGCGATCAAAGAAGGGCTGGTGCTTGGCGATCGCGAAGCCGAACAGAAACATGCCGAAATAGAGCGCATGCAGATACCAGTCATCACGGAAATCGTGGCTTTCGCCAAAGATCGGGAACAGGGTCAGGCGCAGCGCCGCCATATAGAGCCATGGCCCGATGGTCAGCAGCGGACCGGCGATCAGCGCACTGGCTGCTGACGGCACCCGTCTCAGCAGCGGGAGGATCAGCACCAGCGCCAGCGTGTAGAGGATCAGATAGGCGACAAACCACATATGATTATAGGTCGGGGTGATCAGACAGCCGTCGGCGTCGCACCAGTTGCCCGTGCCGGTGACATATTTGATGTAGAAATCATCCAGCCAGCCACCGTGCCCCGCCGGCAGACCCTGCGCCGCCTGCAACGCCTCGACAATCTCGAAATAGGACTGCGGCGGCACGATCACGAACATCGCCAGCAGCAGCGGCGGCCACAGCCGGCGCATGCGCAGCGCAATGAACGATGTCAGGGTCATCTTGTCCGCCATGAACCGCGTCGCGGCCCCGGCAATCACAAACAGCAGCGTCAGCCGCCAGGGGTTGGTCAGCATCATCAGCGGTTCCATCGCATCGCTCGCGAAGCGCGACTTCACGTGCCAGCTCCAGCTCACGTAGAACATCCCGCAATGATAGAATATCAGCAGGCCGAACGCGATGATGCGAAGCCAGTCAAGGTCGTAGCGGCGGTTGGTCATGGCGGTGTGTCTCCTTCTCCGCCGCGGTCTTGCGCCCCCTTTGCCAGCGGCCTATAGCTAAGCCGTACAAGGCGGGCAGCCGGGACGAACGGGAATTTCGCGGTGACAAAAGGCAGCACAGCAGGGACGAGCGGCTGGGCCCGGGACGAGTGGCGGCCCTGGCTGGCGGTCGTTTTTGTCAGTGTGCTGATGGTCTTGGTCAACGCCACATCGGGCATCATGGAGGGCGCTGGCGATCATTGGAGCGAACCGGTCCTGTGGGAGCTGACCAGCGCGATCATCATCATTGGCCTTGCGCCGCTGATCGGTCGGGCAGTGAAGCGATGGCCGCCCCGGGCAGGCAATCTGCCGGGCTTCGTCCTGATTCACCTCGCGCTGACGATACCCTTCGCGCTGGCCCATATTGCTTTCATCTTCGTCACCCGCGAAACCGCCTACCTGCTGGCCGGCGCGCGCTATGGGTTCTTCGACAACGGCGTCGCGATCACCATGCTCTATGAATGGCGCAAGGACGTTCTCGTCTATGCCGCGATCGCCGCGACCTACTGGACCTTTGGCTATATCGCGGAGCGCAACCGGCTCGCTGCATCGCCGCCCGCCGACGATCGGATCCAGCTGCAGGATGGCGGCGCCGCCGTGTTCCTGGCACCCGGCGAAATCAGCCATGTCGAAGCCGCCGGCAATTATGTCGAGTTTCACACCGCCGCCAAATCGCATCTGGTGCGGGGCACGCTGGCCTCCTGGGAACAGCGGCTGCTGGCGCGGGGCTTTGTCCGGGTGCACCGCTCGCGGCTGGTCAACCGCAGCAAGATCGCCGCGCTGACCCCGACCCGGTCCGGCGACCTGGAGATAGCCCTGCTCGACGGGCGCACCGTCGCCGGCAGCCGCCGCTATCGAACCCAACTGACCGAGCATAGCTGAAAATTGAGCTGCAACCGCCGCCGATTTTGAGGACAGCGGGAACCGATTAAAATGTTGCGCGTAGATCGGCCATGGGAAAGCGAAAAAGAACGCCAGCGGAGATTTTTTCCTATCTGACCATCGCCTTGTCCGTGTCCTGTCTGTCAGGACTGGCGATGGGCCACGCCACCGAGCGATCGATGCAGGCGCGCCTCTCGGTCAGTCCGCCCTCTGATCCGGTCGAACGCTATGCGCTGGGGCAAAATGCCTACAAGACCAGCAACGCCGCAATTCCGATCACACGGTCCGCACCGCCCGCCTATACCGACGTCAGCTACGAAATCGGCCGCTATAAAAATGGCGCGCGGATCCTGACGCCAGCAGAACCCGCCCGCAAGATCGACCGCCTGCGACTGGAACGGCTGCAGGCCTGGAATGACGAAAATTTTGGCGACGACAGCGGGCTATATGACGATGGCTTTGATGACGAGGGAACCGATTACGCTGAAGCTGAAATCGACGATTACGCACCGATTGATGTCGGCGCCGTCATCGACGCCCCCGAAGCCACGACCCGCCCCGTGCTGATACAAATAGCTACCAGCAGCAGCGACCACTAGGCCGAAGACCGGGAAATTCCAGTCCCATAAAAACAAACCCTCAATGACCTTCTCCCTTAAGGGAGAAGGATACGAAGCCTTATCCAAAGGATTAGCCGAAGTTGGATGAGGGTGCACGACCGGTCGGCTGCCGTGAGTTCATGGTCCGGTAGACCAACACCCAGCTCTGACTAAACCGTATGTTGCCAAGTCTGCACAGCCCTCTCGCTTAAAAGCGACGGAATTGGGGGAGCACAGATGTTATTGCGACTCAGATGATAGCTTTTTTATCTGACTTCCATCGTTTGAGTAATTTGGCTATAGATATAAACTACTGTTATTTAGGGGGCTATATTGCGGTTTTTCTTGCTGCTGCTGACGCTACCGATATTGTCGGCTCAAACGACCCCCGCACCACCGGAGACCGCGCCCGCTGGACCTGTCAGCCAAGAAGAAGTCGCACAGCTGACCAGCGAATTGGAAGCGGAAAAAGAGCAGCGACGGTCAGCTGAGTTTTCCAAAGAAGTTGCTGAAGCAAAAACCGATATTTTGAAGGCGGGCAATAGTCGATTAGAAAATTGGATCGGACTCTATGGCCTGTTGATCGCGGTGATCGCAATTTTTGCGGGTTGGTTTACGCGAAGTGAAGCCAAAGAAGCACAGAAACAGGCCACCGCCGCCGCTAGTGCCGCAGGCGAAGAAGCTACCAAAGCAGCGAAATTGGAAATGCTGGAATTTAGAGACCAGGCACAGACCGTTCTGGGTGAGATCCGGAAAGATCATGCCACAGTCCGGACTTTAACAACTGATCTCCAAGAACGGGTGAACGCTCTTCCGGGAGATTCCTCTAATGAAGAGCCAGATGCGAAAGAAAAATTTGAGCTAAAAGAAGCCGTGGAATTGGTTAAAGCGAAGCCCGAAAGAGAATGGTCTGCGCAGGAATTTCGGCTCCTTTTGTACGATGCTGAATCTAATGCAAAGTCTGATGAGGATTGGGAGGAATATGTTCGCCTCGCGCAAGGTATGGCGTTTTTGCATGGTGCTGATGAAGGTGATCGAGCCTTTGCCTTGTTCGCTAAAGCGTATGGTAATGCTAAACTAGGAAAATTCGAGACTGCTTCGCTGCACTATCAGGAATATCTGAGCCAGTGCCCGAAAGATGACACGGAAACCAGATCTGGCGCACTTGTCAATTGGGGGAATGCCCTTGATGAGCAGGCACAGAGCAAAGAAGGCGCGGAAGCGGATGCATTATGGTCTTCAGCCTATGAGAAATATGCGGAAGCCTTGAAGGTTAAACCCGACATGCACGAAGCGCTGAACAATTGGGGGAGTGCCCTTGACGAGCAGGCACGGAGCAAAGAGGGCGCGGAAGCGGATGCATTATGGTCTTCAGCCTATGAGAAATATGCGGAAGCCTTGAAGATCAAACCCGACATGCAAGAAGCGCTGTTCAATTGGGGGAGTGTTCTTGCTGCTCAGGCACGGAGCAAAGAGGGCGCGGAAGCGGATGCATTATGGTCTTCAGCCTATGAGAAATATGCGGAAGCCTTGCAGGTCAAACCCGACAAACACGAAGCGCTGTTCAATTGGGGGAATGCTCTTGCTGCTCAGGCAGAGAGCAAAGAAGGCGCGGAAGCGGATGCATTATGGTCTTCAGCCTGTGAGAAATATGCAGAAGCCTTGAAGGTTAAGCCCGACAAACACGAAGCGCTGTTCAATTGGGGGAGTGCCCTTGCTGCTCAGGCACAGAGCAAAGCAGGCGCGGAAGCGGATGCATTATGGTCTTCAGCTTGTGAGAAATATGCGGAAGCCTTGCAGGTCAAACCCGACATGCACGAAGCGCTCAATAATTGGGGGATTGCCCTTGCTGCTCAGGCAGAGAGCAAAGAAGGCGCGGAAGCGGATGCATTATGGTCTTCAGCCTGTGAGAAATATGCAGAAGCCTTGAAGGTTAAGCCCGACAAACACGAAGCGCTGTTCAATTGGGGGAGTGCCCTTGCTGCTCAGGCACAGAGCAAAGCAGGCGCGGAAGCGGATGCATTATGGTCTTCAGCCTATGAGAAATATGCGGAAGCCTTGCAGATCAAACCCGACATGCACGAAGCACTCAAAAATTGGGGAGCCGAATTGATCGCGCAAGCGCATCGGGAAAAAGGCAAAAAGCGTAGCACGTTTCTGGATGAAGCCTACGATTTGCTGACTCGGACGAATGAACTGCTGGCAGGGTCAGGGAGCTATAATCTGGCATGTATCGAAGCAATGCGGGGAGATGCGGCGAATGCCGCAAAATGGCTGATCAATTGTAAAAATACGGGCTATTTGCCGGATTGTGATCATATTATGAAAGACAAAGACTTCGATAAAATCCGCGAAACATCAGAGTTCAAACAGGTTATGGAGGAAATAGGTTGTCAATGTTAGATAGGCATTCAAAACCCCAAAACTCCCTCCATCCCATAGCGCCCGGCACTCTGCTCCACCAGCCACCCGGCCGCCTTCACCGCACCCCTCGCAAAGATCATTCGATTCTCCGCCCGGTGAGTCAGTTCGATCCGCTCCTCGTCGCTCGCCAATATAACCGTGTGATCGCCGGCCACCGATCCGCCGCGCAGCGCCGCAAAGCCAATAGCGCCTTTCGCCCGCGCCCCGGTAATGCCGTCGCGCCCGCTTTCGCTGTTCGCCGCCAGATCAATGCCGCGTCCGCGCGCCGCCGCTTCGCCCAGCAATTTCGCGGTGCCGCTCGGTGCATCGACCTTGTGCCGGTGGTGCATCTCGACAATCTCGATATCCCAGTCATCGCCCAGCTTGCTCGCGGCCTGTTCGACCAGCGCCGCCAGCATATTGACGCCGAGCGACGTATTGCCGGTCTGCAGCACCGCAATTTTCGCCGCTGCTTTGTCGATCGCGGCATGATGGGCGTCTTCCAGCCCGGTGGTGCCGATCACAATCGGCTTGCCCGCTGCCACACAGGCATCAAGCGTCGCCTGCAGCGCTTTCGGCGAAGAAAAATCGACCAGCACATCGCTGGCGCTGACCAGCGCCGCGATATCATCGCCCTGGTCGGCACCGCCAGCATGGTCCAGCCCCGCTTCCGCGATTGCCGCGACCAGCGCCTGTCCCATCCGGCCCTTGCTGCCGATAATTCCGATGGCTGTCATATTCCGGTCCCTGTCGTCATGGTCATTTAGTTCCGTTAGTCCTGAGCTTGTCGAAGGACGCTTATAGACGTGAGGCGTGGTTCGACAGGCTCATCCCTAACGGTTTTTGGAAAGGGTGCAAAGCTTCTCGGCAGGGCCACGGGATCGGCCCACACCACTTCCTCTCCCCAAGGGAGAGGAACAGTTCCCTTCTCGCCTGACATCGAGACGAACGTTTTCTCCCCCCGTTCGTGTCGAGCGAAGTCGAGACACGCTGCGCCCCCTTTTCGTCATCCTGAACTTGTTTCAGGACCCCGCTATACTCTAGGCAGTTTCGGTGAGACGAAATGAATGCTGAAACAGATTCAGCGTGACGAAGAAGGACACTATGCAACGCGACATTCAAAATATCGTCATCCTCACCGGTGCCGGCGTCAGCGCCGAAAGCGGCGTCGCCACCTTTCGCGGGCCGGATGGGCTGTGGGAAGGGCATCGGGTTGAGGATGTCGCCACGCCCGAGGCCTTTGCGCGCGATCCCGATCTGGTGCAGAAATTCTACGACGCGCGCCGCGCCAAATTGAGGACGGTCGAGCCCAATGCAGCGCATCAGGCGCTGGCGAAGCTGGATGCGCATTGGCCGGGCGATCTGCTGCTGGTGACGCAGAATGTCGACGATCTGCACGACCGCGCCGGTTCCAAACGACTGCTGCACATGCATGGTGAGCTGAACAGCGCCTGGTGTCTGGCCTGCGACGAACGCTCGCGCTTTGATGGCGTGATGGCCGACGATCCGGCCTGTCCGCATTGCCAGCAGACCGGTCACTTGCGCCCCGATATCGTCTGGTTCGGCGAAATGCCCTATCAGATGGAGCGGATCGAGCTGGCGCTGGCGCAGTGCGATCTGTTCGTCTCGATTGGCACGTCGGGCGCGGTCTATCCGGCGGCCGGTTTTGTCCAGAGCGCGCGTCACTATGGCGTGCAGACGCTGGAGATGAATCTCGATCCGTCGGAAGGCAGTTTCCATTTCCACGAGAGCCGGATGGGCAGGGCAGGGGATCTGGTGCCGGACTGGGTTGCGGAAATTTTGCAGGATATTTGAGATGAGCGGATCCGAGTTGAAAGGCAGTTGCCATTGCGGCGCGGTGCAAATCACGGTCGCAGAGCCGCCCCCAAGGGTGCTCCGTTGCAACTGCACGCTCTGCCGCAAGACCGGCTGGCGCGGCGGCTACTGGCATCCCGACGCCGTCCGGATCGACGCGCCGCCGCAGGGGCTCAATCCCTATATCCAGGGCGATCGCACGATCACTAGCTGGACGTGCAAGCGCTGCGGCTGCTTCACCCACTGGACCCCGCTAACCGCCTCACCCGATCAGATGGGGGTCAATATGCGAATGTTCGATCCCGCCGACTGGCACCATCTGCCCGTCCGCGAAGTCGACGGCGCGAGTCTATAGCCGGTCCCCGATCGACAGAGAATCCGTGCTCCGCACTAGATGCGGAGCCCTGCCGTCAGGAAACCCGCTGCGCCCCGGTGCTTACCCAGCCGACGGACGGTGCGCGTCGTCCGACCAATCCTGTCGCGCCGCCCATTGTTCGAGCGTTTCAAACTCGACCTCGGGCAGGCGGCGATGCATATATTCGGTGTTCACCAGAAACGGCTGGGTCGGTGAATCATTATTATAATGGTAGAAGGACGCGATAAAGTCGCGCATCGGCTGCCGCTCTTCTTCCGGCATGGAATCGCCGAGCGCGTTGACCAGCAGCTCGCCGAATTCCTCCGGGGTGCAGGGGTCATATTTTATTTCGCGGCCAAACACGCGGGACAGGATTTCGGTGACCTCGGTCGGTTTGAGCGCCTGCGGACCGCCAATATTCATCCAGGCCCCTTCGAGATCCGGCCGGGACAGCGCTGCGGTCATGCATTTTCCGACATCATCCAGACTGATCCAGTTGGCCTTCAAATGCGGCTTGTGGGCATAGACATAACGATCTTCATGGACGATGAAGGGCCGCGCCCAGTTGGTCAGCAAATTGTCCATGAACAGCACCGACCCGAAAACCGTTGCCGGAATGCCGGTGCGGAACAGGGCGTTGATCGCCGGGGTGTTCGCGCCATAGCTGTGTGCCTCTCCCGGTTGATCCGGAATCCAGCCCGACGTATTCCAGACGAAACGTTCCAGTCCGGCCTCGACGGCAGCGGCCCCCAGCTTGCCGACCAGTTCCGAACGGTCGCCCGGGGATTGCAGCGGATGGGTGTAAAAGACCGCGTCGGACCCTTCCAGCGCGGGGACGAATGTGGACTCATCGGAAAGGTCAATGACTCGCGTCTCGTCGGCCACATTGCTGCCGCCAAGATCGGGATTTTCGCTGCGGGACAGCGCTCGAACCTTGTGCCCGGCGGCGGCCAATTGCCGCATTTGTGCCAGCCCTTGTCGTCCGGTTGCACCCACTACAGATACCAATGCCATCATTCTCTCTCCTCTATTATTATCGGAATGAGGCTAGGCGATCGAACGGGGGGTCTCAATGCATCAAATAGTCAGGGCCGGATGCGGCCAACCGCACGCGGCTTGGGCAGGGCGGCGGCATTTTACCGTGACGAAGAGGCAGATAATCGGCCGCGCCACTCCAGCGTCACTACGGTGCTTCGATGGTCATTGGCTTTTCGGCCAGAACAAGGCGGATCACAGGCCAGTTCGGGAACCTCTATTCGACCGCTCCCACCAATATGGGGCCCTCCGCATCGAATAGGAAATAATCGCCGATCAGTCTTTCGAATGTCTCGACAGATGATTGTTATTGCATCGCGGTGCCAGGGACACAGGGTAAAGCGAGCGGAATCAATACGGCTTGGGTTCCCAGACAATGATGCCGCCGTCAGCCATGAGTGCCATGTTCAGCCGGTTCTCCGTGATCGTAAAAGACCGGACATAGCCGAGCTGTCGCTCGAGCATTTCACCCATAGAGGGTTCCGGACACAGGGCCTTGGTCACGCCAAGCGGACCGATGGCAAGGGTGCCACCGGTGGCATTGGCAATATCGTTACGCCAAGGACCCATACCCCGGTTACAATCGAACCTCGCAGACAGGCTGCCATCATTGTGGAATGTTATAGTATATTTGTCTGAATCGTCGGGCCGCGTTGCACCTTGCGCGTCATCCATGGACTGGAATTCCACCAGCCGCCAATTGGTGCCCTCAAGACCGGAAAAAGGCATGTTTGCAGCGGGCGCTTCTGGCGCCATTGTTTTGCAGGCTGACAGCATTGCAAGTGCAGAAGTGTAAAATACCAGTGACATTAAGGTTTTCATTTTCTATTATCCTAATATATTTAGATTATCTGTTAATAAAGATGTGTATAATATTAGAAAAGTTTGGCATTTAATAAACCATGTCTTGTAATGGAGAGAAATCATGATGAAATGGTTGTTCTGGATATTCTTCGGGTTTTACCTTCTCTCCATATTTATATTTTTAACCGGCATCTTCGGTTGGTTCGGCGAGCCGCAAGACCCCCTGTCCGGCATCTTCTTATTGCCGCTCGGTTTGCCATGGGTCCTGATCGGCGACCAAATCGGCCTGACATCGGCTGCGCTCGCCATTGCTTCTCCGGCAATCAATCTCGGTATCCTGTTCTGGCTGTGGAAGCGGTGACGGAGCCAGACCGTCAACCGCCCTCAACCAGAGCGTCAACAATGATGTAGGTTTCCGGTCCATATTTCACCGTGACCTGATCGCCCTTGCGGGAGACATTAAAATCCCAGCCGGCAGAACCGTCAGCCTGGCTACTGTCGGCGCTGTACGGACTTGTCCCGCGAAAGAAAATCGCGCGCTTCATGCCATCGGGCTTGGTAACCTCTACCAAAGTCGTGCCATCCTCACCCCACTGCCGCTTCACACCCGCAGGGCAAGTCTGATCGGGAATGTTGCCACCGAAGCCACAGGAAATGTCGGCGGTTGCATTATATTCGGTGCCGGGCACCAGGGCATCTTCCGCGCCTTGAACCGGAACCACCGGAGATGCCATCCTTGTCGCCTCGGGAGGCATTTGTTGCTGTTCACTTGTATCGACCGCAACGCTCTCTGGCTCGTCCGGCGCACCGCATGATGCCAATAGCGTGGCCGCAAAAAAGGCAAGGGGCGCTGCTGCTCGCGTATCGGGCACCCGCACTAACGGCACTTGGGATGCTGACCGATATCGCGAATGTCATAGACCCTGCCATCCGCGACCGTCATCTGCACGCACTGGCGCGTGTCCGGCTTGTTCCAGATCGTGTAGGCGGTGGTGCCGGACTTGAACCCGTCAACATTTCTGAAGCCGCGCTCGCTTAGAGTGCTGTCCGCGCCCGCCGCGCGAGCACCCGTCAGATCCTGAAATTGGGCAACAGCACTATAGCCGCCGCGGCCATGGTGGTGGCCAAGGTTGGCCGTGCGCTGGTCTACTCCGGAGGTATAGCCGTTCGAATAGGCAGTGGATCGATCATAATTGTGATAGGGCGCATTGTGCAACCCGTCGGTATAACCGCGTTCAAAATGTGCTTCATCTTCGCTGCTATTATGGTGCGTATTGTCGTCATGATGATGCGACTTGTGCGACAATAAAGCGCCGAGAATGGCCGCCCCGGCAACCACGCCGACAGCAGCAGCGGCGTTGCCGCCGCCGGAGTGATGGCAATCCTTGTCTGATGCATCATTGATCGTTTCAACCATGCCATTGTAAACTTCGACCTGAACGCAATGCTTGTCGCTGTTGTCCCACCAATAGCTGTAGGTGTAGTTCATCGAATTGGTATTGCTGTTGATATATTGAAAACCGCGCGATTGCAGCGCATTTTCCGCAGCGCCTGCCGAGAGGCCGTTTATCGAAGTGAGCTGGCTTGCTTTCTCGGCAAGCGCTGGACTGGCGCCCACCGCCACTGAAATAGCAGTCGCGAGCAGTCCGCAGGGCAGCTTATAATTCATGGTCAGACACCTTTCCTATTTGAGCGCTCCACGTTTATCGTGGCAACGACGCAAACCTTTGCCTGCCTCATACGGAAGATATTGAAAAGAGCAGTACCCGCCCAAAAAATGGACAATTCGCGACAATCATGTCGTGGACGCGGGGGCATTTTTGTGGCGATACCGTCTTGGGCTGAGACCAAACCATCGCCGGAAACTGCGCCCAAAACTGGATCGGTCCGAAAAGCCCAATAGCTCACTGATATTGTCGATAGATAGGTGAGAATAGATTATCAATTCTTCGGCCCGCTGTTTTTGAACGGTTTCCACCAGATTTTTGAAACTTGTATTTTCAGACGCTAGTTGACGATTCAGGGTCCTTGCAGAAATTCCCAAAATTTTAGCGATCAAATTTATGCGCGGAGGCTTGCCATTGTCGGTTCGATTCGCGTCGATCAATTTGGAAAGATTGGTAATAGTTTCAAGCTGACCAAATCGAAGCAGCTCTTCCTCGATACGGGAAATGGCGATCCTCCATAAAGTCTCGTCATAATTTATATTTTTTTCCGTGATCCATTTGTCAGGCACGAAAATAGCCGTAGCAGCTGCATTGAACTGAACGGGGCACTGGAACCCGATCGGATATAAGTCAGGGTCATAGATGGGGGGAATGCCAAGGCTGACTCTACATGCCTCGGGTGGAGACGCCCGGAATTGCCTTACATAGCGGACAAGATTGAGCATGCCATTTTGCAACAAATAGGGGATCGCATCATGTTTAACCAGGCTGTCTAATTGGATCCACATGCCCGTGCTGTCGACTTTCCAACTATATCGGACAAAAGAATAGGCGCCATTCGAATATTTGGCATATAATTTCAGTCCATCGGCCAAAGTTGAAGCATGCTGCATGCCAAGGGCTAGATTTCCAAATATCGCCGGACCTCTGTTCCGCGGCAGATCAAGATGTATTGTGGGATCACTTACCTTGGTGAAAAGATTTCCGATGATCTGCAAATAGTCATCGAGAGCAATCATATTGGGTATATTGGCAGTCGACCCGCTAAAATTCGTCCCATCGAAAAACCACTCTGGATAACCCAGCATGCGGCGGGTTCTTCGCAAGCCATCAGCCAGAACGGTAGGACGCACCGGGGTCTGGAGCCATTGGTCAGGTTCGAATTGAATTCCCACTCCCAATCCCTTCGCGATTTTGCGTGCCAACCCTTTTCAACTGTAGTTACTGCGTGATGGCTTGGATACCAATACGTAAAAAAGTACACGAGGAGTCTTCCGTCCCTGAACCACAGTAAACATCCATTGCCTGATACAAAATAAGCGTGCCAATTTGCTTCTATTTCGTCGCTAAAACCGCATTAACTGTTATGACTTTCTTTTGATTGCTTATCACGAAATATCGACCGACGCGGTTCATCCTGACTGGACTGTGTCTGGAGCGCCACCAGTCCGGTCAGGGGCCAGTGGCGCACCATTGCTGCGACGCTTGTTCTCGTACCGTATCGCGATTTTCTATCGGTAAGGGTGCCGCATTTCTGATTGCCGGCCTCTTCTCGTCGATCCTAAGATGGCTCCAATAGGAAGCCGGTCCGTAAAGATACTGATTTCGACCAGTTGGAATGCGGTTATGATCCTGGGCAAAGATTGCCCCTCCGCCACTAAGGCAGGATTGTGATCCCCAGGCAGCAAAACATGCAGGAGAGTATATTCATGTCCGTACCGAAGCAGATTCTGGTTGCAACCGATCTGACAGCCAGAGGGGACCGGCCCTTTGCTCGCGCGAAATTGCTCGCCGATTTTTGGGATGCGGGTCGCACCCTGTGTTCGTTAACAGTCCCAAGAACGAAGTGGATATCGCGAAAGTGGAGTCCCTGCTGCTCCGCAACTATGGCAAGGACGCTGAAGGCTGCAATCTGGCGGTAAATTACGGCAAGCCGCCCGAAGTCATTGCTGACACCGCGGCACAGCTGGGCAGCGACCTGATCATTGTCGGCGCTGCCCGGCATAATGATATTTCCGATTTTTTTCTGGGGACGGCGGTCGATAATCTGGTTCACCACGCACAGGCACCGGTGTTGATCGTGAAAGAACGGCCGCGGGCGAATTATGAGCGCATATTGGTAGCCACCGATTTTTCCGATTTCTCCGCCCAGGCCCTGCGCACGGCGCTGGATTTCTTTCCCGGCGCGGAGATAGATTTCGTGCATGCCTATCATGTCGCTTACGAAGCGTGGCTGAAATCCGATGGCGTTGCTGCCGAAATGTTGACCGACGCGAAAAAGGAACTGCAGGATTTCATGGCGGCCATCAACCTGTCAGCGAGCGAAAGGGCGCGAGTCAATCCGCATCTCGTCGAAGGGGATCTGCACCAGTCGGTTCACCGGATGCTCGATACCGGCGACTTTGATCTGCTGGTACTGGGAACGCACGGACGCAGCGGTTTTGTCATGGCTGCCATCGGCAGTCGGGCCAGCGAAATGATGGGCTGGTCGCCGGTCGATGTGCTGATGGTCCGAAAGTCGGCCTAGGGCAGCGCGCATCCAGGCGCTTGCTTTACAAGTTCACCGTCACAAACAGATAGATCACCCAAAGCGCCATCGCGACAATCGAGATTGTAGTGCCGATCACGCCGGCCTGGCGAAAGCGCACCGAGCCGTTGCCGTGATGCTGGTACATCCCGTAAATATGCAGCACCCGGGCGATCAGGAACAGCCCCGCCAGTCCGGTCAGCGTCCAGTGATGGGCGCTGGTCATTTCCAGCAGCGCCATCAGGATCAGGGCAATCGGCGCGTTCTCGGCTAGATTGGCGTGGGTGCCGCGGACCATCTTCATTTTCGCGTCTTCGCCTGCGCCAAACATGGTTTCGGTCCGGACGCGCTGGCCGATCACCTTGAACTTCATGAAGATCAGCAGCAGCGCGCAGATGGCGGCGGCGAGTGCGGTTACCGGTAATGTCATGATGGTCCTCCCCGAGTTTCCGGTATCTTAGGCAAAATCGGGCAAAGCGCAATCAGCTTGGCCCTGACTAAGTTGGCGGTGTGCCACAGCTCTTGCAATGCGGGTCCTTGGGCAGATTGATGCTGCGCATCGAGGGGGCCAATCCGTCGAAAAGCTGCAGTTTTCCGGCGGGGTCCTGACCAAAGCCGGTGACCACGCGGATCGCCTCCATCGCTGCAAAACTGCCCATCAGGCCGACCATTGCGCCAAGAACGCCAACTTCGCTGCAATTGTCGCAATCATCCGGGTCGAGCGCATCGCCGACAAAACAGCGATAGCAGGGCTTGTCATCCTCCCAGCCGCGGAACGTGCCGAGCTGCCCCTGGAACTGCCCGATCGCCGCAGAAACCAGCGGGACGCGGTACTTCACCGACAGATCGGAGATCAGCAGGCGGGTCTGGTAATTGTCGGTGCCATCGATAATCGCGTCGAACGGCGCAAAAAATGCTGCGGCACCGTCGGAAAAATGCTGCGCGGTAAGTCTTTGATTTATTGTATTTATTACTACATCCGGATTGATGCGACTGGCGGCAACTTTGGCAACTTCAACTTTCGATTTTCCAATGTCATTTTCGGAAAACAAAACTTGCCGCTGCAAATTGGAAAGCGACACCACATCGTCATCAACAATGGTTAACGCCCCGATCCCGGCCGCCGCCAAATATTGAATGGCCGGACAGCCGATACCACCGGCACCGACTACCAGAATATGGGCATCCAGTATCTTCTTCTGCCCGTTACCACCAATATCCCTGAGAACGATATGCCGAGCATAACGATCCAGCTGTTCGTCGGTGAGTGGACTCATTCAGGCCAGCGGAAGGTGATCGCTTGGCGGTACCATTTCTGATCCCCGGTGCGCTTGACCGCACCATCATGCCCGGCATATTTTGTAAGATGGGCGATAACATATGTTTCCAGCGGCCGGCACCCTGTTTCGACCGGCACAACCTTCGTCACCCGGCCTTCAGGAGAAACGGCCAGTGCCATATCGACTCGGGCGTGAACCCAGCCGATATCGGTGTTCAATTTGCAATTTGCCTTTTTCGCTATGCGTTCCGCCTGCCGTTCATGCCGCTCCAGAACGGGCAGCTTTTTCGTGAACTCCGCGAGCTCGAGATTATAGAAATCGGCCGAAAGCTCTTTGATTTCGATGTTATCGGCGGCAGCGACAGCCCCTGAAAGTGCCATGGCAGCTATAAGATTGATCATTCCATCACCTTTGCAAAATCAATTTCGATATTTCCTTATACGCCAGTCGATCCAAAACCGCCAGACCCTCGCTGGGTGTCATCGAGATCGGCCACTTCGACAAGAATCCCGCGCTGAACCGGCGCAACGACGATCTGCGCGATACGGTCACCGCTTTCGATGATAAAATCATCTTCTCCGTGATTGATCAGAATGATCTTCAATTCTCCCCGATAATCGCTGTCGATTGTGCCGGGTGAATTGGGTACGCCGATTCCCTTTTTCAGGGCCAGCCCGGAGCGGGGCCTTACCTGGATCTCATATCCTTGCGGGATAGCAAAGGCCAAGCCGGTGGCGACCAGCTCTCTTTTGCCCGGGGCGACAACGAGCGATTCGGCAGCGCGGACATCCATTCCGGCGGAACCTTCGGTCTCATAGGAAGGCAAAGGCAGGTCACCGGCGTTATCCAAGCGCTTGACGGCAATATCGATAGGGTCAAACATCAGGTCAATTCCTCACCGATTTTGGCGATGAGTCGGCGCGCGACTTCCATCTTGGGCAGGCGGTCCCATGTTTCTGTGCCGTTCCGCGTTACGATATGGACGCTGTTGTCAGCCCCGCCCATAACGCTTTTCCCGACCGGACCGGAAACATCATTGGCGACGATCCAGTCGCAGGATTTCTTCCGGAGCTTGGCTTGTGCATGTTCGGTGATATTTTCGGTTTCCGCAGCAAAGCCGATCAGCAAATCTGGCCGTTGTTCATGTCTGGCAAGGCCAGCCAATATGTCCGGGTTTTCGGTGAGCTTTAGCGCTGCAGGTGCAGCACCATCCTTCTTGATCTTTTGGCTGGACTGGCTGTCCGCGCGCCAGTCGGCGACGGCGGCGACCATGATCGCGACATCGGCGGGCAGGGCATCGTGCACCGCATGTTCCATCTCGACCGCAGTTTCGACATCGACCCGCATCACCCCAGCCGGAGTCGGCAGATGCACCGGGCCAGCCACGAGAGTCACCCGCGCGCCGGCGTCGGCCGCAGCGGCCGCGATGGCAAATCCCTGCTGTCCGGAAGAACGGTTGGCGATGTAGCGTACCGGATCGATCGGTTCGTGGGTTGGGCCAGCCGTCACCAGCACATGCCTGCCATGTAACGGACGATGCTGATCGGGAGCGAAGGCGGGTTGGCCGTCGAGCGGATTGGGACCGAGTTCAGTCTCACCCAGCAAACCAGCGGCAGAAGCATCACCGTTCAGACAGTTGATAATCGCGTTTAAGATCACATCCGGTTCTGGCAATCTTCCGGGCCCAAATTCACCGCAGGCCATATCGCCTTCATCAGGTTGCATGACCAAGACGCCATCCCTTCCAAGTTGAGCAATATTGCGCTGCGTCGCAGCATGCTGCCACATGCGCACATTCATTGCCGGCGCGGCCAGCACCTGAGTATCGGTCGCCAGCAGCAGGGTGGTCGCGAGATCATCGGCAATCCCGGCCGCCATCTTTGCCAGCAGATTGGCAGTTGCGGGACAGATGACGATCAGGTCGGCTTCGCGCGACAACTGGATATGGCCCATCTCCGTTTCGTCTTTCAGCGACCAGAGCGTCGTGTGGACCTCGTTTTCCGACAGGGCGGCCAGTGTCATCGGGGTGACAAATTGCGCTCCCGATTCGGTCAGCACGCAGCGCACCGTCATACCGGACTTCCGGATCAGGCGAATGAGTTCCGCTGCCTTATAGGCAGCAATACCGCCGCCGATGATCAGCAGAATATGTTTGGGCTTTCTCATTGGGTCCTTCTTACAGCGAGAATCCGGCTGGTCCACAAAATCATAATTTGTGATTGCCAAACTTATTATGTGACCTATTCATATAACACACCTAAAAATCTCAGTGGGATAATATTTATGCAAAAACTCGCGCTTTCCGGAATTGTGTTGCTAGCCGCGGGGCTTGCGGGATGTGCGAATCCACATGCTACGATAGATGACGGCGCGCCGATCATAAGATCGGACGAAAATGCGGCGTTACTTGGCAAAATGCAAGCTTGGGCAGAAGACAAACAGTTCAATGGCGTGATGGCGGTCGGGCAGGCTGGAAAGGCCGTTGTGGTTCTCAAGCGTGGTTTTGCGGATCAGGCTAATACGCGGCTTTTGACTGTGAACAGCGTATTCCAAACGGGCTCAGTCGATAAATTTTTTGCTTCCATTGCCGCGTTCGCGATGGCCGAAAAGGGCTTGCTCGACCTCGACGCACCGATCGCAATCTATCTGCCCGAATATCGCAAGGATATTGCCGCAAAGGTTACAACCGCGCATCTGATGAGCAATCGTTCAGGCATTACCGACAAGCCGCTGCGCCCGGTGATGGGGAATCTTTCCGGGCTCCTGAAAGCCAATCCCGGCGCGAAGATTGAGGATTTGCCGGGCATGAATTTGACCATAGACCAAGCGATCGACCAGTATTTTAGTGAAGACCTGATGTTTGAACCGGGTAGCCAGTTTGACTACGCCAACAGCAATTGGGTGATACTGCATAATATTTTGGAGAAGGTGGCGAAAAAGCCCTATGCCGAGATTCTTCAGCAATATGTCTTCGTTCCGGCCGGCATGGCGCACAGCGGGACTTTTGTCGGTGGACTAGAGAATATCATCGACCGCGAACCCGATGCAGCTATCGGCTACAACAAGAATAGCCCGCATCACGATGGCGATTATCCGCTACCCCGCTTTATTGGAGGTGGCAGCTATACCAACGTTGCCGATATGATCGCGCTGATGGATGCATTGTATCACGGCAAGTTGATCTCAAACGACAGCTTGGTCCGCTTCTCGAGCGTTCAGACGCCGAAGGAAGACTATGCATATGGCGGACGAGTAGTCACCAAGCGCGATGATCCAACCAAGCTTTACTCTTGGCAGTCCGGATCCAACGGGGCGACCAACATGGTCACGGTATATAATATAAATACGGGTTTCAGCTACGCGGCTTTCTCCAACCGAGCGCAAAGTCAAAGCGCCATGTTTGATCTGGCTGTAGAGCTGGAGGCTATTCCGACCGGATAAGCTAAGGTTGGAGTCTGTCGTAACCGGCTAAAGCGAGGCTAGCCCCAAAGCACCATTGCGCCAGCGGTTGCCGCTCCGGCAATCACCGCAGTCAGCGCATAGCGCCAGAAGCCGCCGCCTTGGCCCTTTTGTCGCTTCTCCCAAATCAGCTCGACCTCTGCAACTGGCGGTGGTGGCGGGGCGCCACCTTGGCGGGGGAGCTGGGCATCAAGACGCCGGACGATGTCGGGGAGCAGCAACAGCGTATCCAGATCATCATTGATTCGGTCGGCAATCGCCGCTTCGGGACCCAGTTCGCCGCGAATCCAGTCCCTGACATAGGGACCGCTGGTATCCCACATATTGATCTGCGGATTGAGGTCGGTGGCAATGCCTTCGACCATGACCATCGTCTTCTGTAGCAGCAGAAGATGTGGCTGCGTCTCCATGTCGAAATCGCGGGTGATAGCGAACAGCCCGTCGAGCATGTCACCGACTGACAGTTCGCTGACCGGCTTGCCGCGCATCGGCTCGCCAACCGCGCGCAGGGCCGTGGCGAAATCCTCCATGCTGTGATGATCAGGAACATATTGCGCTTCAAAATGGATTTCAGCGACCCGTCGGTAGTTGCCCGTGGTCAGCCCGTAGAGAATCTCGGCTAGCCAGACGCGCGCTTTCTTGTTGATCCGGCCCATGATGCCAAAATCAATCGCCACAATTGTGCCGTCGGCTTTCACGAACAGATTGCCCTGATGCATATCGGCGTGGAAATAACCTGCTTCTATCGCCTGTTTCAGGAAGGTGTGAACCAGCCGGTTGGCAATCGCATCAAGATCATGGCCCGCGGCGACCAGCGCCTCGCGGTTCGATATCTTGATACCATCGACCCAGTCCAGCGTCAGAACGCGGCCAGATGTCCGGTCCCAGTCGATGGCGGGAATCTCGTATTTTTCCTCCTGAGCCATATGTTCGGCCAGTTCCGATGCGCTCGCCGCCTCGCGCCGCAGGTCCAGCTCCCGCATGGTCCAGCGACGGAAATTGGCAATGACCAGTTGGGGCCGCAGTCTTCTGGCCTCGCCACCAAGGGCTTCAAGATGGGCGGCGGCCCATTCATATGTCTCGATATCCTGGCTGAATTTCTTGATGATGCCGGGGCGCAGCACCTTGACCGCCACATCCTTGCCTTCCAGCGTGGTGGCCCGATGCACTTGCGCGATCGAGGCGGCACCGACCGGATCGGGATCGATATGGCTGTATAATTCGGCGAGCGACTTACCGAGGCTCACTTCAATCTCCTCGCGGATCTGGTCGAAGGGCACTGGTGGCAGGCTATCTTGCAGCTGCAGCAGATCGCGCGCCGCCGCTTCGCCAATCACATCGGGCCGGGTTGCCAATGTCTGGCCCAGTTTGATCGCTGCCGGACCGATCTCTCGCAGAGCGGCCGAATAATTGGGTTCTTTCGGCTGGAACGTTCCGAGCCGGGCAATTCGGAACAGACGCCGGACCTGTGGCGGCGTCGCCTTATGCTTTTCCAGATCGCGCAGCGCGCCATGCCTGGCGAGCGTGCGACCCCATTTAAGCAGGCGGAAGATATGGGTGCGGGCGCTGGTCATCCGGTATTAACGCTCAGACTTTCCAGCCGCTGTGGATTGCGACAAGGCCGCCCATCAGCGGCTCGACCTTGGTCTGGCGGAACCCGGCAGCTTCGATCATCCTCCGAAAATCCTCCATCGGCGGGAACTTTGCGATCGATTCGGCGAGGTAGCGATAGCTGGCCTCGTCATTCGCCACCGCCTTGCCAACCTTTGGCAGGATCTTGTGAGAATAGGTTTCGTAGATTTTGTCAAAACCGGGCCAGTTGGTCTGTGAGAATTCCATGCAATAGAATCGTCCGCCATATTTCAGCGTGCGGTGCGCTTCGGCCAGCGCCTTGTCGATATGGGTCACATTGCGGATCCCAAAGACAATCGTATAGGCATCGAAATGGGCATCCGGAAAATTTAATTCTTCTGCATTTTGCTGGCTCCAGACCAGACGCGTTTCGTCTTTTGCGAGTGCCCGTTCCACACCTTCGGCCAGCATTTCCGCATTGATGTCGGCGACCGTTATATTGGCGCCGCTATCGACCATGCGAAAGGCGATATCACCGGTGCCACCAGCCATATCGAGAATATTTTCGCCGGCGCGCGGCTTGACCCGGCGTACGAAACGATCTTTCCACAAGCGGTGTGTGCCGGCGCTCATGGCGTCGTTCATCACGTCATATTTGGAGGCGACGCTGGAGAAGACCGCGCCGACCTTGCCGGTCTTTTCGCTCTCGTCAATCTCTTCGTAGCCGAAGGATACGGTTTTGCTTTCGATAGCCATTTTTTGCTCATGCTGATTTTTCTTTGAGGTCCCGAGTAGACGAGCCTTGGCAGCACTGCAATCACTCTGTAGCTGCCCATTGGACCGTAAGGGATTGGGACTATCATGCCTGAGCTGCCAGAAGTGGAGACGACCGTCGCCGGGTTGCGACCCGTGCTGGAAGGGCAGCGGCTGACGCTGGTCGAACCGCGGCGCGCGGATTTGCGATGGCCTATTCCGGTTGATTTGCGGCAGCGGATGACCGGGGCGATAGTGACTGCGCTTGGCAGACGGGCTAAATATGGTCTGGTGACCACCGACCGCGGGGACGTGATGATCTTCCATCTCGGCATGTCAGGGCGCTGGCGGATTGATCCCGAGGTCATCGAGAAACATGACCATCTGCTGCTTGAGACCGCTTCGGGTCATCGGCTGGTGCTCAACGACCCGCGGCGATTCGGCTCGCTGGATATCTTGCGATCCGACGACTTGGACAGCTATAAACCTTTTGTCTTAATGGGACCGGAGCCGCTTGGCGACGATTTTACCGGCGCGTATCTGAAAGCAATGACCAAAGGCCGCAAGGCGCCGATCAAGCAATTGATGCTGGATCAGCGCATCGTGGCGGGACTCGGCAATATCTATGTATGTGAAGCGCTGCACATGGCGGGCATATCACCACGGTTGCGCGGCGAAGTGATCTCGAAGCCACGCTATGATCGGCTCGTTGCCGCGATCAAACAGGTATTGCGGGCGGCCATAGCAGCTGGCGGCTCTTCTCTCCGCGATTTCGTGCAGCCGGACGGGGAACTGGGCTATTTCGCCAAAGACTGGCGGGTCTATGGTCGGGAAGGGCAGGCCTGTGAGTGCGGCGCACTGGTTCGTCGTCGAGTCGATAGTGGCCGGTCGACCTTTTACTGCTCGCGATGCCAGAAATAAGCGGTTCACTAAGCTATTGACGAGAATCGGCTGTCACGCTATTGGCCGCCGTCTTGAGCCGGAAGCGGTACGCAACGTCCCGGCATTTAATTTCAGATTTTGAGGGTTTTTCATGGCTAATACGCCGCAAGCAAAAAAACGTATCCGTCGCAACACGCGCCGCACCGCGATCAACAAAAATCGCCTGAGCCAGATCCGCACGAAGATCAAGGCCGTGGATGCTGCCGTTGAGGCAGGCGATAAAGACGTCGCAGTAGCAGCGCTGAAGGCTGTTCAGCCTGAACTCGCGCGCGGTGTGAGCAAGGGTCTGTATCACAAAAACACCGCTTCGCGGAAATTCAGCCGCCTGACCAAACGGGTTGCCGCGCTGCAAACCGCTTAATCAGATTTTCAGGCCTACACAAAAAAACCCGCCCGATTGTGGCGGGTTTTCTTTTGTCTGCTGTCGACACAATTGCGCGCCTGCTCGCCCGAGCGGGGTGCCGCAGCGGTCGGATAGATTTCAGTGACCGACCTCTGACGCTGGATTTTGCTTGTACAGGTCCCACAATCAAGTCCAAGCTGGGCCGAAGAAGCAACCTGTCGTTGTTCAAAGCCGGTTCAGCACGCCTCCTTTATCATACAGGTAAAGTTATTGAGTAATCTGAAGGATAAGAGATGAGTATTTTGGGTAAATTTAGAATGACACGAAAGGGGCTTCCGCTGCTCGCACCGCTTGCAGTGCTGACACTGGCAGCCTGCGCCACTCCTTTCCGTGCCGATGTGCAGCGCTTTGAGGCGCTTCCGGAAACCACCGGGCAAAGCTTTGCTGTGGTGGCGGACGATCCCGAACTGGCTGGCGGCCTTGAGTTCGGGCAATATGCTGCATTGGTCGAACAGCGCATGATGGATATGGGCTATCGTCGCAGCGACGACCCGGCGGCAGCACAGCTGATTGTCAGAATGGATTATGATATCGACAACGGTCGGGAAAAGGTGGTTGCGGATTATGACCCCTTTTATCCCAGAAGTCGATTCGGCGGATATTATGGGCGTCACCGCTATCTTTATGGCTTCAACGATCCATTCCTGTTCGGCGGCTACGGATTCTCCGGCTATGACGGTGTTCGCAGCTTCACCGTGTACACCTCCGAACTGGATATGAAGATAGACCGGGCAGCCGACGGCAAGCGCCTGTTCGAAGGTAAGGCGGAAGCACTCTCGCGCTCCAAGAACCTGACTTACCTCGTGCCCAATCTGGTTGAAGCGATGTTCACCGACTTTCCGGGCAATAGCGGCGAACGCGTCCGGATTTCGGTTGCTCCCGAGAAAAACTAGCTAGGGGCCCCCTTAGCGTTTCAGCTCTCTAGCTGTCGGAGCAGCATACGGACGTCATTGTCCATTTCGCTGTCTTCGCCGCGCAGGTGCTCGACGAGCTTTACCGCATGGATCACCGTGCTGTGATCCCGGCCGCCGAATTTTCGGCCGATTTCTGGATAGCTGCGCGGTGTCATGACTTTTGCCAGATACATCGCCACCTGACGCGGCCTTGCGACCGCGCGAGCGCGGCGTTTGGACGACATCTCGTTCCGGTCGAGCCGATAATATTCGCAAACCGTGCGCTGGATCTCGTCGATCGTGATCCGGCGGCGGCAGGCGCTCAATATGTCGGACAATTGCTCTTCGGCCAGTTCGCGGCTGATTTCGCGGCCGGTCAGTTGCGCATAGGCGAGCAGCTTGTTGAGACCGCCCTCCAGTTCGCGCAAATTGCGGCTGATTGTGCGGGCGAGGAAGTCGACAACTTCTTCCGACACATGCTGGTGTGGCATTGTGGAGAGGCGATGATTGAGAATGTCGCGCCGCAGTTCCAGACCAGCGGACTGGATGTCGGCAACCAAGCCCATCGAGAGACGTGAGAGCAAGCGCTGGTCCACCCCGTCCAGCGCTTGTGGTGGACGGTCCGCCGCCACGACAACCCGCTTGCCCTGGCTGATCAGTGAATCGACCGTGTGGAGAAACTCCTCCTGCGTGGAATTTTTGCCGACGATGAACTGGATGTCATCGATCATCAGCAGGTCGGCTTCGCGCAACGAAGCCTTGAATTCCATCCCTTCGTTACGCCGCATTGCCGAAACAAATTCGATCATGAACCGTTCGGCCGACATATAGATGATGGTCGAAGTCGGGAATTCTTCCCGAAATGCATGGCCGATGGCGTGCATCAAATGGGTTTTTCCCTGTCCGGTTGAGGACTGGAGATACAGCGGGCTGAAAAGCGGTTTTTCCGCCGCTGCCGTACGCTGTGCAGCGTTGAGCGCCAGCACGTTCGAATCACCGGGGATAAACTGGCCGAAGGTCATCCGAGGATCCAGATCCAGGCGAAATTTGCTTTCAGAGGGAGCCGCACCAGTGGTTTTTGACCTAGCACTGCCATTCTGCGAGAGCTGGGCGATTTTTGCAGCGCCTGACCGGGTCTCAAAAGTCAGGTTTGCAACTGCCGGATAATGCGCTTTCCAAGCCAGCAGCAAACGATCGGCATAGCGATCACGAACCCATGTCGCGGCGAATTCTGACGGGAGCTCGAGATCCAGCACGCCTGCATCTGAATCAAAGCCCGACAGCTTGATCGGTTTGATCCACTGTCCGAAAATTTGCGCACCTAGATCACGGCGCAGTCCGGCACAGATTTTGAGCCAAGCGCTCTCAAGGTCAGATGAAATAACAGTCTCCCCACCAACAGGACCGGTGGCAGAAAGCTCACCAGCCTGATTTCGTACATACTCGTTCACTAGCATCCCCCGACATCTTCCCCGACCGGCATGCGCCATCGCATCGCCGCCTAATTCGACCGTCGATTATGAAACACAGCTCCTTCAATACCCCCAGCCATGGGAATGAATCAGGCGCAGCAATCCTGAGCTGAAAACACGTTTTCAGCGATCAGTTTCATTTTCAAATTAGGCCCGGATATTGCAATCGTCGCCTTCAGCCGAGTTCCCTTAGTAAGCCCCTCTGAGTGAGTCGAGCAAGGGCGGTGCTGTAAAAAAAATGAAATATTTCGATTGACAGCGGCAAGCCTCGGATTTTGCTAAATATCTTTTTAACATATTGAAATATAAAGAATATATGCTGTGGATAACGATGTATAACTGGCGAATCGCGGAGTTAGCTCGTGTTCTGGTTAATCCCCAAAATATCATGTCTCACTTGGCGGAAAATGTCTCATCCATCATCTTGTCAGCAAATGAATGGAAATTGGCTTGCCAAAGGCGTCGTGATTTGGCAATGGCGCTCGCCTGACCTCAACGATGCATATTGCATCTTGTCATGGGGCGATTAGCTCAGTTGGTAGAGCGCTTCGTTTACACCGAAGATGTCGGCGGTTCGAGCCCGTCATCGCCCACCACCTTCCCGATCGAGATCGGGGATGGTTGTTTCAGCAATTTCTTTTAGCCAAAATTCGATATCGCCATGACGCAGGCGAACGACACCAGCGCAGCTGACAACATTGGCAGCACCCGCAAGCGAGTCTCGGGCAACTGGGCGTCAGAAAAGTCGACGCGCGATCGACGGCCGGTAATCATCGGCCTGACCAGCTTCTCTTTCAGCACAAAATGGTAGAAGGTGATCGCTGCGACATGAAGTGCAATCAGCGCGGCCAGCAAATTGAAGTTTAGTTCGTGAATGTCGGCGAACTGCCGGCCGGTTTCGAACGACACGAGAACGGCCAGTGGTCCGGATTCAAGGCCATCGACATCGACAGAAAACAGCCCCGTTGTAACTTGTATGGTGAGTGCTCCCAAAAGGGCGAATACGCTGAGCACTGCTAAAGGACTGTGACCGAAGCTCGCACGATGCGCTTTGCGGCGCAACTGGCCAACATAGGACCCCAGCGACCCAATTCGGCGGATCATGGGGGCAAATCGAGCGGTCCAAGTCCCTATCAATCCCCATATCAGCCGGAAGAGGACGAGTCCAAACATCGTCAGGCCAAGACTTTTATGCCAGTCCATATGGCCTTCCTCTGCGGTCCACCAGAGAAGCGGAACAAGGAGAACCAAAAGCCAGTGCACCAATCTTATGGCACCGTCCCAGACCAGTATGTGTGCTGGTTTGGTTGTCATCGCTAACTAGTCGTCTTCGCGATATTTGTCGTGACAGTCTTTGCAGGTCCCCCCGGTTGTCTTGAATGCCGCGCCGATCGCCGCGATGTCGCCTCCTTGGGCTACAGTGGCCAGATTTCCGGCTGCATCCTGCATCGCCAAAACCTTTTCGTCAAAGTCCGCCTTGTCTTCCCAGATGATCGGCAAGGCTTCAGTTTTCACTCCGGATCCAGGTCCGGTGCCTTCGGGGAACCAATCGGCCATGCCCATCGCTTCTTGCGGAACACTTGCCGCTGCGGTCTGGATCTCCGCCAGGTCCGGGCTGCCCGCTTTTAGCTGATCACTGATCGCCTTGAATGCTTTGCCGATCTTCTTGAGATGACCCTGTCTGGCCTCAATCTGTTCTTTCACCGTCATTCCGTTGGGAAGTTCGGCGCTGGCTGCTTCGGATGCCACGTCTGTCTCGGCATTCTGCCCACAAGCGGAAAGCAGCATTATTCCGGCAACAACGGGCAAGAGGGTTTGTAATTTTCGGCGGCTCATCGAAATTCTCCACTAGCGAAAGGTTCGTTGAGAATAACCGAATTCGATTTGAACGCAATCCATTCTCCGGTTGAGAAGACCTGTTTCGCGGCAATTTGGGCTCAAATCGGAAGACGCCGGACCTGGATGTCAATCTTTGGCGAGCGTATCCTCCAACAATGTAGCTGCCTTGGCACCATCCCAATCCATGGCGCCGACCACGCGCCAAACTTCTTTTCCCTCCGCATCATAAAGAACGGTAGTCGGCATAAGGCCGGAGCCGAAACCGAAGCTGAGGCCATTTTCGGGGTCAACATAAGGTTCTAGCTGCTGAAAATCGGCCCGTTCGAAAAACGGTACAACTTTTTCCGCGCCCTGAATGTCCTGCGAAACGACGAGCACCTGCATCCGCGCTTTTTCCCGTGCAGCCAAAGTGTCAAGCATCGGCATTTCCACAATGCATGGTGCGCACCACGTGGCCCAGATATTGACCAGCAAAGGCTTGCCAATGAAGTCTTTCAACCGCACCGTGCTTCCGTCAGGCGCTTGGAACGGTGTATCGACCATCGCTGTACCGCGCTGCGAGATGTCCAGCTTGCCGGCGAGCCCTTGACCACTATCTATCGTGTCGCCACTTTCCTCTGTGTTGCTGGCAGCAAATTCTTGCTCCGTTTCACTGGAGTCTCTATCGCAGGCCGCGACGCTCAACAATATGGCCATAGACAGGACGGTACGCATCACAAAAGACACAAAGAATTCCAATATCATGTGGGGTGGCAGGTTTGCCGATGGCCCTTCGTCAATCATGCGTGAGATAAACGCCTCGATCCCGTTCGACAAGAAATTATGGCGCCATGATATTCGCGCGAGTTTGGCCCATGTCGCTATGCTGGCCGAACAGGAAATCGTCGAAGCCGAGGATGCGACACAGATCATCAACGGCTTGAACCAGATCGCGCAGGAATTTGAGGCCGACGGCGTCACCGAGAATCTCGACCTGGAAGACATTCACATGCATGTTGAAGCGCGTCTTTCGGAAATTGTCGGTCCGGTGGCCGGGCGGCTGCATACGGCTCGCTCTCGCAACGATCAGGTCGCGACCGACTTCCGGCTTTGGGTTCGCGAAGCGATGGACATGGCGGACAGTGCGCTGGCGGCTCTGCAAGAGGCACTGGTGGACCGCGCTGAAGAACATGCTGACACTATCATGCCCGGCTTTACCCATTTGCAGTCCGCTCAGCCGGTGAGCCTTGGCCACCATCTGATGGCCTATTATGAAATGATCCGCCGGGATCGCTCGCGATTTGCCGATGCCCGGCGACGGATGAATGAATCACCGCTCGGTGCAGCGGCGCTGGCCGGTACCGGTTTTCCCATCGATCGCAATGCAACGGCATCAGCGCTGGGTTTCGACGGACCGACAGGCAATAGTCTGGATTCGGTTTCCGATCGGGATTTTGCACTCGACTATCTGATGGCAGCCACCCAATGCAGTCTGCATCTTTCCCGGCTAGCTGAGGAAATGGTGATCTGGGCTAGTCAGCCCTTCGGTTTCATCAAGCTGCCCGACAGTTTTTCAACCGGGTCATCGATCATGCCGCAGAAACGCAATCCCGATGCCGCGGAGCTGGTCCGCGGCCATGTCGGGCGGATTGCGGGCGCGATGAATGCGCTGGTGGTCACGATGAAGGGCCTTCCGCTGGCCTATTCTAAGGACATGCAAGACGACAAGCCGCCCGTATTTGAAGCCCATGATCTGCTTGGTTTGTCGATCGCCGCTATGACCGGGATGATTGCCGAAGTTGAATTTAGCGGCGACCGGATGCGCGCTCTGGCCGAATCCGGATTTTCGACGGCAACCGATTTTGCCGACTGGCTGGTGCGGGAGGCAAAGCTGCCGTTTCGTGAAGCGCACCATGTTACGGGAACAGTTGTGGCCCTGGCTGAAGAGAAAGGCTGCGATTTGGCTGATCTTACCCTCGAGCAGTTCCAGGCGATCGACAACCGGATTGATGCAGGTGTATTCGACGTATTAACGGTCGATGCATCGGTGGCCAGCAGATCGAGCTATGGTGGCACCGCGCCGGATCAAGTAAGGGTTCAGATTGCCAGGGCCAAGACGGCACTGGGGCTGGAGACCTGAAATGAATAAAGTCTGTTCGTTTTTTGTGCTGGCTGGAGCGAGTCTCGTTCTGGCAGCCTGTGGCAATCGCGGCGCTTTGCAGCCCGCTAAAGGTGAGGCGCTGCCACCGCCGGTCTATGGGGAGATGAAAACGCCTAGCGGCGAAGATCTGCTGGTTCCGTCGACCCAGGCGATGCCGGAGCGCAGCGATGAATTGCTCCGTCGTTCGGAAAAGCGCCAAGATGACGAGTTCGACCTGCCGCCTCCGGGCTAGCATCCTTCCATTCATTTGAAAGTATAAGATTTTGGACCATTTCCAGCTCAAAAATGGGGTATTGCACGCGGAAGACATTCCGTTGACGCAGATCGCGAACGAGGTCGGTACTCCGGTCTACGTTTACTCGCGGGCGACGCTAGAGCGTCACGCACGGGTTTTTCGTGAAGGCCTTAAAGACGCCGGCGACATTCATCTGGCTTTCGCGGTAAAAGCGAACCCCAATCTCGCTGTTCTGCGCATATTGGCAAACCAGGGCTATGGCGCGGATGTGGTGTCCGGCGGCGAAATGGAGCGTGCCCTCGCAGCGGGTATGAAGGCGGAAGATATAGTATTCTCGGGCGTTGGCAAAAGCCGCGAGGAACTGGCGCTCGGACTCGATAAAGGCATCGGACAGTTCAACCTGGAATCGGAAGAAGAAGGCGAAATGCTGTCGGAGATAGCTGCTGCCCGCGGTGTGAAAGCCTCTGCAACGCTCCGCGTCAATCCGGATGTTGATGCAGGAACCCACGCCAAAATTTCGACCGGGAAAAAGGAGAATAAATTCGGGGTCGCGATCGATGTCGCTCTGGATATCTATGCGCGGCTTTCGAAACTCGCGGGACTCGATCTGCGCGGGGTGGCGGTTCATATCGGCAGTCAGTTGCAACGGCTCGAACCGCTGGAAAAATGCTATGCAAGAATGGGCGAATTGATAGCCGAACTTCGCCATGCAGGGCATGTGGTTACTCATGTCGATCTCGGTGGCGGGCTG
This sequence comes from Parasphingorhabdus sp., assembly GCF_048269865.1. Lineage (GTDB taxonomy): Bacteria > Pseudomonadota > Alphaproteobacteria > Sphingomonadales > Sphingomonadaceae > Parasphingorhabdus. Next base: position 223,856 of record NZ_JBLWUA010000005.1, on the reverse strand, counting down.
GGTGTTCCCTACAAGCCGGACGACAATCCCCCAAGTCCGGCGGAATATGGTGCGATGGTCGCGCGGGTTACCCAGGGTTGGGATGTTACGCTGATGTTCGAACCTGGCCGCGTCATTGCCGGGAACAGCGGAGTGATGATCACCAAGGTCATTCGGATCAAGCCCGGCGTGAACAGCGATTTCGTGATTATCGACGCGGCAATGAACGATCTCATGCGGCCAGCCATTTATGATGCTTGGCATCATTTCGAAGCGGTCGAGCCCAGCGGTGAAACCATGGTAGCCTCGATTGTCGGTCCGATTTGTGAGAGCAGCGATATATTTGCCAAGGAACGGGTCGTTGATCGGGTCCAGACCGATGATCTGGGGATATTCCGTACGGCCGGCGCCTATGGTGCCACCATGGCCAATACGTATAACAGCCGGCCTCTCGTTCCTGAGGTGCTGGTCGATGGTGATCGCTCTGCCGTGGTCGCTGAACGGATTGACCCTGCTACAATCATGGCGGCAGAACATGTGCCAGACTGGCTGAAATAATGCGTCAGGCCGGCGACTGACGGCATGACCAACAATATTGGTAGATGCGATGAACCAGTTGCCGATTTTTGTGAATTTGGAGGGCCGCACGATCCTGCTTCTCGGACGTGGTGAGATGGCTGAGGCCAAAAAGCGGCTCTATGAGAGGGCCGGAGCTATTATCACCGATGATGAAACGGCCGAAGGTCTGACGCTCGCCGTGGTGGCGCTGGAAGATGATCAGGCGGCAATGGCAGCGGTAGCGCGCTTGAAAGCGCGCGGTTTGCTGGTCAATGCGGTCGACCGGTCTGCTCTGTGCGATTATACGACGCCTGCGATCATCGACCGCGACCCGGTGCTGATTGCGATGGGAACCGGCGGGGCCTCTGCAGGTCTGGCCAAGGCGCTGCGACAAAGGCTTGAGCAATTGCTGCCTGCTGGCCTCGGTGAAGTGGCAAAGGCGCTGCTTGGCGCCCGACCGCGGATCCAGCAGATCTGGCCCGATGGCGCGGCGCGGCGGAAAGCGATTGATGCGGCGCTGGCGCCCGATGGACCTCTGGACATCATGGTCGAGCATAGTGCAGTCGACATCGACGACTGGCTCGATCAGCCAAACGGGCAAGCGCGGTCGCAAGTTATCGATCTGGAACTCACCAGCGACGATCCTGACGATTTAACCCTCCGCCAAGCGCGTTGGCTCGGTCAGGCAGATCAGATTTTTGCCGCCGGTGATGTGCCTGACAAGGTGCTGGATCGGGCGCGGGCTGATGCAGAGCGCTTTGCGCTGACCTTGTGGGATGAACAGCCAACAGAAGGTCTCGTGCTGCGGATCAGGATGAAGAGATGAACGGATTCTCCCCAGTCGCGAGCGCTGATATTGTCACTGTAATGCAAACCGCGCTTGCGCCGGCATTTCTGCTTGTCGGTATTGGCGCGATGCTTAACCTGTTTGCCGGACGGTTGGCACGGATTATTGATCGTTCGCGCAATCTGCAGGAACTGTTCCAGTCAACCACTGGTTTGGACCGCCGTCTATTGGTTGCGGAACTGGGAGACCTGCAGTTGCGGATCAAGATCGTAAACAGTGCAATCTTTCTCAGCGTTATCAGCGCTATCACCGCCTGCACGTTGATCGGCATGCTGTTCATCATGGGGCTTACGGCGATTGATCTGTCGCTGGCGATTGCCGGGGCGTTTTTCTTTGCGATTTGTCTGCTGTCGTGCGCTCTCATCCAGTTTTTGCGGGAAGTGAGGATCGGTATCCGCGATTTCATGATCCGCGAAGAATATCTTGAGACATCGGACAGAGCAGAATGAAAAGAGGCTGCCGGTCGTGTGGACCGACAGCCTCTGAACATGGGTCAGCGGTAGGAAGTGCCGCTGCCGGGTTGCCTGATATCTAGATCAGATGTGCCCCCCGAACGGATTTTTCCGACCCCTGTGCTGAACCATGAGACATCGGACCACCTCCTTTCGCTTGTGAATGAAATACGAACTCTTGCATTGAAACTTCTCCGCTGTTCGACAATCACGGTTTGAATCAAATTTCTTTAGCGAACAAGTCTTGAATTTTTCTATTTTGCTGTCAGTATTGCGCGTTCCGGCGTGATTAGCTGCGACAATCTTCAACCACTCGACTGAATTCTGGCCAAGAGGGCAGGGCAATCGATTGCAGGCCACTGGTTTCGACGGCAAAGCGTCCGCGGCTATAGGAAATTCGATCCATCATAAGGTCCATTGGCGACACCGAGATCGCTGCATAAGCTGGCGTCCCACCGCTATTGGAAGCTGGATAGGATGCCCGTCCCGCGCTGGCGCGCAGGACCATGGTGGCGCCTGCGGCAACCGAGCCAGCCCTGGACAAGAATAATTGTCGGCGCGCCTTATCACAACGAATGATGAAAATTGCGTCTTCACCGGTCTGGCCGAATAACGCAATGGAACCGCGTTCGTCCTGTCGATAGCTCCATGTGCCGGCAGTGATGGGCCAGTCGATCCAGTCGCCTTGCGGCTGTGCCAGTGCCGGTGCGGGCGCTGGTTTCGCGATTGGCTTGGCTGGTTCAGGAGCTGGCGCCGGTTCGGGGAGCGCGGTCGAACAAGCTGCAAGGGCGAGCAAGCTCATCGGAACAAGCCGTCGGGCAAAGATGATTCTCATAGTAAAGGAATATGGCCAAAAGCTTGGCGCTAGGCTAGTCCTCATTTCCAATGCCCCAGTCCCAACCCAAAGTCGCAAAACAACGCGTCGACCAGATACTGGCGGACCGTGGTCTCGCTGAGAGTAGGGCCAAAGCGCAAGCCTATATCATGGCGGGATTGGTGACCGTCGCTGGGAAGAAAATCGACAAGCCTGGCCACAAGATTGCCAGCGATGCGCTGATTGAGTTGAAGGGCAAAGACCATCCATGGGTGTCTCGTGGCGGCATCAAGCTCGACCATGGGTTGCGCCATTTTGGCATCGATACCAAAGGTCTGATCGCGATGGATGTCGGCAGCAGCACCGGTGGCTTTACCGACGTGCTGCTAAACGGGGGCGCTGCAAAAGTCTACGCTGTCGATAGCGGCACCAATCAGCTCGCATGGAAGCTGAGGCAGGATGAACGGGTGGTTGTTCACGAGCAGACCAGTGCCAGAATCTTGACCGATCAGCATATTCCCGAGAAGATCGATATAATTGTTTGCGACGCCAGTTTCATTTCGCTGACAAAAGTGCTGGAACGTCCACTGGAATTTGCGAAAGACGGAGCCCTGCTGGTTGCGCTGGTAAAGCCGCAATTTGAAGCCGAGCGAAACGAGGTCGGCAAGGGCGGTGTTGTTCGTGATGACGCGGTCCGGCAAGCCGCCTGTGATAAAGTGAGGGATTGGCTGATCATGGCCGGCTGGCACATTCTGGGCATCACGGAGAGTCCGATTACAGGTCCAAAAGGGAATGTGGAGTTTCTGATTGGAGCGGAAAAGTCGAGCGACGATCGGTCCTGATCGATTGATGCCCTGTCCTTTGGGTTGTTATTTTTGGCACATCTCCCTAGCTGGACATCTATGACGAAAACAACAGATACACCCCTGGTGCCAACAATGCCGGATATAGGCTCTTCCATCACAAACTTGACCGTTGAAGGGTCCCGCTGGCTGTCCAGCCATTATGTCGAACTAATTCTGGCGATCGTTATCGGGACCGGAATATTTTTCCTGCTCGGTGCGATCAAGCGTCTCGCGGCTCGCTATGTCCGCAATAATAGCGGCCTAACGGGCTATCGGACGATCATCGGCAAGGCGATTGCGCGAACCAGCAAATTTTTCATGTTGATGGTGTCTGCCGAACTGGTGGTAACCTTCGCCAGCGCTCCGTCGAGTTTCGACCGTGTGGTGCATGTCCTGTTCACGATATCGACCGTGTTGCAGGTTGCCATCTGGCTTCGCGAAATAATCCTTGGCCTGATTGTTCGCCGAACGTCTCAGGACCCGGACCAGCATGAAACGCTGGAAAATGCGATGACTCTGATCCGCTTGCTGGTCACTTTTGTGCTCTTTGCGATCGCCGCGATCATGATTCTGGATAATTTGGGTGTGGACGTGACTGGATTGATCGCGGGTTTGGGGGTTGGTGGCATAGCCATCGGTCTGGCCGCTCAAGGCATTTTTTCTGACCTGTTCGCGGCCCTTTCGATCATTTTCGACAAGCCGTTTCGCCGCGGGGAAACGATCAGTTATGATTCCACGGTCGGAACGATTGAGAAAATCGGGCTGAAAACCACGCGGCTGAGAGCCATCACTGGTGAAGAAGTCATCGTCTCCAACACCAATCTGCTGGATAAGGAGATCGTGAACATGACGCGATTGGCGAGGCGGCGCACGCGCTTTGGCATCGGTGTCATCTATCAAACCAAGCCTGATGAAGCCCGCCGCATCCCGGACCTGCTAAAAAAGATCGTCGAAGACAACGACGGGGTATTTGTTCGGTGTGGTTTCGTCGGCTTTGGCGACAGCTCGATCAATTTCGAACTCGATTTTGACATCATGAGCAGCGAATATGACGTGGTCTATCAGGGCCGTCACATGATCGGGCTTGCGATTTTGCAGGCGTTCAATGAAGAAGGATTGGAATTTGCCTATCCGACGCAAACGACATTTACTGCAGCTCCCGACGGCGAGATGATCTTGCCCTATCCGGAGGGTGGCTTTGGTGTGCTGGTGGACAAGGACTAGCGTTCCGTAGCGGCGGCGATGCCTTGAAAAAAATCCCTTGTTAATTGCTCGATTAACGGGGACAATGCGCCCAAAATCAGACTCCGATATCAATCATATAAGGAATTCCATCATGCGTGATGCTGTCATTGTTTCCACTGCTCGCACCCCTATTGGCCGAGCCTATAAAGGTGCGTTCAATACTACAACCGGTGCGACGCTCGGCCATTATGCGGCAAAGGCTGCTGTGGAACGTGCCGGCATAGACCCTGCAACGATTGACGATGTTGTCTGGGGCAGTGCGTTGCAGCAGGGATCGCAAGGCGGCAATCTGGCTCGTCAGGTTGCGCTGCGGGCAGGATTTCCCATTGAAGTGCCCGGCATGACCATCGACCGTCAATGTTCCTCAGGTTTGATGGCCATTGCCACGGCGTCCAAGCAGGTCACGCTCGACCGGATGGATGTGGTTGTTGGTGGCGGACAAGAATCGATCTCCACCGTGCAGACACCGGAAATGAGGGTGCAGCCAGATCGTGAATTGCTCAAAATGCATGACGATATCTACATGCCGATGTTGCAGACTGCGGAAGTTGTCGGCGAACGCTATGGTATAACCCGCGAAGCCTGTGATGAATATGCGCTGCAATCGCAAATGCGCACGGCTGCGGCTCAGGAAGCTGGCCGCTTTGATGCTGAAATCGTTGAAGTGACGACGACAATGGGCGTTCAGGACAAGGAAACCAAAGAGATTTCCCATGTCGAAGTCACGATCAGCAAGGATGAGGGCAACCGTCCCTCGACGACGCTGGAAGGCCTGCAGTCATTGAAGCCCGTGCTCGGCCCTGACAAGATCGTCACGGCAGGTAACGCGTCTCAGCTTTCAGACGGTTCTGCTGCGAGTGTCGTCATGGAAGCCAAGGCGGCAGAAAAGGCCGGGCTCAACCCGCTGGGCCGCTATGTCGGAATGGCGGTTGCGGGCACCAAGCCAGACGAGATGGGTATCGGGCCGGTATTCGCGATCCCGAAATTGCTCGAACGCTTTGATCTGAAGATGGATGATATCGGCCTTTGGGAATTGAACGAGGCTTTTGCCGTTCAGGTGCTCTACTGCCAGCAAAAACTTGGCATTCCGGACGAACTGTTGAACGTGAACGGCGGCTCGATCTCCATCGGTCACCCTTATGGAATGACCGGTGCGCGATGCACGGGACATGCCTTGATCGAAGGCAAGCGGCGCGGCGCAAAATATGCGGTGGTCACCATGTGCATAGGCGGCGGTCAGGGCGCAGCTGGATTGTTCGAGATTTTCTAACACCGACACATAGAGGGCTGACGGACAACCGTCAGCCCGTTTCTTTCAGGGAGAATTATCATGGCAGCAGTGGGCGTAGTTGCGACATTGACCGTGGCTGATGGCAAAAATGCTGATTTTGAAGTGGCCTTCACCGAATTGATGGAGGCGGTAAGGGCCAACGAGCCCGGCAATGAATTTTATTCGGTTTTCCAGTGCAAGGATAATCCGCAGCAATATAAGGTGCTCGAGCGTTATGTCGATCAGGCGGCATTGGATGCGCACGGCAAATCGGATCATTTCCGGGCAAGTGGACCGAAACTGGCGCCATGCATGGCTGCGGCTCCGGTCATCGAATATCTGGACGGAATCTAGGCGGCATTTCCAGTAGCCAGACATTTGGCTGATTCCAACTGGGGTGATTGAACCGGTGTTTTGCCGATAGCAAAGGCCGGTCGAGATCGTCCTGGTCGCTCTTTTGCCTTGGCCAGCATGATCCGCAGGAGCCTTTCGGTCCTGCGGATACGTCCTTCAATTTGCAAATGGTTTACCGGCCCGTGCTGGCGTTCCCGGGGGCATTTGTTTCGCAAGCGGACGTTGTCTTGCCTCTGCGGAACGGCGTCCCATATATGTGTCGAGACCGATCTGAAGGGCGACCAGCATGTAGACAAAGGGTTGGTAGGCGATGCCGACAAACAGTGCCCCGACCAGATAGATGACGTGACCGTGCTGTAGGGCAATGGCGAGGGGAGCGACCCATTGCTCGCTCTCTCTTTTCGACTTGGCATATTTTCTGCGCAACACCTCCATTCGCCACAAGCCGCCGATGTGGATGAACAGCCACATGACAAGGCCGGGGTAACCTTGTTCGCCGAGCATTTCGAAGTAGCTGCTGTGGAAAGCCCGCGCTTCGTCCTCGATAACCCGAGCGTCGACATCATCCGGATCAATGCCCCATTCTTCATATTGCTCGGTGTCGACCTTGGACAATTTATAGGTCAGCTTGTTAATCCGATAGACTTCAAAGCCACCGCCAAAAGGATGGGTTTTTATATATTCCAGTGTCCATCGCCAGACAGCTATCCTGGTCGATGCCGATTGGTCCGAATCGTAATTTTCGATCGTCGACATCCGATCAGTGAAGCTTTGTGGCAATAACGGAATCGACATCAGGCCAATTGCAGCGGCGGCTCCAGCGTAAAGCAATCGGTAGCGAACGAAGCGCAATTGCAGCACTGCCAAAACCCCGATGCAAACTAGTCCGGTCCGTGCTTCGGTGCCAATGGGGATGAGCAGAGCTGAGAAGATCAGAGCATAGGCGAATAACTTCACGCGCCAGTCGGGCGGGAAAATAGTGCCGTAATGAGCGAGCCAGAGGATCAGCGGGATGATGCAGATAGCGACTGTCGACATGATCGAGCCCTCGTACAGGCCAGCATTATTATCGACCAGCAGCACGAGCACCCCATATCCGCCGCCCGAGACCAAGGTCTTGATCCCGCCCGTAATGATCAATGTGCCGGCGCATAGCACCATGAACAGTGCCAGTGCCTCGAGACGCAATTTGGTTCTGAGGGTGAGTGGAAGAAATATTGCGAAAACCAACGCCTTCCAGATCCAGTCCCATTTCTCTAGCGCCGCGTCTGGCACCTCCGCCTGTATTGTGGTGTATCCGCAATAGGCCAGCAGCAGAATCATCACTGCCTGTCGCATGGAAAAGCGGCTGTCTTGCTTGTTGTCTGCCAAGAGATATCCGAGGAAGGCCAGAGCGAAGACGATTAGCGACACGGGTACCGAGTTGAGCATGAAATAGCTCAGTCGCTGCGGTGCGACGATGTCGACATAGGCGTAGATCAGAGTGAACAGAAACGGTCGCTTGAAGGCGATGAACAGCAACAAGACGAGATATCCGACAAAGAAAAGGTCACGCATCGGGCGATGATCCGTTTCGATGGGGTCGGTTCAAAAAACCTGTTGTTTGCTGGTCTGGCTCCGGTGGATCTTCGACATCAAGATCGTCTCGATTCATAAGACGCCAGGCGGCGATCAGCAAAAGGCCATGCGTCAACGCGATAGAAAAATTGTCTATCATCTACCCAATTCATCCCGGCACGAGCGGTAAAAAGACGCTCTTCTGACACGGTGCGATACAGGCTTTGGGTTGACGGGACGTTAATCCTTTTTTGGCAAGGCCTTATCCCATGACGCGGATATTACACATATTGGACCATAGCCTGCCGTTGCACAGCGGCTATTGCTTTCGTACGCGGGCGATAATGAAGGCCCAGATTGCCAGCGGTTTGACGGTGGCTGGTGTCACTGGTGTTCGTCAGAATCAGCATGGTTATGTCTCCGAGCAGTCAGCTGAAGAAGTTGATGGGCTCCGGTTCTTTCGTACTCTGGCAAAGGTGCAGGGGCCATCACCAATCCGCGAATGGCGGGAGGTCGCGGTGCTGGCAGATCGCGTCGAGCAAGTCGTTCGTGAATGGCAGCCGGACGTTCTGCATGCTCATTCGCCTGCGCTGAACGGCCTGGCTGCCTTGCGGGTCGCGGAGAAGACGGGATTGCCTCTGGTTTACGAGATCCGGGCTTTTTGGGAAGATGCAGCGGTCGGCAATGGTACCGGCAGGGAGCACAGCCCTCGCTACTGGTTAACCCGGCAATTGGAGAATCATGTCGTCAACGGTGCCGATGCGGTGGCGGTGATCTGTGACGGTTTACGGGCCGACTTGATCGCCCGCGGCGTGCAGCCAGGTAAAATAACCGTCTCGCCGAATGGCGTAGATCTTGACCTGTTCGGTCAGCCGCCGGCCCGCGACGAGATCGTCCTGTCTCAGCTGGGGTTGCCCGACAAGTCGGTCATGGGATTTATCGGCAGTTTCTATGATTATGAAGGTCTTGATGATCTGATCGCGGCTATGCCGCTGCTGCAGGTTTCACACCCAGAAGCTCATTTGCTGCTGGTTGGTGGTGGTCCAATGGAAGGCTCGCTGAAAAATCAGGTCAAACGTTTGGGGTTGGACTCTGCGGTCACCTTTACCGGTCGCGTACCGCACGATGAGGTCGAGCGTTACTATGGTCTGATGGATATAATGGTCTATCCGCGTAAATCTATGCGGCTGACGGACCTTGTGACGCCGCTCAAGCCGCTAGAGGCCATGGCACAAGGGCGTCTCGTAGCCGCTTCGGATGTTGGCGGTCATAAAGAGTTGATTGAGGATGGTGTCACCGGCACGCTGTTTGCTGCTGGCGATCCGCAGAGAATGGCAGAAAAGCTGGCCAGTTTGCTCGATAATCGCGGTGTATGGAGTCAAACTATTGAAACAGCAAAGAAATTTGTTGAATCGGATCGTAACTGGTCGTCAAACATTTTGCGTTATACTCCTGTTTACCAAAAGTTGATCGCGCGCAAATCATTGGAGTGCGCGGCATGAGATTGCGGAGAAGAATGTGGATCAAATAGAGCAGGATTTTGCGCGGTTTAAACAACCCGCTCTAGCCTTGGCTGGCGGTATCGCTGCAGCTTTGGTTATTGCCACGTTGCCCCATGTCTATCTTGAAAATATCGTTGGTGCTACCGGGTTGTCCGAGATCATTCCCGCAGCGGCACCGCCGCTTGGCAATACAGCGCGAGCGCTCATCGCTGTTATGGCAGGCCTAGTTTCTGCATCGGCGCTATTTTTGTTTCTCAACCATAAAACGAAATCACACGAAGGAGGCCCGGACATGAGCTTGGCAATTCGCAAAGATCCAAACTTCGAATCGACCGACCAAGAAAATGAAAGCAGATCGAGGCGCGCCTTGCCCAAACTCAATCTGTCGGCGAAATCTCTTACCAAATTTCTCAAAAAGCCCAAAAAATCGACTGGCCAGGTGACCGAGTTGAAAGATCTGCCGGATATCAGGCGGGCAGACCGCCATCCCGACGCTCCAGCGCGGCAGCCAATCTTTGCAGCATCTGATCTGGGCGCGCCGCTTGCAGAGAAGATCAAGCGGTTTGACGAGACTCGGCCAAACGATGTCGCCATCGCGAAAGATGAGCCACAACCGCTGCCGACCGTCACGCCGGAAGCGCAGGTTCCTGACCAGCAGCAGGCGCATTCGCCGTCTGAGAACCAGCCGGAGCAGGATCCGTCTCAGCATATTGTGGAACGGCCTGAACCGGTCGCGTCCAAATCCGACCTTTCGGATTTGTCGCTGGCTCAATTGGCGGACCGCCTGGAAGCTGGATTGGACCGCCTGGAAGCATTGCAAAAGCATCGCAGCAAGGCCGATCAGCCGACTGCTGAGCCATCAACGCCTGAAACAGTCGAGAGAGTTTCGCCGCCAGCAGCCCCGATAGCAGAGATGCCGGTCGCGATGCCGCCGCTCCGGTCTGTCGATACTGTCGAGGCTGATCATAATGACGACAGACGAGCTGATATGGATGCCGCTTTGAAGGCCGCGCTTGGTACTCTGGAGCGTATGACGGCTCAACGCTGACCCTGACCTTTGTGATGTTCAACCGGATCGACGATTGCAAGAACGTCCAGCAATATTCGGGATTCTGAGCGGTCTCTGACCAATATGTCGGCGACGAAATAGCGTGGGACGACAAATTCTTGGTCTGGCAGTGATTGCACCAGATTGTGCATCACGTTCGCTTCGCAATTGCCGGACCATTCAATCAAAAAAGAATAGCGCGTCCCGGAGAAGGTGATACTCGCCCATGCGCGTTCGCGTTGCAAGGTGACGAGGCCGAGGCTTCCGACCAGTGCCGCGATCTGGTCGCCAATGAGCGCCCCCGGGGCACGCTTGACGTGTTGTTGGTGCGGTGCATCAGCCTGCATGATCTGATTGCCACATAGTCATGAATTCTTCGACTCGATCCGAGACAATCTTGCCCGGTTCGCGGCCATTGCGGAGATCCTGGACAAAGCGTGGATCGCGGACAGCAAGTCGCCCGAATCTGGTCCAAGCCATGTGCGTTTCGTTCAGGAATATTTCGATTTTGCGCAATAAGGGCACTGGTAACCTCCTTCAGCTTTCGGTCGCCGGTCGGACGACTCACTCAATAGGGAAAATCCTATCTGAAATGATATTTCCTACATGTCTAGGAAATATCCTATTGTTAAATTCGGCCGGTGCCGCTATGCCGTTGGGATTGTGACCGATGACCCGCGCGCCAATCTGGAGAAACTCATCCGTGAGAACGGGCATGATTTTTCTGCGATCTCGAAAATGCTGGGAAAAAATCCTGCCTACATTCAGCAATATATTAGGCGTGGATCGCCTAAGAAACTGGACGAAGACGACAGGCGACGGCTGGCAGAATTCTATGGCGTCGAGGAACGCTTGTTGGGTGCTCCTGTTGTTTCTGGAGATTCGGGGCTGCAACGGAAGAATTTCGATGGTCTGCTTCGAATCAAGCGATTGCAGGTCGGTGCTTCGGCTGGTCCGGGATCATTGGCTGATGACGTATATGCAGAAGCCATGGGGTTCGCGCCCAAATGGCTGAGGCGGTTTGGCACGAACCCCGCCAATCTATCGCTGATTGTGGTTGATGGCGATTCGATGGATCCGACGTTGGGCGATGGTGATGACATCATGGTCGATCACAGCGCTGCGTCCCGCCCCTTGCGCGATGGCATATATGTGCTGCGGATGGACGATGTGCTGCTCGTGAAGCGCATCGCGATGGCTCCTTCCGGCAAGCTGTCGGTGCGCAGCGACAATCCGCAATATCCGGACTGGGAGGATGTCAGTGCAGAGAGTGTGAATATCATTGGAAGGGTCGTCTGGACAGGGCGGCGGCTTTAACCTCATCGTCAATAGGCGGGTTGCAACTTGTCTGTGTTGACGCCAAATAGCTTATCATGACAGATGCACCCTTGAAGGCCGTGATAATTCCGGTCACTCCGCTCCAGCAAAATTGTACCCTTTTGTGGTGCACGAAAACCAACAAGGCGGCGCTCAGCGATCCGGGCGGCGATTTGTCGCGGTTGAAGGCAGCGGTCGAGGAGCATGGCGTTGATCTTGAAAAGATCATCATCACCCACGGTCATCTGGATCATTGCGGTCAGGCGGGCATACTGGCCGAGGAACTCGGTATTCCTATCGAAGGCCCCCATAAGGATGATCTATTCTGGATTGACCAGCTTGATGGTGATGGAGCGCGCTACGGCATGGTGGCGAAAAGCTTTGAGCCAGACCGCTGGCTGAACGACGGCGACCAAGTGACCGTTGGTGAGCTGGTCCTCGACGTCATTCATTGTCCCGGTCATACGCCGGGCCATGTAATTTTCTATCATCAGGCATCAAAGCTGGCGGTGGTGGGCGACGTCATTTTTCAGGGCTCGATCGGGCGCACCGATTTTCCCCGTGGCAATCATCAAGACTTGATCAATGCCATCACCGAGAAGCTCTGGCCTTTGGGTGACGACGTGACGTTTATTCCTGGTCATGGTCCGACCAGCCAGTTTGGCTATGAGCGCAAAACCAATGCCTTTGTCGCCGACGATGTATTGGCGGCGCGTTAGGCACCGGATTCGAAAACGGCCCGAAAGCCAGACACTTCTGGCTCGCGCCAAATCATAGCCAATGAATGGAAGCCCATGTCCTTAACGAAACTGCTGGTCCCGACATATATACAGATGCTGACCGCGCTCTCTGGCTGGTTGAAGAAAGCACAGATGCAGATCGGGATGTCTGAAGCCGAATCGCTTCTGTCGGCCCGTTTGGCTCCCGATATGTTCCCATTGTCGACGCAGATACGTTTTTGCTGCGTACAGGCACAAGAAGCTGTTTTTCGGCTCCAGGGGCAGGCTTTTCCAGCGTCTTTGGGGGAACTGGTCGACGAAGGGCGAAATGCCGGTGAGAAACCGGGATCGATCGCGGAAGCACAGAATCGCATCTCGGAAACGATCACGATGTTGGATGCTATTGGGCCCGCGGCACTTGATGAGGATCCGGAAGGACATATCGCCCATGCGCTTCCGAGCGGCATGATCTTTGATCTGACGGCGGAGCAATATGCGCGGGACTGGACGCTGCCCCAATTTTATTTTCATCTGATGACCGCTTATGCGATTCTGCGTGCTGAGAAGATTGAGCTAGGCAAGGTGGATTATATACCGCACCTGATGCCCTATCTGCGTGCCGATCCAGCCCCTGCAGGTTGAGCGGGTTCCAGCGCCCCAGGGTTTCAGCGGCACTTCGCCGCTCCCAAGGCCGACTTCAGGCCCCTGAATAGGGCATCGAAATCGCGTAAAGGCCAAGCCCGAGCAGGGTCAGCATCGTCACAATAGTGCCAATCATCCGGCCTTTACCGAATTTGCCGTCATCCATGCCGACACCATGTGCGACCCGGCCCAACAGATAGAGGCCGCTGACGATCCACAACCAGACGGGCGATGTCGTACTGGCAAGCTCGATTGCTGCGACGAGAAGGATGATGAATGGCGCGCTTTCGATATAGTTGCTGTGCGCCCGCATGCGGCGGATGACTTTCTCATTGCCGCCATCACCGATACTTATTTTCTCACTGGTTCTGACCTGGCCCACGCGAACCATAAGCCAGATATTGATCAGCGCCGCGATCCCGGCCACCGTCAATGTTATCGGTAAAATCATCTTGTCCCCCCAATATATGAAAATTATAGAGACGCTATAGAAGCTCAATGCTTGCAACGCACAGGAAATTCATTATACGCGCCCCTTCGCGTGCAATCTGCTGAACCAAGACCAAGCGATTCTCTGCAACATCAGGGACTGGTTTGTTAGACTTGGCTGATTGGCATATTGAGCATGTTATGTATTTTTTAATGTAAAGAACAGGCTTAGCAATGGCTGTACCTAAAAGAAAAACTACGCCGTCCAAGCGCGGAATGCGCCGGTCTCATGATGCTTTGAAAGTCGAAGCCTATCAGGAATGCCCGAATTGCGGCGAATTGAAGCGCCCACATCATTTGTGCGGAGCTTGCGGCCATTATAATGGCCGTGAAGTCTTGGCCGCTGATCTTTAATCGGCTAGTCTTTCGGCTTCTGACGCGCAATAAAGGGGAATAACCGGTGGGAATGAGGCCGCGAATCGCGATTGATGCGATGGGCGGAGATGAAGGCCCGCGCGTTATGGTTGCCGGTGCGGCACTGGCGCGGCACCGTCATTCCGGTTTTCGGTTTCTTTTTGTCGGTGATGAAGAGCAGATCAAAGAAGCGCTCAAGAATCACCCCAATCTCAGCGCAGCGTCCGACATATTGCACGCGCCGGATGTCGTATCGGGCGAGGACAAGCCGGGACAGGCGCTGCGCTCTTCCAAGACCACATCGATGGGGATGGCAGTCAATGCTGTCAAAACCGGCGAAGTTAGTGCCGCAGTCAGTGCTGGTAACACCGGCGCGCTGATGGCTATTGCGAAGCTGGCGTTGCGCACCATGCCCGGTATCGACCGACCTGCATTGTCGGCGCTATTGCCGACGATGAAAGACACCGATGTGGTGATGCTGGATCTGGGCGCCAATACAGAGTGCAATAGCCGAAATCTGGTGCAATTTGCGGTCATGGGTGCTGCCTACAGCCGGATCATGCACGGCTTCGACCGCCCCAAGGTGAAGCTGCTGAATATCGGAACCGAAGAGGCAAAGGGCACCGGCACCATTCAGGAGGCGGCCGCGACGCTGAAAGGCGCGGCTGGTCTGCACATGAACTTTCTCGGATTTACCGAGGCGGACAAGATATCCACCGGTGAAGCCGATGTGATTGTGACCGACGGCTTTTCCGGGAACGTGGCGCTGAAGGCGCTGGAAGGAACCGCCCGCTTTGTCACAGATCTGCTGAAGCGAAGCTTCTTGAGCAGTCTGCGGTCCAAGATCGGATTCCTGATTTCCCGGCCAGCGACGGAAATGTTGCGCGATGAACTCGATCCCAACAATCATAATGGCGCCGTGTTTCTGGGCCTGAACGGGGTGGTGGTCAAAAGCCATGGTAGCGCTGATCCAAAGGGCGTGGCCAACGCGGTGGAAGTAGCCGCACGATTGGTTGAAGACAGTATTCTGGAACGTATCAGCGAAGATTTGAAGAAGATCAGCGAAGCGGCGCCGGTATCAGAGGTTGCGAAATGAACATTGCTGCCGGCCGAAGAGCCGTGATCAAGGGAACTGGCTCGGCCCTTCCACGTACCCGCGTATCCAATGCTGAGCTCGCCGAGCGCGTTGATACAACCGACGAATGGATTGTTGAGCGCACGGGTATCCGTTTCCGCCATATCGCTGAAGATGACGAGACTACATCCACGCTGGCGATAGAAGCGGCGCGAAAGGCAATGGAGGCAGCTGATTTTACCAGTGCCGATATTGATCTCATTGTGCTCGCGACCGCCACACCGGATCAGACATTTCCAGCGACGGCCACCATCGTTCAGGATGCGCTGGGTTGTAATGGTTGTGTGGCTTTTGATGTTGCTGCGGTCTGTTCGGGCTTCCTATATGCTCTTTCGGTAGCCGACAGCATGATCCGGGCCGGGAGCGCGAACAACGCCTTGGTGATTGGCGCGGAAACATTCAGCCGGATACTGGATTGGGATGATCGCGGAACCTGTGTGTTATTCGGCGACGGAGCCGGGGCCGTGGTGCTTGCCGCGGAGCAGGGTGAAAGAGGCATTTTGGCTACTCGTCTGCATGCGGATGGTGCCCACAATCAGCTCTTATATGTCGACGGCGGCGCGGGCACCACAGGGACAGTCGGTAAGCTGCGCATGAAGGGCCGCGAGGTGTTTCGCCATGCAGTTGTCAATCTGTCTTCGGTGCTCAACGAGGTGCTGGAAGAAGCCGGTGAACCGATCGATAATATCGACTGGCTCGTTCCCCATCAGGCGAATGCTCGAATCCTGGATGCGACGGCTAAAAAGCTCAATCTTGCTCCCGAAAAAGTGATCAAGACCGTCGATATGCACGCCAATACGTCGGCAGCGTCGGTTCCGCTCGCCCTCGACACCGCGGTGCGCGATGGACGAATCAAAGGCGGAGACTTGCTGGTTTTGGAAGCCATGGGCGGCGGATTTACATGGGGTGCATCGGTTATCCGATATTAGATGTGATATTGTATATCGCAGATTGATGAATGCGGTCGTTTTCGTCGCCGATTTTGCGTCCTTGTCGAAAGCCAGTTGAGCATAATGCATTTCGGCTTCTAGCTTGCCGACATGAACTATCCGGCATCCCCGCATTTGAAGATATCGGCTCAGTTTGTTTTTCGTGCCTATCTCAGCTGCCACGCTCTGGAAGCCCGAAAGCCGAGATTGCTAAGCGCGCTGGGGTGTTCTGAATCAGAATTGCGAGATCCCGGCTTTCAGTTGGGCGATGATTCGATTTCCAATCTCTGCTCTGCGGCTCAGGAAGAGCTTAACCGGGCGGATATTCATTCGGCGATCGGGCAAAATATGGTCCCGCTGGGCTTCTCCGATCCCGGCTTTACAGCATATTTTCATCCCAGTTTCGGCGACGCATTGATCCATCTCGTCGCGCAGCAGCGTCTGGGCGGAGAAAAGCCGGTGGTCAAGCTGATGCCGTTGTCATCAGGTGACCGGTTGGTCTGGTGTCATGATAACCCTGCGTCGTCCGACCTGGCGCCGATCCTCTTTGCTCTGGTCTACCATTGTGGCCAGTTACTTTCGGACGGACGTTTCAAAACTGTAAGGGCTGCGCATTTTGCACATCCACGACCGGAAGGTTTCAGAGGCTTTTCCGACGAGAAGTCGAATAGTGCTCCGATTCCCTGCCAATTTAACCGACCATCGACATATCTCGAATATCATCGCTTCGCTATGACCAAGCCATTGGCCGGCCATAATCCTGCAATTTTGTCTGCACGCCAGAAGCAGGCCGAGTATTTCAAGCGGCAAAGATTTGAGCGCGAGAATCTCGCGAAATTGACCTATCAGTATCTATTATATCTGCTCGACAAGTCCGGTCTCAGCCTGGATGCTGCCGCTATGACCTTCGGTATGGCAGAGCGGACCTTGCGGCGCAAGCTGGTTGCGGAAGGCCAGTCCTATCGCCAGTTGCTGGGAAAAGTGCGGCGTGATACTTGCCACCTCTACTTTCTTGAAGGCACCCGAAACCTCTCCGAGATTGCTTCCAAGCTCGGCTACAGCGAACTGAGTGCCTTCACTCGAGCCTATACCAGTTGGTACGGCCATCCGCCGAGTCAGGATGCGGCAAGCGCTGAAGCACTCGCTGCCTGAATATCAGATTGTCCGGAAAATGGTGGGCGTAGAGAGAGTTGAACTCCCGACCCCTTCGATGTCAACGAAGTGCTCTACCACTGAGCTATACGCCCACGCTGCAGGCCCTCTAGCCAGCCGCCTCGACTGGCGCAAGACTTAATTCCGGTCGCTGATGCTGTCTGGTTCGAACAGACGGTCAACCTCCATGACAAGATCTCTCAAATGGAACGGCTTGGATAATATTTTTGCCTTTGGAACCGATTCTCCAGCTCGCAATGTTACGCCGGAAAAGCCAGTGATAAACATGACTTGTGTCTCTGGACACACTGCGGCGCAATGCTGTGCCAGTTCGATGCCATCCATCTCCGGCATAACGATGTCCGTCAGCAGCAGGTCGAATTTCTGTTCGTTGAGCAATGGCACGGCTGCGGTTCCGCGATCAACGGCGACAACTTCATAGTTGGCTTTCTCTAAGGCCCGTGTAAGATGCTCGCGCATTGCTTGCTCATCTTCCGCGAGGAGAATCCTGATCATATTTTCGCGCCTTCCTGAATATGCCTGAATGCAGACCGGCTATTATGCCGAGACCGGCGTATAAGAGCAAATCGGTTAATTTTTTCTCGAAGCCGGCAGTTTTTCTGGTCGTTCATGCTGATCTTTCGGGGCGTTGTCATGCCTAATGACGTTTTTGCAGGCTCTTCTCCTCCCGGAGCCAATTATTCCTTGTCCAATATTGCGGAGTTGAACTTCCCGGTTCTGGTCAGCGTGCCTCATTCTGGCCGGGACTATCCGCCTGAACTCCTGGATAATCTGAATGTGTCAGCATCCCATTTGCTTCGGCTGGAAGATCGTTACGCAGACGTGCTGGCGGCGTCGGCTATCGCTTCCGGCTTTCCAGCGATTGTTGCCCGCAAACCCAGGGCCTGGGTGGACCTCAATCGTAGTCGAACGGAAATCGATCCAGATATGGTGGTCGGGCTGGATGCAGCTCAGACTCCGCATATCAGCAAAAAGGTAAGAGGCGGTTTGGGTATAGTGCCGCGCCGGTTACATGGAGTCGGCAATTTGTGGCGCAAAAAATGGCTTCATCAGGACATCAGCGACCGTATCGAGAGCGATCATGAACCCTATCATCGGATAGTGACGCATCTGCTGGATCAGATGCGATCCGTTCATGGCTGCGCTTTGCTCTTCGATTTACACAGCATGCCCTCGGTTTTGGATGAAAATAAATGCCGGGTTGGGTTTGTTATCGGTGACCGCTTCGGTCGAAGCTGTGAATCACGATATGTTGAATTGGCTGCGGGCCATTTCCGGATGCGTGGTCATCAGGTTCAGACCAACCATCCTTATCCAGGGGGCTATATTCTGGAACGGCATGGCAGGCCAGCGCGCAACATTCATGCATTTCAGCTTGAAGTCGATCGTGCGCTGTATCTTGATCGGGATATGCGCGAGCCGATCGCTGCCGCACAGTCGATCTCTGAGCTGATCCAAAGCTGTTGCCTAATGTTGGCCGAACAACTGTCTGGCCGGGATCTGCTCGAAGCGGCAGAATGAATGATATTTACCCAATAAAAAACCACCTCGCCGGTTCGGCGAGGTGGCCAAGGTTCAGGGAGGTGGCATTCCAAGGGAATGCCGGTACAGATCCTATCGGGGGATGAGGACCCGTACCCCCAATATGTGGGCCTTGTCGGAATGAGTTGCAAGCCCCTCAGTCGAAAAATTATCACGGTGTTTCTCTGCTTCGGCGAAAACGCTTGAAGCAGAGTTTTGCAATGATCAAATCTGAACGGAGGGAGCTTCCGTAACCTGTGGCATCTTGCCTGCACTCACCTGGCGGGCAAAAACATCGCGCATCAATTGCAGGGAGAACAGGTGAGCATAGATCAAGGGCAAGATGCCGTTCTGGTTGATCTTGCGGAGTTCATCGCCACGCATGTCGCGTAACTTTTCTTCATCGACCATTTTGAAACCGCGATAAATGAAGGGCTTTTCAACGCCGGTCTGCTGGATTGAAACCTCGCCATCCATGAGCAGCCCCATTTTTTCCAGTTCCTGGACAAATTGTGCCGTTCGCTGGCCAGCCTGCTCAAACTGTTCGCAGAAATTCAGAATATTCTTGGTGGTTTCGGTTGGCTGATCCTTGTCAAACAAGGCGTCGCCTTCAGCATAGTCGCCAATCGCGTCGGTGGTCGGGTCGAAGCAGAGCGAGAGTTCCTCGGCATCCGGGCGCAATTTGGCGAGCATGAAAGGATAGCGGCGAACATAGGCCGGTACGTAAGCTGGTTCGCTAAATCTACCTTCATCGTTCATGAAGGTGTTTACGCCTTCGTTCAGGCCCATCAGAATCAGCGGAACGCTATTCTCGCCAATCGAAAAAACGATAGGATAATTGCGCGCGGCGCTCATGAACTCATCCGAGGTAATCGGGATCGCATGTTGCGACTGCATGAACGATGCGTTGTCGAGCCCTTTGACTTTCCATGATGCATGCTCGTTGGAATTGAGCGGAATCAAGTCCTTGTAGAACATCGGTAGGGCTTGTGCTTGCGGCGTGCTCGCCATAGTCATCTTCTCCGAAAAATTGCTGTTGAGAACGAATTGTTGTCTTGCGCTTTAAGAGCCTGAATGGCTGGACGCAAGGGGAACGAGTTTGCCCGGGTTCATAATGTTATTCGGGTCAATTGCCATTTTTATCGCACGTAGCATCGACAGGCGCGCGTCGGACGATATTCGTTCGAGTTCCGTTCGCTTGTTCTGGCCAATCCCGTGTTCGGCGGAAATCGATCCGCCCGCTGCGATGACGAGGTCATGGACCAGCGGTGTTATTTGTTTTCCCAGATCCTCCATCCATTCTTGGGCCGTGATGCCTTCGGGTGCCTTGACATGGAAGTGGACATTGCCATCCCCCATGTGGCCAAAGGCGGCGACCTTGGTGCCGGGAAATCTTGCCTCGATAACCGGTGATGCCTCGTTGATAAAACGGGCCATACCGGGGACCGGGACGCTGATGTCATGCTGCAGGGCAGGGCCGCTCGCGCGCTCGGCTTCGGCGATTGAATCCCGGATTTTCCAGAAATCCTCTGCCTGCTGTTCGTTGGCCGCGAGCGTTGCGTTCTCGATCAAATTTCGTTCAATCGCTTTCGCGAGCAAATTTTCTGCCACCATTCTGGGGTCTTCCGAATCTGGCTGATCCCGTATGATTTCGATCAATACATGCCACGGATAGGTTCCTTCCAATGGCTGGCGGGTGCCGGGAATGTGGCGCAATACGGAATTCAGGCAGGTCGCTGGAATTATTTCAAAGCCTTCCAGTGCGTGCGGCGTCCGGCTGTTTAGAAACCGGAACAGTTGATAGGCTGCGTCAGTGCTGTCGACGGCAGCCCAGGCGACACAGCGATCGACCAATGCCGGGACCGTTTTCAAGGTCGCGCCTGTCACGATGCCCAGCGTGCCTTCACCGCCAACGAATAATTGTTTCAGATCATAACCACGATTGTCTTTCTTCAGAGCGGAGAGGCCATCCAAGATACTGCCATCTGGAAGCACGGCCTCGATCCCGGCCACCAGCGAGCGCATGGTGCCGTGCCGCAGAACCTGGGTACCGCCGGCATTTGTCGACACCAGACCGCCGACCGTCGCCGAGCCTTTTCCGCCGAGGGTCAAGGGAAATCTCTGTCCGTGGCTGGCGAGCGCTTCATGCAAGTTTTGCAATATCACACCAGCGTCGCACACAACCAGTTGATCGTCCGCCTGAATCGCCCGTATCCTGTTCATGCGGCGAAGCGACAGCAGAACAGAGTGGCCGCTGCTGTCGGGGGTCGCTCCCCCGACCATGCCGCTATTGCCGCCTTGCGGCACAATCGCCACGCCGTTATCGTTCGCGATCTTCAGTATTTCAGACGTCTCCTGTGTGGTGCCGGGTGAGACCATGGCCGCTGCAGCCCCGGTATAACGACCGCGCCAGTCGGTGAGCCAGGGCGCCATATCATCGCCGGATATGGTGAACCCTTTCGGGCCAACAACCGCCTGCATCTGTTCCAGCCAGTTCACTTGTTTCGGCATATTTCTTTTCCTGTGCAGTAGTATGAACCGTTTGACGATCAGCGGTGCGGCGAGGTCACCGACCGGCCATTTTCGTGTAAACGATTGTAGATGACAATTTTCCAGTTCATGCGATATTCAACGATCGATGGTATAGCGAACGCAAGAATTAGTTAAGGGATTATGGTGAGCCTGTCACTTACGGCAATATTGCTGCTCTCTGTGCCAGATATGCGCGAGATGCGGCCGACGGACGGTCCGTCGGCTGATGCGCCGGTGCATTATGTGCCGGAGCGGCCACGCGAATATGCGCAGGTCCGAATCGAAAAACGGGTAATCATCCGGGTGCCCCGCCGGTTGCCATCTTCGCTTGCACCGATGGCCGGGTTTTCACAAAACAGTTCGCGAACGACCTATCGCGAGAAGAAGATCGGCAAATGCCTGCCGATGAAAAATGTTCTGGGGGTTCAGATGTTCGCGGATCGTTATCTGGATCTGGTCACCAAAGATCGCAAAAGAATCAGGGCTCAGCTTGAGGACAATTGTCAGGCGCGCAGCTTCTATTCTGGTTTCTACGTTGAGAAGACCAAAGACGGCAAAATGTGTGCAGGCCGTGACATCCTG
Source organism: Parasphingorhabdus sp. (assembly GCF_048269865.1). Lineage (GTDB taxonomy): Bacteria > Pseudomonadota > Alphaproteobacteria > Sphingomonadales > Sphingomonadaceae > Parasphingorhabdus. The sequence continues at coordinate 201,992 of NZ_JBLWUA010000005.1, read as the reverse complement.
CATTCGCGTACCGGAGCAAAATGCGAGATTGAGCGATTTCGGGAGCTTGTCCCGCAACGCTAGACCAAGCGAGAAAGCTTGACAATTTCGGGATATGCGATCATTGCCGCGGTCAGCCGCAGAGGCTAAGTGAGGATGCAAGGGTGTATCCTATATTTTTCCGGAACCGCTATGAAATTTGCCGATATCGGCCTGTCTGAAGAACTGCTGAAATCCGTAGCCGAGGCTGGCTATGATGAACCGACGCCGATCCAGGCGCAGGCCATACCTTCCGTGCTAATGATGAAAGACATCATCGGCATCGCTCAAACCGGTACTGGCAAGACGGCAAGCTTCGTTCTGCCAATGATCGATATTCTGGCGCATGGCCGCTCGCGCGCGCGGATGCCGCGATCGCTGATTCTGGAGCCGACCCGGGAATTGGCCGCACAAGTCGCCGAGAATTTCGAGAAGTACGGCAAGAATCACAATCTCAGCATGGCTCTGCTGATCGGCGGTGTGTCTATGGGTGACCAGATCAAGGACCTGGAAAAAGGTGTCGATGTACTGATAGCTACGCCCGGACGGTTGATGGATCTGTTTGATCGCGGGCGGATATTGATGTCCGGCTGCGAATTGCTGGTTATCGATGAAGCGGACCGGATGCTCGACATGGGCTTCATTCCGGATATTGAGTCAATCTGCTCCAAGCTGCCGACGACACGGCAGACGATGCTATTCTCGGCTACGATGCCTCCTCCGATCAAGAAATTGTCGGACCAGTTTCTCAATAACCCGAAATATATCGAGGTTTCGCGCCCGGCGACGGCCAATACGTCGATTGACCAATCGCTTATAGAAGTTGCGCCAAAAGCGAAGCGCAAATTGATCGTCGACATTCTGGACAATGAAGGCGTCGAGACAGCGATCATCTTTTGCAACCGCAAGACCGAAGTGCGCGATCTTTGCCAGAGCCTGCGCAAAGATGGCTTCGATGCCGGTCAGATTCACGGGGATATGGACCAGAGTTCGCGTCTCGCGGAACTGGAGCGGTTTAAATCCGGTGAGATCAATATCTTATGTGCATCGGACGTTGCGGCACGCGGTCTGGATATCAAGGGCGTGAGCCATGTGATCAACTATGACATTCCCTGGCATCCGGATGATTATATTCACCGGATCGGCCGCACTGGCCGGGCTGGTGCCACCGGCATCGCCATTACATTCATTACCCGCAGCGATGCCGAGCATGTCGAGAGCATCGAGAAGCTGACCGGCATGAAAATCTCTGTGCGCAAGGAGCGCAAGGCCAAGACCAGCGAGAAGCCTGCCAAGAAGGCAGCGCCAGCGAAATCGGATTCACCAAAGGCAAAGCCGGACTCACCCAAGGCGAAGGCACCGCGTTCGGATGATGCGCCGAAAAAAGCGCGACAAGATGATCGGCCCAAGAAGGCGCGACAGGACCATGACGATGCGCCGACCAAGTCGCCGCGTAGGGCCAAGAGCAAAGTGAAAAATCAGCCGTCGGTTCAGGACGACAAGGACGACGGTGTGGATAACGGCTGGAATGGGCCAATGCCCAGCTTCCTGGGCGCCAAGCTCAACCGATAAATCGCAGCTATTGCAGCGTCAGACTGTCGAGGATCATGGTCGCCAGCGGGTCCATTGATTGGGCCTCGTTTGCGGCATAGGTAACTTCGGCGAGCACCATGGTGCCATCCGGTTTGCGGAGCATACGCTGGTTCGATTTCAGCCCGTTGGTAAGAATTCCCGAAGCGCGATATTCGTTGTCGCCTACTGCTTCGCCTTTCATCGCAACATTGCCATCTTCGACCGTTTCGACGGCCTTGTTCCAGGCTATATCTTCGCGATTTTCAACCCAAGTTACGGCCAGTTTCGCGTCGCCCGGGGTCTCTGTATAGACCCGGCCATTGTCATCGCTGGCAGATTCATCGACCGTCCAGTCGCTCGGGACCATGATCGTATAGCCGCGCAGCGCATTGGTGTAGCTTTCCATGCTGGCCAGATCGACCGCGGCTTGCGGGCCGTTTCCTGCCAATGCCGCCGCTTCATCGCGGATCGCCTTGCTGGCAGCATCGGCCTGGCGAGCGAGTTCTTCGCTGGACGGAACATCGCCTACCGCTTCCTGTTTTCCGCAAGCCGATACGAGCAGCGCAAGCGTAAGAGCGGCGCTGAATGGAAGAATTGGAAGCATGTTTTTCATATTCGCCAGACTTAAGACCAGCGAGGGGAAACATCAATGGCGATGTTGGATTCAGGGCGGAATAGACGGGCGTCCGTGTTGGATTGGATCGTGTTGGAAATGGCCGAAAATGTCAAATCCAACGGGTCCGCACCCGATTATGCAGCGTTATCAATGCCCAGATCGCTGAGCTTGCGATAGAGCGTCGATCGGCCAATGCCGAGACGGCGAGCGACTTCCGTCATCCGCCCGCGATAATGGCCGATCGCAAGGCGGATCACGTCGGCCTCTATTTCATCCAGCGGCCGCAAATTGCCATCTTCACTATAAAGGGTGATGCCAATGCCTTCGGGACTGTTCGACAAGTGCGGTTCGGCGTCGCCAGATTCGGCCACAAAAGAGGCGATCTGGGGAAATTCTTCGCAAGTCAGAGCATTGTGATCGCACATCACGGCGGCGCGGAACAAAACGCTTTGCAGCTGGCGGACATTGCCGGGCCAGCGATAGCTGCGCAGCAGGTTGAGCGCCTCGTCGGTGATACCGAGGCTGCGCAAGCCGGGTTGATGCGCGAGACGGGCGAGGAAATGCCGGGCCAGCGCCGGGATGTCGCCGGTCCGGTCGCGCAGCGGCGGGATCGTCAGCTGAACGACGTTCATCTGATAATAGAGGTCTTCACGGAAATTGTCCTTTTCGACTTCCCGTTCCAGTTTGCGATTGGTTGCGGCGATAACCCGGACGTCGAGCTGGAAACTGTTCGGGCTGCCCAGTGGCTGGATATCCGAATGTTTCAGGAAGCGCAGCAGGCGAACCTGCGTTTCGGGCGGAATCCGGTCAACTTCGTCGAGGAAGATTGTCCCCCCTTCGGCTTGCTGGAGCAGGCCGATTTTGCGGTCAAAAGCACCGGTAAAAGCGCCTTTTTCGTGACCAAAAAGGATCGAATCGAGCAGGTTTCCGGTAATTGCACCACAGTTCAGCTTCAACATCGGCAATTTTGCACGCGGGCTCGCGGCATGGATCGCATCGGCGATGACTTCCTTGCCGACGCCGCCTTCGCCCTCGATCAGCACGGGCACCCGGGCGCGCGCAGCCTTGGCGGCAATCGCCAATGCGGCGCGAAAAGCGGGAGCGGCCCCGACAATTTCCTCAAATTCCAGCGGCGCCGAGATTTTTTCGCTGAGCGGGCGCAGTTCGCCGTCATCCTTGGACGATTCAACGGCGGCGTTGAGCGCATTCAGCATTCGTTCGGGAGCGACCGGCTTGATCAGATAGTCGGTAGCCCCGGCACGGACGGCGTCGACCGCTTCGGCAATCGATCCGACCGCGGTCAGCATCAGGATCGGCAGCGCAGGGCGGCGGGCTTTCAGCTCGGTGATCAGTTCGGTGGCTTCGGAACCCGGCACCCAATGGTCGAGAATGATCGCGTCGAGCATCATTCCATCCTGCGTGCCGAGCGTCGCGATCGCGGTTTCCGCATCACGGGCATAGATTGTCCGAAATCCCGCGCGCGAAGCCAGTGCCGAAATCAAGCGGCATTGCGCCGGCTCATCATCGATCAGCAGCAGTAATTTAGTGCCGTTTTGTGCCATTTTTGTTCCGATTGTCCCACAATGAGCCACTTTCATAGACACAACCGGTAAAGAGCCGATTAAAGGTGCCACAATTATTCTATCCAAAATGACGGTGGGTAGGACTTGAGCAGTCGCTAATATAGGGTTACACCTCGCGTCAGTTTTGAAGACAAAATTTGGGGAAAACATGACAACGGAAAATAATTTGGGCCCGGCCCAGGAAACTTATGCCAGCTTTTTGGGGATGCTGAAATTCGGAACGATCCTAGTGGCTGTAGTGACAACGATAGTAGTTTTACTTATTTCCTAACGGATTGGAATCTAGCGTGAAAATTGCGGTATTAAAGGAACTCGCCCCTGGCGAGACGCGCGTAAGTGCGTCGCCGGAAACGGTCAAAAAGTTCGTCGCCCTTGGCGCCGCGATGGCCGTCGAAAAGGGAGCAGGCGAATCTGCTTCAGTTGCTGATACCGACTATACCGACGTCGGCGCGACGGTTGGTACGCGCGCTGCTGTTTTGAAAGATGCGGACATCGTTCTGGGTGTGCAGGGCCCGGATCCGCAATCGCTGAAAAGCATGAAAAAAGGCGCCTGGCTGGTGGCCAGCCTCAATCCGTTCGGCGAGCGTGAGCGGGTCGATGAATATGCCAAGCTGGGCATCGACGCGCTGGCGATGGAATTCATGCCCCGGATCACCCGCGCGCAGTCGATGGATATCCTGTCCTCCCAGTCCAATCTGGCAGGCTACAAGGCAGTGCTGCTGGCCGCGAATGAATATGGCCGGGCGTTCCCGATGATGATGACCGCTGCTGGCACGGTTTCCGCCGCGCGCTGTTTCGTCATGGGTGTTGGCGTGGCCGGTTTGCAGGCGATTGCTACGGCGCGGCGTCTGGGGGCGCAGGTCAGCGCGACCGACGTGCGCAGCGCCACCAAGGAACAGATCCAGTCGCTGGGTGCCAAGCCGATTTTCGTTGAATCGGTTGAAGGCATCGAGGGCGAAGGATCCGGCGGCTATGCTACCGAAATGAGCGAGGAATATCAGAAGGCGCAGGCCGAACTCGTCTCTTCCCATATTGCAAAACAGGATATCGTGGTCACCACCGCCCTGATCCCGGGCCGGGCTGCACCGCGTCTGATTTCCGATGCGCAAATCGCCACCATGCGCAACGGCAGCGTGATCGTCGATCTGGCAGCGGAGCAAGGCGGCAATGTCGAAGGCGCCGTTCCCGGCAAAGTGGTCGAAAAGCATGGTGTCAAAATTATCGGCGCGAGCAATATACCGGCGATGATGGCGGCAGACAGCTCGGCCCTGTTTGCGCGCAATCTCTATAATTTCCTCTCCGCTTATTGGGACGAGGAAGCGAAGCGGCCGGTTCTGCCTGATGATGACGAAGTGACGATTGGCATACGCCTGACCAAAGATGGTAAGGTCGTGAATGAGCGCCTTCTGGCGAACTAGGGGGTTAGCAATGGATTTTATATCAGTTCTTTCAATTTTCGTGATGGCCTGTTTTGTCGGCTATTATGTCGTCTGGTCGGTGACTCCCGCCCTGCATACGCCGCTGATGGCGGTGACCAACGCGATCTCTTCGGTGATCATTGTCGGAGCGCTGATTGCAGCAGCGGCAGGTGCGCAGGCCGATGGGGGGCAGACCGCCAAGTGGCTGGGTCTGCTCGGTGTTGTGCTGGCCAGCGTGAATATTTTTGGCGGTTTTGCCGTCACGGAGCGGATGCTCGCCATGTACAAGAAAAAGGAGCGCAAATAATGCGGACGGCATTGCTTGGCGCATCGGCGCTTCTGTTCTCTACCCCGGCCCTTGCCTCTACCGGCGAGCCGGTAAACCCTTGGGTTGCAGCTGCCTATCTGGTGGCCGGCGTATTGTTCATTCTGGCCCTGCGCGGCCTTTCTTCGCCGGAAACCAGCCGGGCGGGTAACCGCTATGGTATGGTCGGCATGCTGATCGCCGTGATCACCACGCTGGTCACGCACAGCGTTGTCAGTCTTCCCGAAATTGCTGTCGCAATCGTGATCGGTGGCGGTATCGGTTTCATCACCGCGCGCAAGATTGCGATGACCGATATGCCGCAGCTGGTCGCGGGCTTTCACTCGCTGGTCGGTCTCGCCGCTGTACTGGTGGGTATTGCAGCCTATCTCAATCCCGGGGCGTTTGGCATTTTGGATGCGACCGGTGAAATATTGACGGTGAGCCGGGTCGAACTGGGCCTTGGCGTGGCCATTGGTGCGATTACCTTCTCCGGTTCGGTGATCGCTTTTCTCAAGCTTAACGGCAATATGTCGGGTGCGCCGATCATGCTGCCGATGCGCCATGTGATCAATCTTGGCGTACTGGCCGGCATCATCGGCCTGACCGCCTATTTTGCGATTGCTCCGACGGTCGGCACTGGGCCAATTTTCTGGACGATCATCGGTCTGAGTTTCCTGATCGGATTCCTGCTGATCATTCCGATCGGTGGCGCAGATATGCCGGTCGTGGTGTCGATGCTGAACAGCTATTCCGGCTGGGCGGCGGCAGCGATGGGCTTTACTCTGGGCAATACAGCGATGATCATCACCGGCGCGCTGGTGGGTTCGTCCGGTGCGATCCTGTCCTACATCATGTGCAAGGCGATGAATCGCAGCTTTATCAGCGTGATCGCGGGCGGCTTTGGCGCGGACAGCGGGCCAAGCGACGGCGCGGCCAAGATCGACCGGCCTTGGAAGCGGGGTTCCGCCGAAGACGCTGCCTATATGATGAAGCAGGCGGAAAGCGTGATCATCATTCCGGGCTATGGTATGGCCGTGGCGCAGGCGCAGCATGCCTTGCGCGAAATGGGTGATGAGCTGAAAGAGCTGGGTGTCAGCGTCAAATATGCGATCCACCCGGTCGCGGGCCGGATGCCGGGTCATATGAACGTGCTGCTCGCCGAAGCCAATGTGCCTTATGATGAGGTCTTTGAGCTGGAAGATATCAACAGCGAGTTCGCTCAGGCCGATGTAGCGTTCGTCATTGGTGCCAATGACGTGGTCAATCCGGCGGCGAAAACCGACAAATCCTCGCCGATTTACGGGATGCCGGTATTCGACGTCGACAAGGCCAAGACCATCTTCTTCATCAAGCGTTCGATGGGCGGCGTTGGCTATGCCGGTGTCGATAACGAGGTCTTTTATATGGACCAGACGATGATGCTGCTTTCCGATGCGAAGAAAATGTGCGAAGAAATCGTCAAAGCGCTTTAGACGCTATTTTTGACATTTCGGGGACATGAACTTCAATGCGGAAAATTGGCCTGATCGGCGGGATGAGCTGGGTCTCGACAGCCAGCTATTACACGCGAATAAACAGCATCGTGCAAAAACGGCTGGGTGGTTTTTCCAGCCCGCATTTGCTGATCGAAAGCGTGAACTTCAGCGACTATGCGCGGCTGCAGTCGGACGATGACTGGGATGCTGCGGCTGGCCTGATGACGCGGGCGGCCAAGCGGCTGGAACATAGCGGTGCCACTGCGCTCCTGATCTGCTCCAATGCCATGCACAAAATTTATGACCGGGTGCAGCCGGAGGTGAACGTGCCGATCATCCATATTGCGGATTGTGTCGGTGACAAAATGGTGGCGGACGGAGTAAACTCGGCAACCCTGATCGGCACCCGCAATGTGATGACGGAAGGTTTCTACCGCAAGCGGCTGGTCGGCAAGGGGATCACGCTTTCTCCGCCCGACGAGGAGCGGGTCGAGGAGATTGACCGGATCATCTATGAGCAATTGATGTTCGGTCTGAAAAAGCGCGAGTCCGAGCGGACGATGAAAACCTATATCACCAATATTGCCAAACAGGAGATTCAGGCGGTTGTGCTGGGTTGTACCGAGCTGGACCTGATCGTGGATACCAAGGCCAATATTCTGCCGATTTACGACAGTACCGAGATTCACGCTGATGCGGCCGTGGAATGGATCCTCGCGGACGGCTGAGCGGGGTCCGCTCCTGACTAACTGACATCCATGTCAATGCTCTTGGCAGCGGCGACATTTTGCGGCATTATCTCGGCTTCTTGTAGGAGAGAGATATGATCCGCAGTCTAATGGTGGCCACCGCGCTGTGCCTGAGCGCCCCTTCACTCGCAAAAACCGTCACGGTCGATCCCGGTTCCGATGCCCAGGAACGGCTGCAGGAAGCGCTGATTCTGGCCGAACCGGGCGATGTCGTCGAACTGGGGGCGGGGCGCTTTGATCTGGTCGATGGCCTTTCGCTCGATGTCGATAATGTCACGATCCGCGGCGCGGGCATGGACCAGACGGTGCTGAACTTTGCCGGACAGCTGGGGGCGGGCGAAGGTCTGCTGGTGACGTCAGACCATGTCGTGCTGCGCGACTTTGCGATCGAGGACAGCAAGGGCGACGGCATCAAGTCAAAGGGCGCGGACGATATTGTCTATTACAAGGTCCGGGTGGAATGGACCCGCGGGCCGCATCCGGAAAATGGTGCCTATGCGATCTATCCGGTCGAAAGCAAGAATGTGCTGGTCGACAGCGTCACCACGATCGGCTCGTCCGATGCGGGCATTTATGTTGGCCAGTCGGAAAATATCATCGTCCGCAACAGCGTCGCAAAATATAATGTTGCCGGGATCGAGATAGAGAACAGCATCGGCGCGGACGTCTATAACAATATCGCGGTCAACAATACCGGCGGGATCCTGGTGTTCGATCTGCCCAATATTCCGAAGCAGGGCGGGCGCAATGTCCGCGTGTTCGATAATCTCGTGATCGACAATAACACTCCGAATTTCGCGCCGGAGGGCAATATCGTCGCGCAGGTGCCGACCGGCATGGGCATCATGGTGATGTCGCATTATGATGTCGAGGTGTTTGAAAACCGGCTCGCCGAAAATGGCACCGGCAATATCCTGATCGTGTCCTATACCCAGGAGCAGAATGATCCGAAATATAACCCGAAGCCGATTGGCGTAAGGGTGTTTGAAAATATGCATGGACGGGCCGGCTACAAGCCCGCCTTCCCCGGCGGCGAGCAACTGAAGGCCGCTTTTGGTGGCGCTATTCCTCCGATTATCGAGGATGGCACCGGCGAGAATATCCAGATCGGCGATGATGTAGCGGTGCTGACCATGGGACTGACCGAACCCGGCCAGCCGCTGACAGAAGCCAAGCCGGCACTGGCGGCAGCAGCGAGCGAGCCGTTTGATGGCCGACAACTGACGCCGATCACGCTGCCGCAGGCGATGGAGGACGCGATCCAGTAATGCGGCTGCTGCTTTCCGTCTGTGCTGTTCTGGGGCTGGCTTTTTCCGCTGGCGCGCGCGCGCCGGAGCCGGTGTCGGACGCAGTGATCCTGTCCGATGGCCTGCCGCGTCTGCTGTCCGACTATCGCTTTTTCCGGGATGATGCCGGTTGGCAGCCGAATGACCGGGTCGTACCTTATCAGCTGAATACGCCCTTATTCTCCGATTATGCAGAGAAATACCGGTTCATCTATGTGCCGCCGGGAGAGCAGGCGAAGGCCGGGGGGGACGGCTTGCTGGATCTGCCGGTGGGATCGGCGCTGATCAAAAGCTTTGGCTATGAGATTGAGGGCAAGCCGCGCTTGCTGGAGACCAGAGTGCTGTTGCACCGGGCCGATGGCTGGCTGGCGCTGCCCTATGTCTGGAACGAAGCGCAGACCGAGGCCAGGCTGAAAGTCGCGGGCGCACGGATTCCGGTGACCTTCACCGATCCCTCGGGTCAGCAGCGGTCGATTAGCTACGGGGTGCCGAACAAGAACCAGTGCAAGGAATGCCACGCCCTGTCCGGGGCGGTGACGCCGATCGGGCCGAAGGCGCGCAATCTGACCCATGGCGGGCAGCTGGAAGAATTTGCAAGGCTGGGTCTGATCGACGCGGTGCCGGTGGTTGACTATGCAGTGCCGGTCTGGGGCGAGAGCAGCGCGCCGCTGAACGCGCGGGCGCGCGGTTATCTCGATGTCAATTGCGCTCATTGCCACAATATCAATGGCTCGGCGAGCAACTCCGGGCTGTTCCTGACCTATGAGGAGACGATGCCGGTGCGGCTGGGCATCAACAAAAGACCGGTGGCGGCGGGGCGGGGCAGCGGCACGCATGATTTCGACATCGCGCCCGGTGAGCCCGACGAGAGTATCCTGATCTATCGGCTGAACAGTCTGGAGCCGGGGATCAGCATGCCGGAGGTCGGGCGGACGACGGTACATGCGGAAGGCGTGGCGCTGCTCCGGGAATGGATCGCGGAGATGGAATGATGTTTTTTGTTTTACCTCAAGCGCCGGGCGCGGACATCCGTCCGCTTGGCTATCCTCGCATAAGCTCGGGCGCGCAGTCGCGCTAGCCTCCGCTGCGCGTCGGTCTGATGTCCGATGTAGAGTTTGTTTTTCCGAGGCGCGGCCGAGGCAAGGCCGACCGGCCGCCGCGCCTTATGGCGCGAAAGCCAAGGGCGCGGATGCGCCCGCCCGGCGTTTGAGGTTAGAAAATACCGCTATTTCGCGCGGGTCCAGTCCTGTCCCTGACAGATAAACGCAATGCACCCTTTCATCTTCAGCTTGTTCCGTGATTGAAGGCTGACTTCCGACCGGTAGGTTTTGCCGCTTTTCGGGTCATAAACCTTGCCGCGCCAGATATCGTCATCCGGCCGGAAGCCGGTCAGGATCGGCATGCCGAGCAGCGTGCGGCTGCGCAGGCTCTTGTCAGGATTGTTGACGTCCTTCTGCCCCACGCCATTGGGCGGGGTCACCAGATATTTGTGGATCCGGCCGCAAACCGACTTGCCGCACTGGGAAATCCGGATGATGGCATCGCGTTCCTGCGTGATCCAGTCGCCCATGATCGAATCCGCTGCCATAGCCGGGGTTGCAAAGGCAAACGCGGCGGGGAGCAGGCCAAGGGCCATCTTCATCGGGCTGGGCATGGATACGGTCATAGTCTGGTCCTTGCGATCTGCGGTCTAGGACTGCGGCACTAGATCATCGGGGGTTACCCGAGGCTGAACGCGCCGGAACAGCTTTCCTTTCTCCGCCCAGAAAATCAACAGCAACGACGCAATGCCGCACACCAGGAAGCCGGTGGCCAGAGGCAGCACCGTGCCGTCAAACTGCAGTCCGATCGCAGCGCCGATCATGGCAGAAAGGCCGGACCGGGCAAAATTCTGGAACGAGGAGGCCACGCCCGCCGTCTTGCCGAACGGCTGCATGGCAATCGAGCTGAAATTAGCGCCGGTGAAGCCGACCATCCCCATCGACGGGACCAGCACGGCGGTAAATGTCCATATATTCATCCATCCGGCTTCGGCGAGACCGAAGTGGAGGATGGATACGAGGATGAAAAATATCAGCGCGCTTTGCGATACGCGCCGCGCGCCAAAGCGCATGACGATCCTGGAATTGGTGAAGCTGGCAACCGACATGGCCCCCGCATTCAGCGCGAAAATATAGACGAAAATGTCGCCGACACCGAAGACATCGAAAAATATCTGCTGGGCCGAGGCGATATAGGCGAACAGGGGCGCCATCATCAGGCCGCTGGCCATGACATGACCGAAGCTGTTGCGATTGAAAATGACCCCATACCATGCGGCGGTGACCGATTTGAACTTGATCGGCGTCTTGTCATCAGGATGCAGGGTTTCGGGCAGCCTGGTCATCACCCACAGGAATGCCGACAGTCCGGCGGCGGACAGCACAAGAAAGATGGCCTTCCACGGTGCAACATGGAGAACCAGCTGGCCGAGCAGCGGCGCGGTGATGGGTACGATCATGAAAATCATCATGATCGTCGACATCGCGCGGGCCATCGCATCGCCGTCGTAGCGATCGCGAATGATGCTGTTGGCCAATACGCCCATGGCGGATGCGGCCAGTCCCTGCACAAAGCGGCCGATCAGCAGCAGTTCGTAATCCCAGGCAAGCGCACAGAGAATGCCGAAAATGGTGTAGATCGCAATTGTCACCAGCAAAACCGGCCTGCGCCCGAAGCGGTCGGCCAGCGAGCCATAGAGAATCGAGCCGATGGCCATGCCATAGATATAGGAGGTGATCGTCCATTGCCGGTCATTGACGGCGGGCAAGGCGAAATCGTCCGAGATCAGGCCAAGCGCGGGCAACATGATGTCGATCGCGAGCGCGTTTAGCGACATCAGGCTGGCCATCATGATGACCAGTTCGACGCGACCTATCGGAAAAGGGAGAGCTTTGTTCTGCACCGCCGCGCTATGGCAAGATCGAGCGGTTGTGGCTATACGTTATATTGATACAGGCAAAGATTGGAGCGACAATGAGATTGAATGGTTTGAAGCTCATTCTCTCGCTACTGGCTGCACCCTTTCTGATCAGTCCGGCCCACGCGACACCGCCGCCACCAGGATGCGCGGACCTGATCCTTGCCGGCGATGGAGCGGAAAAGGATATCTCCGATCAATCGGGTGCCCGACTCATGCGTATCGATGGCGACTCACTGCCAGATCCGGCTGCCTTAAAGGCAGCGATCAACCGCGAAGAGCTGGATGCCGCGATTATTGTGGGCGGCAAATTTTCCGGTTGGGATTTTTCGGGATTTTCGCTCCGGCAGGCCTGCTTTGTCGATTCCGATCTGTCCCGGTCAAACTGGTCCAACGCCACGCTTGTGGTTCCCACGTTTGTTCGCACCAATCTGGAAGGGGCAAATTTTCAGAATGCCGATATCGCCCACGCCAATCTGCAGAACAGCAATTTGAAGAATGTGAACGCGCGGGGCGCGGATATTTCATGGGGAAGACTGGGCGGCGGCTGGTTTGAGGGCAGCGTCGAGGGCTGGGATGTCGATGGCGCGAATATGACCGGTTTCCGGTTCGAGTGCGGGATCACGCTTTCGGATGGCTGTCCTGTCTATCAGGGCGGCGACGGGATCAGTGCCAGGTGGACAGATTTTAGCCGGGCCGTGCTGCACAGTTTCGGCCTCTATGATGCCGATGTGGCGGGCGCAATTCTCGATCAAACGATCATCGGCCCGGGTCAATTGCCCGATCTGGAGAAGGCGCAATTTCGTGGGCCCGTCATCCTGCGCGGGGGTGATCATGATGTCGGCGTGAGCGCCGATGAGGCGCGCACCCTGCTTGCCGTCCATGCGGAGCAGCAAGCGGCTCAGGCCCGGCCGTCCTTTGATTGCAGCAAAGCCTCGAGCAAGGTTGAACAGGAAATTTGCGGCGAATATGCCAGTGATCTGCGTGTGGCGGATCGCGATGTTGCCACTCTTTATCAGCGGGCCAAGGCTGTCGATTCCGGTGTCCGGGCCAGTCAGCGGGTCTGGTTACAGCAGCGCAACCGCTGTGCTTCGGCGGAATTTCCGTCGGACTGCATCCGGCAAAGCTACAGCCTCCGCAAGGGCGAACTGCTTGGCCTGATCGGGGAGACGGATTGGCTGGCTCCCGGAGAATCCGCCCTGTTTGTTGATGATGTTCTGCCGCTCCCCGCCGCTTTTCGGCAATCCAAGCTGTTCGTCAGGATCGTGCCGGTTCTGGCAGGCGCGTCGATGACCGAGATATTGGTCGAGCGCGCCGATGACGGCCTGTATGCGATCAAGGGCAGCGCGGTCGGTGCCAACGCTCATTTGTGCAGCCTTTCCGCCTCGCATCTCTACCTCGACAGGGAAACCGGATGGTATATTCCCGTGTCCGAAGGGCCGGCGATGCCAATTTTCCGGATCATCGATGGCAGGCTGGAAATCTTTGCGGGAGGCAAACCGGATTATGAAAAATATCCGGACGCTTCGGATTTCATGGGTTGCGGTATGCGCGCAAGCTTTGGCGAGACGGTCCGCATCGATGCGGACAAGGGGATGATCGAACGCTATCGAAAGTCGCTGACCGAGGAAATGTAGCGCCTCCCCAAGCCGGGAAACAGACGCTAAACTGGTGCCATGTCCGATTCCGCCCCCGATCTGCTGCAGCGCAAGATCATCCATATCGATATGGATGCCTTTTTTGCCAGTGTCGAGCAGCGCGATTTTCCCGAATTGCGCGGCAAACCGGTCGCGGTCGGTGGATCATCCAAGCGCGGAGTGGTTGCGGCGGCTTCCTATGAGGCGCGCAAATATGGCGTGCGCTCGGCGATGCCGTCGGTCACCGCCAAGCGCCGTTGCCCGGACCTGATTTTCGTCAAGCACCGGTTCGACGTCTATCGCGAGGTGTCGCAACAGATTCGCGCGATTTTCCGGATGCACAGCGATCTGGTGGAGCCGCTGTCGCTGGATGAGGCCTATATCGACGTGACGGAGGACAAGATGGGGATCGGCAATGCCACAAGGATCGCCGAGATGATCCGCGCCGAAATCCGGAAGCAGACTGGCCTCACCGCCAGCGCCGGGGTCAGCTATAACAAGTTTATCGCCAAGATCGCCTCTGACCAGAACAAGCCGGACGGGATCTGCGTGATCAAACCGCATCAGGGCGCGGATTTTGTCGCGCAACTGCCGGTGCGGCGTTTCTTTGGCGTTGGCCCGAAAACGGCGGAGCGGATGGCCAAGCTGGGCATTCACACTGGCGCGGACTTGCGGGCGCAGTCACAGGAGTTTCTGCGCCAGCATTTCGGCAAGTCGGCCGGCTATCTGTTTCGCGCTTCGCGCGGCGTTGATCATCGCGAAGTCCGCGCCCACCGGATTCGCAAGTCGGTCGGCGGCGAGCGGACTTATGGCGACGATCTGGTCAGCGATACCGATCTGCAGGATGCGCTGGAGCATATCATCGATATTGTCTGGAACAGTATCGAGAAATGCGAGGCACGCGGGCGGACGGTGACGCTGAAGGCGAAATATGCTGACTTCCGGCAGGTGACGCGGTCGCAGTCGGTGGACCATTATGTTGCGGATAAGGCAGAGTTTGCGCGGCTTGGGCGCGATCTGCTGGCGAGTATCATGCCGGTGGAGAACGGCGTGCGGTTGCTGGGGCTGACGCTGGCCAATCTGGAAGGGGCGGAAGCGAGCGGCGAAGAGACTTCCGAGCACATGGAGCAGCAGGCCTTCGAGTTTTAGGTCTGGTCATATTCTTGTGCTCCGCACTTGATGCGGAGCTCTGCGCTACGAAGAGGGTGTTTGCCTCCCAGGGCTCCGCATCGAGTGCGGAGCACAACATCACTTGCGCGTTTGCCGCCAGAGCTCCGCGTCGAGCGCGGAGCACAAGGTTTCAGAAACTCATTTCGTCGTAGATGCGGCTGACGTCGCCGTTCCATTCGCCGTGGTAGCGGTCGAGCAGCTGGGCGGCGGGGGATTTGCCCTTGGCGACGACTTCGCGGAGCGGGTCGAGGAAGCCGCTTTCATTGTCGCCGCTGCTGTTGAGACGGTTGCGGGCGGTGAGGCCGGCGGAGGATATTTCGAGGATTTCCTTGGCGAGATCGTTGAGCTTGCCGCCGCGCGGCAGTGGCGTGTCGAGACCGTGTTTGGGTACCGCGTTGCGCAGTGCCTCGCGTTCTTCCATCGTCCAGTGCTTGACCCGGTCCCAGGCGGCATCGAGCGCGGTCTGGTCGTAGAGCAGGCCGACCCAGAAAGCAGGCAGGGCGCAGATTCGGTTCCACGGGCCGCCATCGGCACCGCGCATCTCGAGGAAGCTTTTCAGGCGCACTTCGGGGAAGGCGGTCGAGAGATGGTCGTTCCAGTCGGACAGAGTCGGCTTTTCGCCGGGCAGCACCGATAGATTGCCCTTGAGGAAATCGCGGAAGCTGAGGCCGGCGGCGTCGATATATTTGCCGTCGCGGAAGACGAAATACATCGGCACGTCGAGCATATATTCAGCATAGCGTTCGTAGCCGAAGCCGTCCTCGAACACGAAGGGCAGCATGCCGGTGCGGTGCGGATCGGTGTCCGACCAGATATGGCTGCGGAAGCTCTGGTAGCCGTTGGGCTTGCCCTCGGTGAAGGGTGAATTGGCAAACAGCGCGGTGGCCAGCGGCTGCAGCGCCAGGCCGACGCGGAATTTCTGGGCCATGTCGGCTTCGCTGGCATAGTCGAGATTGACCTGGATGGTGCAGGTGCGCAGCATCATGTCGAGGCCGAGATTGCCGACCCGCGGCATATGGTCGAGCATGATCTTGTAGCGGCCCTTCGGCATGATCGGCAGTTCGGCGCGCGTCTTGTCCGGCCACATGCCCATGCCAAGGAAGCCTTTGCCGGTTTTCTCGCCGATTGCCTTCACCTGATTGAGATGGCGGCCGGTTTCGTTGCAGGTTTCGTGAAGATTTTCGAGCGGCGCGCCGGACAGTTCGAGCTGGCCGGCGGGTTCGAGGCTGATCGCGCCGTCGGTGCCGGACATGGCGATCACCTTGCCGCCTTCTTCCACCGTCTCCCAGCCGAATTCGCGCATCGCCAGCAGCAGGTCCTTTATCCCGCCGGGTTCATCATAGCTGGGGGCGTGGTGGTCGGTGGTGGAATAGACGAATTTCTCATGCTCGGTGCCGATCCGCCAGCGATCTTTCGGCTTTTCGCCCTTGATCATCGGTTGGGTCAACTGGGCGATATCTTCGATCACGGGATCGTCGCTGTCTGAAGCTTGTCTGGTGCTCATGATCCGCCTTTAGAAAATGATCAGCGGCGGAGCCACTGAAAAAAAGCTGGTCCGCTGAAAGCTTTTGTTACTTGTCATAGCAGCCACTTGACGGCTGCGAACCCGCCGACGAACAATATCCCGACGACCGTGGTCGCCAAAGCAAAATTATTGTCGATCCATTGCTTCATGGGCGGCCCGAAAAAGCGGAGCAGGGCAGCGACCAGGAAGAAGCGGGCAGCGCGGGCTACGATTGCTGCGCCTATCAGGATGTGCAAGGGCATCGCGGTGCTGCCCGCAGCGATGGTGATGACCTTGAACGGCAGCGGCGTGAAACCGGCCAGCAAGACCACGATCCAGCCCTGCTCGTTGAAACTTTGGGCGAAAAGATCAAATTTCTCGGTTACGCCGTAAAATTCCAGAATCGGTATGCCGAGCGTCTTGAAGAAATAATAGCCGATTGCATAGCCGAGCAGCGAGCCGAGCACCGAGGCAATGGTGCATACGAGCGCGTACCACCAGGACCGCTCGGGCTTTGCCAGACACATTGGCGCGAGCATCGCATCGGGCGGAATTGGAAAGAAGCTGGATTCGGCAAAGCTGATTCCGGCGAGCCATTTGGTCGCTTGCGGATGGCCGGCCTTGTCGAGCATCCATTCATAGAGGCGTTTGAGCATTTTTATTGGATCTCTTTATTGGGCCTCAGGCGCCGGGCGCAGGCATCCGCCTGCTTGGCTTTCCTCGCATAAGCTCGGGCGCGCGGTCGCGCTTGCCTCGCTACGCTCGGTTTGATGGAGATGACACCGAGCGTAGCGAGGCAAGGCCGACTGGCCGCCGCGCCATATTGGCGCGATAGCCAAGCAGGCGGATGCCTGCGCCCGGCGCTTGAGGTTCAAAGAAAAGTTCATTCAGTGCCCCGGCGCGCCGGTGATCTCTTCCATCAGTTCCTGCGGTGTCTCGCGGCCATGATCGGTGCCGGCGGAGCGATGACCTTTGGCCAGCGCGAAGACCACGCCGGACAGCGCCAGCAGACCGACAATATTTGGCAGGGTCATGACGGCGTTGGAAATGTCTCCGAGCCGCCAGATCAGTTCCAGTGGTGCGAACGAACCGATGAAGATCACCAGACACCAGAGCACGCGCCATGCGAAGTGGAGGCGGGTTTCGCCTTTCAGGGTCGATCCGGGGGTCAGGTCATAGAGATAGGTGATCGCCCGTTCGCCATAATAGCTCCAGGTAAGCAGTGTGGTGAAGACGAACAGGATCAGCGCCACCGAAGCGATCAGCGTGCCGATCGGAATGCCGAACACGAGGAACGGGAAGGCCGCGGCAAAGGCGCCCGAGGTCATCGCGAAGCCGTTGAGGTCGGACTGCCAAGCATGTTTCACTGCCTCCGCTGTGCCATCGGCCAGCGTATGGGTGAAATTGCCTTCGACGGTCAGCATCACCAGCGCGGTCATCGTGCAGATCACCACTGTGTCGATAAATGTGCCCATCATGGCAAAGCGGCCCTGTGCTGCTGGATCGTTGGTCTGGGCGACGGCGTGAGCGATCGGGGTCGAGCCTTGTCCGGCTTCGTTGGAGAAAAGGCCGCGGGCGACACCGGCGCGGATGGCGATGATGATCGCTGCGCCGAGAAAGCCGCCGCTGGCCGACTGCGCATTGAACGCGCCGCCGAAGATGCGGCCGAAGGTTTCCGGCAGGTCGGGGATGTTGATGACCAGCGCGATGAAGGCCATCAGCAGATAGGCACCGGCCATCCAGGGAACGATGGTTTCCGCCACGCGGCCGATCGACTTGATGCCGCCGATGATCACGATGAATACGGCGACGGCTGCTACGGCGCCGCCAATCCATTCCTCGACGCCGAACAGCTCATTGGCGCTGTCGCCGAGGCTGTTGGCCTGGATTCCGTTGCCGGTGACCAGCGCGGAGAAGAGCGTGCCGAGGCAGAACAAGATGGCGAGCCAGGTCCATTTGGGGCCGAGACCGATGGTGATATAGCTCATCGGGCCGCCGCGATAGGTGCCGTCTTCGGCCTGTTCGCGGAAGCGGACAGCGAGCGAGCCTTCGGCAAAAGCCAGCGCCATGCCGAACAGCGCGGTGACCCACATCCAGAAGATTGCACCGGGTCCGCCAAGCGTGATCGCGGTGGCGACGCCAGCGAGATTGCCGGTGCCGACCTGGCCGGACAAGGCGGTGGAGAGAGCGGCGAACGGGGAAATTTCGCCCTTGCCGTCGCCGGCCGGTTTCTTGAACAATCCTGCCAAAGCCGGAAACAGGCGCAGCAGCGGATAGCCGCGCAGACCGATCATGAAATAGATGCCGGCACCGAGCAGGAACACCACCATCGGCGGTATCGGCAGTATTTCGGTTCCCTCCCAGGTTCCACCCCAGATAAAATCTGAAACATTGGTGATCGGCACGATCGCTGCCTCAAAACCCGAAACCGGTGCTGCACTCACAAAAATTCTCCCCGATGGCGCGGACGCGCTAAGTCTATGCTCAGTCGCAGGATTAGCAGGCGAACGGTTTTTGGCAAATGCTTTTGCCAAATCGCGGGGAGCGCTTATGCTGGACGGCAACCGGAATATCGGATGGAGTCTGAAAGATGCAAAGCCTGTGGGTGAAGAAAGAGGATCTGGCGCAAGCGGAATGGCACGATAGCGATACGCCTGCTTTGGGAGAGGGCCAAATTCTGCTGGGAATAGAAAAATACGCCCTGACCGCCAATAATATCACCTATGCGGCGGCCGGTGAGGCGTTTGGCTACTGGAATTTCTTTCCGACCGGCGATGCCGAGTGGGGCATTGTGCCGGTCTGGGGTTTTGCCAGGGTGTTGGCATCGGCAAACGCCGATATTGCGGTTGGCGAGCGGGTCTATGGCTATTTGCCAATGGCCAGTCATTTGCTGGTCACGCCGACCAACGTGCAGGATGGCGGCTTTGTCGATGGCGCCGAGCACCGGCAGGGACTGGCGATCATCTACAATCAATATCACCGGCTGGGCAGCAATCAGGGCACGCACGAAGCCGAGCGGGCCCTCTTCCAGCCTCTGTTCACGACGAGTTTTCTGATCGAGCATTTCATGCGGTCAAACGAATGGTTTGGAGCCGAAGCGCTGCTGACGACCAGTGCTTCCTCGAAAACCGCGCTGGGCCTCGCGATGGTCGCCAAAAACCTGAGCCCGGCGATCAAGCGGATCGGTCTCACGTCAGAGGGCAACAAGGCATTTGTCGAGACAAGCGGGCTTTATGATGAAGTCATTGTCTATGATGATCTGAAGCAAGTGGATGCCGGGCAGCCGATCGTCTCGGTTGATTTTGCCGGCAACGGGCGGTTGCTGTCGGACATCCATGCACAATGGGGCGATGGTCTCAAACATAGTGCGCTGGTCGGTGCGACTCATGTCGAAGAGCGCGGCGGCGCGGACGATATGCAGGGGCCGAAGCCGGAGCTGTTCTTTGCGCCGACAGCGGCCGAGACGCTGATGAAGGAAATCGGGCCGGCGGCCTTTCGGGCGCAGGTTGATGAGCAATTTGCCGCCTTTGTCAAAGGGGCCAGCGCCTATCTCACCATCGAGGATGTTGCGGGAGCGGATGCGCTGCAAACGGCCTATATCTCCATGCTGTCCAATGCCGTGGCACCCAGCCGCGGCCTGATGTGTCATATGGATTAGGCGCGGGATTGATTGTGATCCGCCAGGCCAGGATAAGGATCGCATAAGGGGCGCACCAACGGGGAGTTTTGCGTGGCTGAACCAACAGGAAAACCGGACCTTAGCCGTCATGCGCTGTTTGACGGGGTGGCAGCGGAAGCACTGGAGGCCTTGCAGGCAGTTTCCGTAATGCGGCAGATCGCTGGTGGTCAGGTGCTGGTGCGGCAGGGCGATGATGCGGACGCGCTCTATTTTGTCGAATCCGGCCGGTTCCGGGTGGTTATCAACCGGAGCCGGATCGTCGCTCATATTGAAACCGGAGAAGCGGTTGGCGAACTGGCCTTTTTTGCCGGCGGCAAGCGCACCGCCGATGTCGTCGCCACGCGCGATTCCCATGTACTGGAAGTGTCGCGGCGGGCTTTTGACGAGATAGCCCGGAGCCATCCGGAACTGAACGCGGGCATGCTGAAACTGGTTTCGGCCCGACTCGCGGTAGCGACGGCCCGGACGGCGTCCGTGACAGCGAAGAACCCGCGGGTGATTGCGCTGCTGCCAGCCGGAACCAGCCAGATGCCGGATGGTTTTCTGGCGCGGCTGGCAGAGGCTTTTGAAACGGTGGTGCGCGCAGAGACGCCGGTAGTGGCGCTCGACCAGGGGACCAGCGAAGCCGCCGACGCCCAGGAATATCAGGCCTGGCTGGCGGAGCAGGAGGCCAGGGGTGCCTATGTTCTGATCGACGGCAGCGGATCGGAGGACTGGGGGCAGATGGTCTGCCGCAATGCCGATGCGCTGGTGATGGTGGGGCGGCCCGGCAAGATGGACCCCGCGCCCAATGCTATGGAAGAGGTGGCGATGGGCTGGATCGCCGAGCCGCAGCGGACGTTGCTGCTGCTGCGCACCAATAGCAGCAAGGCGATCAGCCGCAGCGGCGAATGGATCGACCCGCGCGCGCCGAAGTTGCACCATCATGTTGCGCTCGACAATGATGCGGACTTTACCAAGGTCGCGCGTTTTCTGACCGGAAGGGCAATCGGCGTCGTGCTGGCTGGTGGCGGGGCGCTGGGCTGTGCCCATCTGGGCGTGATCAAGGCGTTGCAGCAGGCCGACATCCCGATCGACTTTATCGGCGGCGCCAGCGCTGGCGCGGCGATGGGCGGCGCGATTGCAAGGGGATTGTCGGTCGAGGAAACGCTCGATCAGATGGAAGCGATGTTCATCCATGCCAAGGCGATGCGGCGGTTTACCCTGCCGCTCTACTCGCTGCTCGACCCGACCGTGTTCGACCGGGAACTGAGGACCCGGTACGGCACCAAGGATATCGCCGATCAGCCGATCAATTTCTTCGGTGTCTCGACCAACCTGTCGACCAACGGCCTGCACATCCACCGGCGCGGGCCGTTGTGGGAATGCGTGCGCGCGTCGGGCTCGCTGCCGACGATATTGCCGCCCTTTATCGACAGCGACGGCAATATTCTGGTCGACGGCGGGGTGCTCGACAATGTGCCGGTCAAGATCATGCACGGGATCAAGGCGGGGCCGAATATCGTGGTCTCGCTTGGTGATCCCAATGAAATCTGGCGCACTGACGTTCAATATGGGGATATCCGGGGACGATGGTCGCTCATTCGCGATGTCCTGCTCAGACGGAAGCGCGAGGCTGAATTTCCCTCGATCGTGGAAATCATGTCGCGGTCGATGGTCGTGGCAAGCCGGATGGCATCGAAGGAGATGCTGGGCGATCAGGACATATTGGTTAATCCGCCGATCATTCCCGATATGCAGATTCTCGACTGGCATCTGGGGCGGGAACTGGCGGATATGGCCGCTGAATATATCAGTGAACAGGTTCTGCCGACGATGGATTTTGGAGATTAATAAACCAAATAGGTAAAAACTCTTGACATCGTCACGCTGTTTAGGTACATATCAGGAACATCGCGAAATTGTGATTCGGGCCGACGGGCTCTGAACGACCGGCCGGGCCTTCAGACCGGAAGGCCCTTTTTTATGTCCGGATGGTTCGCGGCGGTCCGGTACGGAGTATATTATGGCAAAATCGAAAACCCGGGGAGTATGTGACGACAGGCGCAAGGTGAAGTTTCTCAGCAATCTCGCCACCAGTTCGCACGTCGCCAATTCGGCGGCGGCTGCCGGGGTTGCGGTATCGACCGTTTACAAATGGCGGGAGTGCGATCCGGAGTTTTTCCGGGCATGGATGCAGGCGCTGGCCGCCGGCTACGAACTGCTGGAAATGGATTTGCTCGACCGCGCCCGCAACGGCGTCGAGAAACCGGTGTTTCACGAAGGCAAGCAGGTTGCGATGGTCAGGCAGTTTCGCGACGGCATTGGCGTCAAACTGCTGCTGGCGCACAAGGAAATGGTGGCGCTGGCGCGGGTGGCGGAAGGGCAGATCAATCCGGAGGAAGTGCGCGCCAGCCTGGACCGCAAACTGGCGGACATGCGCGAGAAGCTGTTGAGCGGGCGAGCGCTGGCCGACCAGAGAGCCAAGCCAGCGGCGTCGAGCGACGATGACTGATGGCAGCGATGCGGCGCTTTTTGCCGGGGCGGTGCCACGTCAGCGACGGGCCTTTCTTGCCGGGCTAAGCGCGCAGGAACAGGACGCCTTTCTCTATCACTGGCCGTTCTGGGCGCGGCCCGAACAACGGGCACCGGATGGCGACTGGTTGGTCTGGCTGATCATGGCCGGCCGCGGCTTTGGCAAAACCCGGGCGGGCGCGGAATGGGTGCGCAGCATTGCCGAAGGCGATGGCAGCGCGCGGTTGGCGCTGGTCGGGGCCAATTATGCGGAAACGCGCACGGTCATGGTCGAAGGCGAGAGCGGCCTGCTGTCGATCGCGCCGCCGAAACAGCGGCCGATATGGGAACCGTCGCTGAAGCGGCTGACATGGGACAATGGGGCGCAGGCCTATCTCTATTCGGCAGCGGAACCGGAAGGATTACGCGGTCCCCAGCATAGCCATGCGTGGTGCGACGAGATTGCCAAGTGGATGAACAATGCCGGGCAGGCGGAAGCGGCCTGGGACAATCTGAAAATGGGTTTGCGGGTGGGTTTTCGGCCGCAGCTGGTGGCGACAACGACGCCGCGTCCGGTGGCGCTGGTGCGGGCGCTGGTGAATGCGGACGGAGTGGCGATCACCAGGGGCCGGACGCAGGATAATGATCTGCATCTGCCTGTGGCTTTTCTGACCGCGATGGTGGCGGATTATGGCGGCACGCGGCTGGGGCGGCAGGAGCTGGACGGGGAGTTGATCGAGGAGCCGGAAGGCGCGTTGTGGACGCGGGCGATGATTGAAGGGTGCCGGGTTGCTGCCGTTCGTGTCGAGCGAAGTCGAGACACTGGCGCTACGCCGGACCGGTCTCTCGACTGCGCTCGAGACGAACGGGATGCGGGGCTTGTCCGTATCGTTATCGGTGTGGATCCTCCCGCCTCCAAAACCGGAGATGCCTGCGGGATCATTGTCGCCGCACTGGGCGCAGATGGCAAAGCCTATGTGCTCGCGGATTGCAGCGTGGAAAAGGCCAGCCCGGAGACCTGGGCGCGGCGGGTGGCCGACGCAGCGGACCGGTTTGAGGCGGACCGGGTGATTGCCGAAGCCAATCAGGGCGGGGCGATGGTGAAACCGGTGCTGCATGCAGCGAAGATTTCGCTGCCGGTCAAGCTGGTCCATGCGGCGCGCGGGAAGGTTGCGCGGGCGGAACCGGTGGCGGCGCTCTATGAAAACGGCCGGGTGCATCATGTCGGGGCGTTCCCGCAGCTGGAAGACGAGCTGTGCGGGTTGCTGATCGGTGGCGGATATGAAGGGCCGGGGCGGTCGCCGGACCGGGCGGATGCGCTGGTATGGGCGTTGACGGAGTTGATGTTGGGGAATGAACGGGTGCCGCGGGTGCGGTAGTTGTTCCCCTGCGCAGGCAGGGGGCCATCTCGAGAAGGCTCGTCATTCGCAATGGATATGGCTTGCGCCAAGAGTTGCGGCGGGCGCTTACCAGATCCAGTGCTTTATCAAAAATATTGCAGGAGATGGGCCCCTGCCTGCGCAGGGGCACCGCGCCGTTGTAGCTGCGGACGTTATTTCGTGCTCCGCACTTGATGCGGAGCTCTTACGGGGGTCGGTGTCTGGCCTCCAGGGCTCCGCATCGAGTGCGGAGCACATCTTTGTTATCAAGGAAGATAGATATGACATTCTGGGACAATATTGCGCTCGCCTTCAAGGGCGGGGGCGGCTCTTTGCGGCCGCCGCTTGGGCGCAGCTATATCGGCACTTATGGTGGCGCGGCTCTTTCGGGGGACGCACCTTTTTCTTACGAGGGACGGGTCCGCGAGGCTTATGTCGAGAATGCGATTGCCCAGCGGGCGGTGCGGATTGTGTCGGAGGGCGTCGGTGGCGCACCGCTGTTGCCGGTTGACGATCGGGTTGCGGCGCTGGTGCAGACGAGCAGCGCGGGCCAGTCGTTGCTGGAGACGCTGGCGGCGCATCTGCTGCTGCATGGCAATGGCTATGTGCAGGTGATGGCCGGCGGCGACGGGCAGCCGGATGAGCTTTATGCGCTGCGGCCCGACCGCGTGACGGTGGAGCCGGATGCCAAGGGCTGGCCGGTTGCCTATGTCTATCGCGCTGGTGAGCATGTGACGCGCTTGGCGGCTCAGGATGCAATGGGCCGGGCGGCGGTCATCCATGTGAAGGCCTTTCATCCGACCGATGATCATTATGGGCTCGGTTGTCTGGGGGCTGCGGCGAAGGCGGTGGCGGTGCATAATGCGGCGGCGAAGTGGAACAAGGCGATCCTGGATAACGCCGCGAGGCCTTCGGGAGCGCTGGTCTATGATCCGGGCGCGGACGGGTCGGCGCTGACCGGGGAGCAGTTCGACCGGCTGAAGGCGGAGATGGAAGCGAGCTTTGCTGGGTCGGGCAATGCCGGGCGACCGATGCTGCTCGAGGGCGGGCTGAAATGGCAGTCGATGAGCCTGAGCCCGGCGGACATGGATTTTGTCGCGCTGAAGGAAGCGGCGGCGCGGGAAATCGCGCTGGCCTTTGGTGTGCCGCCGATGCTGCTCGGGCTGCCGGGTGACAATAGCTATGCCAATTATCGCGAGGCCAACCGGGCGTTGTGGCGGCTGACCATCCTCCCGCTGGCCGGGAAGATACTGGACGGGCTGGCGGAGGCGCTGCGGGCCTGGTGGCCGGATGCGGCGCTGGCGGTGGACCGCGATCAGATCCCGGCGCTGTCGGAGGATCGCGAGTGGCTGTGGAAGCAGGTGTGCGAGGCGGATTTTCTGTCGCCGGAAGAGAAACGGGCGATGCTGGGGGTTTAATTTTGTCTCGCGGCAGTTCGCTGCGCTCACGCCTCCGACGGGGAATCTTTATTTTAACCTCAGGCGCCGGGCGGGCGCATCCGCGCCCTTGGCTTTCGGGCCATAAGGCGCGGCGGCTGGTCGGCCTTGCCTCGGCTGCGCCTCGGTTAAAAGACAATCACGAGCGGGAGCGCCGAACCGAGCATAGCGAGGCAAGCGCCACCGCGCGTCGGGCGATAGCCCGCCCCGTCGGAGGCGTGAGCGCAGCGAACTGCCGCGAGACATAGCGAAATATCCCGCGCCCGGCGCTTGAGGTCAAAACGGAGTTTTCAAAAAAATGCAAAACGAAGAAATGCTGGCTCGCCTGATGGCGCAGGCGGAAGGCGATGGCGCGGATCTGGTGACGCTGCGCGCGATTGTCGAGGATGCGACCGATAATGGCGCGGCGCGGGTGCTGGACCGGCTGGGGCTGGCCGATCCGGGAGCGGAGGACGATATTGACGAACTGCGCGAGCTGCTGCGCGCCTGGCGCGATGCCAAGGCGAGCGCTTGGAAAGCGGCGATCCGCTGGGTGGTGCGCGGGGTGCTGGCGCTGCTCCTGGTCGGGATCGCGATGCGGTTGGGGCTGGGGGATCTGGTGACGTGAGGGCGGTGGGGCAATCCGTTAGCCCTGAGCTTGTCGAAGGGTGTCGCTCGTCCGAGAGGCGTGGTTCGACAGGCTCACCACTAACGCAAAACGCCGCGAAAGGCCCTTCGACAGGCTCAGGGCGAACGGGATATTCGGACCGCATTCGCTTTGCCGGTTATGCAGCGATTTTTGACCGGGTGGACCGGGGCGGGGATATTATTCGTCGTGGGGCCTTTGGAGTCTTTCCGGATGGACAGTCCCTACCGCTGTTGTGGCAGCATGATCCGCTGCGGCGGATCGGGACGGTGGATTTTGTCCGGGAAGACCGGCGCGGATTGCGCGTGATCGGGACGGTTTCGACTGCGACCAGGGCTGGTCGAACCGCTGCCCGGATGTTGCAGGGCAAAGCCCTGAAAGGGCTGAGTTTTGGCTACCGGGTCAAGCGGGCGGAGGGCGAGATTCCGCGCGAATTGCTCGATCTGGATGTGGCGGAGATTTCCCTGGTGACGTCGCCGATGCAGGCATTGGCGCGCGTTCATCTGGTTCAGTAAAATTAATTTTTCGCGCGAGGTCGCGAAGTCACGAAGTGCACGCTCCCGCTTCGTGGCTTCGCGACCTCGCGCGATTCATAGGTTCAATTGAAGATAACCCAGGAAAGGAATGTTATGGAACTCTCTCCCGAAAACCCCCTTGAAACCAAGGCCGATCCGCTGGAAGCGTCTTTTGATGCGGTGCTGATCGCCGAGGAAACGCAGCAACATGGTGAGGCGATTGCCGCCTTGCGCGGTGATGTTGACGGTCTGAAAGGGCAGGTCGATGCGATCGGCAAGGTTGCGGCGCGGCCGGTGCTTGATGGTGCCAAAGGCATGCCGTCCTCGTCTGCCGCGCAGGATTTTGTGGCCAAATATCTCCGCCGCGGCGAGCAGGCCGGGGTTGAGCTGAAGAGCTTTTCCGGTGCCTCGGGGCCCGAGGGCGGCTTTGCCGTGCCACAGGAGATTGATGCGCTGATCGGGGCGACGCTCAAGGATATTTCGCCGATCCGGTCGATTGCGACCGTGGTGCAGACGGGGACCGCTGGTTATCGCAAGCTGGTGACTACGGGTGGCACGCCATCGGGCTGGGTCAGCGAGACGGCTGCGCGGCCGGAGACGGATACGCCGGATTTCAACGAGATCGCGCCGCCGAGCGGCGAGCTCTACGCCAATCCGGCGGCGTCGCAGGCAATGCTGGATGACGCGGCCTTTGATGTCGAGGCCTGGCTGGCCGACGAAATCGCACGGGAATTTGCCCGGGCGGAGGGCGCGGCCTTTATCAGTGGATCGGGCGTGAACCAGCCGCGCGGCTTTCTCAATGCCGCGGTAACCGACGAGAGCGACGATGTTCGGGCCTTTGGGTCCCTGCAATATGTGGCGTCCGGTTCGAGCGGCGGTTTTGCCAGCGAGGATGTGCTGGTCGATCTGGTGCATACGCTACGCCCGGCTTACCGGCAGGGCGCCGCGTTCGTGATGAACAGCGCGACGCTGGTGCAGATCCGCAAGTTCAAGACCGCGGATGGCGCCTTCCTGTGGCAGCCTTCGCTGGCCAGCGGGCAGCCGGCGACCTTGCTCGGCTATCCGGTGGTCGAGGCCGAGGATATGCCCGATATTGCCGCCGACAGCCTGGCGATCGCCTTCGGCAATTTCCGTGCCGGTTATCTGATCGCCGAGCGTCGGGCGACGCATATTTTGCGCGATCCGTTCACCAACAAGCCGTTCGTCCATTTCTACGCGACGAAGCGGGTCGGCGGGCAGTTGATGAATTCGGAAGCGATCAAGCTGATGCAGTTCAGCGCTTCCTGAACCCCCTTGCTGCGCTTCGGCGCAGCGCGTCCGTGCCGGTTGCTCCCCTCTCGATCCGGCACGGGCGCACCTTTTCTGAAAATCTAGCGAAAGGAGCCCGCGATCGTGAGCTTTCCTGTTGCCCAATGGCCGGATCTGCCGGCTTCGCTGATCGCGGAGGTCAAGGCCTTTGTCCGGATCGATCATGATGCCGATGATGATGCGATTGCGGCCTTTTTGCGCAGCGCCGCTGGCCTGTGCGAGGATTTTACCGGCCTGATGCTGATCGCACGGTCAGTGACCGACGTCCTGCCGGCGTGGCAGGCTTGGCAAAAGCTGAAGCGGCTGCCGGTGCAGGCGATTGTCTCGGTCGAAGCGGTGGAAGCGGACGGCAGCGCGGCGCTGCTGGCGGTGGATGACTATGCGATTGATATCGACAGCGAGGGGCTTGGCTGGGTGCGGATGCGGGAGGAGAGCGACGCGTCCCGAATACGGATTGTCTATAGCTGCGGTCTGGCGGCGGATTGGGATCAATTGCCGGCGGGCCTGCGCCAGGGAATCGTGCGGCTGGCTGGCTATCTCTATGCCAACCGCGACGGCGTTGATATCGGCGGCCCGCCCAGTGCGGTGACGGCGCTGTGGCGACCCTATCGCCGGATGCGGATCGCGTGATGGGACAGGAATTTTCCGGGATTTTGCGGGAACGCATTGCGATCGAGCGGCAACCTACCGACCGCGATCCGCTGGGTTCCGCCGAGCCGCTGTGGAACAGCATCGGAGATTTTTGGGCAGCGGCGGAGGCGATGCGCAGCGGCCGCGCGGAGGCCGGCGAAAGCCGGTCCGCCTTGCCACGCTGGCGGTTTGTCTTGCGGGAAACGCAGGCGATTAAACCGGGCGACCGGCTGCTCTGGCGTGGTCGCGTGATGGTGATCACGAGCGTGGTTCTGGAGCACCGGCTGATTCCGAAAACCATATTGCAGGCGGAAGAAACAAGATGATGGAGAAAGTGCAGAGGCGCGGAGAACTGATCGCACAGCAGCGGCTGGCGGGCGTGAAATCCGGGATCCAATCGGTGCTGGCGGAGGACCTGCCAGAGGATGTCCGGGTCGCCGAAACCGCTGAGGGCTTCCAACTGGAAGCAGGGCGATTGAAACAGCGGCTGCTCGACCATAGCAGTTTGCGCGATATCGGCTTTCTGCTGCGGAGTGCTCGATGAGCGGCGCGCTGGAGGCGGTGCAGGCGCAGTTGGTCGTTCTGCTGCAGGCACATGGTCCGTTGATAGATCTGGTCAGCGGCGTGTTTGATGGTCCGCCGCCGCGCGCGGACTACCCCTATATCGCGCTGGCCACCGGGGCTTCGCTCGACTGGAGCCACAAGGGCGGGGTTGGGCGTGAGCTTAGCCTGGCGCTGACGATATATGATGATGGCGAGACTGCGGCGCGTCTGCACCGGCTGATGGCGCTGGTCGAGGAAGCGCTGGAGGCGGGGCTGGAGGATCCGGAGGGGTGGCAGATTGTCACCTTCACTTTTCGGCGCACGCGGATCTTGCGGCGGACGGCCGGGCCGTGGAGCGGGCTGGTGGAATATCGGGCCAAGGTTTTGAGGGTTTAATTTACCCTCAAGCGCCGGGCGGGCGCATCCGCGCCCTTGGCTTTCGCGCCATAAGGCGCGGCGGCCGGTCGGCCTTGCCTCCGCTGCGCGTCGGTTTGGCGTTCCCACTCGCAGCCAGCGTCCAACCGAGCATAGTGAGGCAAGCGCGACCGCGCGTCGGGCGATAGCCCGCCCCGTCGGAGGCGTTCGCAAAGCGAACTGCCGCGAGACATAATAACGATCACATAAAGGAACCAGAATATGGCAGCAGAAAAAGGCAGTGCCTTTCTCCTGAAGATTGGCGATGGCGGCAGTCCGGTGGGTTATACGACGATCGCCGGGCTCAGGACCACGCAGATGACGGTCAATGGTGAGCCGGTGGCGATCACCAGCAAGGATAGCGGTGGCTGGCGGCAACTGCTGTCGGGGGCCGGGGTTCGCTCGGTCTCGGTGTCCGGGGCCGGAGTGTTTACAGGGTCGGAAGCGGAGATGCGGATCAAGAATCATGCGCTGGGCGGCGTCATCGATGCCTATGAACTCAGCTTCGAAGGTGGCGAGCGCATGCAGGGCGATTTCCTGGTCGCTCGGCTGGACTATAGCGGCGATTATAACGGCGAGCGCAGTTACACTCTCAGCCTCGAAAGCTCCGGGCCGGTGATCAATGTCTGAGCCGGCCAATCGCCTGCGCGGTGAGGCGGAGTTGCGGATCGACGGTCAACGGATCGTTTTGCGCCCGACTTTTGCGGCGTTGGTTGCAGCGGAAGAGGAACTGGGATCGTTGTTCGATCTGGTTGAGCGGGCGGCGAATGGGCGGCTTTTGCTCTCGGAAATCGTCGCGCTGTTCTGGCATGTTGTTCGGGATCGGCCCGAAGGCTTGAGCCGGGATCAGCTGGGCGAGGGGATGATGAGCCTGGGCCTGGCCGGGGTAACGCCGGCGCTGAAGATAGTGCTGCGGCAGATATTGTCGGGTGTTGGTGAATAGTGAGCTGTGCCCCGGCGTAGGCCGGGGTCCATCTCGAGAGTGTTCGTCGACCGATGCTTTGGGAGATGGACTCCCGCCTGCGCGGGAGAACACTGATTTTTCCAACGCGACCCAAAAATTGTCCGGGACGGTCTGCGCCGTTCTCGGTTGGACAGCCGATCAATTCTGGAAAGCGACGCCCGCCGAACTGGTGGCGATATTTGCTGCCTTTACCGGAAGCAGCGCGGGCGATCAGGCCGCTGTTCCTTTGGACGCAGAACAACTCGAAAAACTGAAAGAGAGCTTCCCTGATGGATGAGGAAATCGAACGGTTGGTGGTCAGCGTCCGCGCCGACACCGCCGGTTTCGCCAAGGATGTGGCGGATATGAAAGGGCAGCTCGACGGGCCTTTTGTATCGGGCGTGGAGCAGGCAGGGTCGGCACTGGAGCGGACCCTGAGCCGTGCCATTCGCCGCGGTTCGCTGGATTTCGAGGATTTGCGGCGGGTCGCGCTGTCGGTGATGAACGATATTGCCAGCGCCGCGATCCGTGGCGGTTTGCAAGGCCTGTTTGGTGGTGGTTCGAGCGGCTCTGGCTTGCTGAATATCGGGACGAACCTGCTCGGCGCATTTCTTGGCGCGCCCGGACGCGCAACCGGTGGTCCGGTGAGCGATGGCCGAGCCTATCGGGTTGGCGAACGGGGCCCGGAAATATTTGTCCCGACAGCGGCCGGACGGATCGAACAGACGGCCGCTATCGGCGGTGCGCCCAACATCCGGCTAACCATCAATATTTCCGACAATGGCCAGGGGAGCGCACCCGACCAGATCCGGCGCTCGAGCCGGCAGGTTGGCCGCGCGGTGCGGAACGCGCTGGCGGCAAAGGCGGGTTGATATGGGATATTGGCTAGCGGACAAACGGACCAGACAGCAAAGCAGCTTCATCCAGCGCTTTGATCCGCGCTTCTGGACGATCAACTTCCCGCGTCCGATGATGGCATCGGTGGTGACAACGGCACCGGACGCGCTGCGGGTGGATGCGGTTTTCTACAACAGCGATGATCTGGCCGGACTGATCTGGGAAAGCGAAGATACGCTCGATCACCCGTTGCTCGCCTATGAGACAGAGCGCGACTACGCGGGACTCAGCTGGCGGTTTCGTTGGCGCTCGTCCGGCATCATGCCGCTGGACGCGATCAACGGGCCGACGCTGACGATTGAAGGGCGGGACGCGGCAGGCAATCCGAAAAGCTGGTATGTGCGGCTGTGGAATTATGCCAACGGCACACCGACCGATGCACTGATTTCGATAGAGTTTTCGCAGCTCGACGGCGGCTTCGTGCTGCCCGGCGAGGCCGATCCGCTATTTGCGGAGGATATCGACCGGCTGTTCATCTCGATCATTCCGCCGGATTATGACGGGCTCGGCACGCGCTTTGCTACGCCGAGGATCGGCTGGGTGGAGATGAGCGATATCCGGACCGATGGCCGGGGCGCGGTGCTGGATATTGGCGATATCATGCTGCCGGCACATGGTCTGTCGATGGCGACCGCCTATGATGACAGTTTCAACCAGACGCCGGAGCGGCTGCTCCGCACAATCCGGGCTCTGGGCTATCGCGGGTCGATCAACCATTATCTCGGGATGAGCCATTATTTCCGGCTGGAGACAGTTGGGTCCGGACTCTATGTCAGCCTGTCGGCACCTCAGGCGGGCGAGGACTTTGCGGCGATCAACCAGCCGGCGGCGGCCTGGCACCGTGATCTGATCATGCGCGCCGAAACCATGGGTTTTACGGTGATTCTGTCGCTGTCCTACGAATTGTTCGATGCGCATTGCTGGAACGACTGGAAACAGCGAGCGGAAAATGGCGATCCGGCGCTGACCGGCTGGGAACCGCCCTCGACCTTGCTTTCGCCCGCCAATGGCAGTGCGATGTCCTATCTGCAGGCGGTGGCGCGCGCTTTTACCGCGATTGCCAGAGATGCGGGAGCGACGATCCGCTTTCAGGTCGGTGAGCCCTGGTGGTGGATCATGCCGGACAAACGCATTTGTCTTTATGATGCGGCTGCCAGCGCGGCATTTGGCGCGAATTCGGTTAGTATATCGAGCATTGATGGGCCGAAGACAGCGGCCCAACAGGCGATGCTGGATCAGGCGGGGGCGCTTCTGGCGCAGTCGACGGCGGACCTGCTCAATGCCGTGAAAAACGAAGCCGGTGCTGCGCCCGTCGAGACATTGCTGCTGGCTTATCTGCCAACGATTTTGGATGAGCAGGCACCCGAGGCCAAGCGGGCCAATCTGCCGGTTGGCTGGGCGTCGCCGGCCTTCGATATCTTGCAACTGGAAGATTATGACTGGGTGATTGCGGGCAACCGGCTAGCGGCCAGCACCGGGGTCGCTTTGGCGACGCAGCGGCTGGGCTATCCGGTTGAGCAACAGCATTATTTTGCCGGTTTTGTGCTTGATGCCGCCGATCAATTTATCTGGGGCCATATGGCGCAAGCGATTGCGGATGCGAAGGCGCGCGGCACCGCGGAAATTCACATTTGGGCGCTGCCACAGGTGGCGCGCGACGGATTTACCTATTTTCAGGAAGAGGAAGCGGATGTGAACGCCTTTGACGATGTGTTGTTTCCGATCGCGATTGGCCAGGGCGCCAGCGTTTCACCGGGATTCTCGACCAATATTATTACTACCATCTCCGGCCATGAGAAACGCAACAGCGACTGGGCCGATGCGCGGCTGGAGTTCGATGTCGGGCCGGGGATCCGGAGCGAGGAGGAGTTGCATGATCTGATCGCCTTTTTCCGGGCGCGGCGGGGTGCCGCCAAGGCTTTTCGCTTTCGCGATCCTTATGATCACAGTTCCAATGATATGATCGGTGCGCCGACGCCAAACGATCAGGTGCTGGGTGAGGGCGATGGTCAGCAGACCGCCTTTCAGCTGGTGAAAAACTATGGTGATGCTGGCGCAGAACCACAGCAACGGCTGATCACGCGGCCCCGTCAGGATTCGCTGCAGATCGCGATCGACGGGCAAGTGGCGGCAGGCTGGTCGCTGGGTCCGGCAGGAAGCATCCTTTTCGACAGCCCGCCTGCGGATGGCAGCGCCATTACCGCCGGTTTTCTGTTCGATGTCCCGGTTCGCTTCGCCCGCGACCAGCTGACCGTGAGCCGAGCGACCTTTCTCGCTGGCGACATAGCTGAGGTTTTGCTGGTTGAGGTCAGGGAGCCGTCATGAGTCTGGACTGGCTGGACCGGGAGGTCACTGCCAGCGCCTATCTCTGGCGACTGGAGCGCGCAGATGGATTTGCACTCGGATTTACCTCGCACGACCGCGACCTGGTGATTGGCGCGTTACGCTATCGGGCGGCTCCGGGCATGGTGCCGTCGTCGATCGCGCTGTCCGACAGTTTCGAGATCGACAATGTGGAAATATCCGGCGTGATGACCAGTGCGGCGATCGCGGAAGCGGATCTTGATGCCGGACGCTGGGACGGGGCATTGCTCTATATCTCGCTGATCGACTGGGAGCAGCCGGATAGCGAGCCGCTGCCGCTGATTTGCGGGGAATTTGGCGAAATCGCGCGCTCGGGTGACGGTTTTACGGTGGAAATGCTGGGGGCGACATCTTTTCTCGACGAGCCGGTAGCGCCGCTGACATCGCCCACCTGTCGGGCCGAATTCGGGGATCATCAATGCAAGCTGAGCTTGCATCGCTATCAGCGCGAGGGTGCGGTGCTGACCGCAAGCGGAGAAGAGATTCAAATTGGCGGCCTGGGCGATGCCGCCGACTTTTCATTCGGATCGCTGCGGTTTCTCGATGGGCCGAATTGCGGGCTCAGCTTTGCAATTATCGGCGGAGACGGCGATAGGGTCCGGCTGGCGGATCCGCCGGGTCAGCCGGTTACGGATGGAACGCGGGTGTTGCTGAACCAGGGCTGTGACAAGAATTTTGCCACCTGCCGCGACCGCTTTGCCAACAGCCTCAATTTTCGCGGGGAACCCTATCTGCCGGGCAATGATCTGCTCACCCGCTATCCCGGCGCATGAAACGGAGGCAGGCGAGAATGGCAGATAAGGCGATGTCTCTGTGCGGTGCGGAATTTTGCCTGCATGGACGCGACGAACAGACGGGACTGGATTGCATCGGTCTGGCCGAGCAATGCCTGATCGCGGCGCGGTTCGAATGCGATGTGCCCAATGGCTATTCGATCCGGGGCGGTTCGGAGCGGGCGATCGCAGAATTTATGGAAGAGGCCGGTTTTGCGCGCTTCCCGCCGGACGCCGATCTGTGCGAGGGCGATTTTGTTCTGGTCAGGCCCAGTCCGGTGCAGTGGCATTTCCTGATCCGCGCCGGCAACGGTTTTGTGCATGCGCATGCCGGACTGGGCAAAGTGGTCCATTGTCCCGGAGACGCGCCTTGGCCGATTTCCTCAATTTACAGACTGGCGGAGGATTGAATGGCGACCTTGCTATTGTCGGCTGTTGGCACCGCGATCGGCGGTCCGATTGGCGGCGCTCTCGGAGCGATTGTCGGCCAGCAGGTAGACCAGAATATCCTGTTCAGACCTAAGGGCCGGCAAGGCCCGCGTCTGCAGGAACTGGCGGTCCAGACATCGAGCTATGGCGCGCAGATTCCGCGGATATTTGGCATGATGCGGGTTGCCGGGACGGTGATCTGGGCGACCGATCTGAAGGAAGTGCGGAGCCGGGAAGGCGGTGGCAAGGGGCGGCCGAGCACGACTGTCTACAGCTACTCCGCCTGTTTTGCGGTGGCTCTGTCCAGTCGCCGAATCAAAAGCATCGGCCGGATTTGGGCAGACGGCAAAATCTTCCGCGGGCTGGCTGGCGATTTCAAGACCGAAACGCGCTTTTCCCTACATAAAGGCGGTGAAGATCAGCCGGTTGACGGGTTGATGGCCAGTGCGGAAGCCAGTGGCGGAACGCCGGCTTATCGCGGCCTTGCGCTGGCGGTGTTCGAAGATATGGACCTCACCCAATATGGTAACCGGATCCCGTCGCTGACCTTCGAAGTGATCGCCGACGATGGGTCGGTGACGCTCACTGATATCGTTGGTGATATTTCCGGGCAGCGGATCGCCATGCCTACCGGTGATGGCCTCATCGGATATGCGGCAGGCGGAGAAGACCGGCGGGCGGCCCTGCTTGCGCTGACCGATGTGATTCCGCTGTCCTTGTCTTCCGATCCAGGCGCTATCGATCGCATCCAGTCCGTGGCGCGGTCTGCTGCGGATGCCAGTTCTGCCGCTGCGTTCGACGCGAATTTCGTGCGCACGGCGGGGACACGGACGATTGCACCGCCAGCCAGGCGCACAGCGTCGATTGCGGCAGCGCCGAGACAATTTTCTGTTCGCTATTATGATCCGGCGCGAGACTATCAATCGGGGGCCCAGTCCGCTTTTCGGCCCGGGGCTGGCCGCGTGTCGACGGTTATAGATTTTCCAGCTACTATTGTGGCGGACCAGGCGAGAAAAATCGCCGCAACCAGCCTCTGGTCGCAATATGACGAGCGTTCTACGCTGGACGTCGCCGTGCCTCTGGATGGTCGCCTGAATCGCCCCGGTAAGCTGGTCAAATTCAATGGTTGGGATGGCCTGTGGCGGGTCAGGGAATGCGAGATTGGCAGAGGGCTCGTGCAGCTTTCGCTGACCCGAGCGAGTGCGGATCGAGGACTTGCCGCCGCCGGATCGGAGCAAGGGCGAAGCATAGGCGACCCAGATCTGCGCGCAGGTTTGACTCGCCTCATACTCGTGGACCTGCCGTTTGCTCTTGATGCGTCCATGACGGTGTCTGATTCGGCCATGCCGTATGCTGCGGCCGCAGGCGATGCCGGATGGCGAAATGCCCAGCTTTTTGCGTCCGGGCCGGACGGAACAGCGGGTGCCTATATCGGCCAGATAAAAGCGCCGACGACGATTGGTACGATATCCGGCGCGCTCGCATCTGCCAATCCGGCTCTGGTTGACAGGGTGAATGTCATTGATGTGGTCCTGCACAATGCGAATATGACGCTGGCTTACGCAGATGGCATGCAACTGCTCGCCGGGCGGAACCTTGCTCTTGTTGGTCAGGAGATTGTCCAGTTTGCGGAGGCAGCGCCTTTGGGAGACGGTCGGTTTCGTCTCTCCCGCCTTATACGCGGACTGGGCGGCACCGAGGCTGAAGTGGAACGGCACGGTATCGGTGAAGATTTCGTGCTGCTCGACGGGGCATCGATGCTGGAAATTGGAGCGGCTCATTATGCGCCGTTTTCGCCCTTGTTTATTTTGGCGCTGGGGCGCGATGACGATGTTCCGGTTGCTGCAACGATTGCGTCTCCCGGCAGAGCTTTGACGCCGTGGTCGCCAGTTCATCCCAAGTGGGAATTTCTGGGTAATGGAGACCTTCAGATCCAATGGATCCGGCGGTCCCGAGCGGGAACAATCTGGCCCGATCATGTGGACGTCCCGCTGGCTGAGGAGAGCGAAGGATACCGGGTTGAGCTGGCGGCTGAGAGTGGCTCTGGACCAGTTATTGTAATCGAGACCAGCGAGCCACGAGTTACTGTGGATGTCGATCAAATGGAGACAGAATTTGCACCTAATATCAATGAGGTAGTTGCGAAAATCCATCAAATTGGATCGCACGGCCTGTCCGGGCCACTCGCCTTCACCATAGCGATTTGACCCGGACGCCATTCCCTTTTCAATCAAACATTGAAAGCAGACACTATGCCCCTTTTGGAAACCGACCGGTTTAAACTTCCGCTGCTCGCCAGCGGCCAGGCGCACAAGGAGTTATTTCACAACGAAGCCTTGGCGCGAATCGACTTTTTGATGCATCCGGTGGTGGAAGCCATCGCGAGCGAACCGACTGCGATAACGCCCGAGAGTGGACAGGCGTGGATTGTCGGTTCGGACGCAACGGGCGTCTGGGGCGGTCACGATGATCAAATCGCCGGGTGGACGGGAAATGGCTGGCTATTCATAACACCGTCGCCAATGATGCGTGTCTATATCAATTCCCTTGGAAATTTTGCAGTTTATCGGTCTTCCTGGGAGGCCAGTGCGGTCGTCGAAAGCCCCGTCGCAGGCACAGTGATTGATAGTGAGGCGCGAGCGGCAATCGAATCGATTCTTACGGCCTTGCAGGCGCAGGGGATTGTCCAATCAGGCTTGTAAAATCAACCGATGCCGTCCATCAAGACCGCTAATTCCGTAACGCTGCGCCATTTGTCTGTTATTTTTTGGGCTAAATGCCGAAAATGGCGACATTTTCGCAACAGTTATGCGATTTGGCTGCTTGCACTAAACAAAGCTAGAGGTTAGAAAGCGGCGTGAATTTAGAACCTAATTGAGAAGGGGAATATAAATGCGGAAGCTTGCCTTAGGAATGGCGCTTGCCTCCACGGCGCTTGCGACACCTGCACTGGCTCGTGATGACCAGTGGTATGTTGGTGTTGAAGGCGGCGCAATGATCGCTGAAGATCTGTCGGTCAATGTTGCTGGTAATAACGGTGCATTCGAAGTCGATCATGACACCGGCTATGATTTTGACGGTATCGTCGGATATGACTTCGGAGGTTTCCGTCTGGAAGCTGAAGTCGGATACAAAACTGCTGCGGCTGAACGTGTACAAGCTGGTGCGCCAGGCGTGCCACCGTTCGCTACTGGTGCCGGTCCAACCGTAACCGGTGTGTTTCCGATCAATGGCGAAGTGAACGCGCTCAGCTTCATGCTGAACGGTTTGCTAGACTTTGGTGACGACGACGGCATTCAGGGTTTTGCTGGCGGCGGTGTCGGCGTTGCCCGGACCGAAGTTACCAACATCTATGCTGCTCCTTACCTCGATGATTCGGATACTGGCTTTGCATGGCAATTGCTTGCTGGTGTTCGTGCACCATTGAGCGACAGCTGGGATGTGGGATTGAAGTACCGCTTCTTCAATGCTGACAAGATCAATCTCGTCGATCAACTCGGCCGTACAGCCGATACGCGTCTGCGGACCCACTCTATCCTGGGTAGCCTGATCTACAACTTCGGCGGCGAACCAGAGGCACCACCACCGCCTCCACCACCACCACCACCACCGCCTCCACCACCACCGCCACCTCCGCCACCACCGGCTGTATGTGCACCTGGCCCTTATATTGTGTTCTTTGACTGGGATCAGTCCGATATCACACCAGAAGCGGCTGCGGTTCTCGATAATGCGGTTACGGCATATGGCGATTGTGGTTCGGCTCAGGTCATGCTGGCTGGTTACGCTGACAGATCTGGTTCTGCCAGCTACAACGTTGGCCTGTCCCAGCGTCGCAACGAAGCTGTTCGCGCCTATCTTGAATCGCGCGGCATCAGCGGCGGCGTCATTTCGAGCGAAGCGTTCGGTGAAACGAATCCGCGCGTTGAAACCGCAGACGGCGTTCGTGAGCCTCAGAACCGTCGTGTTGAAATTATGTACGGACCTGGTTCCGGTAACTAATAGCAACATTGCTACAAAATTTGAAAAGGGCTGGTCTTCCGACCGGCCCTTTTTTTATTCCGTTTGCGGTTCGGGTGGAACTACGGGGCCTTGTCTCAAGATGCTGAGCCGCACGGCGGCGCTAACCCTGGCCGGATCAGGAACAATTCTTTTCGGCGGGGAATTGCACGGCTGAACATTTACCGCTGCTGCTTTCCGCCATTGCCAATGGCGCGGGT
This sequence comes from Parasphingorhabdus sp., assembly GCF_048269865.1. Lineage (GTDB taxonomy): Bacteria > Pseudomonadota > Alphaproteobacteria > Sphingomonadales > Sphingomonadaceae > Parasphingorhabdus. The sequence continues at coordinate 163,050 of NZ_JBLWUA010000005.1, read as the reverse complement.
TCGCAGACCCAAGAACCGCATCGGTGCCAGTTTAAGGCGCACGCGAAGATGTGCGCTTTGTGCCCAGTCATGCTTACAGAGGAACGCCTGATATGAGCGCGATCCAGCGCGTCAACTCGCCTCCGTCGATTTCAGGTTCTGAAGTAGCGTACCGGCTGGAGCGGCCTAGTTCAGCAGGCTTTCAAACAACGCCAGCCCATCCGTTCCGCCATGCTTTCTGTCGATCGCACGCTCGGGATGGGGCATCATGCCAAGGACATTGCCCGCTGCATTGCTGATACCGGCGATATTGCGTGACGAGCCATTTATATTGCTTTGGTAGCGAAACAGCACTCGATTCTCGTCCTCCAACATATCCAGCGTGTCATCGGTGCCGAAATAATTGCCGTCATGGTGAGCGACAGGGATCGAAACCGATTTTTTGTCGGCGTAGCGGGAGGTGAATATATTGTCGGTATTGGTGACCTCCAGCTCGGCATCCCGACAGATGAAATGCATATTGCTGTTGCGCATCAGCGCGCCAGGCAACAGCCCGGTTTCCGTAAGAATCTGAAACCCGTTGCACACCCCCAGAATTCTTATTCCACGGTGCGCCGCTTCGATGATCGGCTTGATGATGTTGGACCTCGACGCCATCGCTCCGGATCTCAGATAATCACCATAGGAAAATCCACCGGGAATCGCGATCACATCCAAGCCAGCAGGTAGCTCGGTGTCACCGTGCCAAACCATGTGTGGTTTCTGGCCGGACACGGTTTCCAAAGCGACAGCCATATCGCGGTCGCAGTTCGAGCCTGGAAAGACGATCACTGCCGATTGCATCAGCCGTTCGCTTCCATCGCGGTTTCGGGTAATTCGATTTCATATGTCTCGATGACGGTGTTAGCGAGAAGTTTGTCGCACATCTTGTCGATCTCTTCGCGGCTAACCGATGAGTCGACTTCGAGTTCGATCAACTTGCCTACGCGGACATCATTGACGCCGGCAAAATCCAGACTTTCCAGTGCATGATGGATAGCCTTCCCTTGCGGGTCCAATACGCCGTTCTTAAGCGTTACATATATTCTGACTTTCATGCTTCGCCCTCGCGTTTTGCTGCCGCCAATATCGCCTTGCTATAGCGTCAAGATTAGTTGGGGCAAGAGGAAGAACAAAAATTGGCCAAGGCAGGGAACGCCTAGCCGACGCCATAGCGTGCTTCTAATTCCCTGTCCGGTCGAAGTCTCGAAATCTTTGTATCGGCTGGCGTCTCAGATAGCGCAATCCGCCGATTATTTGCCGCGCTTCTTCCGTTCGCTGTTCAGATCGAGCACTTCGCTGACGCCTTCCGGAAACAGTCCCAGTCGCCGGGCCACTTCCTGATAGGCTTCGGCTTCTCCGCCGAGGTCGCGGCGGAAGCGGTCCTTGTCGAGCTTCTCATTGGTTTCCATATCCCACAGGCGGCAGCCGTCCGGGCTGATCTCATCGGCCAATATGATGCGCGAGAAATCACCTTCGAAAACGCGCCCGAACTCCAGCTTGAAATCAACCAGTTTGATGCCGATTCCGGCGAACATGCCGGCCATGAAATCGTTGATCCGGATCGCCATGGCGGAAATGTCCTGCATCTCCTCCTGGCTGGCCCAGCCAAAGCAGGCGATGTGTTCTTCGGCGACCAGCGGGTCACCCAGCGCATCATCCTTGTAGCAATATTCCAGCAGCGTGTGCGGCAGCTGTGTACCTTCCTCGATACCGAGGCGTTTCGACAGCGAACCCGCGGCGACGTTGCGGACGATGACTTCAATCGGCACGATCTCGACCTGCTTGACCAGCTGCTCGCGCATATTGAGCCGGCGGATGAAGTGGCTGGGGATACCGATGTGATTGAGCAAGGTGAAGATATGTTCGCTGATGCGATTGTTGATCACGCCCTTGCCGTTGATCGTGCCCTTTTTCTCCGCGTTGAAGGCCGTGGCATCGTCCTTGAAATATTGGATGATCGTGCCGGGCTCCGGACCCTCATATAGAATCTTGGCCTTGCCTTCATAGATTTGGCGACGACGGGACATTGCTTGGTTCCACTTCGCTAGGAGAGCGACAAAAAATCATGCCCCGGCAAACCGAATCATGCGATCTCGATTGAACCGGGGCGTTGAAATTCACCTATATGCCAAACTGGTGGGCGGTGCAATCAATCCTCGGGTTGCAGAGGCGGCTCGATCGTCCGCCCCCAAAAGCTTCGGTCGGGCGCCTTGAACCTCTGACGCAGATAGACCGCCAGCGCGATAATCAAAACCCATGGCAGAAGGACCGAAAGGAATGTGATCGCGGCACCAATTGAGTAGCCGAGGGTCGAGGCAACGCCGCCCAATGCATCGCGAATGGGTCTCGTGAACCCGCCGGAGCCGGGTGCTGCCGACTGATAATTGATCACGATCTTGCTGAAAGCGACGCGTCCGCGCATTTCCTTCAGCCAGCTGCGGGCCTGGTCAATTTCCTCATTGACCTGCGTGACCGCGCGTTCCGCTTCCACGAGTTCCGCTACGCTGCCTTTTTTTGTTCGCAGCAGTTCGGTGAGCCGCTGGGACAGCAGAACCCTGCTGCGCAGTCGCGCTTTCGTATCGACAATCCGCTTGGACAGATCTTCGCCACTAATCGATGCTGCAATCTGGCTGCCACCATATTCATCGACCGCTTCGGCGAGTAGTTTGCCAAATGACCGTGCCTGCGGCGCGGCTACCTCGATATTGAGCATGCCGGTTGCATAATCACCTTCACCACCGCTGTTTTCCATATTCAATATGCGGCAAATTGTGGGACCGCGGCTTTCGCACAGCCTGACGTGCGCCTGCTGTGCCTTGGGAATTTCGGCTGCGGGCAGCCGGAAGCCATATTGATAACTGTAGGCGATCTGCGGGACGGAGACGGGTATTTCACCGGGAGCAGCCGCAGCATCTGCTTCTTCTGCGCCGGGATTTGCATTGCCGGCCTCACCGGTCTCCATATCCATGGCCTGACCAACAGAATATGCTTCGGTCGCTTCTTCAGCCATATCAAATTCGGCGCTGGTGTTGCTGCCGTCACTGCAGCCGGTCACGGCCAACATCATCACTATGCCCAATGATAAAATACGCATTTATCTGGCTCCTCTTCCAGGGGGAGGGACCAGAGTTAATGTGACAATGTTACACCGTCAACGATAAAACGTGCTATATGAAGGGTGAGCTGAGGCGTGCGCGCAGGAATTTGTCAGGTACCGTTCCCCGATAGACTGTAGGTCTGGTTTGAGCGCGAACGCTGGGAAGCGATGCCATGACCAAATATGCCACCATCGATGCGATCATGGACACGCTCTATGATTGTATCTCCGGACCACCCGGTGGACAGGACTGGGAACGCAATCGCGATATTTATCATCCGCGAGCATTGATTACCCGGACCAGGATTATAGGCGGAGCGCCGGTTGCCTTTACTTTCAGCTATGACGAATTTGTCGAAGCGACCATTCCTCTTCTTGCAGGACGCAGTTTTTACGAGATCGAGATCAGTCGCAAGACCGATGTTTTCGGCCAGGTCGCCCATGTCTTCAGCAGCTATGAAGCCCGGGCAACACCGGACCATCCGGACATACAGTTTCGTGGCGTGAATATGGTGCATTTGTGGAATGACGGCATCGGGTATGATGGCAAGCCGGATGGCCGCTGGTGGATCATGTCGATCATCTGGGACAATGAACGGGAGGGCCTGGATCTGCCGGAAGCGTGGTTGGTCCGATGAGCGCTGGCAGCAGCCGCGTGCTGACGGCTGCGGCGCTGACGGTTCTGATGGCGGCCATTACTCTGGCCTTGTTGAATCTCGTTGGTCCCGAATGGTCGCGCTTTGCTCTCGCCACCTGCTCCGAAACCCACTGTTTCTGCGAAATACCGCGGACCGGCGCGCTGCTGTTGCAGCCCGCCAACAGTATCTCCTCCTTTGGCTATGTTTTTGCCGGGCTGTTGATGATCCTACAGGCGCGGTCGCGCGACTGGCGATCGGCTTTTCCGCCGTTGGCTGCGAGCGTTCTGGGTACGGGCGCGATCATCGTCGGGATTGGCTCGGTACTGTTGCATGCCACACTGACCTTGTGGGGCCAGTTTTTCGATGTGCTGGGCATGTATCTGATCAGCGGGTTCTTTCTGGTCAGCGCGCTGGCGAAATGGCGGCATATCCCGGACCGGCGAGCGATGGTCTATTATGCGGTTCTTTGCGCGGTGCTTGTCGCAATCCTTTATACGTTGCCGGAAGTCCGGCGTTGGCTTTTTGCGGTGGTGCTGATCATCGCGATCATTCTGGAGTTGATGTTTGCGCGACCGCGGCGGCCGCAGGTCCGCACCGGTTATTATGTCTCAGGGCTGATCGCCAATATTGTGGCGTTCACCATCTGGAATTTGGACCAGAACGGTCAGCTTTGTGCGCCGGACAGCCTGCTGCAGGGGCATGCGATCTGGCATTTGCTTGGCGCGGTCGCGCTGTGGTTTGCCTTTCTCTATTATCGCAGCGAGCGGGCAGTGGGCTCAGAAGTTTAGTGCCCCGGCGCAGGCCGGGGCCCGTTTCCTGATGGATCGTTCAGCTGTGCGGGTCTTTGGGTGCGTGGATGCCAAGGCGCGCGCGATCCGCCCATCGTGCCATGACCAAGGTTCACGAGATGGGCCCCGGCCTGCGCCGGGGAACGGGGTCTCTTTAGCGCCATACCACTTTCCCCCTACCAACCGGGAATCCACCCTGCTATCGCCTTTGCCATGAGTGATGTTACCGATGCGCCGGAAGCGGCTCCCGAAGATGAATTTGATGCAATCGTGGAGGCTCCGTTCGATTCGGCGCTGTCCGAACGCTATCTGATCTATGCGATGTCGACGATCACCGCGCGGTCGTTGCCCGATCTGCGCGATGGCCTGAAGCCGGTGCACCGCCGTCTGCTCTGGGCGATGCGGTTGCTCAAGCTGGATCCGTCGCAGGGCTACAAGAAATGCGCCCGGGTGGTCGGTGATGTCATCGGTAAATATCACCCACATGGCGACCAGTCGGTCTATGATGCGATGGTGCGGCTCGCGCAGACTTTCTCGCTGCGCTATCCGCTGGTCGACGGGCAGGGCAATTTCGGCAATATCGACGGCGATAATGCAGCGGCCTATCGCTATACCGAGGCCCGCCTGACCCGCACCGCGATCGAGTTGATGCACGGGCTCGACGAGGGCACGGTCGATTTCAAGCCGACCTATAATGGCGAGGATGAAGAGCCCGAGGTCATGCCCGGTCTGTTCCCCAATCTGCTCGCCAATGGCGCCAGCGGCATCGCGGTTGGCATGGCGACCAGCATCCCGTCGCACAATGTCCACGAGATTATCGACGCGGCAACGCTGCTGATCGAATCGCCCAAGGCAGAGCATGCCGAGATCATGGAGATCATCCAGGGCCCCGACCTGGCCACCGGCGGCACGCTGGTCGACCCGAAATCGGTGATCGATGCCGCCTATGAGAGCGGCCGCGGCGCGATGCGGGTGCGCTGCAAGTGGGAGAAGGAAGACGCCGAGGGGCGCGGCGCGTGGCAGATTGTCGTCACTGAAATTCCCTATCAGGTGCAGAAGGGCAAGCTGATCGAGCAGATCGCCCAGATCATCGCCGACAAGAAATTGCCGATCCTCGCTGACATTCGCGACGAATCCGACGAGCAGGTGCGGATCGTGCTGGAACCGAAAAGCCGCGCCGTCGATCCCGAGGACTTGATGAACGCGCTGTTCCGGATGTCCGATCTGGAAAACCGCTTCTCGCTGAACATGAACGTGCTCGACAAGGACCGGGTGCCCAAGGTGATGGGTATCAAGGAGGTGCTGCAGCACTGGATCACGCACCAGATTGAAGTGCTGGTTCGCCGGTCACAGCACCGGCTCGACAAGATTGCCGCGCGGCTGGAGCTGGTTGAGGGCTATATCATTGCCTATCTCAATCTCGACCGGGTGATCGAGATTATCCGCAACCATGACGAACCCAAGCCGATGCTGATGGATGAGTTCAGTCTCACCGACCGGCAGGCGGAGGCGATTCTCAACATGCGGCTACGCTCCTTGCGCAAGCTGGAAGAGATGGAATTGCGCAACGAGCGGGACAAGCTGCTCGAGGAACGCGACGGTCTAGAAAAGCTGATCGACAGCCCGGCGCGGCAGAAGACGCGGCTGAAGAAGGACCTTGCCGAACTACGCAAGCTTTATGCCGAGGACACGGATCTCGGCAAGCGGCGGACGATGCTGATCGAGGCGGCACCCGCGAAGGAAATTTCGCTGGAGGCCTTTATCGAGAAGGAGCCGGTCACCGTGATCATGTCGCAGCGCGGCTGGATCAAGGCGATGAAGGGCCATGCTGACCTGTCGCAGCCTGACAGTTTCAAGTTCAAGGAAGGCGACGGTCCCAAATATGCTTTCCATGCGCAGACCACCGACAAGCTGCTGATGGCCTGCGACAACGGGCGTTTCTACACGATTGGTGCGGACAAGCTGCCCGGAGCCCGCGGCTTTGGCGAGCCGGTCGGGTCGATGGTCGATCTGGAGCCCGGCGCGGAGCCGATTGCACTGATGGTCGCCGATATGAAGGGCAAGCTGCTGCTTGCCTCGACCTGGGGCCGCGGTTTTGTCGCGAATATCGCCGATGTTGTCGCCGAAACCAAAAAGGGTCGTCAGGTCGCCAATCTGAAGGGCGATGCAAAGCTCCTGGTCGTTCATCCCGTGAATGCCGGCGACGCGGATCAGCCAGCCGATGATCATGTCGCGGCGATCGGCGAAAATCGCAAGCTGGTCATCTTCGCGCTGAAGGAAATGCCGGAAATGGCAAAGGGGCAGGGCGTGATGCTGCAACGCTACAAGGATGGCGGCCTGTCCGATGCGATTACCTTCAATCTCGAAAAGGGCCTGAGCTGGACCATGGGCGGCGAGACCGGACGCACTAGGACCGAGAATGACCTTACCATGTGGCGAGTGGCGCGCGGTGCGGCTGGCAGATTGCCGCCAACCGGTTTTCCGAAGAGCGGCAAGTTTGATTGAAATGCGTTCCTTCTCCCGTGAGGGAGAAGGATAGGAAGCCTTATTCGCGAAGCGGACTAGGCGGACTTGGATGAGGGTGTTCTGCCCTCTTTAGTTTCGTACACCCTCACCCAGCTCCGACTAGGCAGGCAAGCTGCCAAGTCTCCACATCCCTCTCCCTCACGGGAGAGGGTGTCTAACTACAAAACCTATTTGCGCAATCCGGCCTTACCCCCTAGCTTGAGCGGCAAGAACAAAAAAAGGGGGAGGCCAATGTCCGACAAAAGTCTGGATGCGCCCGAGCAGGACGGCGCGACCAGCGCCAATGAAACGGCTTACTGGTCGCAGAATATCCGCTTGCTGTGTACGTTGATGTCGATCTGGTTTGTCGTTTCCTTCGGCGCGGGGATTCTCTTCCGCGATTTTCTCGATCAATTTGCGATTGGCGGTTATCCGCTCGGTTTCTGGTTTGCCCAGCAGGGTTCGATCTATGTCTTCATTCTGCTGATCCTGTTCTACAGCATCCGGATGAAGCGGATCGAGCGGCAATATGATCTCGATGACTGAGCGCGGCTGATGGCGACCCAGACGCTTATCTATCTGTTCGTCGGCCTGTCCTTCGCGCTTTATATCGGGATTGCGATTGCCTCACGCGCGGGCTCGACCAGCGAATTTTATGTGGCCGGCGGCGGGGTCAATCCGGTGGTCAACGGCATGGCGACTGCGGCCGACTGGATGTCCGCGGCGAGCTTCATCTCGATGGCCGGGATCATCGCTTTCTCCGGCTATGACGGCTCGGTCTATCTGATGGGCTGGACCGGCGGCTATGTGCTGCTAGCGCTGCTGCTCGCCCCCTATCTGCGCAAGTTCGGCCAGTTCACCGTGCCGGATTTTATCGGCACGCGTTATTATTCAAAGGCCGCGCGCGTCGTCGCCGTGATCTGCCTGATCTTTATCAGCTTCACCTATATCGCCGGGCAAATGCGCGGCGTCGGCATCGTCTTTTCCCGCTTTCTCGATGTGCCGATCAATCTCGGCGTGATCATCGGCATGGCGATCGTCTTTGTCTATGCGGTGCTCGGCGGCATGAAGGGTGTCACTTATACGCAGGTCGCACAATATTGCGTGCTGATCTTCGCCTATATGGTGCCGGCCTTTTTCATCAGTTTTCTGATCACCGGCAATCCGGTGCCGCAGCTGGGGCTGGGCTCGACGGTCAATGACGGCTCCGGACTCTATGTGCTGCAGAAGCTCGATCTGGTGCTGCAGGACACGGGCTTTGCGGCCTATACCAGCGGCGAAAAGTCGACGATCGATGTCTTTTGCATTACCGCTGCGCTGATGGTCGGAACGGCGGGCCTGCCGCATGTGATCGTGCGCTTCTTCACCGTGCCCAAGGCATCAGATGCCCGCAAGTCGGCGGGCTGGGCGCTGGTGTTTATCGCCTTGCTCTATACGACGGCGCCCGCTGTCGGTGCCTTTGCCCGGCTCAATTTCATCGATAGCGTCAACAATGTGGAATATTCCCAGGCGCCGGAATGGTTCAAGAACTGGGAAAGCAACGACCTGATCGCCTGGCGCGACAAGAATGGCGACGGCCAGATGCAGCTGGGCAAGGGCGATCCGTTTCAGGGTGCGCCCGTGTTTGCGGACAGCACCGGTCCGAGCGGCGAACGGATCGTCTCCAATGCAGCGGCTGACCACAATCCGAATGAAGTCTATGTCGACCGCGATATCATGGTGCTGGCCAATCCCGAGATTGCCAATCTGCCGGGATGGGTGATCGCGCTGGTCGCGGCGGGCGGTCTGGCGGCGGCGCTGTCGACAGCGGCTGGTCTGTTGCTGGTGATCAGCTCGTCGATCAGTCATGATCTGCTGAAGAGCACCTTCCGGCCGCAGATTACCGAGAAGGGAGAATTGCTGGCGGCGCGGCTCGCGGCGACCGCCGCGATTGTCGTCGCCGGTTATCTCGGTATCTATCCGCCCGGCTGGGTGGCACAGGTGGTGGCGTTTGCCTTCGGCCTGGCTGCCGCGTCCCTGTTCCCGGCGATCTTCATGGGCATTTTCTCCAAGCGGATGAACCGCGAAGGCGCGATTGCCGGAATGGTGACCGGCCTGAGCTTTACCTTCCTCTATATCGGCTGGTTCAAGCTCTGGTCGCCGGAGAGCAATGTTGCAGCCAATTGGCTGTTTGGCATTTCACCCGAGGGGATTGGCGTGATCGGGATGCTGCTGAATTTTGCGGTGGCGATTGCGGTGGCTCGGTTCACCAGCGCGCCGCCGAGGGAGATCGGCTGGCTGGTCGACAAGATCCGGGTGCCTCGAAGTTCAGATTAGGTTGAGGCTATCCCGCCAGCCGCATTCGAGTTCAGCGTTTCTTGGCGATTTTCAGCTTGTCCAGCTTGGCCCGCGTCCGAATAGATTCCTCGCTGCGGGTTAGCGCCTTGGAAATGGCCTTGAGGGTCATGCCCTTTTTGCCAAAGGCGTGCAGCTTCTGGATCTCTTCGCTGGTCCAGGGTTGCTTGTGGCGTTCGAAATGGTCTTTCATATATTCCGGCCTAGCAGATTATCGGGGGCGTGCACCCAATTAGAATCCGGCACGCTCGACCGCTGGCAACAGCGGGCTTTGCAGAGGGCCTTTTGTCCGCTAGCTCCGACGGACATTCATAAATGGAGCCTCACATGCAGTTTGATGAAGTTGTCTTCGGCCGCCGCAGCATCCGCGGATATAAGCCGGACCCGGTGCCGAGGGAACTGATCGAGGAAATCCTGAAACTGGCGATGCGCGCGCCTTCGTCGATGAACACGCAGCCCTATAATTTCTATGTGATCACCGGTGAGCCGCTGGAGAAAATCCGGGCAGGCAATACCGAGCGGATGCTGGCCGGTGTGCCGCAGTCCCGGGAGTTTCGCACCGGTGAAGCCTTTGCTGGCGCGCATCGCGAGCGGCAGATCGGGGTGGCGAAGCAGCTGTTTTCGGCGATGGGGATCGAGCGCGATGACAAGGAAGCGCGGCAGGACTGGGTGATGCGCGGCTTCCGCCAGTTCGATGCGCCGGTTTGCGTGATCATCACCTATGATCGCGCGGTCGATGGCAGCGACGACACGCCCTTTGACTGCGGTGCGGTGGCGACGGCTCTGGTCAATGCGGCGTGGTCGCGCGGGCTGGGCACGGTGATTAATAGCCAGGGTATCATGCAGTCGCCGGTGGTGCGCGAACATGCCGGGATTGCCGATGACCAGGTGATCATGAAGAGCATCGCGCTGGGTTGGCCGGACGACGATTTCCCGGCCAATGCGGTGGTGTCGACGCGCAAGTCGGTCGATGAGGCGGTGACATTTGTCGGGTTTGACGGGTAGATAAGGCTTGCGTGCCCCTGCGCAGGCACACGCGATGTGCTCCGCACTTGATGCGGAGCCCTGTGCTGTAAGCAGCAATTCTGGCCGCCAGAGCTCCGCATCGAGTGCGGAGCACAGTTACACCGCTACTTGTTCAGCCGGCCTTCGACCAGCGAATCGACCACGTCCGGATCGGCGAGCGTCGACGTATCGCCCAGCGCCCCATGTTCATTCTCGGCGATCTTGCGCAGGATGCGGCGCATGATCTTGCCGCTGCGGGTCTTGGGCAGCGACGGCGTCAGGTGCAGATGGTCGGGCGTGGCGATGGGACCGATTTCCTTGCGGACATGATTGCGCAGTTCGGTGACCAGTTCATCGGATGTTTCTTCGCCCGCGTTCAGCGTGACATAGCAGTAGATCCCCTGTCCCTTGATATCGTGGGGATAGCCGACCACCGCCGCCTCGGCGACCTTGGGGTGTGAGACCAGCGCGGATTCGACTTCCGCCGTGCCCATGCGGTGCCCCGAGACATTGATGACGTCGTCGACCCGGCCAGTAATCCAGTAATAATCATCGGCGTCGCGCTTGCAGCCGTCGCCGGTGAAATATTTGCCCTTGTAGGTCGTGAAATAGGTCTGGATGAAGCGTTCGTGGTCGCCATAGACGCTGCGCGCCTGTCCCGGCCAGCTGGCGGTGATGCACAGATTGCCGTCGGTCGCGCCATCCAGTACCTTGCCATCGCCATCCACCAGTTGCGGCTGGACGCCGAAAAAGGGCTTGCCGGCGCTGCCGGGTTTCATGCCATGCGCACCGGGCAGGGTGGTGATCATGATACCGCCCGTCTCGGTCTGCCACCAGGTGTCGACGATTGGCGACTTTCCCTCTCCAACCAAATCATAATACCAGCGCCAGGCTTCCGGGTTGATCGGTTCACCGACGGTGCCGAGCAGGCGCAGCGAAGAGCGGTCGTGCGCTTTCACCGGGCCATCGCCTTCGCGCATCAGCGCGCGGATCGCGGTCGGGGCGGTGTAGAAGATATTGACCTTGTGCTTCGCGACCACTTCCCAGAAACGGCCGAAATCCGGATAGTTGGGGACGCCCTCGAACATCACCTGGGTGGCACCGTTGATCAGCGGACCGTAAACGATATAGCTGTGGCCGGTGACCCAGCCGATATCGGCCGAGCACCAGAAGACTTCACCCGGCTGATAGTCGAACACATGGTGAAAGGTGGTCGCGACCCAGACCGCATAGCCGCCGGTGGTGTGCAGCACGCCCTTCGGCTTGCCGGTCGAGCCCGAGGTATAGAGAATGAACAGCGGGTCCTCTGCGTTCATAGGCTCGCAAGGGCAGTCATCCGGGACATCGGTCTTGAGCTCATGATACCAGTGGTCGCGTCCTTCGGTCATGGCGACATCGCTGTCCGTATGGTTGATCACCAGCACGGCATCGACGGCGACCTTTTCCAGCGCGGCGTCAACATTGGTTTTGAGCGGGACCGCCTTGCCACCGCGGCGGCCGGCATCGGCGCAGATCACGAACTTGCTGTCGCAATCCTCGATCCGGCCAGCGAGGGCATCCGGCGAAAAGCCGCCAAAAACCACGCTGTGAATCGCGCCGATTCGGGCGCAGGCAAGCATGGCAAAAGCGCCTTCCGGGATCATCGGCATGTAGATGGTGACGCGGTCGCCCTTTTTGACGCCCAGCTTTTTGAGACAATTGGCCATGGTGATGACTTCAGACTGCAGCTCCGCATAGCTGATCGTGCGGCCGGGCGATTTCGGATGGTCGGGTTCGAAAATCAGCGCGGTGTCATCGCCCTTGCCGGCGGCGACATGGCGATCGACGGCGTTGTGACAGATGTTCAGGACGCCATCTTCATACCATTTGATCGAGACGGGATTGTAGGACCAGTTGGCTATCGTGGTGGGCGTTTTTTGCCAGTCCAGTCGTTCGGCCTGCCGGGACCAGAATGTGTCGGGATCGTCGATGCTTTCGCGGTACAGCCGGTCATAGTCTGCAGCGGTGCAATGGGTGTCGTCATCGGGGCGGGGCGATGCGATCATTTCCGCCTGGTTATTTTTATCCGGAGCCTCTGTCATTTGCTGCCTCTCTTGTCTGCTCGTTCAACAGGGTCGTATTCGCCCCATCCTTATCGTTCGAATCTCTGCATGACTTTGCTCATGTCCGGCCGCTGAAATCAAGGCCGTCGGCAAATTCGGTCACCCAATTTTCATCGGGAAAATCATGGTCGATCCAGGCCTGTTCGATGGTCGCCAGCTTTCTGGTTACAACCGGACCGGGTTTCAGGCCGCGCTTGATCAGGTCGCCTCCGGTCAGCGGGAAAACGGGCGGCTGCCAGTTCTCAAGGTAGCCCAGCATTTCTGGCAAAGCGTCATCGTCGGCAAACAGCAGAGCTATATCGCGGGCGGTCTCGACGCTGGTGCGATAGGCAAGCGCGCGGATGTTGGTGGCGCCATGTCCCGCGGAGCGCTCGACAATCGCGCGCTGCATTTTTTTTGATAGCTTCAGGCTTTTGGCGATTGTGCCTTGGGTCTCGCTGTCTTTCGGCAGCAAGGCGACCAGCCGTCGGACTGCGCTCGGCGCAATGCTGTGGGCCTGTTCGCGGGTGACCAGCCGGTTCAGAATGGGCGCTGCCTTATCGTCTGTTTCGGCCACGATATGGTCAAAAATCTTCCCCTCCAGCATTTTGCCGATGGCAAGCCGGGGATCGTCGGTAGCAAGCAATTTCAGCAGCTCATCGGCGATCCGTTCCCGCGATAATTGCCTGAGCTTTGGCGCTGCATCCACACAGGCCTGAAAGGCTTCGGTTTCAAGTTCGTCTTGTCCGAAGCGGGCCAGAAAGCGGAAGTAGCGCATGATCCGGAGATGGTCTTCGGCGATCCGTTCGGCTGCTGAACCGATAAAGCGGATCCGCCGCTGCTTGAGGTCATCAAGGCCGCCGAAATAGTCGAAAATCTCCATTGTTTGCGGATCGGCGAAAAGCGCGTTGATCGTGAAGTCGCGCCGCGCGGCATCTTCCCGCCAATCGTCGCTGAACGCGACGGTTGCCCGGCGGCCGTCGGTTGATACATCGCGGCGAAGTGTAGTAATTTCGACGGGCCCATCGGGCAGGATCGCAGTGACCGTGCCATGGTCAATGCCGGATGGAATGACCTTGATTGCGGCTGCCTCGAGCCGCTTGACAACATCGTCGGGCAGTAGAGGCGTTGCGATATCCACGTCTTTTACAGCAACGCCGAGCAAGCTGTCCCGAACAGCTCCGCCGACAAAGCGCGTTTGTCCATCGAGCGCTGCAATCAGGGCCGCGAGGCCGCGTCTTTCTGTCCAGTCTGATGGCGGCAGTTTCATGGTTCCCAGCCGAGCCTCTTGCCGAGATTGTTCAAAATGCCTGCGGTAATCCCCCAGATACGATAATCCTGCCAGAAAATCTCATAATAATGCCGCTTGCGCCCGTTCCATGTGCCTTCGTGGACGGTGCGGTTTTTGGGGTCGAGCAGGAAATCGAGCGGTGCTTCGAACCAGCTTTCGACTTCGCTGGGCTCTGCGACAAAGGGCAGATCGGGAGGAATGACGCTCAATACCGGCTGTATATTGTAACCGCTGCCCGACTGGAAACTGTCGGTCAGACCGATGACATCGACGTGACGGCGCTCGAGTGCGACTTCTTCATGGGCTTCCCGCAGTGCCGCATCGATGGCATCCTCGTCCTCTGGATCAATCTTGCCGCCGGGAAAGGCAACCTGGCCGGGGTGATTGCGCATGTGCCGTGGTCGCTGGACGAAGATCACACCGGGATCGGGGCGATCGGTTACCGCGATCAGCACTGCGGCATCGCGCAACAATTTGAGATCGTCAATATGATCGCGTTCGTTGTACAGCAGATGGTCGAGGTCACTTTCATGGCCTTTTACCAGCGCTTTTTCGAGCCGGTCGCGCAATGTCATGAACCGACCACCATCGGGAAAAACGTGCCTGCCGACCAGATGCCGATGGGGTCGGCATCCTCTTCCAGCGCCAGTTCCGCCAGCTGATAATAGACCGGACGCGCCAGCACCGCTTCGAGACCGCGGCGGACTGTCAGATAGGGCTGTGGTTTATCCGCTCCAAATCTGAGCGGATGACTGGCATCGGCGACCACCAGATGATCGGTGTTGAGCCGGAATGCCAGCGTCCGCTCTGCGCCTTTGCCCTCACTTTCCAGTTCCACCGCCACAAACGGTGCATCGTCGATCTGAATGCTGAGCTTTTGATAGGGTGTCACCAGGGCGTAGCTGCCGTCTTCTTCCCGCCGCAGGATAGTCGAAAACGCGCGGACCATTGCCGGCCGCAGGATTGGATCGCCCTGATGGTACCAGGTGCCATCCGCAGCGATTTGCATTTCGCTGTCGCCCGTCTCCTTCGGATCCCATTGATCGACCGGAGGCAATTTCTGTGCCTCGGCCAGCTCGGCGATTTCCGCGATCGAAAGAGAGGCCAGTTCGGGAGGTGGTGTATAAGGCATCCCAACGGACTATTGCCCGGCGCCATTTCTGTAAAGCTTTAGACTCGCTATCGCTTCCAGGGGCCAAGCGTCCCGGTTTTGGGCAACGGAATATTCTTGCCGGACCTGACCAGCAGCCGGGATGGTTCCCAAGGGCCCGGCAATGTCCAGCCGCGAGTACCCTCTGCGGTGAAATCGAAGAATCGCTCATAATATTCGGGATCGCCGATCAACACCAAAGGCAGCGGGGCTTCCGGTTGAATTTCGTTGAGCAGCGCCGTCATCATGGCACGGCCAATGCCCTCACGCTGAAAATCGGGGTAGACTGCGACCGGACCGACCATGATCATCGGGTGCATCTTGCCCTGTTCATCGGTCAGGGCGATGGGCCAGCACTGGATCGATCCGAGCAATTCATGTTTATCCTGATCCACGGCGGCCAGTGACAGCCCTTCGAGCATATCCATGCCTTCGCGCACCTTGTAGGCCGTGCGATCATGACGGTCTTCGCCAAAGGCCGAGTCAAGCAGGGCGTCGACAAGTTGCGGATCGATTTCGGCGAGGGGTATGATGGTGGTCAAGTCGTTGGTCTCGTATAGCTGGAAAAGCGCGCGCTACTCCGCTTTAGTGCAAAAGTCGAGCCGCATAGGTTGCAATTGCATGATTGCCAAGCACCAGCTAAAAGATTGATCTTTTAAGGGAGTTTGTGTGTGACGGAACAGAAACGGGCGACCGAACCATCGACGGGCGACAAAACGTCTGCAGCCGATCCCGCAAAGCCCGCGCGGGCCTCATCCCTGCGCCGCGATCCCAAGGGCTGGCTGATCGCAGTGCTCGGCGTTGGCGCGCCGTTGGCGTTCTTTATCGCGGCCGCCGGCAGCGGTCTGGGCCTGTGGGGCTGGCAAGCCGGTCTGGCGGCGATACCCTGGATCCTGCTGATCGCTTTGATCACATTGGTGTTGGCGATCATATTTATCGCCCTGAACCGGCGCAAAGGGCGCAAGACAAGATGGCCTTTGATGGGGCTGGGTTTGCTGGCGACGCTTGGCTTCATGGCTTTCATGGTTCCTTATGGCGTCGCTATCGTGACCCTTCCGGCCATTCATGACATCACCACTGATCTTGCTGACCCGCCCCAGTTTCAGGTTCTCTCGCTGCGCGACGACAATTGGGATAATATTCCGGGGGCGGATGACGATAGCATGAGAGGCATGAACCCTCGCCAGCGCTGGGCAACGGTTCATCAGGATGCCTATCCGGATATCCGGTCGGTGCGTATCGACCAACCAGTGGCGGTGGTGATCGAAAAAGCAAAAAGGCTGGCAGAGGATCGCGGCTGGAAAATCGTCAATGTCGACGAGGCTGCGGGCAAGCTTGAGGCGACCGCTACAATCTCGCTGTTCCGCTTTAAAGACGATGTTGTCATCCGTGCGCGTCCGGTGGAAAATGGTGCGGCCAGCATTATCGACATGCGCTCAGTGAGCCGGGTCGGTGTCCATGATCTGGGTGCCAATGCAAAGCGCGTACGCCGTTTCCTCAGTGACCTGTCCGGAACGACGACCACGGCTTCGCAATAATAATCGGTTGGCGCCGACCTATTTGGTTGGCGTCAGCTTGAGCAACCGGCCATCTTTGCCGTCTTCCAGGACGTAGATTGCGCCGTCCGGGCCCTGTTCCACTTCACGGATCCGTTCACCCATCAGGAAGCGTTCCGCTTCTTTGGCGGTATCACCATCGAAGCTCACCCGGATGAGCGCCTGGCTGGCAAGGCCACCGATGAAGGCGCTGCCTTTCCATGCAGGAAAGATATCCCCGGAATAGAAGATCAGCCCGCTCGGCGCGATGGTCGGAACCCATGCCACTTTCGGTGCTTCAAACTCCGGGCGGGTATCATGATTGGGTATTTTCTTGCCATCATAATGATCGCCTTCCGAGACGAAGGGATACCCATAATTGGCGCCACGCTGGACCAGGTTCAGTTCGTCCCCGGCCTTCGGACCCATTTCCTGATTCCACAAACGGCCTTCGCTGTCGAACGCGATGCCCAAAATATTGCGGTGGCCCAGCGACCAGATCTCGGGAAGTGCACCTTCCCTGTCGACAAACGGATTGTCCTTGGGAACGGTGCCGTCCGGATAGAGCCTTACGATTTTGCCAAGATTGGCGGACATATCCTGGGCCGGGTCAAATTTCTGCCGCTCGCCCGAGCCGATGAAAAGATATTCGCCATCGGGGGAAAAGGCGATCCGGTGAGAAAAATGTCCTCTACCGGTGACCTTCGGCTTTTGCGTCCAGATGGTTTCGAGATTCTTCAAGGCCGGTTTCTCGCCATCGAGATCAAGCTTGGCGCGCCCAACCACGGCCCCGCGCGTGTCTTTATCACCCGCTTCCACCCAGCTCAGATAGACCATTTTGCTGGTCGCAAAATCGGGGGAGAGGACGACATCGCCGAACCCGCCCTGACCGCCATAATCAACTTCCGGCACGCCGCTGACTTCGGTTTTCTTTCCCTTGGCGTCAACCAGCTGCAGCTTGCCCGCTTTTTCGCTTACCAGCATGCGTCCATCGGGCAGGAAAGTCATGGCCCACGGCTCATCGAAACTGGCAATTTCGGTGGACTCAAAAGGCTTGCGATCAACCGGTGAAATATCGGTCTTCGCTTGCATCCCTTCAGAGGTGCTGCCCGATGCCCGCGCATCGTCGCCATTGGAGCAAGCAACCACGAAGATCGCAATCGAGAGCGAAAGTCCGATATTCCTCATAAGATTCCCGTGTTTTATCATCCAATTGATCCCAGCCACCTTTGTTCCGCAATATAGAGTAGCGCGCCCGAATTGCCTAGGTGAATCCGAGGATTTTTATATAGTTTTGCTCCGTTCACCGCTTGCTTACCATTAGCGGTTAATCCATCCGCATGTTTGAGAGAAAATTAAGCACGGATGACCCTCGCCCCACCTCGGCAGTTTCACATGGCGTGGGAGTTGCTGGTCTGATTGGTCTCACCTGCTGGATTCTGATCGCCCGCCAATATGGCATGGATGGCCCCTATTCGGCGCTTGCTGCTTGTTTCGCCTGCGGGGTCCCGATGGTGTTGTGGTCGCTGTTGAGAGACAAGGTGCATTTGCGCCCGACGACGGGTATCGACTGGAGCAACCCGAAAAAGCTGAAAGACACGTTCGATATCAGCTTGGTCAAACTGGCTGGTCTCTGGGCAACCTGGGGTATGATCGGAACGATCTATTGTATCGGACGCTGGTATTGGACGGGGCAGTATCAATTTGCCATGCAAATGATGGAGGCGGCAGCGCCCTGGCTGTTTCTGCTATCTATCCCTTATGTGCTGTTCATGGACCGCTTCACCATCGAACCGCGAGACGGGGCCTGGCATTTCGGCCAGCTGTTGATCGGCGGAAAGAGCGAATCCGATCGAGAGCAGGTGTACCATCATTTGCGGGCATGGGCAGTGAAGGGCTTCTTTCTGGCGTTCATGATCTCGATCGTTCCCGGCGGCTTCGGCGATTTGATCCGGGTGGATTTCAATGAAATCGCCGGTGATCCAGTGGCGATCGCGCGCTGGCTGATCGTTGCGATGTTCGTGGTCGACGTCCAGTTTGCAACGGTTGGATATCTGCTGACCATGAAGCCTCTCGATTCGCATATCCGCACTGCCAACCCCTATCTTGCCGGATGGGTCGCTGCGCTGATGTGTTATCCGCCTTTCATCCTCATGGGCGATAACGGCCCGCTGAACTATCACGTAAATATCGCCGAGTGGGCTTATTGGCTGCAGGGCCGGGAAACCATCCTGGCGGTGTGGGGTGCAATTTTGGTTTTCCTCACGGGCGTCTATGCCTGGGCAACCGTTGCCTTTGGCCTGCGCTTTTCCAACCTTACCCATCGCGGCATTCTCACTCACGGCCCTTATAGCTGGACCAAGCATCCGGCTTATGTTGCCAAGAATATCTACTGGTGGCTGGTCAGCATGCCGTTTCTGGTGACGTCTGGCAGCTTTGCCGACAGTGTCCGCAACACGGCGCTGATGGCCGTGGTCAGCGGCGTCTATTACTGGCGCGCCAAGACCGAGGAGAAGCATCTGCTGAGTGATCCCGTCTACAAGGAATATGCCGAATGGATGGATCGCAATGCGCCAATTCCTCGGGCGGTCAACTGGGCCAAGCGGAGGATCGGCTGGTGGCCGGCGGAGCGAGACCGCGAACCGGAAATTCAGCCGGCTGAATAAAATTGTCGGAGCCGAACAGACCGGCTAGTTGATCTGTATGACAGTGGTTGGAACCGACGGAAAGCATCGCTGTTTCGGCGGACAGGCAGGCAAAGAATTTTACGGCGACTATCACGACCGGGAATGGGGCGTGCCGGTGCATGACGACCGTTTGCTGTTCGAAAATCTGATTCTTGAAGGCGCTCAGGCGGGTTTGAGCTGGGAGACCGTCTTGCGCAAGCGGGAGGGTTATCGATGCGCCTTTCACGGATTCGATATAGCGCGCTGTGCTCGCATGGAGGATGCAGAACTCGAAGCTTTGCGGAGCGAGCCGGCGATCATTCGCAACCGTCTCAAAATTTACTCTGTGCGCAAAAATGCCCGCGTATTTCTGGATATACAGCGGGAGTTTGGCAGCTTCGATGCGTGGCTATGGGACCATCTCGACGGCGATCCGCCGGTCAACCGGCCGCAGCGGTTCGCTGATATGGCGACTAGTTCTCCGGTCAGCGACGTGATTTCAAAAAGCCTCAAGAAGCGCGGTATGAGTTTTGTCGGCAGCACCATCATATACGCCTATATGCAGGCCATCGGGATGACCGACGACCATCTCGCCGGCTGCTGGAAAGCGTGATCGTGATGATCGATGAACAGGCCAATTGCAGGTTTTTCCAGCGCAATATGGTCAGCGCCTTCGCTGATATACGCTTTAACCACCGAAGGCAGGAAACCCCGCTGGTCGGCGCAAATAAAACGGGCTATCAGGACCACATGTCGAGGATGAAAAACAAGCGTCCAACAAGGCACTGGATCGAACGGGTGATGGAATGACGCGTATTCGCAAAGCTGGTGAAGGGACGCGCTTGATACTGGAAGTGCGGAAATATATTTCGCGACTGCCGGAAAAAATCTGGTTTCGGGCGATGCTGTTCAGTCTGGCTGCGATCTTAGCCGCGACCGCTGCGGAATGGATTGGTCCGCTGGTTCCCTACAAATCGGACCTTGAGTTGGCGAGCGGCTCGGTTGGCGGCATATTGAAAATCCTGGCATCGAGCATGCTCGCGGTCATTGCCTTTTCTGTTTCCATCATGGTCTCGGCCTATGGGTCGGCTACCAGTACTGCGACGCCCCGGACGATCGCTCTCATGCTTGCCGATGACCGGTCGCAGAATGCGCTTTCGACCTTTCTGGGCACGTTTCTATTCAGCATTGTCGGCATTATTGGCTTGTCGGCCGGCTTCTATGACAACCGTGGCCGGATTATCCTGTTCTTCGCGACGATTGCGGTCATTGTTTTGATCACCGGGACCCTGATCAACTGGATTCAGCAGCTGTCCACGTTCGGGCGGATGAATGATCTGATCGAGCGGGTCGAGAAAGCTACCGCGAAAGCTCTGCGTTGGCATGGCCAGCATCCGTATTTGAATGCGCAGCCGCCGGTTGATATTCCGGAGGATGCAATCTCTCTGCAGTGCGATATTTCGAGCGGTGTTGTCACATCGATTGATCTGGAGGCGCTGGAAGAAACGGCCGAAGAACATGGCGTTACCGTGTATCTCGCCATACACCCCGGCAAGCTCGTATATCCCGCGCGTCCCTTGCTCTATCTGAAGGGACAGAAAGCAATAGAAGTGGATCCGCAGCCGTTCCGGGACGCCATATTGATCGAGCATGACCGCAGCTTCGATCAGGATCCCCGGTTCGGCCTTGTGGTGCTGTCCGAAATAGCGTCCCGCGCTTTGTCGCCGGCGGTCAATGATCCCGGGACGGCGATTTCCGTGCTGGACAGCGGGCTGCGCTGTTTTGAGGCGCTTGCGCAATCGAGCGCAGAGCCTGAAGAACCGAAATTTAAGCGCGTGCATGGTCCCGAGATAGAACTCAGAGACCTTTTTACCGATTTTTTCACCAAAATTGCCCGGGACGGTGCCGGGATGGTCGAGGTGCAGCAGCGTATTCAGCTATGCCTGCTTGCGCTGGCCAAGTCCTGGCCAGAGCTATTCTCCGCAACCGCATCCGAAGCATCGCGCAACGCGCTGGCGAGAGCAGAGGAGGTAATTATTCACGAACCGGACATTGCCGACCTCAAAGCACGGTCGCAAAAGGTCGTGGAGACCAGCGAGAAATAACGGGCACAGGGTGGGAAAAGGTGGTTCTGTAAGGGCTGAATCGGCATGATGGGCCAGAAAACGCGGTCCTCGATATACGCTACTCGTCGGGACCGCGTTTTCTGGCGCAAACCTCTGGGTCGAAGGTGAACTTGGAACATCGCCCATAGATTCTACGGGGATAACGCCGGCGGATTTTTTTGGTTCCCTCGCCGTGAAATTTTTTTCGATGGAATGATCCGCAGCTGTCAGGCCGCAGTGAAAGCGGCGAAGACATCCGAAATGGCGGCCGGATGGTCCATGTTTCGCAGCGCAGAGACAGCATCCTCGATCACAACGTCATATTGAGCGACCGACCCTTCGGTAATACCGGCAGTGCCGCTTATCGCCCGGATCAGCCGATAGGCCTTCTTGTTGTCGCGGAGCATTTCGATCTGCAACTGTCGCAGCCCTTCACAATAGCAGTCGAGAAACAGCGCCGTCATCAATATGCGTGCGATGCCCTGTCCGTGATATTGATCCAGAACAGCAATAGCAAATTCGCCCCGGTCAGAGTTTTCTGACTCCCGAAACACATGCGCGACGGCAATCGCGGGATGCCCGTCGTCGTCCATATTGACGACACCCCATGCCAGATGAAAGGTGCCATCGGCATTGGCCAGCCGCTCCACCACCGATGGCGGCATCGTTTTCGATCCGGAGAAGAAACGCAAATAGCGGCTTTGGTCCGACATCTCGCTGATGCCTTTTTCGATCAACTCCTGATCCGAATGGCGAACGCGTCGCAGGCAGATGCTGGTGCCGTTGTCGAGCTTCGCATTCACGGACTGGACGCGATTCTGGAACGAGAATGGCTTCGTCACCCTGTTTCTCCCCATCCGGCTGCTTGAAGTGTCTGGCAGGATAGCTGTCTATCTCAGCCGCAGCGCGGGACAAGGAATAACATCAATCTCCCTGCGAAGCCATCGGAACCGGTTCCTTGAAGGTATGCGTGATATACGGGAAGGGGATCTCGATACCCGCTTCATCCAGCGCGCGCTTGACCGCACGAATGACTTCATCGCGGCTTTCGTGCATGTCGCGTTGTGCCGAACCGGACCACCAGCGCAGTCTGAAGTCGACGGAGCTGGAGTTGAATTCACAGGCGAAGATATCGATCTTCTTATCACCATCGGTGGCGTCGGATGATTCCAGCGCCGTTCTGATAACATCGCGGGCTTCTTCCAGATCCGTGTCGTACGAGACGCCGACCACGACTTCGTGCCGCCTCTGTTGCATGTCGGTCAAAATTTCGACCGGATTTTTGAACAGGATCGAATTGGGAACGATCGTCAGTTCGTTGGACATTTTCCGGATATGGGTTTCGCGAAGCATGATCTGTTCGACTCTGCCCTCGATACCATCGCAGCGGATATAATCGCCTATTCTCATCTTCTCACGGATCATGATCAAGATGCCGGCGAGGAAATTTTCGAAAATATCCTGAAAGGCGAAGCCGATAGCAACCGTACCGACGCCAAGGCCTGCGATCAGGCTGCCAGGGGTCAGGTCGGGCAGCAGAATGGTCAAGGCCACGAGCAAGCCGACCGCCCAGATTGCAATGCGGACGAGGGTTTCGACCAGCTCCCGCAGCGACGGCCGCATGGCCATCTTGGAGGTCAGTCGATCGGCGATGTTGGTGGCAAATCTGGCGACAATCCATGTCACGATCAGAAATAGTAGGGCAATAACCAGGCTGGGGAGCAGGCTGACAATGCCTTGCCACATTGATTGTAGCTGTCTGATTAAGATTTGAAGCGTGTTTAGTGATTGGTCTACTTTGTCGTCCATGGGTTGAGAAACTCCGAAATAACCGATTGGTTGCACATAATATTGTGGTAGCGGGAACTGCAACCGACAGGAAAGGTTAATTACCCATGTCGAAACTGTTTAAGCCCGGGGAAAATTGCTGGCGCGTAGAGCATGCCGAGCGTGCCGCCGTTTTAATCGACGGCGAAAATTATTTTCGCGCCGTTCGCAAGTCTCTTGCGCAGGCAAAGCAGCGAGTCATGCTGCTGGGCTGGGATTTCGATGAGCGGGTTCAAATGCATGATACGGCCGAGGAGCCAGACGGGCCATTGCGGATTGGTGCTTATTTCGACTGGCTGCTGAAAAACAATCGCGATCTCGACATATACGTGCTGCGCTGGGATACCGGTGCCCTGAAATCCCTGTTTCGTGCTTCCAGCCTGTGGACGCTGGCCCGTTGGCTGTTCCACCCCCGGGTCCATTTCAAGCTCGACGCCCATCATCCTGTGGGAGCGGCCCATCATCAAAAGGTCATCGTGATCGATGGGGATACCGCATTTTGTAGCGGGATCGACGTCGCCAATAACCGCTGGGATACACGCAGCCATGAAGAGCATCAGGATTATCGGCTGCAGCCGGATGGTAATGATGCAGGGCCATGGCATGATGCGGCGATGGTGGTGCAGGGTGATATCGCTGGCGGCCTCGCCGAATATGCCGTGCAACACTGGAACGATGCGGGCGGGAAAGAGCCGAAGCGGGTTACCGCTAAGGCCGACTGCTGGCCGAAAGACCTGGATGCCGAGTTCACGGATTGCCAGATCGCACTGGCGCGGACCTTGCCGGAAATGGATGACCAAGAGGGGGTCTACGAGATCGAAAGCCTCTGTCTCGATCTGATCGCCGCTGCCAAGAATTTTATCTATGCTGAAAGCCAATATTTTGCGTCTGCGCGAATAGCCAATGCGATTGCCGAGCGCTTGTCAGAGCCAGACGGGCCAGAGGTGGTCATCGTCAACCCGCAAAGCGCCGAGGGATGGCTCGAGTCCGAAATCATGGATTCAACACGTGCGCGCCTATATCAAGCCGTGAAAACGCGGGATGAATATAATCGTTTTCAGATGTTCCACCCGTTCAACGCTGAGGGCACGCCCATCTATGTGCATGCCAAGATATTGACCGTGGACGATCGCTATCTTCGGGTTGGTTCGTCCAATTTCAACAACCGTTCACTGGGCTTTGACAGTGAATGTGACGTTGCTTTGGAAGCGCCTGGAGATGGTGATGGTCGGGTGTCCGGTCAGATTGCGCATACTCGCAATGACCTGCTGGCGGAGCATCTCGATGTGAACGAGAGCGATATTCGAAAATCTATAGAAGAGACAGGGTCACTGATCGAGACGATCAAGCGCCTGAGCCATGATGGCCGCAGCTTGCGTGCTTATCAGATACCGGACGTAAATGCTGTCGATGAATGGCTGGCCGAAAATGATATTCTCGATCCTCAGCGCGCCGACGATTCGTTCGCCGGGATCGTTTCGCGGCGGCCCTAAATCCCTTAATTCTAAAGGCTACTCAGCGGGCTGAGATACCGCTTCAGGCTCGTCTTTTTCCTGCAATTTCTTGATGATGATTTTTGCGGCAATCGAAATTGCCCCGGCTGCAATAGTTCTGATAATAAAACGCACGTCCTGTTCCTTCATTCTTTGAATCGCTTTCCCTATACTTGATACTTACCGCCGAAAGCCGAATTGGTTGCAATCCGGCTTCACTAACCACTAAAGTCCATTGTCCAGATAGCAGCGATCAGCGCTATCGCTCCAGAGGCCATCAAGCCGGATATGATACGCATATTCGTTGGTTTGACCGGCGTGGCTTGATGGGAACTCAGGCGTGATTGCACTGCGCAGCCGTTGCGCTGCGCCGCCCAGAAAATGAAAATGCCAATGATCATGAACAAGGTTGCGATGCCCTTGGGTACCCAGAGTGGCTCCAGTTTACCAAAAAGGGCATTGAAACCAAGGCCGATCCCGACCGCCGCAAGCCCCGTCCTCATCCATCCGGCAAAGGTCCGTTCGTTGGCCATGATTGTCCGGTCTTCAGCCCAATCGGTACGATCTTCGGCCAGATCCGTTCGCTCATTCGCCAATTCATTGCTGGACGATTCTTTACCCATGCTGCTCTCCTCTGACCGATCTGTGATCTGAAGGACGACCCCTATGAAAAAGCTCCGATAGGCGACCTTAATCGGACGAATATCGGAGCTATATTCCAGTAGTTGCTACCAGACTTTTGTTTTGAGAGCTAGATTGCCCGTGCAGAGCCTCTTGGCCCGACGAAGAACCAGAGCAGCAGGCCGATGACTGGCAGGATCAGAATGATCAGCGACCAGATAATCTTTGCGCCGACTGAAGAACCGCTGCCCCAAACGCTGAGCAGTGCCCAGATGTCCAATGCCAAAATCAGCAGACCAATAATTCCATATTCCATGATAATTTCCCTCGTTTTAAGATTGTAGATAGTAGGTGTTTAAGAAGCGGCTTCTTCAAGATAATCGATCAGGCGACCATCCGCTCTCAATTCGCCTTGATAGTTTCTGAGCAGTGTTTTTGCCGACGGCGTCAGATCGTCGTTATCAAGCGCCTTTTCGAACTTGTTGCGCAGATGCTCTTCGCCTGTTTCGACCGCTTCAATGGCTGCTTCGTCATTGTCCTGCAAGGCAGCGCTCAGGCCCATGAAGACGCGATGGGCAGAAGCCAATATCGTGCCTTCATTTTCCGGCGTGCCGCCGAGCTCGATGATTTCGCTGCGTACGGCAGCAGACATCGCACTGCGAGAAGTGGCGCGACGGGAGAAGAAATCCTTGAACGTATCCCGGTCCGCGATCTCTGCCGCTTTTTCATAACCCTGTTTGGAATCGGTGAGTGTTTCGAGGATATCGTTCAATGAATCGATGGAAGCTGTGTTTGTCATGTCGTCCTCATTTCATAATTGCTATGCTGAATAAACATCGGACGATCTGTTCGGTTCCCGACAATATTTTACTTGGCGGCCGGAACTATTGTTATGGTATGGCGTATGACTGCGCTGTCGATTGGAGATTTATGCCCCTAAAAAGCCGTTTTTTTAGCCTGTTGCTGTTGGCAATCGGCCTTGGTCCCCTAGTATTAAATCTGGCCCTGGCGGAACCGGCCAGTGCCCAGGTTGCGGTCGACGAGCCTGCCGACGTTCCGGAGCCGGCCATTGATCCGTCGGCGACAGGCGTCGATGATCGTGCGATCGCGAACCGGTTGCGCGGCATTTTTCAGGAAATAAACGGACTGGAGGCTATCGCGATCAAAGTTGATGCTGGCGTCGTGCGCCTCTCCGGGCCGATCGCCGACAGCGAATCTGCGGACCGGGCGGAGGCCATTGCGCAACGAGTGTCGGGGGTGGTCACGGTCGAAACCCAGTTTGAACGCGATCTGTCTGTTGGCAGCAATGTGGAGCCGGTTGTCGACAAATTCGGGGCAACCTTGCAGAGCTTTCTCTCCGCATTGCCACTGATCGGGATCGCCTTTCTTGCCGCGATTCTAGTCGGATTATTGGGACATTTTCTTGCGTCGCTGATGGGCTTCTGGCGACGCGTTACGCCCAATATTTTTCTGGCCGAGCTGATCGCGGGTACAATCCGCGTTGTCTTCATAATGATCGGGATATTCATCGGCCTGGACATTCTGAATGCGACGGCTTTGCTGGGGGCGGTGCTGGGCGGCGCTGGCGTGATCGGCCTGGCGGTCGGCTTTGCTCTTCGTGATACGGTGGACAATTATATGTCGAGCATCATGCTCAGCATCCGGCAACCGTTTCGCGCCAATGATCATGTTCTGATCGGCGAGCGGGAAGGGCGCGTTGTGCGATTGACGTCCCGCGCCACCATCTTGATGACGATGGACGGAAACCACCTGCGGATACCGAATGCCACTGTCTTCAAAGCGGAAATATTAAATTATTCCCGCAATCCCGAGCGTCGGTTCAGTTTTGAGCTAGGCGTCGATGCCGATGATGATCCTGCGGCTGCCATCGAAACCGGATTGTCGGCGATAAACGGGCAGGATTTCGTTCTGAATGATCCCGAAGCCACTGCGGAAATCAGCGAAGTCGGCGATTCCAACATTGTCATAGCGTTTCACGGCTGGGTCGATCAGCGCCACAGCGATTTCAAAAAGGCGAGAGGGGCCGCCATCCGGGTTACAAAAAATGCGCTGGAGGAATGCGGCTTCGCTTTGCCCGAACCGATCTATCGCCTCAGGTTCGATAACGGTCCACCGTCACTATCCGGGATTATCGACAACGGTCAACGGCCCGCCCCGACCAGCGAAACGCCGAAAAGAGCTGCGGTAAAGGAAGCGGTCGACGTGTCGCCGGAAGATCATGTGGAAAAATTGGTCGATTCGGAGCGTTCCGGCAGCGGTTCCGCCGATTTGCTCGACGATCAGCAGCCGGTCGAATGATCGCTGACTTCTTTAATCTATGTTAGAGCAAGCCTTCGAGCAATCGACTATCGAACGGTTTAGTATCAGGTTGGGTTAGAAGCCACCGTCAGTAGAAAGTTGTTTGTGCCCCACCAGTCAATCACCTCGCTTATCTATGTGAGCACGGCCAGAGCCGGTTTGGACGAAAACGAATTCCTAGACATCGTGGACGTCGCCCAGCGCAATAACGAACGTTTTGGCCTTACCGGGCTTATCGTCTTCAACGGATTTAATTTCATCCAGTATCTTGAGGGCGATCGGCCGGCCGTCAATGACCGTCTTCATCATATTGGTATGGATGATCGGCACAGCGGGTTAACGATCCTGAGTACGTCGGACACGACGAAGCGGCAATTTACCCATTTCAATATGGCGGGCCGCTATCTGCCGTCAGAAAAGGGATTGGCACGACAAGGCGTCGATGAAATGTTGGCCGACAGCGCGGTCAGCGATTCCACGCGAACTATTTTCCAGAGCTTTCTCTCGCTTGGCGGGAAACAATTAAGCCTCTAATACTGGCCATGTAACGCTGGAAATGAAAAAGCGGCGTAATTTTTTCGCCGCTTTCTCTTGTCGATGATTTTTTGGTCGAAACGAAATCGGTTCCGGTTCAGTCGGCCGTCTCGCCTTTCGCCGAGGCTTTTCTGGCTTTTTCCAGTTCTGCTGCCTCGTCGCCATCAACCGCCTCTGCGGCCTCTTTCGCTTTGCCTTCGACGTCGCCGCTCTCCGCAAATTCGTGCTGCGCTTCCTGAAAGCGGCGCGAACCTTCCCGGCTTCCTTCACCTTCCATTTTCAAGTTGGATTCATTTTCTGTTTTTTTTGTATCGGTCATTACACAATCTCCGGGTATAAATTAATGTGGTTATGTGCTTAACGCATTGCGGTCGTGTTTGTTCCGGTCGTTGGAGCCGGGGCGAAAAAAATATATGCAACCTTTCCGGAAATGGGGTGTTGTGATGTCGAACGAAATAAATGAGGCATGGTTTGACAAACCAGGATGAAAATCAACCTGAACCATCAAAACCTGATGATGAAGGTCAGCAGTCAAGGGACATGCCGGTGAAAAGCAAGGAAGACATGCAGCAACGATTAGGCCTTGGATTGAAGAACATGTATTTGAGTGTTCTCGACGAGCCGCTACCGGACGACATGCTGGCGCTTTTGGATCAGCTGGACGACGATGACGATTCTGACTCCAGCCGGCCTGACATAAATGAGTAAGCCTGAGTCTCTGACGCCCGCGCAGTTCAAACAGCAATTGACGGAAGCGATTCCGCATCTGCGCGCATTTGGGCGGAGTCTGTCGGGCGACCGTGATGTTGCCGACGACCTCGTGCAGGACACCCTGCTGAAAGCCTGGGCCGCACGGGACCGCTTCATTGCTGGCACATCGATGCGCGCATGGACCTTTGTCATTCTGCGCAACACCTTTTTCTCCAGCATGCGTCGCAAGAAATTCAGCGCGAATTATGATGAGCTGGTGGCCGAAAGGATATTGTCGGCGCCGGCACCGCAGCAGGAGCCTTTACATCTGGCTGATTTGCAGCGCGGACTTATGGAATTATCCGACGACCAGCGGGAAGCGATTATTCTTGTTGGCGCTGGCGGCTATTCCTACGAGGAAGCTGCTGACATCGCCAATTGTGCGATCGGCACCATGAAAAGCCGGGTTTCCCGGGCACGGAAGGCGCTGGAAGAGATTCTGGAAGAGGGGCGGTTTACCACTGCCTCAAAAGATCACGCCAGTCTTACCGCAACCGCGCTGGAAGATATTATCGGCGCCGTTGAAAAAATCGCTCACTAGCATCCCGCAGGCCAGCAGCTGGCCCTTGATAGCTGACAATCATCGAGAGCATGACGAACATAAAGCACGGTTCCTTCCGGATCCGTGCTTTACCTGCAGTGAGATTTTTATCGGCTCCGCGTCGATGAGGCTGCCGTGTTTAGCGAACGCCAATCAACGCGACGATTATTGCCGCCTCTCTTGTGGTTCTGTTGAAAAGAAGAGCGCCTGGCTGATCGCAGCGCGAATCGCATTGGGCTGGAACGGTTTGGTGATCAGAAAAGTCGGCTCCGGCCGTTCTCCGGTGAGCAGGCGCTCGGGAAAGGCGGTGATGAAGATCACCGGGACCGATATTTTTTCCAGGATGTCCTTGACGGCATCGATACCGGAACTGCCGTCCGCCAGCTGAATGTCCGCCAGAACCAGGGTTGGCTGCGCTTTCGCGACCGCTTCCAGAGCGGCCTTGTGCGTGGTGGCAGTGCCGCACACACGGTGGCCCAGCCCGGATACGATCTGCTGCAACTCCATCGAAATCAGCGCTTCGTCCTCGATGATTAGAACATCTGACCGGATTTCCTTGTCGATCTCGGCAATGGCATCTTCCAGGAGCCCGTTAATCGAATTCTCGCCGACATCCGCAATCTTTGCGACTTCGCTGACCGAAAAGCCTTCCAGTGCAGTCAGCAGCAATACTTGCCGACTGATGGGCGGGATCGCGTTCAGATGACCTTGTGCCGTATTATTATCCGGATCGTCGGACACGCTGACATAAGCGCTTTCCCAGATCCCGGCAAACGCCCGATATAGCTGCACGCGAATATTATCGTCGTCTGCAATCAATCCGGGTTCAGCGATAATCGCCTCTAGCGTGGATTTTACAAAAGCATCACCGCTCTTTTGGCTGCCGGTCAGGGCGCGTGCATAGCGGCGGAGATAAGGAAGATGGGGTTTCAAACTTTGGGCTAATGACATGTCTTATATCTCCGTGATGGGCACCCTACGCATGATGGAAAAAAGGGTTCCACAGAAATTTGCAGGATGAAGGTCGTTTTTAGATGAGAGATCGAGGCTGGTGCCGGAACCAATTTGGCGGTCAGTAGTAGAATGACTATTAAACATAAGATGGAGAAAAAGAAATGACCGGCAATTATACGGAAGAAATGGGCGCAGTGAAATCAGATCTGCAAACGTTAAAGGAAGATTTGGCAACATTGACGAAGGCCGTCAAGGAAGATGCTCAAGCCAATGCATTGGAATTGCGCGCTAACGCAAAAACGAAACTTGATTCGGCGCGTGCCAAGTCGATTGAAGCGGGAACCAAGGGCCGCAGAAAGGCGCAGAGCACGATTCAGGAAAATCCTATCGTCAGCATCGCTGCGACTGCTGGAATCGGCCTCATCATCGGCGCTCTGATGGCGCGAAGCTAGGTTTTTCAAGCATATCGATATAAAAAAGGGGCTGGGAATATACTCCCGCCCCTTTTTTGATTGCGGTAGACCCGCGCTAGTTTTGCCCTAGGACATGGACACCGTTTTATTTTCTCCCATTTCGGGTTGGTGGCCGGTCAGGTTTGCCTTGGCCAATTCCCACGCCTGGACCAGCGACGACGACGGTGATGACCAATATTCCGCGAGTTCCGGTTTAAAACGAATGGCTGCAACCTTCGGGTCGTCTTTTTCGCATTGCAGCCATGCTTCGGCCCATGGACCCCATAAATCATCAATCTTGTCCGCATCCCGGCTCAACGCCGCGGTCCCGGTGATGGAAATATAGGTCTCCTTTTCGGGGCAGGCATAGGTCAGGTTACTGTTTTGGTCTTCTGTGATTTCCTGAACTTTTCCAGAAAGCCTCTCGGTGAGAAACCAGATCTCGCAACTGTCGCGGTATAATTTTCCGCTCATCGGGCGACTGCGCAAATCATTATCTTTTTCGGTTACCAGCATTGCGGTGCCAACATCCTCAATCAATTCAAATAATTCTTCACGATCATCGTTATTCATGCAAGAGTCTCCTTCGCTTTCAATTCGTCTCGGGATTCTACATAAACTACGCGCGGCCTGCATTTTTGGTTCCGCTCAAATGCAACGAGATGGCCAGTTAGTCGTTGGCTTCTCGACAAGGAGCGACTGTGGCAAAAGCGATCAGGAATGGATGCGGGCAACCAAATGGGCAATAAATCGAACCTAAAGAGAGAAGCCGAGCGATTGGCGACATTGGATGGGTATCGAGCGCTCGACAAGGCGCCGGAAGGTGCCTTTTACCGGATCACCACGCTGATCGCCGACATTTTTTCCGCTCCCATGGCAGCAGTCTCGCTGATAGATGGTGAGACAGAGTGGTTTAAATCACCGGTCGGTTTGACCGAAACCAACGCGGACCGGCAGGTTTCAATGTGCGCTCAAGCCATAGAAGACAGCAAGCCTGTGGTGATTGAAGATGCCGGCATGGATACCCGCTTCGCCGGCAATCCCCTGTTGAATGGCGGTTCGTCCGTTCGTTTCTATGCTGGGGCACCCTTGATCGCACCCAATGGCGCGGTTTTGGGCGCGTTGTGGATTGCGGACACGGTGCCGCGATTCCGGATAACGAAGAATCAGCTGAATCAGCTGACCAGCATGGCAGATATTGTCATGAGCGAGATGGAACTCAGCCGGGAGATCGGCCTGCGCGAACAGGCGCAAAGAAATGCTGCGATTGCCAGATCCAATCTCGATCTCACGCTGGCGCTCAGCGATATTGCAAGCTTTCGAATCGATTTGGAAACCGGTCTGATCGAATGGGGCGGTGCCTATATGAAAATATGGGGAAAAGACGCCGGAGAGATGGTTTCCGAAGTCGAAACCGCCATGGCGCGCGTCCACCCCGAAGACCGGGAAGCGGTGCAGGAGGCGATGAGCGCGGCCATCGAAAGGAATGAAAAATATGAGGCCCGGTTCCGGATCGTGTTGCCATCAGGGGAAATTCGCTGGGTGGAAGGCTATGGCGATTATCTGGAATCAAACGGGCGACCAACGCTGACCGGGGTCAACAAAGACATTACCGATTCCGTTGACCAGCAGGAACAGCTCAAACTGCACACGCGTGAACTTCACCACCGCCTTCGTAATTTATTTGCGACGTTGCAGTCTATTATGGCGCTGACCAAAAATTCGGCAACCTCGATTGACGACTATATCGAAAGGATCAACAGTCGGCTGCGGGCGCTCAACCGTGCCCAGCAAATCTTGCTCGACACCAATTTCGTCACCGGGTCCTTTGCGGCTCTGGTCAGAGACCTGTGCTCCACCTATCCAAGAGTGAGCTGGTCCGGTCCCGATATCATTCTGGCGGAAAACGCGATGGTGTCGATTTCGCTCGTTCTCAACGAACTTGCCACCAATGCTGCCAAATATGGCGCGTTGACAACCGATAGCGGTCGGGTAAAAATCAGTTGGGCTATCGAAGAAGATGGGGAGGGGCTGGATATCGTCAAGTTGCAGTGGTTGGAAAGTGGTGGCCCACAATCGGTGCCCGCTCCGGCCAAATCCGGTTTCGGTTCCTCGCTGATCGATCATAGCATCACCCGCAATTTGCGCGGAGATATTAAACGTGATTGGGCGGAGGAAGGCTTGAAATGCACGATTACATTTCCCGCCCCCGATGAAGAGGAATAAAGTTAGTGGCGCAACAAGCCTTGCTCCGGCGTATATCCTATTATGCCGATCTCGATGACGTCGAACAGCAAGTCGTCATGGCAATTGATGGCAGAGAGCAAAACTACGAGAAAAGTACCGAGGTTATCGACGCCGGCCAAGAGATGGACAGTGTGCTTATCGTCCAGCAGGGCTGGGCAGTGCGCTACAAAACTCTGGAGGATGGCCGCCGCCAGGTTCTGAACGTGCTGTTGCCCGGCGATACATTTGACCTGCAGGTTCTGGTGGCTGCGGAAGCCGATCATTCGGTGAAAACGATAACTGATTTAACCTGTTTGTCAGTTAGACCTGCCGAATTTCGGCGCTTGTTGACCCAGTCCGGAAAGTTGACGCTCGCTTTCTGGTGGATGCAGGTTCAGGAAGAGGCCTTTCTGCGAGAGCAAATCGTTCGCAACGGCAAGCAAACGGCTCGGGAAAGAATCGTGCATTTTCTGCTGGAACTCTATCGTCGCGTACTGATGACAGGTGCCGGAACGGACGAAGGTTTCAGCGTACCGCTCACACAAACGGTAATCGCCGATGCGCTTGGCTTGAGCCCGATTCATACCAACCGGGTGCTGCGGCAACTGGAGCGAGACGGCTTGCTGGAGCGTACAAATGGCTGGATCGCTTTCAAGGACCAGGAACGACTTGCGGATATCAGCCAGTTTGATCCCAGTTATTTCCATCTCGACGCATTCCGCATGCGGCTCGGACGTGAATAAGTTTGAGTGTCAGGGAACCCTATGGTAGCGCCTGCGTTGCTTATACCGAACCAATTAAGGGAGTTCATAATGAAAAAAATTGCAATAGCAGCTGTATTGACCGCTGGCTTGGCGCTTTCTGCCTGTGAAGCCAATGTAACCGATGAAGGCGAAATGCCTTCGATGGATGTTGACGTTTCCGGCGATGCTGGCGAATTGCCAGAGGTCGATGTTGATACCGCCGACGTAGAAGTCGGATCGGAAGAAGTAACGGTAGACGTTCCTGACGTCGACGTGACCATGCCATCGGAAAAATAATTCCGCTGCAACATATTTAGACAACAATGGCCAGGCATCGTGTCCTGGCCATTTTTTTGTTTTGATCAGTCGTCGCAATAGATCTTTTTCCGCCAAAGTCAGGCGGTCAAAGGGGCGATGTTGCGGAAGTTTTGGGGGTGGCTGGGAAATTCACACTGGTGCAAATGGGGGTATACGATAGGGTCAACTTCCCAGCCGGTTTTTGAGGAATGAAAACAGCGCCGGGTCATAGGCGACATCCATTCAATGTTGATAACTTGCCGTGCAGATATTGGTTCCCGCAGACTGCACTTTTTATTCCGGCCCCGCTTTACCACTCTGATCGGTGTTCTCTGGCCGCGCTCTTCGACGCCAGGGTTCTGATCGGTCATGCGATTGGAACGCGGGCCGAGACCGCAGCCATGCAACCAACGGGCCGTTCACGCGTCTTAGTGGCACGATATTATGAACGGAGACCTTATGACTGACATTTTCACGCGCCTGAAACAGGACCATGACCTTCATCGCGAGATGCTTGACCGGGTCGCTGATACCAGCGGCGACAGCGAGGAACGCCGGACTGCGTTCGAAAAACTGCGGATCGACGTGTCCGCCCATGCCAACGCGGAAGAACAGTCGCTCTATGCCGAGATGCTGGCGCGTCCTGATCTGCAAGACAAGGGTCGTCATTCGGTTGCCGAACATAAGGAAGTCGAAGATTATTTTGAAGAGCTGGTCGACATGGAATTCAGCAGCACTGGCTGGCTGACTCGCTTCAAGACCCTCAAGGACCGGCTTGAGCACCATATGGAAGAGGAAGAGGAAGAAATTTTTGCTGCTGCCAAGAAAGATTTGAGCGATGAGCGGGCCGAAGAATTGACGCAAATCTTCAATGACCGCAAGCCAACCGAAAAACAGGAAGTTGCGTAACATTTTGAACTCCGGACGGAGTATTTTAAATGTTCAGTGAATGGACGATGACCGGCTGGCCACAGGCGGCGCTGATCGCGCTGTCGGCTGCAGCGATGTATGTGTCTGTGATCCTGTTGACCCGGCTAGCCGGTGTTCGCAGTTTCTCCAAAATGAGCGGTTTTGACTTTGCAGTTACGGTTGCGATCGGATCCGTCCTCGCCTCTGTTATCACGTCAAAAAGCCCGCCCATCGCCAGTGGCGTGGCTGCGCTGGTCTGCCTGTTCGGGCTGCAAATCGGCATGGCCATCTTGAGGAGCCGTTTTCCCGTCCTTCAGTCCCTAGCTGATAACAAGCCCAGATTGATCATGATCGGCAGCGAAATTCAGCATGACCAGTTGAAAAAAGCGAAAATGACCGAGAGCGATCTCTGGGGAAAGTTGCGAGAAGCAAATGTGTTTCAGTTTTCCCAGGTTCTGGCGGTGATAGCAGAGACCACCGGCGATGTGTGCGTCCTTCATACCGATGGCGAGGACCGGGAGATTGAACCCGAACTGTTAAAAGATGTTATCGGCGGTGACCGCTATGGTCAACGGGTGCACCGCTAGGTCGCTAGTGCGTGACGAAAGCGCTGTATATTGCCGATAGGCATTGGCGATGCTGCTTTGGCTGAACCGATCAGCCGCTATCGGAATGATGTGGTAAAGAGGTGCAGGTCTTGAGATGATAGATGCCGGTCAGTCTGGCCAGCGGAAGCTCAGGCAGGTTTCGCCGACCGCGGCCGTTGAAGCATCATAGCGGCGTTCCAGCATCGTTCCGTTGCCGTTGCGGTCAATCGTTATGATCGTGCTGCACCGTGTCCCATAGACAGGATTGTCGATGAAAATCGCGGAGCTTGCGGGTTCCAGCACCGCTGGCGGGTCGGTCACTGCGGCCCGCGGATAGGTCGTCCGGTTGGCAAGCGCATCCAGTAACGGTCCGGGATCCACGGAGCCACTTTGCAGCCAATCCTCCAGTGCAGCATTCAGAGATGCGGCTTTCGGCCAGGGATGGTCGAGCGGACCGTTGGTCAGGCCGTGGATGCCAGGTGCGAGTAAGCGGCTGATCGCATCCGGACGATTGGAGTGCGCACGCGCTTCGTTTTTCTCTATCGTAAACAGGTTGAACGGATTGAATTGCCGGAAGGATACGCGTTCGAGATCGGCTCCGGTGCCTTCCCGCGCGAGAAACTCTTTCAGCAGATTGCCGCGGGAAGCACGGCTGCTGTCGGCAGGTCCATAGCCGCTGAGATTGGTAACCGCAGCGAACCGGCCCTGCTCGGACACGCCCAGCCAGGTGCCGCCCGCCAGAGCATCTTTGCCGGCCAGAATATCGGGAGATTCGGGCCACCGGGACAATGGTTCGGCCGGTCGGCTATGCATCTCATCCCGATTGCCGATCGCGACCAGTTTCCATCGGGGGTGAGCTTGCCACGCAAGTGAAATGATGCACATGCAGAGCCAATAGCAAAGCCGGGCCGCTTTGCGAATATATTGTCCGGCACAGGATCGCGCGATATTGTTTGCTGTGGTGACGAGCCAGCATCCGATGACTGGCGTCGATGCCGGTGCAGCACCAAAATCGAGGCCATATTTAGCGCGCAGGCATGTTATTCGGCTATCGTCCGATAAAACACAGCAAAATTATCGAACATGCTATATGCCCATGGCACTGATATTGCTGCGCTTGTTGCTTTCTGAAGACAGCACCAGGCGAATTAGCGGAAAGCCTGATATATGACAGACAGTTGTCTCGCGGTTCATCTTAATCACTTTCTCGATCTGACCGATAGGGAAGAGGAAGTTCTGGCCGAACTGGAAAAAGATTCGGCGGACTATGGTGCAGGCGAAACGATCTTTCACGAAGGAGATACTCTAACCGATCTGTTCGTCGTCAACAAAGGATGGCTTGCATGTTCGACGATGGTACTGGACGGCGACCGGCAAGTGCTCCAGCTCCACTATGCCGGCGACGTTATGGGAACTGCGGGCATTGCTTTTGAACGGGCGTTCGCTTCGGCAACCACGTTGACGCCAGTGACCTTGTGCCGGTTTCCCCGGAAAAATTTGGACAAATTATTTAAAGACCATCAACGGCTGGCCGCTCTTTTATATGCCATTGGCATGATGGAAAATGTTGTTCTCTGCGACCGGCTCAAGGCGTTGGGCAGAACCAATGCCGAAGCACGAGTGGCAAACCTCCTGTTGTCGATTGTATCAAAAAAGCGGGTTATGAGCGCAGACCCGATAAGCGAGTTTGAGATGCCGTTGACACAGGTCGATATCGCCGATGCTGTCGGGGTCACTCCGGTTCATGTCAACCGGACGCTGAGAAATATGGAGCGTCGGGGATTGATCCACCGCACCGGACGGACCATCAAGCTGGGGGACGAACAGCGCCTCCGCGAGATCGCTGAATATACCAATCGTTTCGAACAAATTGATACCTCTTGGTTTCCGGCCCCATCTTAATTTTCAAAGCTTATCCAGAACTTATAGTGGGTTAAGTTACTTCGGCAGATTACCGCGTAGATGCATCCGATGCAGGTGCAACATGGCCCATAATATCCAGATGATTCTCAACGCGAGACTGCCGCTGGTCGGGTTCTTTGCGATGATCGGGACCGGCTTGGCATCTCGCTGGGCAAACGGTTATGTCTATTCATCGGTCGAGGCAAAACAGCTTCTCGATGCTTTGAGTGGGTCCGCCCTTTATCTTGGATCCGCCATCGCCACCAGCTCTGCGACAACGCTCGCGCTCATGCTGACTCTGGTAGGACTGGTGAAGCGCCTGGACCAGGAATTTGATACCGATTTGTATCAGCGGGTAGCGCTGGTGAGCCGTCTCAGTGCGGTAAATTTGATTGGTGCCGTTGTGCTCCTGATGCTTCTGGCGATGCCCGTGGGGGAGTTTGATAACCTCCCGCCCTCATGGTTCGCTACGCTCTATAATATCCTGTACGGGATGATGGTTTTTTTGTGCGCGTTGATCGTTGCGATTGTCTTGCTTCTGGCGATAACGATCGAAACCTTGATCGCAAAAATCACCCCTTCAGAGGATGTGTAAGGCACAATGCGACCGCTGCCGGTCAATCGGAGCCATGACCCGCTCGTTCGCGAGTTTCGCGCTTTTGTTGAAAATACCGAATTTCCCTGTGTCGGGGCCAAAGCGTCCCTGAAAAAACGGAAACTTTGCGCGTTGAAGGCACGGTCCATCACGTCCTCATGGAACGACCTGGAATTACACAGAGAGATAACACGCTTTGCTTCCGATTATGACCCATGCAGCGACGAGTTTCTGTCCTTGGCGGTTCTTTTCCAGAGTCCGGACCATTTGACCGAACTCGAGTTCGAGAAAGTCATGTGGCAGCGCCTGCAATCATGGACCGATAAGGACGTGTGGAAAAATATGGCGGCAGATGAATCGGTTTCCGCTGACCCGGAGGCGGCAGATTTTTCTCTGAGTTTCGGTGGCCAGGCCTTCTTTGCCGTGGGACTGCATCCAGGGGCTTCGCGCCAGTCCCGCCGATTTTCTCATCCGGCGATCATATTGAACCTGCATCATCAGTTCGAAAAAATGCGTGCCAATGGGCGCTATCAAAAGTTGCGGCGAACGATTTTGGCCCGCGATAAAAAGCTCCAAGGCAGCGCAAATCCTATGCTGGCAATCCACGGTGAAAGCTCGGAAGCGAGGCAATATAGCGGCCGGAAGGTGCCGCCGAATTGGAAATGCCCCTTTAGCAGGAAAGCTAGAAAAGATTCGTGACAAAGTGTTAGGCAGCTTGGTCACTATGCGCTCGGCGCCGACGCAGGGGCAACCAAGACTGGTCGGCCGAGAAGGGGCAGACACTGGTTACGCACCGACCTAAGGTCGTCAGGTCTGTATCCGTAAGTTGTGACAGGTTTTTGCTTTGATTCCGCCCCGGCTGGGAAATTACGGCACGAAATTCCCGCGAAAAACCGTAACTGTTACCGATTTAAGCAGAGAATATTCGTGGTGACCCCTACGGGAATCGAACCCGTGTTTCAGCCGTGAAAGGGCCGCGTCCTAACCGCTAGACGAAGGGGCCATACCATTTGCCGGTCGGCGAGCCACGGCCATTAGGGGTGTGCTCGGCTTTGGTCAACCCTCTTTTCGCCGGAATTTCAGGCCGATTTTATTTGCGGCATCAGATCGGCTGTGGCGTCCTGCCCGTCGGGTCGCGGACTAAGGTTGCAATATGGCGTTCTCCATCAGCGAAATGCCCTGTGCGTGCGCCCTCTACCTCAATCAGTCCGCCCAGGCAGCGTCTTCCAGGTGGATTTCTGCCGCCGGACGGCTGCCCCAGTCATCAATCTTGGCACGGCCTGCAATCCATAATTTTCGCCCTCGTGGCGCGCTGAGCAGCGCTTGACCCAGATCGCTTTCCGCCGCGCGAAAGGCGATGGTCTTGATCGACGCGCCATCATCGCCGCCGACAATCATCCGGACATGGTCGGTGCCGACAATATCGCATTTGATGATTCGCACCGGCCCGGTAGCGATGCGCGGTGCCGGCCAGCCCATGCCGTAGGGGCCAGCGCCATCCATGGCTTCGACCATTAATGGATTGACGCCCCTTGGCGACAGCACCGCATCGAGCAGCAGCGCTCGGCCATCTTGCGCCCTGCCGACGCCGTCAGCGAGCCGGTCGTTGAGAAATTCGGAAAAAGCATCGACCTTGTCGGCTTCGATCGTGATCCCGGCCGCCATCGCATGGCCGCCACCAGCGATCAGCAAGCCGCTGTCCCTGGCGGCGATGATGGCGGCGCCGAGATCGATGCCGGAAATGGAACGGCCCGAGCCTTTGCCAATGCCGTCTTCGTCGAGCGCGATGATGATTGCCGGGCGGTTCAGCTTTTCCTTGATCCGGCCAGCCACGATGCCGATGACCCCGGGATGCCAGCCCTTGGAGGCAAGCACGGCGACCGCCTGGTTCTGCTGCGACCCGCACATCGCCTCGGCCTCCTCCAGCACATGTGCCTCGATCGCGCGGCGTTCCTGGTTGAGATGGTCGAGTTCGGCGGCGATGGACCGCGCTTCCTCCGGGTCCTCCGTGATCAACAGGCGCACGCCGAGATCGGATTTGCCCACACGGCCACCGGCATTGATGCGCGGGCCGAGCGCAAAGCCGAGATCCGAGCAGATTGGTGCCCGCTTGAGCCGGCTGGCATCGATCAGTGCCGAGAGCCCGATATTTTGACGTCCCGCCAGTACCTTGATGCCCTGAGCGACAAAGGCGCGATTCAGGCCGCGCAGCTGCGCCACATCAGCGACGGTGCCGAGTGCTACAATATCGAGCAACTCCAGCAATTTGGGCTCTGGGCGATCTTTGAAAAACCCATGGTTGCGGAGCGTCCGCACCAAAGCAGCGCCGAGCAGAAATGCCATGCCGACAGCAGCGAGATGGCCGTGTTCTGCGCCGGCATCGCTCTCGTCCAGCCGGTTGGGATTAACGAGAGCGACCGCCTTGGGCAGCTCGACCGCGCATTTGTGATGGTCCACCACAATGACCTCGACCCCGGCCTTGTCGGCCATTTCCAGCGCTTCAAAGGCCATCGCACCGCAATCGACGGTAACCACAAGATTGCTGCCCTGCGCGCCGAGCCTGACCAGAGCCTCACCCGACGGGCCATAGCCCTCCATCAAACGGTCGGGGATATAATAGCCGGCGTCCAGCCCGAGGTCCCGGAGCAGGCGAATCAGCAAGGCGGCGCTGGTTGCGCCATCGACATCATAATCGCCAAATATCGTGACCTTTTCCTGATTCCTGATCGCAAGGCTCAGGCGATCAGCCGCTCTATCCATATCCTGAAAGACCGACGGATCGGGCATGAAGCCCCGGATTGTCGGTTCGCGGTTGATCGCCAGCGTCTCGCGGCTGGCTCCGCGGGCCAGCAACAGCTGGGTGACCAGATCATCCGGTTGAAATCCCGGGTCGCGCGCGTCCGCACTGGTACTGCGCCACCGCCAGCTCTGACCAGAGAGGGAGTTTTCGACATTCAATACTGCGTTCATGGCCTGCGCTATGCGGCAATCCTCCCGCGCTGACAATCGGTGAGTAACTTGCTAGGAGACGCGCGATGAAAAAATTACTGATCGTCTATTACAGCTATACCGGC
Organism: Parasphingorhabdus sp.; assembly: GCF_048269865.1. Taxonomy (GTDB): domain Bacteria; phylum Pseudomonadota; class Alphaproteobacteria; order Sphingomonadales; family Sphingomonadaceae; genus Parasphingorhabdus. The sequence continues at coordinate 122,010 of NZ_JBLWUA010000005.1, read as the reverse complement.
GGCACTGAGCAGATGGCGGAGGCTGCTGCCACGGCTGCGCGGGGCGAGGATGGCACCGAGGTGCGGCTGATGCGGGCTGAGGATTGCCAGGCCGAGGATATGCTTGCAGCTGATGGCTACATCTTCGCGACGCCGGAAAATCTGGCGGCGATTGCCGGGGTGATGAAGGCGTTCCTCGACCGCTGCTATTATCCACTTCTCGGCGAGATCGAGGGGCGGCCCTATGCGGCGATGATTTGTGCCGGATCAGATGGCGAGAATGCAAAGACCCAGCTTGAACGGATCGCCACTGGGTGGCGGCTCCGCAAGGTTATCGACACGCTGATCATTTGCACGCACGCACAGACCGAGGAGGCAATATTGGCCGCTAAAGTGATTGCGGAAGATGACCGCGCGCGCTGCGCAGAGACCGGGGCGACATTGTCCGCCGGGCTGGCGATGGGAGTTTTTTAGAGCAGCGACCTCACGCGCTGCTGCAACGCCGGTATAACATCCGATTCAAACCACGGATTGGCTTTGAACCAGCGGATGTTGCGCGGACTGGGGTGGGGCAGGGGCAAAAGCTCCGGCCAGAATTCCTGCCATCGCTTCACAGTCTCGGTCAGCGTGCGGGATTTTCGTTCGCCAAGATGCCAATCGAGCGCATATTGGCCAACCACCAGTGTGAGCTCGATATGCGGCATTGCCTGCAGCAGCGGTTTCCGCCAGTTGGCCGCGCATTGTGGCCGGGGCGGCAGGTCGCCGCCCGTGCCGGTGCCGGGATAGCAAAAACCCATAGGCAGGATCGCGAACATCTCAGGGTCGTAAAATTGGTCTGGGGTCACGCCAAGCCAGCGTCTCAGCCGGTTGCCGCTGGCATCATCAAAAGTCCGGCCTTTCCCATGGGTTTTGCTGCCTGGCGCCTGACTGGCAATCAGGATTCTGGCGTTTCCAGAGGCTTGCAGCAACGGCCTGGGACCAAGCGGCAGGCCATTGCAGATGGTACATGATCGGGCCTGTTGGAGCAGCTCCGTCAGGGCATCACTATTGTTTGCCGTCATTCGTTTCGGCGACAAATCGCCAAATGGTCGGGTTTCTCGTCCTTGGGAATGGCAGGCAAGACAAAGACGTGGGGAAGGTGCGTCGCCTGCCGCCCTTCCGGTCTCCGTTCGCCATTGACCACGGCGGCAAAGTCCCTGCAGGCAGGCGCGCTCAGCAGATAGTTGCTATGACCGGTACGACCGCGGCTAATCGCCGTCGTATCGACTATCGTCAGCGCCAGCTTGTCAATCGCCTCGGCATATTTGGGCTGCGCCGCGTAGCATCTTTCCGGGAGGTTCCGGGCCTTGAGATCCGCCGCTTCAAAAGGATCAAAGCATCGCGGCCGGCCTAGTCGCGGATAGCCGTGAATATCGTCTGAGAGCGCCAGCGCCCGGTCATTGAGCGATGCATAGACCGTGATCCGGCGATTGTTACGCACCCGCCGGGCCGACAGGATCTCATCCGTCGCATCGCGTTCAAAATCCTGCGTATCGACATCCGGTGAAACGAGAATGATATTCGAAATCACGCTCGAGTCTCCGTTAGATACATTGCGGTCAACATATTCAACCGAGGGCAGGACCAGTCGCGCGCCGAGCGAATGCGATACCAGTATAATTTCTTTGGTCGATTGCAGTTGGGCCAATTGCATCAGGAATTTGCGAAAGTTGCGTTCGTCCCAATACATATTGGTTTCATCGACAGGATATTTGAGCAGCGCGCCCTGTGAGGGCCAGCTATACTGGATGACGGGTCCGGCGAAATTCGTCAGTCGCGCAATCTGCGCCGTGTCGCGCGAGCTTGTATAGAAGGTCTCCCGAAAGCCATGGACATAGACCAGAACCCTGCCATCTGCAGCCTGCATCTGGCCAGCGAGATCGGTCCACCATCGCTGCGATTCAGAGAAGGACAGCGAGATGGAACGGTTGTCCTCGTCGGTCTCTTCTGTGGCTTTTTGCGGTCCGGCAAAACGGCCGTAGCGAACCTTGTCCCCGCGATGATGGAGCAGAGTGATATTTTCCGTCAAGCAGTTGGGCAGGCGGCTGGTGACAAAGAAGAAGGGCTTGTCGTCCTGCTCCACCGCAGTGGCTGCCGTCGGGTTGCAGCGTTCTGGTTCCACATAGGCGGAATGCGGGATGTCGCCATATTCCACTGGCGTGACACAACCGGCGATCAGCCATGGTAATGCGAGAACGGCCCATTTTGCTTTCGACGCGAAATGCCTAGACATTAATGGGCCGGTCATCGGCATGATCAGTTGCTGCGATGCTCGCTCTTCACCCAGCGAACGGTGCCGGAGGAGGCGCGCATCACGACGCTTTCGGTCGTCATTTTGCCGCCGCGCAGCTTCTTGACGCCTTCCAGAAGCGATCCATGCGTGACTCCGGTCGCGGCGAAAATCACGTCGCCCTTCGCCAGTTCCTTCAGATCGTAGACTTTATCGAGATCCTCGATGCCCCATTTATAGGCGCGCTGACGTTCATCATCATTGCGGAACAACAGCCGGCCCTTGAATTGGCCACCGACACAGCGAAGAGCCGCTGCAGCCAAGACGCCTTCCGGAGCGCCGCCGCTGCCCATATACATATCGACGGTCGTGTCTTCGTCGGACGTTGCGATCACGCCGGCGACATCACCGTCAGGGATCAGCATGATCCCGCAGCCGATGGCACGCAGCTCGGCGATGATCTTGTCGTGGCGCGGACGATCGAGCACACAGACGATGATGTCCGCAGGTGCGACACCCTTTTCCTTGGCAACCGCCTCGACATTTTCGGTAACCGACTTGTCGAGATCGATGATACCGGCAGGATAGCCCGGGCCGACCGCCATCTTTTCCATATAGACGTCTGGGGCGTTCAGCAGATTGCCCTTTTCTGCAATCGCCAGCACGGCCAATGCATTGGCGCCGGCTTTGGCGGTGATGGTCGTGCCTTCCAGCGGATCCAGCGCGATGTCAATCGCTGGCGCTTCCCCTTCGCAGCCGCATCCGACTTTCTCGCCAATATAAAGCATCGGTGCCTCATCGCGTTCGCCTTCGCCGATCACGACGGTGCCGCAAATATCCAGTTCGTTCAGCGCCGCCCGCATCGCCTCCACGGCGGCGGCATCGGCAGCTTTTTCATCGCCGCGGCCGATCAGGTTGGCAGCCGATATTGCGGCTGCTTCTGTAACCCGGACCATTTCCATGACGAGTACGCGGTCTAATATGTCGCTTGCTTGGGGCATATTTTTGATTATTCCTTCTATAGGGTAATTTGGATTTCTCGATAGGGGAGCAATATTGCAATGTCGAGACAGGTTTTTCTGATCTTACTGCTGATGCCATCGGCCGCCATCGGACAGATCGCACAACCTACGGAACGCACTCATCAACTCATGGAGAATGCCAGACAATTGGCGGCGGTTGATGCTGATGGCTGTCTTCTCATGCGCACCACTGACGAGATTGTGGTGTGCGGCATCCCGGAAATCGACCGCGAGCAAAGGCTGCCCTATCCCGAATTGGCGGCTGAACCGGGCGCCAGAATTCGCGAGCCGTTGCCAAAGGGCAATCCGCAAATCGTACAGCAGGGCCGCTGTTATGTGACGATGAATGAACGAAACTGCTTCAAGGGCCTGTCGGTCCTGAGCGTCGGCCTGGGCGGTAGCGGCGGCGGTGTCGGCGGAGCCGCTGGCCGTATCTGGCAAGCGGTCACTCCAGATGTACCGGACGACGACTATGTGAAGCAGGCCATGATCAGACCTCTGGCCCCGGCGACGGGCGAATAGTCAGTCTTCATCGCTTAGCAGATGCATGACCACGGGCACCGCCTGCAAACTGGTTGAACTCGATAGCGCTGCAAGGCTCCTTGATACGTCGCTTTCCCGGCTGTCATGTGTCACCATGGAGATCAGCACCGAGCCCTCCTCGGTTTTCTCCGTCTGAATGAGGCTTTCGATCGACACGTTGGCATCCCGCATGGCAGCGGTAATTTCGGCCAGCACACCGGGTTTGTCCGCGACGATGAAGCGGACGTAGCTTTTGCCCACGCGGTGGCCGCTTTCAGCGCGTTCGCATGGTTTCATTTCGCTGGCCGGCGCAGCAAACACGGTGCCAGCATCGCCGCGCGCTATATCTATCAGGTCGGCGACCACCGCAGAGGCGGTGGGGCCTTCGCCTGCGCCAGCGCCCTGAAACATCAAGCGCCCGGAAAAATTGCCTTCAGCAACAACGGCGTTGGTTGACCCTTCGATATGGGCCAGCGGATGGCCTTCGGGCACCAGATACGGATTGACCCGCTGGAACAATTTGCCGTCATCTATCCGGGCCATGCCGAGCAGCCGGATTCGATATCCCAGCGCCTTCGCCTGCCCGATATCGGCTGCCATGATATGCCGGATGCCATCGATCTCGACGCCTTCGAAGTCGAGGGCCTTGCCAAAGGACAGAGCGGCGAGGATCGCGAGTTTGTGGGCTGCATCGACGCCATCAATATCAAATCCGGGATCGGCTTCGGCATAGCCGATTTCCTGCGCCTCTTTCAGCACGTCGTCAAAGGCGTGTCCGTGCTTTTCCATCTCGGTCAGAATATAGTTACATGTGCCGTTGAGAATGCCGTAAACGCGCTCGATGCGGTTGGCCGAAGCGCCGTCTCGCAGCCCCTTGATAACGGGGATGCCGCCGGCCACTGCCGCTTCATATCGCAGCGAAAGATTGCGGGTTTCAGCAGCTTCAGCCAGTTCCATGCCGTGATGCGCGATCATCGCCTTGTTTGCCGTGACGAATGACTTGCCCGCTGCCAGGCTTTTGCGCGCCAGATCCAGCGCGGTACCATCCGAGCCGCCAATCATTTCCACAACGCAGTCTATATTCTCCTGTTCAGTGAGCGCTTCAGGCTGGTCACACCAGAGATAGGCACCGAGATCGATCCCGCGGTCGCGATTGCGGTCGCGGGCAGAAACGGCGGTTACGACAATCGGCCGACCGGCCCGTTGGGCGATCATGGCCCCATTTTCTTCGATCAAGCGGATGACGCCGGTTCCGACGGTCCCCAGTCCAGCGAGCGCGATGCGTAGCGGAGCTGTCATTATTAATAGCCTCTTTGCGTTGGGATGAGTGTGAAGGCGCCTTATTAGCGCCGCCCTGATCGAATGCCAGAACTAGTTCTGCATTGTCAGGCTGAAGTCAGGGCTGACGTGATCTCGGACAGCTGCCCAGATCATCGAGCACTGTTTGATAATCGTTCCGCGCGCGCTGCGCGTTTGCCAATGTATCGCCTGCCAGCGCAGGGGCCGGCAATTGACGTGGCAGAAAACAGGCAAGCCGGTACCAGAGCAGGCTGTTTCGCATCGGCGCACGGGCCGCTTCATCAACAATTTCGCCGAGCGACACGGCCCAGAATTTCCGCTGACCATCTCGCGTCAGGACCGTGATCGAAATCGGTGTGCCGGTATCCGTTTCCAGAAAAATCTGGGTTTCGCCTTCTCCCAGGATGGTGCCGGGGACGTGAAAAGCGCTGGCGATTTTCGAAATCGCGGGTGGTGCATCGCGGGCGACCAGCTCGCGAACCACCGAACGGACCCGCTGTTCGCGGCTGGGCGTCCATGCGATTTGTGCGTCTTTGGCTACCAGCTGGACATCATCTATACTGCCACCCGACGGCCGGCGAGCGAATATGATGAACGGCTTTTTCTCGATTTTTGGCGCGCGGGCGCGGCCATCGAGCGGCAAATCAATGACGTAGCGAATCGTTTCCCCGACCCCGCCCTGACCACGAATCAGGGCGCTTGTGGAGGCTATAATATAGAAGCGTTGCGTCCCTGCAGGCGCATTGGGTGCGCGTTCCGGATCGATTTTTATCGCGTCCTTGATGACCACATTGACAATGATGGGAGCCTCTGAGCTGAGGTCGACGATGTCCGCATATTGCAGCGGGTCACTTTCCTCCAAAGCTTGCGAGAAAGCTGGAAACGCACCAATTTGACTGAAAAACAGAGTGAAGGTTATCATCAACAAGGAGCGCATGGTTTTCTCTGAAAATAAAATTTGAAGAAGACTGGTTTTAGCCCCTATTTTGGGGCATTGACAGCTTAATCGACGCTGAACCAACAAAGCGATTGCCTGCTTGGAAGTAGCACGTTAAAACAAATTTAAGATGGCTTTCAAGCGAACGAAAAGTTGTCATGGGGATAATAAGGGTCGCAATGGTTTTCCAAACCTGTCGGTCTTTATCGGAAGCTTCAGCGATGAAGCACATGGCTCTGTGATGGGGAAAAAGGAGTTACATTTCTGAATGGCTTATGCTGACCAAGAGATGAGTTCGAACAAGATCATATCGATTGCTCTTGTTGTGATCATCCATATTTTACTTGGCTATGCGCTGGTCACCGGCCTGGCGTATAATGCTGTCAAGAAGGTTGCCTCGCAGCTTGATATGATTGACATTAAAGAAGAGGAAGAGCCACCTGAGCCGGAAGAACCACCGCCACCACCACCGGACAAGCCGATTGAGCCGCCACCGGTAGTGTCGCCGCCTCCGATCGTGGCACCAGTGGTTGCACCGCGGCCGGTGATCCGCTCGGTTCCGACCGCACCACCGCCACCGGCACCAGTGGTTGCGCCACCGCCGCCGCCACCACCACCACCACCGCCACAACGGGCGAATCCGGAGGCTCGTGGTAATCCAGGAAGCTGGGCGAATGCGAATGACTATCCTTCTCGCGCTCTGCGTGAAGAAAGGGAAGGCACGACCCGTTTCCGCTTGACCGTAGGCACAAACGGTCGGGTAACTGATTGTCAGATCACTGGTTCCAGTGGTCATGCCGATCTTGATGAGGCCGCATGCAAAAACTTGACTCGGCGTGCGCGGTTTAGACCTGCTCTGGATGCGAACGGCAATCCGATGACCGGATATTATTCCAACGCCGTTCGTTGGCAGATACCCAAATAATGTAATGGGGGAGGGCGTTCCCAATCGTCCTTCCCGCAACAGATTTTTTGCAATTAGTTTATCCTGAGGGGAATGTTAAAATGTTGATTGAAATCTTGGCCGCTGGTGCCACTCCACCGCAAAACTCTTTTGGTTTCGTCGAAGCCATGGAGCAAGGCGGCGTTATCGCATGGTCCGTTCTGGCCATTCTGACAATTATGTCGGTATCGTCTTTCTACATCCTGTTTTCGAAGCTGTTCGAACAGAACAAGATTATGAAGCAGGGTCAGGCAATGCGCTCGACCTTCTGGCGTGCCAGCACGCTTAAGGAAGGCGCTGCAAAGCTCGACAAGAATTCCGCTTACCGTCAGATCGTCGACGACGCGATCAAGGCTGACTCTGACCACGCCAAATTGACCGATCCGGTTGAAGCCCATGACTGGCTGCACGGCTCGATTGAACGTTCGCAAGATCTGATCAAGTCGCGTCTGGCAACCGGTCTGCCTTGGTTGGCAACGGTTGGTGCAACGTCGCCGTTCATTGGTCTGTTCGGTACGGTTATCGGTATCTATCGCGCCCTGATCAAAATCGGTATTGCTGGTCAGGCATCGATTGACGCAGTTGCTGGTCCGGTTGGTGAGGCTCTGATCATGACCGCTCTTGGTCTTGGTGTGGCTGTTCCTGCTGTTTTGGCCTACAACTGGTTGCAGGGCCGCAACAAGCGGATCGCTGAGCAGCTCGGCGCCTTCTCGAACGACGTTCTTGGCTACATGGCCTCGGATGGCGGCGTTAAGCCAGTCGTAACAACTGGTGGTGCTAAAACTGCCCCAGTCGCAACAACTGCTGGCGGTGTTAAAACTGCTCCAAAGCCTGCTGCGCCTGCCGCAAAGAAGTAAGACGGGGGTCGGGTTGTCAGCCAAATATGTTGACTGGCAACCTGACCAACGCACGACGAGGGAGCTTTCGCTTCCTTCAGATGGTTTAGTTTTGAGAGGATAAGATCCTATGGCAATGAATGTTGGGGGCGGTGGCGGAGAGGAAACTCCTCTATCCGACATTAATACCACCCCACTCGTGGACGTTATGCTGGTCCTGCTGATCATTTTTCTGATCGCCGTTCCAGTGGTTATCCAGACTGTGAAGCTCGAACTTCCGGTGCTTCCGTTTGAACCAACCACGACAAAGCGCGAAAATGTGCTGCTGTCGATTACGACGACGGATGCCGCAGGACGTGACCCAGGTGATCCCGAATATTCAGGAGCTACTCCAGGCGGCAACTGTCGCGTTTACTGGAATACCGTTCCTGTCAATTCGAATGACCTGGTTACAAAAGCGGTGAAGCAGCTCGAAGATCAGATCGATTCCTTTGGTGGCGTCGAGAATATGACACCGGAAGATATGCCTGAAGTTCATATCCGCGGTGACATCAACACGCCCTATAAGTGCATCGGCGGCGCGATTTACACCATGCAGCGCGCTGGTTTTGCAAAAGTGGGCTTTATTTCCACTCCGATTGTCGTCGAATAGTACCGGCCGACAACCGAAGATATTAAAGTTAAGGAGACGCACAAATGGCTATGAGTGGCGGAAGCGATGATGGCGAGCCAATGATGGAAATGAACACGACGCCGCTTATCGACGTCTTGTTGGTTCTTCTCATCATGTTCATCATCACGATCCCCGTGCAAACGCACGCGGTGAAAATTGACTTGCCGGTTTCAGACGATACAGAGACTGACCCCCCTCTGATCGATCCGGTCAAGAACCGCTTGGGTATCACGGCAACCAATCAAATCGTCTGGAACGACAGCCCGGTGAGTTTGAATCAGGTCAAACAATATCTGGCGCAGACGAAGTCGATGGTTCCGGAGCCAGAGCTTCAGTTCCAGCCCGATCCCCTGAGTGCCTATCTGACGACTGACCGTACTCTTGCAGTGATCAAGGACAGCGGCGTCACCAAGTTCGGTTTCGTAGGAAACGAACAATATGGCAGCTTCAACAAAGCCAGCCGTCCGCCAAACTAGGTTTCCAAGCTAATAAAAAGGGGGCTGCGATTGATTCGCGGCCCCTTTTTTGTGGCCGTTGTGGCGGCGGCTTTCGTCACACACCAATTCTCGACCGGCTTGTTTCGGCGCTGCTGAACTGCAATTCGGCGAGCCGCGCGTAGAGGCCGTTTTGGGCAATGAGACTGTCATGGTCGCCCTGTTCGACAATCCGGCCCTCTTCCATAACGATGATCCGATCCGCTGATCGCACCGTTGCCAGCCTGTGGGCGATGACAATCGTGGTGCGATCCTGCATCAATTGGTCCAGAGCGTCCTGCACAAGCTTTTCACTTTCGGCATCGAGCGCTGACGTAGCCTCGTCAAGCAGCAGAATTGGCGTGTTGCGCAGCAGGGCGCGAGCGATCGAAATGCGCTGACGCTGGCCGCCGGACAGGCGCGTTCCAGCTTCACCCATGAAGCTGTCCAGTCCATCGGGGAGGGCGCGCAGGAATGTCTCGGCGTTGGCGACGCGCGCTGCTTCCCAAATCTCCTCGTCGCTTGCGTCCCATTTGCCGTAGCGGAGATTGTCGCGGGCGGATGCGGCAAACAGCACGGTGTCTTGCGGTACCAGCGCCATCCGTTCCCGAATTTCGGCAGGATCCGCCGAGGGCAAGGCCACGCCGTCGATCCGGACCGAGCCACCCTGGGGATCGTAGAAACGCTGGGCAAGTTGGAACAGCGTCGATTTGCCGGCACCCGAAGGCCCGACGACGGCGACCGTTTCCCCCGGCGAAACGGTCAGCGAAAAATTCGACAGAGCCAGCGTATCGGGCCGGGTCGGATAGGCGAAGGTAACATTGTCGAAGGCGATCTTGCCGCGCGACGGTTCCGGCAGCGCGATCGGATTAGCCGGAGCGGCAATCCCGGGTTTCTCCGACAATAGCTCTGCCAGTCGGCCGGCAGCGCCCGCGCCGCGGAGCAGGTCGCCATAGACTTCGGTCAGCGCGCCAAAAGCGCCGGCGACCAGACCACCGGTCAGCACAAAGGCGGCGATCGTTCCGCCGGAAATGGTTCCCTCGGAGACACCGATAGCACCCCGCCACATCAGCATGGTAATCCCGGTGAAGATCAAGCCGATGACAATGGCGGTCATCGCAGCGCGCAAGCGGATCCGTCGCTTGGCGGTATCGAATGTGCTTTCGACCGCCCCGCGGAACCGTTCATGCTCGCGGTCCTGCTGGCCGAAAGCCTGAACGATTTTCATCGCACCGAGCGTTTCCGCAATCATAGCCCCGACGTCGGCCACCCGGTCCTGACTGAATCGGGATACATTGGTCAGTTTCCGCCCGATGAAAACGATCGGCAAAATGATAACGGGTATCGCAATCAGCAATCCTGCCGTTAGCGCTGGCGCCAGCGTGAACAGATAGATGATGCCGCCAACTCCGATGACGATATTGCGCAGGGCAACCGATACGGTGGTGCCGACGACCTGTTCGATAATCGCCGTGTCAGACGTCATCCTCGACGCAATTTCAGACGGCCGGTTCTCCTCAAAGAAACCGGGAGCGAGGCGCAGCAGATTCGCCTGTACCGCGAGGCGCAAATCGGCCACCACGCGTTCTCCCAGCCAGCTGACAAAATAGAAACGGAAAGCGGTCGCCACAGCGAGTACGGCAACAATGCCCAAAAGGCCCTGAAAATATGGGGCGACATCGCCGTTTCCAGCCATGAAACCTTTGTCGATTATCGTCTTGAATCCAGCCGGTATCGCGAGCGTAGCCATTGCCGAAACGAACAATGCAAGCAAGGCGAAGGCAATTTCCTTCGGATAGCGGACGGCGCGTTCGAACACCATCCGGAGGTTACCGATCTTTTTGAGCGGTGCTCGCGGAGTTTCGGCTTCGGTCGAATTTGTTTTGTCGGTCATAAAAATCGCCTAGCAGCCGGTCCTATTCGTCACAATCAATGGTTTCTAACATTTCCGTCCGATGGCCGGTCTGTTTAACATGGCGATGATTGGTAAAATACCAAGGGAGGGCGCACGCCCTGCGCGGGAATCTCATCGCGACAGAATCCGCTTAGCACTGGCCAAACGCCCATAAATTGTTAAACATATTGGGGTCCCGGACAAAGCTTTTGGGACGATTCGCGTAATTTTCGATCGAGGATGCTGCCCCTGTGAATCAGATTGCTTCAAAAGGCCAGCTGCGAATGTCCTTGCTGCGCTGGATATTGTTCGTAGTTCCTATCACGGTGCTGCTCGGCTTCACCTTTAGCCAGTTTGCCAATACGGGCGATGAAAATCGCTGGTTCCAGGCCTTGACCAAGCCGGAGGCTCAGCCACCCGGCGCTGCTTTTGGGGCAGCCTGGGCGTTACTTTACATATTGATGGGAACCGCCTTTGCGATGGTGCTCCATGCCCGCAGTGCACCTTTGCGCGGTTTGGCGATAATCCTGTACCTTGTGCAATATGCCCTCAACCTGTTTTGGCCAGTCCTGTTTTTCGGCATGCATCAGGTTTCTGCCGCTTTTTGGTTGCTTGCGATTGTCTTTCTTTTGGCGCTCGCAACGACCCTGGTCTTCGGCCGGATCCGGAAGGCCGCTGCCTGGCTGATGGTTCCCTATCTCGCGTGGCTGTGCTTCGCGGGGATTCTGAATAAACAGATCGAATGGTTGAATCCCGGAGCGGAGACCCTTGTGGTTCCGGCCGCGAGAACCCAGATATAGTATATATTTTTATTCAGGCTCCAGCGAGCCGTGACGGAGTTAATGACATGCAGAGCCAAAACCGCTTCTTCGACGATCTTTCCAAAATATTGAACGGAGTGGCTGGCACGGTGGCCGGTGTTGGCCGCGAAGCCGAAGCGAGTGCGCGGGAACGCGCCAAGGAGTGGTTCGGCGGCATGGACTTTGTGTCGCGGGATGAATTCGAAGCCGTGAAGGAAATGGCAGCCAATGCCCGGGCCGAAGCGGATGCTCTGAAGAAACGCGTCGAAGCGCTCGAAAAAGCTAGTGGAGCTGAATCGAAGCGGCCCGCAGCAAAAGCTGCTCCTGCTCGCAAATCGGCTACGCCAAAGCCGGCTGCACGGAAAAGTCCGCCTTCCAAAAAAGACAGCTGATCGCGAATCCGGTCGGCGGTTGATCGCCGGTCATTATCCACAGCGTTCCCACAAACAATCTGGCGGCTGATGCTCGGTTGCCTTGCTCTGGTTCGGCGGGTGGGCCACTAGGTCATCATCTGCAAAGGATCTGGAACCGTAATGCTTGACGACCAATGGCAAGAGCTCGATCAGGATGAAGCGCCACCGGTAGACATGCTGGCCGCTTTTTTCGAAGCACGTGGCTGGTCGGTCAATCATGTTAGTGATGACGAGCTTTCGGTTGAGATAAAGGGCAACTGGACGAGCTACCAGTTGCGGGCAATCTGGCGCAACGAAGACCATGTGCTACAAATCCTTCTACTGCCGGAGATCCGGGTTCCCGAGGAAAAGACTGCGGCCATTTACGAGACGCTGGGATTGATCAACGAACAGCTGTGGCTGGGGCATTTCGATCTATGGTCGAACAATAATATCCTGCTGTTTCGTCATGCGACGCTGCTCGGTGGCAGCGGCATGCTGGGTCTGGACCAGGCCCAGACCATTGTCGATCTCGCGATTGAAGAGTGGGAGCGGTTTTATCCTGTTTTCCAGTTTGTCTTGTGGAGCGACAAGAGCCCGCAGGACGCGATCGAACATGCCATGGTTGATACGATGGGTGAAGCCTGACAGGAGGTTTCAACCTCGCTCCCGTCCCGGATCAGCCGTTGTCGCCGCGCAGGTCAAACACCATCTTTTTATCGCTTTCCGGGACCAGGCCTTCCAGAACATGCCAGAAACCGGTTACCGATTCCTGCCCCGCCGAGACGTAAGCGGAAGACAGTCTTTGGCGCAGTTGCCTGAACAATTCCGTTTCCAGCTGAGCCCCTTTGTCGGTCAGGCGCAGCAGCTTTTGCCGCCGGTCAATGACTCCGGGTGAACTCAGAATGAAATCCTGTTGCTGCAATTCCTTTAGCACCCGTCCGAGCGATTGCTTGGTGATTGCCAGCAATTTCAACAGTTCGCCAACGGTCAGGTCGGGCTGCCTGGCAATGAAATATAAGGCGCGATGATGTGCCCGGCCGAGACCCTGTTTCGCGAGTTCCTGATCAACTGCGTTCGTCAGTCTGGTATAGCCGAAATAGAGCAGCTCAATCCCGCGACGGATTTCGTCTTCCCGCAGAAAAAGCGGTGATGCTCCGGGAGATATGGCAGGGCGAGATACGTCAGTCATGTTGACGTATCTTGACAGGCTGATTAGGGGATTGCAAGACAATTGGATTATGCTTCCATTTCTTCCATTGGGCGGCATCAATCAAACCGAAAGTGGCAGAATATGGCAGATATGGAAAACCTGAAATTCACTCTCGAACCAAGCGCGACACCGGTGCTCGCTAGCGAGCGCGCCAGGCTGCTGGAGAACCCCGGTTTCGGTTCCCTGTTTACCGACCACATGGCCATGATCCGCTACTCCGAAGCCGAGGGCTGGCACGACGCCAAGGTGACGAAGCGTGAGCCTATCTTGATGGACCCTGCCTCATCGGTGCTGCACTATGCGCAAGAGATTTTCGAAGGCATGAAGGCCTATCGGCTAAGCGATGGCGCGACCGCGTTGTTCAGGCCCGAAGAAAATGCAAAACGCTTTCAGGAGTCGGCGCGGCGGATGGCGATGCCTGAACTGCCGCAAAAGGCGTTTCTCGATTCAGTCGAGGCGCTGGTCGAAATTGACCGCGAATGGTTTCCTTCGGTCGAAGGCGGCTCGTTATATTTGCGTCCATTCATGTTCGCGAGCGAAGTGTTTCTGGGCGTTCGTCCCGCGAAGGAGTATCTGTATCTGGTGATTGCTTCCCCTGCTGGAGGCTATTTCAAGAGCGGTGCTTCGGCGATAACAATCTGGGTTTCGGAGCAGTTCAGTCGCGCCGCACCGGGCGGCACCGGCGCAGCAAAATGTGGCGGCAATTACGCTGGCAGTTTGATTGCACAAGCGGAAGCGATCGAGAAAAATTGCGATCAGGTGGTTTTCCTCGATGCTGCAGAGCATAAATGGGTTGAAGAACTGGGCGGCATGAATCTGTTTTTCGTGATGGATGACGGCAGGCTGATAACCCCGCCGCTCAGCGGAACGATTTTGCCCGGCATTACCCGCGATTCGATCATGACCCTTGCCCGTGAAGAAGGATTGACGGTGACCGAAGAGCGCTATGCCATCGATCAATGGAAAGCGGACGCTGCTAGCGGCAAGCTTGTCGAAACCTTTGCCTGCGGCACGGCGGCGGTTGTCACGTCTGTCGGCACGGTCCGTTCTACCGACGGCGAATTTAAGATTGGCGGAGGCGGACCGGGGCAATTGACCGAGAAGTTGCGGCGCCGTCTGGTCGATATCCAGCGCGGGATCGCGCCCGACGATCATGGATGGGTCAAAAGGCTGTTCTAAACATAGATAGAACTGCCTCTTGCTCCTTGCGGGCAAACTGGATAATAGGCCCGTTCACCGACGCGGGATGCCAGAATCAGGACCGCAAATATTGGGGTGTCGCCAAGTGGTAAGGCAGCGGCTTTTGATGCCGCCATGCGCAGGTTCGAATCCTGCCACCCCAACCAAATTCACCAGTGATCGAAAACTTTTTACCACACTGCTGTTAGTGTGACACCAGCTGTTGTGCGCGGGGAATACCCGAGTCTGTAATCTATTTGTGGATTTAGCAATAGCTTAAGCATTATTCTCTATAATGAATCCCGAGAACTGTGGGCGTATTTTTACAGGACCGGGAGAATATTTTGAAGTTTGGTAGTCTTCTGCGCGCGAAGAAATATGCGCCCGTTCGAGACTTGGCGATCATCGTCATACTCTATGTGATCGTTTTTTCTTATTCCCACGCCGTTGATGGTTTTGAGCAAGTTGTTGCCTTCACCGAAAGCCATGAGCATTGGCAATTTGACGAGTTCTTGACCGGCTTACTGTTATTGCCGGTCGCTTTAGGCGTTTTCGCTTGGCGCCGTCTGTCGGAGGCCAGGGCGGAGCTAAAGCTCAGACTTCGCGCTGAAAAGCAGGCAAATGAAATGGCGCTACACGATCCGCTGACGGGCCTGCCGAACCGGAGGAAAGCCAATATCGAAATAGAAGCTGCGCTTAAAAATGCGGACAGCGCGCCTGTCACTTTGCTGGCGATCGATCTTAACAGGTTCAAGCCCGTAAATGATCTGTATGGTCATCTTGCAGGCGATCAATTGCTGCTCGCGGTGGGAGAGCGCTTGAGGGATGCCATCGGTGGTGACGGGATGGTCAGCCGGATCGGCGGCGACGAATTCTGTGTGATGGTGAAAGGTGTGGCGGCTGGTGACGAACTCATCAGCAAAGTCGAAAAACTCTCTGCGGTATTTGAAGATCCCTTTGTGTTGGGCGACCTGTCGGTCGTGATCAGTGCGAGTGTCGGCGTGGTTACGACCAATGTTCCGGACAGTTCTATCGACAGTCTTTTTGCGCAGGCGGATGCTGCGATGTATCGCTGCAAGGGCACCGGACGCAATGCGATTGCATTTTTTGAGTCGGGGATGGAACTCGCGGCAGCCGAACGCGCGCAGATTGAAACGGATTTGCGCAAAGCAATAGCGAGCGACAAAATTCAACCATATTATCAGCCGCTGGTTAATTTGAATGATGGCAGAATTGTCGGTTTTGAAGCGCTTGCCCGCTGGCATATGGCCGACGGTACCATCCGCATGCCCGAGGAGTTCATCACCATCGCCGAGGAAACCGGTCTCATATCGGATCTATTCTTCGTGGTCTTGAAAGCCGCTGCTCTGGAAGCCAAAAAATGGCCCGCCGAGTTGCGTTTCGCGGTGAACCTGTCTCCGGTCCAATTTGATGACGAGTGGCTGGTCGAGCGTATATTGAAAACCTTGCTGGATGTAGGAGTGTCGCCGGGGCGTCTTGAGATTGAAATAACCGAAAGCGCATTGGTTGCCGATCTTGATGTCGCGCGGGATGTCATCCTGTCTCTCAAAAATCAGGGTATCAACATCTCTCTGGATGATTTTGGCACTGGATATTCCTCCCTTCGGCATCTCTCCGAATTGCCGTTCGATAAATTGAAAATTGACCGATCCTTCGTCCGCGGGATTGAGTCTAATTCTGCCTCACAATCTATCGTTCGCGCCGTAACCGCGTTGGCCCACAATCTCGGGCTGCAGGTGACGGCCGAGGGTGTAGAAACATATGACAACGCAAAAAGCGTGATCGATTCCGGATGCGATATCGGCCAGGGATTTTTATACGGTCGGCCAAGCCATGTCTGGCAACTCGCATTGCCGGACGATAGCGATTCACAAGGCGGTTCGCAGGACGAGCGTGATTTGCGCAGAACTCGCAGCGGCCAAGCCGCTTAGCGAAGTGGTATTCAGGTCAAGCTTGTCACCTGCCTTGGCAGCCGTTGCTATGCCGTGGACCTTTCCAGCTATTGCTGCCGAAGGGCGCGTCGATCAGGCAGAAAATCTGGAGATAGAAGAATCGATGTTCGAGCTGGAATCCCAGCTGATATTTGTGCCGGAAAGCAACGGAGAGGTGGGAGAATGGAAATTTGCGCCGACGATCGAATATGGGATCAATGACGCGCTTGCCGTCGGATTGGAAATAGAGTTTGAACAGGAATCTGGTGAGACCTTGCAGTTTTCGGAAATCGGTCTGCAAGCAAAACTGGTTCTGGTCGACCCTGAAGTCGCTGCGGCCGGACTGGGGGTCCAGAGCTCAGTAATCTTCGATCGGTCGGGGCGAGTGGGGTTTGAGACCTATTTTATCATCGAACATATTCGCGATGAACTCAATGTACTTGGTAATTTGATTGTATCTGGCGAACCCGGTGATTGGTCAGCTCTTTCGACGAGCTACGTCGGTCGTGTGGATCATGCAATTGGCGGCAACTTCTCGGTCGGGATGGAAACGGGAGGCGAGCTCTCTGGCGACAGCAAGGGTCGACACTGGGTGGGCCCCGTTCTTCACATCGCTGCTGATGAAGCCAGCCTGGTGCCATCGGTCGAATTGTCAGCCTTTGCCCCTTTGAGCCGCAAAACACCAGATTTTCAACTTCGGCTAGAGCTTGATTGGGCGTTCTAGTCGCGGTTTGAAGATATAATGCCCGCGACCCGCCATCGGCGCTTTGAGACGGTTTAGGTTGCCCCCCAACGGCCGTGTGCACCGCAAGTCTGCTTGAAGAAGGGCGTTTGCCCTCGTTTACTATCCAAAAAGATAAAAAAGCGATCTGAGCTTGCCGGCTCATAATAGGTAAAATGAGCATTTATGTAAATCATTGTAAACCGGCGTTCGTATCGCTGGCGTTACCTCTGTAAATGATAGTAAAACTCAGATCATGAAGACGACTTAATAGCCGAATTTCGCGCTATAAGAATGTTACAGGGACTAGGAGAATTCACATGCGGGTAGCGATAGCGGATGATGATCCCGAGATTATCGAGATCTTGGGTAAAATCGTCGAAGGTCAGGGATATATCTATAAGGGCTATCCGGATGGAACGTCCCTTTCCAGCGCATTGTTGCGAGACACTTTTGACTTGGTAATTCTTGATTGGAACATGCCTGGAAAGGATGGCATGCAAATATTGGACTGGATGAAAGATGCAGTCGAAGATCGGCCGCCGGTGATCATGATGACCAGTCGGACTGCGAAACAGGATATCAGCGATGCACTGAATGCAGGTGCCGACGACTATATCACCAAACCAGAAGACAAGAATGTCATCGCCGCCCGGATCAATGCCTTGTTGCGCAGAAACAACGGCGCCTCGGCAATGGATACGACGGCAGAATATGGTGACTATCTGCTGGATCGTATCGAACAGACGGTCAGACACGGTGACAAGGAAGTCTCGCTGACAGCAAAAGAGTTCGAGCTTACCGATCTAATGTTCCGTAACCGGGACCGTACCTTGTCGCGGCGCTATATCATGGAAACTGTTTGGCGTACCAATGCCCATCTCGCTACCCGTACTCTCGACATGCATGTGTCCCGGATTAGGTCCAAACTGGCATTAAAACCGGAAAACGGGTTTCGAATTTTCACTGTCTTCGGCTATGGCTACAGATTGGAGACATTTGGCAACGGAGGATAATTGTGTCTGGACACTTCCGGGATTCTGTTTCTGCATCCGGCCTACGTTTTCTGACCGTTTTGTGTCTGTGCGTCACTGCGTTTTTGCCTGGCGAAGTCGCTGCTCAAAAGAACCCAGATTCTGAGCAAGTCACCTATATCTTTCAGCGTGATGATACGTTGTTCAGCCTGGGTCGCAAGTATCTGCGCAAACGATCGGACTATGTTATTGTACAACGGATCAATGGGATTGCCGATCCGCATGAAATTCCCCTTGGAAAGCCCCTCCGGATTCCTGTCCGCCTCCTGAAATATCGACCGAGCGAAGCCAGACTGAGCGCCTTTCGTGGCAATATTTCGGTTCAATCGGCCGGCCGGGATCTGGCGCCGGCTGTCGGACTCAAGATCGGCGAGGGAAGCGATATTAGCACTGCACCCCGGAGTTTCCTGACACTGCAGCTTGAGGATGGCTCACGCGTGTCGCTGCCATCGAGCAGCAAAGTGCGGATCACACGGCTGCGCCGCATTCTGCTGACCGACAGTATTGATTATGAAATCGCCGTCGACAAGGGGCGCATTCGCTCGAAAGTCGCACCCTTGGAAAAGAAGGCTGACCGGTATCGCGTACGGACCCCGGTTGCGGTTTCCGCTGTTCGCGGTACAGACTATCGTACGAGGGTGGACGATCAGTCCGGTGCGGTCTTTTCCGAAACGATTGAGGGCGAGGTGGTTGTAGCCGCCGGGACGAGCCTATCCGGCACTTCGGCAATTTCGGTGCCTGCGGGCACTGGAGCAGCGACGTCCGCCACTGGCGCGATCGTCAAAGCGGAACTCCTGCCGCCACCGGAGCTACTGGATCCTGCCAAGGTGCAGTCGGACACCGACTTGCAATTTTCTGTAGCACCCAGTGCCCAGGCCATCGGCTATCGCCTGGTGATTGCATCGGATGCAGGTTTCATTGACATTGTGGCAGAAACAGAAGGGCAGGGGACAGTGCTGGATCTCCAGACCATTCCCAACGGCCGCTATTTCGCCAAGGTGACGGCCTTGGCACCGGGAGGGTTTGAAGGCATGCCGGCAATTTATGCCTTCAAACGCCAGCTCAGTACGTTGGGCGGAAGCGCGGATTCTGGTGATTTCGGTTATCGTTTCAAATGGTTCGGCGAAGGCGAGGGCGAGAGATTTTATCGTTTGCAGATCCTCAAGGATAGCAAAACGTCGATCCCGATCATTGATGAGACCGGGCTACGCGGAGATACTGTCACTCTCTCGGACTTGGCTGATGGTGAATATTATTGGCGGGTGGGTGTCACTCAGTTTTCCAATGATCCAGAGGATTTACAGGCCATCGAAAAATGGACCGATTTTGAAAAATTGACGGTGGTCAACTGACTGTCAAAGGCCAGCTTATGGTCGATTCCCTGCGGAGGCCCAATCACCGATGAGACTGCGCCAACGATTGGGGATAGAATGGCTGGCTGTGGCGGCGTTGGCCTCTTGCTTGGTGGCTGCCCTGTCTTTTTGGGACAGTGTCTCCCCGTTCGACAATCTGGTCTATGACCAGCTTTCCGCTATTGATCGGCCTGCGCCGCCAACCGACATCATGATCGTCGAGATTGATGAAGACAGTCTCGATGCTTATGGGAAATGGCCATGGCCGAGGTACCGGCATGCCGAGTTGCTGGAGCAACTTGCGGTTGGAAACCCAAAAGCGATTGGCTTCGATATTCTGCTAAGTGAGGCAGGTGATCCCGATGCAGATGCGGCACTGGCTCGGGCTATGGCGAACATATCGAAACTATTTCTGCCGCTGCATTTCGTGGTGCCCGGCAGAAATGGTGCTGATTATGACGTGGCCTTGCCGATCAAGCCTCTAGCGCAAGCGGCCGATGGTTTGGGGCACGTCAATCTTCCGCTCGACACCGACGGCGTGGTTCGCCGTGCGGCGCTATGCTTTGGCGACAAGTCGTCCGGCTCAGATTGGCCGCATTTGATGGAAATGCTTTATCGATCGGTCGAGGGGCACCCATCGCCCGCATATCAGCGACTGGCAGATTGTGAGCAAACGTTGCTAGTGCCATTTGCCCGTCGCGGTGCATACCAATCGGTATCCTTTGCCGCCCTGGCCAGCGGACAGGTGCCGCCCGCTTTCCTCGACGGCAAAATCCTGTTGGTGGGAGCAACGGCGAATGGCCTCGGCGATCAATATCCCGTCCCGCTTGGCGACGGCGGGACACTTGCCGGGGTGGAAATAATGGCGAATCTTTATAGTGCGATCGTGCGCGATGATTTTATCGCTCCTCTATCCTTGACCGCGCAGCTTGCGCTTTCGCTATTGCCACTCTGGATATTGTTGCTCGGCTTCTGGCGGTGGACTCCGCGGACGACGATCGTCGTTTCATTTGGCTTGATTGTGGTGATATTGCTCACCAGTGCGCTCCTCCTCAAATTCTCTTTGTGGTTTGCCCCTGGAGCCGCTCTCTTGGGGGTCATATTGGTCTATCCGGTTTGGGGCTGGCGCCGACTACAGGCGACGAGCGATTTCATGGATAGCGAATTGCAGCAATTCGATCGGTCGATCATTGATATTCCGATCATGCGTTCGGAGCTTGGGCCAGTAGACTTTATAACCGGTCAGGCCGAGCAACTGACCCATGCTATTTCGCATGTCCGCGATTTGCGCCGGTTCATCAGCGATGCGCTAAGAAATTTGCCCGACCCGATGTTTATTACAGATCTCGACGGCAAGGTAATATTCGTCAATCAGCTGGCGCAGGCCGGAATGGAGGACGGTCCTCACGACCTGGCGCTCGATGACATGCTTCAGCGCTTTGTTTCGGCCGATGATCTGGAGTCTGTCAAAGACTATCTTGATTTGAAGAAACGCCCAACAAAACAGGATTATGTCGAGTTCACATCCTATCATGGGGAAATTTTCGCGATGCGCCGCGCCCCCGTTATGTCGAGCGACGGCATATTGAAGGGCCATATCCATTATCTTGCCGATATCACAGAAATGGCCCACGCGGCGGAGCTCAGGGAGGAGGTCCTGCAACTGCTTTCCCACGATATGCGTGCGCCACAGGCGGCGATTCTGGCACTTCTTGATGGGAAGGATGATGATGAAATCACCGGCAGGATCAAGAGACATGCCCGGCATACGTTAGCGCTCGCCGATAATTTTGTCGGACTCGCGCGGATCGATTCCAGCGAATTTGCGGGTGAAGATATATTGTTGTCAGACCTGGTTGCGGAAGCCAGCGATGGTCTTTGGCCGCTTTGCAAAGCACGTGATATACGGTGTGAAATTGACGATCAGTCCGATGGGGCATTCGTCAACGGCGAGCCTTCGAGCCTGTACCGTTCCTTTGTCAATCTGATCGACAATGCGATCAAATATAGTCCCGATGGCGGTGTCGTGACAATTTTAATCCGGGTGACAGAATTGGACCGACAGTCGTTTGTCTCGGTTGCCATTTCCGATGAGGGTGAAGGAATTTCCGAGCAGATGCTGGGTCAACTGTTTGAGCGGTTCGCCAGCGATGACTTGATGGCACAATCATCGATAAAGGGTGCCGGGCTGGGATTGAATTTTGTCGCAAAGGTGATGGAGCGGCACGGCGGGAACATTCGCGGCGAGAATCGTCGCGATGGCGGCGCTTGCTTCACGGTACTGCTACCGCTTGCGGACGACGTTCAGGAGCCGGCAGACTGAATCATTCTATGCCCTGACGGGTGCGAATTGCGGTCAAAGGGACATCGCTGGTCCCACCGTCGAGTCCGGATAGCGCAGCATCAACAAGAAACGGCAGAGATTGTGCAATAGTGCCATTGCAGTGATATTCTGAGGCACTGCCCGAATATAGCTTTTGGCCGCGGCTCTGGTCAAAAAGGCTTACCGTCAACCGGTGTTCACGATCTTTGCAGGATTGAAAGCTTTTTTGCTCTTTCGCGGCGACCAGAGGGCGCACCGTTTTATCGTCACCAGCATCAATCGCGATATCGGCCGGTCGATCAGCAAGCGCGACATGCACCAATATTGCTGCATCGGGTGCCTGCTGGTAGCCTTTCTGGGCAAGCAGCTTGCCGACCAAATCCCGGGCCAGTGCCGTGTCACGATTGGCGATTGGATTGATGGGAGACCAGGCAAAGCCTTTTTGTTCCACGACCGGAATAAGCTGATGGCTCTGGACACGGGTTTCAATCGGTCCGGCACATCCGGCAACCGCCATCGCGCTCGCTATAATAACCAAGAATGATCGGATCATGACGTTTTCCTGCCGATTTTCCAGCCTTTTGGATAGTCTCACGGCCCAACAATGTCACGCAAATAGGCTGGTCCCGCCCGCCACCTACCGCGTTAGCGCATAGTAGAGGACGTAGAGCCAGGAGAAGAAGCCGTGGATGATCGCCCAAAAAATGGATTTGTGGGTGGTGAAGCTGATCGCGATCGCCAGAGCGCTGCCGAAGCCAACGCCCTTGCTGACGATTTCCCTGCGGACATAGGTCACACGTCGTCTCATCGGCGATTCTTCCGTCGCATAATCTTCGGGGCGCATCCGTTCGGGCCTTGCCTTTTCGACCATATCAGGCGGCCTCTTGCGTCCGCTCTGACAGTTCCTGATTGAGCATTTCCGCTAGCAGGAACGCGAGTTCCAGGGATTGCGCGGCGTTGAGGCGAGGATCGCAATGGGTGTGATAGCGGTCGCCCAGAGACGCATCGGTAATCGCTACGCCGCCGCCGGTGCATTCGGTTACGTTCTGGCCTGTCATTTCGCAGTGAATGCCACCGGCAAAAGTGCCTTCTGCCCGATGAACCGCGAAAAATCCGCGCACTTCGGCCAGGATGCGATCGAACGGACGGGTCTTGTAGCCGCTTTCCGCCTTGATCACATTGCCGTGCATCGGATCGCAGGACCAGACAACGGGATGACCCTCCCGCTTCACAGCCTGAACGAGCGGGGTCAGGCCACTGATCACCTTGTCGTGTCCGAAGCGGGAAATCAGCGTGATCCGGCCCGGCTCACGTTCCGGATTGAGCGTGTCGAGCATCTTCAATAGCGCATCGGGTGTCAGCGATGGTCCGCATTTCATGCCAATCGGGTTGCCGATGCCGCGCAGAAATTCGACATGCGCAGAGCCCTCGAACCGCGTTCGGTCTCCAATCCAGAGAAAATGTGCGCTGGTATCATACCATTGACCGGTAAGGCTGTCCTGTCGCGTCAGACATTCTTCATAGGGCAACAGCAGCGCTTCGTGGCTGGTATAGAAGGACGTGGCTTTGAGTTGAGGAACCGTATCAGGATTGATCCCGCAGGCTTCCATGAAGGCCAAGGCCTCTCCGATCCGGTCGGCCATTTCTTCAAATTTTTTCGCCCAGGGGCTGCGCGCCATGAAATCGTGAGTCCAGCCGTGAACCTGTTTCAGATTGGCGTAACCCCCGGTAGAGAATGCACGGAGCAGATTGAGTGTGGCGGCGGACTGGTTATAGGCCCGGACCATCCTTTCCGGATCCGGGTCCCTACGCGCGCTGTCAAATTCGATGCCGTTGATAATGTCCCCGCGGTAGCTGGGCAATTCCAAACCATCCTGCACTTCTGTGCCAGAGGAGCGTGGTTTGGCGAACTGGCCTGCCATCCGCCCCACTTTGACCACCGGCAGCTTCGATGCATAGGTCAGTACCACCGCCATTTGCAAAATGACGCGGAACGTATCGCGGATGTTGTTAGGATGGAATTCTGCGAAGCTCTCGGCACAGTCGCCGCCTTGCAAAAGAAAGGCTTTGCCATCAACGACATCGGCCAGATCTTTCTTCAGACTACGGGCTTCGCCGGCAAAGACGAGAGGAGGGTAGCTGCCAAGCAGCTCCTCTGTTTCCTCTAATTTCGTGGCGTCAGGATATTGCGGCATGTGCAATCCTTCAAAATTCCGCCAGCTATTTGCCGTCCAATTCGTCGCCATTAGAGCGCTCCGCTTCGTTTCCAATAAAATCGAGAGCCTTTAGTCGGGAGTCAAGGGGAATGGCAAGGGAAACCCATTGTTGGTTGCCAGCGAAACTATCGCCAAACCTGTGCTCCAGACTAGCTTCCCGGTTTTTTCTTCCAGGTTCCGCTGTTGCGGAATTCAGGTTTGATCCGTCCAACTTCCGGAAGATTTTGTCCGGCAAAGGCTTTTTCGCCACCTTTGGCCTTCGCTTCTGCACTGTAATTGGGTGCCTGATAGGACCGGGGCGAATTGACATCTATTGCAGGGGCGGCTCGATCATGTCTGCGCGCAGTGTCTGCCGCGAGAGCTGCCGCTTTCTCTGATTGTGCAGCTTCCGCCTCGGCTTTGCGACGGCCTTCCTCATAAGCTTTTTCCAAGGCTATCGGGTCAAGAGAAGCCGGCGGTGTGCCACCTTTCGCCAGATCATAGCGTCGTGGCTTTGGTGCCGGGACCGGCTCGCCGCCGCGATATAGCTGATTGAAAGCACTGGCCTTGCCGGCGTTGCCCTTCCAGCTGTAAAACCGATGCGCTCCGACCGTTCCAAGGAACCGAAGGCTTGGCGCCCAATAGGGATACACATAGCTTGCATGATAATGGGTGGCGGTGCCAACGGTCGTGTAGCTTTTTCCCGCCAAAGCTTCGATCGCGACCTTCCTGGCCCGTTCCCAATGGAAACGCGACGGTTTACGCCGCAGTGAACCGTCGCAAGTGTAGGTGAACTGGCAACCGCTGGCGCGTTCGCTGCCCTGATAGATCACACCGCAGACGGTGTTGGGATAGCTTGGATGGCGGACGCGGTTCAGGATCACTTGTGCAACAGCCCGTTGACCGGCATCGGGCTCCATGCCGGCTTCGTAGTAGATCGCCTGGTTGAGACATTGCAACGCCCTGCTATTGTCCAATACAGACCCGCGAAAAGCGGTGGGCCGAAACAGATCCGCGCGAGATGCCGGATCAGCATCGTCAGCAGTCATGTCGGACAGACCGTCAGCCAGTCCGGCTCCCGGGCTGGCAAGCGGATCGATGCCGATACCGCCGTAATTCTGCGGAATCGCATAGTCAGGATCGGTGAAATAAAATGCCGAACCGGCAAAATTTTCCTCTGCTCGCTCGACGGACTGCAGCCGTGGGTCGCTGGGGTTGAACTGCTGCGCATCAACGCGTGATTGCGGCATGGTTGCAGGGATCAAAATCAAGCTCAAAAGAACAAATATGGTCAATATTCGTTCGCGGACCGTCAATTTTGCAAAGGAGTGCCAGTGTCTGGGACCCTGTGCGGCCGCGGCATCGGGCTGACCGTGTTTGCTTTGCCCGTCCGCAGGCCGCTCGTCCGTTATGGTTAACGGTTCTCGTGCCCAATCACTCTGCCCGTAATCGGGAATGTGAATGCTCAAAGGCGGGACGTAGGGTGGTGGTACGCGCACAAATTTCCATGATAATTGATGTGGCCCAAGCGGGCAGTTTGAGCCGCAGATAGGCGAATTTCTTTGATACCGCGCGGAGCAAAAAAGCGCTGTTCCACGATGGGACGCCCGGAAGCGATCGGTTAACCGGCCAAGCCAGCTCGCTGCTCCTGTAAATTCACCAGATATTGGGCAATCATATACCCGGCTATCCCGAAAATTATCCCGCCTATTGCTGGTGCTAGCACAATCCCGTCGAGGCCATAATATTCGCGGCCCAGCCAGAGAAACGGGATCACGCCGAGCGTATTGCGCAGCCAATTCATTGCGGTTGACCAAGTTGGATAGCCCAGATTGTTACAAGCAGCGTTGCCGATGAATAGCATGCCATTAAAAAAGAAAAGCGGGGTTAACGCGGATGAAAATAGCCAAAATACGTGA
Source organism: Parasphingorhabdus sp. (assembly GCF_048269865.1). Lineage (GTDB taxonomy): Bacteria > Pseudomonadota > Alphaproteobacteria > Sphingomonadales > Sphingomonadaceae > Parasphingorhabdus. The sequence goes on along the minus strand of NZ_JBLWUA010000005.1, from coordinate 96,083 downwards.
CGCCCTTCGCCGGTCAAATGGAAGGCGTCGCAAATCGGACCGCTGAAAAGATAGAGAAATGGCCAGACGATGAGCGTGTAGCCGAAAGCAAATATCGTCGCTTGTCTTATGGTGGTTCGCACCCGGTCGAACTGCAACGCGCCAAAATTCTGGCCAATGATCGGTCCGATGGCACCGGAGAGCGAGAACATCAGGCAGAACGCAACCGGTACCACGCGGCCAACAACCGCAAAGCCGGCAATCACATCGTCGGAATAGTCCGCGACGAACCGATAGGAAATGAAGCCGCCGACTGGAGTGGCAAGGTTGGTCAGAATTGCGGGAATCAGGATCGTCATGATCGGAGGCAGGTCCTGCCCGAAGCTGGGCAGGGAAAACCGTTCGAAACCGCCATAATGTTGGAGAATGGGCCTGATGGCGAACAGAGCTGAAACCATAGCGGCGCAAGCACTGGCGACTGCTGCACCGTTGATTCCCCAATCAAAGCCAAAGATGAATATCGGATCGAGAATGGCGTTTGTGATGCCCATGCTGAGGGTCACGTTCATCGCCCGCCGGGCAGCACCATGAGCCCGCAAAAAACCGGAGCAGACCATCGCCGTGACACTGAACGGCATAAACGGTGCGTAGATCCGGATATAGCCGGTGGCTGCCTGATTGGCGGCCCCGCCGGCACCCGCGAGTTCGAGAATTTGGGGGGCGAAAATAAAGAATATAACCGCCAATGGCGCGATCAGCACCATGCTAAGTACCATGACGTTGGTCAGATAGCGTCGCGCCTGATCCGCATTGCCCTGACCGATGTGGCGCGCCGCAAGCGCGCTGGTCGCAATCATCAGCCCGATATGGAACGCGGTCGCGAAAAACAGAATCGTCGCTGCAAAGCCCATTGCCGCCGTGAGGGAACTGTCCGCAAGTTGCGCGATATAAAACAGATCGGCAAAGTCGACGACGAACATCGTCAGCAGGCCGATGCTGGCGGTCAACGACATCGTGGTAATATGCCGCAGGGGGCTGCCGGTTAGAAATATGGCGGGTTGCGTCGCGATATTGTCAGTTCCACTGCTAATCGCCCAGCCGGAACCGGCAATGGCGGAGGAGCTCTTTGCCCTATAGTCTTTTGCCAATGGGTCAATTTATCTCTATTGCAATTGCTTTTATGGGGAGCGTTGGATGATCTATCAAAAAGGGATGACTGCGATACTGATCGCGGCGTTGGCGGGTTGTTCGGTTGCAGAAGACCAGTCGGAGGCGTCTTCGCCGGAGTTGTCGTCGCCGGAGCGCGATGTTTTCGAGCGTCGGTATACCGCGCCCGATCCGGCTGACCATGCGCTGACACCCCGCAGCGCCGATCAAGCCTATGCACGGATCGCGCTCAATTGCATCAACAGACAATATCCCAACAAGATCAGCCATGTATTGAGCAGTGCTGCCGATGTCGCGGAGCCCGTGAAACTGACTCCTGTATTTTATGGCTGTTTCGATTGGCATAGCGCGGTTCACGGCCATTGGTTGCTGACGCGGCTTTGGGGTCAGGATCTGGTTCCAGAGATGGACGAAGAGATTGCTGCCGCTCTCGCTGCGAATTTTACCACAGAAAAAATAGCCGGAGAGATTGGATATTTCAAAGGAGCCGACCGAGCAGCATTCGAGCGTCCATATGGCGTTGCGTGGTTCTTGCAGTTAACCACCGAATTGCGCGAAATTGCGGCCGGTGATGGTGGCAAAGCCGAGCAGGCGAAGGAATGGCTTGCCAGATTGGAGCCGCTGGAGACGGTCATCGTAGGCAATATCAAGCAATGGTTGCCCAAATTGGCTTATCCGATCCGCCTGGGAACACATAACCAATCCGCCTTTGCTTTTGGACTCTTCCTGGATTGGGCGGAGCACAGCGGCGACAGCGAAATGACCAGTCTAGTTCGCCAAAAGGCGCTGAAATTCCACCGCGAGGACCGGAATTGTCCGATGGCCTACGAGCCATCGGGAGAGGACTTTCTTTCTCCCTGTCTGATGGAGGCAGACCTGATGCGACGGGTTATGGATGAAAGCGAATATGCGACTTGGTTGTCTGATTTTCTGCCCGATATTCCGACCGACGGCAGTGACGACTGGCTTGCGGTCGGCATTGTGAACGACCCAACCGATGGAAAGTTGGTGCATCTGGACGGTCTCAATCTTTCTCGGGCCTGGGCCTTGGAGGGCATCGCGGCTGGCCTGCCAGTTGACGATCCACGTCGAGCGTCGCTTCTCGCTTCGGCGCGCTTGCACGGCAATTCGGGTGAGGAGTCCGTGCGCACCCCGCATTATTCCGGCAGTCACTGGCTGGCGAGCTTCGCTACCTACTGGCGTACGCGCAGGGGCATCGGCGCAAACGCCAGCATCCCGGGTTCGTGACACCCGGCCCCGCCAATCGACCGGCGCGACAGACCGGGGCAAAAACCGCGTCTTTGTTCAACCGGCTGTTCCCCATTAATCGAGATCTGGCGGTCAAATCGATATTCGGCGTTTGGGGTGCCTATTTTCTGTTTGTTAGCAGCCGCATATTATATTTGACGCAGAACAACGCTGACGCGCTGCTTGTTCAGCGGATCATCATGACCAGCATTTGCATCACCTTCACGTGGTTGCTTTATCGTCTACTGATCGCGGTTCGCGGTCACGGCATGGCGGCGGCGATTTTCATGCTCACCTTGCCGACCATGATTTTGGCGAATTATATCGCAATTCTGGATCATGTCGTATTCAACCATGAAGCCGCCTTGTTCGATCTATACTATTTGCTCGATCCGATCGACTTCACCTCTTTCGACTGGGCCTATATCCTGGACGAGGCGTTTACCCGTTATTTCATCTTGGCCAGCTGGGGCGCTCTGTATCTGGCCTTGTCGCATAGTCAGGACGTGCAACGTGTAATGGCGCATAGTCGCCAATTGGAGCGAGTGAATCGGGAGAGTGAACTGCGTGCATTGCGTTATCAACTCAATCCGCACTTTGTTTTTAACGCGCTCAATTCGGTCAGCAGCCTCATCATTGATCGACAAAACGAACAGGCAGAAAAACTGGTCGATGATCTCGCGGACTATATGCGGGCGGTCTTGACCGGCGGAGCCGAGGACATGATCACGGTGGAACAGGAAATTGATCAGCAGGTCCGCTATCTTGAGATAGAGCGCATGCGCTTCCCGGAACGGTTGCAATATCTGGTCGACATCGAGCCGGACGCCCGCGGATGGAGCATACCGTCATTAATCGTCCAGCCGCTGATTGAAAATGCGGTCAAATTCGGCGTTGCCGGGGTTGATCAACCGTTCAATATCATCATCTCTGCAAAAGTTGACGGTGATCGCCTGCGAATCAGCGTCGCCAATGATGGCAGAGTGAGAATTCCGCCCAGAACAGCCGATGACAGGACCGCCGGAACCGGTACAGGCCTGACCAACATCCAAGATCGTCTGAAAGCATTATATGGGCAGAATGCATCGCTATTCCTGGCCAACAGCAAGGATGGAATGGCTGTCGCAACGATAGTTTTGCCCGATCCGTCTCTGATATTTGAGGATATCTGATGACGGCAAAAAATCCGCCATCTGTTCTGATTGTGGATGACGAGCCACTCGCTCGCTCGCGGCTCCGGGCATTGTGCGAACGCACGGGACTTTTCGGCGACGTGGAACTGGCAAACAGCGGTTTACAGGCTGTAGACAAAGTCAGGCAGGGTCTTCCCGACATTCTGTTGCTGGACGTCGACATGCCCGATTTTTCAGGGTTGAGAGTGGCGGAATTTTGTCACGATCTGGCCCGCCCACCGGAAATCATTTTTACAACCGCTCATAGCAGATATGCGGTTCAGGCGTTTCGGCTGGAAGCGACGGACTATCTCTTGAAACCGGTAAAGGAGTCCTTGTTGCGGGAGGCCGTAGAGCGGGCGATCGCCAATCTGGAGCGCGCCGCAACCGATGCGGATCCCGACGTTGTTCCGAGTCTGTGGGTGCAGGACGGGGCGGGGGCGTTACAGCTGGCGGTTTCGGATATCGAGTGGGTGGAAGCAGAGCGGGACTATATGCGGCTGTACCTTTTTGGTCGCAGTTACCTGGTCCACCAATCGATGCATTCTCTGGAGAGCCAGTTGCCGGATGATCGCTTTGTTCGCGTTCACCGGTCAATGATCGTCCGGCGGGATGTTATTGCGGAGGTGCGTAGGCAAGGGCGCAAGCGCTACGTCCTGCTGCACGATGGCACCAAATTGCCGATCGGCCCGAGCTATGCGGACAGGGTAACCGCAGCCGCTCAAACAGGTCGCTTGGGCGGGTCCGGGACCGTCACCGAATAGCGCGGTGCCGGTGCAGGCTGCTTCAATCCGCCGACATCCACGAAGGTTTGCCGTTCAACATTATGCGGATGTTCTTTGGCCTCGGTCAGCGAAAGAACCGGAGCAAAGCAAATATCTGTGCCTTCCATCAGGTCGCACCATTGGGAGCGCGTCTTGGTCTTGAAAAGGTCCGTGAGCTTGGCCTTGAGCGCGGGCCACTGCCTGGGGTCCATCTGCGCGTCGAAATCCGGATCGTCAGCGAGACCCGCAACTTGCCGCAGCTCTGCATAAAATTGCGGTTCGATTGATCCGATGGAAATGAATTTGCCGTCCGATGTCTCGTAGGTGTCATAGAAATGCGCGCCAGTGTCGAGCAAATTAACACCGCGCTCATCCTGCCACTGACCGGTGTTGTGAAAATCGAAAATCATGGCCATCAATGCCGCTGATCCGTCGGTCATCGCGCAGTCGACGACTTGACCAGCGCCACCGGTCTTTGCATGCAACAGGGCTGACACCATCCCGAAGGCCAGCATCATGCCGCCGCCGCCGAAATCGCCAACCATGTTTATCGGGGGGGTCGGTTTCTCGCCTTTCCGCCCGAAAGCATGCAAGGCACCGGATATCGAAATATAGTTGATATCGTGTCCAGCTGCGGATGCGAGCGGTCCATATTGGCCCCAGCCCGTCATCCGACCATAGACCAGTTGTGGATTGTCGGCGAGCAACTCATCCGGTCCAAGGCCCAGTCGCTCCATAACGCCGGGGCGGAAGCCTTCAATGAGACCGTCGGCATTCTTGACAAGGTCACGGGCCGTTTTGATGCCGGCGTCCGACTTCAGGTCAATCGCCACCAACTTGCGTGAGCGAGACAGCGCGAGACGCGGATCCGGAGCGCGGCCTGGACGATGCAGAACGGTTACTGTGGCACCTTGATCGGCGAGCATCATGCCGCAAAAGGGTCCGGGTCCGATTCCCGCGAATTCAATAATGTTTAGACCGGCTAATGGTCCTGGCATGCCCTGCTCCCGTTTAATCGACTGGTTAAACGGTCCTATGCAGGGACGGTGTGCTAATCAAGCTTATTTTTGGCGGTTGATCGACGGACTAGCGCGGCGTTTGGCCCCGCCGAATATTGGATGGTTTTTGAGACGGCTGGCGCAGGTAGCGCGGCAATTCTGATTTTTTCTGTCCGACCGGTTTTCGTGCGAGCTTGGGGTCAATGGGATGATCGAATGCGACGCCAAATCTGCCCTGTGCGACCCAAGCGACATGTCCGGTAACGCGACCGATATTCCGCAACTCCAGTTCGACCTTGTCACCCCGCTTGGTGAGCACCGGCGCTTCCGCCATCAGCCCGCCAGCCGACAGATTGCGGACGCGCACTTCGCCACAATCCTCACCATCCACGATGTGTAATTCTGCTTTCAGAAACAGACTGTCCCGACCCAGCTCTCGCTTCGGATGGCCAAGAGCCTGACTGTTCATTTTCAGATTATCGTCAAATGGTTCTTTCATGAGCTTCCCGTGTAAAATCATGTCTCTTACACGAATGATAGAGCTCAATAAGTGCAAATTTGGTTAATTTTTTCGACTTTATCTTATGAAGGATCCGGTCAAAATTCGCCTAATTTGGCGCAATTGCGCGGAACTTGTGAATGTCGCCAGCAGCTACGGTCGCGCGCTGTTAAGTTTTCTCACTCCGGACCAAATTGCATCACTGGTCGCGCGAAATTTTTTCATTCCGTTCGTGCGCTTCCTGTGCTTCCACAGTCATTGTTGCGATCGGTCTGGCTTTAAGCCGATCCAGCGAAATTGGTTCGCCGGTTACCTGGCAATAGCCATATTCGCCTTCGTCAATCCTTCTCAGTGCCGCGTCGATCTTCGATGTCAGTTTGCGTTGGCGATCCCGCGTTCGTAATTCTAGGCCCCAGTCTGTTTCGCTAGAGGCTCGATCATTTAGGTCCGCTTCCTGGATCGGGCCATCCTGCAAATGCGCCAAGGTTTCCTTAGACTCATCAATGATTTCCTGTTTCCACTTTTTCAGGGCCCGTTTGAAAAAGGCGAGTTGTCTTTCGTTCATGAACTCTTCGTCTTCGCTCGGTTCATAGCCTTCCGGAAGGACAATATCTGCGCTGTTTTTTGCGGATGCGTTCTTTACTGAGGATGCCAACATACTCTCCAAACATCATGCCCTACCCGAATCCGGAGAGCTGGACCACATATAGGGCGGGCCTATACCCAGCGGACTTACTGGAAACAAGGCGCAATATCGCTCTCTCTCCAATAATCCGGAAATCGGAATACATCGGGCAAGCACAACGTGATTTGACATTTGTTGCTTAAGCCGGTGCTTTACCTCGATTCTCATTTGCGGGACGAAAGAATCGATATTTTCTCGGATTTTGAAATGAATCCGATCGTAATGGTTCCAATTCGGGACATTAACCCTTGATCGATAGATATTGTTAACATCTTTTGCACTTTTCGGGCGAAAAACAGCGTTAATGTAATTGTGATTTACCAATTATTCTGTCTTTCTGCTGCACATCGATGCGGCGAAAAGGTCGGCTGGCATAACACGGCTAGCTTACTTTGCCCGGATCATAGCGGAAGAGAGATGAAATTATGTCGGTACGGATGGCTTTGGCAAAATTATGCGCCTGCACTTGCGGTGGGGCCTTGATTGGTGGCGGTGCTGTGCATGTTTCAGAGGCACCTGCTGCGCCTTATGTAAAAAAGATGTCGAAAAAGAAGCCGGTTCGCGCCCGCGTGGTCAAGCGCGGTGAACCCGCTCGCAAGATCAAACGTACGCGGCGCACTGTGACCAAAACGACCACTGCTTGCCAGCCATCGGTCGTCACAATCGCGCAGAGTCCGGCACAGCAACCTCTTCCTGTACCTTTGCCTCCCTATATTCCTCCAGCTCCGCCACTTGATGGCGGTGGCGGTTCTGTCCCGGTAGTCATTGGTGGTAGCGGCGGATATGGCGGCGGTGGCGGCGGCTTTTTCGGTGGTTTCTTTGGCGGCGGCGGTGGCTCCGGTGGCGGAAGTGTGGTTATTTCCTCAACCAGCAGCGGCGGCTCTACCAGCACATCGACAGGCGGTTTCACGAGCACCGGCGGCTCGACCAGTACCTCGACAGGTGGCGTTACGAGCACCGGCGGATCAACCAGCACATCGACAGGCGGTAGCAGTTCCTCTTCGTCGAGCTCATCCAGCAGCTCTTCGAGCAGTTCGTCCAGTAGTTCGTCGAGCGGTGGTGACGACCATGGTACTTCCGGTGGCTCCGGTTCGTCGAGCAGTTCCTCCAGCAGTTCGTCGAGCAGTTCTTCCAGCAGCTCATCGGGGGCGACCGGCGGGTCTTCAAGCTTCGGTGCCAGCAGTTCCTCGAGTAGTTCTTCCAGTTCCTCGAGCAGCAGCTCAAGCTCCTCTTCGGGCGGTAGTTCAGGAGGTTCCAACGGCGGGACGGACGTTCCGGCTCCGCCAGTTGTGCTGCTTTTTGGCGCGGGAGCCGCGGCACTATTTGCTCGGAGACGTAAGGCAAAACAGGCCGTTTCTGCCTAATCTCCATGCGAGGATAGAAATCAAAAAAGCGGCGGGAGCAATCCCGCCGCTTTTTTCTTTGTAGTCTTGCAAGTGAAACAGACGCTCGGCATAGGCAATCGCCATGCATGATATAAAATATATTCGCGAAAACCCTGACGTTTTTGATGCAGCTTTGTCGAAACGCGGCGTGGAACCCGTTGCCAAAGATTTGCTGGATCTGGATGAAGAGAGCCGCGGGCTTAAAACGGAGCTGCAGAACGGTCAGGCACGTCGCAACGAAGCATCCAAGGCGATCGGCAAAGCCAAGGCACAGGGTGATAACGAAGCAGCGCAAGCGTTGATGGCTGAAGTGGCCGAGCTGAAAAGTAAGCTGCCTGAACTTGAAGAAAAGGAACGTGAAGTTTCTGGCCGGTTGCATAATGTTCTGGCGGCATTGCCGAACCTCCCGACCGAAGATGTTCCGCCTGGTGACAATGAAGACGACAATGTCGAAGTCGAGCGATGGGGCAGTCCCGGAGAATTTGATTTTGATCCGAAAGAACATAGCGACATCGGCCCGGCGCTGGGGCTGGATTTCGAGACAGCAGCGGAGATGTCAGGCGCTCGCTTTGCCTTCCTGCGGGGTCAGATGGCGAGGCTGCAACGCGCCATCGGACAATATATGCTGGATCAACAAACCACGGTAAACGGCTTTCAGGAATGTGCGCCGCCGGTGCTGGTCCGCGATCAGGCGATGTTTGGTACGGGTCAGCTTCCCAAATTTTCTGAAGATTCGTTCCAGACCACGGAAGGTCACTGGTTGATTCCGACCGCGGAGGTAAGTCTGACCAACAGCGTAAATGGCCAGATCTTGGATGAAGCGCAGCTTCCGATCCGGTTGACAGCGCTGACGCTGTGTTTCCGAAGTGAAGCGGGCTCTGCTGGAAAGGATACAAAAGGCCTGATCCGTCAGCACCAATTTGAAAAAGTTGAAATGGTGGCCATCGTTCATCCAGATAACAGCGATGCCGAGCATGAGCGCATGACACAAGCTGCAGAATCGATCCTGAAAGGACTGGAGCTACCCTATCGCAAAATGCTTTTATGTGCGGGTGACATGGGCGCTACCGCTCGCAAGACCTTTGATCTGGAAGTCTGGCTACCGGGCCAGAATACCTATCGGGAGATCTCCAGCGTTTCAAATTGCGGTGACTTTCAGGCGCGGCGGATGAATGCGAGGTTCCGGCCGGAGAGTGAGGAAAAGGGAACCAGGTTTGTCCACACGCTAAACGGTTCCGGCTTAGCGGTCGGTCGGACATTGGTCGCGGTTCTCGAAAACTATCAGCAAGCCGATGGTTCGGTAAGCATTCCCTCTGCGTTGCGCCCCTATATGGGCGGCATAGAAAAGCTGGAGCCTGCATGATGCGTATTTTGCTGACCAATGATGATGGCTTTGATGCTCCAGGTATGAAAGTCCTGCTCGATATAGCATCGCATTTTTCCAACGACATCTGGATCGTTGCACCGTCCGATGAAAATTCGGGGGCTGGGCATTCTTTGACGCTGACCCGGCCCCTGCGGATACGCAAGCGAGGGGATCAGCAATATTCAGTCGATGGCACGCCAACGGACAGTGTCATGATGGCGGTGGCCAAAATTATGAAGGATGACCCGCCCGATCTGATATTATCCGGGGTCAATCGTGGTGCCAATCTGGGCGAAGACGTCACCTATTCCGGTACCGTCTCAGCCGCCATGGAAGGCGCCTTGGCGGGGATTCCTTCCATTGCCCTCAGCCAAGCCTATGCTCGCGAGGATATTGGTGCCAACGTGCCATTTGATGCTGCCGCGCATTGGGGTGAGAGGGTTCTTCGCCCTTTGATCAATCAGCGCATGGATCACCGGACGCTCGTAAATATCAATTTCCCGGCACTGCCGGCAAACGATGTCAAAGGGGTGCAGGTCGTCTCCCAGGGTATTCGTGACTATGGCCGCTTGCAGATTGTCAGCAATCGGGACCCGCGTGGCTTTGAATATCATTGGTTTGGCTTAGGACCGATGGTCGAAACACCAGCGCACAGTACCGATCTGGAAGCGATCGCCGATGGCTTTGTCTCGATCACACCCCTTCATCTTGACCTAACCCATTATGACTCAATGGACGGTTTGATAAAGCTTTACCCCTGATTGCCCTTCTGGTTCTGCGAATTTACTATGTTTTGGGCTGTGGGGCTGGCAAGCTGCGCTTTTGTTGCTAAAAGCGTTACGGCAAGGGGGATAATCGGTTAATGGGATCATATATCCGTCATATTGCGATCCTGACATTGCTTCTGGCGGTCACGGGCTGCATTCCGCCGGGCCGTGATGAATATGCACCGCCCCCGCCCCCGCCGCCTCAATTGGTTACCGACCCCTTGGTGCTCGGTACGGCACCGGACAAGGCACCCGCTTCGACATGGCAGGCCGCACCGGTCATTCCCAACGCGCGAAGCGTGCAATCAGGAATCTATGTCGTCCAGCCGGGAGACACGTTGCGGGGCATTGCAAACCGAACTGGTGCCGGCTCACAGATCATCGCCTTGGCCAACGGGTTGGTCGATCCTTATATCATTCATCCTGGTCAGCAGCTCAAAATTACCGGCGGGCGCTATCATACCGTCAATTCGGGCGAGACCGGTATTGCTATCGCGCGTGCCTATGGTGCATCGTGGAGTGAAATTGTGACGCTAAATGCGCTGGAGGCTCCCTATATTCTGCGTGTTGGTCAAAAGTTGCTCTTACCTTCCGCTGCGCCAAGCGATCCCGCTAATCTTAGCTTGGAACAACGTGCCTCTGCCTTTACTCTCGACATCGACGATATCGTGACCGGTAGTCAGCCGGCTCTGGCTGACGGTGTCTCTGCCAAAGAACCTTCGGATTGGCGGAAAGCCATTAGTCCCAATACGACTATTGCTACGCCTGCCGGCTTTTCCGGAAAGTTTCTGTGGCCGGTCGATGGCACCGTCCTGTCCAGTTTTGGGAGCAAGGGGGGCGGCAAAATTAATGATGGCCTCAACATCGGTGTCGCGAAGGGCACACCCATTCGGGCATCAGCCGACGGCGTGGTGGCTTATAGTGGTGACGAGATCGACGTGTTTGGCGGTCTTATTCTGATTAACCACGGATCGGGTTGGGTGACCGCTTACGGCCATGCTGACAAGCTTAACGTGACGCGTGGCCAAAAGGTTAGGGCCGGCGATATCATCGGTCTTGCTGGTGAAAGCGGCTACGTTGAGGAGCCGCAGTTGCATTTTGAAATCCGCAAAGACCGCAAACCGGTCGATCCGACAATCCATTTGCCGAAACGCGGCTGACCAGACCATGGCAAACAATACCAATCGCAAGATTTCTGACTATTTCACCCTGCGCCGTCGGTCGAGTCTGCCGATCTGGGCCGACATTGCCTGGCGAGTCACGTTTGTTCTGGCTCTGATTGGCATGGCGGTTTCGGTCCATTATTTTGACCGCAATGGTCTGCAGGACAGCTACGACGGCGATGTCAGCTTTCTTGATGTCGTCTATTTCACGATGATCTCGATCACCACGACAGGATATGGCGACATTGCGCCCGTGACCGAGCGGGCGCGGATGTTTGACGCGCTGGTTGTGACTCCGATTCGGATCTTCGTCGTGCTAATCTTTGTCGGCACGGCCTATAATTTTGTTTTCAAACGAACCTGGGACAATTGGCGCATGAAACTGATCCAAAGCAATTTGCACAACCATATCGTGATCGCCGGCTTCGGTACCAGCGGCAGCGAAGCGGTGCAGGAGCTGCTCGCGCGGGGCACCAACCCGGAAGAAATCGTTGTCATCGATTCGTCGGACGACGCCTTGTCGCAGGCTGAGAAGCTCGGCTGTGCGGTGATCAACGGTGATGCAACGCGGGACAATGCGTTGATGAACGTCAAGATATCGCGTGCTAGATCGCTGATTGTGTCGGCAGGGCGTGATGACACGAGCATTCTCATCGTGCTGACGGCCCGCCATCTGGCCTATCATCTGCCGATCAGTGTCTCGATCAAGGCGGCGGACAATGAGCTGCTGGCGCGGCAGGCGGGCGCGACGACCGTGATCAATCCTGTCAGTTTCGCGGGTCTGTTGCTCGCCGGCAGTTGTGAAGGGGCCAAGATTTCCGATTATCTGAGCGATCTGGCGTCCGCCACTGGCCGGGTCAAGCTGGTTCAGCGGGCGGTCACCGAAGCGGAGGTCGGTATGGCGATGAGCGAAGTGGTCGGCTCTGGCCTCGGCGTGCGGATCTATCGCGGCGATGCTGTCTATGGCTTCTGGGAAAACGAAGCAGCCGCGCTGGAGGCGGGCGATATCATTGTCGAGATCATTCCTGGCAACGGATCCGAGAATGATGCCAAGAAGACGGACTGAACAAGCCTGTTCCATGGTTCATGTTGCGCCTGCGAGATAAACATCTATTCTGGCGATCGAACGACGGAGCCTTATGATGTCCGAATCCATAGACATGCCGACCGGGTTGAGCCCGCCGAGCCGCACGGCGCAGCTTGGTGAACTGTCTCTGCCGCTCGATCTGGTGCGCTTTGGCCTGCAATGGCCGCGCCTGATTACGGCACCGCGCGGCGACGGCCGGCCAGTCTATCTGATCCCGGGCTATGGTGGTAGCGAACTGTCGCTGCGCCCGCTGGAGGCCTTTCTCAAGCGTATCAACTATGACGTCGCCGACTGGTCGCTGGGCCGCAACCGGGGCTCGGTCGACAAGGATATCGCGCGCTTCACCGCTGTCGCCGAGGCGCGCTTCGCCGAGAATGGCGAGCAGCCGTTCACGCTGATCGGCTGGTCGCTCGGCGGGATCATCGCTCGCGAGGTTGCTCGCCAGTCGCCGCATTTGGTGCGGGAGGTGATCACCATGGGTACGCCGATCATCGGCGGCCCGAAATATACCACGCCGGGCAAGCGCTTTGCGCGGTCGGCGAGCATTCGGCTCGACCAGTTCGAGCGCGAAGTCCACGAGCGCAACAGCATCGGTATCCGGCAGCCGCTGACCGTGCTCTACTCCAACCGGGACGGGATTGTCGGACCGGAGATCGCCAAGGATATCTACAACGCTCACGCCCGCAACATCCGCGTCGACGGCGGGCATATGGGGCTGGGCTTCAACCCCAAGGTCTGGCGGATCATAGCGGACACCCTGGCCGGGCGCTGACCTCCGCTTCATCCTGCCGCCTTGGGTTTCTCTTTGCGCCACAGATAGCGGTAGACGCCGAGCAGGTTGATCCCGAGCAAGACGACATTCTGCACGGCCAGCGGGTTGTTGCCATCGAGCAGCGAGCTGGTCACCCAGACGACCGACGATCCGCAGAACAGGACAAAGCCCCAGCCGGTTATTTTTGCTCCGGCGTTGAGCGCGACCATCAGCGCGGCGATCATGCCGATGATGCTGGCGGTCCATCGCAAAATATCCACCAGTTCCATGCTGCTGCTCCTGCTCTCGCTCATCCCTGTTGATGTGAGCCTTACGCACGAAGAGCTGATTGCGTTCATCGCCGCGGCATCTTTTTTGACGAGGGCCGGGAACGGTTCGCCGCGTGAACCATTGATAGAGCAAGTCGGGCGCTGCCTCTCCCTCCCATTTGTTGGCAGCCCCGGCGACTTCCCGGCCAAATCAAGTCGATGATACCGCGACCCACCGCCTATGCCGCCTGTCCGAACCAGGCGTGGACGGCGCCCATCGCGATGTAGAACAGCAGCCAATAGCCGGCATCGATGAAGAACAGCGTTGGTTTTTTCTGCGAAAACAGGTAGTTGGTGCCAATCGCCGGCACGATAAAGCCAAGCGCGACGCCAAAGGCAGTCAGGATCTTGACGCCGAACGACAGGTCCATCGCATAGGTCGCGAACGTGTGGGCCAGCGTCCACGAGGCGACCAGGCTGAAGGCAAAGGCACCGCCGTAGATCGCGCCCATATTGCCCTGCCTGATCTGCTCTTCGGTCAGGCCGACCGCGCCCATCCATTTCTTGCCCATGATCGGGCCATACCAGATGCCGCCAACGACAAAGCCCGCCAGCGCGGCGAGCACGACGGCCAGCCAGTTCACGTCAAATATGTTCATTGCATCCTCCCCAGAATGTGTCCCGGTCTGCGCCGGGGTCCATCTCCTGTACCCAAATCCGGCGGTTTGGGCAATTGGGGGGCGCTTTGGCGGTACGGTGTTTCGTCCTTCGGCCATGGGGCAAGGGTGATGGTTCCTAGATGGGCCCCGGCCTTCGCCGGGGTACGGGGGGTGCGTATGGAGGCGGGGCGGGGGTTGCCGAACATTGATCGTGACTCGGCGGGCAAACAGGCCTAAAGGCCGCGCCCTATGGCTACCCAAATTCCCTCTCCGCCCAAAGTGGGCATGGTTTCGCTCGGCTGTCCCAAGGCTTTGGTCGACAGCGAACGGATTCTGACGCAGCTGCGCAGCGACGGCTATGACCTGTCGCCGGACTATGCCGGTGCGGATGTGGTGCTGGTCAACACTTGCGGTTTTCTCGACAGCGCAAAGGAAGAGAGCCTCGAGGCGATCGGCGAGGCGATGGCCGAGAATGGCCGGGTGATCGTCACAGGCTGCATGGGCAATGAAGCCGATGTGATCATGAAGCGCTTCCCCGATGTGCTGGCCGTGACCGGCGCGCATCAATACGAGGATGTGGTGACCGCGGTCTATGCGGCAGCGCCCGCGGCGCGCGGTGCCTTTGTCGATCTGGTGCCGGAAGCCGGCCTGAAGCTGACGCCGCGCCATTACAGCTATCTCAAGATTTCCGAAGGCTGCAACCATCGCTGTTCCTTCTGCATCATTCCCAGCCTGCGCGGCGACCTTGTGTCGCGCCGTCCCGATGCGATCCTGCGCGAAGCGGAGAAGCTGGTTGCGGCGGGGACGAAGGAACTGCTGGTGATCAGCCAGGATACGTCGGCTTATGGCGTCGATATCCGGCACGAACCGCGGGTGTGGAATGGTCCGACCGGGCAGGGCCGCGAGGTCCGCGCCCATATGACCGATCTGGCGGCGGCGCTGGGCGAGCTCAGGACGCCCGAAGGTCAGCGCGTCTGGAGCCGGCTGCACTATGTCTATCCCTATCCGCATGTCGACAAGGTGATTCCGCTGATGGCCGAGCGCAAGATCACGCCCTATCTCGACATCCCGTTCCAGCATGCCGCGCCCAATGTCCTGAAGCGGATGAAGCGCCCGGCCAACGAGGCCAAGGTGCTGCAGCGGGTCAAGTCGTGGCGCGATATCTGCCCTGATCTCACCATCCGCTCGACCTTTGTCGTCGGCTTTCCCGGCGAGACCGAAGCGGATTTTCAATATCTGCTCGACTGGCTCGAGGAAGCCCAACTCGACCGGGTCGGCGCGTTCCGCTTTGAGCCTGTCGAAGGGGCCGAAGCCAATCGTCTCGATGGCGCGGTGCCAGAAGAGGTCAAGGAAGAGCGCTACCAGCGGATCATGGAAGTAACCGCCCGGATCAGCGCCGCCAAGCTGCAGGCGAAGATCGGCCGTACGCTGCCGGTGATCATCGACGAGATCGGTGAGCCGGATGAAGATGGCGATATCGGGGCGACCGCGCGGTCCGAGGCCGATGCGCCGGAGATCGACGGCAATGTTTTCTTGCGCAATGTGGGCGCGGATCTGGCCGTGGGTGATATTGTCGATGCGGTGATTGAAGATGCCGATGAGCATGATCTGTTTGGGGTTGCCGGTTAGGCCTTTGGTCATTCCCGCGCAGGCGGGAATCCAGTTTACCGGCGCTTTCGTTGCTACGGTCAGCTCTATCTGGATCCCCGCCTGCGCGGGGATGACAAGATAGATGACGATTCTTTGTATATTTTTATCGCGCTTCATATCCCGTCCTCACGCCCTGTGCTCCGGACTTGATCCGGAGCCCTGCGCGGCCATCTGCCATCGTGCTTTGGGCGCAGGGCTCCGCGTCGAGCGCGGAGCACGAGGTCGGGAGGCCTCCATATCCGTTCGTGTCGAGCGTAGTCGAGACACCTCGTTGCCATAACCGGTCTCTCGACTGCGCTCGAGACGAACGGTGAATGTGTTCATCATCACTCTGCTTCCGTATAGAGTCGTCATCCTGAACTTGTTTCAGGACCCCAGCCGTCCAAACCGGAACATGGTGGGAAGACATACGGGGTCCTGAAACAAGTTCAGGATGACGAGGGCCGGTTTTCCAGCACCTATTCTTGACAAACTTTACAGGGTCATATTCTTAACTCTTCCGCATCGTCCCCCTCCTCCACCCAGGGGTCATCCTCGGCGGCTTTTTCCGCCAGCTCGGCGCGGGCGAGTTCTTCGTAGTGCAGGGCGGAGGCGACCGTGTCGTTGCGGGTGCCGGTGGGGATGGCGGTGAGGCCGGGGACGTCGCGTTCCATTTCGGCGGCTTCCTCGGGGGTCATCCGGTAATAGTCCGGCGGGCCGTCCTGGTCGGGGAAGGTGACCGCGTAAAATTCGTCGCCATCCTCCTCCACCGGCGGCTGCAGGGCTTCGGCGCGGGCCGCGGCTGCGGCCAGTTCTTCGTCGGTCGGGGTGGCGATCAGCGGGGCGGTGTCATCGCCGGTGCGGATCGCCTCCAGCATGTCTTCAAAACGGGCGGCGCCGCGCTGGGCCGGGATTTCCTCGGCGATCTTGTCTAGCCGCGCCAGATGCGCCAGCAGCAGCCGGCTGTCATAGCGCCGCCGCGTCGCCACGCACTCGCCGTGATAGAAGACCGGCTCCTCAATGCCCTCGATCGCCCGCTCCTGCAGCGCATCCTCCGCCACATCGCGCGCCAGCACCAGCGCCGCTCGCCACGCCCGGGCAAAATCCGGGTCGCGGCGGCGCAGGTCATAGGCCGACTGGCGGCTGAGCTGCACATAATAGGCCGAGGCCCCGACATTGCCGGTGCGGGCGAGGGCCTCGAGGAATTTGACGCGCAATTCGGGGAGCCAGCCATCGTGGCGAGGGGTGCGGGAGGAGGAGGGGCTGTGCTCCGCGCTTGACGCGGAGCTCTGCGCGTCTGCCGGGGCGTTGGTGTTTTGAGCACAGGGCTCCGCGTCGAGCGCGGAGCACGAGGGTGGTTGTGTCTCCCTATCCGTTCGTGTCGAGCGAAGTCGAGACACCTCTGCGCCATCACCAGTCTCTCGACTGCGCTCGAGACGAACGGGCGTATCGGGAGCGTGTTCACCACTCTCAACCTCGTCCGTCTTCCCACCATCTTCCGGTCTGGCCGCCCGGGGTCCTGAAACGAGTTCAGGATGACGTCTCTCCCTCTCGTCCGTTGGTTCGTCATTGCGAGCGCCGCCAAGCAATCCAGCGCGCCGTTCCCCGCCTTGGATCGCCGCGTCGCTGCGCGCCTCGCAGGGACGGCTGGCCCCGCCTTCGCCCGTTGCCGCACCCCGCGCCTGGCCCAGCCGCCGCGCAAATTCATCCTGATAGGTCATTGGTCATATTCCTTTCCGGCAACCATCCCGAGCGCGGCACAGGGGGTGCGGCGGGTTTGGGAGTGGTTTGTTAAAGGGACGGAATATAACCTATTTGGTTTTGTGTAGGAAAGAGAGACTTTACCGTTGATATCCCGGCGGGGTATTTGGATATATCAGCAATGAAATCGTCTGGTTATGAAAATCAGAGAATAAAGCAGTTTCAAAAACTTCTTCTTGATCTGCCCAGACACCCTCTGGAAGCCATTCGCCATCAATTGATATTTCAGAGGGCCCCTTTGCAGCCAGGCTTTTATCCGGAATTGGTATGGTTTCCTGTTTCGCGCGAAAATAGACGCCACTTTTTAGTAATGGCTTGCTGCTCCACGACCAATCAATGAAGCCGTCTTTGCTAACCACGACCATTGCTCTCTTAGTTGTGATTTCTAGCCATTTTAAGATGGTAGCAGTAGTTGACGATTCATAACGTGTGCCTAATGCCGCGAAATCTCGAATTCTAAACACTTTCCAAGACTTTGTTTGCGCACGAAAATCATCAAGTGGCATCAGCAGGAAGGAGGCAAACTCATTAGCTTCACTCTCCATTTTTCCGTATTCAGAATCCCATGCCCGCATATCGGTTTTGGAGCATGAGATTTCATTTATGACCAAAGCTCGATGCAATAAATAATGACCTAGTTCGTGGGCCAAAGTAAAATTTATACGCCCTTTGGAACTTAGTCCTGAATTATAAAAAATGCCCCATTCTTTCGGTTTGATAGGGTTCCTGACTAGCGCTCCTTCAAAACTGCCCGTAAAGTTCTTGCCTTCTACTAAAGTAATCGGTTCGTCAGGAAACACACTTTTTGAATACTCCTGAGCGACCAGTCCCACGTTGATCGGGAATCGATCAAGTCCGTGAGCTGCATTGAAGGCAGTCAACATTTTTGTCAGATGGATTGCCCATCCAGATGGAGTTTTTGGAAGACTTATTTCTCCTTACTCCAGATTTCTATCATTTCTTGGAACTTAGCCTGATCGTTCTTGTCCAATTTACTAAATTTTCGGAAAAACGCTTCTTGCTTTTGGGCTTCATCAGGTTCTGATTTATCGTCCATCAAGTAACTTGCAGATTCACCAAGTGCATCTGCTATTTTCGCAAGTTTCTCGGCAGACGGTTTTCGTACGTCGCGATTCTCTAACTCCCACAAATAACTTTTACTTGTTTCAGCAATCTTTGCCAATTCGTCGAGGGAGAGACCTTTACGCGTTCGGCTTTCCAATAATTTTTGTCCTAGCGTTTTACCCATGATTCCTAATCTTTTGTCTCCTTGAATGGTGTTCGATATATATCGAACAAATATGTTCTTGACAATAGGCGTTCGTCGTTCGATATATCGAACAGAAAAATTCGATAAGGAGATTCGAAATGCCAAAAAAAGGTCCCGAAAGCCATCACGTCGTACCTAACCCTAAAGGTGGTTGGGATGTGAAACGTGGCGGAAGTCAGCGGGCTAGCGGCCACTATGAAACTAAAAGTGAAGCTGTGAAGGAAGGCCGCCAAATTAGTCGCAATCAACAGACTGAATTTAGAATTCACAATCGCGATGGGAAAATTGCCCAGAGCGATAGTCATGGGAACGATCCCAATCCTCCAACAGGTTAGATAAAGTTATGTCCATTCGAAACATTCCGCTCAGGAAGCTGCTTCAGTTGATGTACGCTGACGATAGGTTGCGAACATCGAAATTGCGTGAAGATATTAGAAATACGATAGCGCGAGACTCAGGTATTGAAAGTGGAGGGCCAGACTTTTATTCTCCATTTTGGTATTCGGCAAAAAACCACGTGTTCGGCACCAATGATCTTCACACTGATGTTGAGGAACATATCGCTACCAATTATCGGCGGGCAAGACTTTATCCGAGGCTCAGAGACGGCTTTCTCTTGTGGTGGAATGAACGCCGTCGGTGGACCAACGAACCTTTCGTTCCGGCGGATGCGCTGTCAGGTGTCTATCCAAACGAAGCGTTAGACGTTACCGTTAAAGTGAATAATATTCTCTCGGTACGCGACGGAACTGAAGAAGAGCACTTTATGTATCCTTACTTTTGTCCGGAACCGGTTTTGTCATTAGAAGCTGCCCGGATAGGATTATGGATTATGCGTAATACCTTTCCTAATGTTCCGGAGGATGATCTTCGTATTTTAGATGTAATCAGGGGCGAAAATTACTCAATCGGTCGGGTCCAAATGTTGGGTGATGAACAACGCATTTTCGAAGCCCGTTTCCAGTGGTTGTTAAATGAATGGGACAGGTTGAGACTAGAATACGATTGAGAGGGCAGCGTCCCACACTTTGTACGATACCGCTCTGGATGGCATCATCACCAAAGACACAGTCTTCGTCTAATCCAACTGCGCCTAGCCGCCTGCTCAGCCACTCCGGCGTCGGTCAATAGTCGCAGTCGCTCCAGTAATCCTTGTGGGTGGTGCAGCTCTGGGCACCGCTGAACCGGTCGACCAGGCAGACTTTCTGCATCGGGCAGGCCTTGCGCCGCTTTGGCACATATTGCGGCGGAGCGTTGTGGCGGTCAAAGTCGGCCATGACGGCGCTCCGGGCTTTCTGGGCCTGGGCACGGATCGTTGCATCGCCATGGATATTGGCCTGATCCAGCCAGTAGAGAATTTCATCCTGATGGTCATAGGGGTCCTTGCCCTGCAGCAGCGACGAGGCGGCCATCACCATGCCATAAGATGAGCCCGCCTGCGCAATATTGCGGGACAGGCGGTAGGCGAGGTCAAAGTCCTGCTTGACGCCGGCGCCGCTGTTGATCTGGTCAAACGCCATGATCGCGGCATAGAGATGCCCGGCTTCGGCGGCCTTGCGAAACCAGTAGAAGGATTTTTTCGGGTCTTTGGCGGTGCCGAGACCGTTCATGTGGAACAGGCCGGCGTTGAACATGGCGTCCAGATGCCCGGCCTCGCCAGCGGCCTCGAGCAGCGGCAGCGCGGCGGCATTGTCCCGCTGGCCGCCGATTTTCCCGGTGGACAGCCAGACCGCTTTCGAAAATTGGGCAATGGGGTCGCCCCAGTCTGCTGCCATGCCAACCAGCTGATAGCCGTCCGCCCGCGATTCTTCCCCGAATTTGCCCAGGAAGAAGGCAAAGCCCGCTTCGAAGGTGGCGACCGGATCATCCTGTTTTCCGGCATAAGCCATGGTCCGGTCCAGACCCGTCTTGGTGCTGATCACATGGTCGGTAGCCCGCACGCGGAGCTGGTCCGGAGGGGGCGGGCAATATGCGCCTTCCTCGAGCGTTTTTGCCTCATAGCTGTTGGCCCAGTTGATCTCCTCGTCAGAGGGGCGCTTGCCGGCGGCCACTTCTTCGGTCAGCAGATCATAGGCAATGTGGCAATTGCTGTGGGTCTGATAGACCTGGTTAATGTCGGGCTTGCCGTCAGCGGCGAGAGCGGCCGTTCCGAACAGGGTCGAGAGGGCAAGCATCAAAATCAGTCTGGGCATGGTCCTATTCTTCTTCGTCGGCTGGTAACGGGCTGGGAATAAGGGAAATAGGTTGCTTTGTCATCCTGGCGTTTTTTGCCATTCCGCCCGGGTGATCTCCCAGACCAGCGAGGGCCTGGTCGTGCCGTCCGGGCGCTGGCTGGTGATCTCGCCCATCCGGCGGAAGCCGAGATGGTCGAGTAGCTGGGCGGTGCGGATATTGTCGGGGGCGGCGGTTTCGCAGATCAGGTCGAGGCCGAGATGGTCGAACATCCAGGCGAAGCTCTGCTTTGCGCCGCTGCTGCCCTGGCGCTGGCCCTGGCGGTCGGGGTGGATCGCGCCGCCGAGCTCGCCGGCCGCCCATTCGGGCCAGAGGCACAGGTCGCTGTAGCCGCTGATCCGGCCGGCTTTGTCGAAAGTGAGGAACAGCAGGCCGGTGCCGCACTCGCGCTCGCTCTGGTGGCCGGAGATGAAGGCGCGCACCGACTCCACGGTCAGCGGGCGGGGCAGGGTGTAGATCGCGGCGTGGATCCGCGGGTCCTCGAGAAATTCGTGTAACCGCGCGGCATCTTCCGGCGTGGCGAGGCGCGAGGAGTCGCCGCCGGGGCCGAGTGTGGTGGTGCGGGCGACGGCAGCGCGGATTGCGGCGGCTTTGGCGGGCGTTGCCGCCTGGCGGGTGATCGGGATGCCGTGCTTTTCCGTCATCGGATCACCCTAGCCGCTGTTCGGGGCGGAGGCCATGGCTTCAGCCGAGGCCGGTCAGCCCGAGCACGCAGATCACCAGCAGATAGCCCAGCCCCGCATAGATCCCGCCGCGGAACCATGGATAGGGGATCCGCGCCAGGCCGGGGTAGCCTTTGGGATGGACGACGGTCAGCCGCTCGCCGATCACCGGGGTCGGGAAGGGCGTGGTCAGGGGATCGCGGACCTCGATGAAGCCGCCGCGCTCGTCCGGGACTAGCAGGATCGCATTATACAGGGTGGCGCCGCCGCGGCGGATGAGCTGGTGGCGGACGATCTGGGCCGGGACGCGGCGGGTCTCGCCGCGAATAAACGGCAGATCGCTGCGCAGCATCAGCGTAAGGCCAGTGGCGGCGAGGGCGAGGCCGATCAAGAGGACAAGACTTTCGATGGCGCGGCGCTATCACGCTTTGGCGGGGGTGTTAAGTAACCTCTCTCTGGATTTTCCCCTCTCCCCTGCGGGAGAGGGATGAGGAGACTTGGCAGCTTGCTGACTAGTCGGAGCTGGGTTGCGCTTCAAAATGCAGAACGCCCTCATCCAACTGCGCCTAATCCTGCGGATAAGGCTTCGTATCCTTCTCCCTCACGGGAGAAGAAGAAGGAGCGTACCGTTTCGGGCATGATCCGTTCGTGCTCCCGGCTGCCTATGGCCGCCTTGGCTGGCGCTCGGGCCCGCGCCTTAACCGTTCGATTAAATTGTCAATTGCAACTGGTCGCGGGTGATGGCATAACCGGGCAAAAGCTGGGAGAGACGGCATGGCTACACAGAGCGCGCAAACACAAACCATGGCATCGGATTCTGTCGATGTGCTGATCGTCGGGGCGGGGATTTCGGGGATCGGCATGGCGGTCCATCTGCGCGACAAATGTCCGGGCAAGAGCTTTGCCATCGTCGAGCGGCGCGAGGAAATTGGCGGGACCTGGAACTTGTTCCAATATCCCGGCATCCGCAGCGACAGCGACATGCACACTCTGGGCTTCAGTTTCGAGCCGTGGACCGAGCAGAAATCGATCGCCGATGGTCCGTCGATCATGAACTATCTCCACCGGATCAAGGCGAAGCATGATCTGGAACGCCATATCCACTTTGGCCACAAGGTGCTGTCCGCCAGCTGGTCGAGCGAGGAAGCGCGCTGGACGGTGACGGCGGAGAAGGCCGATGGCAGCACCGCCATCCTGCACGCCAATTTCGTCTATATGGGCGCTGGCTATTATGATTATGACAATCCCTATGATGCGAAGATCGAGGGGATCGGCGACTTCAAGGGCGATGTCGTGCATCCGCAATTCTGGCCCAAGGATTTTGATTATTCCGGCAAGAAGGTCGTGATCATCGGCAGCGGCGCGACCGCGGTGACGATCGTGCCGGTGCTGGCGGAGAAAGCCAGCCATGTGACGATGCTGCAGCGGACGCCGACCTGGTATGCGGCGCGGCCGTCGAAAGACTGGCTCGCCAATATCCTGCGCAAGATCCTGCCCGACAAATGGGCCTATAGCATCACCCGCTGGAAGAATGTGAAGATGCAGGATCTCACCTTCCGCACCGCCCGCGACAATCCGCAGAAAGTCATCGACAAGCTTGAAAAGCCGATGAAGAGAGAGCTTGGCGAGAAATATGTGAAGGACGATTACACGCCGCCTTACGGGCCGTGGGAGCAGCGCCTGTGCCTGGTGCCGGATGGCGACATGTTCAAGGCGATCGCCGCGGGCCGGGCCGATTTGAAGACCGGCCATATCGAGACGGTGACGGAGAACGGGATCAGGCTGAAATCCGGCGAGACGCTGGACGCTGATGTAATTGTCACGGCGACGGGGCTAAAGCTGGCGGTGGCCGGCAAGGTTGCTTTCTCGGTCGATGGCAAGCCGGTGCGCTGGCCCGATCATTATTATTACAAGGGCTGCATGTTCTCCGACATTCCCAATCTGGCGATCGTGTTCGGCTATCTCAACGCGTCCTGGACGCTGAAAGCGGATATCGTTTCGGAATATGTCTGCCGGGTGATCAATCATATGGACGCGACGTCGACCCGGATCGCCAATCCGGCGCTCGGCAAGGAGCTGGAGCAGGAGGAGCTGTTCGACTTTTCCTCCGGCTATCTCCAGCGCTCGCTCCACGAATTGCCGCGCAACAGCACAGAGATGCCGTGGAAGCTCAATCAGGATTATCTGTACGACAAGAATATCCTGCTGAACGATCCGATCGACGACGGGGTTCTGCGGTTTTACGGGCCGAATTCGCAGCACGGCGCGGAGGATAGCGAGCCGGCGCTCGAAGCCGCAGAATGACTCAGGCCCTGGCAGGCTGATCGCCCGCGCCCTCGCTTAACGCTTTGTTGATTGGCAGTCGCTAAGCCCAATCATCATAAGGGGTTAGGGATGGGCTATTTGAATTCGCAATATCGTACCGTGCAGTCGGCACGGATCGAGCAGCGAGCCCACCATCTTCACCCGGTCGAGATCCGCCGCACCGCGATCAAGCCCGATGGGAAATCCACCAAAACAGCCAGATTGATCGAACTTTCGGTTTATGGATGCCGGGTGGCCAGCAAGGCGGTCTTCGCCCAAGACAGCAGGGTCTGGCTGCGGTTCGAAGGCAGCGGCCCGATCACCGCGACCGCGATGTGGTGCCGCGATGGGGAGGTCGGCTGCCGTTTCGATGAAAAGCTCGACGCCGCCCTGTTTCGCCGCCTCACGCTGACGGGTGAATAGAACTGCATATCGGGCCGGGCAAAACCACTCTATTGCCAACTGACATCAATGTCAGTAATAGAGGCCGATGGAAAATGAGATTCTCGACATATTGATCGTCGGTGCCGGCCTGTCCGGCATTGGCGCTGCGGTTCACCTGACCAAGCGATGTCCGGGCAAAAGCTTCGCCATTGTCGAGGCGCGCGAGCGGCTGGGCGGGACTTGGGATCTGTTCAAATATCCGGGCATCCGGTCGGACAGCGACATGTATACGCTGGGCTACAATTTCAAACCGTGGACCGCGCGTCGGGCGATTGCCGATGCGCCGTCGATCCTGAACTATCTGCACGAAACCGTCGACGAATATGGCTTGCAGGACAAGATCCGGTTCAACCACAAGGTGATCGATGCCAGCTGGTCGAGCGAAGAAGCGCTGTGGACGGTCAGCCTGCAGCAGGGCGATGGCTCTATCAGCAGCGTACAGTGCAATTTTCTGCACATGTGCTCCGGCTATTACAGCTATGAGGAAGGCCATGATCCGGACTTTCCGGGCAAGGCAGACTTTGCCGGCACAATCGTCCATCCGCAATTCTGGCCGGACGATCTCGATTATAGCGGCAAGAAAGTGGTCGTGATCGGCAGCGGCGCGACCGCCGTCACCCTGGTGCCATCGATGGCCGATACCGCAGAGCATGTGACGATGTTGCAGCGGTCGCCGACCTATATTGTCTCGCGGCCGGGCGAAGACAAATGGGCGCTGCGGCTGCGCAAGCTGTTGCCGTCCAGGGCGGCCTATTTTCTGACACGTTGGAAAAATGTCTTGCTCGGCCTGTTCATGTTCAATCTGGCGCGCAAGAAACCGGCGGCCTTCAAGGGGCGTCTGCTTGAGATGGTGCGCGAGGAAATGGGGCCGGACGTCAATATGGCCGACTATACGCCGAGCTATAATCCGTGGGACCAGCGCCTGTGCTTGGTGCCGGACAGCGATCTGTTCGATTCGATCAAGTCGGGCCGCGCGTCGATTGTCACCGACCAGATCGAGACATTTACCAGAGACGGCATCAAGCTGAAATCCGGCAAGACGCTGGCAGCGGATGTGATTGTGACCGCGACCGGGCTCAAAATGGCGATGGGCGGCAATGCAGTGTTTTCGGTCGATGGCGAGCCGGTCGATTTTGCCCGGACGATCAACTACAAGGGCGTGATGTTCTCCGGCGTTCCGAATTTCGGCATGACCATGGGCTATACCAACGCCAGCTGGACGCTGAAAGCCGATCTGACGAGCGAATATGTCTGCCGCCTGATCAACTATATGCACCGGAACGGAACGCCTATTGCGACGCCGACTCTGCCGACGGACGAGGCGATCGGAACCGAGCCGATGCTGGATTTCAGCTCGGGCTATGTCCAGCGGGCGATCGATCATCTGCCGAAACAGGGCGACCGCAAACCGTGGAAGCTCAACCAGAATTTTCCGAAGGACATTATCAATCTGCGGCACAAGGCGGTCGATGACGGGGTGATGGTCTTTTCCAAGCCCGGAGCGGTCAAAAGCGCGCGACCGGTGCAGCACGAGCAAGCGGAAGCGATCGCTGCCGAATAGGCCCTCGCGCTTCGGCTATTCTCTGGCTATAGCGGGCAAATGACTGATTTTAAGGCATTGATCGAGGCCGATACCGGCCAGACCGCACGCTCCATCCAGATTGTGGATAGCGGCATTTTTGAAGACTGGCTGAAGGGGCAACCGGACTCGATCCGGGCGCTGGTGAAGGCCAATCAATTTACCGGCAAGCCCGATACGTTTCTGGTTTTGCCGGTCAACGGGGCGAAGAGCGATGACAAGTCGGTGGCGGACGATTTCACGGTCGTCGCCGGTGTGCAGGATCATGAAAAACTCGATCCGTGGTCGCTTGCGAGGCTGGGCAACGGTCTGCCCGAGGGTAAATATCGCCTGACCGAGACCAGCGCCAAGGGAACGCTGTTCGGCTGGTTGATCGCGCAACATGAATTCGACCGCTACAAGGACTTGCCCGACCGGCAGGGACCGAGCGTGCTGCTGGTCGGCGACGCGATCGCCCAGAAGGACGAGGCGGTGCGACAGGCGGAAGCTACCGCAATGGTGCGGGACATGGTCAATACGCCAGCGGCTGACATGGGCCCGGACAAGCTTGAAACTATCGTCGACAAATTGTCTGCAACCCATGGCGGCGAAGTGAAAGTCACGCGCGGCGACACGCTTGAGGAACATTTCCCGATGATTCACGGCGTCGGCAAGGCGGCGATGCGCGCCCATGCGCCGCGGTTGATCGAGCTGAAATGGGGCAAGGCCGACCATCCGAAAATCGCGATTGTCGGCAAAGGCGTGTGTTTTGACAGCGGCGGGCTGTCGATGAAATCCGGCGCTGGCATGCTGCTGATGAAAAAGGACATGGGCGGCGCGGCCCACGCCATTGCGCTCGCCCGAATGGTGATGGAGGCACAGCTCCCGGTCCATCTGCATCTGCTGGTTCCGGCGGTCGAGAATTCGGTGGACGGCAACGCGCTGCGACCCGGCGATATCCTGAACAGTCGCAAGGGGCTGACCGTGGAGGTTACCAATACCGATGCCGAAGGCCGACTGGTGCTCGGTGACGCCCTGACTCTGGCCGGCGAGGAAGAGCCGGAACTGATCATCGATTTCGCCACGCTGACCGGTGCGGCGCGGGTGGCGCTGGGCCCCGATCTGCCGGCGATGTTCTGCGATGACAAGGATATGGCCGATGGCCTGCTGCAGGCGGGCGAAGCGGAAAGCGATCCGCTGTGGCAGATGCCTTTATGGTCCGGCTATGATGCGATGTTGAACAGCCCGATTGCCGACTGCGTGAACAGCGCTTCCGGCGGCTTTGCCGGTTGTATTACCGCCGCGCTGTTCCTGAAGAAATTCACGCCGGAATCGGTGCCCTGGGCGCATTTCGACACGTTCGCCTGGCGACCGGCGGCCAAGCCGGGACGGCCACAGGGCGGCGAAGCGCTGGGTCTGCGGGCGAGCTGGCGCTATTTGCAGGGGCGGTTCGGGGGCTAGATAGCGGGAGTTTGCCGGGAATGGACGTTTTAGCCCCAATATCAGACATTCGCCGAAACTCGGTTTTATGTCCGCTTTGCGCCCTCAATTCAGACGATCAGAGCGAGTGCGGAGCGTCCCGATCGCGGTCGCCTGTTCGGCCGCCGATTTTTCGACGCGCTCCAAATGTTGGATTTGGGCAGGAAAGCTGCATACATTAGCGCATGTTGGTTCAGCGAATCAGGAATTGGGCGCGCTACCGATTGTCGCCCTCTATCGCGCAGCTAGTTCTGCACGCGTCCACTTTGCGGGCTCAGCAGAGGTTGAAGAGAGAGGGTCCACTTAAAGTCCTCGTCGATAGTTCGGTGTTGGCACTTGCGGTGACGCACGAAACATATTGGATCAGTACAGGTGAAGGGCGGAGACCCAAGGGGGGCGGCACCGGTTACGCGGCGCGGGTCCCGGTTCATAACGAGGAAAAAGAGCGAGAGGAAACCGAAGCAAAAAGTTCCGCGAATGGCAAAAGTCGGCCGAATGACTACGACTTTCTCCCGTACCTGACGGGCATCGCCTACCTTGCGAGAAAGGGGATGATAGAACTTTATAGCTCGGCTGAACTCATCGATGAACGAGAGTTTCATCCTCCTGGCCGGTACCGTGGCTATAGCTATTTTGACTATTCCTTGCTGCAGGGTATTGAAATGCCCAGCATTGACGGGAACGTTCGATGGTCTGTTTTCGGTTCTCCTGTTACGCTGCCACAAAAAACCACCAAACAGTTGTTGGCTGAACATCTTGCTGCAGCTCAGGCCCGAATGCGGAACTCTGGCGACCAATTATTCCACCAGATTTTCAACGTCTTGGGAAATCAGCTCGGCAATGAGAGATGCGACAAAGACAGTTGGCATATTCGGACTGCCGAACGTAACAATTTGTTCTGCTTTCTAACCTCAGACTGGCCCTTGCTCGATGCGTGCGAAACCCATCGAAATAAGGCTCCGTTTAAAATGCTCAAAACCAAGGTCATGTCGCCGAGGGACCTTGGGAAATATCTGGAAATTAGACCGGTTGCTCCTCGGCTCCTCAGCTACGATTCTGCGAGCTTTTTCGTGCATGCCGATTTGTCTTCACCAAAGAGCATGAGAGAACCCCGAAGGCGGCGTCAATAAAATCGAATGCGGGCTTTTGGGACAGATATAGCCAGTCTTAATCCAGAACCTGCCAGGCCCCTTCCGGCCCCGAAGCTGTCATACGGATCGCTCATCTTGAATGACCGCTCCCCACCCATTTTCGGACATCGAAGCAAATGACGGCTCCCGCCCGGCGGCCGTGCCGGGATGCGCCGGAGCGCATCCCGTATGGCTCACAGCCCGTCGAGGCCCTTGCTGACCAGGATATTGACCGCGACCCGGCGGTTCTGGGCCTTGCCGTAGGCGGTGTCGTTGCTCGCCAGCGGGTCGGCTTTGGCCATGCCGGTCGGGGTCAGCATGCGATAGGGCTTCCAGCCGCAATATTGCTGGATATAGTTGACGACGCGGCCGGCGCGTTTTTCGCTCAGTCGCTGGTTGAGCTCGTCGCTGCCGGTGGAATCGGTGTAGCCGACGACCAGCAGCAGGGCGTTGTCCATCGCTTCGGCGGCCTCGGCGGTGGCGCACAGATCGGCCTTGCCCTGTTCGGACAGCACCGCCTTGCCGGTGTCGAAATTCACGTTGGTCGTGCCCTTCACATTATACTGGTCGATATCGGCCATGCGGCCGCGCAGCGCCTCGGTCGCCGCGGTCTGCTCGGCAAAGCCCTGGGCAGTGCCGTTGTGGATCATGGTGGCGGTCTTGAGGTCGCTGTTGCGCAGGCTGATCTGGCTGGCGACCAGTTCGCCACCATATTGCACGGTATCGACCGACACTGGCAGGCCGTTAAGCAGCGAATCGGCAGCCAGTGTCTCGCGGCCGAGGCCCAGAAAGCCCTTGCTAGCCCTGATTCTGGTGGCGTCGGCGAGGGCGATGACGGTCCGGTTGCCATCCTCAGCGGTGATTTGCAGTCGGTCGTTGCTACGGGCGGAGATGATGCCTTCGATCTCCGGTCCTGCGGGCGCGGTGGCCAGATCCGGTTCCGCATAGGCTATTTCCTGCTGGCCGGATACGATGATATCCTCTCGGTCTTCCTGCTGCGCGTAGGCGCTGACCGGTGTTGACAGCGCCAGCGCGCCGAACAGAAGGCCGGTGGTACGGGTGGGGGTAATGTGATTCATCATTGTGCTCCTTCCAATGGTCCGGACGGGGGCTGTCCGGAAAAATTCCGCATGAACCATCTGAGTGGTCAGGCGATTATTGCTGGCCGATGAATATGGTCGCCCGATTGGTCCTTTGTGGGGGTGGCTCGAGTGCAGGATAGGGCGAACGGTTTATTGCGGCGGTTCCGGATCCACCGTTCCGGGACAAACGTCAGCATGGCTTGACCGCCGCGATATTTGCGGCAAATGTGGCGCATGATCACACCGAACCTCCTGCGCGGGCTGCTTGCCGCCGCCATTGCCCTGACGACGATTGCTGCAACCCAGGGGGAGAGCGCGGAGAGCTGTATCACCGAGCATGGTCTGCAGGACCGGCTGGGATCGGGCAGCGCCAGGATATTTGTCAACGGCGTCTATTTGCGCACCGAAGAAGGACCGGGCAGCGGCGGTGGGACCTTTACCGACTGGCTGGTCGAGGGCGAGAATGAGATCCGGATCGAATATGACGGCGACGATGCGCGCTTTTCGATCACCCAGGGCTGTCGCGGGGCGATACCGGGCGATGACTTTGTCGATGAAGTCGAATTTGACGCGCCTGGTACGAAGATTCTCACTTTTGTCCATGATCGGCCGGTCGACGCGGAATATCTGAGCGCCGAGATTGCCGGAGACGCGGGACTGGCAGACGCGATCGAGAGTTTCCAGAAGGCCGCCGTTGCCCGCGATATCGATATGATTTTCGCCCTGCAGGCACCGATGTTCCGGGATGCCGAACGGCTCGGATATCCGGTGGATAGCGCCAAGGCCTTTGCGCGGGAGGTGCTGACCAATGGCACCACAGAAATAGCTGAAAGCTATAGCATCATCCCGGTGCTGGGCGGCCGGGTCTATCAGGTGTTGGACGCCAACATGCAGTCGCCGGTGCGCGTTACCTACAAGGCCGAGGACGGGACCTATAGCTGGTCCAGCGGCAGCTATTGGGCGCGCTTTGACGGCAAATGGGGCGTTGTGGCTCAATAGGCATCTCCGCAATCAGGAATCCTTCCGGGAGCGGCGATGAGCGTCGCGAAAGCGGGCCGGAGCGACACAGCTTGATTAACCCGCCCCAGGTCGTCTAAAGGCCGTCGATTGTCGACGGTTTCTATCCTGGTGCTCAAACCGCAGAGACGCCGACATCCATATCGCTATTGGGATTAATGTACGCATGGACATGGAAACGGCAGATACAGGCGCGCACGCGAAGTTCGTGCTGAATGGTCCGGAAGCGGATTTCGATCCGCGGATCACTGCGCATCGCGGCGATCTTGCCGATATCGCGCTCGCCGGCAAGATGTTTGCGCCGCATTATGCTGCGCCGATGCCAATGCGCTGTTCGGCCCCGAAAGCGATGATCCGCAAGCAGGGCGGCAAGGATCATGAAGCGATTTCCGAATTGCTGCATGGCGAGGATTTTCACGTCCTGGATATCGCCGGTGACTGGGCCTGGGGCTATAGCGTCCATGACGGCTATGTCGGTTATGTCCCGGTTCATGCGCTGCAGCATCAGAAAAAGACTGCGGAGCCGACCCATCTGGTGTCGGCCCGTGCGGCGTTGATCTTCATCGAACCGGATTTCAAATCGGGCGTGATGAAGCGGCTGCCGATGGGCGCGCGGATCGCGTGCAGTGAACCGAGCGAATGCGGTAATTTTCTGAAGACCGGCAAGGGTTTTGTCCATGTCCGTCATGTGCAGCCAATTGGCACCAAGGTCGTTTTCGACGGCAGCAATGGTACGGCAGCGCTGGCCGAACAGCTGATCGGGGCCCCCTATCTGTGGGGTGGTCGCAGCGGTGATGGTCTGGACTGTTCGGGCCTGATCCAGATGATCCTGATGCTGACCGGCATTGCAGCGCCGCGCGACAGCGACCAGCAGCAGGCCGCGCTGGGCGAGGAGATCGGCGAGGGTGAGGATTTACGGCGCGGCGATCTGGTGTTCTTCCCCGATCATGTGGGCCTGATGGTCGACCAGGACCGGATGATCCATTCGACGTCCCACGCGATGCAGGTGGTGATCGAACCATTGGCCGACGTGGTTGCGCGCTTTGCCGCCGACAATGAACAGCCGGTACTGGCGCGCAAACGGCTGTCCTGAGGCTTTTATGACGCAGACAATCTTTATCGACGGTGCCGTCGGCACCACGGGACTGGAAATTGCCGACCGGTTATCGGGCCGGGGCGAATTTAATATGGTTTCGCTGCCCGAAGCGCAGCGCAAGGATCTCGCCGCACGGCGCGAGGCGATCAACGACAGCGATTTTGTCATTCTCTGCCTGCCCGACGATGCGGCGCGGGAAGCGGTGGCCTTGATCGACAACGACCGGACGCGGGTGATCGATGCCTCGACCGCGCACCGGACCGCCGAGGGCTGGGTATATGGCTTTGCCGAATTTCGCGAAGGGCAGCGCGAGCGTATTGCCAATGCGCGGTTCGTGTCCAATCCGGGCTGTTACCCGACCGGCTTTCTGGCGCTGATCGCACCGTTGATCGCTAACGGCCTGCTGCCGACAGACTGGCCCTATGTGTTAAACGCTGTCTCCGGCTATTCCGGTGGCGGCAAGGCGCTGATCGAGCGTTTTGAAGCGGAGCCCGATCTGGGGTTTCGTGGCTATGGTCTGAATCTGGATCACAAGCATATGCCGGAAATGAAGATCCACGGCGGATTAAGCCATGATGTCATTTTTGCGCCGTCGGTGATCCGGGCGTTTCGGGGCATGCTGGTGGATATCCCGCTGCATCTCGGAGCAATCGGATCGGTCACTGCGGACCAGTTACTGGACGCGCTCAGTTCCTTTTATGCCGGTTCGAAGATCGTGTCGGTGCAGAGCGGTAGCGGGCTTTCCGAGCTGTTGATCAGCGAAAAGGACGCCCCGACAGACCGGCTGGAGCTGTTCGTCTGCGGCAATGCCGGCGGCTATCATGCCCGGCTCATTGCCCGGCTGGATAATCTCGGCAAGGGCGCGTCCGGCGCGGCCGTGCAGAATCTCAACATCATGGCAGGCCTGGACGAAACCGCAGGACTGCAACTCTAAGCGTCACATTGTTTGACGTTTATTTGCTGGTGGTGACCGCCTTGTCGGGCCGCAGGCTGGTGCCGGCCCGTCCGCTGCGGAAGGCGCCCCACCAGGTCAATGGATTGAGCGTCGTGCTGCCATCCAGCGAGAAGGTGATGAATTCCGCGCGGCCGCCGATATTCTCCCAGGGAATCGGACCGCCGAGACCCAGCGGACTGGCGACCCGGCTGTCGGCGCTGAGGTCGCGGTTGTCGCCCAGCACATAGACTTCACCTTCCGGGATTTTGACCGGCGCCACGTCATCGGTATATTGCGGGCCGAGATCAATAATATTGTAGCTCACGCCATTGGGCAGGGTCTCGCGCACGATCGGCAGGTTGCAAACCGGATTGCCGGCCGCATCGACGCCGCGTGCGCCGGGAAATTCATTCGGGCTGCAGGGATTGTTTTTATCAATTGGCACCTGCAAGTCAGGCTGCACTTCCTGTCTGACGCCGACGCCGTTGAGAAATACCTGGCCGCCGCGCAGTTCAATCGTGTCACCGGGCAGGCCGATCACCCGTTTGATATAGTCGCTGCTCTGATCTCGTGGGGTCAGGATGACGACGTCGCCGCGTTCGGGCATTTTGCCGAAAAGGCGGCCCGAAACCCGCGGCACGACATGAAAGGTCGGTGATACCCAGGACCAGCCATAGGCATATTTGCTGACGATCAAGCGGTCGCCGACCAGCAGACCGGGCATCATCGAGACCGAAGGAATATAGAAGGGCTTGGCGACCAGACTGTGGAAGGCCAGTACCGCAAGCAGCAGCAGCGCGATGCTCTTGATCTCACCGAACCAGTCGGTTTTTTCATCATCCCGGTTGTCGGCGGCGTTGCTGTCGGCGGTATTGTCTAGTGCCATATTCTTGTCTTTGGTTTCCTGGTCCATGCGACGTCTGATTCTAAAGCGGATGGGCTTCAATGATCACGAACGCCTGTGCCCATGGATGATCGTCGGTGAGTGTGAGATGAACAACGGCCTCATATCCTGCCGGAGTCAGCGCGTCGAGGCGTTTTTTCGCGCCGCCAGTCAGGGCCAGAGTCGGCGCGCCGCTCTTCGCATTGATGACGCCGATGTCCTTCATAAAGACGCCGGCGCGGAAACCGGTGCCGACGGCTTTCGAATAAGCCTCCTTGGCGGCGAAGCGTTTGGCATAGGTGCCGGCCTTGGTAAATGGCCGCCGCGCAGCCTTGGCGCGCTCGAGTTCGGTAAAGACACGATTTTCAAAGCGCTCGCCAAAGCGGTCGAGGGAGTTCTGGATGCGCTCGATATTGCAGAGGTCGGAGCCGAGCCCGATGATCATGAAAAATCCTCCCTGCAGCGAAGCTTTGGAGAGGTGGCGACGAAGGGGTGGGGGGCAGAATTGGGTCTTGGGGTGATGGGCCCCTCCACCACCCTTCGGGCGGTCACCCTCCCCATCTGCGACGGAGAGGAAAGATTCATCACCATTGTCACCGCGCATCATCCATCAGCTGGCGCATCTGTTTAATGCTGCCGTCGAGGCCGCTGAAGATCGCTTCGCCGACAAGGAAATGGCCGATGTTTAATTCTTTCAGCTGCGGGATCGCTGCGATGGGGATGACATTGTCGAAGGTCAGGCCGTGTCCGGCATGGGGTTCGATGCCGTTTTTGGCGGCCAGCGCTGCGGCATCGGATATCCGGCGCAATTCGGCTTCGCGTTCGGATCCGGCAAGTTCCGCATAGCGACCGGTATGAAATTCGACGACCGGTGCGCCAAGACGGATCGCTGCATCGATCTGGCGCGCATCGGGTTCGATGAACAGGCTGACCCGAATATTGGCTTCTTTCAGCTGTCCGACGAAATCGGCGAGCCTGTTGTGCTGGCCAGCGGCATCCAGTCCGCCTTCTGTGGTCCGTTCCTCCCGGTTCTCCGGCACGATGCAGGCCGCGTGCGGCTTGTGGCGCAAGGCGATGGCCAGCATCTCGTCGGTTGCGGCCATTTCCAGGTTCAGCGGGATGGTCAGCGTGTCCATCAGCACGGTCAGGTCGTCGTCCCGTATATGACGCCGGTCCTCGCGCAGATGCGCGGTGATTCCATCCGCACCTGCTTCCGCCGCGACCAGGGCTGCGCGGACGGGTTCGGGATGATCGCCGCCGCGTGCGTTACGGATGGTAGCAACATGGTCGATATTGACGCCGAGTCTGAGCGGGGATGAAATAGTCACTTGGCCGGGATCTCGGCGCGGCTGCCGGGTTTGATTGCGGGAATCGCGGCCAGTTCGGGCGGCAGCGCATCGGCCGCATAGGAGGGAATATCCAGCGTCAGCAGCGGGAAGAAGGGCACATCAAACTGGGCTGCGCCGTTTGACCGGTCGATCAATGCGCCTGCGGCAATCACTTCACCGCCCGCGTTCTGAATGGCCTGAATGGCTTCGCGTGAGGACAGGCCCGTGGTCACGACGTCTTCCATCATCAGCACCTTCTGGCCCGGTTCCAGTCTGAATCCGCGGCGCAATTCAAACGTACCTTCGGGGCGTTCGAGGAACAATGCATGGAGGCCCAGTGCGCGTCCCATCTCATGGCCGATGATCACGCCGCCCATCGCAGGAGAGACAACAATATCGATCAAACGTCTGATATTCTGAGGAATTTTTGCAACCAAGGCGTTGGCCATACGCGCTGCCCGCTGCGGGTCCATCAGCAATCGCGCGCACTGCAGATATTGCGCGCCGTGGCGTCCGGAAGAGAGAATGAAATGGCCCTCGAGCAAGGCGTCGCTGCTTCTGAATTCGTCTAAAATCTCGTCTTCGGTCACTCTGCCATCCCGCTCTGTTTTGCTTGCTTTTGCCCAAATGGGCATATTGCCGCTGCATTGCCAGAGAAATTAAAGGCAAAAAACTGAAAAAATATCCATTCCGTAGCTTGAGGGTTGCGGCAACCATGCCTATAAGCCGCCCCAATCGGACGATATCCGGGCCGGGCTTGCTGACTTTTTGATGGTGAGCCGATGCCGGAAAACTACCGAAACTTGGGGTAAAATAGGGTTGAGCGATATATGACTCATTTTGTAAAAGCTTGGATTCTGGCGATCAGCTTGATTCTCACGCCTACGGCATTATCTGCGCAAGTGGTGTTGCCAGCGGCACCTGTTATCGATCCACCAGCAGCAGAAGCGCCAACGGTGGTGGAAGAGCCCGCTTCCGGACTGGATCCAGCTCTATATACGCCCATGAAACCAACGCCGGGCATCGGTATGCCGGTTGATGGTGGTGTCAATTTTCAGGAACAGTTTAGCCCGACCGGACAGACCGCTCGCTGGATTAACAGTACGATCCTGATCCCGATGATGTTCGGTGTTAGTCTGGTTGTACTCTTTCTGCTATTTTGGGTTGTCGTTCGTTTCCGGCGCGGTGCCAATGCCGAACCATCCAAAACAACCCATAATACCTTCATCGAAATTATCTGGACGGTGATCCCGGTTTTGATCCTGGTGGTCATCGCGGTGCCGTCGATCAGCCTGCTGGCCCGTCAGTTTGAACCTGCTCCGGAAGATGCGCTCACCGTGAAGGTGACCGGCTATCAATGGTATTGGGGCTATAGCTATCCCGACAATGGTGATTTCGAAGTCATTTCCAACATGCTGTCCAAAGAGGAAGCCGAGGCGCGCGGCGAGCCGTATCAGCTGGCTGCTGACAACCGGATGGTCATTCCAGTTGGCAAGCCGGTCAAGCTGCTGATTACCGCAGCTGACGTCATTCACAGCTTTGCCATTCCTTCGGCGTGGTTCAAGCTTGATGCCGTGCCGGGCCGGATCAATGAAAAGGTTCTGCAGATCGACCGTGAAGGCGTCTATTATGGTCAGTGCTCCGAGCTTTGCGGTGCGCGCCACAGCTTCATGCCGATCACAGTGGAAGTGCTTTCGGAAGAAAAATTCAACGACTGGGTCCGCGCCAATGGCGGAACGCCAAAAGGACAGGCAGCGGTGAATGAGGTCAGCGCTGAAGGCTCTGGTGCAGTCGAAGAGACTTCGACGGTCGTTGCACCACAGTTGGTGCCAGCATCCAGTTCAACCGAAGCCGCCGCACCGGCAGCTTCTGCGCCAGTTACGCAATAAGGGTAAGTGACAATGACAACTATCACAGCAGATGGCCATATCGATGATCACGCGCATGATGCGGATCACAAGCCAGCTTTTTTCCAGCGTTGGTTCATGTCGACCAACCACAAGGACATTGGTACCCTTTATCTGATTTTCGCGATTGTCGCGGGCGTTATCGGCGGTGCGATTTCCGGTTTGATGCGGCTTGAGCTGGCTGAACCGGGTATTCAGTATCTGCAGATGTGGGCGACCGCCCACAATGGCCTGATGGGCGGCGGCGAAG
This sequence comes from Parasphingorhabdus sp., assembly GCF_048269865.1. GTDB lineage: Bacteria > Pseudomonadota > Alphaproteobacteria > Sphingomonadales > Sphingomonadaceae > Parasphingorhabdus. The sequence continues at coordinate 59,158 of NZ_JBLWUA010000005.1, read as the reverse complement.
CCTCGCTCGACGAGGCCTATCACCTGTGGAACGTGCTGATTACCGCGCACGGCCTGATCATGGTCTTCTTCATGGTCATGCCGGCGATGATCGGCGGATTCGGCAACTGGTTCGTGCCGCTGATGATCGGCGCGCCGGACATGGCTTTTCCGCGCATGAACAATGTCAGCTTCTGGCTGCTGGTTCCCGCCTTCCTGCTGCTGTTCGGCTCGACCTTCGTGCCGGGCGGTACCGGCCTGGGTGCTGGCACGGGCTGGACCGTCTATGCGCCGCTCTCGACCAGCGGATCGGTTGGTCCTGCAGTGGATATGGCGATCCTGTCGCTTCACCTTGCGGGCGCGTCGTCCATTCTCGGTGCGATCAACTTCATCACCACCATCTTCAACATGCGTGCGCCGGGCATGACCCTGCACAAAATGCCGCTGTTTGTCTGGTCGGTTCTGGTTACCGCCTTCTTGCTGCTGCTCTCGTTGCCCGTGCTCGCTGCTGCGATCACGATGCTGTTGACCGACCGTAATTTCGGTACGACCTTCTATGATGCGGCCGGCGGCGGTGATCCGGTGCTCTACCAGCATCTGTTCTGGTTCTTCGGTCACCCGGAAGTTTACATCATGATTTTGCCCGGTTTCGGCATGATCAGCCATATCGTCGCGACGTTCAGCCGCAAGCCGGTGTTCGGTTATCTCGGCATGGCCTATGCAATGGTCGCCATCGGTGTGGTCGGGTTCGTCGTTTGGGCGCACCATATGTTCACCACCGGCATGTCGGTTAACGTGAAAATGTATTTCACTGCTGCCACCATGGTGATCGCGGTGCCCACCGGCATCAAGATCTTCTCGTGGATCGCGACCATGTGGGGCGGTTCGATGACCTTCAAAACCCCGATGATGTGGGCGCTGGGCTTCATCTTCATGTTCACCGTTGGTGGTGTGACGGGTGTTGTTCTGGCCAATGGCGGTATCGACGATAACCTGCACGACACCTATTATGTGGTTGCTCACTTCCACTATGTGCTGTCGCTGGGTGCGGTCTTCTCGATCTTTGCCGGCTTCTACTACTGGTTCCCGAAAATGTCGGGCCGGATGTACAACGAACTGCTGGGGCAGCTCCATTTCTGGATCTTCTTTATCGGCGTTAACATCCTGTTCTTCCCGCAGCACTTCCTCGGACAGCAAGGCATGCCACGTCGTTATGCCGACTATCCGGAGCAGTTTGCCTACTGGAACCAGATCAGCTCGATCGGCTATGCCGTGATGCTGGTCGGCATTCTGGTCTTCTTCGTCAACATCGGGTGGTCGCTGATGGCCGGACGCAAGGCGGAAGGCAATTACTGGGGCGAAGGTGCAACGACGCTGGAATGGACCTTGTCCAGCCCGCCACCGTTCCACCAGTTCGAAACGCTGCCTCAGATCAAGTGATCTGAGCAACCAGACGAAGGCTTGGAAAGACATATGACCACAGCGGCGCAAACGATACAGGGGCTGGCGAGTGCGAAGGATCTCTTTGCGCTGACCAAGCCGCGCGTGATGTCGCTGGTCATCTTTACCGCGCTGTGCGGTTTGCTGGCAGCACCAGGATCCATTCATCCAGTGATTGGCTTCACCGCGATTCTCGCGATCAGCCTGGGGGCAGGCGCTTCGGCGGCGCTCAATCAATGGTATGAATCGGATATCGATGCGGTCATGAAGCGGACCAGCCAAAGGCCGCTGCCGGCCGGGCGTATGGATCGCGAAACGGCGCTTCATTTCGGTATCGGTCTGTCGGCCTTTTCCGTGCTGTTGATGGGTTTGGCCGTGAACTGGTTCAGCGCCGCGTTCTTGGCATTTGCCATCTTCTTCTACGCCGTAATCTACACGATCTGGCTGAAGCGCAGCACGCCCCAGAATATCGTTATTGGTGGTGCCGCTGGCGCGTTCCCGCCGGCGATCGGCTGGGCCGCCGTTACCGGTGATGTCACCTTGATGCCGGTGTTGCTGTTTTCGATCATCTTCTTCTGGACCCCGCCGCATTTCTGGGCGTTGGCGCTGTTTGTGAACAGCGACTATTCGAAAGCCGGTGTGCCGATGATGCCGGTGGTCGCTGGACGCCAGTCCACCCGTCACCAGATTTTTGGATATAGCCTTGTGCTGGCGGCGGTCGCTATCGCTCCCTTTGTTCTTGGTCTGACCGGCGCGGTCTATGGGGCCGCAGCGATTGCGCTGAGCAGCGTATTCTGCGTCCTGTCCTGGCAGGTTGCCCTTAGCAAAACCGACGAGCCGAAAGATATGGCGGCGGAAAAACGCCTGTTCAAATTTTCGATTCTGTACCTGTTCGCGCTGTTTGCAGCGCTTGTTGCTGACCGGATGATATTGGCATGAGCGAGATCGATAGCAGCAAGGCACCGATGAGCCCGGAAGAGCAGAAAGCCTATCAGGCGCGGCAGAAGCAGCGGGCGGTCATCATGGCCGGGCTGCTGATGTTCATGGTTGTGCTCTTTTACCTTATCACGATCGTAAAAATCGGGTCCGGCAGCTGATGACGACTGTGCAGACCACTCTTTCGGGCAAGAACCGCCGCAGCGCCATGATGGCGGCTTTCATGGGCCTTGGCATGCTTGCTCTGGGCTTTGCGGCTGTGCCCTTATATGAGGTGTTCTGCCGTGTAACCGGTTATGCCGGGACGACGCAGCGGGTTGACGAAGCACAGGCGGCCACCGTCCAGACGACTAGCCGCGTCATGTCGATCCGGTTCGATTCCAATGTCAATTCAGCACTGCCCTGGTCGTTCAAGCCTGAGCAGCCGGTTGACCATGTCAGTGTCGGCGCGCGCGATATGGCGATTTTCCTCGCCACCAATAATAGCGATGAGCCGGTTGTCGGCACCGCCACATTCAATGTGACGCCGCTATTGGCTGGACAATATTTCAACAAGATCCAGTGTTTCTGTTTCAGCGAGCAATTGTTGAAGCCCGGCCAGACCGTGCGGATGCCGGTACTATATTACGTAGATCCAGCGATCATGGATGATCCGGAAACCAAAGACATTAAAGAAATCACGCTTAGCTATACCTTTTATCGCGCCAAGGACGATCAGGCAGTAGACGCCGGTAAGGGCGATAGCTAAGAGAAATTCGAGAGTAAGGTTAGGGAAAAATTATGGCCGGTGCCAAAAATCATGATTATCATATATTGCCGCCAAACATCTGGCCGCTGTTCGGTTCTTTTGCCGCTTTTGTGATGGCAATCGGCGGTGTCCGCTGGATGCACGATGATATTTACAATTTTGGCCCGCTGATCTTCGCCATCGGCCTGTCCGCGGTTGCGCTGACTTTTTATGCCTGGTGGGGCAATGTGATCAAGGAAGCCCATGAGGGCCACCACACACCGGTGGTGCAACTCCACATGCGCTACGGGATGATCCTGTTCATTGCGTCAGAAGTGATGTTCTTTGTGGGCTGGTTCTGGTCCTGGTTTGATTTCTCGCTGTTCCCGCAGCCGATCGAGATTGTTGATGGTGTCGTCACCAATTACATCGGACAGGATGGCGCTGCCGCGTTGCTGCAATGGCCGCCGAGAGGGATTCAAGTCCTCAACGCCTTTGAACTGCCGTTGCTTAACACGATGATCCTGCTGTGCTCCGGCACCACGATTACCTGGGCGCATCACTCGCTGATCCATGGCGATCGCAAGTCGATGATTACCGGTCTGTGGCTCACCATCATCCTGGGTGCCTTGTTCTCTTGCATTCAGGCTTATGAGTACAGCGTTGCGCCTTTCCCGTTCGCAGGCATCAACTATAGTTCTGCTTTCTACATGGCGACCGGTTTCCATGGTTTCCACGTTCTGGTTGGTACGATCTTCCTGATCGTCTGTCTGGCCCGCGCCTATAAGGGACATTTCACGCCCAAGCAGCATTTCGGCTTTGAAGCGGCGGCTTGGTACTGGCATTTCGTCGATGTCGTGTGGTTGTTCCTGTTCATCGTCGTCTATGTCTGGGGCGGCTGGGGTGCACCGGTTCACTAGAGCATCGCTTTGACCGAAAACAAAAATATCCAAGGGCAGCCGGATGTACTTCCCGCTGCCCTTTTTGGTCTCTGCCCCCGTTGCGGACAGAAGACGCTGTTTGCCAATCTGACTGCATTCGCCGGTAAATGCCGGTCCTGCGGTCTCGACTTTAGCCAGTATAATGTCGGCGATGGCCCCGCCGCATTTCTGACACTGATCGTTGGCGCGGTCGTCCTCGGGCTGGCCCTTGCCGTGGAGGCAAATTTTCATCCGCCGATCTGGGTGCATATATTATTGTGGGTGCCTATCACTGTCGCTGCGGTTGTCGGTTCGCTCAGACTATCCAAGGCGCTGTTGTTGATCCTCGAACATCGCAATCAGGCGCATGAAGGCCATATAGATAACGACGACGCGCCATGATCAGGCGTTTGCCGATATTCGTTACGATTCTGGTTCTGGCCGCCGTGGCAACCATGGTCGGCCTTGGCATCTGGCAGCTGCGGCGTGCGGAGTGGAAAAACGGCCTGCTGGCCAGCTACGCCGCTGCAGCGGATATGCCTCCGATTGCCTATCCAGCCGTGCCGACAACCGAAAACCCGCCTTATTTTCGAAAGTCAGAGGTCAATTGTCTGGCGGTCACCGGCTGGCGGTCGACCAGCGGCCGAAATGCGAACGGCAAATCCGGCTGGGCCCATATTGCGCAATGTCGCACCGCTGGTGCGGAAGGGCCGGGCGCGCAAGTGGTTGCCGGCTGGTCCGAACGTCCGGAGGACCCGGAATGGGATGGCGGTATCGTCGAGGGCATCATCGCGCCGGACAGCCAATATGTCATCCGTCTGGTCGCCAGCGAACCCGTGGCCGGTCTTGAGAAAAGCCAGCCGCCCGCGCTTGAGGACATTCCGAACAATCATCTGTCCTATGCGGTTCAGTGGTTCCTGTTTGCCGGCATTGCGCTGGTGATTTTCCTGATCGCTCTGCGGGGCCGCAACAAGGGCGTTGCCCAATCCGGCAACTTGTCCTAACGCGCTGGCCATTATGGATTATATCTCGACCAGAGGCGCAGCGCGCGGATTGAATTTTGAACAGGTGACCCTTGCCGGGCTGGCGGACGATGGCGGACTATATGTTCCGAAATCCTGGCCGTCATTTAGTGCCGAGGAAATCGCGGCCATGGCCGGGCTTTCCTATGTCGAAGTTGCCGTGCGGGTGATGCAGCCGTTTGTCGGTGACGCGCTTGACGAAGCGGAGTTGCGGGACCTTTGCGAGCAGGCTTATGGCCGTTTCTCGCATTCTGCGGTGACGCCGCTGGTGCAGCTCGACGGACGGCAATGGTTGCTGGAGCTGTTCCACGGACCGACCCTGGCATTCAAGGACGTTGCGCTGCAATTGCTCGGCCTGATGTTCGAGAAATTTCTTGCCCGTCAGGACAAGCATCTCACGGTTGTCGGTGCGACGTCCGGCGACACGGGATCGGCAGCGATCAATGCGCTGGCCGGCCGCGAGAAGGTCGACATCTTCATGCTGCATCCAGACGGCCGGATATCCGATGTCCAGCGTCGCCAGATGACCACGGTCTGGGCGCCGAATGTGCATAATATCGCAATCGATGGCAGTTTTGATGATGCTCAGGCGATGGTCAAAAAGATGTTCGCCGATCAGGAAGTGACCAATCGCTTTGCCATCTCGGCGGTCAACTCGATCAACTGGGCGCGGCTGATGGCGCAGATCGTCTATTATTTCTTCGCTGCCAGCCAGATGGGCGCCCCGCATCGCAAGATCGCCTTCTCCGTACCGACCGGCAATTTTGGCGATGTTTTTGCCGGCTATGTCGCCTCGCGGATGGGATTGCCGATCGAGCGCCTGATCGTTGCCACCAATGTCAACGACATCCTGCACCGGGCGCTGAGCGTTGGCGATTATTCGACCGGATCGGTGACGCCGACCGCTGCGCCATCGATGGACATTCAGGTGAGCAGCAATTTCGAGCGCTTGCTGTTCGATCTGGAAGGCCGTGATGGTGCCAAGACCGCTGAGCGGATGGCGGCGTTTGAACGGAGCCGGAATATGCAACTGGACCCCGCGATGCGCGAAACAGCGGCAGACATATTTGTAAGCCACCGGGTCGATCCGGATGAGATGGCATTGGCCATGCGCGGCGCCTATGAAAATTCAGGTCAGGTGATTGATCCGCATACCGCGATTGGCCTGTCGGCCGCGCAAAGTGCCGATATCGATCCCTCGGTGCCGGTGGTAACGCTGGCGACGGCCCATCCGGCAAAATTCCCGGATGCGGTCGAACGGGCAACCGGCATTCGCCCGGCATTGCCACGCCGCGTTGGCGACCTGTTTGACCGGGAGGAAAAATATACGAAGCTGCCCGGCGACTATGATTCGGTGAAAAAATTCATCATGTCCAACGCCACACCGTCTGATGGCTGAGATCCGGCCCGCCCCGATCGTGATGACCAGCGATCCGCGCAGCGACTATGCGCTGGTCGATTCCGGTCATGGCCGCAAACTGGAGCGCTATGGCACGTTCCACTTCATCCGTCCTGAGCCACAAGCCATGTGGGCACCGTCGAGCGCTGAGTGGCAGGCGGACGGCGAATTCATTCCCGCGTCCGACGAGGATGGCGGTGGTCGCTGGCATCTGCAGGATCATGTTCCGGAAGACGGATGGCAGATGGATTGGGAGGAGGTCAGCTTCACAGCGCAATGCACACCTTTTCGCCATCTCGCCTATTTCCCCGATATGGACCCGGTTTGGCGCTGGCTACGGACGGGTCTCCAGGATCTGGCATCATCGCAGATGATGAACCTTTTCGGTTACACCGGGGTTGGCACGCTGGCGCTTTCGGCAGCCGGAGCCAATCTGGTGCACGTCGATGCGTCGAAAAAGTCGGTCAGCGCCGCGCGGGACAATGCTGCCTTGTCCGGCATGAGCGATCGGCCGATCCGCTGGATCATCGACGACGCCGCCAAGTTCGCTGCCCGCGAAGTCCGGCGCGAGCGACGCTATGATGCGATTCTTCTCGATCCGCCGAAATATGGACGCGGTCCGGACGGCGAGGTCTGGCGGCTTGAAGAGGACCTGGCCGGACTGGTCGAGAATTGCGGAAAGCTGCTCGACGCGGATAGCCGCTGTCTGTTTCTGACCGTCTATGCGGTGCGCATGTCGGCGCTGGCGCTCGGCGCGCTGCTGAATGAGAAACTGGCCCATCTGGGCGGTACCATCGAAGTGGGTGAACTGGCCGTTCGCGAAGAGGCAAGAGGCTTGCTGTTGCCGACGGCGATTTTCGCGAGATGGTCCGCCTGACTTGCCATTTAGCCGGAACAAGGTCAGGGAATATCCATGACAGACACATTACTACTGGAAGTCAACGATCTCGACGTTGACGTGCTCACCGGGATCTATTCCGAAGAAACCCATTTGCCGCAGCCATTGCGCATCTCAATCGCAGCCGAATTGAAGGTCCAGGAACGCTATGAAGCGGATACGCCGCTGGAACAGTCCAAAAATTATATGGACCTGAAACATGCTGCCACGGCCGCTTTGCCCGAAGGCGTTCATTTCAAGCTGATTGAAGCGGTTGCGGACCATATTATCGAGACACTGTTCCTGCAGGACAAGAATATCCTGAGGGTCACGGTCAAGATCGTCAAACTGCTGATTTCCGAAAAAGGCGAGCAGATCGGCATCACGCTCAGCCGGGGCAGAAAATGACCGCGCCGCTCGCGCTCGTCACCGGCGGCGTGAAGCGGGTCGGGGCGGTGATCGCGGCTCGATTGGCCGAATCCGGTTTTGCGCTTGCTCTGCATGGGCATAGCGATGCCGTCCCGGAAGAGGCCCTGGCTGAAAAACTGCGGGCGACAGACTGCCAATGGTCTGGATTTCAGCAGGATTTTACGGTTGAGGGCGTGGCAGAGAAGCTGTTCGATCAGGTGATTGCCCATTTCGGCCGAGCGCCTGACCTGCTGGTAAACAGCGCATCAATTTTCGGTCAGGATGACGCTGAATCGATAGACGAAGCGGCTTTGCAAGAGCATTTCAGGGTCAACAGCCAGGTTCCGATTTTGTTGACGACCGCGCTGCACCAGCGTCGACCGGCCGGCAGCGAACGGGCGTGCGTCGTCCACATATTGGACCAGCGTATCCGCAATCCGAACCGCGACCAGCTGAGCTATACGCTGTCCAAACAGGCTTTGGCTGGATCGGTGCGATCATTGGCGGTGGCTTGTGCCGACAAACTTCGGGTCAACGGAGTCGCGCCCGGTCTGACCCTGACCGCAGGTGAATATGGCGACGAGCAGCTTGCCAGGATCAAGACGATGATGCCGCTCGACCGGTTGCCCCAGCCGAGCGACATCGCCGAGGCAGTGCTCTATCTGGCGCGCGCAGCATCCGTTTCAGGACAGACGCTGTATGTCGATGGCGGTGCCAATCTGAAGAGCTTTGACCGGGATTTTGTGCATCTCGGGCAGGACCCGGCAGGTGATACGCCATAAAGGACAGGTTTGAAGTCGCGCCTTAATAACCCATATTGATAGCATCCGAGGACCAGTCGCCAGACCGGCTGGAATGGATGAATTTGAAATTTGAAAGGCTTATCATGCGTATTTTCCCCAAGATTTTCTTCACTACAGCCGCTGTCGTTGCGCTGGCGGCTTGCTCGTCAGAAGCGCCTCCAGCAGCCGCTGATGAAAGTTCGACGGATGCGATGATGGACTCGGCCGAGACCACCGAGCCTGGCACTGTTGTCGACGTTGCCGTTGGCAATCCGGACTTTTCGACCCTGGTAACCGCTATTACAGCGGCCGATCTGGGTGAAACACTGGCCGGAGAAGGGCCATTCACCGTTTTCGCTCCGACCAACGAAGCCTTTGACAAGGTCGACCCGGATACGTTGAGTGCGTTGCTGACCCCGGAGAAGAAAGACGATCTCGCTGCATTGCTTACCTATCACGTGGTGGCCGGCAAGTTGATGGCAGAAGATGTCGTCAAGGCGATCACAGATGGCGGCGGTACCGCGACCCTGACCACCGTGCAGGGTGCGCCGCTCAAAGCAACGCTTGATGGTGACAAGGTCATTCTGGAAGATGTCGCAGGCGGCAAATCAACCGTCATCCTGACAGATGTCGATGCATCGAATGGCGTGATCCATGCGATTGATACGGTTGTCATGCCTGGCTAGTTTTCATCCCCCGAACTAGGATGGATTGGAAAGGGCTTCGCCGAAAGGCGGGGCCCTTTTTTATAGACATTATTGTGGGTTTGCTTTCCCGCGCAGGCGCGCGTAACCCGCGCTTGCGAATTTCACCATCGTCCGACCGTAAGGTGCGGCGGACGAATTAATCACAAGAAAGGAAATTCATGTTTAACGCCCCCAAAATCATTCTTGCATCCACTCTGTTGGCGATGCTGCCGGCCTGCTCGCAAGAGCTGAGCAAAGAGGAACAGGAAATCCTCGACACGCGTATCGCGGAAGAAACGCAGCCCACCAATATGATCGCAGTATTGCAGGACGATCCCGACCTCAGCACCGCCAGCATATTGATCGGCCTGTCCGGCGTTGGTGTCGAAATGCAGGAAAATGGGCCTTATACAGCTTTTGTCGCCACCAACGAAGCGTTCAACAAGATGGACACGCAGGAGCTGAGCGAGCTTTTGTCCGCTGACAATAAGGAAGAATTGAAGAGCATCGCCGAACATGGCCTCATCAAGGGAACCATGACGTCCGCTGATATTGCAAAGGCGATCACCGATGGCGGCGGCACCGCTAGCATCGCTACCGTGGGCGGCGGCACGCTTAAGGCCACGATGGAAGGTGATACGATCGTTCTTGAAGATGGCGCCGGCAACAAGGCGACGGTGACGAAGACGGATGTGAAGTCGAGCAACGGCACCATGCATATCGTCGACAATGTCCTGATGCCGAAATAGGCACAACAATTGACGACAAAGAGGGCCTCGCAGAAATGCGGGGCCTTTTCTGTTGGGGCAGCGATTGCCACGGACTTTGACCGGGCTTCATGCCTGCCGCTAGCCCGTGTCTTGTCGAAGGGTGGCCCAACAGCAGAAGCGTGGTTCGACAGGCTCACCGCTAACGGCTAATAGCAAATGGCAGATGTGAATTCAGGAGTGAAATATGCCTCAATATTGGCTGATGAAATCGGAGCCGGATGAATATGGCTGGGATGATCTGATCGCCGAGGGCGAGGGGGTCTGGGACGGCGTCAAGAACGCGCAGGCTTCGAACAATATGAAAGCGATGAAGAAGGGCGATCAGGTTTTCTTCTATCATTCGCGTCAGGGGCTGGAAGTGGTCGGGATCATGGAAGTCTCGGAAGAGCATAGCCCGGATGTGACCACCGATCCCGAGCGCTGGGTGGTGGTCAAGGTGAAGCCGGTGCGCAAGCTCGACAAGCCGGTGTCGCTGAAAGCGATGAAGCAGAATTCGAAGCTTGAGGATCTGGCCATTATCAAGCAGTCCCGGCTGTCGGTGGCACCGGTCACGCAGAGCGAGTGGGAAGAAATTCTGGCGATGGCAGGCGGATGACGGCGTTGGATCCGGCGCTGGACTGGCAGCAGATAATGGCTGCGGTAGAGCGCGCTGTGATGCCGCATATCGGGGCGGGCAAAGTCGCTGACTATATTCCGGCGCTGGCCTGTGTTGATCCGAGAAAATTCGGTATGGCGGTCGCACTTAGGGACGGGACGATGCGCTGTCTGGGCGATGCCGATGAGGGCTTTTCGGTGCAGAGCATTTCAAAAGTCTTCACGCTGGCGCTGACGCTGCAAAGGGTTGGCGAAGCGCTATGGGATTCGGTGGGACGGGAACCATCCGGTTCCTCGTTCAACTCCATCGTCCAGCTGGAGGCGGAAAACGGGATTCCGCGCAACCCGCTGATCAATGCCGGCGCAATCGCAACCACCGACCGGCTGGTCGATTCCTATGGCGGCGGGCAGGCGGGGGCTTGGGAAGCCATGGATGACTTGCTGGACACCGCAAGGCGACTGGCCGGGGATCAGAATATCGATATCGACTGCGATGTCGCGGAATCGGAATCGCAGTCAGGATCGCGCAACCGGGCGCTGGCGCATTTCATGGCCAGCTTCGGCAACATGAAAAACCCGGTCGAGGACAGTCTGTCCGCCTATTTTCGTCACTGTTCAATTGCCATCTCCTGTCGCCAGCTCGCCCGCGCGGCGCTGTTTCTGGCTTTTGACGGCTGTGATCCGGTGACCGGAGAAGAGGTGCTGTCCAAAGAGCGGTGCCAGCGGATCCTCGCGATCATGATGATGAGCGGCCATTATGACAATAGCGGCGAATTCGCCTATCGCATCGGGTTGCCGGGCAAAAGCGGCGTCGGCGGCGGGATTCTGGTGGTCGCGCCGGAGTACGGCACGGTGGCGGTCTGGTCGCCGGGACTCAATCAGGCGGGCACCTCGATGGTGGGCAGCATCGCGCTGGAAGAGCTGGTCAGGCAGACGGGCTGGTCGGTTTTTGGATGACCATGGGCATTTGAAGCAGCAGGCGGCTTATGATCCTTTATCGAATTATCTTTTGATCTTTCGGTTGAGTTTATTTTTCCAAGCTTTCAATGCGCACGCATGATCATGGTTTCGCTGTTGTTGCTTTCTCTGGGTCTGGCAATGGATGCCTTTGCCGCTGCTGTGGCGCAGGGGGCTTCCAGCCGTCCGAGCCGCGCCACGGCCCTGCGCATGAGCTCTGCCTTTGGATTGGCCCAGGCGGCCATGCCGTTGCTGGGCTGGGGGCTGGGGATTGCCTTTGCCGGGATCATGGCGACGGTTGCCCACTGGATCGCTCTCGTGCTGCTCGGCGGGCTGGGGCTGCGGATGATCAAGGAAGGTTTGGATCGCCACCCCGATGAAGCGATGAAAGAACTGTCCCTGTGGCCGCTACTGATCGCAGCCATCGCGACCAGCATCGACGCGGCGGTCGCCGGTATCACGCTGCCGATGATTGGTGCCCCGATCCTGCTTGCGTGCGCCGTGATTGGTTTGACAACCTCGCTGCTGACCTATCCCGGCGTTTATCTGGGCGCATTGCTGGGAGCCAGAATCGGCAAGTGGGCAGAGGTTCTGGGCGGGCTGATCCTGATTGGTTTGGGGATCAAGATATTCGTTTCACAGCAGTTTTTCGGCGCGTGATTGCGGCTATTTCGCCCGTAGCCCGCTAACCGTTGCTCCTGCCGCTGTCAGAAACTCGACATCGGTTTTCAGGTGCAACAGCCGCAATCCCTTGCGCTGCATCGCGTCTGACAGTGCTGGGGCGAATTCATCCGTGCTTTCGACCGTTGCGCTCCAGCCGCCATAGGCTTCGGCCAGCTTGGCGAAGTCAGGGTTTTGCAGCGATGTCGCTGACAAGCGCTCCGGATATTCGCGTTCCTGATGCAGGCGGATGGTGCCGAAACTGCCGTTGTCGATCACCAGAACCAGCAGGTCCGCTTCATATTGGATCGCGGTGGCGAGTTCCTGGCCGTTCATCATGAAGTCGCCGTCGCCTGCGATCACGACCGAGACGCGGTCACGGAAGCGCAGGGCGGCTGCTACCGAGGCGGGGACGCCATAGCCCATGGCGCCGGAGGTCGGGGCCAGCTGGCTGGGGAAATTGCCATATTTCCAGTAGCGGTGCCACCAGCCCGAGAAATTGCCCGCGCCATTGCAGATGATCGCGTCGGCGGGAAGCTGGTCCTGCATCGCGGCGACGCACAGGCCGAGGTCGAGCCTGGCTTCGGTGGGCTGCGGACTGGACCATTCGAGATAGTCCTGGTGCGCTGCCTTGCCCGCGTCAAAGGTCAGGAGATCATCGTCCCATAGCGCCACCTGCTCGGCAAATTCGTCCATCTCGGCGCAGATGGGCAGATCGATGCGATAGACATGGTTGAGCTCATCGGGATCGGGATGAACATGGATGAGGATCTGGTCGGGATGATCGGGCGTGATCAAAGTGTAGCCGTCGGTGGTCGCCTCACCGAGACGGGCGCCGACCGCCAGCACCAGATCGGCATCCTTGATACGCTGGGACAGCTTCGGGTTGGGGCCGTAGCCGAGATTGCCGGCATAGACCGGGCTTTCATTGGGGAAATTGTCCTGCCGCCGGAAAGCGACCGCGACCGGCAGGCCAATGCGCTCGGCATATTCGGCAAAATAATGTTTGGCTTTTGCGCTCCAGCCCGCACCGCCGATGATAGCAATCGGGTCGGTGGCATCGCGGAGCATGTCGGTGAGTGTGGTCATCGCATCGGGGCAGAGCGGCTGGGCCGGCGCGACCACCTTGGGCCGGTCTAGCGCCTCGACCTCGTCGCGCAGCATGTCTTCGGGCAGGGCCAGGACAACCGGGCCGGGGCGTCCGGAGCAGGCGGTGTCGAAGGCGCGGGCGATATATTCGGGAATGCGGGCTGCATTGTCGATCCGGGCCGCCCATTTCGCGAGCGGCGTGAACATCGCGGTGAAATCCACTTCCTGAAAGCCCTCGCGGTCGCGGTCATCGCGGGACACATCGCCGATAAACAGGATAATCGGTGTGCTGTCCTGCATCGCAGTGTGGACGCCGATGCTGGCGTTGGTCGCGCCGGGGCCGCGGGTGACAAAGGCAATGCCGGGCGCGCCGGTCATCTTGCCGTCGGCCTCTGCCATGAAGGCGGCGCTGCCATCCTGTCGGGTCGAGACGGTCTGGATCGTGCCGCAGTCGTGCAACGCGTTCAGGACCGAGAGAAAACTTTCGCCGGGGACGGTGAAGATACGGTCGGTGCCCTGGATGACTAACTGGTCGACGAGAATTTGTGCCCCGGTGCGTTTTTTCATTGCTTCGTCCTTCACTTCCTTCTCCCGTGAGGGAGAAGGATACAGAGCCTTGCCAGTTCGCTGGCTAGGCGGAGTTGGATGAGGGCGTTCTGCCCTCGAGATATTGTACACCCTCACCCAGCTATGGCTGGGCAACAAGTTGCCAAGTCGTCGCAACCAGTTCAAATCGATTTCGGGCCGAAATAATACCCCAAATCATTTCTAGATCATGCCGGGGGCATGATCTACCCGAAGCCGATTTGAACTCCCAGAAGGGAGAGGGGATTATTTAGGCCTGATGGATTGCCTTGGTGACCATATAGGCTTTCAGGCCGTCTGGCCCGTCCTCTGATCCGTGGCCGCTTTCCTTGACGCCGCCGAAGGGCGCGTCGCCGGGGCTGACGGTGAGATTGTTGATCGCGACCATGCCGGCCTCGATCTTGTCGCCGACCATATTGGCGGTGTGCAGGTTCGAGGTGAAAGCATAAGCGGCGAGGCCGAGCGGCAGGCGGTTGGCCTGTTCAATCGCCTCGTCTAGCGTGTCGAACGGGCGCATCACCGCGACTGGGCCGAATGGCTCGTCGTTCATGATATTGGCGTCGAGCGGGACATGCGACAAGACCGTCGGATCAAAGAAAAAGCCGTCCTTGGCCTGTCGGCTGCCGCCCAGCTTGACTTCTGCCCCCTTGGATTTTGCGTCTGCAATCATGTCGCCAACCGAACTGGGCCGACGTGGATTTGCAAGGGGGCCCATTTCCGTGCCGTCGGCAAAGCCGTCGCCGACGCTGATCTTCTGCGCGCGTTCGGTGAAGGCCTTTTCGAATCGCTCATAGATGCCCGACTGGACATAGAAGCGGGTCGGCGAGACGCAGACCTGACCGGCGTTGCGGAATTTGCCGGTCACCACCAGATCGAGCGTCTTTTCCATATCGCAGTCATCAAACACCAGCACCGGCGCATGGCCGCCCAGTTCCATAGTCGTGCGCTTCATGCCTTCGGCGGCGAGCTTCATAAGATGCTTGCCGACCGGAACCGAGCCGGTGAAGCTAACCTTGCGGATCACCGGCGAGGCGATCAGATGGCTGGACACTTCCGCCGGATCGCCAAAGACAATTTGTGCGACGCCCGAAGGCAGCCCGGCATCCAGCAGGCAGCGGATCATCTCGATCGCGCTGGCCGGGGTTTCTTCGGCTGGCTTGAGAATGATCGAACAGCCAGCGGCGATCGCTGGCGCGAGTTTGCGAATCGGAGTGAATACCGGAAAGTTCCAGGGGCTGAACGCTGCCACCGGACCGACCGGTTGATATTTGACGAAGCTGTTCTGGCCTGCCGGTCGGACCAGTACGCGGCCATAGCAGCGCTTCGCTTCCTCGGCCATGATGTCGAAATGGGCGGCGGATGCGGTCACCTCGCCGGTTGCCTGGGCGAGCGGCTTGCCTTGTTCGGCGGTCACCAGCTGACCGATATCGGAAGCCCGTTCGCGCATCAGATCGGCTGCCTTGTGAAGAATGGCAGCGCGCTCGGCTACCGGCGTGTCGCGCCAGAGCGGAAAGGCTTTGTTCGCGGCATCCAGCGCACGATCCAGGTCCGCCTTGCTGGCTTTCGGTAAATCGGAAATCACCTCACCAGTTGCGGGATTCACAACATGATGAACATCGCGGTCGCCAATATCGATCCATTCACCATCAATATGGAATTGCAATTTGTCGGGATAAATATTGGACATAGTCGCTCCTGTAACCTTTTGTCTTCGCACTAGACTTGTAGGCCAAATCCCGCAATGACTGTGAAAAATAATGAGAGGATATGGTCATGGAGATAGTCACTGAAGGTCTGCGTTTTCCCGAAGGTCCGATCGCGATGCCGGACGGCAGCGTGATTCTGGTCGAGATCGAGGCGCAGCAGCTCACCCGGGTCCTGCCGGATGGCACAAAGCAACTGGTCGCGAAAACCGGCGGCGGCCCGAATGGCGCGGCATTGGGTCCGGATGGAAAAATTTATGTCTGCAACAATGGCGGGTTCGAATATAAGGATGAGAACGGCTATCTTACGCCCGCCGGCATTGCCAAGGATTATGTCGGAGGCAGCATCCAGCGAGTCGATCCCGAAACCGGAGAAGTCGAGACTCTCTATAACGATGGCGATTTTGGCTGCATATTGCGCGGCCCCAACGATATCCAGTTCGATACCCATGGCGGCTTCTGGTTTACCGATCATGGCAAGACGGATTACGAGAAGCGCTGCCACGACATCGTCGGGATTTTCTATGCCAAGGCGGATGGCAGCCATCTGGAGGAAGTGATTTTTCCTTCCAACAATCCCAATGGCGTCGGCATCTCACCGGATGGCAAGACGCTCTATGCAGCGGAGACCTTTACCTGCCGGTTGATGAAATTCAACATTACCGCTCCCGGCAAGGTTGCGCCTGATGCCGGTCCGGGCGGTCCCGGCATCCCGCTCTATCGGCCGTCCGGATATAAATTCTTCGATAGTCTCGCGATGGAGGAATGCGGAAATATCTGCGTCGCCACCATTGGCGAAAGCGGTATTAGCGTGATCTCGCCAGAGGGCGAGCTGGTTGAATTTGTTGCCACCCCGGATATTTTTACCACCAATATCTGTTTCGGTGGCGAGGATATGATGGACGCCTGGATCTGCCTCTCGGCAACTGGCAAGCTGGCCAAAACCCGATGGAAACGGCCGGGCATGAAGCTGGAATATCTGAATAAATAGGAGCACCCCTTGGCCAGAATGCATGATGAAACTCACCGGATTGACCGGGTTGGCTGGCTGCGCGCGGCGGTGCTGGGTGCCAATGACGGTATTGTCTCGACCGCCAGTCTGGTGGTCGGCGTAGCTGCGGCTGCGACCTCGCAGCAGACGATATTGCTGACCGCCTTTGCGGGGCTGGTGGCCGGTGCGATGTCGATGGCGGCCGGCGAATATGTGTCGGTCAGTTCGCAGGCCGACAGCGAAAAGGCCGAGCGGGCCAAGGAAGCCTGGGAGCTTGAGCATCAGCCCAAGGCCGAGCGGATCGAACTGATATCAATCTACAAGAACCGGGGCCTGACCGCCGATCTGGCGGAACAGGTTGCTGATCAAATGACCGCGCATGATGCGCTCGGCACGCATTTGCGCGACGAGCTTGGCCTGAACAAGTATTTCTCGGCCAAGCCGTTGCAGGCGGCGCTTGCTTCTGCCCTTGCTTTCTCTGCGGGAGCGATATTGCCGGTTATCCTCGCAGCGCTATTTTCTGGCCAGTTGTTGGTCTGGGCCGTATCCGGCACGGCATTGCTGTTGCTGGCGGCCCTGGGGGCTATTGGAGCAATCCTGGGCGGGGCACCGATTGGGCGGCCGGTCATACGGGTGACGTTCTGGGGCGCAGCGGCCATGGCCGCGACCGCTGCCATTGGATCGATATTTGGAGCTGCTGTTGCATGACCTATGAGACCGTAATTTTTGACTTTGGCGGAGTGATTACATCTTCGCCGTTTGAAGCGTTCAATCGGCTGGAAGCCGAGCGGGGCGTGCCGAAAGACAGTGTCCGCCGGATCAACAGCGCCAATCCGGATGACAATGCCTGGGCGAAGTTCGAGCGGGCGGAGATCGATGCCGCTGGTTTTGACGAAGCCTTTGCAGCAGAAGCGCGTGCTATCGGCATTGAATTGCGCGGCGCCGATGTGCTGGCCCGGCTCGCTGGTGATGTCCGCCCGAAAATGGTGGCGACGCTGGACCGGCTGAAAGCAGAAGGCATTCGCATATCCTGTATCACCAATAATGTACCCGCCGGAAAAGGCGCGGGGATGGCGATGGATGACGAGAAGGCCGCAGCCGTGAAAGATATCATGCAGCGCTTCGATCACATTATCGAAAGCAGCAAGGCCGGGATCCGCAAGCCCGATCCGCGCATTTATCAGATGATGTGCGAGGCGCTGGACGTCGCGCCAGCCGAGTGCATTTATTTGGATGATTTGGGGATCAATTGCAAACCGGCGGCAGCCCTTGGGATGGCGGCGATCAAGGTGTCTTCAGAGCAGCAGGCGCTGGATGATCTGGGCGCTCTGCTCGAGATGCGTTTGCCCTGAACACGTCTGCCCAATCACGCAAACCTGTAATATTATTGTCATCAATGAGTCGTCGAAAGGTCGTGAAATCGCTATAGCGCGTCGGGGATTGCAAAGGTGCGGGGATTCGTGGGACATAGCATTTCGGACAGAATAGACGTGGTTACCCGCTGGTATAACCAGCGGGGACTCTATCCTGTGCTGTTCGTAATTCTGGCTGTTTTGCTGCTGATCCAGGCGATCAGACTGATCTGGCTGGTCCTGACTCCGTTAGGTCCGGTCGGCGATTATCGCGCCAATGACGTGCAGGTCCTGTCGCCGCAGTCGCGGCTGACCCTGTTCAGCAGCTTCGACCCGTTTTTCCGCGATGGCGCAGCGCAAACCGCCAATGTCGTCACCTCGCTGCAGCTGACGCTCTACGGGATCCGGATGAACGAGGCCTCGGGGCTGGGTTCGGCCATCCTGTCCGGCCCGGATGGTGTGCAGGAAAATTATGCCGTGGGCCAGGAGATCATGTCTGGAGTCACGCTCAACAGCGTGGCTTTTGACCATGTGGTTATCAGCCGCGGCGGAGTGCTGGAGAGCCTTTATCTCGACCAGTCGATACCCGCGCAAACCGTCGGCACCGAGGATCCCGAAGGCCCGGCTTCGCTGGCGATCAGCGGTGACGAAATACCGGGTATCGCATCGCTGGCGCCGCGCAACGAGCAGGGTCGAGTGACCGGCATTGTCCTCTCCCCCCTGGGAGATGGCAGTCTGTTCAAGAGTGCGGGATTCCGAAACGGCGATATTGTCGTGTCGATCAATGGCAATCGCGTCGGTTCAACCAGCGATATTGAAACCCTGAAAAGTCAAATTCAGCCGGGCGCCCGCCTGTCCGTTGAAGTCGAGCGCGGGGCCAATACGGTTCCGATCGCTGTCAATCTGGGAGCCCCATAATGTCTAGTCTGTTCGCCCGGATCATCACTGTTCTTGCTGCCTCCCTGGCCCTCTGGAGCGCACCGGCGGCCGCGCAGCACACGCTTAATGTCCGCGATGCCGATATCCGCGCCTTTGTTCAGGATGCGGCCAAGGTAACCGGTCGTACCTTCATTCTCGACAGCCGGGTGCAGGGCAAGGTTTCTGTGGTCACCGACCGGCCGCTCAGCCGTTCGGAATATTTCGAGATTTTCCTGTCGACCTTGCGTGCCAATAATCTGGTAGCAATTCCGACAACCCGCGGCGCCTATCGTATTCAGCCCGCCGATGGCGCAGCATCGCAGCCGACCCGACTCGGCTCGCGCGGTGCCGGTGGCAATCAACTGGTGACCGAAGTGGTGCGGCTGAAATCGATTGTGGCGACCGAAGCGCTGGAAACGCTGCGTCCCCTGGTCAGCAAGCAGGGCTCGATCACGTCGAACCGCAACGCGAACAGCCTGGTGATTGTCGACTATGCCGATAATATTCGTCGGATCCGCAGCTTGGTGGGAGAAATAGATCGCGACAGCGCTGCCAGCACCATCATCACGCTGAAAAATGCCGGTGCCCGGGAAATCGCAACGTCGCTGCAGGCGCTGGCGGCTCAGGGCGGCGGCGAGGGATTGCGCGCTCCGGTGACCGTGGTGCCGATCGACAGCAGCAACAGCATTGCCCTGCGCGGCGATCCCGGTGCGGTGTCGCGCTTTGCGCAAATGGCGCGGGAACTGGACAAGGGCGCCGAATCCGGCACCGAGATACGCGTCCATCGGCTGGATTATGCCAACGCAGAGCATCTGCTGCCGGTGATCGAGAATTTGCTGGGCAGCAAGGGGACAAGCGGCGGCTCCGCTGCGGTCGTGCCGACCGGCGATGGTGCGGCGGCACCGGCGGCCAGCGGCGGTGGCGGCAATGGGATTGCCAGCCGTGGCCCGTCGATTGTGACCCGGCTGGAAGGGACCAACGCGATCATCGTGGCTGCCAATCCTGACGTGCAGCGGATGATTGGCGAACTGATCCGCCAACTGGACACGCGGCAGGAACAGGTGGTGGTCGAAGCGATCATTGTGGAAATTTCCGAGACGCTGGCCCGCGAACTGGGTGTGCAATGGCTGGTCGGCGGCAAGGACGTGCCGTTTGCGGTGACCAATTTCTCCAACGCTTCCCCCAATATCGTCGATGTGGCGGGCGGCTTGCTGGCGGACCAGTTTGACACGTCGACGACCACGACGACCAACACGGCAACAACGACGACCACCAATAGCGCGGTTGGCGATGCGCTGCGCCAGAATGCAGCGGATGCGGTGCTTGGTGCGCGTGGCGGTTTTGGCGGTTTTGCGACCAGCCTGGGCGGCAGCGCCGTGCTCGGTGCGATCATCAACGCGGTACAGTCGGACAGCAACAGCAATGTGCTTTCCACACCATCATTGACCGTGAACAACAACCTCAAGGGCAGCATCCTGTTCGGCCAGGAAATTCCGGTATCGACGGGCGAGGCGTTGTCCGACAATTTCGACAATGCCTTCCGCACGATCCAGCGGCAGAATGTCGGCATCGAGCTGGAAGTGACGCCGCAGATCAACGCCGGTGACGAAGTGCGGATGGAATTGCGCCAGCAGGTCAGTTCGATCGCCGGGCCGGTATCAGACGACTTCAACGAGTTGATCATTAACAAGCGCGAGATCAATACGACGGTGACCGTCGGTGACGGCGAAATTATTGCGCTCGGTGGTCTGCTCGACGACAATGAACGGCGGACAATCCAGAAAGTGCCGTTCCTCGGTGATATTCCCCTACTGGGAGAATTGTTCCGGTCGCGCGGCAAGTCGCGGATCAAGACCAATTTGATGGTCTTCATCCGGCCAACGATTCTGAAAGACCCGAATGATGCGCGGCGCTTCTCCAGCAACCGCTACGGCTATATCCGCGGTCGGCAGCTGAGCCGCAATCCGGATCAGGAGCCGTCGATCGATGCACTGGTGCGTGATTATCTCGGCACCGTGCCGCCCTCGGTAGATGCCCGGCCGGATGACCAGATCATTTATGCGCCAGGCGATGTGCCCGCCGTCAGGGACGGCGGCATGGTTGAACAGACGCCGCTGCCTCCGAGCGAGCCCAGCGGGAATCGATGATGAAAATCGCTCGGGGAACAGAAGCGGTTGTTTCCGAAGCGGAGAGCGGACCGGTGGGGACGGCAGCGGTCAAGGATCTGCCCTATGCTTATGCGCGTGATCATGGATTGATTGTGCAGGACCGCGATGGGGAGAAATTGTCGCTCGCGCTGCGTGCCGGCTCCGATCCATCGGCCCTTCTGGAGGTCCGGCGCTATCTGGCCTTGCCGTTTGATGTGGAACTGGTGGATGGCCCGGCGTTCGAGAAGCTGCTGAGCGATCATTACGCCATGGACGGATCGGCAGCGGCGATGGCAGGCGATATGGCGCTGGCGGGCGAAGGGCTGGATGATATTGCCGGGGATATTCCAAGCGCAGAAGATCTGCTCGACAGCGCCGATGATGCACCCACGATCAGACTGATCAACGGGATCATCGCAGAGGCGGCCCGTCAGGGCGCGTCCGATATCCATATCGAGCCCTATGAGACAGGGCTGGTGGTAAGAATGCGGGTCGATGGTGTGCTCACGGAAAAGCTGAGGATGCCGCCGCATGTCGCCGGGGTGATCGTCAACCGGATCAAGGTGATGGCGCGGCTGGATATTGCCGAGCGCAGAATCCCGCAGGATGGCCGGATCAGCCTGACGCTCGGCGGCAAGCTGCTCGATGTGCGCGTATCCACCTTGCCCAATAGAGCCAGCGAGCGGGTGGTGATGCGGATACTCGACAAGGAGAGCGCCGGTATCTCGCTCGATCTGCTCGGCATGTCGCAAAGCACGCATGCGATCCTGACCGATGCGCTTTCAGAACCCAATGGCATCATTCTGGTCACCGGCCCCACCGGCTCGGGCAAGACCACGACGCTCTATGCGGGTCTCAAGCAGCTTAATGACGGCAGCCGCAATATCCTGACCGTCGAGGACCCGGTGGAATATGCGATCGAGGGCATTGGCCAGACACAGGTCAACAGCAAGGTCGGCCTGACCTTTGCCGCAGGCTTGCGCGCCATCCTGCGCCAGGACCCGGATGTGGTGATGATCGGCGAGATCCGGGACCGGGAGACCGCAGAGATCGCCGTGCAGGCGAGCCTGACCGGCCATCTGGTGCTCTCCACCGTGCACACCAATGACGCAGTAGGAGCGATCACCCGGATGCGCGACATGAAGGTGGAGCCGTTTCTGCTGGCCTCGACCCTGCGCGCCGTGGTTGCGCAGCGTCTGGTCCGCAAGCTGTGCGAGCATTGCCGCACCCCGATTCAGGCCGATGGCAGCCTTGCTTCTCTCCTCGGCTTTGACAATGGCACGGTGGTGTACCGCGAGACCGGCTGCGAGCATTGCAACCAGACCGGCTTTCAGGGCCGGATCGGCGTGTTCGAGGCCATCCGCATCGATGACAGCCTGCGCAAGCTTATCAATGATGGTGGCGATGAGGCGGCGATCACCGCTCACGCGTTCCGCAATCAGCCTCACCTGGGTGCCGCTGCGCGTGCGCTGGTTCGCGAGGGCCTGACCACGGCTGAGGAGGCTATCCGCATATCCAGGCGCGAAAGCGAAGCGGTCGATGCCTGAATTTGCCTATAAAGCCATCGATCCGAAAGGACGCGAAAAGAGCGGGCGACTTTCTGCGGCGAGCGATGAGGCTGCGCGTGCGAAGTTGACCGAGCGCAATTTCTATGTGGTCAGCATGGAAACGGCGCAGGGCAGGCACGGCAAAACGGATAAAGCTTCGTCCGGCCTGTTCGGCCCGAAAAAGCTGACATCCAAAGAGCTCACGCTGTTTACCCGGCAATTATCGTCGCTGGCACAGGTCAGTCCACTGGAAGAAGCGCTCCGGCTGATCGGCAACCAGAACGAAAAACCGCATGTCCAGCAGCGGATCGCGTCCGTGCACGGCGGCGTAATCGAGGGGCAGCGCCTGTCCGAGGCGATGCGCCGCGAATCCAAAAGCTTTCCGCCGCTTTATCGGGCGATGATTGCTGCCGGAGAGACTTCCGGCACCTTGCCAGATATCACCGAACGGCTTGCTGATCTGCTGGAGCGGCAGGCGGAGTTGCGCGGGAAACTGATCGGCACACTGGCCTATCCGGCGGTGCTGGCGCTGGTCTCCATCATCGTGGTCGCGCTGCTGATGATTGCGGTTGTCCCGAAGGTGGTGGAACAGTTCGACGATGTGAACCAGCAACTGCCGATGATCACCCGGATCGTGATCGGCATCTCCGGCTTTCTGGCGGACTGGTGGTGGATGATTGCGATCGTGCTCGTCCTTGCGGCGCTGCTCGGCTGGCGCGCGCTGAAGGAACCGCAGATCAAATATCGTTTCGACGGCTTTCTGCTGCGCCTGCCATTTTTTGGTCGTCTGTTGCGCGATCTGCACGCGGCGCGTCTGGCCAGAACCCTGTCTACCATGGTTGCCAGCCGCCTGCCGATTATCGAGGGATTGCGGTTGACCACCAATACGATCCACAACAGCGTTTTGCGCAAGGCGTCGGAAGACATGGTCGAGGCGATCCGTGGTGGCGGCAGCCTGTCCACGGCGCTCAAAAATTCAGGCGTGTTTCCGCCGATGCTCGTCTATATGACCTCCAGCGGCGAGGCATCGGGACAACTGGATGATATGCTGGCGCGGGCAGCGGGCTATCTGGAGCGGGAATTTGACAATTTCAGTTCCACTGCCTTGTCCTTGCTGGAACCGATCATCATCGTGGCTCTTGGCGGGCTGGTCGCGCTGGTGATCCTGGCGATCTTGTTACCCATCTTGCAATTACAGAATCTTGCCGGACTATAGCGCCGGAAAAAAGGAATGATCATGACGACAGATACAGACAAGCCGGCTGAAGCTCCCGTCCGCGAGGAGCAAGAGCGGAAAAAGCGCAACGGGTTTACCCTGGTCGAACTGATGGTGGTGATTTTCATCCTCGGCCTGCTGACGACTATTGTCGTGATCAACGTGCTGCCCAGCCAGGACCGGGCCATGGTGGAGAAGGCGCGCGCCGATATCGCAACGCTGGGCCAGGCTCTGGAAATGTACCGGCTCGACAATCTCAGCTATCCGACATCCTCCGACGGGTTGCAGGCCCTGATCGCACCGCCCGCGTCCTTGTCGACCACGGCGCGCTACCGCCAGGGCGGCTATATCAAAAAACTGCCCGAGGATCCGTGGGGACGGTCCTATCAATATGATAATCCCGGTCGTCAGGGTCCTGGCTTCGATCTTTATTCGCTGGGGGCCGATGGCGCTCCGGGTGGTGAAGATGACAATGCCGATATTTACGCGGAATAAGATCAGCGCGTGACCGAAAACTGTCTTCTCACCGCCTTTCCGGCCACGGATGACGAGGCGCTCTATTGGTGGCACGTCGCTGATGGCGCGGTTCAGGCGTGCGGATGTGATCCCGACCCGATTGCGGCTTCGCAAGCCTATGGGCCGAATGATGCACCGTCCGACATTTTCCTGATCGCACTGGTGTCTTCTCACCTTACCCGCATCAAGGAGCATGATGCGATTGAAGGGGTGAACGAGCAGCAAGCGCTGGCCGCTGCAAAGATAGCGGCGAAAGCGGACAGCCTGGAAAGCGAAAATATCCATATCGTTGCGGCAGCGGATGGTGAAGGCAAGGTGATAACAGCTGCCATCGGAAGGGATATTTTGTCTTCCGGGCTGATCCAGTTGCAGGCGCGCGGGATCGATCCGGATATGATCCTTCCTGTCGGCTCATTATTGCCGGTTGCCGATGAAGCGGCGTTGTCGGCAGATTTCGGATTTGACCGGGTTCTGCGCGCTGGCCCGGTGATCGCGACCGATGATCCCGCTCTGCGCCAGTTCCTTTTTGCCGACCTGACGGTGAAGCCGATCATCAGGGATGATTTTGACGCGATGATCGTTGGCGCACCCGAGAAAGGTGGCCTGAACTTTCGCAGCGGTCCGTTCGCCAAAAAGACACAGCGCACGATGGCTGCGCAAGAGAAGCGGCTGCTCGGCTGGATGGTAGCGGCTCTGGTCATCATCACGCTCGCCATTCCCCTGGTGCTGCTAGCCAAATATCACTGGGCCGCCGGGGTAGCGGACGAGGCTGCCATGGCCAATGCCGCCACCATTGTCGGTGAGCAGGCCGATCCACAAAGCGCCGAGCGCGCACTGGACCAGCGGTTGATAGCCGAAAATCGCGGCAACATCATGTTCCCGGTCCCCGCGTCGGCGCTGTTTTCGGCTCTCCAGCAAGTGCCAAACGTGTCGATCACGCGAATGGCTTATGGGGAAAACGGTATTATATCTGCGACTCTGTCCGCCGTCCGCAATGAGGATATCAATCCGGCTCTGATCGCGTTGCAGGAGGCGGGCTTTATTATCACGGCGACACCGCGCACCGATGCCACCGGTTCAGCACAGGCAGATATAACGGTGAGGGCCCCATGATCGATACTGCCAAAAACTGGTTCGTCGGGCTCAGCCAGAGGGAGAAAATTCTAGTCGCAATAGCGGCTGCGTTGCTGGTGGGACTGATCGGTTATTATGGCGTGGCGCGACCGATGTCCGATGCGATGACGGCGGCTGAGCAACGCTATATGGACGCAGTCGAGCGGCGGGCGCGGATTGACGCCAAGGTGGCTGCGCTGCGGCAACCGATCGATGGATCCGTGGCCAAGTTCAGTGGTGCGATTGACGCCTTCATTGGTCAAAGCGCTGGCGAAACAGGTATTGCGGTCGCATCTGTCACGCTGCAGCCGGATAGCCGCGCCAATATAGTGGTGGAATCGGCAAGACCGACGGCGCTGTTCGGGTGGTTGGCTCGAATCGAGCAACAGGGCGTTACCGTCGAATCGCTCACTATCGAGCCTGCTGCCAACGGCACGGTCTCCGCGACGATGACCCTGCGTGCAAACTGAACCAAGTATTTGTTTTTATTCTGCCGGCTCGACTTGACGCTGCTTGTCCGCAGGGAACATCACGCCGCCATCGTCGGCTGACATAACCTCCGGTTCGGCAAATTCGGGACGGGCAATTTTTGTCTCTTTCTGAACCCACTCGCCTTTTTCGTTACGAATATAGGCCGGCGCGCGCTTCACGTTCCAGACCAGTCCCATTTTTTCCCACAGATAGATGATCTGGCCGTTCAGATCGAATTCCCACCAGGCGATCTGTGACGAGGCGGCCCGCGGGTGCTGGTGATGGTTGTTATGCCAGCCGTCCCCGAAGGTCATCCATGCCATGAACCAGTTGTTGCGCGAGCCGTCCTTGGTATCGAAGCGCTGGGAACCGAAGACATGGCCGATGCTGTTCACACCCATGACGAAATTCAGGAAGAAGAAATTCCTGAAAAAGCCGCCGATCAGGATGGTTCCAATGATATGTTCCGGTCCGCCAAATGCCAGCGCCCACGCGGCAGGCAAAATGATGCTGGAAAAAATGGCGATGGACCAGCGATGCTTATGGCACCACAAAACCTGAGGATCGTCGATCAGGCCCTTGCCATAGACGGTCATGTCGGATGTGGTATTGTCAAACAGCCAGCCGAAATGAGCGATGCCAAGGCCTTTCCATTTCGACATTTTCTCGCCGTGACCGTCGATATAGGGGCTGTGCACATCGCCCACTGCGTCGGCAAAGGCATGATGACGGCGATGATCGGCAGCCCATTTGAGCACCGACGCCTGACAGGCCATTTGCGCCATAATGCCGATGGCGAGGCGCATCTTCGGCCCTGCTTCAAAAGCGCGGTGCGTGAAATAGCGATGATAACCAATGCCCACGCCCATATTGATCAGGACGAAGCCGAACAAAAAGGCCGACCATTCGACCCAGCCGGTTTGATGGGTGAGGGTCCAGTATAAGGCGCCGAGAGAGCCGAGGACCATCGAAGAAAGCAAAATCCCATATTCGATTCGCTTTGCCCTTGCGGCCGGGCCGCCAATGATGACGCCGTGCTGGGGGTGCTTTTCCGACGGGATATATTCGTCGGGTTGAATGTCGCTAAATGCGGTTGCCATCGACGTAATTCCTCAAAGCTGAGACGAAAACCCAGGATATAGGCTATTTACGATGATTACAATTGTGTTAACTAATAAGTTAGTTGCCGATCGCAAAACCCTCCGATTTGGCGAAGTCTGATTTGCGGGACAGCCAATTTATGCTGGTCAGGCTTGATTGGAAATTGCGCAGCAGCCACCCATGCGGGTCAATTTTCGCCCGTTTATCAATGACGGGCCGGTAGCGCGCTTTGTCTCGCCGAGCAGCGCATAGAAAACCCGCCCGAACGCTGGGATTGCGCCGGGCGGGTGTTATTCTGAAAAACTGCGTTGAAAGGGTTACTCGTCCTGGACGTGCTGGCGATCGACCCGGTTCATTCTGGGTGAGGTGCGTCGGCCTTCCGGACGCGCCTGTCTGATCGGAGCCGGCCGGGCGACCGGCGGCCTGGCTTGCGGCTGCTGGACTGACCCCGTCGGGCGGCGGTCAGGACGGTTGGCCCGGTCACCACGGTTCCGGTAGGGACGAGCCTGGCCACTACCGTCCGGTCGCGTGACTCTCGTCCCAGGGCGCCGGCCATTGCGATAATCATTGTCGCGGTAGCGGCCGCGTCTGCCGTCCCGAGCGCCATCGCGGTCGCGATTTCGCCAGTCAGCCCGCTGGCCGCGGCGGTGATCGCGATCCCTGACGTGACGACCGCCATAGGCAGCACGTTGTCTCGCCCAATAGCGGCGGTCATGGGCGCGCATCGCATGGCGTCGTCCGCCGCGATCGAAAACATACACACCATAGCCGGGGTAATAATATTGATCGTACCAGCCGCCGCCATAACCGATATTGGCGAAGCCATAGCCATAGTCGCAGGCATAATAATCGTCGAACGGTGCGTAGGGATCGCAGTCATAGCGGCTGTTGTTGACATAGCCGTCGCCGTAATAGCCGGTCCCGCCGTACATGCAGCCACCCAATCCTAAAAGGGCACCCGCCGCTATGGCGGATTTGAGCAATTTTGGGATAGCTGAATGAGTCATATTCTTTTCCTAGAGATCGGCGCTGGCGGACTGGGTCAGCCGAGTCGACTTTCCCTCTTCGTTGTTAATCATACTTAACGCCAGGCGATTGAATAGCTTATGAATGGAGTGTCTTGCTGACATTCATGAAAGTAGCTAGGAAGGAGGAAAATAGCGCTTCAGGAGATTTTCATTGGCCACCATCGCAGCAAAACCGCATGGCTATCCCTATCAGGAAAGCTCCAATCCACACTGGGTAAAACCGCCCAGCGAGGATCAGCTGGCCCATATTCCGGGCGAACGGGGGCTGCCGCTGGTCGGGACGACATTGAAGGTCATCAAGGATCCGATCGGTTTCGGCCAATATATGTTCGCACGCTACGGCTCGGTCTATCGCACCTACAGCTTTGGCAAGCAGAACGTCATGCTGCTGGGCGCGGATGCAACCGAACTGGTGATGTTCAACAAGGACAAGATTTTTTCCAGCGAACAGGGCTGGGGAAGCGTGCTGAACAATCTCTTTCCGCGCGGTCTGATGCTGATGGATTTCGAACGTCACAGAGCCGACCGTAAAGCGCTGTCGGTTGCTTTCAAACCGGGGCCGATGAAGCACCATTGCGCGGTTCTGGGCGAAGGCATTCTGGAACGGGTCGGTGAATGGAGCGGGACGGGATTCGAATTTTATCCCGCGATCAAATCGCTTTCTCTCGATACGGCGGCCAGCGCCATTCTCGGCATTCCCTGGGGCCCGGAAGCGGACAAGATCAACAAGGCGTTTGTCGATGAAGTGCAGGCGTCGGTCGGCATTGCCCGGTCGCCGATTCCGTTCACCAAAATGTGGAAAGGGGTCAAGGCGCGGGAATATCTGCTGGAATATTTTACCCCGCAGGTAAAGGAGCGGCGCGCCAAGGGCGGCGAGGATATCTTCACCCAGATCTGCCTTGCGACGCATGAGAATGGCGAGCTTCTGACCGAGGATGAAGTCGTCGATCACATGAACTTCCTGATGATGGCCGCGCATGATACGATCACCTCTTCGGCGACCAGCATGACGTATATGCTCGCCAAGCATCCTGAATGGCAGGATCGGTTGCGCGAAGAATGCCTGTCGGTTGCGCCAGCGGGAACCGTGCTAAACATGGAGCAACTGGGCAAGTTGCAGCTGACCGAAATGGCGTTCAAGGAATCGCTACGGATGATTCCGCCGGTGCCCAGCATTCCGCGCCGCGCGTTGAAGGAATTTACCTTCCGCAACTATACGATTCCGGCGGGCACGAACATCGGGATCAGCCCGCAGTTCGTGCACAAGATGGAAAAGCACTGGCCGGAACCGAACAAGTTTGATCCGCTGCGCTTCACGCCGGAAAATTCCGCTGGCCGGCACAAATATGCCTGGGTGCCTTTTGGCGGGGGTGCCCATATGTGTCTGGGCCTGCATTTCGCCTATATGCAGATCAAGATATTGATGCACGCGATGCTGACCCAGAACCGGATCGTGCTGCAGGGCGGAGCGGATTACGAACCAAAATGGCAGGTCTTTCCGATCCCACAACCCAGAGACGGACTGCCGGTGAGGCTGGAGCGGCTTTAGCCCTAGCATGTTTGTTTGCTGCCGTTATCAATTGCCTAGTGCAGTGCAACAAATTGACAGGCGCATCGGTGCGTGCCACTCTTCAGGCTTATTCGGGGGATCATCATGGCGTCAGTGCAATCAGGGGGACAATTATCCCGCAGACGGTTGCGCTTGGCTGCTGCGCTGGTCGCGCAGGGGTGCGGCGTCAAGACCGAAGTCACGGGTGCGACTCCATTCCGATCAATGATATCATGATCAGGAGACTGCAAAAAACCGATCCGCGTTGTGAAGCGCCGCCACTGGCAGTCGAGGAAGCCGACGGCCAGACACAGTTGCAAACTGCTTTGGGGGCTTAGTCACTACCCAGTTGATATTTCCGTGAAACCAGAACCTGCCGCAACATGCCCGGACACAGGCGTGGCGCGAACACTATAGAGGAGACTATAAATGGCCGCATTCCGCATCCTTTCCTTTCTGATCGGATTCATCCCCCTATGGTTCGGAATTAACGGCCTGTTGTTCGGTGCAGCGGAACATATGGGCGGCGATGCGTTCACCAACGCGATGGATAATCAGTACCGCTATCTATCCGGCGTTTATATCGGCGTCGCGCTGATGATTTTCTACAGCGCTGGCGATATCCGGAAGCGGGCTAAATTCTTCCGTTTCGCGATGCTGTTCTTTTTTATCGGCGGCTGTGCGCGGGTTGTGTCGTACCTGACAGTGGGCGTGCCGCCGACGGAGCAATTTGCGGCGATGTTCGTGGAAATATTGTCACCCTTGCTGTTGCTCTGGCAGGCACGGGTTCTACGCTACTAGGAAAAATATTCGGGGAACTACGGTGCCATTCCCCAACATTTATTTCCCCAGCATATCCTTGAGATAACTGCCGGTATAGCTCGCTTCTACTTTGGCTACTTCTTCCGGTGTGCCCTGCGCGACAATTTCGCCGCCGCGCACGCCGCCTTCGGGGCCGAGATCGAGTATATGATCCGCGGTCTTGATGACATCGAGATTATGCTCGATCACCACCACGCTATTGCCCTGCTCGACCAGCTGGTGAAGCACCTGCAGCAGCTTGCGGACATCTTCAAAATGCAGACCGGTGGTTGGCTCATCGAGGATATAGAGCGTCTGGCCGGTAGACCGTTTTGAGAGTTCCTTGGCCAGCTTGACGCGTTGGGCCTCGCCGCCGGACAGGGTGGTCGCCTGCTGGCCGACCTTCACATAGCCGAGACCGACTTCGTAGAGCATCGCCATCTTGTCGCGGATCGGGGGCACGGCCTTGAAGAAGCTGACGGCATCCTCGACGGTCATGTCGAGAATATCGGCGATCGACTTGCCCTTGAACTTCACTTCGAGCGTCTCGCGATTGTAGCGCTTGCCGCCGCATTCCTCGCAGGTGACATAGACGTCGGGCAGAAAGTGCATCTCGATCTTGATCAGCCCGTCTCCGCGGCACACTTCGCAGCGGCCACCCTTGACGTTGAAGCTGAAGCGCCCCGGCTTGTAGCCGCGCGCCTGCGCCTCTGGCAGGCCGGCGAACCAGTCGCGGATATTGGTGAAGGCGCCGGTATAGGTCGCCGGATTGGAGCGCGGCGTGCGGCCGATCGGGGACTGGTCGATGTCGATCACCTTGTCGCAATATTGCAGGCCGGTGATCTTGTCATGCTTGCCGGCGATCACTCGCGCGCCATTCAGCGTCCGCGCCGCGGCGGCGTAGAGCGTGTCGATGGTGAAGGATGATTTGCCGGAGCCGGACAGGCCAGTGATACAGGTGAAGGTTCCGAGCGGGATCGACGCGGTTACATTCTGCAGATTGTTGGCGGTGGCGCCGTGCACCGTGAGCTTCTTGCCATTGCCATTGCGGCGCTCGGTCGGCACCTCAATTTCGCGCGTGCCGTTGAGATAGGCAGCAGTCAGCGATTTCTTCGATTTCAGGATTTGTTTGAGTGTGCCTTCGGCCACGACCTCGCCGCCATGGACGCCGGCGCCCGGACCCATATCGACGACCCAGTCGGCGGTGCGGATGGCGTCTTCGTCATGCTCGACCACGATTACCGTATTGCCAAGATCGCGCAGCCGCTTGAGCGTCGTTAGCAGCCGGTCATTGTCGCGCTGGTGCAGGCCGATGCTCGGTTCGTCGAGCACATAGAGCACGCCCGACAGGCCCGAGCCGATCTGGCTGGCGAGGCGGATGCGCTGGCTCTCGCCGCCGGATAGCGTACCGCTGGTGCGGTCGAGATTGAGATAGTCGAGGCCGACATTGTTGAGGAAGCCCAGCCGCTCGATGATTTCCTTGAGGATCGGTTCCGCAATCTGGCTCTGCGTGTTGTTGAGCTGCGCCCCGAGGCCTTCAAAGAAGACCAGTGCATCGCCGACGCTGCGCCGGGTCGATATGGAAATATCCTCGCCGGCGATCTTGACCGCCAGCGCTTCCGGTTTCAGCCGCGCGCCGTGGCAGGTCTCGCAGGGGGCTGCGGCCTGGAACTTGGACAGTTCTTCCTGCATCCAGGCGCTCTCGGTCTGCAGCATCCGGCGCTTGAGATTGCCGACCACGCCCTCGAACGGCTTTTTCACTTCATAAGATTTGCGACCGTCCTGGAATCGCAGCGTTACCGGCAGGCCCTGGGTGCCGTTGAGAATGATATCGCGATGATGCTCGCTGAGCTCGTTCCACGGGGTGTCGAGATCGAATTCAAATTGCCGCGCCAGCGAACCCAGCACCTGCATATAATAAGGCGAGGGCGGGTTGGATTTGGCCCAGGGCACGACCGCGCCCTTCTTGATGCTCAGCTCCGGATTGGGCACGATCAGCTGGGTGTCGAAGTGGAGCTTCTCGCCGAGACCGTCGCAGGACGGGCAGGCACCCTGCGGCGCATTGAACGAGAACAGGCGGGGCGCGATTTCCTCGATCGTGAAGCCGCTAACCGGGCATGCGAAACGTTCGGAAAAGACGATCCGGTTGTCCGGCAGGCCGGTGCCTTTCATCTTCCCCTGGGGGGAATCCGTTAGCCCTGAGCTTGTCGAAGGGCGTTTCTCGTCCGCGGGGCGTGTCTCGACTTCGCTCGACACGAACGGTGTCTGAGCTTCAGCGACGCCTTCAGCGTCAGTTCGTGCTGAGCCTGTTGAAGCACTTTCGGCCTCCGCCAAAGCCTCTTCCACCGTACCATCAGCGAGATCAACAAAAGCCAGACCATCGGCCAGTCGCAGCGCAGTCTCGAAACTGTCGGCGAGTCGCTGCTCCATGCCTTCGCGCACGACCAGCCGGTCGACCACGACCTCAATGTCATGCTTGTATTTCTTGTCGAGCTTCGGGGTTTCCTCGATATCGTAAAATTCGCCATCGACCCGGACGCGGGTGAACCCAGCCTTCTGCCATTCGAGCAGTTCCTTCCGATATTCGCCCTTGCGGCCGCGGACCACGGGCGCGAGCAGGAAGAAACGGGTTTTTTCGGGCAGGGCCATCACCCGGTCGACCATCTGCGAGACGGTCTGCGCAGTGATCGGCAGGCCGGTTGCGGGGGAATAGGGGACGCCAGCGCGGGCCCAGAGCAAGCGCATATAGTCGTAAATCTCGGTCACCGTGGCGACGGTCGAGCGGGGGTTGCGCGAGGTGGTCTTCTGCTCGATCGAGATTGCTGGCGACAGACCCTCGATATGCTCGACATCGGGTTTCTGCATCATCTCCAGAAACTGCCGCGCATAGGCGGACAAAGATTCGACATAGCGCCGCTGGCCTTCGGCATAGATGGTGTCGAAGGCGAGGCTGGACTTGCCGGAACCGGACAGGCCAGTGATCACGATCAGCTTCTCGCGCGGCAGCTCGATATCCACACCCTTGAGATTATGCTCCCGGGCGCCTTTTACTTTGATATGGGTCAGACTCATGCGCGTGCTTTGCAGAAGATGCTGGAGAGAGTCCAGCGGGCCAAAAGAACAGGGTGGTCTGCGCTATATGTTCAATGTTTGTTCTGTTTTCAAGAGGGAGTTTCTTGGCGGGGCGTGATGGGGGTCACGGGGTATTTGGGGGCAGGGTCGATATTTTACTTGATCATGTAATTCGGGTATTATCGCAAGAAAACGAGTCGCGAATTGGTAACTCAAGTCAGTGGGGGAACTATGGCGACTATTAATCGAACTCTTTTGATCCTTTCTTTGCCGCTTTTTTTGGCAGGTTGCTACGCGATGCAGGGGACTCCGCAGATAATTAATGCTGGTGGGGTGGTTAACCAAAGCGGAGCCGTATCCGGTCGAACGGAAAATTTTAAGGATAATTTTCGCTATGCCGTTGACCGGGCAGCTATGACGTATGGAGACGCGAACTGGGGCCAGGCGAAGGAAATGCTGGATACAGGCTTCTTGCTGGTATCTTCAAATTGTGACGATTTTTTTCGGGTTATGGGCGCTCGTCAGCGGGACAGTGGGATAGCAAGAGACATGCTCGCGCCGGTGATATCGCTTTTGACGGGAGTGATCGCGTTGAAGGATTTCAAAAATGTTTCGCGCCAGCAGGATTTCATAGAAGGTATCGGAATCGGGTCAGCTGCGTTTCTCGCGACACTGGATATACATGATCAACATTTCCTGTTTGGCGCTGACAATATTTTTGAAGTGGAACAGCTGACCGTCGCGGCGCTGGATGCCAGCGAGGCGGGAATTCGATCCAAGGGCAAGATGAATTTCGAAAGTGCGGTAAAATTTCTGATGAGGCATGACGGTATTTGCACTCCTCAAGGCATCAAGTTTCTCGTCAAAGGTGCCATTACCTCCAGCGAAGTTAAAATTGCGCAGAATAGTCGCATCGGAACCGGTCTGTCTGAAGGCTCCAACAAGTTGTATGAATTGGGGCAGCTGATTGGAGGTGTGCCAGGCGAAGTGTCTGTGACCCAAGCCGGTGCGCTTTGGTGGCTCTTTCTCGGGACGCCAAAATCCAGCGAACTTCCGGAAATCGGCAAGTTGCTAGCTGGTACGGATATAGCCAACGGAATTGTGTCGTCCGGTGAGTCGGTCATCTATGAATCAGCACAGGCGAATGTTGATGAAGCCGCCATCATTCGGCTGTTGCGGTCCATGAAAATCGAAGTACTGGGTAATTTTGAAGCTGCTCGGGATCGTTTCAGGACCGAGATAGAGGAGCGGTCAAAAAATGCCGAGGCCACAGCCAACGACCCGCCTCCAAAGTTTTTCGTTGGCGATTTAAACGCAGCGTCTGGAATCCGTCTGACGGTGGAATAGGAATGCTCGGGCGAGTGTCGACGTGGGGCGGCTGACGCTAACGTGGTCGCGTCACGTTTCCCAAAACCTCCCGATACCGCTCAAAAAACCCAACCATCTCGGGCGATCTCTTGCTTTTCATGTCGCAGAAAAACTTTCGGTTCCAGCCCTTGGCGGTGCCGAGATGGATCATGGCGTAGACATAGGCCAGCAACGCCGATGAAAATCCGAAGGCCGCTCCCATACCGGCTGCTGCCCAAACGACTGCTGCCACTACCGGATAGGCCAGCACCGGAAAGCTGATCGCCTTGCGATAGGTGAAGATCGCCTTGTCCTCGCGCGTCGGTAGCCCGAATTTTCCGACCAGTATCGAGGTGAAAGGCAGGCGGTTGTGGATGATCGCGGCGGGGATCTTTACCCACCAGGGCACGGGTGCGAACAGGATCGTACCCAGCGCGAGCAGTTCGAAAAACGGGTAGCGGATCACCAGCAGCGCCAACACCTTGTAGTCATGATATTGTTTTGCGGTGTGCGCTATCAGCTCGTCCACACCCTCCACCGCATAACGGCCCTTTTCGCGGAAGCGGAAGACGTTGTTGGGGAACATGTAATATTTCATCAACCCCATGAAGCCGGGCGTGTCGCTGCGTTTCGGTCGGATACCCAGTACCCGCGCGACCTCGTCGGTAAAGGTGCCGTACCAGACCAGATGGTCGGTCTTTTTCTCGGGGCGGTTGGCATAATAGGTCGCGTTATAGTCGGCGATCCGCTGGTCGATATTGGCGCGGATGTCAGTGCGAAACGCCGGATCGTTGATCATCCGGTGGACCAGCAGGCATTGCATCTCGCTGATATTGTTGAGGCCGCCTGTAAACGGGCGGGTGAAACCGATGGTGTAGATATTGTCGAGCTGCGGCGAGGCGACCCCGAGAAACTGCTCGCGGGGGCGGTAGGCAAAGGAATCGCCCTCGCAGCTATGCATGCGAATCTCCGGGATAGCCGGTTCTTCCTGGTCGCCGTCGATGATCAGGTCAAAGGATGTGGTCTCGCCCCCCTCGCTGATCGTCATCGCCTCGCGGTCGATGGTCGCGGCGCTCTTGTCCCACAGCTTGACGTGGCCCTGTTCGAGAAAGAAGGGCAGGTCGTTGATCAGATAGCCGGCGCTGATCTTCTGCTCGAGCGTCTCTTCGCAATAGAGTTTATAGACGTCGATCGGCCAATATTTGATCGCGATATGGCCGTTTTCCACCGGTGCCTTCGCCTTGAAGAAGGTGCGAATGTCCTTGTACGGGCGGATCGATTTGGGATGGCGGACGCCGAGGCTGTTTCGGTCGAACAGCCTTGCAAAGCCGTGATGGATCAGGCCATGGATATAGCCGCCGTCGATGAAGGCGCGGTAGCTCCATTTGCTGATTTCGGAGAAATTGTGGCACTCCAGCTGGTCGAGCGGCACGAAGCGCGGGCCGTCGTCGAGCGGCGAAAAGGTAGCGAACATCTTGTCGAGCATGATGAAGCCATTGGTTACCAGATGGACCTTTGCGCCATAAGCGACCAGCTTGGCGATCAGCAGATTGGAGCTGTCGCCGGTCGAGGTGATCGCGACGCTTTTGCCGGCATAGCTGGCATCCACCTTGATCTGCTTGAGATTGGCATTCATCAGCCGCCGGAAGGCGGTCGCGACAACGACATGGCGGGCGCGGAACTGTTCGCCGTTTTCGAGATGGACGATGCTGTGGTCGGCGTGATTGTCGATGCTCTCGACCCGGCCGTGATGGATATTGTCGGCGTGGCGCGCGGCATATTTTTTGTGGATATCGTAAAATTCGCGAGCGGTCGGGAAGCCGTCGGTGAAAGTGTCTCCCTGCTCTTTCAGCATCTCGACCAGTTCAAAGGAATAGACGCTGCTCTGCAGCGAACTGACCAGATCGAAATCCAGCGCATCGGCGGCTTCGAGTTGCTGCCATATCGGAGTCATCGGGGACACCATGAGCCAGTCGATGCCGCTGGCTTCCAGCTCCCGGATCAGCGGCATGGTGGAAAAGCCGCCACCGACAATCAGGACATCAATTTCCCGTGCTTCCACCATCGTTTCCCCTGCCGCTCTCGTTACTGGTAACTGGTCCCGGCGCCAAAACCAATGCTCTTGTCGGGACAATCTGGCCCTGTGCTTCCGCCGTTCAGCGGGGCATTGGCAAAGTGTGCGCCGAAACCGCCCCTTGGTCGATGGTCAATTGCGGTTGGTCGAATGAAAGACACAGCACCGCTTCGGCCTGTTATTGACTGGATAGCTGAGCAACGATCCGGAAAAGGCTAATAATGCTTTCGGGTTGCATCGAAGCTCAGGCTCGGGGGATGGTATCGTGATGCGGAATAGCAAAATGCTGAACCGGGATATATTGCCTACCGCATGGGCAAGCTCCTTTTCCCGGAAAAGCTGGTCACGCGTCCGCCCCCTATTGGGCGCTGTCATCGCAACGCTTCTGGTGCCATCCCCTTTGACTCTGCCTGCCAAGGCGCAGTCGGCGACAGATTCTCCTGCCAAACCCGCTCCAGCCTGTGCCACTGACGCCCATCGCGCTTTTGATTTCTGGATCGGTACGTGGAACGTAACCGCGGCAGGGCAGGATCAGCCCTCTGCGGTGAACCGGATCTCGCGCGAACATGCAGGCTGCGTACTTCGGGAGGATTATGCGACCAAAGGCGGCTATACCGGAATGAGCATGAGTTTCTATGATGCGGCCCGGGACAGATGGCATCAGACATGGATGGGCGTCGACGGCAGTGCGCTATTTATCGAGGGCGGACTGAACGATCGCGGGGAGATGGTCCTGAGCAACCGCAACACCCCTTACTATCAACAAGGCACGCCAATCAACCGGATCACCTGGATTCCCAATGCGGATGGCAGCGTGCGCCAGCATTGGCAGGGATCGAAGGATAGCGGGAAGACATGGAGCACGGTCTTCGACGGCCTCTATGTCAGGCAGACACCGCAGCCCGAGGGCTGATCACTCCGCCATCAAATCCCGGACAAAGCCGATCAAACCGGTTTGCCGCGAACGCCGCATGCGCTCGGTGGCGAGGATCTGTTTTACCTTTTCGAAGCAGGCGCCGAGATCGTCGTTGATCAGCACGTAGTCATAGCCGTCCCAGTGGCTGATCTCGCTGGTCGCCCGCTGCATCCGGCTTTCGATGATTTCGGAAGAGTCGGTGTTGCGGCTTTCCAGGCGCTTGCGCAACTCGTCGAGCGAGGGCGGCAGGATGAACACGCGAACGACGTCCTGCCCAGCGCGCTGGTATAGTTGCTGTGTGCCTTGCCAGTCGATGTCGAACAGCACGTCCTGTCCGTCTTCAAGACTCTGATTCACGGGTGCGGCGGGCGTCGCATAGCGATTGCCGAAGACCGTCGCATATTCCAGGAAGCTGTGATCGGCGACCATTTCTTCAAATTCGTCGCCGGTGACAAAATAATAGTCTTTGCCATGTTCTTCACCGGGCCGCTTTGGGCGGGTTGTGACGGAGACCGACATGGCGATTTCGTCATCCGCGTCCAGCAGCATGCGTGCCAGTGTCGATTTGCCCGCGCCGGAAGGAGAAGACAGCACGAACAGCAGGCCTCTGCGGTTCAATTCGCGGTGATCATTGTCGATATTCTGGGAAGATATGTTCTCGGCCATAGCGGCTATTGGCCGAGAAGAGCGCTTGGCGTCAAGATCCTTGTCGGGAAGTTTTTTGATATCGCTTTCGGCCGCAATCATCCTGATGACAGTCTCGCGAAATCCGGCTAACGCAGTGCTATGATCCAGGGACGTGTCAGCACTATATTCTATGCGATCGGCATCACGATCATGCTCGGCTGGCTGTTCTACGTGGGCAAGGACATCATTTTGCCGATCGTCACAGCGATCATATTGCTACAGATCCTTTATGCCGCCAGCGCCACTGTGGCCCGTATTCCGGGCCTGGGCCGAACCCCGCTATGGCTGCGCGCGACGCTGGCCCTGATCGGTTTCTTGGCGCTGCTTTTTGCGATGACCCGGATGCTGGTGGCCAGCTTGCAGAATCTTGTGCCATCACTGCCAGTCTACCAACGTAATCTGGAAAATCTGTTTGTAACCTGGTTCCCGGTGCCGGTGGAAGAAGGTGCCGGCCGACCGAAGATTTCCGAACTGATGAGTTCACCGGGAGCGATATTCGACCGGGGAACGGAGGCCGTTGCGCACGCGATCAGCGAGTTTGCGACAAGGTTCTTCACCGAGATCGACATCGCTGCTGTGGCCCAGACCGCGCTGGCTTCCCTGACCAGTTTTGGCGGATTTGTGTTCATCACAATCCTGTACGCATCTTTCCTACTCAGCGAGATCACTGGCTTTCCCGAGAAAGTCCGGCGGGCGTTCGGCTCGGATCGCGATTCCACGGATACGCTGAATATGATCACGCGGATCAACCATGATATCGGAAGTTATCTGGCAACCAAGACGTTGATCAACATCATTCTCGGCGTGATATGCTGGGTGATATTGGTGATATTGGGCGTGGAATATGCGGCGCTCTGGGCGATTATCATCGGGCTGCTGAATTACATCCCCTATATCGGATCGTTTGTCGGTGTCGCTTTTCCGGCGCTATTTGCCGTTGCTCAGTTCGGAACCTTGACGACGCCGCTGATCGCTACAGGTCTGATGACGGTCGCGCAGGTCGTTGTTGGCAATATTGTTGAGCCCAAGATGCTGAGCAAGTCGGTCAATCTCAGCCCGATGGTGGTGCTGGTTTCCCTGGCCGTCTGGAGCAGCCTGTGGGGTATTCCAGGCGCGATCCTGGCGGTGCCGTTCACGACAATTTTGATGATCGTGCTGGCGCGGCGTCCGGGCACCCGCGCGATTGCGGCGCTGCTATCCAGTGACGGCAATGTCTAAGGCCTGACGCGGCGGTTGCGGCGGTTTCAGGAATAATGCGGCGATCAGGCCGGCTGACAGCAAGGCGACCGCTGCAGCAAAGGCGATGTCATAGCTGCCGGTGGCCTCGAAAATGAAGCCGGCCCCTGCCGGAGCCGCAGCGGCAAACGGCAGCATGACCGGTGCCAGCACCGAATTGATGATCGGAAATGCGCGCTCGCCGTAATAATTGCCGATGACGACCGGGCCGAGGACCAGCAGGCTACCGTAGCCCGCTCCGACCAGCATGCCCATTGCGGACAGCAGGATCACACCGTGACCGAGCCAGAAGCCCGACAGGCCAATGGCCATCAGTGAAATGGACCCGAACAGCGTCCAGCGCAGTTCAAACTGGTCGCCGAGCCAACCGGCCGGAATGCGCGACAGGCCGCTGCCCAGAATTGCGAGACCCATGATCGATGCGGCCTCAAGCGGGGAAAGACCATTGTCGGTCAGGTGCAGAACGCCGTGATTCAGCAGAAAGAAAAATGTGCCCAGATAGCCGAGTGTCACCAGCATCACCAGATAGAGTGCCGGTGTCCTGATGACCTGCTTAAACGTCCAGTCGTGGCCGGTGCGATGGGTTTTGGGTTGCAGGTTCTGGCTCAGCGGGTCCTGCGCTGCCAAATCCGGATCAACATTGTCCGGAAACTGACCGATATCCTGCGGACGATTGATGATGAATTGCGCGGCAATCAGGGCAATGGCCACCATGCCAGCTGCTATCAGCCATGCGGCGCGCCAACTGTCGAACCGCTCCATCATCGTTGTCAGCACCGGCTGCGCCAGAGCACCGCCGAGGGCGGCTCCGGTCATGACGATGCCGATGGTGGTTGATCTTTTGATGCTGAACCAGTTGATCATTGCCGTTTGGGAACAGATCGGGCCAGTGAGCGCAAAGGCCAGACCCATGACACCGCCCCAGATCAGGATCCATTGCCAGACTGCGCTTACCACCAGCATGAGCAGCACGAGACCGGAAAGCATTACAAGCAAGCCAATGGTGACGGTCTGGCGAACGCCGTAACGACTGAGGAGATAGCCGGTCAAAGGATAGGCCAGGCCCAGCATCATCAACGCGACGGATTGTGCCAGCGATGCAGTGCCGCGGTTCCATGCCATAGTCTCGACCATCACCGGAAAGACAACGGAATAGGCAAAATAGACAAAGCCGGATGCCGCGAATTGCAGGAAAAACAGCAGGCTCACATTGGTCCACCCGTAAAATTTACGGGATATCTGCCCCGGTTGCGCGGTGGTTGCCAATCTGCTCTCCTGTGCCGCTTTGCGCGGTCGACTGGCGCTAGCTTACAGCAATGTCAGTGACAATCAACATTGCCCTTTGGTGGAGGAAATTGCGGGAGTCGTGGTCGGCGTTTGCGGGACCGTGTTCAGACTTCGGATTGTGATACGATAGGCTTGCCGGCTGGTACCGGCCTGCCTTCAATCTCAATGATCATGTCAGCGGCGGCGCGCGCTTGGTCCGCTTTCGCATCATCATAAAGTCTTTTGGCGATTAGCACTCCGGCGACCAGCATGGCACCGGGAACGGATCGGGTCGCAATGCGGGCTGCGATCATGCCGAGGGCGAAATTGCGCAAACCATGGCCTTGAGTGTGGCGGCGTGCTTCGTTGCCGACGTAGGTGATAAAAACATTTCGGATTGCGGACATGTTTTTGCTGTTCCCGGATCAGCCGTTTCTGCCGACCATATCTTCAGGTTTAACATGGCTATCATAGGTCTCAGCGTCAACCAGACCAAGTTCCAACGCAGCGGCGCGCAGTGTCTGACCGGTCGCATGAGCATGTTTGGCGATGGAAGCGGCCTTGTCATAGCCTATCACCGGTGCGAGTGCGGTCACCAGCATCAACGAATTGTCGACAAGCTCTTTGATCCGCGCTTCATTGGCTTCCAGCCCTTCCACACAGCGCTCGGAAAAACTGGACATGCCGATTGAAATAATTTCGATCGAGCGCAGAACATTGGCGCCGATCAGCGGTTTGAACACATTGAGTTCCAGATGGCCTTGCAGACCGCCGACGGTCACGGCCTGATGATTGCCGATCACCTGCGCAGCGACCATGGTCATCATCTCGCACTGGGTCGGATTGACTTTGCCAGGCATGATCGAGCTGCCCGGCTCGTTGGCCGGCAGGTCGATCTCGCCCAGACCCGACCGCGGTCCGGATCCGAGCAGACGGATATCATTGGCGATCTTGGTCAGCGAAACCGCCAGCGTGTTAAGTGTGCCGGAAAGCTCTACCATTGTGTCATGCGCGGCCAGTTCGGCAAACTTGTTCGGTGCCGAGGTAAATTTCAGGCCGGTAATCTTGGAGATTTCCTTGGCCATATGCGCGCCGAAATTCTCGGGCGCATTCAGGCCGGTACCGACCGCAGTGCCGCCCTGTGCCAGCTGGTGCAGGCGCGGCAATACGCTCTCGATCCGGTCTCGTGCTGCCACGAGCTGCGCCGCATAGCCGGAAAACTCCTGACCGAGGGTCAGCGGTGTGGCGTCCTGCAAATGGGTGCGACCGATTTTGACGATGGATTTCCACTGCCGCGCCTTTTCGGCCAGCGCGTCGTGCAATTGTTCCAGCGCCGGGAACAGTTCGACCTCCAGCGCCCGCGCGGCTGCCACGTGCATGGCGGTGGGGAAGCTGTCGTTGGACGACTGGCCCCGGTTGACATGGTCATTGGGATGGACCGGATATTTGCCGCCGCGGGTGCCGTAGATCGCCTCATTGGCGACGCCGGCGATTACTTCATTGACGTTCATGTTGGTCTGGGTGCCGGAGCCGGTCTGCCAGATGCTGAGCGGAAACTGGTTGTCATATTCGCCGGTCCGGACGGCATTGGCTGCCTTTTCGATTCCTGCGGCAATTTCCGGATCCAGGCCATGAATGCCGTTAACGCGCGCCGCTGCCTGTTTGACTGCGGCCAGCGCGTGGATCAACCGGATCGGCATGCGTTCCTGACGCGGAAAAGGAAAATTCTCAATGCTGCGCTGGGTCTGGGCGCCCCAGTAGGCATCGGCGGGCACTTCGATCTCGCCGAGAGAATCGGTTTCGGTGCGTGTGCCGCTCACTTTTTCTTGCCGAAGTCCACCGTCACCACGTTGGATCCGTCATCAACCGGCTTGGCCGTTTCCGTCTCGCCGTCATTTTCGGCTGGGTCATGGCCGTCCAAATGGCCCTCGACTTCATCCACCTGGAATTGCAGCGCAAAATCCACAGCCGGATCGACGAACGAGGTAATCGCCGCGAACGGGATATGCAGCATCGAGCTGATCTGATTGAAACTAAGGCCGACTTCGAACCGGTCCTTGTCGACCTTCAGGTCCCAGAATCGATTTTGGATGACAATCGTCATTTCGTCCGGGAACCGCGCGATCAGGTGGTCGGGAATGTCGACGCCGGGCGCGCGGGTCTTGAACGTGATGTAGAAATGATGGTTGCCGGGCAGGCCGCCCTTGACGACTTCTCCCAGCACTCGGCCGACCACGGCGCGCAGCGCTTCCTGCACAATTTCGTCATATGGAATCAGGCTATCGGGTGCATCATCGCTCATTTGCACTTGGTGGCGTGAAGCGGGCATCGGGTCAAGGGCGTAAAATCAATTTTGCGTTGACCAAAGGCCGCGAAATTGTTGCCTGATTTGGCCAAGCCATTATAGGCCTGTTGCATGAGAACAGCGACAATCGAACGAAATACCAAGGAAACCGAGATTTTTGTCGAGGTGAATCTCGACGGGACCGGTCAATATGAGGTGTCCACCGGCATCGGTTTTCTGGACCATATGGTCGAACAATTCTCTCGCCATTCGCTGATCGATTTGACCATGCGGATCAAGGGCGATTTGCACGTCGACCAGCACCACACCACGGAAGATAGCGGCATCGCGCTGGGCCAGGCGATCGAGCAGGCCCTGGGCGACAAGGCCGGGATCGTGCGCTATGGCAGTGCCTATTCGCCGATGGACGAGACTCTGAGCCGGGTTGCGCTGGACATTTCCGCGCGTCCCTATCTGGTCTGGAACGCATCATTCACCCAGGAACGGCTGGGCGAGATGGACACGGAGCTGTTCAAACACTGGTTTCATAGCGTTGCCGATTCCGCAGGGATCACGCTGCATATCGAGCTGCTTTATGGCGAGAATAACCACCATATCGCGGAAAGCATCTTCAAGGGTTTCGCTCGCGCCATGCGTCAGGCCGTAGAGCGGGATCCTCGCAAGGGCGATGCGATTCCGTCGACCAAGGGGCAATTGGGTGGCTGAAACAATCGCGCTGATCGATTTTGGCGCCGGTAATCTGCACAGTGTTCACAATGCATTGATGGCCGCAGGTGCCGGCAATGTAGCGGTAACGGCAGATCCGGCGCTCGTTGCCCGGGCAGACCGGATCATATTGCCCGGCGTCGGCGCTTTTGGGGCCTGCCGCGATGCCTTGGTCGGGATTGACGGCATGGTTGCGGCCATGGAGCGTCGGGTGGGCGATGAAGGCGCGCCGTTTCTCGGAATCTGTGTCGGAATGCAGATGCTCGCTGACAAGGGTATCGAATTTGGTGTGCATGACGGACTGGGGTGGATCGGCGGTACGGTCAAGGCGATCAACCCGCCTTCAGCAGACATAAAAGTTCCGCATATGGGCTGGAATGACGTGACTCCAACCGAGGGCCATGACCTTCTCGAAGCCGGTGAGGCTTATTATCTGCACGGCTATCATTTCGATGTCACCGACACCGACCATGTTCTCGCCGAAACAAATCACGGTGGTCCACTGGTGTCGGCCGTTGGCCGCGACAATATTGTCGGGGTGCAGTTTCATCCCGAAAAAAGCCAGGCTTATGGCTTGGCCTTTCTCAATCGTTTTATGGAATGGAAGCCATGATCGTATTTCCCGCAATTGATCTCAAATCCGGCGAAGTCGTGCGCCTCGCCGAAGGGGATATGGATCGCGCCACGGTATACGGCGATAATCCGGCAGAGCAGGCCGGACTGTTTGCGGCTGCCGGGGCTGAACATATTCATGTTGTCGATCTCGACGGCGCCTTTGCCGGCTCTCCGAAAAATGCCGAAGCGGTCGAGGCGATCATCGCCAGTTTCCCGGGCTATGTGCAGCTGGGCGGCGGTATCCGGAATCGCGAGACGGTCGAGCGCTGGTTCGAGCTGGGCGTGGCCCGCCTGGTGATCGGCACGGCGGCGCTGAAAGATCCGGAGTTCGTCAAGGATATGGCGAACGAATATGAGGGCGGCATTGTTGTGGCCGTGGACGCGCGCGATGGCATGGTTGCGACCGAGGGATGGGCCGATGTGTCAGATGTCAGTGT
Source organism: Parasphingorhabdus sp. (assembly GCF_048269865.1). Classification (GTDB taxonomy): domain Bacteria; phylum Pseudomonadota; class Alphaproteobacteria; order Sphingomonadales; family Sphingomonadaceae; genus Parasphingorhabdus. The sequence goes on along the minus strand of NZ_JBLWUA010000005.1, from coordinate 14,215 downwards.
TCGGGATCTTGCCCGCCGGTTTGAAGATGTCGGAGTCGCTTCGATCCTGTTCACCGATGTTGGCCGCGATGGTATGCTCACCGGCTGCAATATTGAAGCGACGGTCGATCTCGCGCGGGGTGTTGATATTCCAGTGATTGCCAGCGGCGGCGTGAAGGGACTCGATGATATCCACATGCTGAGCCTGCATGCCAAAGATGGCATTGAAGGCGTGATTACCGGGCGGGCGCTTTATGATGGGCGGCTGGACCTGGCGACGGCGATTGCGATGGCCAATCGATGACATTCAGACGGAAAATATATTGTGCTCAGGCCGTCGAGCCGGAGCTCTGGCGTCGTCAGTGTTTTGCCTCCCGGGCTCCGCATCAAGTGCGGAGCACAGCTACTATCAGGTTTCCGATATGACCGTGCGGGTTCGTGTCATTCCCTGTCTCGATGTTGCCAATGGCCGGGTGGTCAAGGGAGTCAACTTCGTTGATCTTCAGGATGCCGGAGATCCGGTCGAGCAGGCGCAGGCCTATGATGCTGCCGGTGCCGATGAGCTCTGTTTTCTCGATATCACCGCCAGCCATGAAAAGCGGGACACCATCATCGACGTCGTCCGGCGGACGGCAGAGGTTTGCTTCATGCCGGTGACCGTTGGCGGGGGTGTACGCACCGCCGACGACGCGCGGGCATTGCTGATGGCCGGAGCCGACAAGGTCGCGGTGAACAGTGCCGCCGTGGCCCGGCCGGAAGTGGTCAGCGATATCGCGAACCGGTTTGGCAGTCAGTGCATGGTTGCCTCAATCGATGCTCGGCGCGTGGCGGATGGACGCTGGGAGATATTCACGCACGGCGGTCGTACCCCGACGGGTATTGATGCGCTCGAGCATGCCCTGCGTATGGCCGATCTGGGGGCAGGAGAGTTGCTGGTGACGTCGATGGATCGCGATGGCACGCGAGACGGCTATGATCTCGATCTGGTTCGGACCATCGCAGATGCCGTTTCCATCCCGGTCGTAGCGAGTGGCGGAGTGGGAAATCTGGACCATCTGGTAGAAGGCGTGACCCAGGGGCATGCCAATGCCGTGCTGGCAGCCTCGATTTTCCACTTTGGCGAGCACAGCATTTCCGAAGCGCATGAAGCGCTGCGCTCTGCAGGACTTCCGGCCCGGGCCTGACTCCCTTCGCAATTGCCGGCGATCATCCGGATGGATGGCGGCGTCTCCCAATAAGCGGCGTGTAGCCCTGACGCGTGAGTTGTCGGGCAGAGTCATCTGGCTGAATTTGGACCCGAACCCATTGATTCTGTCGGCTTATTTTACAGTATCCGATTGTCCGAAAATGGGATTAACCATTGTATGTGAGGAAGACTGGGGGTTTTGCGAAACTGGCAGCGATTTTGCTTTACTAATCTACATTAGATTTGAACTTGGATGGAGATATGTTTTGAAACCGATGAAATGCGCAGTTCTGACAGGTATTGCAACCATGGCGCTTGCTGCAGGCGCTCCCGCCAACGCTACTTGGGGCAGCTCCGGCTGGGGTAGCTCGGGTTGGGGTAGCTCCGGTTGGGGCAGTTCCGGTTGGGGTAGTTCCGGCTGGGGATCTTCGGGTAGCACTGGATCTACGGGCAGCACCGGATCGACCGGTGGCTCCACGAGCACCGGCGGCGGTGGTACGGGCTCCGGCGGCGGAACCCCGGTTCCCGAACCATCCAGCATGATGATGCTTGGTCTTGGCCTCGGCGGTCTGGTCGCCGGCCGGGTTGCTGCAAAACGCCGCAAGAAAATTTCTGATCGCGACTAGATCATTCTCTTTACAGCGCCGGAAGCGACCCAATCGTTTTACGGCATAAAAAGGGCCGTCAGTGAAATAACTGGCGGCCCTTTTTCATGACCTACGTCAATTCTGGCGGTAGGGCTTGACGAACAGGCGACCCGTCGCGCAAACCGCAAGCAATGAACAATATTCTCAAATCACTCGAAAAAACGATCGTGCAGCGACGCTCAGCGGAGCCAGATGCCAGCTATGTGGCAAGTCTGACCGCCAAAGGCCGCGCGAAAATGGCGGAAAAGCTTGGCGAAGAGGCGGTCGAAGCGGTGATCGCTGCAATTCAGGACGACAAGACAGCGATGACTGGCGAGGCCGCCGATCTGCTGTTTCACCTGATGGTCCTGCTGGCCGATATGGATCTGTCTCTCGATGACGTGACTAACGAATTGGCGCGGAGGGAAGGTATTTCAGGATTGGAAGAAAAAGCCGCAAGAGGAGCCAGTTGATGGCAATAGACCCGACCGAACCCTATGACGATGACAACATATTCGCGAAAATATTGCGCGGAGAAATTCCCAATAAGACGGTTTATGAGGACGAGTGGGTACTGGCTTTCCACGATATCAATCCGCAAGCACCCGAGCATATATTGGTGATTCCAAAAGGCCGTTACGTCAGCTGGGACGATTTTTCAGCATCGGCAAGTGAGGCCGAAATCGCCGGTTTTGTGCGCGCTGTTGGTCATGTTGCGCGTGAAGCCGGGATGGTGGAGCCGGGCTATCGCCTGCTCGCCAATGTCGGCGAGCACGGTCATCAGGAAGTGCCCCATCTGCACGTTCACATATTTGCCGGAAAACCGCTTGGCCCGATGCTGATGCGCAGCTAGTAACAGGCGTAACAAGGCCGCACAGGCACGAAATATCGGGGAGTTCAAATATATGGCAGGCGCAGCAGTACCCACAGGCGATGGCTGGTCTTCGCGGACAGCCTTTGTTCTGGCAGCGATTGGTTCGGCAGTGGGGCTGGGCAATCTGGTCCGATTTCCTGCGGAGGCTGGTGCCAATGGTGGCGGTGCCTTTGTCATATTCTACATTTTCTGCGTATTGTTGATCGGCCTGCCAATCTTGTTGTCGGAAACCCTGATCGGTCGCCACGGTCAAAGTTCGGCGATCGAAAGCATGAAGAAAGTGGCGGTTGAATCGCGCGCTTCTGGCTGGTGGTCGGTGGCTGCCGGTGTCGGGATGGTCGGCGCTTTCCTGATTCTCACCTATTACAGCGTCCTTGCTGGCTGGATCGTTCATTTCATCGGTGTTTTCGCTGGCGATGTTGGTGCCAGTTTCGCTTCTGGCGGGTTGGCGCAAGGCGCGTTGCAGGGGCGTTCGGTGGAACAGGTGCAAGCTATTTTGCCGGCCCTGCAGGCCGACGAAGGCGAAATGCTGGCAATGCACGCGATCTTCATGGCGCTGACCGTATTCGCCGTTGGCCGCGGTGTCAGCAGTGGTATCGAGAAAGTGGCGGTCTGGTTGATGCCGATCTTCTTCCTCTTGCTGATTGCGATTACTGTCTATGGCGCATTTACCGGATCATTCGGAGCGGCGCTCGCGTTTCTGTTCGACTTTGAACCGGCGCGGTTGCTGGATCCGTCGGTTCAGCTATCGGCGCTCGGCCAGGCCCTGTTCTCGCTATCGCTGGGGTCTGCGTTGATGATCACTTATGGTGCCTATGCTGCGCGAGATATCAATCTTGCGAAAACATCGGTCCAGATCGCCACCGCTGATACGTCTGTCGCTATTGTCGCTGGCCTGGCAATTTTCCCTATCACCTTTGCCGCGCTTGCTCCGGCCAGTTTGGCCGCAATTCTTGATGGGCAGGAGCAGGTCCAGGGCGGGCTGGGTCTGTTGTTTGTCAATCTGCCGGTTGCTTTCCAAACCATGCCCGCCGGATCCCTGATCGGCTTATTATTCTTCATCATGGTATTTTTTGCCGCGCTGACCAGTTCGGTCGCGCTGCTGGAGGCGTCGGTCAGCTGGGCGATCGGGCGTTTCAACAAACCACGCTGGCTGGTGACCATGGTTCTGGGCGGTTTGGCGTTCCTGATCGGAGCCTGGGCCAGTCTGTCGTTCAACAGCCAGGCAGATTTTCATCCGTTCGATTTCATGATCTTCTCCGGGCAGCCGGTGTTCGGCATCATCGATGAACTGACGGCAAAAATATTGCTGCCGCTGTCCGCGCTGCTGGTCGCGATATTTGTCGGCTGGATAGCGGACCGCCGACTGATTGATAGCGAAAATGGCCTCGACGGCAATGTGCACCGCGTCTGGCTTTTTCTGGTTCGCTGGCTTTGTCCGTTGGTCATATCGGCGATCCTGCTGACCGGCCTGTTCCCTGGCCTGTTGGGGCAGGGCTAGGCGATGGCGGGCTCGAAATCCCCGAAATGCCCGGTTTGCGGACGGGGTGCGATTAAAGAATTCGCGCCTTTTTGCAGCGCCGGATGCAAGGATCGTGACCTGCTGCAATGGCTTGGCGACGGCTATAAAATACCGGGGCCAGCGGTTTCTCCCGATGAGATGGCGGATCATTTTGCGGGTGAGTCCGGCCGCGACGGAGAGGACTGAACCCGCGCAACAAATCCGCGATTTTTAGGCTAGACAAGCGGCAAGGCCCCCGCCTATAGCGTCGCTTCCTAACGCAGCCAGCGCAACGCGCAGGCGCAGATGCCCGAGTAGCTCAGTTGGTAGAGCAAGCGACTGAAAATCGCTGTGTCGGTGGTTCGAATCCGCCCTCGGGCACCACTTTTTTTTCAAATTTCCAGTATCTGGCGGCATCACCACTATGTGCCAATTTGACGGTCTTGTCGCATCTGGCGGGCCAGCCCATTTGAGATATCGTGCGTCAATTCAGAACTTGCCTTCGGACCATGCACGTTTTTCCTCTGGCTCAATGCTGTTTCCGATTTGGTTACAGGCAAGGTCTACCCTCAGTTTCTCGCTATCGCGAAATAATAATATTGGCTTGTTGGTCATGCTTGCGGCTTGCTATATCAATGGCTCCGTGAGCCAGCTCAGGAAGTCCGTGAATTTGAGATATTTCGTTTCCCTGTTTGCCGTTCTTGTTTCGGCTACGCCGACAGTCTCTTTCGCGCAGTCCGGGATGAGCTACGAAGCGGCGCAACTGGCGATGTCCGCTCATGATCCGGGTGCCGAAGCAGCGGCACTGGAGGTTGAGGCAGCAGAAGATCAGGCCGAGGCCCTGTCCACTCTCTACCGGCCCACGGTGATCGCATCGGCTAGCGTGATTGCTTATGAGAAGACGCTGTCCGTTGACCTGTCCGACACCAAACAGCGGATCCTTGATGAAACAGGTCAGTTTCTCGACACACTTCCGGATCAATTTCCGCCAGCTTTTACCAGCATCGTGAGCCTGGTCTCGGGCCGGATCGAAGAAGCCATTCCGGGGCTTCTGGCACCGCTTCCTGACGAATTGCGCTATCGTGCGAAGGACGTTGTGGTGCGTCCCAGCCTGACCGCCCTGATGCCCATCTACACAGGAGGGGCACTGGAAGCGGTACAGGACGGCGCGGCCGCTGGCGTGCTGATTGCGCGCGGCGGCCAGCGGACGTTGGCCTCGGCGAACCATGTGCAGCTGGCGCAGCGCTATTTCGGATTGCAGTTGGCCCGGTCGCTCGTCGTGTCAGCGCAAAATCGGCGTGATGCCAACGAACGTCACTTGGCGAATGCGCGGGCGATGGAGAGTGAAGGTATCCTGCCCCGATCGACCACGCTCGAGGTTACGGTCCTGCGTGATGCTGCGCAGCGCGGTCTGGAGCGGGCCATGCGCGAGGAACGGTTGGCGCGACTGTCCCTTGCACGACTGACCGGGCGCGAGGTCGAGGCGGTGGCGACGCCGCTGTTTGTCAATCGCAGGCCGCTGCCGCCACTGGCTGAATTCTCGCAGGCAGCCGGGATAAATGGCAACGGACAGGCGGATCTGGCGCAAGGGAAGGTGCAGATTGCGGAAGCCGGGGAACGGCTCGCGCGCGCTTCCATGCGGCCGCGTGCCTATGCTTTTGGATCCTATACCGTGGATACACAAAGCAATGTGCCGACCGAACCGGACTGGCTGGTCGGAGGGACGGTCAGCCTGACGCTGATCTCCCCCGTGCAGCGTCGCCGACTGGTGGCTGCGGCCAGCGCCCGGCGAGAAGCCGCCAGAGCGCAGCAACGCGCAGCACAGGACCGCATCGCCAGCGAGATCGAGCGCACCCATGCTCTGACAGAAAGTGCCCGCACGATCTTCCTGTCGATGGAATCGAGCCTTGCGGCGGCGCGCGAAAATTTGCGGGTTCAGGAAATCGCTTTTCGAGAAGGCGTCGGTACCGCCTCTCGCCTGCTCGACGCGCAGGCTCTCTTGGCAACCGCCGAGACGCAGCGAGCAAGCGCCGCGTATGAATATGATCTTTCCCTCGCAGCCCTGCTAGCCGCCAGTGGAATCCCGGAAGCATTCACCGATTACACCCGCCGGGACGACAGGATGTTTATCGATGACCAATGATACTGCACCCGACGAACCTCATGACGCGCCGACGGACCAAACAGACACCGGGGACCGGCGCACCGGTCGTTTTCTTTGGATCGGGCTGGGCGTCGCGGCGATTCTTGCGGCCTTAGGTCTCTGGTATGCATCGCAGCCGGTGTCGGTTCCACTGCAGGGAACGGTAGAGGCGGAAGAGGTCAGCGTCGCGACCAAGGCCTTTGCCCGCGTCGTTTCGCTGTCGGCCGCCGAGGGTGACATGGTACGCAAGGGTGAGATTCTGGGGGAACTGTCCAGTCCTGCGCGCGACCTGCTGGTCAGTCAGGGTGAAGCGGCGGTGGAGACCACGTCGGCGCTCGACGCCATCATCAACCAGGGCGCGCGGCCAGAAGACATCGCTTCGCTGCGCTCCATCGCCGAATCGACGCGCGCAGCGGCCAATCTGGCCGCCGTGACCGCGCGTCGTATGAACAATCTGTTTGAACAGGGTGTGATATCCGCCCAGCGCCGCGATGAAGCCAACGCCGCACGCGTCGCATCGGCAGCCAATGCAGACGCCGCCCAAGCGCAATACCAGCGGGCGCTCGCTGGACGCCGACAGGAAAGTAAGGCAATTGCCGCCGCCCAGGAACGGGCCGCCAAGAACCGGCTGCAGACCGCGCGCGCCGCGGCCAGGGAAGAGCAACTGATCGCACCGATCACCGGCGAAATTTCGCGTCGTCTTGCTGCGCCGGGCGAAGTTGTCGGGCCAGCCATCCCGATCTTCCAGATCGTCGATATCGCCCATCCCTATGTCCTCTTGCGCATCAACGAAACGCAATATGCTGGCGTCAAGAAGGGCGAGATTCTGAGCGGGACGGTGCCGGCGCTGGGCGACAAGCTCTTGTCATTTCGCCTGACCAATATTGGGGCGGAAGCCGGATTTACCAGCGAACGGGCAACCCGGCAGAGCAGTGGTTTCGATGCGCGCAGCTTTGAAATTCGTCTCGAGCCCGTTGATCGGGCTCATGGCCTGCGACCCGGAATGAGCGTGCTGTTCGAATGGCCCCAATGAATCGGGCGGCAGCCGCCGTCAGACGGGAGGCGCGTGCGATAATCCGGTCGCGGCCGCTGCTGGCAGCGCTGTTTCTGCTTCCGGGCCTGTCGATCCTGCTGATCGCGTCGATGCTTTCGCGCGGCGCGCTGCAGGAACTGCCGGTCGCCTTGGTTGATGCCGCCGATACTCAGGCGAGCCGGGCCCTGGTCAGCGCGATCTCTGCACAGGGCGGGGTCTCGATCGCCGCTACGCCTGCCAGTGAAATCGAAGCCGATGCGGAACTGCGCCAGGGTCGAGTCTGGGCCTATGTCGTGATTCCTTCCGGCTATGGCGAGATCCCCTCCGGCCGGTCGGCGCCGGTACAAATTGCCTATAACGCCACCTATCTGTCGGTCGGTTCGGTGCTCGAACGCGATATCAGCCGTGCGGTGACAGGGGTGGTTGCCCAACAGGCCATTGCCGCGGCTGAACGCCGTGGGCTTCAGCTCAGCGACGCCAGCTTGCCGCAGGTCCAGATCCATGTTCTGTTCAATCCGGAAGCGAGTTTCGAATGGTATCTGCAGGCGCTTGTCCAACCGGCGATGCTCCATCTTATGGCCGCCTGTCTTGGCGTTTATGCCGTCGCTCGCGAGTTTGATGACGGACGGCTTGAGCGGTGGCGGCGAGAGACCGGTGGCAGGGGGATGGCGCTTTTGGGCAAGTTCTTGCCATATCTGGCGCTGTTGTCGCTGTGGGGAGCGGTGTGGATGATCTGGCTGGTCGGTTTTCGCGGCTGGCGCATGGGCGGTTCGCTGGCCTTCACCTATGGCGCGCAGGTGATAATGGTGGCGGCAAGTCTCGCCCTTTCTGCTGCCATTACGCTGGTCTCGCGGCGCAGCGGATTGGGCTTTTCGGGCAGCGCCTTTTATGCCGGATCGGCGCTTGCCTACTCTGGCGGTTCTCTGCCGATCAAGGGCGCGCCTTCGGTCGTGGTTTGGTGGAGCGAGGTGCTGCCCTTCACCCACTATCTCCGGCTGCAAATGGACCAGTTTCTGGGCAGCCCAATAGCAGTGGATCTGTGGCCTGCTTTTCTGCTGGTGATAAATGTGGCCATTGGCATCTCGGCGTCGCTGTGGGGCGCGCAGCGGCGCGCATGACGGTGAAGGCCGCCTTTGTCGCCACTCTGCGTGAGGTTTTTCGGCAGCCGGAGGTAACAACCCTCATCGTTCTCGCGGTGGTGCTCTACGGCTTCTATTATCCCGCGCCTTACGCCCATCAGCAGGCACAGGATGTGCCCATTGCCGTCGTCGATGAAGAAAGCACGGCACTAACCCGGGCATTGGTAAGGCGCATCGACAGCAGCGAGCAGGCAGCGGTGATTGCACAGCCCGCCGATCTGGCCGCAGCGCAAGATTTGCTTGTCAGCCGGGAGGCGGAAGCGGTTTTGCTGATCCCGAAGGGCATGACCAAAGCCGCCCTGCGCGGAGAGGGTCCGCAGATCGCGCTGTGGATCGACGGAGCCTATCTCGTCCGGGCAAAAAGCACCGGGAATGCAGTGGAGCAGGCCCTCCGCCAGACGCTGGCCATGGAAGCGGCGCCCTATGTCAATAATCTGAAGCTGCCCGATCCAATTGTCTCGATCGCCCGTTTCAATCCGCAGACCGGCTATGCGAGCTATATATTCCCTGCTGTCACCCCGGTGATTCTGCAGCAGACAATGCTGTTCGGCGTCACGGTGCTGTTGGCCTTGCGCCGGCGAAAGAGAGCCGGTGCGCGTGGTCTGGCGTTCGCGGATCATCGGGAGCTGATCGGAAGCTGGCTGGCCTTCACCCTGCTGTCGACCATCGCGTCGGCGCTTTATTTCGGCTGGTTCTTTGTTCTGCAGGCCGTGCCCGGCCGAACTTCGCCGCTCATGCTGGGCCTGATCGCCTTGCTCTTGGGATCCGCGATCGCTGCCTTCGCCTGCGCAGTGGGAGCCTTGTTTCGGCGGGCGGAGACCGGCCTGCTGCTGCTGATTCCCAGTTCGCTGCCGATCTTCTTCCTGACCGGCGCGACCTGGCCCCGGGAGGCGATGCCTGCCTGGGTAGCGGCCATCGGTGCGATTTTCCCCGCCACGCACGGCAGCCGCGCCCTGCTTCTGGCAGACCAGATGGGCGCGCCCTTTTCGGCGGTCGCAGGTCCGCTGGCCTTGCTCGTCATGCTGACAATCGCCTATCTCGCGCTTTCGAGCTGCCTATCCGTGAGGGAAAAGAGGCGCAACCGGACGAACGGTAGCGGCCCAACGGACGATCGCCGGTTGTGAAGGGGCAACTGACGGGGTGAACGGTTACTGCCGCGATTAGTTTGACCGCCGCGAACAGCAAGACCGAAGTCAATCATCGCCATTGATGCCTCTTCACTCCGCACAATCACCCGAAAGGGCGGTTGCGCGATTCCTTTAAATGACCCAGACGGGTCTGGAGAACCGTCCCGACACGGCTTCAGTGCGAAAGGGGTATTGCCCAGGGCCCATGGATAAACGTGACGACAGTGTCCGCACATTCAATGCCTGGCAAATAATATGCTTTGGGTTGCTCACCACGCCATTGGCGATGGGTGGGCTCGCTATGGCCATGTATCTGCCGACCTATTATGCGGTCGATATGGGACTCGGGTTGGGCCTGGTCGGTGCGATATTTGTCTTTGGTCGGCTACTCGACATCATCACCGACCCGCTTATCGGACACTGGAGTGACGAGACGCGGTCCCGGTTCGGGCCACGCAAGCCCTGGATGATGGCCGGCGTTTTTGGATTCAGCCTCTCTGCCTATCTGTTTCTTTCCCCTCCTGATGCCATCGGCCCCGCATATCTTGTGCTGGCGAGTGGCCTCTATTTTCTTTTCTACACGATATTGGACGTGCCTTATTCGTCGATCGGCCTTGAAGTCTCTCCTCATGTCCATGAACGATCATTGCTCGCCGGATCGAAAGCCGTGTTTCAGGTGGTCGGGGCCATCCTGGCCGCGGCACTGCCCTTCATCATGGGCTATTCTATTGGCGAAGCGCTCAACGTTATTGCGTTCGCAATAATCGCACTCTGTTTCATCGGGCTCGCGCTGTTTCTTTCATCTGTGCCTACGCCGGTCAGGATCATCAGCAGCCCACGTTTGACCACGGTCGAAGCGTTGAAGGCGGTGCTTGCGGACCGGCGATACCGTTATCTGCTCGGCAGTTTTCTGATTGTTCAAACCGCCAATTCCCTGGTCGCCGGATTGATGGTTCTCTATGTTGTCCATATCGTGCAGGCAGCGGAGCTTGTCGGTCTGTTTCTCGGCATATTATTATTGTCATCGGCGGCTTTTCTGCCGTTCTGGATATATTTGTCGAAGCGCTATAGCAAAAAGACATCGTGGATGGCGGCCAGCCTGTTGTGCTCCATTGCGCTCGCTATCGTGCCGGTTGTCGGCCCTGGCGACGTGAAGGGGGCGATTATCGTCAGCATAATCGTCGGCAGTTGCTTTGGTGCCGACGCGACCATGCCGACTTCGATGCTGGCGGATATCGTCTATGAAAAGGAGCGCGAGGGCAATAACCGCCTTGGCGGGCTGTATCTGGCGGTAAAAAACTCCGTCTCCAAATTGTCCTTCATTGTGCCGATGGGGCTGGCCTTTCCGGTGCTGGGCTATATCGGCTTTGAAAAAACCGGAGCCACTGGCCCCAATGCGGCGCTGACCTTCTTTTTCTTCTATTCGGCTTTGCCGATCTTGCTGAGGCTAGCTGCCTTATATGTGCTAAAAATCGGCCCGGACTTCGTGGTCGAACAAAAGCAGGATAGCGTCTTTGCCTGAATTTATCGAAAATTCTGCGACAGATTTCGTCGAACTCAGGATTGAACAGGCTACGATGCTGAAAAAGCGGGTTGGCGGTTCCTGCCTGATCGTGCAGTTCTTGATCAGCTACACCGCCGCGATCATGTATTTCGTCAGCGGCCCCGACATTGCTACGCTCTGGCTGGCCAGCGGCACCGCCATGGTGGTCGTAACGTTTCTCTACGCCAAGCTGAAGGCACCCGAGGGTATAACCCGGGAGAACCATGGTTCCTATCTGGTTGGCCATACGATTGTTTCCGCTCTGACGGGCATAGTGTGGGGTGCAGTCGCCATTTACCAGACCGATTTCCGGCTGGAATATACCGTTTTCACCGGCTGCCTGCTGGTGTCGAGCATCACGATGGGCGGGATATTGCCCAGCTCCGCCTATCGACCCGGCTATATCGCATTGGCGATATTCGCGGTCCCCCCGTTTAGCGCGTTCCTGATGATCAATGCGCCCGCACCATTCGGCCTGGTCGGTTTCGCGATGATGATCTATTTCGCCTTCGCAATGTTCCTGAGCGCCCGGGTCGAAATCGAAACCCGAGACACGATTTCGGCCCGGCAGAAGAAGGCGCTGACCGAGCGGGTCATCGGGCAAAACAAGACCATTCAAAAAGCATCCGAGGAAAAAACACGTTTTCTCGCCGCAACCGGTCATGACCTTTCTCAGCCTCTCCAGTCGCAAGGTTTTTTTATGCAGGCGCTCCGCGATACGCTCGAAAAGCCGGAACAGATCGCGTTGCTCGACCAGGTCCAGGACAGTTGGCGGGCGCAAAAGGAATTGTTGCAGGGCATTGTCGATGTTTCCCGGATCGACAGCGGAGCGATCGTTCCCAAGCCGGTGATGGTCGATATGGCGGACCTGTGTGAAAAACTGGCGAGCGAATTTCTGTCCGATAACAGCGCCAGAATCGAACTGGTCGCTGATTTTGAAAATATACAGTCAGTGACCGACCCGGTCCTGTTCGCTCGCATCATCCGGAACATATTGTCCAATGCCCGCAAATTCGTGACGCTTGGCGGGACCGTCAAATTTTCGCTGCGTCATGTTGATGATCATGCTCTTGTAGAGATTTCTGACAATGGACCCGGCATCCACAGTGACAATCTCGACCGGATATTCGACGAATATGTACAGCTGGATGCCGTGAGCGGGAACAATCCCAAGGGGCTTGGACTGGGGCTGGCGATCGTCAGACGGCTTTGCAGATTATTGGCGATTGAAATGACGCTGCATTCTGAACCGGGTGTGGGCACACGGTTTACCTTCGCGCTTCCCGTCACGACGAGCGACCGGATTCTGAAAAACCATGATCTATCTGCAATCAAGCGGTTTGATATGTCGCCGCTGGTAGTGATTGTCGATGATGATGAATCGGTGCTGGTATCAATGACCCAACTGCTCTCGACCTGGAACTGCCAGGTGATTTCCGCGACCAATCAGGACGATGCTGTCCAGTTGGTCAGCAGGACATCAGCCGTTCCGGCGCTGCTGATTATCGACCAGCAGCTGGGTAATGACCAATATGGTCTGGAGCTCATCGAATCGCTCAGGGAAGAAGTGAACGAGACCGTGCCGGCGATCTTGATGAGTGGGCAAATGGGCAGGATCGATATCGACCAAGCCCGTGCGGATATCGAGTTCCTTCACAAACCGGTGGAACCGGACGAGATATGGGCGATACTCGACCGGATTATCGCACCGCCGCCAAAGCCGGATATTTCGGAAGGCTAGATAAGGCCAAAGGCCTGGGCGGCACGGACGCAGGCGGTCCGTTTGTTGACCTGCAGCAGTTCGAAAATCTGCCGCAAATGTGTTTTTACGGTATTCGCGCTAATCCCGAGGCTGGTGGCGATTTCAGCGTTGGAGGCACCGTTCGAAATTAGGTGCAGGACTTCGATCTGGCGTTGAGTCAAAACCGGTACGCTTTCGACCTCATAAGGCTCAGCGACAGCCCCGAAATTTGGATCCTGCGCTTCTGTTCCTGTTTCTCCAGCATCGGGAAAGCTGGTTTTTCCTGCCAATATCGTTTGAATGGCCGCCAACAGAACCGCATCATCTGCCGATTTGTGAACAAAGCCGCTAACCCCCAGTTGTTTCATTTCCGAAATCGGAGGGTAAGTGTTGATACCGGACAATATCATCAGCGGAATCGAGCACTGGTCGCGCAAGGCCTGAGCAAAAGCGAGACCGTTCATGCTCGGCATGACGAGGTCGCAGATGATCAGATTGAATATCAGGCCGTCATCCAGACTACGGAGCAGTGATACCGGTTCGCCGAACGGGGTAACAACAAAGGGCTTGTCAAATTTCTCCAGCAGCAGTGTGAAGCCGGCCAGAAACAGTCGGTGATCGTCGATCACCGCGATCTTCAGCGGATCCGTCTCCCTTGCATTCAACTAGCGTAACCCCGTTGGTTCTATACCAAAATATTATTATTTTTCATCCGGTTAAGCGGACGGCTGAACCATGATAGTCATCAACCCCTGACAGGTCCAGCCTGATATTCGGCTGCTGCCCGACTTGTCCGCCAGCAGCCCTGTTACCCGCATATTTTTGATCACCCTTTCGGGCGATACCGGCAAACTTTTCCCGGCGCTAGCTTTGGCCCGAATCGGCGATTGTTCGACGGGGGGAAATTGGAATGAAAATCTTGAATCGCGCAACGACAGCCAGCAGGGGACGCAAGCAATTGCTCGCAATCCTGCTCCACAGTTCATCTATCGCTCTTGTAGTAGTGGGCGGCACCGCTGTTCAGACAGAGCAAGCCTTGGCGCAAGTCGGGGAGCAGGGTCCTCCAGGTCCTCCAGGGCCCCCAGGTCCTGAAGGCCCTCAAGGGCCCGTCGGTGATGCTGGTGCTGATGGTGTAGACGGCAGACCGGGTCCGACTGGTCCCCAAGGCCCCGAGGGCGATGCTGGTGCCAAGGGTGCTACTGGTGACGCGGGTGCACCGGGTCCAATCGGACCGCAGGGTCCCGTAGGTGATGCTGGTGCTGATGGTGTAGACGGCAGACCGGGTCCGACTGGTCCCCAAGGCCCCGAGGGCGATGCTGGTGC
>NZ_JBLWUA010000004.1:0-341780 GCF_048269865.1 Parasphingorhabdus sp. | reverse complement strand
GGTGCTGTAGGTCCAGCCGGCCCTGTCGGTGCGACAGGCGCCAAGGGTGCTGATGGTGCCGATGGCGCAACCGGTCCTGCTGGTCCTGTCGGCCCTGCGGGTGCCGATGGTGCTGTAGGCCCCGCCGGTCCAGTCGGAGCGACGGGTGCAAAGGGTGCTGACGGTGCCGATGGCGCAACCGGTCCCGCTGGTCCTGTCGGCCCTGCGGGTGCCGATGGTGCTGTAGGTCCAGCCGGCCCTGTCGGTGCGACAGGCGCCAAGGGTGCTGATGGTGCCGATGGCGCAACCGGTCCCGCTGGTCCTGTCGGCCCTGCGGGTGCCGATGGTGCTGTAGGCCCCGCCGGTCCAGTCGGAGCAACGGGCGCGAAGGGTGCAGACGGTGCCGATGGTGCCACGGGCCCCGCTGGTCCTGCAGGTGCAGATGGCGCAGAGGGTCCTGCCGGCAAAGACGGTTCGGACGGTGAAGACGGGACGGATGGTCGAGACGGCGGCGATGGAGCAGATGGCAAGGACGGCAAGGACGGGGCCGATGGTGCGGTTGGTCCGCAGGGACCCGCCGGCGCCGACGGCAAGGATGGTGCTGACGGTGAAAGAGGCCCTGCCGGTCCGCAAGGTCCCGCTGGCCCCAGCGGTCTTTCACCGGCGCAGATGGAGAGCATCACCTCGGCGATCGCGGCTAATGCGCAGGCCATCGCCAATGTTCAGGGCAGCGTGGGATCCATCAGCGATCGGGTCGGCAATGTGGATGACATTCAGGTTCTGCAAGGCTCGAACACCGCTGCTGCAATGAATAATGCCAACTCTGCGATCAATTCAAACTTGCTGGTCGGTCCGCCACGAACCAACGGGGTGACCTTCACCTCGACCAATAATGTGGCGCGCCCGTTGGCAGCGACGGTCAGTGGCCCGACGATTGTGGATGGTATCAATCTCAACACCCAGCTGATCACGCAGAACAGTGCGGACATTCAGATCAACCGGTCGGCAATCACGCAAAGTGCGATCGAGATATTGGATAATCGACAGCGCGTGGAATCGCTCAGCGTCAAGCTGGATCAAATGGGGGCGGTGCTGGCGGCCAATACCAAAGCGATCGAGGAGCTGAATGGGGGGCTGGCAGCCGTTGTCGCTTTGCCAAATGTAACCCTTGGCAAGGACGAGGATTTTGCCCTGAGCGGCGGCTTCAGTCTTTATGGCGAGAAGATCGGCTTTGGCGGTGCCATTGCGATACGCGCCAGTGAGAACTGGAGCATCGGCCTGACCGTCGGCCATGGCGGAAGCAAAACGACCGGTGCAATCCGCTTCCGCTTCGCGAAATAGGCAGAATAGCTCCGGGATACGGACGAGGATGTCTGTCTCCCGGAGCATCGCTTATCGATCATGACAGGTGCGTAAAAGAGTATGGCAATGAGGCAATTGTGGCAAATGTGGCCGGGCGGTTTTCCGAGTGCGTCCATGGAACATATTGAAAAGGTCGCCGCCGAAAATGGCCGCCAAGACGGAATTGCTCTCAACGGAGGCGCTCTGCTGAATAACCATCGCCGAAGCAAAATCTGCTGGCTGAGCGAGCAATATTGGCTCCGGGATCAATTATACTGGTATGTGATGGAAGCCAATCGTGCCGCCTTCGGAGTTGATGTCTGCAATGTCGCTGCCTTGCAGTTTACCGAATATCACGGCGAAAACAAAGGCGGTTACGGATGGCACAGGGACGTTATCTACAGAACAGACCAGGCCTTTGACCGAAAAATAAGCATCGTCGTACAACTCAGCGATTCGGACGAATATGAAGGCGGCGATTTTGAATTTAGCGAGTGCGAAAACCCGTCCAATATCCGCCAGAAAGGAGCCGTTCTGGTATTCCCCAGCTATGTGACACATCGCGTAACACCGGTCACAAAAGGCGTCAGGAAATCACTGGTTGCCTGGTTCGAAGGGCCAAAATGGCGATGACGTTCTGAATGTCGCCGATGGAAGATTATGGACCATTTTCCACCGTTGCTGGAATGAGTCCGTCGCTCTCGACTTGGCATTTAATCGCAAGTCGTGGTGGCTAGATCCTGACCAATAGCTTGCCGGTATTGCCGCCGGTGTAAAGCAGATTTAGTGCTTTGGGAGCCGACTCCAGCCCATCGACAATATGCAGCGGCATGGTCAGCTTGCCTTCAGCAAGCCATCCCGCAAGCGCGGCCATGGCATCCGGAAAACGGTCTTCATGATCGAGGATCACGAAGCCGCGAACGGTGAGCCGGCGCATGATCAGGTTGCGAAACATATATGGGCCGGGGATCGGTTCGTTGCTGTTATAGGATGAAATCAGCCCGCAGATGACGACATGGCCGAAATCCTTCATATGGGTCAGCGATGCGTCCAAGATGTCGCCGCCAACATTTTCAAAGCACAGGTCGATGCCGTCAGGGCAGAGCGCGCCCAGCCGTTCGGTGACATTCTCGTTTTTGTAATTGATTGCGCCGTCAAAGCCGAGATCGTCGGTCAGCATCGCACATTTCTCGTCGCTTCCAGCAATGCCGATGACCGTGCATCCTTCATTCTTTGCAATCTGGCCAACCATCGTACCGACTGCGCCGGCCGCACCGCTGACAACGACCGTGTCACCGCTTTTGAGATTTCCGATATCGTGGAGGCCGACATAGGCTGTGGGTCCCGCGACGCTGAGGATGGCAAAGGCTTCAGCGAGGTCGATGCCGTCAAGTGAGGGAAATACAGAAAATCCCGCTCCATCCGTGACGATATAGTCCGACCAGCTGTGCAGCCCTGCGGCGTGCGCGCCGACCGGAAATGCGCTGTTTTTGCTCTCGACGATCTCTCCGAAGACAAAGCCGCGCATCGGTTCGCCAATGCGGACCGGCTCCATATAAATGTCCCAGTCGCTAAGCCAGACGCGATTGGTCGCATCGAGCGAGAGATAGAGGGTGCGGAAGAGGATTTCGCCTTCTTTCAGGTCAGGCACCGGCTCTTCGCGCAGGACAAGCGTGTTGTCTTCGATCATCTCTTCGGGGCGTTCGTTGAAATACCAGCGCCGTGCCGTCATTCCGCTCATCTCTGCTCTCCTGATCCTGTCGCCCGGGTTCAACGCCCGGCTCTATTTTCGTATAATGTGACGACGCAGGCGCCGCCGAGTCCGATATTGTGCTGCAGCGCCAGCCGCGCATCCTCGACCTGCCGTGCACCGGCGTCGCCGCGCAATTGCGTGGTTAGCTCGAAACATTGTGCGAGGCCAGTAGCGCCGAGCGGGTGGCCCTTCGATAATAGTCCTCCGGAAGGATTGGTAACGACTTTCCCGCCATAGCTATTGTTGCCGTCGCGGATGAACCGTTCCGCGGTGCCCGTTTCGGTCAATCCCAGAGATTCATAGCTGAGTAGTTCGTTGGCCGTGAAGCAGTCGTGCAATTCGACCACATCGAGATCATCTGGACCGATTCCGGCTGCTTCATATACCTGGTTTGCGGCGTTGCGGGACATGGTTGCACCAACGGTTGCGGCTAGATTCTCGCCGTCGAATGAATCCGGCCGGTCCGTGGTCATTGCCTGCCCGGCAATAACGATGTCGGTGCTAATGCCGTGACGGGCGGCGAAAGACTCGCTGCAGAGGATTGCGGCTGCCGCGCCGCAGGTTGGCGGGCAACATTGCAGACGGGTGAGAGGACCATACATAAGAGGCGATTCCAGGATCTCATCGGCAGACAGCACCTCCCGAAATACCGCGAGAGGATTATTTGCTGCATGGCGGCGCGCCTTTTCGGCGATCAGCGCAAAAGTGCGGTCTTCCGCGCCATATCGCTCCTGATATTCCAGAGCAGCACCGCCGAACAGACGCAGCGCCATCGGGCTATCGGAAGGGCCCAGCCGCGCTTCGCATGTATCGAGAAAATCGTCCAGCGGGTCTGGCCGGTCATCATATATGCTGACCAAAGCGCCGCGCTTCATCTGTTCGAAGCCCAGCGCAATGACGCAGTCCGCAGCGCCGTTGGCAATCGCCTGACGGGCCAGCCAAAGGGCCGTCGAACCGGTCGCGCAATTATTGTTGACGTTGATGATCGGGATACCGCTCAACCCGCTCGGATAGAGCGCGGCCTGACCGGAGGTGCTGTCGCCATAGACATAGCCAACATAGGCCTGCTCGATCAGCGGATAAGCGATGGTTGCGTCCGCTAGCGCGTCTGCGACCGCATCGGTCGCCATCGCGCGATAGTCACGGGCTTTGCCCGGCGTGGCAAAGGGGGTCATCGCTACGCCGGCAATGATCACGGACCGGGACATCATGCTCTCCTGTCAAACTTGGTCTTTAAACTATGGCCGGACTTTATGGCGACCTTGACCCTTGCCTGTGACCGGACCTAAGCCATCACACCACCCAAAAGGGTGGGGCACAGATCGGGCTGACCGCTAATATGGGTAGGAACGAAAAGAAAATCGGCCAAAAATGGCCGGAAATGGAGAGTGGGCCGGTGGATCTGCGGCGTGAGAGCCTTCTTGATCGTATCCAGTCGAGCAGCGCGCAACTGATCCTCGCGCAGGCACCGGCCGGCTATGGAAAATCGTCGCTGTTGCGCCAATTGGCGGCAACCGAAGTGGAATCCGGCGGCGCGGTCGGCTGGATTACGCCGGTTTCGCAGGACGGCGACCTGTCTCGCTTCGTGCAGATGTTTATCAGGACCTGCGAACGCCTGATCGAAGATACGGGTGGCAAGCTGCGGCGGACCACTCGCGATATTCCGACATTGATTTCCGCCATCAATGGTCCTGCTTTGCTGCTGCTGGACGAGTATGATCAGTTCGCCCATGGCCAGGCCGACGCGTTGCTTGGCAAGATTATCGAGCAATTGCCGCCGGGAAAACGGATCGCGGTTGCGACGCGGACAATGCCCGATCTCTCGAGTGCGCGGCTCAAACTATCTGGCCGGGCCATTGTGCTGGGGAGCATCGATTTGCGCTTCGATCTGGGTGAATCCTATCAGTTCCTGTCGGAGCGCTGCCGATTGGGACTCGAGGAAGTGCGCGAACTGCACAGCCGGATAGATGGCTGGCCGGCAGCGCTCCAGTTCATCAATCTTTCGCTCGCCTCACAGAAACAGGGCGCGGCAAAGGCGCTGAGAAGTGGCATGACGCAAGAGGTTGTCGATTACCTTGCTCAGGAAGTCTATCTTTTGCAAAATGCCGAAACGCGCAAGGCGTTGCTCGGTATCTGCCTGGCCGATCGGCTCTGTGCGGAATTGGTCAACCACAAGTTGGGCGGTACGAAAGGCCGCGCCCTGCTTAATCGTTTGTCAGAGGGCGGGCTGTTCCTCGATCCGGTGGACGGAGACCGGTACTGGTTCCGCTTTCACCCGCTTTTCGGCGATTTTCTGCGAACCCAGGTGCAACAGGAAAACAGCTCCGATGCGTTGACGAAGCGCCATGTCCGGATAGCGGACTGGTTCGCGGCGAAAGATATGCGCGAGGTTGCGATCAGCCATTATCTTGCGGCAGGGCAGCAGGAAAGCGCTGCTGCCTGTCTGGAGCAAGTGGCCGAGCAGCTTGTCCGGGAAGAGCGGCTGGGTCTGCTGGTTTCGCTGTTTGAGCAGCTCGACCAGGACGTGCTGATGGGAAGCACGAAGCTGCTCGACGCAGCGGTGATCGCCTATGGTTTCCGCCGCCAGTTCGCCAAGGCCCACCGGCTGCTCAATCACTGCGAGGCGGCGCTTGCCGGCTCCGATGCGGATCCGGTGGTTGCGGCGGAGCTCGAGGTCCGCCGGTGTTTCGTGCTTGCGGCTGAGGACCGGGTCGTCGAGATGGGCGAGCGCGCCCGGGATGCCGAAAAGTGGCTGGGCGAGGACCAGTCTTTTTCCAAGGCGGTGGCCTTTAACGCTTATGCGTTTTGGCTCGGCGCGCAGAGCGCGTTTCCGGAAGCGCACGAACTGCTCCTGCGCGCCCGCCCGCTCCATGAAAAAGCGCGCAATTATTTCGGCCGCTCCTACGCAAACGCCATCCATGCAAGTTTGAAAATTTCGCAAGGACTTCTGGGTGAAGCGATTGATGACCTGCGCCGCGCCTTGCGGGAGCTGGATGTCGAAGGGCCGGGCGGTATCATGGCCGGTGGCGTCGTCGCCGCGCCACTGGGCGAAGCTTTATACGAGCGCAACGAAATAGACGAAGCCGAACGGGTGATTACCGACTATCTTCCCCTGATCCAGCAGCAGTGCATTGTCGATCCGCTCTGTTCAGGCGTGGTGACGCTGGCCCGGATAGCCAGACTGAAAGGAAAGCCGGAATATGCCCATGAACTTTATGAGTATCTGATTGATTCGGGGCACAAATATGGCTTGAGCCGTCTTGTCGATTGCGGCCGGGCAGAACTGGTTCGCGAAGCCGTTTTGCTGGGCGACATCAGCACCGCCGAACGCCGCTTTGGAGCGCTGGGTCAAGAAGCGCGGCTGCCGACCGAGGGCCAGCTGATTTATTCCAGCGGTGAGCTTGAGGTGCAGCGGATCACCTATATACGTCTGCTCGTCCACAAGGGAGAGCATGCCGAAGCCCGGGCGATGATCCAGTCGGAAATTCGCACAGCCACGGTCAAGCACAGAGTCCGCCGGTTGATTCGTCTCAAGACATTGCTGGCGATCAGCCTGGAGATGGACGGACAGCTGGGCCATGCCAGGCGGGTGATGATGGAGGCCGTTGCGCTCGCCGCACCAGCCCGAATGTACCGGATTTTCCTCGACGAGGGTCCTGCGGCCATCCGTATGCTCAACCATCTGGCGAGCGACAATTTTACCCATGACCCCGATTGGGCCGTGGATGATGTTGCGCGCTATGTAAAACTGCTCGTCAAAGCCGCAGAGGGCGGAGGCAGTGAAGATGGCGCTCCGTCCGATCCAGACGAAGAGGAGACTATGGTCCCGGCGCGGCCGCACGAAAATCTGACCCCGCGCGAGATCGATATCCTACATTTCCTGGCCAAGGGGCATTCCAACAAGGACCTGGCTGATCGGCTGGCGGTATCCCAGAATACCGTCAAGTTTCATCTGCGGAACGTTTTCGCCAAGCTCGATGTCGGCAATCGCATGCAGGCGGTTCAGGCAGCACGGCATTTCAAATTGATTGAATAAGCCAAACCTACCCACTCGGGTGGGGTGGGGGGTAGTAGCGTTGTCCTAGGGATTCTCTCGAACGGCAGAAAAGGGTGGGATGACTCACCGGAGCCGCAAGGGAGGATGAGTGCATGGGTCTGTTGGTCAATATCGACAATGGCGGTACTTTAACCGATATCTGTGCTTTTGATGGGGAAAAGGTGGTTCACGCCAAAACCGTGACGACGCCCCACGACCTCACCGAATGCCTGATGAACGGTCTTCAGGCGCTGGGCGAGCAGCTTGGCCAGAACGAGGATTTGACGCGTCTGATCGCGTCGATCGATCATCTGCGCTATTCCACGACACAGGGTACCAACGCGATTGTTCAGCGCAAGGGGCCGCGCCTCGGCTTGCTGGTGTCCAGCGATGCGCAGATTGATGCAGCCCGGACTTCGGCCCCGGACCTGTTTGAGGCATTGGTCGGGGACCGCGTCGCGACACTGGGCGGCGCAACGGATGCCGAGGTGATCCAGGCTGTCCGCACGTTGATCGCGAAGGGTGCGAGCCGCCTGGTCCTGTGCCTCGACGGTGCGAGCGCCGCGCAAGACGAAGGCGCGTTGCGCCGCGCGCTTTACACCGCGTTCCCGCGCCATCTGCTCGGTGCCGTGCCCTTGCTCTTCTCGACCGACCTGGCACCCGGAGCTTCGTCGGACCGGCGTATCTGGTCAGGCCTGATCAACGCCTTCCTCCATCCTTCGATGGAACAGTTTTTGCACCATGCTGAGGATCGGTTGCGCCAGCATCGGACGCGCAATCCTCTACTGGTTTTCCGTAACGATGGCGGGTCGACCCGAGTGTCGCGGACCATCGCGCTGCACACCTATTCATCCGGCCCGCGCGGTGGGGCGGTCGGGGCGGCGATTCTGGCCGGACACTATGGCTTTGACCGGTTCACCTCGATCGATATTGGCGGCACAACGACAGACCTCGCCCTGTTTGAGGATGGCGAGGTCGCCGAACATCGTTTCGGCGATGTCGAAGGCGCACCCATTGCCTTTCCGCTCGCCGATGTACCAAGCGTAGCCGCAGGGGGCGGCTCCATCCTTCGCGTTGTGGACGGCGCGATTCAGGTCGGGCCTGAGAGCATGGGGGCATTGCCGGGTCCGGCCTGTTTCGGTCGCGGTGGCACCAATGCGACGCTGACCGATATCATGTTGCTCGCCGGTATTCTCGATCCTCACAGCTTCTTTGGCGGCAAGCTCACGCTTGATGTGGAACGCGCGAAAAACGCGGTGCGCACCCATATCGCCGAGCCGCTCGACATAGATCTGGATGCCGCGATTGTCGCCGCGAATGATGCCTATGAGGCCAAGGTAGCGAGTGCCATCACCGGCCTGGCGGGTGAGCAGGCGCTGGATGCCATGCTGGCCTTTGGCGGTGCCGGGCCGATGAGTGCTTGCGGAATCGCCGAGAAAGCCGGCATCGATCGCGTTCTTGTGCCGCGTTTCGCCGCTGTGTTCAGCGCATTCGGGATCGGATTCAGCCCGATCCGGCACGTCCATAACCAGGCCGTTTCGGCGTTCAGTTCCGATGCGGTGGGTCAAGCGAAACGACTGCTGGAAGAGCGGGCGGGCCGCGCGATGGAAAGCGAAGGCTTTGCGCTGCAAGATTGTCAGATCGAATGGCAGGCGGTGGTCGGTGAGGGCGATGACGCAAAAACGCTGCCGCTGGCCGACGTTCCCGCCGATGCAGCCGGATTTGTCGAAATGAATGTGGTCTGCGACATGCCTTCTATCGGCCTTGGCGCTGTCTCTGGCGATAACAGCCATGACGCAACCAGCGCAAACACCCGCGATGCGATGGGCGGGATGCCGCTCTATCGATTGGAAGAGCTTGAACCCGGCGCGACCGCGGCCGGCCCCTGCCTGGTCGAAGAGCAGTTTTTCACCGCCTGGATCCGCTCCGGCTGGCATTTCACCATCACCGGCAATCACGACCTGCTCATTGAGCGCAAGGGAGCTTGAATATGCATGTTTTTATCACAGACGCGCTGGTTATCGATCTTGAAAAAGAGACTTGGCAGTGCCGGGGCTGCGAGGCCGAGCTCGGTTCTGCGCGGGAAAATTACAAATCCTTCCTGCGGGTCCGTCCGCGCAACCCGCAGGATATTCATGCGCCGATCATTGACAAGGATCGCTATGAATTCACCTTCGCGCCTGATCCTGAATGGACGCGTATCGTTGAATATTATTGCCCGCACTGCGCGCGTCAGATGGAGGCGGAGTATCTGCCACCCGGCCATCCGCCCGCCCATGACATCGAACTCGATATAGACGCGTTGAAAGCGCAATGGGCGGACCGCGAAGCGCTGAGTGAACCGGCCATTGGCCCGGCCTTTGTCCCGCCACAGCATCATCATCGCAAGGGGGGCGAATAATGGAGCGGGTTTCGGTCGATATCGGCGGTACCTTCACCGATTGTTTCCTCGTCTGGGGCGATGACTACGTGTCCGCCAAGGCGCTCACCACGCATCAGAATCTGGCGCTCGGCTTTAACGCCGCGCTGGGACAGGCGATCGAGCAACTCGACCTCACGCTGGAACAGGTGATGGGCGAGGTAGACAGCGTCCGCTACGCCACCACGCTTGGCACCAATGCGCTGATCGAGCGCCGCGGGCCGACCATCGGGGTCATCACCACCGCGGGCTTTGAGAGCAGCGTCCCGCTCAGCCGTGGGCGCGGCTATGGCGAGGGCTTGCCCGACCGCTTCCGCAAGGATCTGCCGATGGCGCAGCGCCCTGAGCCAATTGTGCCCATTCCGTTGATCGCAGGGGTCCGGGAACGCCTGTCGGAAAAGGGCGAGGTCATCATGGCGCTGGACGAAGAAGATGTCCGTGCCCAGGTACGCAAGCTGGTCGATCGCGGGGCGCAGGCCTTTGTTGTCAGCCTTGTGAATTCTGTCGTCAATTCAGCCCACGAACTGCGCGTCGAGGAACTGATCCGCAGCGAATATCCCGAGCATATGCTTGGTTCCGCGCCAATCATCCTCGCCCATCTCGTGGCAGGTCGGAAGGGCGAATATGCGCGGACATCGTCCGCCATCGTCGACGCGTTTCTGCATAAAGCGATGTATCTTGGCCTTTCGACGCTGGAACTGAACCTGCGGGACAATGGCCATGAACGGCCGATGCAGGTTGTCCATAATTCGGGCGGCATGGCGCAGCTCAATTCCACCGATGCGCTACAGACATTGCACTCGGGTCCGGTCGCCGGGATCGGTGCTTCCGAGCATCTCGCGGCTGAGACCGATCTGGGCAATGTCGTGTGCAGCGATATGGGCGGCACGTCTTTCGATATCGGTTTGGTCGTTGAAGGCGGGGTGAAATTCTACGACTTCAATCCCGTCATTGACCGCTGGATGGTCAATATCCCGATGGTCCACCTTGTGACATTGGGCGCGGGCGGCGGTTCTGTTGCGCGCTATGATCGCCTGCGCCGAACAGTTGCGGTCGGCCCTGAAAGTGCTGGCTCCGATCCGGGTCCGGCTTGCTATGACAAGGGCGGCCGCGATGTGACGGTGACCGATGCCGATCTGGTGCTCGGCTATCTTGAGCCCGATAATTATGCGGGTGGGCAGATCGCGCTGAGCGAAAAGCGCGCGACCAACATGTTCAAGCGCAATATCGGCAAGCCGCTCGATATTGATGCGGTGGCGGCGGCGAAGCTTGTGAAGCAGAAGGTCGATAACGACATGGCCAATGGCATTGCGCAGGAATTGCGCGCCAGAGGCTATGAGCCGGCCAATTTCACCCTGCTCGCCTATGGCGGAAACGGCGCTCTCCACGCCTGCGGGATAGCCGATGCGATCGGGATCAAAAAGGTTCTCGTCCCGCCGTTCAGTGCGATTTTCTCGGCGGTCGGCGCGGGCAATATGGACCAGCTCCATATCCATGAACGCTCGGTCTATCAGCAAATCTATGACAGCGTGACGCGCGAGCTGATGTCCGATTTCGATGGCTTCAACGCCATTGTCGAACAGCTGGAAGAGCGCGGCCGTCTCGATCTCAAGCGGCAGGGCTATGGCGAGGACGAGATCGAGCACCGGCTGGAGCTCGATATGCGCTACGGCAATCAGCTCGCCCAGACCGCCGTTGTTGTCGGCCAGAACCGGATTACGCGCAGCAGCGAATTGCTGGAGCTGATTGCGCTGTTCGGTCGCGATTATGGCAAACGCTTTGGTGAAGGCAGCCAGGCGCCGGAAGCCGGCATCCGCATCAATACCGTGCGCGTGGCCAGCTTTGTCCGGGCACCGAAGTTGGCGTTCTCAAAAGTGTTGCCGGATCCCGAAACGCTGCGTCCGGCACCCGAACCGGCGGAGCGCAAGATCTGCCACTTTATCGGCCGGGATGAACCGACCGAGACCGGATTTTATCGACTTGAGTCGCTCGAGCCCGGCCATGTGGTCGAAGGGCCATCGGTCGTGATCTCGGAATCAACGACCTTCCTCGTGGAGCCCGGCTGGCGGCTGTCGGTCGGCGAATATGGCGCAGGCTGGCTGGAGCGTCAGGACATAGTTGGAGAAGCAGAATGACCCTCGACCAAAACGACGCCCAGAGCGGCGAAACACCTGAAGCCGGGGAGGATGAAGGCGTCAGCGAGTTCTTGCGCGACACGAGCCTGTTTCTCGCGCCCGATCCCGTGATCATGAACAATCACGGTGTCGAAGATCGCACGCCACTGGAGGAGGAAAGCCTGGCCGCCGAAAACGATCCGGCGCGGCTGGAAATCGTCCGCGAACGCCTGCTTGCCGGGGCCAATGAGAGCT
Source organism: Parasphingorhabdus sp. (assembly GCF_048269865.1). Taxonomy (GTDB): domain Bacteria; phylum Pseudomonadota; class Alphaproteobacteria; order Sphingomonadales; family Sphingomonadaceae; genus Parasphingorhabdus. Next base: position 329,883 of record NZ_JBLWUA010000004.1, on the reverse strand, counting down.
TCGACATGCTGGAAAGCATGGGCGCGGCGCCGGGGGCCAAATGGGGCGACTGCGTTTCGGCCATCTTTACCGCCAGCGGCGATCTCAGCCTTGCCAGCACCGGCGGCGTCGTGATCTTCTGCAACCTCGTCCAATATCCGATCAAGTTCATCAACAAATATTGGACGAACGAACCGACCGTCGGCGTGCGTGAGGGCGACGCCTTTCTGGTCAATGACGCGCGCTATGGACAGGCGCATAATACCGACCAGTCGATGATGATGCCCGTCTTCTGGGAAGGCAAGCTCGTCGCCTGGGTCGGCGCGACCGTCCACGAGGGCGAGAATGGCGCGATCGAGCCCGGCGGCATGCCGTCCATGGCCGAACAGGTCTGGGATGAGGGGCTGAAAATGTCGCCCTTCCGCGTCGCCGAGAATTACACGCTGCGCCGTGATATCGTGACATTCCTCCAAAACTCCGTTCGCGAGCCCAAGCTGCAATATGCCGATATGAAGGTGAAGATGTTCACCTGTCGCCGGCTTGAACAGCGGATGCATGAGGCGATCAGCGAATTCGGGCTGGAAGCGGTCGTCGCCTGTCTGCGCTCGAACCTTGAGGACACCGATGTCGAGGTGCGCAAGCGGCTGAAGGAATGGCCGGATGGCACGGTCCGCCACAGCTGGTGGACCGACGGCACATTGCGCGAAAATGCGATGATCAAGATCAACCTGGCGCTGACCAAAAAGGGCGACCGGCTGATCTTCGACTATCGCGGCTCGTCACCGGAATTCACCAACCGTTCGAACAACTCGCTCGATATTACGCTGAAAGGGATGCTGGCGCAGCTTTTCCTCACCTATGTCTGGCCCGATCTCCCTCGCAACCAGGGGGTGCTCGCGCCGATCGAGTTCATCTTTGACGAGCGCTCGATCATCAAGCCGGATTTCGGCACGCCCAATGCACAAAGCATGATGTCGGTCTTCACCTCCTGGAGCGTCGCACAGGTCGCGGTGATGAAATATCTCTATTCGGTGCCCGACAAATATACCCGGGTGATCGCGCCCTGGTTCAACATGATCAACACCTTCCTGTTCGGCGGCGTGACCCAGCATGGCGAGATGGTCGGCAATGTCTGCGCCGATATCAACGGCATGGGCGGCGGTGCGCTCGCGGATCGGGATGGCCAGCATAGCTGCGCGCCGATCTTCGCGACCATGGCCGATCTGGGCGAGCAGGAATTCATGGAAGAGGAGATGCCGTTCGTGCAGCTCGTCTCCAAGAAACTGATGAAGGATAATCAGGGCTTTGGCCGCCAGCGCGGTGGCATGGGCTATCAGATGATCCTGGCGCTGCGCGACAGCCCGGTCTGGGGTTTCATGTTGACCGCAATCGGCGCGAAATTCCCCAACGTGCCGGGGCTGTTCGGCGGCTATGGTTGTCCGACCTATCCGCTCTGCCGCATTTCCAATGTCGATGTCTTTGACGCGATGCAGAGCGATCCGTCCCAGTTCCGCTATTCGATCGAGGAACTGATGAACGAGCGGCCTTTCCCGGAAGGCGAATATAGCACGCACCCGATGTTCATGCCCTATTCGCTGGCCGAACGCGGCGAGCTCTACATGATCGCGCAGGGCACCGGCGGCGGCTTTGGCGATCCGCTGGAACGTGACCCGGAAGAGGTCATGCGCGATTTCCAGGAAGATCTTGTTTCTGAGGATGTAGCTTGGCGCATCTATCGCGTGGTCTTTGATCCCGAAACGCGGATTGTCGATGAAGAGGCGACACAGTCGGCGCGGGATGAGGCGCGCAAGGAGCGGCTCGACGAGAGCGTGTCCTTCGAAGAGTATTGCGACGAATTCGTCACCGACGCGCCACCTGCGAACCTGCCTTACTATGGCTCATGGGAAGACCCGGCGATGGTCTATGCGGGATCGCCGGATCGCTATTATCCCGCAGGACAGGTCAACCCGCCGGTGGTGATGCCGAACCCGCTTGAGGTGAAGATCGCGAAGCTTGAGCGTCAACTCGCCGAAGCGCGTCAGGGCTGATCGATGGTGCGCACGCTGTGGCTGGATGCTTATGATTATGCCGTTGCCCTGTTGCGCGGCGGCGTGAATCCATGGTCGCAGCCAGACTCGATCGGGATATTCTGCGACGAGGCGATCACGCTGTTGGGGGCCGATTATTTGCTCTTGCCGCTTGCACCCTTGCTGGAGACCTATCTCGGCGAGGCGGGCGATGACGGGGAAGCGCGGGCAGAGGCTCTGGATGAAGCGGTCAGCGAGGGCGAATTGCCCGATACGATCAAGCGGGCGATGACCGCGTTGGCGGTGGCTTCTGGTGCTGCCAAAATCATTCCCGTCCTGCCGGGGCCAGCCGCGATTGGCGGTGATGATGCGGACGCACTCGACATCGCATCGATGGCACTGGGTGACATTCTCCGGGCGGTTGCGGCAGTCCAGTCCGGCATCGTGGGCATGGACGAACCCGATGAAGCGGGTCTCGAAGAATCAGGCTCGCTGTTCCGGATTGCCGAACATACGGGCTGCGCGATCGTGCTGCTCGGGCAGCCGGATCATGAGAGCGCGGCCTATTGCTTCCCGGCGGCGGAAACACTGTCGCCGCTCGGCAAGGGCGGGTGTCAGACCGTCGGTAGCGAGGCTTTTGCCGGCGATGCCGCACCAGATGTGTCCGCCGACCATATTCGCCTCCAGATCGCGCCCGATATGCCGCCAGAATATGTGCTCGAGCGCCTTGCTGCTCTGCGCGAGACGGAGGTGTGACAATGCAATCCGGCCTTCTTTTCCACGACATGTTTGACTTCCACGTCGCCAGCCGTCCGAACCAGATGTGCGTCGACGATGGAACGCGGGCGCTGAACTTTGCCGAGGCGGCGCAAGAGGTGAACCGCATCGCCAATGGGTTGATCGGCTTGAACCTCAAGAAGGGCGACCGGTTTGGCTATTTGTCCCGCAACTCTGCTGATATGTGGCTGATGTATCTGGCCGCATCGCGGACCGGCGCGGTGCCCGTCCCGCTCAACTATCGGCTCGCGCCCGCCGAATGGACGTTCATTTTGAACAATGCCGAGGCCCGGCTGGTCTTTGTCGGGCCGGGCTATGATGCGGCGATGGGCGAAGTCGTGGCCGAGCTTGCGACGGTCGAGCGGTTCATCTCTTTCGATGGCGGGTTGGATGGCGCGCTTGGCTATCATGACTGGCTGGCCGAACAGGATGCGTCGCCCGTGTCCTGCGATGTCCAGTCGGACGATATTTTCTACCAGATGTATACGAGCGGGACCACGGGCCTGCCCAAGGGCGTGATCGTCAGTCATGCCAATTATGCGGCCAATATTGCTCAGACGACGAACATGATCTCCCGGCTCCCCAATGCCGGGGATACGGCGCTGGTCGTCACGCCGCTCTATCATGCCGCTGCTGTCTGGATCGCGGCTTTCTGCACAGCACGCGGTATGTCGATCATTCTGAAAACCGATTTCGATCCGGTTGATGTAGTGGAGACGCTGGACCGGGAGCGCGTCGCTTTTACCTTCCTCGTTCCCGCCATGATCCAGGCATGCCTCACCAGTGTGCCGGACGTGACAGAGCGCGACTGGTCGGCTCTAAAAATGCTGATGTATGGCGCGTCCCCCATCGCCGAAGATGTGTTGCGCCGTGCCGTCTCCTGTTTCGGATGCGATGTTTATCAGGCCTATGGCCTGACCGAGACCACCGCGATCCTGACCCTGTTGGGGGCGGAGGAACACCGCCGGGCACTGGCCGGAGAAACCCATTTGCTGCTCGCCGCCGGCCGCCCCTTGCCGGGCACTCGGATGCGCATTGCCGATGACGAGGACCGCCCCTGTCCAGCGGGCCAGATCGGCCAGATCCTGGCGCGCGGGCCGCAGATCGTTCCCGGCTATTGGGCGCTGGAAAAAGCGACGGCGGATTTTCTCAAGGACGGCTGGGCGCACACAGGCGATGCGGGCGAGATCGACGCGGAGGGCTATCTCTATATCCGGGATCGGATCAAGGACATGGTCGTCAGCGGCGGCGAGAATATCTATCCGCGCGAGGTCGAAAACGCGCTGTTCGATCATCCCCGGATCGTCGATGCCGCAGTGATTGGCGTGCCGGATGAGAAATTCGGCGAAGCCCTGCTCGCCATTATCGTGACCGACACGGGCGAAGCGCTTTCGACCGACGAGGTCATTGCTTTTTGCCGGACAAAATTGGGCGGCTACAAGGTGCCGCGCCAAATCAGTTGTGTGACGGAGCTGCCGCGCAATGCGAGCGGCAAAGTGCTGAAACAGGAATTGCGCAAACCCTATTGGGGCGAAAGCGAACGGTCTGTCGGATAATGGCTGATGAAATGGTGCGGCAGCCTATCCGGCGCACAAGCTGATGGATTGCAAATGCCTACCCATCGGGGTGGGTTATTCCTCCCGCTACTGTTTCAATGAATAAATGCAGCACCGCCACATGGTGCAACAGAGCCCTTCTAGGGGCCGGATTATTAGGGAGGATTATTTGCAATGAGCACTATTCGCGCAGCACTTCTGGTCGGCACTACTTTGGCGTTCATGCCTGTGGCAGCACATGCCCAGGTCGAAGACGCTCCAGCAAAAGATGCTGGGCAGGAGGCGGAAACCGGTGGCCTCCGTCCGATCATCGTAACGGCCCAGCGCCGCGAGGAATCGCTCCAGGATGTGCCCCTGGCAATTTCTGCTCTTGATTCGCAGCGGATTACCGAAAGCGGTTTCAATGACGTCGAGGATCTTTCCTCAGCGGTCCCCAATCTGAACATCAGTGCGCTCTGGGGAACGTCCAGCCCGAAAGTCTTCATGCGCGGGATTGGCAATAACAATTTCAACCAGACGGCCGAGAGCAAGGTCGCGATCTATCTTGACCAGGTCTATCTGTCGGCACCGTCCGGCCAGTTGTTCCAGATGTATGATCTGGAGCGGATTGAAGTGCTGCGCGGTCCGCAGGGGACGCTTTATGGCAAGAACGCCACCGGTGGCGCGATTTCCGTCTATTCCAAGCTGCCCGAGGATTATCTCGAAGGCTATGTCCGCGCGGGCTACGGGAACTACGACGCGTTTGAAACCGAGGGCGCGGTCACGCTTCCGATGGGCGATACGGTGTCGATGCGCGTCGCAGGTACCTATCAGCGGCGCGACGGCTATGTGACAGATCTCGGAACAGGCGAAAAGGTCAACAATATTGACCAGTGGGCAGCCCGGGCCATCCTCCGCTGGCAGCCGAGTTCTGACGTCGATATTCGGCTGAATGTCCATGGCGGCGGTTCCGACACCACGCATAACAACAGTGTTCACCGCGGTATTTTTGACCCCGCGCAGCTTGCGCTCGGCAATACCGTAAAGCTTCCTGGCGATGCAATCGTTGACGGCCAGGGTGTCGATATATTTGGCTATCGAGATCCCAATCCGGATCCCTATGTAAACACCTATGAAGGCCCGACCTTCGCGAATATCGATCTTTTCGGCGTCTCGCTGGTTGGTGATTTCACCTTTGGCAGCGGCTATACGCTGACCTCGGTCACCGGCTATGAAACATCGCAGCGGAGCGTGTTGCAGGAAGGCAATGGAGCGCCGAGCACTATCTTCACCATCAACTGGGGGCCATCCGACTTCGAGTCCATCTCTCAGGAGTTGCGCCTGTCCTCGCCATCCGGCGATGCCTTTAGCTGGGTCATTGGTGGCTTCCTGTTCCACGAGCGCGGCGAGGTTGATAATTTCTACAATCTTACTGACGCCAGCTTTGCCTTGGGAGGGATTGAAGCCTTTGATCAATTTTATGTCCAGTCGACCGATACCTATGCGGCCTTTGCGCAAGCCGAACTGGAGATCACGGACCGGTTGAACCTTACCCTCGGCGGTCGCATAAACTATGAGAAACGCGATCTCGACCACAGCAGCTTTGGCACGGATCGCAATGGCACCAACCTGCTGCCCGGACCGCTGTTTGACATCAATTTGCAGGAAAGCTGGACCGAATGGTCGGGCAGGGCAGCCCTCAGCTTCGATTTCAGCGATGATATCATGGGCTTTGTTAGCATCAACCGTGGCTTCACCAGCGGCGGCTTCAATACCGGTGCATTCAACGATCCGGTCGGCGCGCTCAAGATCTATGATCCTGAAATTGTGATCAGCTATGAGGCGGGCCTGCGGACATCGCTGTTTGACAAGCGGGTCCAGTTTAACGTGACGAGCTTCCTCTATGACTATAGCGACCTGCAGGTTTTCACCTTCACAGCGGGCGGTCTCCAGTTCATCGAAAATGCTTCGGACGCCAGCATCATGGGCCTGGAATTTGAATTGCAGGCGCTGGTGACGGACAATTTTGAAGTGGGCGGCAGTCTCGGACTTCTCGATAGTGAATATAAGAATTTCATCCGTTCCAATGCAGGTGTCACCGAGGATCTGAGCGGCAACCGCTTGATCGGCGCCCCGAATTCGCAATTCAATCTCTATGGTCGCTATACCATTCCGACGGAAATCGGCGATTTCGTCCTCAGAGGTGATTTCACCTATACGGGCAATCGCTATTACGACGAGCGTGAACTGGTCGAACTCAGCAGTGAAGGCTCCACGGTCAATCTCGACGCCCGGCTTGCCTGGACGAGCAGGGATGAAGCCACCGAAGTTGCGCTTTGGGCCAAAAATCTCACCAACGAAGTAAATATCATCGACGTGGTGGAAGTGGGTCTCTTCGGATATCAGAATGTCTGGTATAACACGCCGAGAACCTACGGATTTTCGGTTGGATACCGGTTCTAGATAACGGAGTCCCTCGACCTGCGGCAAATAGTTTTGCATCGATTTGCACCGGGATTGTGTCGACCGTATCCAGCGCGTTCAAAGCCGTTCAGGGAAAGTCATTTTTCGCGGCAATGGTGCGCTGGATAACGGTGACGACGCACATTGCTGCGTAAATCATGGCGATCATGGCAAAATATTGCGGCAGGATGCACATCAGCACGAAGGTGATGATGGTCTCGGTTCCCTCGGCGAGTCCTGTATTGTAGAAAAAGCTCTTTTTGCCATGTGCTTCCGTCTCCCGGCCCTCTTTGGCCGCCATGACCGCATAGGCGAGAAAACTGATGCCGGTCAGGGTGAAGCTGCCCACCAGTATCAGTGCGAATGGGAGGTTGCCCGGTGCGGCAAAGCCAAAGCCAATCGGCATGGCAATGTAAAAGGCGAAATCGCTGACGATATCGAGATAGCCGCCAAAATTGGATTGCGTCGTTGCCCGCGCAACCGCGCCGTCCAGCCCGTCAAACAGCCGGCTGAGCAACAGCAGTGCCAGACCGAGCAGATAATAGCGAAATCCGATTGCCACGCCCGAGCCGATGCCGACTGTTGCGCCAGCCAGGGTGATCTGATTGGCGGTCACCCCTAGCCGGGCCAGTCGGGCACCGAGCGCATTGAGCGGCGGATCAATGATCGGACGGAGACGGGAATCAAGCATCTCTCATCTTCCCCAATCGCCGATCATCAGACAAGAGTGACAATACCGATGACCGCACCGGTCATCGCCGTGGCGCAATTGCCGGCGATCCAGCTTTTCATGCCGAGGCCCGCAACTTCGACCCGGCGCGATGGCGACAGGGTGCCGATCGTGGAGACCAGCAACCCGACACTGGCGAGATTGGCAAAACCGCAAAGTGCGTAAACGACAATCAGCTGGCTGCGCGGATCGAACGTGCCTTCCGGCAGCGAAGAAAGATCGAGATAGGCGACATATTCGTTGAGGATCGTCTTGGTGCCCATTAGTGCACCGGCTGCGGGCGCCTGGTCCCAAGGCACACCCAACGTCCACATCACTGGTGCGAACAGCCAGCCAAAGGCGCGTCTGACGGTCACAGCCTGACCGTCAACATAGGGCAATATCGTCAATATCTGGTCCATCAACGCGACCAGCGCGAACACCACCAGAATGATTCCGATCACCGCCAGAAAAACCTGTACGCCTTCCATCGTGCCGCGGACAATGGCGTCGATGCTGCCATCATATTTGAGGCCGGGTTCTTCCTCGTCGCTGGTCTCGGTCCTGTCATCGCCCGGCACCATCAGCCGCGCCAATAATATGGCGGCCGGCAGCGAGATAAGCGAAGCGGAGATCATATGGCCGACGGCGTTGGGAAAGGTGGCGGAAAGGGTGGACGCATAGAGGACGAGGATCGCACCGGAAATGGTCGACATCGCCAGCACCATTATCATGAACAGTTCCGCGCGGCTCATCTTTTCGAAATAGGCGCGCAATACCAGCGGGGATTCCACGACGCCGAGGAATATATTGGCCCCGCCGCTGAGACCCACCACGCCGCTGACTCCCATGGTCTTGCGCAAGCCCCAGGACAGACCGCGGACGATCCACGCCAGCACGCCCCAATGCCAGAGCAGGGCTGACAGCGCCGAGAAGACAATGACCAAAGGCAATATCTGGAAAGCGATGATCAGCGGTGGCTGCGCGCCTTCTTTCAGCACGAACGGCAATTCTGCCCCGCCAGCATAGCCGAACATATAGGATGATCCGACCAGAGTGGCTTTCTCAATCGCCATCACGCCCTGATTGGCGAGACCGATGAAATCCCAGACGAAGGGCACCCGGACGATCACCAGCGCGATGGTGAATTGCAGCAACAGCGCGCCGCCGATCCACTTCCAGCTTGGCCGCGCCTGCCGGTTTTCCGATAGCAGCCAGACAAACAGCAGAATCAGCGAGAGACCGATCAGGCCCTGGACTTGCTGCAGGGCGGCGATCATCCGCGCCTCCATCCATGGTAGCGCTCGACCCAGCGCAGCAGACCCTGCGGCGCATGGGCTCGTTTCCATTCGCCAGCGGCATATTTATTGGCTTCAGCCATGGTCGGATAGGTGTGAATGGTCCCCAATATCTTGTTCAGGCCAAGCTTGTATTTCATGGCCAGCACATATTCGGCGAGCAATTCTCCGGCATGATCACCAACGATGGTGACCCCCAGTATCTTGTCCTTGCCCGGCGGCGTCAACACTTTGACAAATCCCTGTGTAGCGCTTTCCGCGATCGCCCGGTCCAGTTCGTGCATCTGATAGGTCGTGACTTCATAGGCAACGCCCTGCGCTTTCGCGTCCTGCTCGTTGAGGCCAACCCGGGCGATTTCCGGATCAATGAATGTCGTCCAGGGAATGACCCTGTAGTCAGCCTTGAATTTGCGGAACTGCCCGAACAGGGCGTTTACCGACGCATACCAGGCCTGGTGTGAGGCGACATGGGTGAATTGATAGGGTCCCGCGACATCGCCCGCCGCGAAAATATTGGGATAAAGGGTCGCCAGATGTTCGTCGGTGACGACGGTGCGGTCGGTTTCGATACCCAGTTCTTCAAGGCCAAATCCAGACAATCGGGCGCTGCGGCCAACCGCGATGACCAGGGCGTCAAAGGCGATGCTCTTCTCTTCGCCATCTGCAGACAGGATCAGGCGCTTCTCGCCGTCGACCAGTTCGCAGCGGACCGCATCATGGCCGGTCAATATTGTGACGCCCGAGCTTTGCTGCGCTTCGAGAGCGAGTTGCGCCACCTCATCATCTTCCCGCGCCAGCAAACGATCGGCCCGTTCGATCTGCACGACCTTGGCGCCGAGCCGGGCAAAGGCCTGGCTCAGTTCGCAACCAATCGGGCCGCCGCCGAGAACGATCATGCGTTCGGGAATATCGTCCATCTGGCCGAATTCTTCCCACAGGGTGTCGCTGGTTACATAGCCGACGTCTTCAAGACCGGGAAGATCGGGTATAAAGGGCCGACCGCCGGTAGCGATCACAATGGAGCGCGTGGTCAGCCTTTGCGTCTCGCCATCTTCGCGCTTGATTTCGACCGTCCATGGATCGACGATGGTTGCATAACCTTTCACCACATCGACCCCGAGACCGGTATAGCGCTCAACGCTGTCATGGGGCTCAATGGTGGCAATGATATCGTGCACGCGCTGCATAACCGACTTGAAGCTATATTCGGGCTCGACCTTGTTCAGTCCGTAAACGTCCCCGTTGCGCATCTGCTCGGCGACTTTCGCGCTTTTGATCAGCGCCTTGCTGGGTACGCAGCCGTAGTTAAGGCAATCACCGCCCATTTTGGAACTCTCAACAAGCGTCACCTTGGCCTTCACCGTTGCGGCAATATAGGCGGAGACCAGACCGGCGGCGCCAGCTCCGATGACCACCAAATTTCGGTCGTATTTTTTTGGCTTGGACCAGCGCGCATAGACTTTTCGCCGCTTCATTCCCGACACGATCCATTTTCCAATCCAGGGAGTGACGCCGAGCGCAGCGAAAGAAAGCAGCAAAGCCGGTGAGCCGATATCGCTGACTTCATCGATATTGGCGAGCTGGGTCCCGGCATTTACATAGACCAACGTTCCCAGAAACATGCCGATCTGGCTCACGATATAGAAGGTCCGGGCCTTGATCGTCGTCAGTCCCATCAGCAGATTGATCAGGAAGAAGGGAAAAATCGGGACCAGACGGAGCGTGAGCAGGTAAAAGGGGCCGTCTTTATCGACACCCTTGTCAATCGCCTTCAGCCGCTCCCCGAACCGGGATTTGACGGCATCCCGAAACAGATAGCGCGATGACAGAAAGGCAATGGTTGCACCAATGGAAGATGCGAAGGACACAAGGATCGTGCCAGTGACCACCCCGAACAGCGCTCCGGCCGCAAGCGTAAGAATGAGGGCACCCGGTAAGGACGCTGCCGTTGTCACAACGTAAATGAGGAAGAAGATCGCGATGACCAGAACCGGATTCGCCTGATATTGCGCGTCAAAAGCCGCTTGCTGTTCTTTCAGATTGGCCAGTGTGAGCTGCGACCCGAGATCAAAATAGAAAAAGCATGCAATGGCGACGGCGAAGAGGACAAGTATCAGTAATTTTTTCATATGCTGCTTTCTGCCCGTTCGGCGCACCGTTGCACGGGGCCACCCGTCATGATCTTCTAGCGGGTTTTGCAATCGGCGCAATTGAACGATCGCCGATGGGGTCTATCGGCGATCCGCAAACCGCTTCTTCTTATGCGGATCAGCGAAGGGAAGCACCAGACTCCACCATAGTTCCGCCGGATGCTCCGACTGATATTCGGGCAGGCCGATGACCATAGCATCATGCCCGGCGATGGGCTGCGCCTTGTAGGTTCCGAATAATCTGTCCCATAACGCAATGCTGAAACCGAAATTGCTGTTGGTCTCTTCCGTGACCGTGGAATGATGGACGCGGTGCATATCGGGTGTCACCAAGAATCGCCGCAGGATGGCGTCGACCGGCTCCGGCAACCTCAGGTTGCTATGGTTGAACAACGCACACAGGTTGAGGATCATCGCAAAGGTAAACACAGCAAGGGGGCTAGGCCCGAGCGGCAACACCAGAGCGCATTTATACAGCATCGACAATATGATCTCGATCGGGTGAAAGCGCACGCCGGTGGTCACATCTATATCGCGATCGGCATGATGAACTTTGTGGATCGCCCAGAGCAACGCGATCTTGTGGGTCATAAGATGCTGCAGATAGAGCGCCAGATCCAACAATATCAGAGCCAAAGCGAACTCGAGCCAGCCGGGCAAGCTGGTCCAGTTGAACAGGCCGAAATCATTGTGCGCGGCAAACACCGCGGCAGAAATGGCGACAACCGGTCCCATCAGCCGGACGCCGACGCTGCCGATAAGGATGATGATGATATTTGTCCGCCAGCGCCCGCTGCGCGCCATTGATCGTTTCTTCCGTGGAAAAACCGTCTCCAGTAGAACCAAAAGGACGAACAGAAGCCCCGAACAGGCGAAGCCGTAGACTGCCAGATCATCGGTCATGGAAGATGTTTCTGCTGCGATATTGCTTTTTCTCGTTTCCAGAGTCTGATTGATCCGTTGGTAGCAAAAAGTGCGTCAAAAGAACATGAATTGAAAACAGCCTGCCGCCTTGCTTGCACGCACATCTGTTTTGCTGATTTTCCGCGTCTTGCTGTATGGGATGGGTTTGTGGGCCCGTTCCATAGACTGCCGTTGGCTACTCGCCGAAACCGGCTATTTTACCGCATTGCGGCCGCGACCACCGCTGCACAGTCCAGTGACTTTGGTTTTTGAATGAACGCTTCGTCCTGTTTCTTGCTTGATCCAATGCCCAAAGCACTGCCGATCGATTTGGTCGCGACTTTCAGGACATCGCCGAGCGAGGGTTTTTCTGCATCTTCTGCCTTGCCGAGACCCGCGACAGACACTTCTGGTGCGTTCAGCGTTCCGCTAATCCTGATCGGGTCGACAATGTGCAATGCGCTCTTCCCCTTGGTACCGCCGCGCAAGGTGAGAGAGATTTTTTCTCCGTCCAGATTGATCCGCCCTTCGCCGCGTCCGATCGACGTTGCGGTATCAACCGCCAGTGGGGAAGGGGTCAGTACGCCATTTTTTGCCTTGAAATTGGCGACCAGACAGCGAAGCGGCACCCGTGCCTTCGGGTCGTCGATAATTTCTTCGACCGCGCCGCTCAAATTCTGGCCCAGGACATGGGCGACTGTGGCGCGCACGCTGCCACCCGATGCTACCATCGCCGCCTTGCCGTCTGCTTTTTCGAGCGCAGCCCTGATGGTATCGCCGGACCCTGACAATTTGACGCGGCCGCGCATGGTGGCGGTCACAATGTCGCCATTGCCGATCAGGTCCGCAAGCGAAGCCCCTTTCAGCGTGAGGTCGGTCGAAAATTTAGGTGCGCCACTGCGATGGTCAACCTGCAAACTGCCGGTCATTTGCCCGCTCTTCAACCCGACAACGAGCTTGGTAATCTTTATCACGCGATGGTCCATCGCCAGTTGGCCTTTAAGGCTTCTGAAAACGGTTTCTCGGCGTGACAGAAGGCGATCAACGGTAAAGTCTATCTGGCCATCGGTTGCCCCCATTTTGGACAGATTGATGCGTGTGTTGGGAATGACGCGCGGGCCAATCCGGCGGGTCAGCGCTGCCGCTTTTGCCAGGCCTGCATCATCGGCGAGGTCATCGAAATCCAAGGCCGCGGCATCAATCTTTGCATCGATTTTTGTCCGCCCTTCGCGCTTCAGGACATCCGCTTGGCCAGACAATTTAGAACGGCCAATAGAGCCGCTCAACTTTCTGATAAACCAGTCCTTATCTTTATGCCGGACATTGGCGCGCAAATCGATAGGCTGGGTTCCGAACAACCCGGCTTCGATGACCTTATCCAGATTTTTCAGCGTTGGCGCTTGGGCTGACAGCGTCGCGGTGAAACGGTCGGTATTTAACACCCCCTGCATTTTTCCGTTCGCCGTCAGTTTCAAAGCTGGCGATTGCAGGGACATTTCGAAGGGATAGTCTGCCTCGGGATCAATGCCGGTGATGGCACCGCCGGTAAAAACCAGCCGAGCTTTGGTTTTCAAAAACGTGCCGCTTGCCTCAGCGCGCAGACCGTCTTCTGAATTCACCGAGACCGGGCCGTCGACAGTGAGCTCCCGTTTGCGATCGGTAAAACTGAAATGTGAATTGACGATATCTAGATCGGTCAGACCGGGACCGCGACTCTTTTGGCCATCATCATCGTCGGACCCGTCATCATTCCAGTTGGCGCGGCCCTCTTCGTTGCGGACGAGGGCAATGTCGAGCCCGTCGATCGATACGCGGTCCGGTCTCGCGTCGCCCAGGATGACGTCCAATATCGACACGCGTGCCGATATTTTTTGCAACTTTAGAAAATCGCCTTCACCCACCCAGTCTGGTTGGGCCACCCGCAGATCGTGGACGGTGATCACCGGAGAGTAGGAAAAGAAACTGTCTCTGGTAACGGCGCCTATGTCGACATCGCGGTCCGACGCGCCTCGCAATTCATTGCTAATCGCGGTGCGCATCAGGCTGGCCGGTACAGCGCCCAGAAATAACAGTATGAGGACCAGAATAGCTACGATGACGGCAACTATGTTGCGGACCCGTTTTGTTGCAAAAAAACTGGTCTGCCCGTCCATGTCCGCCATCGCTCAGTGCCCCGCCGCTGTGAGCGCGGGGCGATTGCCGCCGATGGGCGCATTAGCCGGGGATATGATCAATTTTCGCACTATGAACTTCCTATGCTGAACATCGATATCATCAGCGGAACATTTTATCTGTGCTGCTTGATCGCTGTACCGCTCATAATAAAGCGGCGCTGGATTTACGATTGGCCTCAGAAAAGGTTGCGTCTCCGCCAGCCGCGCCGCGAGTTGCGGACAGCCATGCGGCTTTTCAGTCCGGCCCATTCGCTACAAAACGGGCCGCTGACGGATCGCGCAGCCAGTCAAACGGCAGTTGAAAGGCCAAATTTCGACCGGACTCAGGGGCGTTCTAGCCCTTCCACGTCACCCGATACAGATCGAAGCGGCGGTCTTTCAAGTTCTGCACGGCCCCGGATTGTCGGCTGGTCAGCAGGCTTGTCATTGACAGATCTGCCAGCGCGATGGTCTCGGTATTGGGCGCTGTGTCCGCTGCCACGCCATCGCGCGCAAACGGGAAGTCGGACGGCGTCAAGATCGCGCTTTCGGCATAGTGGATGTCCATATTCTCGACATTGGGCAGATTGCCGACGACACCAGACATCACAACATAGCACTGGTTTTCCACGGCCCGGGCCTGGCAACAATAGCGCACCCGCAGATAGCCACGCCGTTCGTCGGTGCAGAATGGCACGAACAGGATCATCGCGCCCTGATCGACCAGATGCCGGGCCATTTCCGGGAATTCGCTATCGTAGCAAATCATCACGCCGATCGGCCCGCAATCGGTTGGAATAGCTTCCGCGCCATAGCCACCCTTGATGTTCCACCAGCGCACTTCGCTGGGGGTCGGATGCAGCTTGTCCTGCGTGTAGACCGCACCGTTGCGCAGGAAGACATAGGAAATATTGCGGATATCGCCATTGTCCATCCGCGTCGGATGGGAGCCGCCGATGATGTTGATATGATAGGAGACCGCCAGCTGCTCCATGAACCCCGTAAACCGCTCGGTATATTCCGCAATTTTCTCAATCGCTTGTGCCGGCTCCAGCTTTTCCCCTTCGAGCGAAAGCAGTTGCAGTGTGAACAGTTCCGGAAAAGTCACGAAGTCCGCGCCATAGTCCGCGGCAACATCGACAAAATATTCGACCTGTTCTTCAAATTCTGTCTGCGAGGCAATCTTGCGCATCTGGAACTGCACGGTCGCCACGCGTACCGATTGCGGCAGCCGGTCATGCGGTGTTTGGGTCTCAATCTTGGCGTCTGCGGCCAGCGGATTTTCCCAAAACATATGCACGGCATGGCCGCCTGACGGCGTGTCGCTTGGCATATAGTCTTTCAAAATCCCGATCGGCTCAAAACCCTGATTGAGCTGAAAATTGATCACCGGGTCACGAAACTGCTTGTCCATGACAGCGGCCAGATAGTCCGCCGGATCGGGATATTTGCGCTTGCGCCGGGCATAGCCAGGCAGGCGCCCGCCAAAGATGATGCCTTTCAGCCCCAGATGCTGACAGAGTTCGCGGCGCACCTTGTAGAAACGCAGTCCGATGCGCAATCGCCGGTAATCCGGATCAACGCTGACCTCCATGCCATAGAGGATCTCACCATCGGGATTGTGCCGTGCGGCAAAACCGCCACCGGTGATTTCGGCCCAGCTGTGGGCTGCGCGGGCGGTCTTTTCGGCAATCTGGAAGGTTGCGCAATGGCCGACAATCTTGCCTTCATATTCCGCGACCAGCTGGCCCTCGGCAAAATTGTTGATCTGGCCCCGGATTTCCTCGGTCGAATAATTCTCGCCCTTGCCATAGACCTTGCGCGACAGGGCCGAGATTTTTCTGGCATCTTCCAGTTCCGCCATGCGGATGATAAGTTTTGGTTTTTCTGCAGTCATGCGCGCCCATTAGCGGCCTTTTGACCCATGGGAAAGATTTGTTGTGACCAATGTTGTCTGGCGGGCTGCCGCCACCCGGAACGGGGCCGCCTGAACAGCGGCATTGCTCAAAACCGCCGCCTTGAGGAATCAGCCGCCGCCTCAATATTGGACGGGACTAATATCCCTGGACGGAACCACCATCGACCTGAATTGCGGTGCCCGTCATATAGCTGGCAGCCTCGGACCCCAGGAAAACCGCGAGATTGGCGATTTCTTCAGGCTGGCCGATTCGCTGCATCGGAATCTGTGCGGCCATGCCTGCTGCAATTTCATCGACGCTCTTGCCGGAAGCCGCAGATTGCTGCTCGAGGATTTGGGCGACGCGATCGGTCTGGGTAAAGCCCGGGCATACTGTATTCACGAGCACATTGTCAGCGGCTACCTGATTGGCGAGGGTCTTCGCCCAGCCCAATACAGCCATTCTGATGCTATTGGAAAGAGTCAGTCCGGGCACGGGCTGTTTGACCCCGGAAGACGAAATATTGACAATCCGGCCCCATTTTTGAGACCGCATGTGGGGCAGAACCAGTCGGGTCGCGCGGACGACAGACATCAAAGTCAACTCTACGGCCTTTTCCCAGTCATCATCAGCCATCTCGGCAAACAGTCCCGGTGGCGGTCCGCCCGCGTTGTTCACCAATATATCGATTCCGCCAAATTCCTTGGTCGCTGCATCGACGACCCGTTCGATATCTTGCGCCTGGGATACATCGCCGATCAGCGCCAGACAGCCCGGCATTTGGGCTGCAGCGGCATCAAGCTTGTCCTGAGACCGGCTGCAGATCGCCACTTTTGCGCCACACGCATGGAATCCCAACGCCGTCGCCAGTCCAATACCCTTGCTGCCAGCCGTAACCAGCACCACCCTGTTTTTCAGATTCAGTTCCATGGCTTCATATTTGGCGGAACGGCACGCGGATGTATAGCGATAATCAGGCCGATCCACGCAACACCTATGGCCAATATAGATAGTGGGGCACCCGATCTGTGCATTATCTCGCAGCGGTCAGGTTTTTGCCCAATATCGCGTAACTTCGGTGGCCCGCCTACCTGCATCGCGCCATTAGCGAGGTGTCACCCAGTCCCGAAGCGACGCGTTCAGATTGTCAACTATGATCGGCTTGGAAATATGGCCTTGCATGCCCGACTCCAGGCAATGGGCTATGTCTTCGGGGTAGGCGTTTGCGGTGATTGCCAGGATCGGTAGCCGCTCTTCGGTATATCCTTTGGCGCGTATCGCCCTTGTCGCTTCATGGCCGTCCATTACCGGCATTTGCACATCCATCAGCACCAAATCGAAGGGGGCGTGCGCGCGCTCTGCCGCTTCCACTTTTTCAACGGCGTCGGCGCCGTTGACCGCGAGGACAGCTTGATAGCCGAGCCTGTGAATCATCTCTGAAATCAGCGTTTGGTTGATGTCATGGTCTTCCGCGACCAAAATTCTGCCGTTACAGCCTTGTGTAAGCGGTTTGTCGACCTCCGTCTCTGGAAACTGTTCAACCACTATCTGACCCTTCTCAGGCTCATCGGACAATTGGCCCTGCGGCACGCCGACCGCGACCTGCAGATGAAAGGTCGTGCCCTTTTTTTCTGTGCTGCAAACGTCGATGGTGCCGCCCATAAGTGAGGCCAATTGCCTGCTGATTGTCAGGCCGAGACCACTGCCGCCAAAGTTTCTGGTCGTATTCGGGTCCGCTTGCTCAAACGGAGCAAATATCGCCTCAAGCCGGTTTGCCGGAATCCCGATTCCGGTATCTTCTACAAACACATGCAGATTGGTTTCGCCGTCAACAGGGTGATCCACTTCTACCGTCACGGTCACCGCGCCGGTCTCGGTGAACTTGACGGCATTGCCCAGCAGATTGAGGACTATCTGACGCAAAAGGCCGGCATCTGTCAGTATCTGGTCGGGTATATTGTCCTGGATCAGCAAATGAAGGCGGAGCTTTTTCTGTTCGGCGAGGGGCGCCATCAGACTCACGCAACTTCTGATCACATGGCGTATTGACATCGGTTCTATGGTGCAATTGGTCTGGCCGGCCTCCACCTTTGAAATATCAAGAATATTGTTGAGAAGTCGCATCATCGCGTTTCCGGAGTCCAATATCATCCGGGCATGATCTTCCTGTTCCGAGGGCAAGTCGCTGTCCAACAGCATTTGCGCAAATCCCAGGACCCCGTTCATTGGTGTTCTGATCTCGTGGCTCATATTGGCGAGGAACCTGGTTTTGGCCTCCGCTGCCCGTTCTGCACCATCGCGAGCGGCGATCAGTTTCTCTTCTATCTGTTTTCGTTCGGTTACGTCGGTGATGCTGCCGACAATCCCGACGAAGCTGCCATCTTCATCAACCAGTCTCGAAAAGCTCAACTCAACATCGACCATCGCTCCCTGCTGATGGTGTATGGATCCTTCGAAACGGGCGCGTTTGACGGCACCGGATTGAACATGAGCGAGATGAGTTTCCAACAACTCAAGGTTTCCACCATCGAATGTTTCGGTCACCGCCTCTCCCAAACTGTCGTCAACCGGCCTGCCCGTGAGCTTTTCCCATGCCGGGTTCAAAAACTGCCATTGCAGATTTTCATTCGTCCGAAAAATGACCTGGCTGACATTTTCCAGCATGGAGGCGCGCACTTCGTGGTGCATCCGCAGCGTTTTCCGGATTTTGGCCATTTCCGCCAGCATCGCTGAAGTGGGCATGCCTATTGCGAAGCAACTGAGCAGAAATACCTGCAAGATGAAAAACTTTGCGATCAGGGGAAGATCGACTGAGTAAAACGGACCAGTTTCAAAAGCCGCGCAAATAACGACCACAACGGCGATCAGGCCGATCGATACCGAAGTGCCGGGTGTGCCCAGTCTGAACGCATTCAGCAAGACGAGCGGCGCCACCAAAAAAAACACCGGGAAATCGAGAAAGCCAAAAATGAGGATTGCGGATGCCAGAGTGAAAGACTGAATCACCAGCCATTCTATCCGGCTGGCGGAAAGGTACATGCGCTGGACATAACCGCTCGTTTTTCGCGTTGGTCTGACAAGATCAATCACGACCATAATCGCTGGGCTGAGCAACAGCATGCCGAGGCCGTCAGTCGCGCTCCATTGCAGCCAGGACCAAAGGAATGACTCCCAGTTGCCGCTCGACAAAAGCATGCCTGCAAAAAACCCAGACGCCAGCGGGGCCGCCAGTCCGCCGACTAGACAAAATTTGCCAAGTTCGGACGGCTTTTGCATATCTGGTCGAGGATGCCCGAGCCGCCGCATGAGCTGCCAGATCAATATTATTTCAAACTGGTTCAGGCAGGACATCGTGATCGCCTGACCCAAGGGATCGCCCGTTAAAACATTCACCGCGATATTTGCGGCAAATCCCGCCGCAAGATAGTAAGGCACATTGCGCCGTATTGATCTCAGAATGACGGCGACCAGGAAGGCATTGGCCAACCAGACCACTGCAATTCCGCCGTCATCAGACGTCAGGCTGATCCCGCCCCATGCCAGCGCGCCAAAAATTGACGCGACGCCCAAAGCGGACAATCCGAGCATCCATGGGGTCTGGTGAGTCAGGAAAGCCTTCATTGGCCACCGCATAAATTTGATCTGTCCATCATGGTGAAAATGGCCGCCAACCAGATTGACTAGGCGCGGACTGTTGGAACTGCTGGACTTTGTAGCAGCAGTATCGTCGTGATGGCGGGCCATGAACCTGACGCGGCGTTTGCAGCGCCACTGCCTGTTTGGGAAAATTCTACAACACGATCATTCATATATCGTCTCCTGCCTTCGGCACCATGGGCGTTGAGCCCCAGTTTTGGTGCTCGTGCTGGCCTTCTTTCTCGCCCGTTCGCGTCTAGGCGAAATCGGTTAATATATTATCCAACACTCCGTGATACGGTTGGTACCGCGCCGCAACTCGTGCTTTCGGGACTGCAATAGACAGCAGTTGATCAGGCATTTGCATCTTGCTGCATTACAACCGGGGTTTGCAAAAAGCCGCTTGCCTTATTGATTGAATAAGCCAAAGCTGCGCGGCATGTCGGACGAAATAGACGCATTGGGGACCGCTGTCGAAGGCGGTATGATTGCCAAAGCATTAGAAGACGAGAGCTACGGAGCCGCTCTCGGCAAAGACGGAACCTGTCTCAACTGCGGTGCTATTGTAACAGGGAATTATTGTGGCAATTGCGGGCAGCCGTTGCACGTTCACCGCTCGATCGG
The DNA here is from genome assembly GCF_048269865.1 of Parasphingorhabdus sp. GTDB lineage: Bacteria > Pseudomonadota > Alphaproteobacteria > Sphingomonadales > Sphingomonadaceae > Parasphingorhabdus. Next base: position 309,731 of record NZ_JBLWUA010000004.1, on the reverse strand, counting down.
TGCCTTCTGGCACGACATCCTGCACGGTGTGCTGCATTTTGAAGGAAAATTCTGGCGCACACTGCCATTGCTTGCTTGGCGTCCGGGTGACCTGACCCGGCGTTACATCCATGGTGAGCGTGCCCGCTTCATTTCGCCGATGGCACTGTTCCTGTTTTCGGTATTCATGATGTTCGCCGTGTTTTCTTTTCTGGGCGATCCGTTCTCGGCAGCCGATGCCGACACGGTTGACGGTAATGAAAGAGCGGCGATTATCACCGAAGCTGAACAGCTGGATGACCAGATCGATGCCAAGACAGCGCAACTGCCACAAGCGAAAGGGGCGGAAAAGGCCGAGCTGGAAGACGATATCCGGAATTTGCAAAAAGCCCGCAATATAATGGCCAATATGGCGGGTCAGGAACCGCCTTATCCCCATGTGAAGCTGACCGATGATGGCAGCAATGGGATCAATCCGTCTGCGGTGAAACCGGGTGAAGACCAGGGCCGGGACGCCGATGATTCCGGGGCGACTCAATCGGATGGCGAAGGCAATTTCCATACCGGCTCCCCTGAAGCCGACCGATGGTTGAAGCAGGTGGTAAAAAAGGTCACCGCCAATCCGGACCTTCTGCTCTACAAGCTCAAGGCCAATGGCTATAAATTCGCTTGGCTGTTGATTCCGCTGTCATTGCCATTTGTCTGGCTGACGTTGATTGGTCGCCGTGGTCACCATTTTTACGACCATGCCGTTTTTACAACCTATTCGATCAGCTTCATGTCGCTGTTGTTCATCACGTGCGCTGTGCTGGCCGCGATCGGTGTTTCGGTTAATCTGTGGGGCTTGCTGCTGTTTCTATATCCGCCCTTCCACATGTACCGGCAGATGCGCCACGCTTACGGAATGTCACGCTTCGAGGCTCTGGTCCGCACATTTTTCTTATTGTTGTTCACCGTCATAAGCCTGTCTTTATTTTTCGTTATTTTGCTTGCACTAGGCATTTTGGGATAAGATCATGACATTCAAAATCGATCGCCGCCAGTTGATGGCGCTGGGAACATTCGGCCTTGGCGCACTCAGCGTTCCGGCTTCGGCGGCGCTAATGGGCGCAAAGGGCTTCACGCATGGGGTTGCTAGCGGCGAGCCGTCGCAAAGTTCGGTGCTGCTGTGGACTCGCTATGTGGGCAATGGCGATGTTAAGCTGACAGCGGAAATATCGGCGAATGCAGACTTTTCCGGAGCGAACATAGCCGGTGAAGTCGAGGCGCTGGCCGATCGCGACCATATCGCAAAAATAACGGCGCAGGATCTGGATCCCAACGCTTGGTATTTTTATCGATTCGTTGCGCCCGATGGCTCGAAATCCCCGATCGGCCGGACGCGGACTTTGCCTGAGGGACCGACTGCCGAATTCAATATAGGCGTGGTCGGTTGTTCCAACCTGCCGTTTGGATATTTCAATGCTTACGCTCATGCCGCCCAGAATGCGTCGCTCGACCTGATCGTGCACACTGGCGACTATCTCTACGAATATCCGGTTGGAACCTATCCCTCGAAGGCGCTGGCCGGGCGGACCATTGATCCGGCCTCCGAGATTATCCATCTCGCTGATTACCGGCTGCGCTACGGTGCCTATCGCAAGGACCCGGATTTGCAGCGTTTGCACCAGGTGCTGCCAATGATCGCGATGTGGGACGATCACGAATTTGCCAATGACGCCTATAAGGGGGGTGCGCAAAACCACGATCCTAGCGAAGGCGACTGGGAAACGCGCAAGCGCGCTGCCGAGCAGGTTTACAGGGAATGGATGCCGGTCAGTGATAAGCCTTATGGCAGCCCGCGCTGGAGCGAATATCAGATTGGTGACCTCGCCACCCTGTTCCTGACCGAAAGCCGGATTACCGCGCGCAGCAAGCAGCTTGATTTGGGCGCGGCGCTGAAGGGGCAGGAAGATATCCAGAAGGCGCTCGAATCTTTCCGCGACAATGTCTGGCAGGACCCCGACCGGCAAATGATCGGCGGCGAACAGGAAGCCTGGCTGGCAACCGCGATGCAGAAATCGAAGGCGGCCGGCACCAAATGGCAAGTCTGGTCCCAGCAGTGCGTGATGGGTGAATTGAAGCTGCCCCAGGAAGCGACCAACTGGGTTGCTCCCGATGCACCGGCTTATGCGAAGGCTCGGCTGGCTGTTGGCGCACTTGCCGCCAAAATCGGGCTGCCGATAAATTTCGACAGCTGGGACGGCTATCCGCAGGCCCGCGAACGCGCGCTGCAGGCGGCGCAGGGTGTCGATGCTGACCTGATTGTCCTGTCCGGTGACAGTCACAATGGTTGGGCCTTCAATCTGGAAACCGCTGACGGCAAAGCAGGTGTGGAATTTGGCGGACACAGCGTTACCTCGCCGGGCCTTGAATCCTATCTGTCCGGAGCCAAGCCGGAAGTGGCAGCGAGGGCCCTGCAGGAGACCAATGGCCAGTTGCAATGGGCCGATACGTCGAATCGTGGTTATATGGCTGTTGCGCTTACTCCCGAGAAAGCGACCTCGACCTGGCATTTTCTGGACACGATCCGGGCCAAGTCGACGGCTTTGCGAGGCAGCAGCAGTCAAACGGTATTGCGGGGTGCGAACAAGCTCACCTGATGGCAGTTCAAAATTCTTTAGAGCACAGCAGGCCTCGACATTCGCACTAAAATTACGCAAAGGCACCACTCCTGATAACTTAGCTTAAGAGCCGACCGATAATGTCCGAAGAATTTTACCGCATAAAACGCCTGCCGCCCTATGTCTTCGCTGAAGTAAACGCGATGAAGGCGGAAGCGCGGGCCCGCGGCGAGGACATTATCGATCTCGGTATGGGCAATCCAGACGGCATGCCCGCGAAACATGTGATCGACAAGCTGTGCGAAACTGCCAACGATCCAACCGCGCATCGCTATTCCGCGTCGAAGGGCATCAAGGGCCTGCGTAAAGCGCAGGCTGCCTATTACAAGCGCCGCTTTGACGTGGATCTGGATCCCGAAAGCGAAGTGATTGTAACGCTCGGCTCCAAAGAGGGACTCGCCAATCTTGCACAAGCGATCACCGCGCCGGGCGATGTGGTGCTCGCGCCCAATCCGTCTTACCCGATTCACACGTTCGGTTTCATCATTGCCGGAGCCGCGATTCGCTCTATTCCCGCCGCGCCGGGGCCGGATTTCTTTACCCGGCTCGAATATGCGATGAGCTATTCCGTACCAAAACCTTCGGTACTGGTGATGGGGTATCCCAGCAATCCGACCGCCTATGTCGCTGATCTCGATTTCTACCAGAAGGTCGTTGATTTCGCCCGAGAGCATAAATTGTGGGTGATCAGTGATCTGGCTTATGCCGAGATTTACTTTGGTGATACGCCGACACCTTCGATGCTGCAGATTGAAGGGGCCAAGGATTGCGTGGTCGAATTCACCAGCATGTCGAAAACCTATTCGATGCCGGGCTGGCGGATGGGCTTCGCAGTCGGCAACCAGCAGCTGATCGGCGCGCTGACGCGGGTGAAATCCTATCTTGATTATGGTGCGTTCACACCGATTCAGGTGGCGGCTACCGCAGCGCTCAATGGTCCGCAGGATATCATTGAGGAAAACCGGACACTCTATAAAAAGCGGCGCGATATCATGGTCGAAAGCTTCGGTCGCGCCGGATGGGACATTCCGCCTCCGGAAGCCAGCATGTTCGCCTGGGCCCCGATTCCGGAACAGTTCAGCCATCTCGGGGCGATGGAATTTTCGAAACGGCTGATCGCCGAAGCGGGAGTGGCGGTCGCGCCGGGACCCGGCTTTGGTGACGAGGGCGAGGGCTTTGTCCGGCTGGCGCTCGTGGAGAATGAACAGCGCATTCGCCAGGCCGCGCGGAACATCAAGAAGTTCCTGAGCAAGGGCTGACCCGCTTCACGCATTTGGGGCCATCGAACATGATGGCCCAAACCGCTGGTGTTCAGGCTGTTTTCGGCTTCCACTGGCCGGCTGAATAGGGCCGGTCCGCTTGGTTGGATAGTCCGCCCAGCCACAAGGCGCCAATCTTGTCATCGAGCTCGGGAGGATCGAACGGATCCAGCCCCGAGCCTGGATAGAATGTGACTTCGCCGAATTTTGGCTCACCGGCGATTTCATAGAAATCGATGCGTGCGAAATCAAAATCGGCGGCGATCTTTTCGGCGCCATCAAGGATTCTGGCCAGAGAGGCAGGGGCCAAAGGCAAGGCGTCGTCCCCCAGGCGCGATAGCTGTTTCCATTGCCGGTCAAATAATATCCACCGATGGTCGGAATAGCGGTTCATATGGACCTGAACAAACGCTGCCTTGCCGCCAAACACGTAGATTTTATAATCGACAGGTACGGCGTGACCGGTACCGAGATAGGGTTCCACGATATAGCTTCGGGGAATGGCGCGGTAGGCCCATTCGTCCAGCCAAAGCCCGTAAGGTGCGCGCAGCCATTTGGCGGATGCTCGCCGCGCCTTCTTCCAGTCCGCCGGGTTGCGACAAATGAAATTCTGGTTGCAGCCATGGCTCGCCTTCAGAATGAAGGGATAGGGCCATGAAGGATGCTCGGGCAAAACCCGGCCGCTCCAGTAGGTCGGAATGATCCATTTGCCGCCGAGTTTCTGTTCGACATGTTTCTTTGCCGCAATCTTGTCGGCCATGACCGTCATCCTCGGATCGTGGTCGTAAAGTTTCCGCCACTGGACCAGCTCTGTGAAACGGCGCGGCGCGCGCAAGTCCGGCCATCGGCGGTGGCGCCAGAGATAAATGATATATATTCGCAAACGGGCGGAGGGGACGAGCCAGTGCGGCAGGGAGGGCAGATGCCGCAGGTTCATCATTCCATTACGCCTCCCGCGCGATCGCGTTCCCTCCGAAAACGGTCCGGTCCTTCGCATTGGCATATTTTGCTGTCCTACTGCCATGCTTTTATGCCAAGTTGCGGCATGATGTGGAACAACGCGATATATCCGTTTTTCAAGCTGTTAGCGCGGTTGTTCGCCCCATTCCGAAGTTTAGATTATAACCCTGTCAAGTTTGTAAAGTTCGTCCAGAAGGGTAGACACGCATGATCGACCTCTATTTTGCTCCGACGCCCAATGGCTGGAAAATCTCGGTGATGCTTGAGGAGTGCGGGCTCGATTATAATATCAAATGGGTGAATATCGGGGCGGGAGAACAGTTCACTCCCGAATTTCTTGCGATCAGTCCGAACAACCGGATTCCGGCTATCGTCGATCATGATCCGGCGGATGGCGACGAACCCGTGAGCGTGTTCGAGACCGGAGCGATCCTGATTTATCTCGCCGACAAGGCGGAGCGGTTTCTGCCGCACGATCTGCGCGGCCAGATCGCGGCCACCGAATGGCTGATGTGGCAGATGGGCGGGCTCGGACCGATGATGGGCCAGCACGGCCATTTCAAACTCTACGCGCCGGAGCGGATTGCCTATGCCACCGAGCGTTATCGCAAGGAAGTCTTGCGGCTGTTCGGTGTGATGGACCGGCGGCTGGCGGACAACGACTATCTGGCTGGTGAGGAGTACAGCATCGCCGACATGTCCTGCTTCCCCTGGGTGCAGACCTATAAGCGACAGGAAATTGATCTTGATGATTTCGCCCATGTGAAACGCTGGTACGAGACGCTTAAACAGCGTGAGGGCCTGCGGCGCGGCATGGCAGTCGGGCGCGACAAAATTAACCGCAACCCGCAAGACGATGCGCAGACGCGCAAGACCCTGTTCGGGCTGGAAGAGTAACGAAAACGCGCACTGTGCTCCGCACTTGATGCGGAGCTCTGGAGGCAATGCGCCGACCGCCAGGGTTCCGCATCCAGTGCGGAACACGGCAATGAATTAGGAGAAGTGATATATGAAAAAAGTCGATTTCTACTTCGATCTCTCGTCCCCCTGGACCTTTCTCGCTTTCCACAATATCCAGCCGATCATCAAAGAAAATGGCGCTGCGATTATCTGGAAGCCGTTTCTGGTCGGCGGGGTGTTCAACGCAGTGAACCAGGACGTCTATGCGGCGCGCGAGAATCCAGACAATCGCAAGTTCGTCCACAGTTTCCGCGTGCTCAAGGACTGGGCGGCGCTGGCCGGGCTGCCGATGAATTTCCCGAGCGAGCATCATCCGGTCAAGTCGGTGCATGCAATGCGGCTGTGCTGTGCGCTTGAGGACGATCAGGCAGCCCTGCATAAATTTGCGACCGCGGCGTTCAACGCTTATTATGGCGAGCAGCGCAATCTTGATGATCCCGAGGTGCTGATCGCAATCGCCAATGACGTCGGCCTGGACGGTTCGGCACTCGCGGCCCAGACGCAGGAGCAGGCGGTCAAGGACCGGCTGCGCGCCAATACCGAAGAAGCGATCGCGCGTGGTGCCTTTGGTTCACCTAGCATTTTCGTGCCTTTTGGTGAGGGCGAGAGAATGTATTTTGGCAATGACCAGTTGCCCCTTGTTAACTGGGCGATTAAACAGGGGCAATAAAGGAACCGAATCTTTATTTCCGTTCGTGTCGAGCTCCGTCGAGACATATTGGAAATATAAGGCTTCTCGACTTCGCTCCAAGCGAAGGGGGAAGAGCAAAGGATATAAAATGTCAGAACGCGTCACCATTTCCGTCGAGGATCATATCGCCGATGTCCGGTTCAACCGGCCGGACAAGATGAACGCGCTGGATGCCGAACAGATTGATGCGATCGTTGAGGCGGGCGAGAAACTGGCGGCGATGGAGGGCATAAGAGCCATTGTTCTGTCCGGTGAGGGCAGGGCCTTTTGCGCCGGGCTCGATATGGGGACCTTTGCCGCCTCTGCTGCCGCCGCTACCGAAGCCAGCGAAGGTGGTGACAAATCACCGCTCGCCACTACGCTGACCGATCGCAGCTTCGGCAATGCCAACAAATATCAGCATATCGTGCTGCTGTGGCGGAAGCTGAAAGCGCCGGTGATCGCGGCGATCCACGGCCCGTGCATTGGTGGCGGATTACAATTTGCCAGCGCGGCCGATATTCGCGTTGTCGCGCCGGACGCCAAAATGTCGATCATGGAAATGCGCTGGGGCCTGATCCCCGACATGGGCAGTTTTACAACGTGGCGTAATTTTGTCCGCGACGATATTCTGCGCGAGTTGACCTATACCAACCGGATTTTTACCGGCGAGGAAGGCAAGGAGCTGGGCTTCGTCACTCATCTGTCGGACAATCCGCATGCCAAGGCGATGGAAATTGCGCGCGAGATCGCCAGCAAGCATCCGCAGGCGGTACAGGTTGCCAAAGATCTGATCAACAAGCTCCCCGACATGAATGAGGACGAGATCCTGATGATGGAATCGGTAGGGCAGGAGAAGGTCAGCCGCACACCCAATCAGGTCGAGGCGGTGATGGCCTTCATGCAGAAGCGGACCGCGAATTTTACGGATTGAACGGGATTTGCCGCTGAACAGCGTTCGTTCTGAGCTCGTCGAAGACCAGTTGGCTTTTGTAGCAGCATTTCCACCGGCTCAGCACGAACGGCGCGGCTGACTATCCCGTCGTCAGCATCTTCTCCAGTTCGGCTAGCACCTCTGCCCGCAGCGGCTTCCCTTCGCCATCGGTGCGGCAGACGATAACCGAATCGCAGGTGGCAATACACTGGCCGTTCTGGAACATCGCCTGAGCGATCACATAGCTGGATGTGCCGATGGTGCTGACGCCCGAGCTGATCTCGACATCATCGGGATAGTGCCCTTCGCGCAGATAGTTGATCGTCACTGCCGCGACCATGCTTCGCTCGTTCTTCGGCCGGTCGGCCCACGGTCGCAGATTGCGGTTCAGCCGGACTCGGGCATTCTCAAACATCGACGCAAAGGCCACGTTGTTGAGATGCCGGTTCGGATCAATATCCTGAAACCGCGTCTGCATGACGACCGATACCGGATAATTTGCGGCGATCAGCCGCCAGGGTTCAGGGCGCGCCATCTGTGCTCAGCTCATCTTCGCGACGAGATCTTTCTGCAGGGTCTTGCAGATATAGATATACATGGCACCCGCGACCAAGAAGATGCCGACGATATAGATCATCGCCCAGCGCAGGCCTTCCGCGCTTGCGCTCATGCAGACTGCGGCCTTGGTTGCACCCAGCGTCGCGACAAGTTCTTCCGGACTGCCTTTGCAGATTTGGCCCGTCAATTCTGCCGCAAATTGGGAGCTGGCGAGATGGGCGTTCATCAGCATGTCGCTGACAATGCCCATGATCAGCGGGCCGCAGCCATAGCCGATCAGGTTGACGATAAACAGAAACAGGGCGACAGCGGTTGCCCGAGCTTGCGGACTGGCAACACCCTGGCAGATTGTATATTGGGCGCCCAGATATCCATAATGCAATACCGCCGCGAAGAGCAACGCGGTCAGGGCGAGGGGCACGCTGTCCGTGGTCAAGCCCAACCAGTAGAGCGGTACGCAGACAATCAGCATGACGCCCGGAAGCCAGGCGACGACATTGGGATAGCGACCGCTCAGCTTCTCGGTCAGATAGCCGGTAAAAAAAGCGCCGAAAGAGGCTGCCAGACCAAGCGGCACAGCGATTTGCAACGTGACTTCCGAGATCGACATTTCGTGCGCACGCTGGAAAAACGCGACCTGAAAATTGCTGATGCCGTAGCCGACAAATGCCACAAGCGCGGCAGCGAACATGTTGATCCAGAAACTGCGTTTCGCTGACAATTCTCTAACTGTATCCCCTATGCTCATTTTTTGAGGCTTGGTTGCCGTCGGAGGGTCGGCATAGCCGCGCGGTGGTTCCTCAACGGTGAACAGAAAAATCACACCGAAAATTATCCCCGGTACGCCGAGCGCCAGAAATGCCTCGCGCCAGGAAAATATTTCGGTGATCGGCCCGCCAAAGGCATTTGCCAGTACGCCGCCGAGCGTAATTCCCATCGTGTATATGGCAATCGCGCGGGCGCGGCTCCGTGGCGGGAAATAGTCGGAAATGATCGAATTGGCCGCCGGCGTCAGGCCCGCTTCCCCGATACCAACACCGACCCTGAAAACGAGCAACGCGATAAAGCTGCCAGCAATCCCGCACAGCGCGGTCATCAGCGACCACAATATGACGCTGGCGGCGATGATCCTGACGCGGTTCATATGCTCTGCAAGCCGAGCAATCGGGATGCCCAACACGGTATACATGAGCGCAAAACCAAAGCCCGACAGCAAGCCGAACTGCCAGTCCTGCAGCTTGAATTCTTCGATTATCGGTTGAGCAACCACGCCGATCAATATGCGGTCGATGAAGTTCAAGGTGTACAGGAGCATCAACGAGAGAATTACGTAGTTTCGATACCCACCCGACCGATAGGCTTGCCCGGTGTTCGTCACTGATGCCGCAGCTTGTGTTGCGTTCATGCTCTCTCCTTTTTTCAGGTTGATGGCCTGAACTTCGCTGCAAGTCCAGCGGACTTTGAAGCAATGCGACATCGCAATCGATCCCAAGACCCGGTCGTCTCAATGATGATTGATTTCACGAACCGGTGGATTTCTGCTAAAGTAGCATTTCGTATCAATCGCTCAGATCATGGAAATCAGGGGGCAGATATGGTGCCGAGAGCGCAATTCTTGCGATATTCGCCAGCTTCATGCTGCAAGCCGGGAGCCGGAAATTCTTCGCTTCGAAGGTTGGTCATCGAAGCGGATCGGCGAATCCGGACGTGACGAGCGCGGCGGTCACAAAGTTGAATGACGGACAGCGCGCATGCTTGCGGCTGGTATTGGCACATCTCAATTCCAAAGAAATTGCGCGGGAACTGGGTATCTCTCCCCATACAGTGGATCAGCGGCTGCGAACCGCGATGCGCATTCTAAACGCGCACTCCCGTTTTGAGGCGGCACGCATATTTGCCAGTTTCGACCAGCACAACACATATCAGCCATTGATATATCAAATGGCGGCTGTTGAGCCGGCCAGCAAAATCGTGGAACAGCAGGTCGCATCCGGAAGGCCAAGTAGCGAAAAGCTCGGGGTGATGGATGATGGTGGTAATGAGGAGAGCGGCGGCGCCAGCACGATTAGGGAGGAGTCCCGAATCAGACGCCGACCGCTGCCCATTCCCCGCTATCATGGTGAGAAAAACAGTCTCGCTGCGGTCGAACGATTGGGGTGGATATTGGCCATCGCGATCGGGGCTGCCTTGTCTTTCGGTGGACTGGTTGCGGGGCTGGAAGCGCTGTCTCGGCTCAAAGGCTGATCGCTGTGTTTCCGGGCCAGCACGTCCCGGGTTCGATAGAGAGCACTGGGGTGCCGGGGTTTCAAACGCTTGAGAAAGGGAACATGATGCTAAAGGACAGACGCACTGCCGCCGAAAATGTGGCGAAAAGATTATTTGCAACCGAGCAGGCGATAGATGACGCGATCAGCAAAATGGCCGATCTGGTCGGCTATCTGCCAATCGCCAGAGCCAATGCGCACTTGTCCGCCGTTGTCGGCCAGGACGCGATTTCGCAGGCAGCGGCCTCCCTGAATGCAATGGTTGAGGCCAGAAGAAGCCTGGTTGCAACGCACAACCGGCTGGCAGAAACGCGTGATCAAATTGGCTTGCAGACGCTTGCTATGGGACACACTGATACGAAGCCGCCGCTCCAGGCTGAGAATAGAAATATCGTCAATATGACCGATCATGCGGCGTGATCATTCGTGATATTAGTTTTGCCGAGGGTCAATGAAAAGCTTTTAGAGTGGGCGATCGCGTTATGATCTTTCACACGCTCTGGGCTTATCTCTATTATGCATTTCTACTCGTGTGCTGTGGATATGCAATTATGCGAGGTGGTCGCTCGGAATATTATGGTGCAGGGATCATGACGCTTGGTTCTTTGTCCACTCTTGCGGTTGCGCGCGCATTTGGCTCGTCTTGGAGCCAGGTAGAGGTAGGTATATTTGCGATCGATGTCGTCGGTCTCGTGGCACTGATTTTTCTCGCTTTTCGATCTGATCGTTTCTGGCCGATGTGGGCAGCCTCTTTCCAACTGCTTGCAGTGACCATTCATACCGTGATGCTGCTTGATCCGCAGATCACTCCTTGGGCTTTTGGTACTGGCGCCGTTTTCTGGGCCTATCCGATGTTGTTGGCGCTAGCGATCGGTTCCTGTGAGAACGTAGTTTTAGCGCCTGATCGAAGAGTCAGGGCCGGATAGTATCGGCTGTACGAGCCGCAGAGTTTCATCTTCATAGTTCAGATCTTCGCAGAAACCGCTTTCTGCGAAACCGCGGAGTATTGCCATGCCGAGCGAACCAATTTTGTCCTTTGTCGACTTTCTGCAAAAGGAATTGCTGCTATTTGGTAGTCTCTGTTTCCTGATCGGCTCAGCCGATGACTTGCTGTTTGACGGCCTGTGGATTTTCCACAGTTTAAAACGCAGGCTGCTTGTTTATTCCCGCTACGAGCGGGCCACAATAGAAAGTCTGAGACCGTCTCCCGCCGAATGCCGGATGGCGATCTTTGTACCCGCTTGGCAAGAGGCGCCCGTGATCGGCGCGATGTTGCGTCGCTGTTTGCAGCAATGGACATCAACCGAATATAGAATTTATGTCGGCTGCTACCCCAATGATGACGAAACTGTGGCCGCCGTCGCGGCGGCATCGGCGGGCAGCGACAGAGTGCGGCTGGTTATCTGTCAACGCCCCGGTCCCACAACCAAGGCGGATTGCCTGAATCATCTCTGGGACGCCTTGTGCCGCGATGAAATCGAAGAACATCGCAACTATGCCGCGATTATTCTGCACGATGCAGAGGATATCGTTCATCCCGATGCCTTGCGACTGTTCCAGCATCTGATTGGTCGGGCCGCTTTAGTTCAATTGCCAGTGATTCCACGACGCGCGAAAGGATCACGCTGGATCGCCGGGCACTATTGTGACGAATTCGCCGAATTGCACGGCAAGCAGATGGTGATGCGGGAAGCAATCGGCGCCTCGATACCGTCCGCTGGGGTGGGCTGCGCTTTCGCAAGGAACGCTTTGCAAAGACTGGCAGTTCAAACACAGGGAAAACCCTTTGACGCCAACAGTCTAACGGAAGACTATGAACTGGGCCTCAATCTGACGAGCGGTGGTTCTCGCGGCATTTTCGCCCGGCTCAAGGACCGACACGGGCAAATGGTCGCGACGCAGGAATTCTTTCCGGAAAAGCTCGAGGATGCGATTCGTCAGAAAAGCCGTTGGATGGCTGGCATTTCCTTGTCCGGCTGGGACCGACTTGGCTGGCAACAAAGCTGGCGAGAGAATTGGATGCGGCTGCGCGATCGAAAAGCCAGTTTTGCGGCGCTTGTGCTGGCGATCGCCTATGTTGCTTTCATTTTGACCGGCGTGATTACGGTCGCGGAGATCGCCGGCATTTATGATCCTCAGCCGATTTCTGAATTTCTGACCATGTTGCTGTATCTCAACGCCGGCTTCCTGACATGGCGGCTGTTAATGAAATTCTACTTTGTTTTTGCTCTTTATGGTCTGCGCGAGGCCTTTTTGTCATTGCCACGAACGATTGTGGCCAATTTTATCAATATAATGGCGGTTTGGCGCGCTCTTAACCAATATATCGATCAGCTGGGCGGTCAGCCTGCGCATTGGGACAAAACAACCCATTTCTATCCCGACGCACACAATATAAAGCAGCTCAGGCCGCAATATCTCGGCGACGGAAAAGGCTGATTTTTTGCTGGGTACCTCCGCAGGAGCGCCCTTGCGAGCAATCGCAATTCTGGCAGCGATTTGGATCGTGGCCCGGATAATCTCCTGGACCAGCCCCGTTGATATCCGGCCGTATCCCGTCAACTCGATGAATGACGCCGCTGCCCACGATGGTGCGAGTGAGAAACGAAAAAAGCTCGCAAAGCGTCGTTTGCCTGCGCCAGAGCAACACCAGCACTTGGTTGGTGCACAATCCGCCTATCACTCCAAGCCGGCCGCAAAGCCTCACTTGCTTAGGTCCGCGATAGAGCAATCGCCCACCTTTACGATGTCCGAACACGCCGCTTTTCATCGGCAGCATGAAAGGAACGAGCTGGGTTTTTCTCTCCCGACCAATACCGCAAAATCAGTTCCGACAGGAAAGCAGCCTGTCCGACCCCTGACGCTGTTGCCGAGCTCCGGGAACCCACGCCGCAGCAACAGGGTGGGTGGCTATTTCTGGATATATGCCCGAGCAAATCCGATGGTCCGGCAGCGAAGCGGCGTGGTCCCTGCGCGCTCCATATCGAACGGGCAATATGGTGGCAGTCAAGCGGGCGCGATATTGTCCTATCGGATATCGGATCGACCACATCCTGACCTATCGGTCTACACGCGCCTCTCCGCCGCACTTGCTCCATGGAGCCAGCAGGAAATCGCATTGGGAGCGCGCATGCGCCCCATTCCGGCCATCCCGCTTTCCGTCCACGCCGAACAACGCTTTGATCTCGGTACGGGCCGCGATACCGGCACTGCACTCTTTTTGACCGGTGGCAGCGGACCGGATCAGCTTGTTGAAAGGCTCTCACTCGAAACCTATGCGCAAGCAGGCTATGTTGTGGGACGCAATGAGACCTATTTTTTCGACGGGTCGGGGGTTCTTCAGCACCCGATAGCGGATCTGGGCCCGACCAAATTGCTGATCGGCTCGGGAGTCTGGGCTGGCGGTCAAAGGGGGATTGGCCGAATTGATGTCGGGCCACGAGCCACTGTGACGGTTCCGATTGGAAAGATATCAGCGCGTTTCGCAATTGACTGGCGCCTCCGAATTGCAGGCAATGCCCGTCCCGCCAGCGGCCCGGCCATAACCTTTTCCACAGGGTTCTGAGAGGCCCTGACTTCCGGTGATTGGAAGCGGTGCGTTCTTTTCTCGCTCTGCAGACGGCAACGCTCTTTATCCCGCAACAAAAAGAGATTAGTCGGTGGGGCCTATGGACATATACCTGCCAATTGCCAATCTCTCGGTTAATGCTTTCGTCATCATCCTGCTCGGTGGACTGGTGGGCATATTGTCGGGCATGTTTGGCGTAGGTGGCGGGTTTCTGACCACGCCATTGCTGATTTTTTACGGCATCCCGCCGACCGTTGCCGCCGCTTCTGCGTCGACTCAGGTCACCGGAGCCAGCATTTCGGGCGTCGCCGCCCATATGCGCCGCAAGGGAGTCGATTTCCGGATGGGCGGTATATTGGTCATCGGCGGAATCTTCGGCACCATGATCGGAACCGGGCTTTTCCAGATTCTGCAAAGCTGGGGGCAGATTGATACCGTAATCAACGTTCTCTATGTTTTGATGCTTTCGAGCATTGGTGGCTTGATGTTCAAGGAATCATTACAGAGCGTCCGCGCCGTGCGTTCCGGTAAGCCTCTGCCGGCGCGGAAAAGGCGGCATCACCCCTTGGTCGCCAACCTGCCGTTCCGATATCGATTTTATCGTTCTGGTCTTTATATTTCGCCGATCGCACCGTTCATACTCGGCCTGCTTACCGGCATTCTGACCATGTTGCTCGGGGTCGGTGGTGGTTTCATCATGGTGCCGGCGATGCTCTATCTGCTCGGGATGGGCGCGCAGGTGGTTGTCGGCACTTCTCTGTTCCAAATTCTCTTTGTCACCATTGCGTCCACGATGATGCACAGCATGACCACGCGCGCGGTCGATATTGTTCTGGCCTCGCTGCTGCTGGTGGGAAGCGTAACCGGCGCCCAGCTCGGTGCGAAATTCGCCCAGCGGATGCGGCCGGAGTATCTGCGGCTGGCTTTGGCAAGCATGGTGCTGGTTGTGGCGATCCGAATGGCGCTCGGATTGGGTTTTCAGCCGGACGAAATTTACACGGTTCAGCCACTGTGACGCGGTCCCGTATCTTTTTTTGCAGACTGTTCGCGATGTTCGCCATCGCCACCCTGACCATCGGTGCGACGCCGGTTCTGGTCCCGGAGGTCTCGCAGGACCGGATCAGCATCCGCGGCGATTTTAACGGTGCACAATTGCTGCTGTTTGGCGCAATTACCTATCCACCGGGAACTCAAAATACCGATCAGGCCGATATCGTCGTCGTGCTCAAAGGGCCCGTGGAATCGATTGTCGTGCGCGAAAAACAGAAGATTGCCGGCATCTGGATCAATGCAGCAAGCAGTGAATTCCGGTCTGCACCGGGCTTCTACGCGGTGGCTTCTTCCAAACCGATCGATGATATCGTCGACGGCAAGACAGCTGATATCTACGAATTGGGACTGCATCATTTGCAGCTTTCGCCTGCCGGCGCGATTGACAGTCGGGAACTGGCCCGCTTTGTCGACGGATTGGTCGATGTCAATTCTCGCAGCAATCTTTTCAAAAATTTGCCCAACAGCGTCAAGATCACCAACAGTGTATTGTATCAGGCGCGCATCAATCTTCCCGCCAGTGTTCCAGTCGGTGATTATACGGCAGAAACCTTCCTGATTATTGATGGTCGGGTAGAAGCTGCTGAAGTCAAGGATATTACGATCGAGAAGATCGGAATGGGCCGTTTCATTACTAATCTTTCGCAGAAGAATGGCTTTCTCTATGGCCTGATCGCTGTATTCATTTCGGTTTTCCTCGGCTGGTCCGCTGGTTATCTCTTCCGGAAAATGTGACCGCCGTGTCCCGCCGGGCGACTTGTCTCGTGCTGGTGCTGGTGCAGTAAATCTTCCTTAACCATGCGCCGTTAATCCTGCACGTTCGAACGAAAAACAGGAAAACGGTAATGTCCGATATGAGTTCTCATAACTTCTCCGACGCGAGACCGCTGACGGTTCCTCAGCCAGAGAAGCAGCTCGATGAGGGCGGTGTACCGACTCCGACGCGCCGGCAAGGCCACAAAATCGGGGAAATAATCGAGATCGCCGGATCGAGTTCGAAAGTCGTCATGGATGTGGAGGTGCTTGCGAGCTTGCTCGATCATCCGGACGTAACCGTGCAAATGGCTGGTCAGGTCGGCAGCCAGGTGAAAATTCGGGTTGGCCAGACCTGGTTGCTGGCGAACATCCGGACGCAGAGACTTTATGAAGGGCAGTCCGGATTGGTGGTTGCCGAAATCGATTTCCTTGGCGAAGGCGACGAAGAAAAACTGACCGGCAAAATTTATCAATTTCGCCGTGGGGTTACTCGCTATCCTACACCCGGTTCAGATGTTTACGCGGTGACAACCGCAGACCTGAAGCAGGTCTATGCGTCGGACGGCCGAGCCAATATCGAGGTCGGCATGGTCTATCCCACAAAAGACATTCGCGGCGCACTCTATGTCGACGCTATGCTCGGCAAGCATTTCGCTTTGCTCGGCTCGACCGGTACCGGCAAGTCGACCGCGGCTGCGCTCATTCTCCACAAAATCTGCGATCTCGCGCCCGAGGGGCACATCTTGATGATCGACCCCCACGGCGAATATGCGTCGGCTTTCAAGGATAATGGCAAGCTTTTCGACATCAACAACCTGAACCTGCCCTATTGGCTGATGAACTTTCGGGAACATTGTGAAGTGTTTGTCCAGTCGAAAGGCGATGCCAAGCAGATGGATTGTGATATTCTCGCAAAATGTCTGCTTGCCGCAAAAGTCAAAAGTCAGGGTTCGTCCGGAACGGGCAAACTGACCGTAGATTCGCCAGTGCCCTATTTATTGTCCGATCTGACATCGATCCTGCAGAATGAAATGGGCAAGCTCGACAAGGCGACCAATAGTGCGCCCTATCAGCGTCTGAAAAGCAAGATTGAGGAGATAAAGGCTGATCCGCGGTACAGCTTCATGTTCTCCGGCATGCTGGTCGGGGACACGATGGCGGCCTTCCTTACCAAGATTTTCAGGCTGCCGTCAGAAGGCAAACCGATTTCGATTATCGATGTGTCCGCCATGCCATCCGAAATCACCCCGACCGTGGTATCGGTACTGAGCCGTCTGGTGTTTGACTATGCGATCTGGGCCCGCGAAGAAAAACAACGCCCGATGCTTCTGGTCTGTGAGGAAGCGCATCGCTATATCCCCAATGACGATTTTGCCGAGGAAAGCAGCGTCCGCGACATTCTCAGCCGTATTGCCAAGGAAGGCCGAAAATACGGGGTTTCATTGGGCCTGATTACCCAGCGTCCATCCGACCTCGCCGAGGGTGTGCTTTCACAATGCGGTACGATCCTGGCGATGCGGCTCAACAATGACCGTGACCAATCTTTCGTGAAAGCAGCCATGCCGGAAGGTGCGCGGGGTTTCCTCGACTCGATCCCGGCTTTGCGGAATCGCGAAGTGATCTGTTGCGGCGAAGGCGTTGCGATCCCGATCCGCGTCTCGTTGGATACGCTGGTCGAGGAACGCCGCCCGGCTTCCGAAGATCCGATTTTCACCGACCTGTGGCGCGAACATGGCGAAGAAGAAGAGAGTGTCCAGCGGGTCATCAAGCGCTGGAGAGCGCAAGGGCGATAAAGGCGCGCCCGTTTGTCCATGGGTTTCGGCGGTTGATCGATCCCCGCTTATAAATTATCCGGTTTCGATTACATCTGTAGTCAGAGGGCCGCGCAGAGGGCGGGGCCAACTGATACGGAGCATTACATGATTAACCGTCATATCATCCCGTTGCTCGCGGGATTGGGTCTTGTCGCTGGCTCTTTTTTGCCAGCCATGGCTATTCGTGCGCACGACGCCAAGCATTCGGATAAAGATGTGGAGTGGAGCGAATCGCTTGCCCGGAGTGTCAAAGCGCAAGTCAAAGCTGGTCTGGCCCAAGGCGCCATTGGTATGGAAAAGGGCGCGGTAGAGATGCGGCGCGGGGCGGAAAAAATGGAGGCCTATGCGTACCGGCTAGAGCGGGATGCTGAATTTCGGGAGAGGGAAGCGTTGCGGCAAACTGCTAGCCAGGCCGAGAAAATCACTGCCGACCAATTGCTGGAAAGCGTTCCCAAAATGCGGCGTGGCGCAGAAAAGATGCGCGAAGGAGCCGAGAAAATGCGCGCCGGTGCGGAAAAAATGCGGCGCGGCGACGACAGCTAGGAGATATCAATAGGCGGCGTCCCCGCCAGAGCGGGGGCGCATTTTCCTGATGGTGCCGGATTCGGTCATGGTCGGTATCGACCGGCCCCACACGGGAGCGCCCTTATCCTAGCCGATCAATAGCCGCTTGCAGCCGCCCGGCTTCAGCTTCCTTGTCGGCCAGATCCGCCCGTGCCTTTTCAACCGCTTCCGGCTTCGCTTTCTCGACGAAATTGGGGTTGCCCAGACGACCGGACAGCGATTTCGCTTCCTTCCGCGCCGCTTCGAGGGCTTTGTTCAGCCTGCCTTTTTCCGCTTCGACATCTATTACGCCATCCAAAGGTACATAATACGAAGTATCATCGATAATGAGCTGAAAATTAGCGCTGTAATCAGGATCATACTTTGTTCGATCGACATTCTCGCCCGTTGCTAGATTAAATGCTGTTCCAGTCATAGAAAATTGAACCACGTCCATCCTTCCGACTTTATTCAGCATCGGGCCGAAAGTTCTAAATCGTTCAACCAAGTCAGTTCTTTGACCTACAACCACGTTGTCGCCATCGAATTTTTGGTCGTTCATAACGAACAGGTCAGTTCTGGCACCGGGAGATACATTCAACTCGCTTCGGCTTGAGCGCAATTCCTGTATAAATTTGATCAACCAGTCGACTTCAGCTTTGGCCGCTGCGTCGATTGCCGCGTTGGGCACCGGCCATTTCGCTACGATCAGATCATAATCTCTGTCACCCATCGCATGCCACAATTCTTCCGTGATAAATGGCATGAACGGGTGGAGCATCACGATGATCTGGTCGAGTACCCAGCCAGCAACCATCCGGGTTTCATCTGCCGCGCTGCTATCCTCGCCCTGTAAAACGGGCTTGATCAGTTCCAGATACCAGTCGCAGAACCGGTCCCAGGTGAAATGATAAATGGTGTTCGCTGCCGCATCGAAACGCAGATCGGTCAGCGCCTTGTCCAGCGCCTGCTGTGTTTCCACAACCTCGCTGATGATCCAACGGTTGACGGGGAGGGCGGCTTCGGGCGCCGCAAGTGTTTGGCTCGCGCCAATCCCGTTAGCTTCACAGAAGCGCGACGCATTCCACAGCTTGGTTGCAAAATTGCGATAGCCCTCGACGCGCTTGTCATCCATCTTGATGTCGCGGCCCTGGCTTTCCATCGCTGCCATGAAGAAGCGCAGCGCATCCGCACCATATTGGTCAATCAGCCCCAGCGGATCGACGACATTGCCCTTGGACTTGGACATTTTGGAGCCATCTTCGGCCCGCACCAGCCCGTGCAGATAGAGCCGCTTCCACGGCACTTCCTTCATGAACTGGATCCCCTGCATCGCCATCCGTGCATCCCAGAAGAAAAGAATGTCGAAGCCGGAGATCAGCAGATCGTTGGGATAATGGCGTTCAAGATCCTTGGTCTGTTCGGGCCATCCTAGTGTGCCGAAGGGCCACAGGGCGGAAGAGAACCATGTGTCGAGAACGTCTTCGTCGCGCCTCATTAGCACGGTATTATTGTCTATCGGTTCGCTTATTTCGATATCTTTAGCTACGCCGACTCCCCCGATGCGCTGATTTCCGTAGAACTTTTGCTTTAATTCTCGAAATTTAATTTTTGGATCATTCAAGCCAGTTGATTTGTAATGCGCAATTGCGAGTTTTTCAGCTTCACTTTCACTCTCGGCGACAAAGATTTTGTCGTCGGGACCAAACCAGGCCGGAATGCGATGCCCCCACCAAAGCTGCCTCGACACGCACCATGGCTGGATATTCTCCATCCAGTTGAAATATGTCTTTTCCCAGCTTTTTGGGACGATCTCGATTGCGCCAGACTTCACCGCCTCAATCGCGGGCTGGGCCAATGTCTCCGCATCGACATACCATTGATCGGTCAACCATGGCTCGATCACCACGCCGCCTCGATCGCCGAATGGCGTCGCGATGGTGCGGGGTTCGGCATCATGCTCGATCTCTTCACCATCTTTGTTCTTGGAGACATGCGGGATCAGGAGGCCTTGTTCCTTTAGCTGCTGCACGACAAGCTCGCGGGCACCGTCGACGCCATCCTTCTTGAAGCGGTGCAGCCCGATATATTCATCCGGCACCAAAGCGTCGGCGGTCTGGCAAACATTGGCCTCGCCATCCAGCATATTGAGCATATCACCAGCCGCAAATCCCGCGCGCTTGCCAACCTCGAAATCGTTGAAGTCATGGCCCGGCGTGATCTTCACCGCTCCGGAACCCAGTTCAGGATCCGCATGTTCGTCGGCAACGATCGGCACGCGGCGTCCGGTAATCGGCAGAACAACTGCCTTGCCAATCACGCTCTTGTAGCGGTCATCGCTCGGATGCACGGCCACCGCCATGTCGGCCAGCATGGTCTCCGGCCGGGTGGTTGCGACCTCGATATAGTCGCGCCCGTCATCCAGCGTTACGCCATCGGCCAGCGGATATTTGAAATGCCAGAAGCTGCCCTTGGTATCGACCGTTTCCACTTCCAGATCGGAAATCGCGGTTTTCAGCGCCGGGTCCCAGTTGACCAGTCTTTTGTCGCGGTAGATCAGGCCGTCGTTATAGAGATCGACAAACACCTTGAGCACGGCCTCGTTCATGCCGTCGTCCATGGTGAAGCGCTCGTTCGACCAGTCCATCGAACAGCCCAGACGGCGTAGCTGTCCAGTAATCGTGCCGCCGCTTTCCTCTTTCCATTCCCAGACTTTTTCGACAAATTCCTCGCGGGTGAAGTCGGTGCGCTTCTGCTGCCGCTCGTTCATCTGCCGCTCGACAACCATCTGCGTCGCGATCCCGGCATGATCCATACCGACGACCCACAGCGCATCCTTGCCCTTCAGCCGCTCATGCCGGATGACGATATCCTGCAGCGTATTGTCGAGCGCATGGCCGATATGCAGGCTTCCCGTCACATTGGGGGGCGGGTTCACGATAGTAAACGGTTCGCAGTCATCGCGTTCGGGGCGGAACAGGCCCTTGCTTTCCCAATGCTGATACCAGCGCGCTTCGATGGCCGCCGGGTCGAAATTTTTATCTAAGGTCATGGCAGGGTCTTTGGCACTGGATGTGGAGAGAGACAACACCCTAATAGGGTATAGCGCGTCATCCTGAACTTGTTTCAGGACCCCGTGAGATTGTAAATTGCCGGTGGAGATCCTGAAACAAGTTCAGGATGACGAAGATACTATCCCGTCAATTTCGGCATTGGCCTTGGCGCGCAGCTGGCGCTTGCACGCCGCAAATCCGGGTTGTCCATTCAGCGCCTGCACCCGCATGACGGCTTCATCGAGCAGTTGGTCGGGCATGCAAAGCTCGTCGGCCAATCCGGCAGTCAGGGCCTCGGCCGGATTCAGCAGATGCGAAGACAGCGCGAGCCGCCGACGCCATACCGGATCGAGCCAATGGTCCAGAATTGCTTGGGGGACCGCCGGGAAGGGGAGGCCGGCTTTGGCTTCCGGCAAACCAATCTTGTAATCGCCCTGCGCGGCGATAACCCAGTCACAGGCCAGCGCCATGATCCCGCCGGCACCGATCGCATTGCCATTGATCGCGCCGACAACAGCGCAGGGCAGGCGGTGAAGGGAAGCAGCAAAAGCATTGATGGCGGCAACCGCGCGTTTTTGTCCTGCTGCATCGAGCGCGGCCGCGACTTTGGTATCCATGCCGCACGTGAAATGCTGGCCGGCACCGGTTAGGACGACACCGGCCTCCGGGGGATTATCGGTCAGCGACCGCATCGCCTCAACGCCTTCCTCCAGCAAGTCAGGATTGAGTGTATTGCGCTCACCGTTTGTCAGCGTGATGATGGTGGTCCCGCCACGATCTTCGGTCGGAAAATAGGTCATTTCCCTGCGCCAGCCTGATCGCCCTTCGTCCATTTTTCCAGCCAGTCGAACACCGTTCGATACCATTGCACGCTATTCTTGCCTTTCAATACCCAGTGGTTTTCATCCGGGAAGATCAGCAGCTTGGACGGAATGTCCATTTCCTGCGCGACGGTGAACGGCATGATGCTCTGGGTATAGGGTATCCGGAAATCCTTCTCGCCATGGATGAAAAGCGTTGGCGTTTTCCAGTTGGTAATATAGTTCACGGGGTTCCATTTTTCCGGATGGGGGCGTGTCCACCATGGTCCGCCTTGATCCCATTGATCGAACCAGAGTTCCTCGGTGCTGAGAGCCATGGACCGTAAGTCGAAAACCCCAGCGTGATTGACCAGACAGTCAAACCGGTCGGGCCAGTTTCCGGCAATCCAGTTCATCATATAGCCGCCATAAGAGCCGCCCAGCGCGCAGGACCGCTCGCCATCGATTTGGCTATCTACTGCCAATGCTGCGTCATAACCAAACTTCAGATCCTGCAACGGTTTGCCGCCCCAGTCCAGATTGATGCTGTCGGTGAATTCCTGCCCGTATCCGGTCGAGCCGTGAAAATCGACAGTGACCACCGCATAGCCCTGCGCTGCCATGACTTTGGGATTCCAGCGTGTCGACCAGCTGTTGCCAAAACTGCCCTGCGGGCCGCCGTGGACCAGAAACGCCATCGGCAGTTTGCCCGTTGCGCCTGCCGGTTTGATAATCTGGCCCCAAACTTGATCGTCATCAGCGCCGGTGAATTCAAAGCGCTGAACATCGACGGGATCAATCTCGTTCAGTTCGGGGCCGTTGATATCCGTAAGCTGTGTGACCGTGCCGTCTGGCGCACGGCGATATAGATCGGTCGGTGCCTGCAGGCTGTTCAATGTGTAAATCAGCGAGCCGTCCCGCAGAGGGATGGTCGCACCGACATTGCCGCCTTGGGTGAGGCGAGAGACCTTGCCGGTCGCCACTTCGATCTCGAAGGCGGGATGGTCCAGCACCTCCTGCGCGGTGACAATCAGCTTTTGATTGTCGGGCGTCCAGACGATCGAGCCAACCGATCGGTCCCAGTCCTTGGTCAACGCTATGGCTGTGTCCTCGTCGCTGCCCTGTTTGCGCAGCTTGACTACCAGTCGGTCGGATTCATAGCCGGGGCGTTCCATCGCGGCCCAGGCCAGCCATTCTCCATCCGAAGAAAAGGCAGGCAGGGTGTCGGTTGCCTTATTGGAGGCAGTAAAATTGACAGTCTCCTGACCGTCCGCTTTTGCCCCGTAAATATCGAGATTGGTGGACTTGGGTTCGTTTCGGTCAGCGATGCGGAGGGTGAAGAAAACACCGTCTTCGCCTGGCACCCAGGCGACTTCCTCTCCGCCGCCAAACGGTTTCGACGGGCTGTCACCAACCAGATCACCATCCAGCGCCGCTCCGTCACCCGTGATTTTTCCGTCATCGAGATCAAAAGCGAATATACGGCTGTAATTGCCCGGTGTTTCCCAACTCGACCAGTGCCGGATGAACAGCTCGTCATATTCGCGGCCAGTCCCCGGGCCGGGTTCTGCACGGTTTCCGTCTTTGTCGCAGCCAAATGTCGGGCAGTCTCTGGCAATATCGCCCCACAGCGCAATCTTTTCACCGGTTGGCGACAGTTTGAAGCCGGCAATATCCGCTTTCAGATCACTGGCCTGAACAGGCGTGCCGCTTTCGCCATTTGGCGCTATATCGACATGCCAAAGCTGTTCCGAACCGCTCGCGTCGCTAAGATAGTAAAGGCTGCCGTCTTCGGAAAACGCGGGGCTATGTTCGCTTTTTCCCGGCTTGTCTGCAACCCGGGTCGGGGTCGCCGCAGGATCGTCGAGCGCTAACAGGTAGAGCGCGTTCGATCGTTCATAACTGTCCGCTTCGGTTTCGGTGACATCAAAAGCCGCCCATTTCTCGTCCGGAGAAACCGTCACCGACCCCATTCGTTTCAGCGTCGCAAGATCCTCCGCCGTCATCGGTCTTGCGGCAGATACAGTTGGGAAAATAGCGGCTGTAACGAACAGCGCAGTTGTGAGTCTTTTGAAAATTTTTGTCATGCACAGGAGTTTAGCACGCCTGTCCAACAAGGCAATTCAGATTAGGTTTGAACGTCTATTTCTCGTGTAGCCGCTGGATTTCTCGCGCTACGAGTCTCTCGACCAGGTCCGGCAGATTGTCATCCAGCCATTGCTTGATCATCGGGCGCATCAATTCCCGAGCCAGATCTTCGAGCGACGTGCCATTGACGGGCATCGCCGCTGGTGCACGCTCCATCGCTTCTTTTTCGACCAATGCCGAAAGCGACTGGCGCATGCTGTCCAGCTTGTCGTCATCGATCAATCGTTCGTCTTCGCCAAGGCGACTTCTTGCGGAAGCGTTGCGCTGTTCCCGCAATTCATCGGTTAGTTCGAGGATTTCATCATTCTGATCGTCCGGTGTTACATCGGGAACAGCCTGCAAGGCCGGTTTTAGAGCAGGCTTGCGGCGTTGTAGCGGGCGATCCTCATCAATCGCCTTGTCCTCGGCGATGATGCGTTTGATCGACGAAAGAATCTCTTCCATCGACGATTCCCTGTTTTGCTCAGCCATATCCGAACCCCTTAAACGCTATGCCCCGTTGCCGGTCCGATCGATCCTGTTCGCCTTATCGGCGCGATGGTCTCACCGGCAATGGCTCTATGTCCGCTTTTTGCGCCTGAGTGTCAACGGTCCTGGTCGCTTGCGGCTCGGGATTGGGATCGCTTTGATAGTCATAGAACATATCGTCGACCCGCTCGTAATTGACGTCGGGATCATACAGTGGCCCGCCTTCCAGGCCCAGATCTCGGGCCTCCGCTCGGCCCATTGCCGCGAGCAGGGAAAATCCCGCGACGTAGCTGTTCCGCCGCGCCGTAACCAGCTGGACCTGAGCGTTTAGCAATTCCTGCTCTGCGTTCAAAATGTCCAATATTGTGCGATTGCCAACGGAGTTCTCCGCACGTACGCCCTCTAGCGAAAGGCTTGCGGCAGAGACAGCTCGCTCCGATGACTGGATCACCCGTTCCGACGCGCGCCAGCTCGAATAGGCCGCACGAGTCTGAGCAATGACATCTCGCTCTACTGCAATCATTTGCTCGTAAGCCTGACCGGATCGCGCTTGTGCCTGCCGGATGCGAGCGGCCGGACCGCCACCCTGATAGATCGGCATGGTTGCTCGAATGCCGACTTGAGCGGTGGATTGTTCCTGAATGAACGTCGTACCGGCGACACTGCCGCCTAGCGTCCCGTGATAATTCAAATAAC
The DNA here is from genome assembly GCF_048269865.1 of Parasphingorhabdus sp. GTDB lineage: Bacteria > Pseudomonadota > Alphaproteobacteria > Sphingomonadales > Sphingomonadaceae > Parasphingorhabdus. The sequence continues at coordinate 284,588 of NZ_JBLWUA010000004.1, read as the reverse complement.
GCCCTTCGGCATAGGTCGAAACCCGCGGTTTATTGGCCGCGCGCGCCGTCTTTATATCAAACTCGGCAGCATCGCTGCGCTCCTTGGCGGCAAGCAAATCGGGGTTATAGCTCAATGCCAGATCAACCGCCTGGTCAGGTGTTTCCGGCAGATTCGGCAGCGGTGGTGGTGGCTCCAAATCGCCTGGCTCGTTACCGACCAGCGCGATATAATTTTCCTTGCTGCGGATCAGGCTGGCTCTCGCGGTTTCCAGATCACTCTTGGCAATTTCAAGCCGGGACTCGGATTGAGCAACATCGGTGCGGGTCAAATCACCGATTTCAAACCGGTCGCTGGTCGCTTCGAGATTAACGGACAGAACGCCGACATTGGCGCGATTCAGTTTGACGATGGCCGAATCACGGATGACATCCATATAGGTGGCCACGACATTGCTGAACAGGCTGGCTTCGGTCGCGCGCAGATCGAACTGGCCTGCTTCCACTCGCGTCCGGGCGGCGCGGACCGCGTTTTTGACGGCCCCGCCGGAATAGATCGGAACCGTTACGGATCCCCCCGCAGTCGACTGGCGCAGCGGTGCCGTGAAGCTGTTGGCGCTGCGCAGGAAATTTTCTTGAAAGCCAAAGTCGCTTGTGGCGCTGGGACGACCATCGGCTTTTGCTATGGCCACATTCTCGTCGGTCGCCCGCTGAGCGGCACGGGCGCCAGTTAAGGTTGGATTGGTTTGATAAGCGGCTTCCAGCGCGTCGCGCAAGGTTTCGGCTTGCACTGGAGCGGACAGCAACGCAACAATCGCTGTTCCAAGGGAAAGACTGCGTCTAGTCATTTCATTACTCTCCAGAACGCCTTAAAATTTAAAGCTTTTTGCCATTTCGAAGCCGGGCAACGGGCATCCTCCACCGTCGGCAAAATATTGATAGCCAACATGACCGCCAGCCGTCCTGCCCAATGCGAGGCGGGCAACGCCGTCATGCATCATCGACGCGACGATTCTGCCTTCGGGCGCGAGCTGATCGATCAAGGTTTGCGGAATCTGCTCAACCAATCCGTCGATCACGATTACAGAATAGGGTGCCGCTGTCGGCCAACCGTCTGCGTGATTGCCGGTCTCGATCTCGACGTTGTCGAAAGTCGCCAAATTTTTCGCGGCCGTTTCTGCAAACGTGGCATTTTGTTCGACCGCGGTAACAGATCCGGCCAGTTCTGCCAGCAATGCTGCCGTATAGCCCGTAGCTGCGCCAATCAGAAGAACCTTGTCCGCTTTCGTGATGCGAGCGACATTCAACAGTCGTCCCGTTGTGAGCGGCGGATTCAAGGCTCGGCCTTCGCCGATAGGCACGCCGCGATCGGCATAAGCAAAGCTCCGTTGAGCAGCCGGAACAAAATCTTCACGAGCAATATGGCTCATAACCGCAATGACGCGTGGATCGCTGACTTCGGTTGTCCGCAACTGGCTGACCACCATGGCTTTGCGCATCTGTCTGAAATTTTCCTGGCCCAAGCGTCGATCCTCGCAATGATATAGTCTGTCGTCCATGCCACTTCTGTATTATGAATACAATACACTATGGCGGAGAATTTGTGCTTCTAGCTCGCCTTGTGACCCGCGCCAAGATGGATTCCGGCGAATTTGTCCCGATTGCGTCTTTTGCGCGACAGCTACTCCATTATGCCCATCGATGAGGTCAGTTGCCGCCGACGCAACTTTGGGTTGACTTTCGTTCCAAACCGAAGCAATTCGCGCGCTCTCTCCGGCCCGATGGCGGAGTGGTGACGCAGCGGATTGCAAATCCGTGTACGCCGGTTCGATTCCGGCTCGGGCCTCCAGACATCTCTCAAATCCTGAATAGAATAGTGGACTATCCAACTTCGGTTAGCGGCTGTGCCACGCATTTGCGCTGTGCCGATCCGGACTGCAGGGGTCGGCGCGCCCGCATAAGAGCCTGATAAAAAGAGCATATTTCAAACAATGTAGATATTTTACACTTATGTTACAGTTTTATTGCAAGGTATGTCATATAAGTGTAATAAACGGATATCGGATTAGGAGAATATGCTATGAAAACCGCTAAAATTATCGGAATCGCAGCTGGGTTGATGTTGATCGGAACCCCGGCAATTGCCCAGGATTCAGGCGAAATTGGATATGCAAAAGGTGCCTTGGGCTATGACGCCTTGATGGCTGGTCAAAACGAGATCGCTCTCCAGCAGCTGGAGGCGGCGGAAAAGGTCGATGCCAATGACCCCGCTCGGCTGATCAATCTTGGCCAGGTCTATGCCCGGATGGGGCGCACCGGCGATGCTGCCCGCATGTTTATGGCTGCGATGAAAAGCGATACCAATTTCGATCTGGTGCTGGCCAACGGTACCGTCGTCAATTCCAGAGACGCAGCGGATCAGGCTTTGCAGAATCTTAACAGCCAATATGCCGGTCGGTAGGCTTTGATTCCAGCCGGAAATTCATTTCCGGACCGTGTGAATTTTGAAAGGTGGTCGTTATAGCGGCCGCCTTTTTTTGTGTTTTTCGAACCGCTTCGCTCATTTCACCTCTGTAATGCGCGCTTATTGGCGGTTGCGGCTGTCAGTGCAAAATATGTGTAATATTTGTGTCTCCAAAGCGTCATGCAAACGGCATCGCAGGGTCACCTCCTATCCCTAGAGCCCTTCGCTGAGGGCGATGGGGAGCTTTTGATTCGATTCCGCATCGTTTGATTCGAACGTTTCAAACCAGTTATTTTTGCGGAGACCAATCCCATGTTGAATAAGCAAATCCGTTCCTTCCTGTTTGCGGGCGTCGCTGCCGTTGCAGTGACCGCCTGTGGCGCCGATGATGTTGCATCGCCAGGCGAGGGCAATATCGTCGTATTGCCTACTCCAGCTCCTGCACCGGCCCCTACGCCTACGCCAACGCCGACACCAACTCCTGCCGGTACGCCAGCAACCGATTGCCCCACCGGCACGGCAAATGTCGGCACGATCACGACGGGCAATGGTGAACAGGCGCGCAATTGTCAGGTATCTGGTATCATTCAGGGCAATCTGGTGCTGCCCAAGCGACCGAATACCGCAAATACAATCTATTCACTGTCCGGCGCTGTTGAAGTGGGCGTTGATGGCGGTGCTCAGGGTATTCTGACCATCGAGCCTGGTGTCACTATATTCGGTTCTTCGGGTGGAGACTTTCTGCTCGTCAATCGCGGGTCCCAGCTTTTTGCTGAAGGCACTGCTTCCGCTCCGATCATTTTCACGTCGCGTCAGAATATTGATGGGTCCGCGGGTGTAGACAGCATCGGCCAGTGGGGCGGCATCGTCATTCTGGGGCGTGCACCAATCTCTGACTGCGCAACCGGCGGTGCATCCAATCCAGATGGAACCCGGACCGATTGTGAAGCGATTGTGGAAGGGCCATCCAATGCCGTCTACGGCGGAACGCTGCCAAACGATTCCAGCGGTCGCCTCTCCTATGTACAGGTTCGCTATCCCGGCTTCGAAGTTTCCCCTGGTAATGAACTGAACGGCATCACCATGGCCGGCGTTGGTCGTGGAACATTCTTCCAGAACATCCAGATTCACAATAGCTCCGACGATGGTGTCGAATGGTTTGGCGGACGGGTCAACGGCAAGAATCTTGTCATGACCGGTATCGACGATGACTCGGTCGACTCCGACTCCGGGTTCAAGGGTCACAACCAGTTCGTCCTCGCTGTTCAGCGCGCCAATGGCGGCGACCATGTGATGGAAGCAGATTCAAATGGCGATGAAGATGCCGAACCACGCCAGGATCACAAGCTTGCAAACGTGACCTTCGTCTCCAACGGCGGCGATCATGTTATCCTGTTGCGCGGGGGCGGTGATTATGCCTTCTACAACTCGGTCTTCAACAGCCCTGCGGCATGTATCGATATCGATAGTGCCACTACCGTTCAGGCTGCTGGCGCCGCAGCGGACGAAAACGGACCACCGGTATTTGAGTCGGTGTTCATGAGCTGTGCGACCCCCTTCGTTGATGATGGTAATATCACCGTTGCCCAGATCCAGACGATCTTCAATGCTGGCAGCAACAACACGTCAGACGGTACATCCACCCTGGCCAATGCTTCTGCCGCATTCCCGTTCATCAATGGTGCAAATGAGAATGCCGTGACCGCAACGGCCGTCAACAGCATCAACAGCTTCTTCGAAGATGTTGATTATATTGGCGCTGTCCGGGACGCGAACGACACGCGCTTCCAGGGATGGACCTGCGGACTCTATGCAAATGATTGCGTGATTGCACCCACCATCGGTTGAGCAGCAATTTTGTCATGGGATGGTGGCCGGTTCCGGTCGCCATCCCATTTTTACCATTATGAAGGAAGATCCGATGACGAAGCGGACAGCGATAATCACCAGCCTGCTCCTCGGCACCGCGCTGGTGTCGCCTGCGGCATATGCACAAACCACAGCGACGGAGGATCCGCCGACTGAAACCGCGCAGCCCGACGATGATATCATCGAAGATGACGTAGATATTTCCGCGCCGGGCGGTGACTTCAGCGGCGAGATCATTGTCCGCGGAAAATATATTCCCAACCCCATTCGCGCGACATCGGAAGTCGTCTCGGTGCTCGGGGAGGCGGAAATCGCCCGCGCAGCCGATGGCGATATTGCCGGATCATTGCAGCGCGTAACGGGCCTCAGCGTGGTCGGCGGCCGTTTTGTTTTCGTCCGTGGCCTCGGCGAACGCTATTCTCTGGCTCTGCTCAATGGCCTTCCCTTGCCTTCGCCAGAACCTCTGCGGCGCGTTGTCCCGCTAGACCTTTTCCCGACCAGCGTGATTGCCTCAACGGTCGTGCAGAAGAGCTATTCGGTCAATTACCCTGGCGAATTTGGCGGCGGTGTGATCAACCTGACCACCAAGTCCACACCAGAGGAGCCGTTTCTCAAGATCAATTTCGGTGTCAGCGGTGATAGCGAGACCACTGGTAAGCTTGGCTATACCTACGATGGCTCGGACACGGATATCATCGGTTATGACGATGGCGTCCGCGACATTCCTGGCGGCTTGGCGAACGCGATCGCCAAAAATATCCCGATTTCGGTGGGCACGGAATTTTCCAGCCAGGATTTGCAGCAATTTGCGGCAAGTCTCAACAATGCCGAAACCAACCTGATTCAGCGCAATAGGGACATTCCGGCCAACTTCTCCGCGGACATTACCGGCGGGACCAGCTTTGATGTTGGCGATGCATTTGTCGGGATTGTCGCTACGGCCGGGTTTGAAAACAGCTGGCGCACGCGCGGCGGTGTGCAGCAGACAACGCAGGGGATCGTCAACATTGACGGGGAGCCTGGCCTGCGTCCGGACCAGAATTTCAATTTTGTGACGACGGAGAACCGGATTGTCGTCAATGGCCTGCTCGGTCTTTCGGCAGAAATTGGCGAGCACAAGCTCCGCTTTACCAATCTCTATATTCATGACACTTCGAAAGAAGCGTCGATCAAGGCGGGTATTGACGCGATCAACGTTGACGAAGAGACCTTGCTGAATCAGGGCCGCACGAGCTGGTTCGAACGGCAATTGTTTACCACCCAGTTTGTGGGTGAATTCAAGTTTGACGAATTGTCGCTGGATGTCCGCGGTTCGTGGGCGAACTCACAGCGCGATGCGCCTTATCAACGTACTTACAGCTATGCGTTTGACAAAATTATCGCGAATGATTTCGTCAACGACCTGACATCACCTGGTCAGTCCGCTCGCGTGCAGTTTAGCGATCTCAATGATGACGTTTACGGTGCCGGTGTCGATCTGGGCTATGAAACCAATATCGGGGTCCCGGTCAATTTCAGCGTCGGCTACAGCTATTATCTCAACGACCGTCAGGCCCAGCGCCGTGATTTTCGGTTCGTTCCGGCCAATGGCTTGCCCAATCCGATCGATCAGGAACGGATTGATTTCCTGCTCTCTGATTTCAATATCTTTACCCACGAGATCGAATTGCGTGAGGTTGCTGCCCAGACATCGGTGCCGGCCTATGAGGCGCAGCTGGAAATACACGGCGGCTACGGCCAGTTTGATGCCGAGCTGGCAGACGGTCTTCGGCTGAACGTAGGTGTTCGGTACGAAGATGCCAAACAGTCCGTCCTGCCGATATTGTTGCAGGGTGGCTCCGCATCTGTCGCAACCGGGATAAGCAACGATTATTGGTTGCCGGCAGGAACACTGACCTGGAATTTTGCCGACGACATGCAGCTCCGTTTTGCCGCATCGAAAACAGTCGCGAGACCCCAGTTCCGTGAACTGGCGCCGCAACAGTTTCTCGATCTCGACACCGACCGCACCTTTATCGGCAACCCGTTGCTGACCGATAGCGAACTGCTCAACTTTGAGGGGCGCTACGAATATTATATTGGTCGCGGTGAGCGCATCACTCTTGCCGGTTTTTACAAGAAGATCGACAATCCGATCGAGAACGTAGCCTTTGTACAGGGTGGCGGAACGTTGTTCACCGGCTTTTCGAATGCACCCAGCGCTACGCTCTATGGCGGTGAAATCGAGCTGGTGAAATATTTCCCGCTTTACGATCTGGGCGGCAGCTTCTTCGAAGACCGGCGCATTATGATCGCGGCCAACTATACCTATACCAAGTCCAAAATCGAGGTCGCGGCTGGCGATCAGGCTATCAACCCGGTGACCTTGTCGGCAACCGATGCTTCCAATCTGTTCAATGATGGTGACCGTTTGACCGGCCAATCCACCCATGTTGCAAACTTGCAGTTCGGGATGGAAAAGGAGGAAGGCCTTTCTCAGCAAACCGTTCTTCTGACCTACAACAGCCCCCGCGTCACAGCACGTGGCCCTCAGGATCAGCCTGATCTTGTCGAACGTACCGGCTGGAAGCTGGATGTGGTGCTGCGTGAAGAGATGAATATCGCTGGCCAGGACTTCGAGCTGAAATTCGAGGCGCGGAATCTGCTCGGCACCGACTATCGTGAATCGCAGACGCTGGGGGCCACGGAAATCCTGAACAATGCCTATGATGTCGGAACCCGTTTCTCGATGAGCATCGGCCTGAATTTCTAGGACGAACGTTGTAATCTATCTGTCAAACAGGAGTCGCCGTAGCGTCACATTATTTTCCTATTCCGTCTCAGGATAGCAGCGGGAAGGTAATCGTGATGCACGGCGGATTTCCCGAGACTTTCGTCTCGTGCCGACCAAATTCAGGCAAGCAACGGGTTGGCACCAGCCAGATCATATCACAGTGAACGCGGAAAATTTCTCTACGGCGGATAGCCCGTCGGATGATACGGTTGCTCTGGGGTCCCAGCTGCCGTTACTGGATTTGCCTTATAGCTATGCCCGCGAGAACGGTGTTCTGTTGCTTTCGATGGATGGCGACCGCGCCGCGCTCGCGCTGCGTGCCGGCTCCGATCCATCGGCCCTTCTGGAGGTCCGGCGTTATCTGGCCTTGCCGTTTGATGTGGAACTGGTGGATGGCCCGGCGTTCGAGAAGCTGCTGAGTGCCCATTACGCCATGGACGGATCGGCGGCGGCGATGGCGGGCGATATGGCGCTGGCCGGAGAAGGGCTGGATGATATTGCCGGGGATATTCCAAGCGCAGAAGATCTGCTCGACAGCGCCGATGATGCGCCCACGATCAGACTGATCAACGGGATCATCGCAGAGGCGGCCCGGCAGGGCGCGTCCGATATCCATATCGAGCCCTATGAGACAGGGCTGGTGGTAAGAATGCGCGTCGACGGTGTGCTCACGGAAAAGCTGAGGATGCCGCCGCATGTCGCCGGGGTGATCGTCAACCGGATCAAGGTGATGGCGCGGCTGGATATTGCCGAGCGCAGAATCCCGCAGGATGGCCGGATCAGCCTGACGCTGGGCGGCAAGCTGCTCGATGTCCGCGTATCCACTTTGCCCAATAGAGCCAGCGAACGGGTGGTAATGCGGATCCTGGACAAGGAGAGCGCGGGCATATCATTAGATCTGCTGGGCATGTCGCAAAGCACGCATGCGATCCTGACCGACGCGCTTTCAGAACCCAATGGCATCATTCTCGTCACCGGCCCCACGGGCTCGGGCAAGACCACCACGCTCTATGCAGGGCTCAAGCAGCTCAATGACGGCAGCCGCAATATCCTCACCGTCGAGGACCCGGTGGAATATGCGATCGAGGGCATTGGCCAGACGCAGGTCAATAGCAAGGTCGGTCTGACCTTTGCCGCTGGCCTCAGAGCGATCCTGCGCCAAGACCCGGATGTGGTGATGATCGGCGAGATCCGGGATAGAGAGACAGCCGAGATCGCCGTGCAGGCGAGCCTGACCGGGCATCTGGTGCTCTCCACGGTGCATACGAATGACGCAGTAGGGGCGATCACCCGGATGCGCGATATGAAGGTGGAGCCGTTTCTGCTGGCCTCGACCCTGCGCGCGGTGGTTGCGCAGCGTCTGGTCCGCAAGCTGTGCGAACATTGCCGCACGCCGATTCAGGCCGATGGCTCTCTGGCGTCGCTGCTCGGCTTTGACAATGGCACAGTGGTCTACCGCGAAACCGGTTGTGAACATTGCAACCAGACCGGCTTTCAGGGCCGGATCGGCGTGTTCGAGGCCATCCGCATCGACGACAGCCTGCGCAAGCTTATCAATGATGGCGGCGATGAGGCGCGCATCGCTTCCCATGCCTTCTTGCGCCAGCCCAATCTCGGCTCCGCTGCCAGAGCGCTTGTCCGTGAAGGACTGACCACCGCCGAAGAAGGGATCAGGATCTCCCGCCGCGAAAGCGTAGGGCTGATCGGGTAGCTCTTCCCATCAACCGATTGCAGCGTTACACTTCCGCATGACCGATCAATCTACCATGACCTATGCGCGCTATCTGGCGCTCGATACATTGCTGGACGCGCAGCATCCCCGATCCGATCTGGACGACGAAATGTTGTTCATCATCATCCACCAGACCAAGGAGCTGTGGCTCAAGCAGATCATTCGCGAGATGCGCTTCGCCAAGCAGGAGATCAACGCGGACGCACTCGTTCCAGCCTATAAGGCGCTGGCGCGGATCAGCCGGATTCAGGCGGTGATGACGCTCAGCTGGGATGTGTTGTCGACGATGACGCCGAGCGATTATACGCGCTTTCGCCATGTTTTGGGTCCCAGTTCCGGCTTTCAGTCTGATCAGTTCCGGACTGTGGAATATATGCTTGGCCTCAAGGACAAGGGGTTTCTGAAATATCAGGAGGATCGTCCGGAGGCGCAGGCGGCGATGCAGGCTGCACTGGATCACCCGAGCATCTGGGACGACGCGATATCAGCGCTGGCGCGGGCCGGTTTTGATATTTCGCCGGACCTGCTGGACCGGGATTTCGCCAAGCCTCATCAACCATCCGAGCAGGTCGAGACGGCTTTTCTCGAGGTTTACCGCAATCCCGAACAATATTGGGAGCTGTATCAACTGGCCGAGAAGCTGGTCGATATTGACGATGCCATGGCGACCTGGCGGCACAAGCATGTGCTGACGGTCGAGCGGATCATCGGCGGGAAGATGGGCACTGGGGGAACGGCGGGCGTCTCTTACCTGCAAACAACCCTTGGCAAACGCGCTTTTCCTGAACTTTGGTCGTTGCGAACCCAATTATGAACTGGAAATACCTGTTTTCACAATCTCTCGCGTCCAATAGCGAGCGTCTGCATTTCGCCGCGCATAGCCATCATCTGTGGCCCGATGCCAGCCAGAAGGGGCAAATGGCTGCCTGGCAGGATGCTGCGACGCTGGCGGACCATAAATGGGAAAAAATCATGGGGCCGGTCTGGTCCGAGGCACAGCAGCATGTTGCAGATGAGCTTAATCTGCCAGACCCGGCGACAATATGTTTTGCGCCAAACACCCATGATTTTCTGGTGCCGCTGGTTTCCACCATCGCGGCGCATCCCGTGCGCGTGCTGGCGACCGAAGGCGAGTTTCACAGCTTTGGTCGGCAAATGGCCCGCTGGGTGGAGGCGGGGAAGGTGGTGCTGGAAACGGTCCCGCCAGCAGCCTTGCTCGAAACCGCGCGGGCTGCGCCGTTTGATCTGATTTATACCAGCCATGTTCTCTTCAATTCCGGCACCGTTGTGTCCGATCTGGATAAACTGGCGGACCTGGCCCATCCTCAAGGGCCGTGGGTGGTGATCGATGGCTATCATGGTTTCATGGCGATGGAGACTGATCTTTCAGCCATAGCGGACCGCGTGTTTTATGTGGCTGGCGGCTATAAATATGCGATGGCCGGAGAAGGCGTGTGCTTTCTCCATGCACCTCCCGGCTATGCTGAGCGGCCTGTGGTGACGGGATGGTATGCTGTGTTTGATGATCTTGCGCGATCACCCGGTGAGGTTGGCTATGCGCCCGATGGCCGGCGGTTTCTGGGCAGTACCTTCGATCCCTCCGGCCTCTACCGGTTCAATGCGGTGCAGAACATGCTGCGGGACGAGGGGCTGACAACAGCCGTGATTTCAGACCATGTTGCGAGTTTGCAAGAGCAGTTCCTCGCTGCGCAACCGCTTAAAGATTTTGTGTTGCTCAATCCGATAAATCAGCAGCCGCACGCGCGCTTTCTGGCCTTCAAGGGGGAGCGGGCAGCGATGCTCCACCGATCGCTGACCGAGCAAAATGTCACGACCGACGTTAGGGGCGACGTTCTGCGCATCGGCTTCGCGCTGTACCATGATCCTGAAGATGTAACGCGTTTGATAAGGATATTGGCTGAATTGGACTGAACGGCCCGCTGCTGATGGTGGATCCGCTCATTGGCAGCGATGCTCATTTTATGGAATCAGCCGCTCAACGATGCTGGTCGATGAGGATCGGATTGCCGTCCGGGTCGGTCAACATGATGCTGCCCGGACCTTCTTTGCCCTCCGCTTGACTGTCGAGCTCCACGCCCGCTGCCAGCAATGATTGCTGAATAGTGCGGACGTCGTCAAAATCATCCAGATTTTGGGCGTCCTGATCCCAGCCGGGATTGAACGTTAGCAGATTCTTGGGAAACATGCCCTCGAACAGACCGATCAGGGTCTCTCCATTTTTCAGGACGAGCCATTTCTGGTCCTCGTCACCGTGAAATTTTGCAAAGCCAAGCTGTTCGTAAAAGGCTTTGGAGCGGGCGATATCCTTGACTGTGAGGCTGATCGAAAAAGCGCCAAGTTTCATGATTTCTCTCCTTTGCGAAATGTTATTGGCGGGCGGGCAGAATTTTGGGGTTTTGCAATACGGCTGCCGACAGCAGCGCGATGATCAGACCCACCGGAAAAATCTCGAGAAAGGTCATCGGCATGCGAATGTAGATTTTGCCGTAATCAGACCGCATCTCTTCCAACGCCGCAATGTCCTCGGCCAGTTTTTCGGGAGCCAGGCCAGCTGTTCTTTTTGCCTCGATCGCGGCGTTCACATAGTTGTTGATAAAGTCGTGGCCGCTCGCCATCAAATAGAGTTCCCAAACAATCGTGTAGATAATCGCCGCCGTGACCGCGATAGCAAGCCCCATGGCAAAAGCGGGCAGAAACCGGATTACCCCGCCCAGTTCCTGATCGCGATAACGCTTGATGCCGATGAAGATCATCGACAATGCGACGAGCATGGTCAGATAGCCGAACAGTTCGGACGATAGAAAGCTGCCGCCGTCGCTGACCACCAGACCGAGGATCAATGTCACGATGGTGATGGTTCCGGAAAGCACCCCATAGGTTAAGGCAATTTTCTGCATAGTCGTACCTCCGCTTGTGCGGCGGTTATGGCACCCGTAGCCGTTATTGGAAATCACCCAGGTGGGTGATTGGGCCGGAATCACCCCGAAAGATCAGGGGATCAGATGCAAGCTCTTCGCGGCCTCAATCGCCCGCACGCGGCCGTTGACATCCAGTTTTGCATAGAGTTTGGCGATATGGGTTTTGACGGTATTCGGCGAAATGGCGAGCGTCCGGCCAATCTCCTTGTTCGACTGACCCTCTGCCAAAGCCTCCAGTACTTGCAGTTCACGCTCCGAAATCCCAAGCGATTTCAGGGCCGCGCGGTTCCGTTCAAAAGGGCCGCGCGGGTTTTGCAGGGTCAGCCGACGGCCGACCCAGAGACCAAGCGCGGCAAAGCCCAGAGCGATCAGCACGATGTAGATTTCAACCGAATAGGCTTTCGTAAAATATTTATATTCTAGCCATTCCAGCGCAAAGCTGGCGGCAGCCAAAGCGATGGCAGAAAGGATAACCGTCCGGGCCATCGCGCGCGGCATGATCAGGCTACACCGCAGGGTACGAGGCGGATACGGCCCCGCATCACGACCAGACCGGCGACCGCATCATCATTGCGCGTCGTCCAGCAGATATTTCTGCCAGAATAGCAGGCTCGCCCAGAACTGGTAGTCGGCATTGGCTTTCTTGCGGAAGCCATGGCCTTCGTTCTCTGCCAGCAGATGCCAGGCGGGGCGACCGCTTGCACGAACTGCGGCGACGATCTGATCGGCTTCACTGGCGGGAACGCGGGGATCATTGGCCCCAGTGACGACCATCAACGGTATGGCAATCTCGCTGGCGCGAACCAGCGGGCTGATCTCTTCCAGCTTGGCCCGCTGCTCAGGATTGCGCTCATCGCCATATTCGACGCGCCGAAGATCACGGCGATAGGCCTGCGTATTCTCCAGAAATGTGACGAAATTGGAAATACCCACCACTTCCAGTCCTGCCTGCAGCTGTTTGCCATAGCGGAGCATCGATGCCAGCGTCATATAGCCGCCATAGCTGCCCCCGGTGACGGCGATCCGCTTCCGGTCGATCATCCGGTCGCCGCGCAGGCGATCGAAAAAAGCGCCAATATCGAGCACGCTATTCTCGCGCAGCCACGGACCGTTGTCGAGCGCAACGAACCGTTTGCCGAAGCCAGTCGATCCGCGGACGTTGGGATAGAAGAGAGCGATCCCCAGCTCGTTGACGAGATAATTGTTGCGGCCGAGGAACCGCGGCTTCGCCTGGCCTTCCGGACCGCCGTGGATGCTGATGATCAGTGGCCGTTTCCCCTTATGCTTCGCAGGATCGGGGCGGTAGAGAAATCCTGACATTTTCTCGCCGTCAAAGCTGGTAATTTCAACCAGTTCCGGGGCGACATTGTCCGCAGCATCCAGCCCGCCGGTCTCGCTCTTTGTCCAGCGGGTGACCGCCAGCGTTTCCGGATTGATGCTATAGGCGTCGGTGCCGGTCCGGTTGCTGTTCAGCGTGATTCCGAGCTCGCCCCAGGGCGCAAATTTAATACCGCTGATCACTCCGGCAGGCAGCGCATCAATGCGGCGCACCGAACCGTTTTGTAGGTCGTAGAATTTGAGCACCGACCGACCGGCCTGATTGACTTCAAAGGCAATCCAGCGGCCATCTTTGCTGATATCAAAACCGGTGATATCCCAGATTTTCTCGTCGATTATCGGTTCGAATAGTGAGGTTTCCAGATTGAGAATGCCGAGCCGCTTGACGTCGCTGCCATCGTCCGAGGCCGCCCAGAGGCTGCCGTCGGGCGCAAATTTCAGCCCTTCGTAGGCGACCGGCTTGTTGCTGTCGGTCAGCTTGTGCGAAGTGCCCTGTTCGATATCGACCAGATAGAGCTGATTGTCGGACACCGAGACATAGTTGAACACCAGCAACTGCTTGTCATCCGGAGAAAAATCGATCGGGAACCAGCCGCCTCCGGTCGATGCGATCAGCATCTTGGCGCTGTCGGGGTTCGCCGGATTCATCAGATAGATGTCATTGTAAAGCCCGGTCCGCTTGTTCGATCCGAAGGCGACCAGCTTGCCGCTGCTCGACCACGGGCCCAAGCTGTTCCGGCTGCTGCCATCGGTGAGTATCCGTGGGCGACCATTGGTCAGCGCATAGATCTGGTCGACCTCGTTGCCGCCGCTATCCTTTTCAAAAAGCAGCGACGAACCGTCCGGTGCGTAGCGGGCCGAATAGACCGGCTCGCTGCCAAAGGTCAGCTGCTCCCGCTGGCCCATCGGGGTTGCGACGCGGTGCAGCTGATTGGTGTCCCCAAAGCGCGTGGAGACCAGCATCGCCCGGGTTTTCGGGTCCCAGTCGACAAAGCTGGCGGTACGATATTCCATATAGGGGCGAGTCCGCTCGACCATGTCCAGCGGCACGGCGGGGACCTGGTCGGCGACCAGTGCCGCCGGTTTGGGGGCAGCGTCCTCGGCCAGCGCTGGCGAAGGGCCGACGATCATCGCTGCTGCCATTGTCAGTCCGGCCCACCATTTGCGTATCATGCAATCGTCCCCTTGTTTCGATTGTGCGATGTTTATGGACGAAGCGGGAGAAAAGCAATTAGAGGGGAGCATGTTTTCTACCGATCATCCCTTTGTGCTGCTCGATGATGCGCGGGCCTGTGATGCCGCTCCGGCGCGGCTTTACCGCGATCCGGTGGGGGTGATCCGGGCCGACAGAGTGGAAGAATTGGAAGCATGTCTTGCGGCTCTGTCGCGGGCGCGATCGGCGGGGCAGCATGTGGCCGGCTATCTGGCCTATGAGGCGGGACTGGGGCTGGAAGAGCGGTTGCGGGGCAAAGTGCCGGGCGATTTGCCGACGCCGCTGGCTTGGTTTGGAATATTCAATGATTACAAAGAGTTAACGCAAGAAGAGGTGGCCGAAGCGCTGCCTGACCGCGATGGTGCCTGGCTGGGGCGTCTCCGGCCGCAGGTGTCGCGCGCAGACTATGATGCGGCGTTCAAAAAGGTACAAAATTATATCATTTCCGGCGATATTTATCAGGCCAATCTCACCTTTCGAGCAGAAATGGACTTTTCTGCTCACCCTCTGGCGCTTTATGCCGCGATCCGGGACCGGGCGCAGGCCGGTTATGGCGGCGTGGTTTTTGACGGGCAAAACTGGATGCTGTCCTTCTCGCCGGAACTGTTCTTCGCGCTGAAAGACGGCCGGATCACGGCCCGGCCGATGAAGGGGACGGCGGCGCGGCTCGCCGATCCGGAAGCAGACGCGGCGGTCCAGACAGAATTGCAGAGCGACCCCAAACAGCGCGCGGAAAATCTGATGATCGTCGACCTGCTGCGCAACGACCTGTCGCGGGTGGCCGAGCAGGGCAGCGTGAAGGTGCCGGAGCTGTTCCATGTCGAGAGCTATCCGACCATCCACCAGATGACCTCGACTGTGACCGCCGCGCTCCGGGACGGGCTCGATGCGGTCGATATCATCCGGCAGATTTTTCCCTGCGGCTCGATCACTGGCGCGCCGAAAATACGGGCGATGGAGATTATCGACGAACTGGAGCCGGATCCGCGCGGTATCTATTGCGGCTCGATCGGCCGGATCGACGCGCCGGACGACTTGGGCCGCTCCGACGCCGCCTTCAATGTCGCGATCCGCACCTTCTTCCTCCCCCCTAACAAAGAAACGCTTTTCATCGGCCTCGGCTCTGGCATAGTGGCGGACTCAAACGGGGATGATGAGTGGCGGGAGTGCCTCGCCAAGGGGAGATTTGCGAAGGTGGATGTCAACGCACAGGATGGCCATACGGTCGACCTGATCGAGACGATGGCTTTTGCCCCCGCCAGCGGCATCGGGCGGCTCGAGGCGCATCTGGAACGGATGAAGGCGAGCGCCCGCGCCCTGCAATATGAATTCGACCGGCACGCCGCGCGCAATGCGATTCAGGCGGTCACCTTTCACCAGGACAGCGCCGCGATGGTCCGGCTCCACCTCGGACAGTCCGGCGCACTGGCGATCGAGCTGAAGCCGCTGCCCCAGACGCCGGACGGTCCGGTTCGCTGCCAGCTGGTGCCGATGCAGGCCGAGCCGCAGGATTTCCGCCTGCACCACAAGACCAGCGACCGCCGCGTCTATCAGGTGGAGGGACTGGCGGGCGGCGTGCACCCGATCTTCGTCGATGGCGACGGCTTTGTCACCGAGGGCGCGATCTGGAATGTCTTTGTCGAGCGCGACGGCAAGCTTTTGACCCCGCCACTGGCGCGCGGCGTGCTGCCGGGCGTGTTGCGAGCGGAACTGCTGGCCAGCGGGCAGGCGGTCGAGGCGGATTTGCGCGCCGAGGATCTGGCGGACGGGTTTCTGCTGGGGAATAGTGTGCGGGGGTTGGTTGAGGCTATAATCCCCGATTGACTTTTGCTCGAAAATGTGTATATAAATACACATGGAGCGGAGCAGCAAGCAGATCATCCGGCGGCTCCGCAAGGAGGGCTATGAGCTGGTTCCGATCAAAGGCTCTCACCATGATATCGCAAGGATGATCGTACGATCATTGTCCCGCATCCCAAGAAAGACCTGCCCGTCGGGACGGCGCGCAGCATCGCGCGGATGGCAGGCTGGATTTGAAAGGCCGAACCCATGTTCTATTTTGCCGTCGTGCATAAGGATGAAGACAGCGCTTTCGGAATTTCCTTTCCGGATGTGCAGGGCTGCTTTTCCGCAGCCGACGAGGAAGGCGATATTATCGCCAATGCGATCGAGGCGCTCTCGCTCTATTTCGAGGATGAGGAGATGGTCCCCGCCAGCCCGATCAGCGAGATCCAGAAGCGCGCCGCCGACGATCTGAAGCAGGGGGCGTTTCTGGTCCAGATTCCCTATCTGCAGCGCACCGGCCGGACCGGCCGCTATAATGTCTCGCTCGACACCGGCATCGTCAAAATGATCGACAGCGCCGCCCGCACCCGCAAGATGACCCGCAGTGCTTTTCTGGAGAATGCAGCGTTGAAGGAAATTGGGGTAGGGTGAGTGCGCACCTAATTCGGTCAGCAGTGCCGTGTCAGCGTAATTCCCGCTCGGGCTAGTGGGTCCCGTCCAGCGTCAGGGTCTCGAAGTGCCAGCGTAGTTGCTTGGGCGTCGCGCCGTCGACGTCATTGACGCGGCGCAGCACGGCTTTGCCTTCGATTCGCAGCGGGCCCCCGTCCTTGCTTTCGCTGGTGATGGTGACGGGCGCGCTGTAATAGAGCGAGCCGGCGGCGCCTTCGATGGTGCCCTCGGGCAGCGAAACCGTGATGTTGGACATGTCCGCAAACAGGGCCGCAAAGTCGGCCTTGCTCCACTTTTTCTGGTCCGCCGGGCTGAGCATCGCCCAGGCCTGATCAAATTTTCCCAGCTCAATCGCTCGCCCGAAGGACAGCAACAGATTGCGCGCGCCTTTTTCGCCGCGTTCGGCCTCCGGGGTCAGCTCGGCGGGCGTCAGGTCGGAGGTGCGATCACTGGCGGCGGTGGCCGGGCCGGTGGAAGTGCCATCCGGTGAGGGCAGGGCGTTCGCGCTCGGCTCCGTTTCGGTCGATGGGTCGGCGGTCTGTTCGTCATTGGCAGGGCTCTGCGTCTGGCCACAGCCAGAGAGGATCACAGCGAGCGCCAGGGCGGCGGAAATGTTGCGGTGGGTCATATCTGCAGAACCCGCGACGGTCGCAAGAGTTCCGGTCGCGCGCGACCGGATGATTAGCGGTTGCGTCATCCTGCGGATTTGGCCAACGATCAGTCATGACCATTGCCGGCCACCGATTGACAAGACCAGCGCCGGGGCGACTGGTTATGGCGGGCGGCGCGGTTCTGCTGCTGCTCTATGGCGCGATCCTGCTGTTTGCGAACTATGATCCGGCGCTGATCGGCCAGCTTTGGTTTCTGCCGGGGATCGGCATGCTGGCGGCGGTGATTGCCAATACATCGGGCACCGGCGGCGGCGTGGTGTTTGTGCCGGTGTTCAATGCGCTGCGCGAACATGGGGTGATGACGCTCGATCCGTTGCGCGTCACTGCGGCGTCGATGGCGATCCAGAGCTTCGGCATGACCGTCGGCGGCCTGCGCTGGACCGACCGCCTGCTGCACCAGCCAGCCCCAGCGGTTTCCTCCGGGCAGGTGCCGGTGCGTCCGCGCGACTATGCGCTGGTTATCAGGGCGGTGCTCGCGCTGGCGCTGCCCGCGCTATGGGCGATGCAGCGGCTGACCGTGGTCGACGGGCATATGATCCTGCTCGGCTACAAGGGCTTTTCGATCTTTCTGGGACTGGCGCTGATCATCACCACCTGGACGATCAATCACAAGCGCCCGGAACGCGCTCGGCTGGAGCCGGTCGATATCGCGGTGCTGCTGCTGATCGCGGTGCCCGGCGGCGCGCTGACCGCGCTGTTTTCGGTCGGCATCGGCGAGCTGGTCGCGCTCTATCTGTTCATCCGCCACTATCCGGTGCTGCTGTGCACCGGCACCGCCTGCGTGATCTCCTCGGTCAGCGCGCTGGTCGGCAGCATCTGGCATATCGAGGCGGGCACGATGCCGTGGGAGATCGTGCTGCTGGCCGGACCGGGCGCGATATTCGGCGCCTTTCTGGCCCGCCCGATCGCGCTGTGGCTGGGCGCGAAAAGGCTGAAGACGCTGGACGGGACGTGGATTGTGCTGTCGGCGGTTTATCTGATTGTGTTGAATTGGGTTTATTAAACTACAATGCGTTGTAGTTTGCAGCGAGTCGCTATCTCTGAAGGGCCTTGTGCGCTAGGTTTGGAAGAAAATCGTACAGAATATTTGTTCCGACGAGGCCTTTGCTAGCTCATGCGTTTCGATGTTTTGCTCTATCCCAAACTGACAATAGATATGAGATAAAGGAAGTTTAAGGCAGTAGGCTAATTAGGGCGTCCTAAGGACGCCCTAATTAGCCTACTGGTGTAATGTTTAATGTCAAGCCCTAAATCAGGATCTTGACTCTTGTTGTAAAACCCTATATACTGTGTCCTTAGGACACAGTATATAGGGTTTTAGGGTTAAGTGGCAAATGTGTTGAGATCACGAAGCAGGAAGGTAAGCTTGTTTGGCGAGGCTGTTGCGCGTGCATTGGATGCACAAGAAAAGCCTTTACTCACCAATGGTGATCTTTATCGCGTGATGTGGCAAGTGTTTGAGCAAGGTGATGTAAAATATCTACGCGGCGATATGATGACGAAATCCGCCTTTCGCAGAACGCGCTACCAGCTATCCCGCGAAGGAATAATTCGAGAGGACAATGATTATCGCTCTTGTTGGCGTGTCATGACCAAAGCCGATGCTCCGGCAGAAGATATTATCTGTTCCGTCGACTCTTTTTGTTATGTCTCTCACATCTCCGCCATGCAGCAATATGGGTTAACCAATCGTCGGCCCAATGCATTGCATATGACACGTCCCACTGACACCATGCGAAGGTCATGGCTCAAAGCTGACGCAGAGGAGTTTTTCGGAGAGCCTTATAAAGAAAACTTTAAAGAAATTGAACAACCCAAAGCCGTTGTTCACCGTGAAAGGGTTAGAGGCCGCCCAGTTCAATTTACTGTTACCCGCAAATTTGGTGACCATCTCCCCATCAAAGGCAGGATTGCCAAAATTGCGACCATCGGGCAAACCTTTCTTGATATGCTTGATGAACCAGATGCCTGCGGCGGCATGGCTCATGTCCTAAAGATTTGGCCAAAGCATGGGAGAACCTACCTTGACGAAATAATGTCAATCGTTGACCGTAGTGACCGTCCTATACTTAAAGTGCGAGCGGGCTATATCCTAGATGAAGTTATGGGCGTGGGCGATGAGCGGATTGAGAAATGGTTGAAACTTGCTCAGCGTGGGTCATCGCGCGTACTTAATTCGGGGAAACCTTTTATGTCCGATCATTCCGAAAAATGGATGCTGTCCCTAAATGTGTGAATCGGTGACCCTCGAAAATACCATAACCGTTGAGATCAACGAATGGATAGACAAAGCTAAAGCGGACCCTAAAGCCTACATGGAACGCCAGGCCACAGAAGTTTTCCTGACTGCACTAGGAATGACCAAACCCTATGCGCACGAAATATATCTCAAAGGAGGTGTATTGATGGGGGTTGTTTATAACAGCCCTCGGCAAACAGGCGATATCGATTTTACTGCCATATCAGATCCTGATCCCAAAATAGCAGACGAAATTAGGGAAAAACTTAACGCTAGCTTTCCAAGAGCTGCGGCCGAACTAGGTTATCCTACACTTATGTGTGCAATCCAATCCTCGCGCTACTATCCGTCTGAAAAGATGTTTCCCAAGGCAACAGGGCCAGCCCTTAAACTTCATGTGGGTTATGCCCACCGTGGTAGTCCACAGGAAAAAGGATTTGAGAGAGGAAAAGCGACCGATATATTGGAAATCGATATTTCATTCCGAGAACCGGTCAACGCCATTCAGCTCGTGAGGATGGGAAAAGGTGGTGGGGAGGTTCATGCTTATTCCTTGAGTGACTTGATAGCTGAAAAGCTTCGCGCTTTGCTTCAGCAGGAAAAGCGGAATCGTAATAGACGGCAGGACATCTATGACGTTGACAGCCTTATCGGCACTTTTACGCTTAATGAACAGGAAAAAGAATCCCTTCTCAAGCTATTACGTATCAAGTGCAAAGCACGAGATATCGAGCCCGAAAGAAACTCCTTGGGCCGCGAAGAGATCCGCACACGAGCTCAAAAGGAATGGCAGACGATGAAGCTCGAAATCGGTGAGGTTCCAGATTTTGATGAATGTTTTGAACGTGTGAATGACTTTTACTATTCGTTGCCTTGGAGTCATTAGCCTTCAAACCAAGTCAAATACACTGGAAATGACGGTGACAACTCACCAAACATACCCAAGATTAATCTCCCCATCCTCTACAATCTGACGATCGATTATTTGACATAAAAGGGGGAACCGATAACAACGGCCAGAGTTTCTCACTGATGGCCGATCAAACACAAATAACCTCCCGAAAACTGGTCCAGCGCAAGGATAACAGATTCACCTGGCCTCTTGTCGACCTGCAAGACCCGACAGTTGCAGGACCAAAATCGTGATCCGCACCACCCAAAACGGCACCGAACTCCGGATCCCCCGCCTCGTCTATACCAGCGACGAGCAGCCGGGTATCTCGCGGGTCAGGCGGGGGCGGGGGTTTCAGTATCTGCTGCCGGACAAGAGCCATCTGAAGGACCGGGTGGAGCTGGCGCGGATCAGGAAGCTGGGGGTGCCGCCGGCCTATACCGATGTGTGGATCTGCGTGCAGGCCAATGGCCATATTCAGGCGACCGGCTTTGATGCCGCGACGCGCAAGCAATATCGCTATCATGACCAGTGGCGGGTCTTTCGCGACCAGCAGAAATTTGACCAGCTGGCGGAATTTGCCACCACCCTGCCGCGCATCCGGCGCAAGGTGAACGCGCTGCTCCATCCGGACCAGAAAGCCGATGTGCTGAGCAAGGAGGTGGCGATTGCGGCGCTGGTCCGCCTGATCGACCGCACCGCGATCCGGGTCGGCGGCAGTTCGAAGATGAGCAAGGGGGCGACGACGCTGGACAGGAAGAATGTTAGCTATGGTGAGGACCGGCTGAGCCTGCGCTATCGCGCCAAGGGCGGGAAAAAGGTGAGCTGCAGCCTGCGCGACAGCCGGCTGCAGAAGATCCTGGAGCAGATTGACGATCTGCCCGGCAAGCGCCTGTTCCAATATATCGGCAGCGACGGCGCGGTGCATCCGCTGGACAGCGGCGATGTCAACGACTGGCTGAAAGACGTGTCCGGCATGGACACGCTGAGCGCCAAGATGTTCCGCACCTGGCACGGCAGCGTCGCCGCGATGGATGCAATCGCGAGCGAGGAGACGCCGACGATCAAGCAGGCCTGCGAAGCGGCCGCCGCGACCCTGCGCAACACCCCGGCGATCTGCCGCAAGAGCTATGTGCATCCGGCGGTGTTTGATCTGATCGAGATGGAGGCGGCGGAGCGGATGGCGATGATCGACAGCGGGAGCGCCTCTATTAGCGGGCTGCGGGTGGGGGAGAACCGCTTTGCCGGGCTGATTGCGGACGGCGGCTGAGCGGGCTTTACAACGCGCTTTCGGGAGGCCTGACAGTCTTTTGCCAGACACAGAAAAGCCGGGCGAAATTGCTTTCGTCCGGCTTTCTTGTGTTCGTTTTGTATCGCTTGTCGGCGGTCCGTTCAGGCGCGGCCTTGCGTCCTAGTCATCGCCGTCGACTGTCTCCGGCAGATCATCGTGATCGGCGCTGGCATAATCTTCCAGCTCCTCTTCACTCATGCTGTCATACATGTCCTTCGACGCACCCTGCAGGTCGCTGACCCTGGTCTCGCCGCGCTTGGCGGACAGGGCCGCACCGGCGGCACGTTGCTGGGCTTTGGACTGGGCAGGCATGATTTGCTCCTGTGCTGGACGGGCGGCAGCGATGCTACCGGTCAGGGGTTACAGCGCGACCTTTGCATGGTCGCCCATTTCGTCGCCCTTCATCGTCATGCCGGTCATCATCTTGAACATGCCGACGACGCCGGGGTCGGCTTCCCAGACCTCTGCATCGTGCAGGTCCATGCGCAGCATCAGCAGGCTGGGGTCCTGCCGGCCCTGTTCATACCAGGCTTCAACGGCGTTGCTCCAGTGCTTGTCCTTGCGTTCTTCGCTGGTCTCTTCGCTCAGCGTGCCGGATATGCAGGCAAACATGTCGTGGCCCTTGGCGACAAATTGCATCATCGCGGGGCCGCCCTTGGCGAGGCGATTGTCGCGCGAGGTGTAGAACCAGATCGCGCTGTTGGCGTCCTTGTCGAGCTGCGCCCGCATCGGGATCGCATGGCGGTGGTCGCTTTCCAGCGCGATCATCACGAACGGGCTGTCGGCGAATGTTTCCCAGAATTCTTCACGGATTTCGTCGGCGTCGGGGGTTTGGGTCATATCTTTGTTGCTCATGGCGGGTTTCCTTTTTTATCTTCACACCATCAACGCACAGCTTCCAGAAAGTTTCATAAATACTTAAAAATCGGTCAAAATTCCGGAGCATTGCCGATGGACCAACCGGCATTGGCGGGGACCGCGCGATTCCCGTCGCCAGCCCAACTATCTGGAAGTTTTTCGGAACAAAACACGCGGCCAGCCGTTGATGAAATATAGCCGCATGCGCTTGGTCTTCCCCCTTTATACAGGCCGCGATGCGGCAAGCCCCTGAACCCGAGAGGAGAGACATATGTTATTACAGGAAGAACAGAACCAGCTGGTCATCGGCAGCGACCGCGTAGATGGCACCACTGTATTCGGTATCGACAAGGACAAGATCGGCAAGGTCGACAAATTGCTGATCGACAAGCGCCGCGGGAACGTCACCGACGTGATTATTTCTGCGGGCGGTTTTCTGGGCATCGGCGACGAGAAGCACAGCATTCCCTGGTCGAAGCTGGATTATGACACCGAGCTCGGTGGCTATCGGATCGACGTGACCAAGGAACAGCTGATGGACGCTCCGCGCTTTCGCGGGGACGATCCTGACCGCGCCTTTGATCGCACCTATCAGACCACTGTCTATGATTTCTGGACGGTTGCGCCTTACTGGTAAGGCGGTACAGCCAGTCAGATGACACAAGCCGGACGCATCGATTGCGTCCGGCTTTTTTGTGTCTGTAGGTAGTCGGTTGGGAGAAGGCGGCTGTTATTTGCCCGCCATCGCTGCCTGCCACGCCTTCACGCCGGCCAGAGCGCCCGGCACATGGCCTTTGACATTCAGCGACGCATGGCTCCAGATGATCTTGCCATCGGGGGCGATGATATAGGTGGTGCGGTTGGAGCCGCCCATCACCGGCAGATTGGCGTCATAGGCCTTGATCACCTCTTTGCTGCCGACCGCGACCGCGAACTTGTTGCGGCATTCCTCGACCGAGAATTTCTTCAGCGTTTCGATATCGTCGGCGCTGATGCCGATGACGGTCGCGCCCATGGCGTTGAATTCCGGGGTCGCCTCGGCAAACTGGTTTGCCTCGATCGTGCAGCCCGAGGTGAACGCCTTGGGATAGAAATAGAGAACCACGGGGCCTTTTTTCAGCGCCTCTTTTAGATGGAAGGTGAACGGCTTGCCGGCGAGCACGGCCTGCGTGGTGAAGTCCATCGCCTCCGCTCCGTTCTTGAGCGCAGCCATAGCCGAGGGCGCGGCCAGCGGGGTGAGGGAACAGGCGGCGAGCGACAGGTAGAGAGCGGCTTTGCGAAACATGGGGTTTCTCCGGTTGAGATTGGGGCAGGTGCTTTTCCCGGCGCATTATGATGGAAATAGGCCGACGTTGATAGGGGGATTGTGTATCGGCGAGTAGATGTCTCAAAAGCCGTCATCTCCAGCCAGGCGATTGCGGCTTTCGGCCGACGGGCCGGGCGGTCGCCGGCAATATTTTTCCCGAAAATGGCCGGAAGCCTCTGGTAAAACGCGCCGCGATCCCATAGCTCGTGCCGATATCAGCAACGGAGCCTTTCAATGACCGATCCTATCGCAACCCCTCACCTCGAGACCATGGCCGTGCACGCTGGCACCGAGCCGGATCCGACGACCAACGCCCGGATCACGCCGATCTACCAGACGGCATCCTATGTGTTCGATGATGTCGATCATGCGGCGGACCTGTTCAATCTTGATGCTTTCGGCAATATCTACACGCGGATCATGAACCCGACCAACGGCGCGCTGGAAGGCAAGGTTGCGGCGATGGAGGGCGGCGTTGCGGCGCTTGCTGTGGCTTCCGGTCACGCGGCGCAATTGATCGTGTTCCACGTGTTGATGGATCCCGGCGCGCATATCGTTGCCGCGAAAAAGCTGTACGGCGGCTCGCTCAACCAGCTTGCCCACAGCGTCAAGAAGTTCGGCTGGAATGTGACTTTTGTCGATGCCGATGATGTCGGTGCGGTCAAGGATGCGATCACCGACGATACGCGCTGCGTGTTCATCGAAAGCCTCGCCAATCCCGGCGGCGTCGTCCAGGATATTGCGGCGATCGCCGATGTTGCGCACGCCGCCGGTATCCCGCTGGTCGTCGACAATACGATGGCCTCGCCGGTGCTGTGCCGCCCGATCGAGCATGGTGCGGATATCGTCGTCGAAAGCGGCACCAAATTCCTCGGCGGCCATGGCAACAGCCTCGCCGGGCTGATCGTCGACAGCGGCAAGTTTGACTGGACCAAGAGCGAGAAATTCGCCTTTCTCAACCAGCCCAACCCGTCCTATCACGGCAAGATATTCACCGAGGCCTTTGGCGAACTGGCCTTCATCCTCGCGGCGCGCGCGCTGTCGCTCCGTGATCTGGGACCGGCGCTGTCTCCGCAAAATGCCTTCTACATCCTGACCGGCATGGAAACGCTGGCGCTGCGCATGGAGCGGCATTGCGACAATGCGCTGGCGCTCGCAAAATGGTTGCAGGGCCGCGACGAAGTCGAGTGGGTCTCCTACGCCGGATTGCCGGACAGCGACTATCATCCGCTGGCGCAGAAATATCTTGGCGGCAAGGGCGGCGCGGTGTTCACCTTTGGCCTGAAGGGCGGCTACGACGCGGGTGTCAAACTGGTCAGCGCGGTGAAATTGTTCAGCCATCTCGCCAATATCGGCGACACGCGGTCGCTGATCATTCATCCTGCCTCGACCACCCACAGTCAGTTGTCGGGTGAAGAACTGGTAGCGGCCGGTGCCGGACCGGACGTGGTGCGGCTGTCGGTCGGGATCGAGCATATCGACGATATTATCGCGGATATGAAGCAAGCACTGGAGTCCCTGGCATGAGCGATACGACCGGCGACTATGTCTATGATGAAGAGAGCGGCGAATGGCTGAGCCCAGAAGAGGCGGCGGCGCGTTCGGCGGGACCGGAGGTGCTCGACGCGGTCGGCAATGTGCTGGCCGATGGCGACGCGGTCACCCTGATCAAGGACCTGAAGGTCAAGGGCGCGGGGCAGACGCTGAAACGCGGGACGCTGATCAAGTCGATCCGGCTGACCGGCGACGCGCAGGAGATCGATTGCAAGCATGACGGGATCAAGGGGCTCGTGCTGCGGGCCGAATTTGTGAAAAAACGTAGCGGCGGCCAATAGCGCTGTTGCAGTGCAGCACGTTTCTGATTAGGCAAACGACCGCTAACTCCTTGCGACAGGATTTTCGATGACCAATATTTCCAAAGCTCTCGGCCGTATCCAGCCTTCCGCGACTCTCGCCATGTCGGCGAAAGTCTCTGAACTCAAGGGGCAGGGCGTGGATGTTATCGGCCTGTCGGCAGGAGAGCCTGATTTTGATACGCCGGACTTCGTCAAGGATGCGGCGATCCAGGCGATTCGGGACGGCGACACCAATTATACGGTGGTTGACGGGACAGCCGCACTGAAGGCTGCGATCATCGGCAAGTTCAAGCGCGACAACGATCTGACCTATGAGGCGAACCAGATTACCGTGAGCAATGGCGGCAAGCACACGCTGTTTAATGCGCTGGTGGCGACGCTGGACGAGGGCGACGAAGTGATCATTCCGGCGCCTTATTGGGTCAGCTATCCCGATATCGTCAATTTCGCCGGCGGTACGCCCGTGTTTATCGAGGCCGGAGCGGACCAGTGTTACAAGATTACGCCAGAACAGCTGGAAGCAGCGATCACGCCGAAAACGAAATGGCTGATCCTCAACTCGCCGTCGAACCCGACCGGCGCTGCCTATAGCGCCGAAGAACTGAAGGCGCTGGCCGAGGTGATCCTGCCGCACAAGGATCTGATGGTGATGACCGACGATATGTATGAACATATCTGGTATGCCGATTTCGCGTTCGCGACGATCGCGCAGGTCTGCCCGGACCTTTATGATCGCACGCTGACGGTGAACGGAGTCTCCAAGGCTTATGCGATGACCGGCTGGCGGATCGGCTATGCGGGTGGTCCGGCCTGGCTGATCAAGGCGATGGCCAAGTTGCAGTCGCAGTCGACGTCCAACCCGAGCTCGATTTCGCAGGCGGCTGCGGTTGCCGCGCTCAACGGTCCGCAGGAGTTTCTGATCGAGCGCAATGCCGCTTTTGAACGCCGCCGGGATCTGGTGGTGTCGATGCTGAACGATACGCCGGGTCTGGAATGCCCGACCCCGGAAGGCGCTTTTTACGTCTATCCCGACGCCAGCGGTGTGATCGGGAAGACCACGCCAAAGGGGCAGGTGATCAAGACCGACGAAGATTTGATCACCTATTTTCTGGAAGAGGCACAGGTCGCCGCTGTCCATGGCGCGGCCTTCGGTCTGTCACCGGCTTTCCGGATCAGCTATGCGACGTCCGAAGAAATGCTGACCGAGGCGTGCACCCGGATCCAGCGGGCCTGTGCGGCTTTAACTTAGGCCTCAAGCGCCGGGCGGGCGCATCCGCGCCCTTGGCTATCCTCGCTTGCGCTGCGGTCGCGCAGTCGCGCTTGCCTCCGCTTCGCGTCGGTTTGGCGATCGCAATCGTGGTTGGTTTCTAACCGAGGCGCAGCCGAGGCAAGGCCGACCGGCCGCCGCGCCTTATGGCGCGAAAGCCAAGGGCGCGGATGCGCCCGCCCGGCGCTTGAGGTTAAATAAATATTTCCTAATAGAAAAGCTATTCGCCAGCGAAGGGAATATGGCTCTGTGATCAGGTTCACACCGGCGACAGGAAAACTATATTATGGATGTAACCAACAGGCGGGATGGCGCGAACAGCTAGTGACCCCCAAGGAACAGAGTATGAAGAAGATATTCAAATCCGATTTGACCTACAGTCTCGGCGGCGGCTTCATCGTCGGCGCGTTGATGCTGTTTTTTATGCAACCCGCGGAGCAACGCACCGATTTCAGTAACAGTCTGTCGGCTACCGTTAGCGCTGCGAGTCATTTGCTGAGCTAGGCAAAGATGAATCCGGTCCTCTCCCGCACCATCGCATTTGGCGCAGCGTTTGCGGCCTTTGGAGCCATCTGGGCGGGTGTTCAGCTGACGACTCCCGGTGAGCAGGCTCCGGTATCGGCCTTCGTCAGCGAAGCCCATGCCGCAGAAAAAGCCACCGTCGTCCCGATGCCGCGCTTGGATGCTGCGGAAAAGGGCAAGCGCGCCGTCGCTATTTTTGCCGGTGGCTGCTTCTGGGGCGTGGAGGGCGTTTTTCAGCATACGAAGGGCGTTCTGAGCGCTTCGTCCGGCTATCATGGCGGCACTAAAAAGACTGCCTCCTACCCGCTGGTTAGCGCCGGTATCACCGATCATGCCGAAGCGGTGCGGGTTGTCTATGATCCGCAGAAGGTCAGCTATGGCAAGCTGATGCAGATTTTCTTTTCGGTTGTAGCAGATCCGACAATGCTGAACGCGCAGGGCCCAGATCGCGGGAAGCAATATCGCAGCGCGCTGGTGCCGATGAATGCGGCTCAGGCCAAAGCGGCCCGTGCTTATGTCGCGCAGCTGTCAAAGGGCCGCTATTGGTCGCGCCCGATCGTCACCCGGATCGAGCCGTACAAGGCCTTCTACCCCGCCGAAACCTATCATCAGAATTTCATGCAGAAAAACCCGCGCCAGGGTTATATCGTCCGCTGGGACAAGCCCAAAATTGCCAATTTGAAGCGTCTCTATCCGGACCGGTACCGGACCACGCCGGTCAGCTGAAATAATCTGCTGGCCTTAATCAGGCGTTAGCCGTCGGCTGCTAGAGCTATCATCATGGTCAATCACGAATTTGAAATATTGCTCTCCTGTGCGGTTCTCGTCGTTGGGGTTGGCATGTTGTGGATGGCACGGACTTCGCCCGACTGATCTGGCTGTGTGTCGGCCCGGTCGTTTTGGTCAGGCGCCCTGTCAGAAGCTCAGCTTCAGTCCCGCCGTTGCCCGCCAGCGCCATGCATCCGTCATGCCCAGCCGCGTGGTTTCGCCTTGCAATATCTGGTTCCCGGAACTGGGATTGATGATTTCTGCTGTGTCCGAGAGATAGCTGGCGTCCGCTCCAATCGAGAATTTGAGGTCCGGAGTCACGTCAATTTCCAGGGCTGCCGAAAGCTGGCCGGCAAAGGCGGTGCCGGAGTCCGATTGATTAAATTCCAGAGAGAAATTCTGGTCAGCGGGCGGGCACAGGGCGCAGCTGTTCCATTCCATGGCATGGAGGTCACTGTCGCGATAATAGAGCCCACCGGCTGCGGAAGCGGTGATGGCGACGCCCGGACCGACGTCCCGACGGATGCCGAGACCGCCGCCGATCCCCAGATAGCTGCTGCTAATGCTCTGGTCGCGGCTCTGTTCGAGCACGGAACCAAAGACCGTCGACTGTGCGCTGCTCTCGAAGTCGATGTCAAACAGCAGAACATTGGCGAATATTGACGCGAAGGCGCTGAATCCGTCCTGGTTGGCAATCGGCGTCGACACGCCGAACTTGATCTCGTGCAGGCGGAATTCGGATTCGTTGAAACCGGTCAGTCCGCGATTGCCGATGGCAAGACCAGTCGATCCGCTGGGCGACGTTTCGCCATAGACAAAGCCGACATCCGTAGGTCCGCCCGCCGCTATGGCAAATTCCGAGCGCGCATTGCCTTCGCTATACCCATAGCTGCCGTAGAGACTGATCTTGTCATCCAGTCCATAGGTCAGCCGGGCAGACAGGCTGGCGCTGTCAAATTTTGTGGTTGCGACGTCGGCAAAGGTTTCGGTCCCCGGCCCGTTGCGCTGAAAGCCGATGCCGGTCTGGTTGCTGGCCACATCAAGCTGACCCAGACCGCCTGAAACACTGATATCAAAAATTCTTTCGCCATATCCCGGGCTGGTCCCGGTTCCCGGGCCGGGGTCGCTTTGGTCCTCGAAAACCGGGCGTATTTCATTCGTGGTCGATGTCTCCGGTCTGAAAACGATTTCGCGCTGATCACCCGCAGGCGGTTGATTGATGTCAGGCACCAGTCCGGCCTGCTGTACGAGATAGTTGGTGCCAGCGGTGACCGAATATTCCCGGTACAGGGTTGCCGGATCCGATCGCGACTGCGCCAGTTCCTCTGCCGTTGGCGGGCATTTCAGCTGGCTGGGAAAGACCGCTCCGTCCACGGCAGGATCAAGCTTGCGGAGCTGGTTGATCGCATCCTCCTGATTCAGGTCCGGGTCGTTGCTGAGCAAACGTTCCCGCAAGTCGTCCCTGATCGCTCTGAACTCCCGCAACTCACCGAACAGTCTGTTATACCGCTCGATCCTGGAGTCACTTGTTTCCTGGTCGGCGTCATCGCGGCACAGGCGTACGAGGGCATCCAGTTCCGCCCGGACTTCTGCCGGCGTTCGGATGTGGCGACCGGACTGGACGTCCGGCGGCAGGGCCTGGACATCCAGTGCGGGGTCGGATGGCGTTGGTGCTGGCGGAATGCCGCCCCCCGCAGCGGCTGCGGTCACATCGGGGAAAACTTCGCAATTCAGTTGCTGGGGCGTTTGCAGAATTTCGATCCGCTGCAGTTGCAGAGCCGACAAGGCGCTGACATCGAATGCGGCGGTCGCTTGTTTCGTGACCGGCAGACCATTCAATATCGTTGCATAGCGGTCACCATATTCTGACTTGAATCCCCGTATGTTGATTGCGGGCATTTTGCCGGGCGTTGCATTGACACCATAGGCCGGGTTGCCTCTGTTGCGGCCGCACAAGGTCGTGATGTCGTTCAGCCTTTCCAAATTTCTCTCCAGGCTTTCGGTTCCGATGACGGCGACCGGGACTGCAGATTCGATATCAAGCCTGTCCCGTGCCTGGGCCTGCATCGCAGTGCCGGCCAACAATAATGCGATCGCCATCCGCTTCGTTTTCATGAATCACTCCCTGATTGGACAAACGAGACCCGTGCCAACCGGGTTATGGGAGCGGACCAGACCCCGCATCATGCATTTTCATTACATGCAATGGCTATTGAGCTGGTATGAGCTAGTGGCCGAAAACTTTTCGCAGCAGATCCGTCTGCCGCCTGGAACCGGTTTTTTCCAGCACCCGCTGCATGTGGACGCGGGCCGTGTTGACCGAAATATCATGCGCTTCGGCATGTTCCGGTACAGAAAGACCGCCAGCAATGCTGTCGACCAGCTTGATTTCGGCGGGGGTCAGGCCATGGGTTTCACCAAAGGCGGTGAAATCGACAAGTTGATTTTCACTCGATTGCCGGATTCGGCTGACGATGTCATCGAGGGTTTCCTCGGGAAGGTTAGCAAAAATTTCCTCGACCCGCTCCGCCCACACCGGCTCCGAGCTGATTTTTATGCCATCACCACGAAACTGGTTGAGGAAGGGGCGAATATAATCGACCTGAGCATCCCTGTGCTTTTGGTTCTTCGGGTCGTCTACCATAGCGCTCCTCTAGCATTTTTTGCGCTGCTGGAATAGAAGCAGGGCTATGGACGCCTCTATCCCGGGATATCCCGCTAATGCAGGTAGCGATATTGATCTTCGGCTGGTCCAGCTGGAAGCCAAAAAAATTGCCCACGCGATCCAGTCACAAATGGTGCCATTGGCAAAAACCTTCTCGGATTTTGGCGCGCGGATTGAAAATCGCATCATCCAGGCTTTTCTGATTCGCAGTCTGAGGCCCGCGATCGACAAGGGCGCCGATCCGGTGGAGCGCGCGCGGCTGCTTTCCGCATACCGGACCGCCGCCGCGCGGGGCACTTTTGCGATTTTCAATCCGGTGATGCAGCCACCGCCCGACGCACAATTGCTGTTCGATCCCGCCTCGCCGCTCGCCGCGGATTATGCCGACGCCGACTGGACGGAGGAAAGCGCCGATGAGCCGATCCTGTTCTATGTGCCGGGCGGCGGGTTCATATTGCCGCCGTCACCCAAGCAGGTGGGGCTGGCGTTCCGGCTGGCCGAACATTGCGGCTGCGAGGCGGTGATTGGAAAACACCGGCTGGCACCGGAATATCCCTTTCCTCAGCCAGCGAGGGATCTGGCGGATCAATATGAAGCGATTCTGAAATCGGGGAAATCACCGGAACGGATCATCCTGTCCGGCGACAGTGCCGGTGCCACCTTGATTTTGGCGATGATGCTGGAATTGCGCGAGCGCCGATTGCCGATGCCGGGCGGAGCGATCCTGTTCTCCCCGTGGGGAGATCTCGCCATGCGGGGCTGGTCCTATATTTCCAAAAGCATGAGCGGGAGCAGTCCGTTCCGGATGGAAACGGCGGCGTTCAGTGCAAAACTTTATCTTGGCGACGCCTTGCCGACAGACCCGCGCGCCTCTCCGGTATACGCGGACTTACGCGAGTTTCCACCTTTGGCCATCCACTGCAGCCGGCACGACATGCATTTTGATGATGCAGTCCAGCTGACCGAAAAGGCCAATGATGCGAATGTACCCGTGACGATGAACTATTGGGACAGCCCGCGGCATCATCTGGAGCGGTTCGGCTCGAAAGACGCAAACAAAAGCTTTGATCTGGTCGCGGAATTCATCAACGCGCGCTTCAAACGCGCAGCCTGAGCTATTTCGGGCTGAGCACCATCAGCATCTGACGGCCTTCCAGTTTCGGATAGGCTTCGACCTTGGCGGTTTCCTTCATGTCTTCCTGCACCCGGACGAGCAATTGCATGCCCAGTTGCTGATGCGACATTTCACGGCCGCGGAAGCGCAGGGTGACTTTCACCTTGTCGCCATTGTCGATGAACTTGTTCACGTTGCGCATTTTCACGTCATAATCATGATCGTCGATATTCGGACGCATCTTGATTTCCTTGACGTCCTGGACCTTCTGGGTCTTGCGGGCGGCATTGGCCTTTTTCTGGGCCTCATATTTGAATTTGCCGACGTCGAGATATTTGGCGACAGGAGGCTGCGCATTGGGCGACACTTCCACCAGATCAAGGCCAACTTCCTTGGCTCGCTCGATCGCTTCGCGTGTATTCATAACGCCAAGGTTATCGCCCTTGTCGTCGATAACCCTGACGGAGTCGGAATTGATCAGTTCGTTGAAGCGCGGGCCACCTTTGACGGGTGGCATGGGGCGGCGAGGGGGTGCAGCTATGTTAAATACTCCTGAGTGTTTGTTTATGCTGGCTCATTAGACGCAAAGCCTGCGGGAATAAAGCCTTCTTGACAGCGAAAGGGACATAAGCCCCGAAAGCCGTGGTGAGAATGCAACATTCCGCAACCTATATCGTCATTGAGCGGTTGATTTCAAGTCCGGCGGGAGCGCCTCTTCCTGCAGCTTGGTGACGACTTCGTCCAGCGTCAGAAATTCCTGCTCCTTCTGGCCCAGCCGGCGCAATGCCACTTTGCCTTCTTCCGCCTCGCGCATGCCGACGACGAGGATATTGGGCACCTTGCCGACCGAATGCTCGCGAACCTTGTAGTTGATCTTCTCGTTGCGGAGATCTGCGTCGACCCGGATCCCGACCGCTTTCAGCCGCTGGACAACCTGTTCAGCATAGGGATTGGCGTCGGTGACAATCGTCGCGACAACCGCCTGAGTCGGGGCCAGCCAGAGCGGCATCTTGCCGGCAAAATGTTCGATCAATATGCCGATGAACCGCTCATAGCTGCCGAAAATGGCCCGGTGCAGCATGACCGGGCGATGGCGGTCGCCATCTTCGCCGACATAGCTGGCGTCAAGCCGTTCCGGCAACACCCGGTCCGACTGGATCGTGCCGACCTGCCAGGTCCGGCCAATCGCGTCGGTGAGGTGCCATTCCAGCTTGGGCGCATAAAAGGCGCCCTCGCCGGGAAGCTCTTCCCAGCCATATTCTTCGGTTGCCATGCCTGCATCGACCACGGCCTGGCGCAGCTCGGCCTCGGCCTTGTCCCAGTCGGCATCCGAACCGAACCGTTTCTCCGGGCGCAGCGCCAGTTTGATGGCGAAGCCCTCGAAGCCCATTTCCTTGTAGACGCGTTCGGCCAGCGCGCAGAATGCGCGTACTTCATCAACGATCTGATCTTCGCGGCAGAAAATATGGGCGTCGTCCTGCGTGAACTGACGCACGCGCATCAGGCCGTGCAGCGCGCCATGCGGTTCGTTGCGGTGGCAGCAGCCGTGCTCGAACAGGCGCAGGGGCAGGTCGCGATAGCTTTTGATGCCCTGACGAAAGACCAGCACATGGGCCGGGCAGTTCATCGGCTTGATTGCCATCATGCCTTCGGTTCCGGTGACAACCGGTCCGTCGCCCTCGGCGTCGGGCACTTCGTCGGGGACTGCGAACATGTTTTCGCTATATTTGCCCCAGTGACCGGATTGCTCCCACTGTTCGACGTCCATCAACTGCGGCGTCTTGATCTCGTCATAGCCGGCGCCATCGATCGCGCGGCGCATATAGGCCTCCAGCTCGCGCCAGATGACAAAGCCCTTGGCGTGCCAGAAAATGCTGCCCTGCGCCTCGGACTGGATATGGTACAGATCCATCTCCTGACCGAGCTTGCGGTGATCGCGCTTGGCCGCTTCCTCGAGTCGCACCAGATGGGCATTGAGCTGTTTCTTGTTGAGCCAGCCGGTGCCGTAGATGCGCGACAGCTGCGGATTGCGCTGGTCGCCGCGCCAATAGGCACCGGACACGCGCATCAGCTTGAACGCCTGCGGATCGAGCTTGCCGGTCGACGCGAGATGTGGCCCGCGGCACATGTCCATCCAGTCGTCGCCCGACCAGTAGACCGTGATCTCGTCGCCTTCCGGCAGTTCGGCGGCCCATTCGGCCTTGAACGTCTCGCCATCCTTCTCCCAGCGGGCGATCAGGTCATCGCGCTCCCAGACTTCCCGGCGCAGCGGCTTGTCGGCGGCGATGATCCGTTTCATCTCCTGCTCAATCGCTGGCAGGTCCTCGTCGGTGAACGGGTCACCGGCGGGCGCGAAATCATAATAGAAACCGTCCTCGGTCGAGGGGCCAAAGGTGATCTGCGTGCCGGGGAACAGATTTTGCACCGCTTCGGCGAGCACATGCGCATAGTCGTGGCGCGCGAGTTCGAGCGCGTCTTCCTCGTCGCGGGAGGTGACCAGAGCGAGGTCGGTATCCTGCTCCAGTGGCCGCATGATGTCGCGCAGTTCACCGTCAATTTTCGCGGCAAGCGCGGCTTTTGCCAGACCCGGTCCGATATCGGCGGCGATCTGTGCGGGGGTAGTGCCCATGGCCACTTCGCGCGCGCTGCCGTCGGGAAGGGTGATTTTAATCATCTCGGTCATGGGTTCAGGTCATTCTCAAAATTTGTCAAAATGTGGGCCTGGCATGGCCGTGATCCGGCCAGTGCGAGGTGGATTGGACTTAGTCTTTTGGGGTTCCAAGTCAACCAAATCAGCAGCCGCATTGTAGGCGGGAGGAAAGTAATGGCGACATAATGTAATGGACACTTGACATACCGGAGCGAATCGATCATTAAAGTCAAGTAAGCATGACATTATGTCTATGTAGCTTGATGGAGATTGATGATGATGAAATTCAAACGCTGTTCGGGCCGGGCGATGACGCCCCATGAAAATATCGCGATGTGGGCGGCGCTGGCTATCCTGTTCCTGTCGGCCTTGTGAAATCCGTGGAACAGGAGCCGCGCAAAAATCTCTGGTCCTGGATGAGCGGTTGGCTCAAGCCGGACTGGCTATTCGTGATCATGCTGTTCGCCAGTGTCTTTCTGGCGGTATCAGACGGTTTGCAGACGGATGTTTACCAGTTTGTTCCACCGCCTCTGTTCCCCAAGCTGGCGCTGTTGACGGGAGCAATGGTCCTGTTTTCTGTGCTCGCCACTCTCGGTGCCAAGCTCGATCGGCGGCACTTGGATGATTATATGTTCCAGATGGTTGCCAACGGGGCGGTGATCGCCATCATCACGACGATTCTGGTCAATATGGTTTGGGAAATCGCATCCGGTTCATTGCCGCCGATTACCCGGAACGACCTGATCGCAGTGATGATGGGCAGCTGGAGTCTCGGCTATTTCTTTTACCGCTGGCGTGGACTCAACGCATGAAGAACCGTCTGAAAGTGCTGCGCGCGGAGCGGGACTGGTCTCAAGCCGACCTTGCCGAACGGCTCAAGGTCTCCCGGCAAAGCGTCAATGCCATTGAGACCGGGAAATATGATCCGTCGCTGCCGCTGGCCTTCAAGATCGCCGAACTGTTCGAGCTCCGTATCGAGCAGATATTCCTGCACGATTGAAAAAGATTATGGTGCGCGTGGTTAAAAGTTGATTTAGGTTCGCGCCATGTCTGATCCTGCGAACGTCTGGCTTATTGATGACAAAAGCGCCCTCAAACGGCCAGTGCGGATTGAGGTGATTGGCAGCACCTTTTTGCTCTATGAGCCGCAATGGCGCAGCGATGCCTTTTATCTCGAGGATCTGGTGTATCGCGGTAAGGAAGGCCAGTCACATGTCTTCGGACTGGAGGACGGCTTCAAGGACCGACCGAAATGGAAGCTGGGTTTCAGGGGCGATATTCCTCCCGAAATTTCGGCGCTGCTGCCGCAGCCCAAATCGCCTTTGCTTTCCAATATCGGGATGTTGATTATCGCCTTTCTTTGTCTGGGCATTGTCTATTTTGCTGCTGCCTAGCGTCTCGCCGACTGGTGGGTGCTAGTCCAGAAAAACGGCATCGCGGGAGGCGCGCGCCCGGACTCTCCACCGCTGCACCTTCTCACATCGCATTTATTGACTATATGGCAGGAGATGGACCCCCGCCTTCGCGGGGGCATGAATTGGGGACCATATGGAAGACGAGATTCTGTATCTTGACCGGCCGGGCGGTGCTTCGCTGGCTTATTGCTACACACCGCCGAGACCGGGCGTGAAGGGGACAACGCTGGTCTTTCTGCCTGGCTATATGTCGGAAATGGAAGGCAGCAAGGCGCTGGCGCTGGATGCCTGGGCGAAAGCGCAGGGTCGGGCGATTCTGCGATTCGACTATGCCGGATGCGGCGCCAGCGGCGGCGCATTCGAGGACCAGAGCCTGACCTCGTGGCGCGAGGACGTGATGTTCCTGATCGACAAGGTCACCTCCGGTTCGGTCACGCTGGTCGGCTCGTCGATGGGCGGCTGGCTGATGCTGCTGGTGGCGCTGTCGCGTCCGATGCGAGTGAAAAATCTGGTCGGCATTGCCGCTGCGCCCGATTTCACCGACTGGGGCTTCACGCAGGAGCAGAAAATGACGATCCTGCGCGAAGGCAAGCTGGAAGAGGACAGCGAATATTCCGACGAGCCCTATGTCACCACGCAGCTTTTCTGGCAGTCGGGCGAAGCGAGCCGCCTGCTTCATACGGAGATTGCTTTTGATGGCGCGGTGCGGCTGCTGCACGGGCAAAAGGATGCCGATGTGCCGTGGGAATATAGTCTCGAGACGGCGAAAAAGATCCGTTCAGATGATGTGCAGATCCATCTGGTAAAAGACGGCGACCACCGCCTGTCCCGGGATCAGGATATTGCCTTGCTGATTGACGTGGTTTCGCGACTGGGGTGAGCTCTGGCCTTGTTGATAATCGTCTAGAACGGATATTCCCTCCATGATTTCGTCGCTACTCCTTCCGCTGTTGATCCAGTCGGCAACGCCTTATGGTTCGCCGATCGACCCGGTGCTTCGTCCATCCGAGCCAAAGCCGGAGGCTTCTGAAGTACCGCCACCGCCGCAACAGGTCGTGCCCAAACCAAAGAGTCCGGAGGATATCCGCTTTGACCAGTGCATTGATCAGGCTGCGGAGGATTCGGGCCGCGGTTTGCTGGATGCGAACAAATGGCAGATTGAGGGCGGCGGATATCTTGCACGCAATTGTCTGGGCTTTGCCTATGCGGAGTTGCAACAATGGGACAAGGCCATCCCGGAATTTGTCCAGTCCGCAGAGGGCGCTCAGGCTGCCGGAGACGATCGCGCCGCGATCTTCTGGTCTCAGGCCGGCAATGCGGCGCTGGCGAAAGCCGATTATCCGCTTGCTCTGGACTATCTTCGCGCGGCGCTGAACCAGGGAACGCTGGACGGACTGCTGAAAGGCGAAATTCATCTGGATATGGCGCGCGCCTTTGTGGCCCTGGATCAATATGATCAGGCGAAGGCGCAATTCGCCTGGGTCCATGAGATTGTTCCGGAAGATCCGCTTGGCTGGCTATTGTCAGCGACGCTGGCGCGCCGGATGGGGGATCTTGCGCTGGCCAAATCGGATATCGCGGTCGCCGCAAAACTGGTCGCAACCGATCCGGCCATTGCGCTGGAAGCCGGCAATATCGCCTATGAAGCCGGCGACGTCCTGAGCGCTAAGAGCAACTGGGAACAGGCGGTCAAATTTGGACCGGACAGCGAGCCGGCAAAGGCCGCTGCCCGGTATCTCGCGCAGTTGGTCGACGGGGTTGAAGATTGACCTGAGCGCGATGGTGATATGGCCGCACGGGTTGGCGGCGCCGACTTAATCCAGGTAAAAATTGACCGTCGTGACCACTCGCACCTTTTTGTACGGCGTGTCGGTTACACCATAGCCGCCGGCGTCGCCATCGCGGCTGTTGATGCTGAAGTAGCCCTGGGTGGCGGATTTGATGCCGCCAACGTCAGTGCCGCTGTCTTCGGCAAACTGTTCTGCTGATTTTCGCGCGTCTTTGGTCGCTTCGGCGACCATTTCGGGTTTGATCTCGTCCAGCTTGGTGAAGGTGTAGCTCATGCCGGAACCGTCCTCGAGCACAACGCCGCGGCGAACCAGATCGAACTGGCGGGCGACGGCGGCCTGGGCCTTGTCGATATCATTGGTCCGCAGGCTGAGCCGCTGACGAATGGTATATTGGGGAATGCCGTTGTTGGTATATTGGTTCACGTTCGCACCGGTCGGTTTCAGCGCGTCCGCCTTGAAGCCAAGTTCCTTGAAAAACGCCGTGATCGCTGTGGTGTCGCGATCGATATCGGCCTGTGCGCTTTGCAGGTCGGTGGATTGCGCGCTGTAGGCAATGGTCCAGGTGGCCAGATCGGCAGTGACTTCGCGCTCGGCAAGCCCGCGCACGGTGACGCTGCGGTCCGCCATTTTCGCGCGCAGCAAGCCATCACCGAGCAGATAGCCGCCGACAATCAGGCCAATCATCAGCAAGACAGCGCTCGCCAGCCAGACCTTGTTTCTGCTCTCGATAAATTTCTCGCTCATCGCTCTTTCCCTCCATGCAAAAGCCGCTTAGGCTTGTTTAAATGACCCGGTTCGGCTGTGCTACAACTGCGATGAACCGTTTCTGAATAGCGACGAATGGAGGCTGTCCGTGACGATAAAATATCTGCATACCATGCTGAGAGTCAGCGATCCCGAGGCGACGGTCGCCTTTTTCGGGCTTCTGGGTCTTGAAGAGGTGCGGCGCTATGACAGCGAGCAAGGGCGCTTCACGCTGATTTTTCTGGCCGCGCCAGGGCAGAAGGATGTGGCGGAGGTGGAGCTAACCTACAACTGGCCGCCGGAAGATGGCAGCGCGCCCGAAGAATATGACGGCGGCCGCAATTTCGGGCATCTCGCCTATGCCGTCGACGACATTTATGCCTTGTGCCAGAAACTGATGGACGCCGGCGTGACGATCAACCGGCCGCCGCGCGACGGTCACATGGCTTTCGTCCGCTCGCCCGACAATATTTCTGTGGAGCTGCTGCAGAAGGGCGACCGGTTGCCGGTTCAGGAACCCTGGGCGAGCATGGAGAATATCGGCGAGTGGTAGCGCGTATCGATTGCTAGCAATGGATCATGCCTGGCGCTTTCTCCGCCAGGGGATCCGACAGGTCGATCCAGACTATCTGGTTACGGCCTTTGTGTTTTGCGTGATATAGCCGTCCGTCGGCAATCGCCATCACGTTGCGGAGAGAGTCCCGCCTGGATATTGCCGCGACGCCCACGGAAAATGTCACGGCCTCCAGAATTTCGGGCACTTTTTCGTGCACCGTCTTGATCAGATGTTCGCAAATTTCGGTCAGCGCATTGATCGGATAATTTATCTCGTCTTTGGCAGCGTCCTGTTGCATCAGCAGCGTGAATTCCTCGCCGCCGATACGCGCGGCAAAATGCGGGGTGGCATCAAGTTCTCTGCCTACGATGCGCAAAACCCTGTCGCCGATCTCATGCCCGTATCGATCATTGACGCGTTTGAAGAAATCAATGTCGAACAGGGCGAGGTGACTATAGCGGAGTTCTTTTTGGCTGCGCCGAAACTCCCGTTCAAACGAGCGGCGATTGTTCATCATCGTCAAGCCATCGGTATCGGCGAGCAGAGTGAGCTCGGACTGTTTGCGCAATGTGACTTCATGCGTTTGCCGCAGACGCAGGATCCGGTACGCAACGCCGAGGGCAAGGACGATCGATTCGACCACCAGCAGAAAATACATCCCATAATCGAGCATCGCCCAGCCGATGTAGAGATCCATGCCCCGGGCGACCCGGTCCATCGCGAAACACAGAATAGGAGTCCAGCCGGCAATCTGGAACCAGACCGCCTTGCTGCCCCGGCGCAGGGCATGTCCCATCGTATAGAAAATCACCAGAGCGACCGGCAAAAATGCCGCGTGATAATAGTTTCTTGCCTCCAGAGTGGCCGTCTCGTCGACCCGTATCACGAGCGCGGTGACGATGACCGGCAGCATCGCGGTCAAATAGATCGTTTTCTGCAGCCAGCGCTCTATCTTGCCTTGCTCAATGAAGCTGACCAGGAAGAACCCGCAGGCAGCGACGGCAACGGCCGGTGCCCAATAGTTGATCAGCATCTTTGTAGCCAGGGTCGTCTCCGGAAACGCGACGAGTATCAGGCCCGATGAGCTGAAAGTGTAGGTAACGGCGGCAGCGATCATCAGGCTGTGCCACGGCATGAAACTGTACCCGAGCGCGCCGTAGAAGAACATATTATAGATCAACGGCATGATCGCCATGCCGCACAGCGCCGCGAACATGACGAGAAGCGGCAGCTGCAGCGCCTCCCACTTCTGAGTCGATGCCAGTTCGAGCAGCGAGATCGACGGCGTGACTTTCAGATCATCAATCGCGATATAGACGGTCCGGATATGGTTGCGAATGTCCGGATTCTCTGAGCCCGGGACCGGCAAGGCAT
Organism: Parasphingorhabdus sp.; assembly: GCF_048269865.1. Lineage (GTDB taxonomy): Bacteria > Pseudomonadota > Alphaproteobacteria > Sphingomonadales > Sphingomonadaceae > Parasphingorhabdus. The sequence goes on along the minus strand of NZ_JBLWUA010000004.1, from coordinate 243,850 downwards.
AGCGGCCTTTCGGTCGCCAGCGTTTTTGCACGTCCTGCGTTGAGAATTTCGACGACAGGATTTGCCCGTCATCGAGAACGCTATGCACCTGCATGGTGGTCAGCCCGTTATTGTCGGCCTGAACTTCAACCGGACCGTCGGGCAGACCCTGATCCAGAAACGGGATTTTCACCCATACCCTGGGGCCGTCGAGATCATATTTGCTGGCGGAGCAGTCGAAGGATTTGCCGGCTTTCAACAGCGCCGAGATCGTCATATTTTTGCCGCTGCTTTGCGTACACAGCTGATCCGACATTTCGACATTTGCAAAAGCCGGAGAAGCGAGGCACAAATAAACCAGAAACGCGACGAACAAACGCAAAAGACGAATCCTTTTCAAAAACCCTGCTGCACAGCTAGGTCCGTTAGGAGAGAATCCTTATTTTGCGGTTAACCATCGCCGCTATTATGTGAGGGGAGTAATTTGCCTGCCATGCTTGAAATCATCCGCATACCCGTATTGTCCGACAATTATGTCTGGCTGGTGCACGAGCCGCAGTCGCAGGAGACGATGGTCGTCGATCCGGCGGTGGCAGAACCGGTACTGGCCGAAGCCGAACAGCGCGGCTGGACCATCACCCAGATATGGAACACCCACTGGCACCCCGATCACACCGGCGGTAACGCTGCGATCAAGGAGGCGACCGGCTGCAAGATCACTGGTCCGGAAGCGGAGCAGGAGCGGATCCCGACGCTCGATATTCTGGTCAAGCAGGGCGACACGGTGAAACTCGGGGACGTAACCGCCGAGGTCATTGATGTGCCGGCCCATACGGCGGGCCATATCGCGTTCCATATTCCGTCGGAAAAAGTGGCTTTTGTCGGCGACACATTGTTCGCGATGGGCTGTGGCCGGCTGTTCGAGGGAACGGCCGAGCAGATGTATGAGAATATGCGCAAGCTGGAAGCGCTACCCGGCAGCACCAAGGTCTATTGCGCCCATGAATATACACAGGCCAACGGTGAATATGCGCTGGTCGCCGAGCCGGATAATCTGGCGCTCAAGGAGCGGATGGCGGAGGTGTTGACCCTGCGCGAGCGGGGCGCAGCGACGGTGCCGACGACGATCGACCGGGAGCGTGCCACCAACCCGTTCATGCGGGCGTCTTCGGTGGAAGAACTGGCCGAACGCCGGACCGCGAAAGACAATTTCTGAAGCACGGGCATCGCTTCATGGCCGGTTCAGCCTTTTCCATGCTATAATCGCTCTCAACAGACGACTGGGAACAGGAGACAGGTTATGAACAAACTGCTTTTTGCATTGCCAGCAGCGATGCTGCTCGCGGCCCCCGCTATCGGGAGCGAGACCAGTACGCTCAACGAGAAACAGCAGGCCAAGCTCGACCAACATCTGGAAGGCCGGACCGCTGGCGAACCTATGTCCTGCATCGGGCGCAACGATCAACGCAATATGACGGTGGTCAGCGACGACATCCTGATCTTCTCGTCCAGCCGCCATGCCAAGACGATCTATGTCAACAAGCCTTATGGTGGCTGTCGGGACGCCAGCCGCAATATTCTGTCCTACAGCCGACCGACCTCGCAGCTGTGCCGTGGCGAACCGATCACGCTGGTCGACAATACCATCGGAATGTCGGTTGGCAGCTGTGCCTTTGGCGAGTTCGTGCCCTATACGAAGAACGCCGACTGAGCCTCCGCTAACCCGAAAACAAAAGCCCCGGCCGCGCGATGCGAGGCCGGGGCTTTTTTTGTCGGGACAGGCGCTAGGCTATTTGTCTTCTTCGAACATATTCACCGCATTTTCGCCGGTTGCCGAGAGACGGACCTTGTCGCCTTCGACTTCTGCCACCAGACCGATCGGCAGATAGTGGTGCGAGGCGCCTTTGCCGCCTTCGGTCTGCGGGCTGTCTTTCTTGGTCAGCTTGATCCGCTCGCCGCTGTCGTCGAGATGGTCGACCACGCCAACATGCACGCCGTCGGCGCCGATGACTTCCATATGTTCCTTGATCTGGCTCTTATCTACCATGTTCCATTCCTTTGCTTTCTCTGTTCTGTACAACCAACGTGCGAGACGCGATCCTGTTCCAGGATATCTCCAAGGGAAGCAAATAGCCTGCCTTCTCCCGTGAGGGAGAAGGATACGCAGCCTTGCCGCCGAAGCCCTGGCGAAGGCGGCTAGGCGCAGTTGGATGAGGGTGTTCCGCTAGCGGGTTGCTGAGCCAGTTAGGTCCGGTACACCCTCACCCAGCTTCGACTAGGCAGCAAGTTGCCAAGTCTGCGCAACCAGTTTGGTCCCGCATCAGGTCGAAGTGATCCCCCGGATCACTTCAAAACATGCTGGGAGCATGTTTTACCTGCAGCAGAACCAAACTCCCTCAAGGGAGAGGGAACCGGTCTATTCAATAAGCTGTCACGGCAATGAATTCGTAGCATGGCGCTAGCGGCAATAATGCGAGCCGCCGCGCGGGGCCTGGTCAAAATGCAGATGGTCGGCGTGGGCCTTGTTATAATCCGGAGACAGCGTCGTCGCGAAAATCTCGCAGCCACCATCGCGCACGGCCTTCAGGAAGAGCGACCGCTCGTCGTCCGCATCCCAGTGCCCGGCGACCGAGACGGTGCGGCCGTCGGCGAGGCGGAAGGCGGCGATATCGATGGCGTTGGCGGTGGCATGTTCGCTGAAATTGCCGGTCTGTCCGCCGCCGATCCGGCGGCAGCTGTAGCTGCCAAAGGTGGTAATCGCCTCGACCGTGGTGCCCAGATGCTCCCGCGCGGCGGCGTCGACGATCTGCTTCTCCCAGAGCACCAGACTGACCGCCACCGGGCAGCTGGTCCGGGCGGCGGGGCGGTAGGCGATGGCTTGCGGCTGATCGCGGGTGAGAGTGACGCCGTTGTCATAGCTGCAATTCGGACCGGCGGTGACGGGCGGCAGCGGCGTATAGCCGATACTCGCCTCCTCGAGCAGCTGGTGGCAGCGCGGGGTGTCGTCGGCGAGGGCGGCGATCTTGCGGGTAGTGAACGGGCCAATCGGCGCGGCCAGCGACAGCGGTGTCCAGGGCATGCGGCTGTCGTGCGCGATCCATTCATAGCCGCGCAGGAGAAGAGCGAGCAGGATGACAAAGAGGATCAGGCGCATCGGCGGGACCGTTCGGGGGAAGCTATATGGGGCAAGGCTTTGCTGGATGCGGGCAGGGACGCGGGGGGCAGACTGTCTCTCCGGTTTGGGGGACTCTGTGGTTCAACTTGTGGGGGAGGGGAAAGTTCCGCTTGGAGTGTTTGCGGGGAGGGTGCGTTTATGGGACTCGCGCGAAGCCACGAAGGCGCGAAGCGAAAGACGCCAAGCGTTGTGCCCCTTCTCCCGTGAGGGAGAAGGATACGAAGCCTTGTTCGCGAAGCGAATTAGGCGAAGTTGGATGAGGGCGTTCCGCTGGTGGGTTGCCGTTAGTGGTGAGCCTGTCGAACCACGACTCTCTTTGCCAACCGTTGAGCCGAGTCTCTCTCACGTTTTTTCCGACAATTTTTAAATAGCAGCCCCAGAACGGCGACCATAGGAATCCATCGCCAGAATCGACAAAAACACATCATTATTCATTTAATTCTCTCGACGTAGAAAATCCAAGTCAGTAATATTCGATAGAGTTGGTCTACTAAGTCCGCCGTCAACTAGTGATCCGCGTTGATGGGACATCCACGGCAAGCGTTTCTCAATATTGTTTGTAACATCTTCATCTGTGATAGAAATGGTGATCCGCTTAAGCGCGTAGCCTTCGCCAAAAGTGGCCGCGAGGTTTTCAACGTCAAGCAACTGCAATGACCTAGGATCACTTCTATCGGCAAATCTTACAAATTGGGGATAGTTGGAAAGACGTTTGGGGCGCTTGCGAAGGCGATAGCCTGGCTCCCACCGATCAGGTGGTAAAGTAAATACCTTGCCTTTGCTGGCCATGATTTTTTTGATCTCCGCTCTATAATATTTCTCACCTTTTGGTGGTGCCCAACCGTCGGGGATAATCGCCCATCTTTCCGAGTAGTCGTCAGAATATTGACCGTCAGAGATTAACGCAAATAGGGTCGTATTGTTCGGCAAGTCTATTGCGACTGCTTCACCATAAATCCTTCGGCTAATCGCGCCGGGGTCCGTGATATTTAATTCTCCCAAATCATCAACTACGACACGACGAACAGCGGAACCCTTCCGCAGCCCCTCTGGCGTCTCCACTTCAATGGTAATCTTGTAGTGATAATCGGCCACCCGCTGCGAGCACCCTGCGATAAGCAGACCTGCGACCAATAGCGGTAATGCTATCGTGAAACGCGTCATCGTAGCTAGCGCAGCCTGCAATGATGGTTGTTTGATACCCACTGGATTACGGAGACAGTCCACGAATTTTTCTCAAATCTTGGTAAAAGTGCGCTGTCGCCGTAATCCCATTCGGCAAATTAAACAACATGACCATATTGGCAAGCTACCAGGTCAACGCGACCCTCTCCTTTGAGGGAAAGGGATTTGTGCATTTGGTAAACTGTCGCCGTAATTCCCACCTTCTCCCGTGAGGGAGAAGGATACGCAGCCTTGTTCGCGAAGCGAATTAGGCGCAGTTGGATGAGGGTGTTCGGGTGGTGATTGTCCGTTAGTGGTGAGCCTGTCGAACCACGCCTTTCGTCCGAGAAGCGTCGTTAGCTTCGCTGACCTTCGGTTCGACAAGCTCAGGACTAACGGGTAAGTGTTGGGATTGTAAACCCTCGGCCAGCTCCGGCTAGGCAGCAAGCTGCCAAGTCTGCGTAACCCTCTCCCTCAGGGAGAGGGTTAGGTGCATTTAGTTAACTGTCACCGCAATCCTTATCCGATGCGAGAACAAATTGGTGCACTGTCACCGTAATTCCAGATCAGATCAAAGCGTTCTTTGAGTATCTTTCAGCCGCTCCTGCTTGGCTGTCTAACCTTTTGACAATCCTGATACTAGGGTCGGCCGTGGAGAAGGGCGTGGTCAGACCGGTCAAAGAGATTGTCGAGATCGTTAAAAGCGATGCTTGAATAAATCCATGAAAAGTCCTATATAGTTATCAGTGGCTGAAAGCCGCGAAAGATAAGGTGCTGTTAGCACCTATGAAATTGGACAGGGCAGATTTTGAGGGCGTTATACCCCCATGCAGACCTGTTGGCATGGCGATAACCGTTGAAGATTTTCGAGTAACCAAACTCTCCAACCGTTTTAGCTTCCGTTTCCCATGCCAAGGCTAAAACATAATCGCGAAAGCGAGGGGTGTTATGGCTGCTGATGACAAAAAACTCACAATAGTTTCAGGAGATTTGGACCATTCGGTCAGTGAACCGAAAGAGCTTCCAAATTACCCAATTATAATCGATCATAGGGTCACTGAAACAAAATGGCATCTGATAGCTAAGCCGGTTTGTTGGATGATAACTTTGATCACAATTGCATATCTACAGTTTGGATGAGCAGAGATTTTTGAATCTCTGCTCATCCGACATCTATTGTGTGTCAGAATGGTTTTCCAACATATGACATGCCAGTTATATAGCTTACCTCGGGAACTGTTCCGGTGATCACTCTGTCTTTCATTTGCTTGTAAGAGGCTTTAATATCAGCCGACAGACTCAAAAAACCCGCTTTTGTCTCGAAAGAATCGAAGGATTCAACAATACGCGTTTTCGTCCAACTGCCATCGACAGTGATTATTGATAACCCAGTTATCATATATTGGTTTCGCCCTAATGTTGATCGGCACGGGGCAATTTGAGCATCTATATACGGAATGTTTTTAGCGTAAACGCTTTTATAGCTAACATCAAAACTTTGATCTAAGCTACGATCTACGTTCTCTTTCACTTCAGCACCAATATCTGCCTTCACCTGATCGGGAAGGCTTAGTCCAGCCGCAGTATCCAATATTTCTGTTACATCGGCGTCAACTTTAATCAGAAATTTGCTTTTACTTTCGTCATCGACTGTAACGCTAAATGGGCGTGGGGCAGCGTCCTCTAGAATATCATTGGCAGTCACCGTCGTACCGCAAGGCTGCGTATCATAAATACCGCTATTGCCAAAATAGCCTTTTGTGAGCAGGAATTTTCGACCAATGAACTCTTCTGGGTTTTGATTGTAAGGGATCAAGTCTCGTAATGGGGCTGCTTTACCCGATTTTGTTGGGAGACAGTTTTTTGAAAAACCTCCGCAAACATCGACCGCCGAATATTTGCCGAGATAAGGCAAGTAAACGCCGCCCCGCGCACAACCAGAAAGCATCGCCAAACTCAATGAGAGAAATGCGGTAGACTTAATCAAACCATTGGCCATATTTAATTCCTTAAATTTACTTGAGGTTTGATACTAATCACAAAATTTGAAAAGTCAAAATTACTTACGTGGTTCAGCGCGGATCCTGCATCTCTCCACACATATACGTGTATTCGCCAGAGACATCACTGCTAATTCATTTTCTACTTAACAGTTCCGGATTTACGGGGATTTACGGTGACAGTGCATTCTATCCGACGCGAGAACAAATTAGTGCGCTGTTCAAATTTAACATGATCACATCGCCGACAATAAATAGATGGCGTTTCCGTGGGCGCTACGGTGACACGTGCAACAATGCACTTATTTCAAGCCCTATTGGTGATTGTTGCAACTGTCACCGGAAGGCAGATTAGGGACTGTTGCAACTGTCGCCGTAATTCTAATCCCTCAAATACGCCCCATATAATTACTTGTAGTTTTATCATAGCAAAATACAGATTCTGGTCCATGCAGGATGACATTCCGTTTTCGAGGTAGAACCACGATGCACGCCTTCTTCTGCCCTTCGAAATAGAATCCCATTATATCATCGGGTCCTTGGAAACCTAACCGAAGCTGTTCCGGTTGCGAGAGGCGTGTTACAGCGTCATCAAAAAAAGGATAACCCGCCGTCACAAATATTGAGTCAACCTTGCTACCGTTACAGCCAGTTAACAAGGCAACGGTCGCCAAGACAACAATGTACTTTAAAACGGTCATTGTGCTACTCCGCAATATTTCTGGCCCGCTTCGGTCATTGCTACCACATTCCAATCACCTGGAACTGGGCTCATGTCAGAAAACGGGCCCCGCTCGGACCTGGACCGGTTGGGCATTGTTGCAACTGTCGCCGTAATTCCACTTTATTCAAAGCCAAAGCGCTGGAATTATGGCGACAGTGCACTAATTTGAACGATAGTGAAGTTGAGTAATTCGCAATCCCCAACCCCTCACTTCTTATACAACCCCTCCATCCGCTCCAAATACCGCTCCCGGATCACATGCCGCCGGATCTTCATGCTCGGGGTCAGTTCCTCGTTTTCAATCGCAAAGGGCTCGTCGGCGAATGCGAAGCGGCGGACTTTTTCGATCACGGACAGGTCCTGGTTGACCCGGTCGATCGCTTCGCGGACTGCGGACTTGAACGCGGGATTGTCCTGTAGTTCGATGAAGTCATAGGGCACGTCCTGTTCGCGCGACCATTCCAGGGCCCATTCCGGGTCGGGGACGATCAGGCCGACCATATAGGGCTTGCGGTCGCCGGTGATCATCGCCTGCAGGATTTCCGGTTGCAGGGTCAGCATGCCCTCGACCTTTTGCGGTGCGACATTGTCGCCCTTGTCGTTGACGATCAGGTCCTTCTTGCGGTCGGTGATTGCCAGCCGGCCGGCTTCGTCGATATGGCCGATATCGCCGGTGTGGAGCCAGCCGTCCTTGAGCACCTTGTCGGTCTCTTCCTGGTTGCGCCAATAGCCGTGCATGACCAACTCGCCGCGGACCAGGATTTCGCCGTCGTCGGCGATCCGCACTTCGGTGTCGATCATCGGCGGGCCGACGGTGTCCATTTTCAGGCCGGTGCTCGGGCGGTTGCAGGCGATGATCGGGCCGGATTCGGTCTGGCCATAGCCCTGCAACAGCGTCAGGCCGAGTGACTGGAAGAAGGTGCCGATTTCGGGGTTGAGCGGCGCACCGCCGGAGACCATCGCCTTGATCCGGCCGCCGAAGCGTTGCTGCACTTTGGGGCGCAGGGTCTTGTCGAGCACCAGGTCCATCAGCTTGTCACGCCTGCGGCCCTTGCCCTCGGCTTCGCGGCCGCCGATGGCGAGTGCCTTGCCGAGCAGATAATTGGGCATCTTGCCCTGTTTCTGGACGGTCTTGATCAGACGGGCGCGGAGCACTTCGAACAGGCGCGGGACGACGACCATGATCGTCGGGCGGACTTCCTCGATGTTGGAGGCGAGCTTTTCCAGCCCTTCGGAATAATAGATCTGGGCGCCGAGGCCGATCGGGAAGAACTGGCCGGCGCTGTGCTCGTAGGCGTGGCTGAGCGGCAGGAAGGAGAGGAAGACTTCGTCATCCCAGCCGAAGTCGGTCTCGATCACTTCTGCCGGGCCCTTGGTATTGTGCAGGATCGCGCCGTGGTGCTGCATGACGCCGCGCGGCTTGCCGCCGGTGCCGCTGGTGTAGATGATGCAGGCGGTCTCCTCGCGGCTGATGCTGGCGACCTGTTCGGTGACTTCGGCGACATCCGCATCGGTGCCATCGACCAGATCACCCCAGCGGTAGAGGTCAAAGTCGCCGGATTGGCCGATGCGCAGATCGGCGATGCCGATGATGATATTGGCGTCAGAGGAGTTGATCACCGACGGCAGCAGGTTTTTCGCCAGCTTGCTGTCGGAGACGATGACGGCATGGGCGCCGCTATTGTCGAGAATATGCTGGTGATCTGAGGCGGTGTTGGTGGTGTAGGTCGGCACGGTGATGCAGCCGGCGGCCATGATGCCGAGATCGGCGATGCACCATTCGGGGCGGTTCTCGGAGACCAGCATCACCCGGTCGCCCTTTTTCAGGCCGATCCGCTGCAGCGATTTGGCCAGCGCCGCGACTTGCCGCGCGGCGTCGGCCCAGCTGGTCGCCTGCCAGGCGCCGTCGATCTTGGCGTGCAGAAACGGTTTGTCGCCGCCCTGACGGGCGCGATCGAAAAACATCGATACCAGATTTTGATAATGGTCGATTTCCAGGTAACGGTTTTTTGCCTTTTTCCGGGCCACGCGATGCTTCCTCTCTCAATACTCCGGATGTCTCCGGGCTTGGATCATTGGCAGGGGGACTAGCGCGGTTCGAACGAGCGGGCAAATATTTTGGTGCAAAGGAGCCAGTCGTGCCGATTGCCAGCGGCGGCCGTACTGTCGATGGACATCGCCGTTCGACCTGGTCTATAGCTTTGCCCCATGAAAATGTCCCGTCTCGTCGCTGCCGTCGCAGCGCTGCTCACCGCTTCCTGTACCCAGACCAGCATGCCCGAACCGGCTTCTGCTTCGGCGCCGGAAGCTGCTGTCACCCAGAAGGTGGAGCCGTTCGTGATCGCTGCCAATCCGCTGGCCGCCAAGGCCGGGCAGGAGGTGCTGGCGCGCGGTGGCAGCGCGATCGACGCGGCTATAGCGGTGCAGGCGATGCTGTCGCTGGTCGAGCCGCAGAGTTCCGGCATGGGCGGAGGCGCTTTCCTGACCTATTATGACGGCAGTACCGGCAAACTGACGGTCTATGACGGGCGGGAAACCGCACCGGCGCAGGCTAGCCCGACGATGTTTCTTGACGCCGACGGCCAGCCATTGGGCTATCGCGAGGCCGTGACCAGCGGACGCGCAACCGGTGTACCGGGGGCAGTGGCGATGCTGGCAATGGTACACGAAGATCATGGTGTGCTCGACTGGAGCAGCCTGTTCGGAGCGGCCGAGCGAACCGCTGAGGAAGGATTTGTGATCACGCCGCGGCTGGGCCGTTTTCTGCAGCGGGGCTTCCCGCAGCTGGAGACTCCGGACGCCTCGGCCTATTTCAGCGATGCCAACGGCAAACGGCTGACCACCGGCGACCGGATCAAGAATCCGGAATATGCCGACTTTCTGAGACGGCTTGCGGCCAATGGTCCGGCAGCGCTCTATAGCGGTTCCACCGCCGCCAAGATCGTCGCCAGGACCCGGGCAGCGCCGCTCGAAGGCCGGATGACGCTGGCCGATATCGCAAATTACAAGCCGATCAAGCGCGAGGCGCTGTGCAATCCCTATCGCGTCTATCTGGTCTGCGTGCCGCCGCCGCCGTCGAGCGGCGTTGGCCTGCTGCAGCTGCTGTCGATGCTCGAGAAAACCGATATCGCCGATCGCGGCCCGGATGACCCGCAGGCCTGGTTCCTGTTCGCTGAAGCCAGTCGGCTGATGTACGCTGACCGCGATCAATATGTCGGCGATCCCGCGTTCGCTTCGGTACCGGTCCGGGGTTTGCTGGATCCGGTCTATGTCAAATCGCGGGCGGCGCTGATCGGCGAGACTGCCTCGGCGCCTCCGCAGGCCGGTGTTCCGCCGGGAGCGGTGCCAGCGGCGAAGGATAATACCAAGGAGCCCGCGGGTACCTCGCATTTCATTGTCCGCGACGGGCAGGGCAATGTCGTGTCGATCACCACCACGGTGGAATCGATCTTCGGCAGCGGCCGGATGGTTGACGGTTTCTTTCTCAACAACCAGCTGACCGATTTCTCGTTCAGCCCGGTTGATGCCGCCGGCAACCCGGCAGCCAATGCGGTTGCGCCCGGCAAGCGGCCCCGGTCATCGATGACCCCGGCGATCCTGCTTGACCGTGACGGCAAGTTTGCCGGGGCGATCGGCTCAGCGGGCGGCAACTCGATTCTAGCTTATGTTGGCAAGTCGCTGGTCGGCGCGATCGACTGGGACCTGTCGATGCAGGAAGCGCTGGCGCTGCCCAATCTGGTTGCGCGGGGCGCGGCCATTGGCGGCGAAGTGGACGAGTTCGCTCCAGGGGTTGTGGCCGGTCTCGCCGCTCGCGGTATGGATCTCAAACCGGGGCAGGGCGAAGATAGCGGCGTCCATGCGGTGATAATCCGCGATGGCAAGGTCGATGGCGGGTATGATCCGCGGCGTGAGGGCGTCGTGCTGATTGGTACGGGCGACTAACGAAACGCTACGCGGTGCCGACGGCTTCGCTGACCGAGGCAAAGCCGTCGCGCTTGAGCAACTTGGCCAACTGGCAACTTATCGAAGCAGCAATCGTCGGCCCTTCGTAGATCATCGCAGTATAGAGCTGGACCAGCGAGGCCCCGGCGCGAATCCGTTCATAGGCATCTTCGGCGGTGGCGATCCCGCCAACCCCGATCAGCGGAATCTTCCCGCCGCTGGCCTGACGGAAATCCTTGAGCCTTTGCAGCGCCAGATCCTTCAGCGGCGCACCCGACAGCCCGCCGGTCTCGGACTGGTTTTTGGAGCGCAGCGCGGGGCGGCTGATCGTGGTGTTGGAAATGATCAGCGCGGCGATCTCCTGCGCCGTGGCAACTTCGACAATATCGTCGATATCCGCTGGTTCGAGATCGGGAGCGACCTTCAGGAAGACCGGGGTTTTCGACTGGCCCATCGCCGCTTTCACGGCAGCGAGCAGTTCCGCCAGTGCGCCCTTGTCCTGCAGCGCACGCAGGCCCGGCGTGTTGGGCGAACTGATATTGACGGTCAGATAGTCGGCCAGCGGCGCCATATTTTTGGCGCCGATCACATAGTCCGCGATCCGGTCGCTGCTGTCCTTGTTGGCACCGATATTGATGCCGAGCACGCCCTTGCCCATCCGGCCGCGCATTCGCTTCAGGCGAGGAATAGCTTCTTCCTGACCGCGGTTGTTGAAGCCCAGCCGGTTGATCACTGCCTTGTCCTCGACCAGCCGGAAGATACGGGGCTTTGGATTGCCTGCCTGCGGCAGCGGGGTCAGCGTACCGACCTCGGCAAAGCCGAAGCCCATGCGGATCAGCGCATCGGGAACCTCGCCATTCTTGTCAAAACCGGGGGCCATGCCGACCGGATTCACGAAGTCGAGTCCGGCGAGGGTGCTGGCCAGGACCGGATCGGATTTCGGGGCAGGGCCCATAGGAAGAGTCTTCAGGCCAGCGATGGTCAGACCATGGGCGCGTTCCGCCTCGAGCTGGAAGATGAAGGGTTTGGCGAGATTGTAGAGCATGGGTGGGCTATGGCATTTGACGGGATATTGGGCAATGCAAAACGCCTGTTTCCCCGCGTAGGCGGGGATCCATCTCCCGGCCTGTGTTCTTGACGCGACGGCAGGAGATGGACCCCTGCCTGCGCAGGGGAACAAGCTCTAGAAAACAGCTAAAATTCTGCTACACGATCAGCAAACACACAAAGGATTGATGATGATCGCCACGCCACAATTTGACTTCCAGCTCGGTGAAATGGCCGACCAGATCCGCGATACGACCCGGCGCTTTGCCGAAGAGAAGATCATGCCGCTGGCCGAGAAGATGGACCGCGAGGACTGGTTTCCGCGGGAGCTGTGGACGCAGATGGGCGATCTCGGCCTGCATGGCATTACCGTCGAAGAAGCCGACGGCGGGCTTGGCCTGGGCTATCTGGAACATGCGATTGCGGTCGAGGAAGTCAGTCGCGGTAGTGCTGCGCTGGGCCTCAGCTATGGTGCGCACAGCAATTTGTGCGTCAACCAGATCCGGCGCTGGGGCAATGCCGAGCAGAAAGCCAAATATCTGCCGAAACTGATTTCCGGCGAACATGTCGGATCGCTGGCAATGTCGGAAGCGGGAGCCGGCTCAGACGTGGTTTCGATGAAGCTCAAGGCGGAAGCGGTGCAGGGCGGCTATGTGCTCAACGGCACCAAATTCTGGATCACCAATTCAACCGATGCCGACACGCTGGTGGTGTACGCGAAAACCCGGCCCGAGGCCGGCTCGGGCGGGATCACCGCCTTCCTGATCGAAAAGGGCATGAAGGGCTTCTCCATCGGCCAGAAGATCGAGAAGGTCGGCATGAAGGGCAGCCCGACCGCCGAACTGGTGTTCGATGATTGCGAAGTGCCGGAAGAAAATGTCATGGGCCCTCTGAACGGCGGCGTCGGCGTGCTGATGTCCGGCCTCGATTATGAGCGCGCAGTGCTCGCGGCGATTCCGCTCGGCCTGATGCAGGCCTGCCTCGACACGGTCATTCCCTATGTCCGCGAGCGCAAGCAGTTCGGCAAGCCGATCGGCACGTTCCAGCTGATGCAGGGGAAGATCGCCGACATGTATGTCCGCCTGAACAGCGCGCGCAGCTATGTCTATAATGTCAACAAGGCCTGCGATGCCGGCCAGACGACGCGTTTCGACGCGGCGGGCGCGGTGATGCTGGCCAGCGAGAACAGCGTGCGGGTCGCCGAGGAATCGATCCAGGCGCTGGGCGGCGCGGGTTACACCACCGACTGGCCGGTCGAGCGTTACTGGCGGGACAGCAAGCTGCTCGATATCGGCGCGGGCACCAACGAGATCCGACGGATGCTGATCGGGCGGGAACTGATCGGCGGGGGTTAAACCCGCAGCGTCTCCCAGGGCCCGGTAATCGCATAGGTGAAGCCCGGTTCCTGCACATTGACGAACAGCGTGGTGCCGTCGGGCGAGAAGCAGGCACCGCAGAATTCGGCTTCGTCCTTGTGGGCATTTCTGGCGAAGTCGTAGATCTTGCCGTCGGGGGTCAGGCCGCGCAGATAGTTGCTGCCGCTGCCGTCTTCGCAGAGGATCAGGTCGCCCCAGGGTGCCAGCGCGAGATTGTCGCACAAGTCGAGCGTATCGGCGCTTCCGGATTCATAGAGTAGGGTCAGCTTGCCGACGTCTGCTCCCGAATTGTCCGGCGCATAGCTCCAGACCTGCCCGGTTCGCTGGGCACCGCCCTGGGTGCAGGTGAAAAATATCTCGCCGCTGGCGCTGCCGGGACGCAGGCCGTAATCCATGCCTTCGCCGCGACAGAAATAGGCCGCGCCGGCCGCATGACCGCGCGCCGCGAGATCGGCTTCGGGAGATTCGACATCGTCGAGATCGATCCATTCGATGTCAAACTGCTGGCCCTGCTTGATGCGTCCGGCACCCCCGCCGCCCCAGTCTTCCGGCCAGTTGTTGGTCAGCGCCGATTTCCAGCCCTTGATGGCCAGCGCCTGTAGCTGGCCGCCCCTGGCAAGATCGCCCTTCACAGTGGGAATGAAGCGATAGATCAGGCCGCTGCGGTCATCCTCGGTCATATAGACAATGCCGCTTTCGGGATCGACGGCGGCAGCCTCGTGGGCAAAGCGGCCCATCGCCTTGAGCGGCACGGCGTCGATCAGGCCTTTGGCGCTGGAAGGGTTCTCGAAAACGAAGCCGTGATATTTGTCCGACTCTTTGCCCGCAGTGAGCACTTCCTCTTCGCAGCTCAGCCAGCTGCCCCACGGGGTTCTGCCGCCCGCGCAATTGGCAGCGGTGCCGGTGAGCACGAGAAAGTCCCGCTCCATCCGCTTGTTTTTCAGGTCATAGACGACTTTTGTGACGCCGCCGAAAAAGGGCGCACCGTCGGCTTTCCGGTCATAGAGCTGGCTGTCCGATACGCGGTCCAACAGCTCGGCACCCTTGCCAAAGGGACTGCCGATGGGGGTGCTGTTCCAGTTTTCGTGGTTTCGCATCAGGATGCATTTGTCGGCGCTGTCGGGATGCGCAAAGCAGGCCATGCCGTCTGGCCGACCGGGCCGGAAAAAACCGTCGGACATGGTGCCGCCGGTCGCGCTGACCAAAGTGTAGGAAAAGCCTTCCGGCAGATCGAGGCGTTTCGCCGGGTCGGGGATCAGCGTGAACGAGCGATTGGCGCTGCGGGCACTGGCGCATCCGGCGAGAGAGAAAGACGCGTAGAACAGGCCGACGGCCTGAGCGGAGCGCATAAAATCTCTTCGGGATAATGTCATGGTTCAATATTCCTGTTGTCGGTCTATGGTGGGGTTCCATTGATGTCCGCGCCTAGCGCCAAAAGAAAACAGAATTATGACGTACACTCTGATCACTGCCAATCGCAACTATTCCAGCTGGTCGCTGCGCCCCTGGGTGCTGATGAAGGCGCTCGATATTCCGTTTGCCGACGAGATTATCCATTTCGAGGAAGAAAATTACGAGCGGTTCCGGGAATTCGCGCCGAACGGGCAGGTGCCGTGCCTGAAGGATGGTGAGCAGACGGTCTGGGATTCGTTGGCGATTGCGGAATATCTGGCGGAACGGCATCCCGGCTGCTGGCCGGAAGAGGACGCGGCGCGGGCATGGGCGCGCTGTGCGGCGGCGGAAATGCACGGCGGTTTTGCGCCGCTGCGCAATATCTGTCCGATGAATGTCGGGGTCCGGGCGCGGTTGCACGAGATTGCACAGCCCCTGCAGCGCAATATTGACCGGATCGGCGAGCTGTTTGCCCAAGGGCTGGATCGCTTTGGTGGGCCGTGGCTGGCCGGCGAGCGGTTCACGATCGTCGACGCCTTTTATGCGCCGGTTGCCTATCGGGTGCGGTCCTTTGATCTCGATATCGGTACCGTCGGGCAAGGGTGGGTCGAGCGTATCCTCGCTCATCCGGCGATGCTGGAATGGGAGCGGCAGGCGCTGGCAGAGCCGCAGCGCGAGGCGGGTCATGAAGCAGAGATTGCTGCGGTGGCGACGGTTACCGCGGATTATCGGGTGGGCTAGTGCTCCGGCGCAGGCCGGAGTCCAGACGATTGCCCGGGATCATTCTGGGCCCTGCCCTTCGGCAGGGAACAGGTGCGGTCGGCCTGAGTTTTGTGCTCCGCACTTGATGCGGAGCTTTGGCGGCCGGAGGTGGCGTTGCGAGGGCAGGGCTCCGCATCGGGTGCGGAGCACAGTCTGCAAGGGCGGAGTTCAGGTTTCCCTCTCTGTATCCACATAGCACCGCCCGCTAAACTTGACTGCATCCGGCCCTTACGGCAAAGGCGCATCATTTCAGATGTTGCGGCGCAGCATTTTTTGACCAATGGAGGCTGCCCATGGCAATACACAGCGATTTCAGGCGCGACTGGCTGTCGAACCCCAAAACCGAATTTCTCGCCGGCCTGGTGGTGGCGCTGGCGCTGATTCCGGAGGCGATCGGCTTTTCGATCATCGCTGGTGTCGATCCGCGGGTCGGGCTTTATGCCAGTTTCTCGATCGCCGTGATTATCTCGCTGGTTGGTGGCCGGCCGGGGATGATCAGCGCAGCGACCGCTGCGGTGGCGGTGCTGGTGGTGCCATTGGTGCGCGATTATGGTGTCGAATATCTGTTTGCCGCAACCATCTTGATGGGCGTGTTTCAGGGTATTGCCGCCTTGCTGCGGCTCGACCTGCTGATGCGCTTTGTCTCGCGCTCGGTGATTACCGGTTTCGTCAATGCGCTGGCGATTCTGATCTTCATGGCGCAGATTCCGCAGATGACCGGCGAAGCCTTCACCGTGCAGACCTATGTCATGATCGCCGCCGGTCTGGCGATCATCTACGGCCTGCCGCGGATCACCACGCTGGTGCCATCGCCGCTCGCCGCAATCGTGGTGCTGGCTGGGATCAGCATGTATTTCCGCGCCGATGTGTTCACTGTCGGTGACATGGGCGCACTGCCCGACAGCCTGCCGTGGCTGCATATTCCGCAGGTTCCTATCACCTGGGAAACCTTGCAGATCATCGCGCCTTATTCACTGGCGATGGCCGCCGTGGGCTTGCTGGAATCCTTGCTGACCGCGTCGATTGTCGATGACCTGACCGAGACGCGCAGCGACAAGCGGCGCGAAACCTATGGGCAGGGCATTGCTAATTTTGTCACCGGCTGGATCGGCGGCATGGGCGGATGCGCGATGATCGGGCAGTCGGTGATTAATATCAAGTCGGGCGGCCGGCGGCGGCTGTCGACCTTTGTCGCGGGCGTGATGCTGCTGGTGCTGATCGTCGGGCTGGGCCAGTGGGTCGCGCAGATCCCGATGCCGGCGCTGGTTGCGGTGATGATCTTTGTGTCGGTTTCGACCTTCCGCTGGCAGAGCTTTACCGAGATCACCCATCATCCTTGGCCGTCGAATGTGGTGATGATCGCCACTGTGGTGATGGTCGTGGCGACGCATGATCTGTCGATCGGGGTGCTCACCGGGGTGCTGCTGTCGGGCATATTCTTCGCCTGGAAGGTGCGGCAACTGGTGCGGATTCAGGATTTTGTCGAGATTACCACCCATCGCTATGTTTTCGCCGGCGAGGTGTTCTTCGGGTCCGTCGATATGCTCTATGAAGCGATCGAGTTTAACGAGGAGGGTATCGACAGCGTGATTATCGATGTCCATGACGCGCATTTCTGGGACATCAGCGCCACCGGGATTCTCGACAAGATCGTCGACCGATTGAAGAACGAGGGCAAGACGGTCGAGATCATCGGTCTGAATGCGGCCAGCGCGACGCTGGTCGAGAAATATAGCGAGAATGAAAAGCCGTTCGAGAGCCTGGGGGTTGTCGGGCATTAGACTTTGGCGGTGAGCCAGGGGGTGCCCCGGCGTAGGCCGGTGCCCATCTAGAGAAGGTGCGGCGAGCCCGATGGCGGGTGTGTTACCAGACTTGAGTTTAGCGCCCGAAAGCCTCCTGCCCTCTGACCGCAATAGCAGAGATGGGCCCCTGCCTGCGCCGGGGCACGGGTGGTTAGGCATTGCCGTGCTCAGGCGCAGGCCGGGGTCCTGACGATCGGGCGGGATCATTCTGGGCCCTGCCCTTCGGCAGGGAACGGCGGCTTTCGGTATCAGCGTTGTGCTCCGCACGCGATGCGGAGCCCTGCGGTCGGCGCGCCATCGTCTGCCGCCAGAGCTCCGCATCGCGTGCGGAGCACATTGTCCTGTTGACGCTGTGGTGCCTTTGCCGCACATTTGCTCCAAAGTTTACAGGAGACCATCATGATCAAGCTGCACCATCTCGACTATTCCCGTTCGTCCCGCATCATCTGGCTGTGCGAGGAGGGCGGGATTGACTATGAGATGGTGACCTATCACCGCGATCCGGTGACCAAGCGGTCGCCGCCGGAACTGGGTGAGATACACCGGCTGGCCAAGGCGCCGACGGTCGAGGTGGACGGCGTGACCATGGTCGAATCCAGCGCGATCATCGAATATCTGATTGAGCGGCACAGCGACGGCGCGCTCGGCGTGGCCCCCGATCATCCGGAGCGGGCGAAATATCTCGAATGGCTGCATTTTGCCGAGGGCACGATGGGAATGAGCTTCATCATCACCGGCATCGCGCCGATGCTGGGCGGGTTGCCGGAGGTCATGGGCGGGTTCCTGAACGCCGAGGTCGAAAAGCTGCTCGACCATCTGGAGATCGAGCTGGAGGGCAAGGATTTCTTGGTCGCGGGCAAGTTTACCGGCGCGGATATCAACTTGCACTATATGCTCGAAGGCCGCGCGGCGCTGGGCCAGCTGGACAGCCGTCCCAATTGCAAACGCTATTTCGAAACGCTGGTGGCGCGACCGGGCTATCAGAAGACGGTGGAGCTGGGCGGGCCGGTGCTGTTGCCGAAGCCTAGCTAAACGTCATTGCGAGCGAAGCGCGGCAATCCAGAGCGGTACAGACACTCTGGATTGCCGCGTCGCTGCGATCCTCGCAATGACGAATGTTAGGGATGCCTCGACCAAGCAAGCAAACAAATCCCCGCCATCCGCCGCATATGGGTAGGTGGGTGTTGCTGGCAAAGCCGGGTTAGGCTACACTTATCCAAGTCACTCTGGGGAAGCGTTAGTCATTGAATCGTTCAACTGATAGGAAGTCAACCGAACCGGTTTTCCGGGAAGAACAGCGTTTTTCCCCGCTGCTGATCGGTGCTATTCTGGTGGTGGTTGTGCCGGTCGGCATTCTCGCAGCCTATTCCGCCATATCGGGTGGTTCCACTCAGGACGCCGTCACCGGAATCCTCGTGGCGGTTCTGCCCATAATATTCATCCTGTCGCTGTATGTCTGGTTCAGGTTGCAAACCGCGGTCACTGCCGATCAGGTACGGGTCGGATTTCCCATTTTCCCCAGGAAGCAGATACATCTGTCAAATATCAGGACGTCAGAGGTAACCGGCTATCGCCCCCTGCGGGACTTTGGCGGCTGGGGGCTGCGTTTTGGTGCGAAGGGTACGATGTTCAACGCTCGCGGTGATCGGGCGGTAAGGCTGGTACTGGAGGATGGCGGGGTGATTTTCATCGGGTCGCAGCGCCCTGAGCAATTGTTACAAGCGATCTCGAAAGGACGGTCCGCCGATCAGAGGGGGTGAGCTTTTCGCTTGAGTTGGCTTAACCCACCGCATCCCGGACAACCGCGACCCCTGCTTCGCGCTGCCGCTTCAGTTCCGCTTTCAGCTTCGCCGGATCGCGTGCGAAGACAAAGCCAAAACTGACGCCGCCTTCCTTGCCGATGGTCGCGTGGTGCAGCTTGTGGGCCTGGACCAGCCGCTTGGCATAGCCGCCGCGCGGGACGTATTTAAAGTAACGCTGATGCACGAGGCCGTCGTGGACCAGGGTGTAGATGATGCCGTAGAACATGATGCCGAGCCCGACCCAGGTGCCGGGTTCCCAATAATGTTCGCCCATGATCAGTGGGCTGCCGATGGCGAACATCGAGATGCTCATCGCCGCGCCGACGATGCCGTAGAGGTCGTTTTTCTCGAGCTTGTTGTCATGCGGTTCATGATGGTCGCGGTGCCAGCCCCAGCCGAAGCCGTGCATGATATATTTGTGGCTCGCCCACGCGACAAACTCCATCGCGAGGACGGAAACAAGGACGGTTGCGATGATCGCGAAAAGGCTCATGCAGCGAAGATAGGCGGTCTTTGAACGGTTTTGAAGGCAATTCTGACTTGCACCGCTGATTGATCTGACTAAACGAAGGCCCATATTGAAAGTCAGGAGCTTATGACCGAACCGAAGACGTTATACGAGAAAATCTGGGATGCGCATGTTGTCGACCAGCGCGATGATGGCACGGCGCTCATCTATATCGACCGGCATCTGGTGCACGAAGTCACCAGCCCGCAGGCATTTGAAGGCCTGCGTCTGGCAGGACGCAAGGTGCGGCGGCCGGATCTGACGCTTGCGGTTCCCGATCATAACCTCCCGACCACCGCACGGCTGGATGCCGAGGGGAATAAAATCCCGATCGCTGATCCGCAAAGCGCCGCGCAGTTGGAAGCGCTGGAGGCCAATGCGCCCGCGTTCGGTATCAAATATATCGGCGCCAGCGATATCAATCAGGGCATCGTCCATGTGATCGGGCCGGAACAGGGCTTCACCCTGCCGGGTACAACGATGGTGTGCGGCGACAGCCACACGGCGGCGCATGGTGCGCTGGGGTCGTTGGCATTCGGCATTGGCACCAGCGAGGTCGAGCATGTGCTGGCCACGCAGACGCTGCAGCTGACCCGCTCAAAATCCATGGAAATCCGGGTTGAGGGGCTGCTCGGCCCCGGGATCAGTCCGAAAGACCTGATCCTGCATATCATTGGCGTTATCGGCACCGCTGGCGGCACCGGGCATGTGATTGAATATCGCGGTGAAGTGTTCGAGCAAATGTCGATCGAGGGGCGTCTGACCGTCTCCAATATGTCGATTGAGGCGGGCGCACGCGCTGGTCTGATCGCGCCGGACGAGAAGACCTTCGCCTATCTGAAGGGCCGCCCGATGGCTCCGAAAGGCGCGGACTGGGATGCGGCGGTCGCTTACTGGAAGACGCTGCCGACGGACGAGGGTGCCACATTCGACAAGAGCGTGACCATCAACGCTGCCAACGTGTCGCCGACGGTGACCTGGGGGACCAGTCCGGAGGATGTTGTTCCGGTCAACGGAACAATACCTGCGCCGGAAAGCTTTGCCGACGCATCCAAGCAGAATGCGGCCCGCAAGTCGCTGGACTATATGGGTCTCGAGGCCGGACAAGCACTGAACGAAGTGGTGGTGGAGAATATCTTCATCGGCAGCTGCACCAACAGCCGGATCGAGGATCTGCGGGCTGCTGCTGCTGTTCTTGACGGTCGCAAAAAGGCAGATAACGTCAAATGGGCGATTGTCGTCCCGGGCTCCGGACTGGTCAAGGCGCAGGCCGAGGCCGAAGGGCTCGACCGGATTTTTACCGAAGCCGGTTTTGAATGGCGCGAGCCCGGTTGTTCGGCTTGTCTCGGCATGAATCCGGACAAGGTGCCAGCGGGTGAACGCTGCGCATCAACATCCAATCGCAATTTCGTCGGGCGGCAGGGTCCGGGTGCCAGAACGCATCTGATGTCCCCCGCCATGGCCGCCGCTGCCGCTGTTACCGGCAAGCTGACCGACGTACGCGAACTCACAAGATAAGAGGTTGATATGAGCGACGACAAAAAACAGAAAAAACCGTCTGGTTCCAAGCCGGCCAAGAGCAAGGACTCGCAGGGCACGGAATCCGGGTCATGGTCGACGGGTGCCAAAGTCGGCGCGGCGATCGGCTCGGCTGCGGTTGCGGCCGCCTTGCTATATGCCGGACGGCACCAGATGAAAAAGCACGACGATTTCAAGCCGGTCAAGGGCAAGCCGCTGCCGAAATATGAGAATGAGCCGGACTATGATGACGGCGACGATGATGCAGAGCTGAACGACAAAAGCGAAGAAGAATAGATATGGAACCAGTCAATCGCGTTGAGGGACGTGCTATCCCGTTCGGTCAAAAAAATGTCGACACCGATGTCATTATCTCCGCCAAATGGCTGAAGACAATTTCGCGCGAAGGGCTTGGCGAGGGCGCGTTTGAGTCGATCCGGGCGCAGGAAGGCAATGTGTTTGATGATCCGGAATATGCCGGTGCGCCGATCCTGATCGCCGGCGATAATTTTGGCTGCGGCTCGAGCCGGGAACATGCTGCCTGGGCACTTGATGACATGGGCATCAAAGCGGTCGTTGCCCCGAGTTTTTCGGATATTTTTGCCGGCAACGCTTTTAAAAACGGGCTGCTGGCGATTGCCTTGCCACAGGAAGCGATCGACCGGCTGATGGAGGTCGCCAAAACCGATCCGATCACCATCGACATGGAGAGCATGAGCGTCACGACGCCGTTTCAGGATCGCTTTTCTTTCGAGATGGATCCGTTCCGGCACCAGTGTCTGGTTGAGGGGCTGGACGAAATTGACCTGACATTGGCGAAGGCCGATGCCATAACACGGCACGAAATGAACAATGATTCTGCGCAACCGTGGCTCAAGCCCGTTGCGGCATAGAATCGCAAAAAAGATCTCAGGGAAGGGAATGATATGAAGGCATTGATGTCAACCAAAGTGGGCGGACCGGACACGCTGGAGATGCTGGATGTCGATGATCCGGTCGCTGGCAAGGGTCAGGTACTGATCGATGTCAAAGCCTGCTCGATCAACTATCCCGACGTGCTGATCATCCAGGATATGTACCAGTTCAAGCCGCAGCGGCCCTTTGCGCCGGGCGGGGAAGTGTCCGGCGTCATTGCAGCGGTCGGAGAAGGCGTGGAAGATCTGAAGGTCGGCGACCGGGTTGCCTCGACCACCGGTCACGGCGGGCTGGTCGAGAAAGTGACGGTCGACCGGAACAGTGTTTTCAAAATTCCGGACAGCGTCAGCTTTGAAGATGCATCCGCTCTGCTGCTGACCTACGGCACCTCAATCCATGCGCTGGTCGATCGCGGCCACATCAAGGAAGGCGATACCCTGCTGGTGCTCGGCGCATCCGGCGGCGTCGGTATTGCTGCGGTCGAACTGGGCAAGGCCTTTGGTGCGCGGGTGGTTGCAGCCGTATCGTCGGAAGAAAAGGCCGCCTTTGCCAAGGACGCCGGTGCGGACGAAACCGTGGTCTATGAGCGCGCGCCGTTCGACAAGGACCAGTCCAAGGCTTTGGCAGCGCAGTTCAAGGCCGCTGTTGGTCCGAATGGCGCGGATGTCATCTATGATGCTGTTGGCGGCGACTATAGCGAGCCCGCCGTGCGTTCGATCGCCTGGGAAGGCCGTTTTCTGGTGGTGGGCTTTCCCGCCGGCATTGCGAAGCTGCCGCTCAATCTGACCCTGCTCAAGTCCTGTGACGTGTGCGGCGTGTTCTGGGGCGCTTATGCGATGCGCGATCCGAAGGGCAATCGGGCGCATATCGACCGCCTGTTCGACCTGTGGGAGCAGGGGCGTATCCAGCCGCGCGTGTCCGAAACCTTTGCCTTTGCAGATGCCGGCAAGGCGATCCAGAAAATGGCGGACCGCGGTGCAATCGGCAAATTGGTGGTCAAGGTCGCCGATTGATTGGCCAACGCCACTTGCGGCGGCCACCGGTTATGCCTATTTTCATATCAACTCAGATCAAGGGAAGCTCATGACGAATTTTAAAGATCGCGAACAGGCGTTTGAAGCAAAATATGCGCGCGATGAAGAGATGCTGTTCCGGGTGACCGCGCGGCGGAATCGCCTGCTCGGGCAATGGGCGGCGGAAAAAATGGGCCTGACGTCTGAGGAAACCGATGCTTACGCGAAAGAAGTTGTGGCCGCTGATTTTGAGGAAGCGGGCGATGAAGACGTCGTTCGCAAGCTTCTGGGCGATCTGACTTCGGCTGGTGTCGAGATGGACGATGCTGGCATTCGCACGGCTCTCGCCGAAAAGACGATCGAAGCCCGTCGCCAGTTCATTGAAGAGGCTAAGTAACCCCCTATGCCTATGGCAAGTGCAGATATTGAGGCGATGATCCTGGCAGCCTTTCCAGATGCTTCGGTAGAGATTACCGATCTGGCTGGCGACGGCGACCATTATGCGGCAAAGGTAACGTCCGCCGCTTTCGCAGATATGAGCCGGGTGAAACAGCATCAGGCAGTATACGCTGCGCTAAAGGGGAAAATGGGCGGTGAATTGCACGCGCTGCAACTCACGACGGCAATCCCCGACTAGGAGAATATATATGACCGATGTAAACGCGAAAATCGAAGCGGTGGTGAACAGCAATGATGTGGTGCTGTTCATGAAGGGTACGCCTTTATTCCCACAATGCGGCTTTTCCAGCCGGGCTGTCGCCATCCTGGAGCATCTTGGAGTCGCTTTCGATTCCTTCGACGTGCTGCAGGATATGGAGGTTCGCCAGGGCATCAAGGATTATTCCGACTGGCCCACCATCCCGCAACTCTACGTCAAGGGCGAGTTTGTCGGTGGCAGCGACATCATGATGGAAATGTATGAGGCCGGTGAGCTTGGCGAATTGATGGCCGAGAAAAAGGTTGCTCCCGCTCAGGCCTGAACGCCCGTCGGCGCGACCGGCTTGATCCAGAAATAAAAAACGGCTCGGTCTAGGAGGACCGAGCCGTTTTTATTTGGGGTAAGCTTGGGTAAGCTTTGTCGAAACTTTTATGAGAGGGGACAACAGAGACCAGTCGATTGTCCCCCTCATATGTTCCTCCGGAAGGAGGATTGGGAAGTGAAATTCAATATGTACGCGCTTCCCTATGCATCGGCTGTGCCAGTTCTAATAAACCGTTATAATACAGATGCTTAAATGGTTTATAAATTTTAGATGCTGTTACATGTGTAAGATATCTCGACAGGCGGATATTTTTCGACAAACGACCCCTGAACATCCACCAACGACGTCGCCGGGAGAAACCACTGTTTACATTCGTGGTCGAATAAACTACGCATGTAGTCACTGACACATATCAACAGGGGAAAAACATCATGACCGAGCGCATTAGCGATGCCGAACATGCGGTTATGGAAGTCCTCTGGAAACGCGCTCCGATGACTGCAACCGAAGTGGCGGATCAGGTCGCTCACGAGAAGGACTGGTCGCTACAGACGGTCAAGACACTGCTGTCCCGGCTGGCGGCGAAAGCGGTTGTCGGTACCGAGCGCGACGGGCGTCGCTTTCTCTATTCGCCGCTGGTTGAGCGGGATAGCTATCTCGCCGGCGTATCACGAAATTTTGTAGATCGGCTTTTCGGGGGGAAAGTCACGCCATTGGTCGCTCATCTGGCCGAGGCCGATGAGCTGAGCGCCGATGATATCCGGGAAATCGAGGAGTTATTGAGGGAGTTGAAAAAATGACTGGGGAATTGAACGACTGGATTTGGGACACCATGCTTTCGATGACGCTGCTGATGCTGCTGGTGCTTGCAATCCGTAAACCGGTTAGCCATTTTTTCGGTGCCCGTATTGCCTATCTGCTCTGGATTTTACCATTGGCGCGCCTGTTCATGCCGACGCTGACGCTCGAGGCGCCTGCGGAAGTTGGGCCTGCGATTGCTTTTGTACCGACTGTGCCGACGGCGGCAGGTTCCGAGCTGGTCGCGTCGGTTCCGGCCCAGTCCAGCGCATTTGCCGCGCTGGCTTCGCTGGACTGGATGATGATTGCGCTGATTCTGTGGCTTGGTGGTGCAGGCTTGCTGTTTATCAGCAAACTGGCGTCCTATCTGCAATTCCGGGAAGATATCGTCGCTGATGGCCATCTGATTGGCCGGCATGATAATATCAAGATTCTGGAAACCGCCGCAGTTGGTGGGCCGCTCGCTTTTGGCCTGTTCGAGAAATATATCGCGGTTCCCACCAATTTCTTCCGCGACTATGCGCCGCGGGAGCGCGAACTGGCGCTGGAACATGAGATCGCGCACCATGATTCAGGCGATCTGGCCGCCAATTTTGTCGGCTTGACGATATTGTCCCTGCACTGGTTCAACCCGGTGGCCTGGTTTGCCTGGATCGCATTCCGGCAAGATCAGGAAACGGCCTGTGATGCCAGGGTGCTGGCGCAAAGCGGGCGGGACGTGCGGGCAGTCTATGGCCGGACCATTGCCAAGTCGGCGTCCGGTCACCGGCTGGGTCTGGCCAGTCCGCTCAATCAGAAAGACAAGATCAAGGGTCGTTTGAAAATGCTGGGCCAGGCCGAAAAGTCGACGTTCCGCAGCCGATTGGGTGCAGGAATGGTCGCGATTGGCACGATCACGGCGCTGCCATTGACTGCCACGGTTACCTATGCGGAAGCGGTGGATCCAGTGGAGCCGGTGGACATGATGATACCTGACGCACCGTCGGCACCCACTGCGCCCGTGCCGCCGGCGGCTCCTTTGGCTCCTCTTGCGCCGGTGGCTCCTGACGCAGATGACGTCACCAATATCACGATGCTCAACGGTCGTAAAAATTATGACCCTGCGGACGATTATGTCCATCGGATAAAACATAATGGCAGGACCATCGTGTTGCGTACGAACAAGCAGTTGAGCGAAAAGGAAATCCGTAAAATGGTGGCGGAAGCCGAACGGTCGCGGCTCGAGGCAGAAAAGGCGTTGCGCGAAGGCGAAATGGACCGGCAACAGCAGCAATCGATCATGAGCGAAATCGACCGGGATTGGGCGCAGGTTGAGCAGGAAATGCAGCAGGAACTGAGGGAGGCCCGCCAGGAAGTGGTGGAATCTCAGCAGGAAGCGCGCGAAGCCAAAATTGAAGCCTGGAATGATGCTCGTGAGGCGCAACGGGAGGCAACGCAAGACGCTCGCGAAGCACGGCGGGAAGCTCTGCAAGATGCCCGTGAAGCCCAGCGCGAGGCCCGGGAAGCGGCAAGGGAAGCGCGTAGCAGTAGCAGAAGCAATAGTAGCAACTCGGCCGCACGAATGACTTCCATTTCATACACTACCAGCGGCAAGATCAGCGGCCCTGACTGCACGGCGATGAACAAGCAAATTGCCATGGCAGGCACAGACAGCCTCACCGGCCAGGCGTGGGCGGTTGTTGCCGGTTGCGGCGGCTTTACAGTTAAGGTGGACAAGACGGCTGTGCTTAAGGCAGCATTGGCGGACTTGGAAAAAGGCCGCATCGAAGCGGCGAAATGCAAGGACAGCCAAGCGGATCGCGCCCGGAAGCTCAAGGAATTCGATCGCAGCATCGCAAAAGTAAAGGCACAGCTGTCGATGACCTGAGCTGAACCGGTCACGTACAAAAATGGCCAAGGGCGGTTCGTTTCACGGATCGCCCTTTTTCATGGTTGTTTTATGGGCTAAATATGCCACATCAGACCCATGGACTTTGACCCTTCGCTATATCCCACCGGTCTGTGCGAACAGATGGAGCCGCTCGTCGGACGCGTGCTCGCGGGCAATCCCAGTCCCTATACCTATACCGGCACGCAGACTTATATCGTCGGCAACCGGTCAGATCGGACAGTCATCGACCCCGGACCTGCGGACGAAGCGCATATCGAGGCGATACTGGCGGCGGTTGGCGAGGCGGATATCCGCGCGATCATGTGCACGCACACCCATCGTGATCACAGCCCCGCCGCAGCCCCGCTGGCGGCTCAAACCGGCGCTCCGATCATTGGCTGCGCGCCGCTGGTCCTGGAAGCGGACGGCCCGCGGGCCGATGAGAGTTTTGATCGGCTGTACAGACCGGATCGAATTCTTGCCGACGGCGAAACGGTGGCGGGTGATGGCTGGACCATCGAAGCGGTGGCGACCCCGGGGCATACGTCCAATCACTTATGCCTGGCGGTTCAGGAATCCGGCGCCATGTTCACCGGCGACCATGTCATGGCCTGGTCGACCAGTGTGATCGTGCCGCCCGATGGCAATATGGCCGATTATATGGCGAGCCTGCAGAAGCTATATGAGCGCGAGGATAAAATCTATTATCCCGCCCATGGCAAGAAGGTCAGCAACCCCCGCCAGTTGGTGCGCGGTATGATGGGGCACCGAAAACAGCGCGAGCGCCAGATTATGAAGCTGTTGCAAAGTGGTCCTGCCGCCATCGTCGACATGGTGCCGCAGATGTATAAGGGTCTGGATCCGCGGCTGAAAGGCGCTGCCGGTCAGTCAGTGCGCGCCCATCTGCTCGACTTGCTGGATCGCGGTCTGGTGGAACGGTCCGGGGAGCTCTGGAGCAGCCTGCCGTGAACAGTCGTTGGTCCTGGCGCGTCTGGCTGCCCTTTGCCATCATCGGCGGATTTCTGATCCTGATCATCGTGCTGGCATGGATGCTGTTTGCGCGCGTTGAGAGCAGTGTCAGTCCCGACCCGGTCTCGATCGCCAATGCCAGTCTGAACCATATGCAGGAGCAGAACCGGCTGACGGTATTTTCGGCGAGCTACAATGCCACGGTCACCACCACGCTGACCAAGCTTGGCCTGTCGGCGCGCAAGACCCTGATCATGCCCGGAAGCGTTCGCTACGAACTGGATATGGCCAAGCTCGACGCGGACAAGGTGCGCTGGGACGCGCGCGACGATACGCTCTATGTCGAAATTCCGGCGATCGAGATAGCCAGGCCGGAGGTGCATATCGACCAGATCCAGACCTATGACGACGGCGGCCTGCTGATGGCGCTAACCGATGCCGAGAATGTGCTCGAAAAGGCGAACCGCAAAAAAGGCGTCGAGGAACTGGCGCGGCAAGCGCAAAATCCGGTGCAAATCCGGCTGGCACGAGAAGCAGCGCGGCGCGCGGTGCGGCACAATTTCGCGGTGCCGCTGCAGGCGGCTGGCGTGGAGGCCAAAATTGACGCTTTCTTCCCCTATGAGCGCAGCCGTTACAAGGAGCGGTGGGACTATTCGCGGCCGATCCGGGAGGTACTGGCCGAACAGCAGAAAAAGAGGGAAGAAGCGCAATGAGGGTGCATGTTTTCGCCATGGCGGCAGCGCTGCTGACGCTAACCGGGTGCGAGCGCAGTCCGACGCCGGAGCCGCTGTCACAGACCGCCAGTTTCACTCTGCCGGAGCCCATCAGCAATAACGCAGTGGCTGTCGCCGATGGCCCCGACGGGCCAACCCTGTACAGTTTCAACGGTCTCAAAGCCGGCAAGAGCTGGAAAGACACCAGCAACGCCACCTATGCCTGCGTGATTGCAACCGAAACCTGCAAGATTATTGCTTCTGTTCCGGTCCCCGAAGGCCGGCTGGCCAGCGCGGCGGTCAATGTCGGCGGTAAAATCTATATTTTCGGGGGCTATACGGTTGCGCCCGATGGCGATGAGGTCTCGACGCCGGACGTCTTCGCCTTTGATCCGGCAACCGGGCGCTATGTGCAAAAGGCCGATATGCCGACACCGGTCGATGATGCGCTTGTTTTGCCTTACCAGAACCGGTTTATCTATGTGATTTCCGGCTGGCACGACGAAGGCAATGTCAGCATTGTGCAGATGTTCGACACACAGACCGGGACCTGGACCGAGGCGACCCCTTTCCCCGGCACGCCGGTATTTGGCCATGCGGGCGGGATAGCGGGCAACAGCATCATCGTCAGCGACGGGGTCGCGACGGTTTTTGCCGACGGCAAGCGCAAATTTGTACCCGCGAAACTGACCTGGCGCGGTGATATTGATCCGGAGAATCCAACGCAGATCACATGGCGCGGAGTGGATGCCCATGCCGGTTCCGCGAAATACCGGATGGCGTCCGTGGGCGACGAGGCGGGACAGCGGATCATTTTCGCGGGCGGCGGTGACAATCCCTATAATTACGACGGCATCGGCTATGATGGCGTGCCGGCCAGTCCGTCGGGCGGCTTTTTCGCCTATGACCTGAAAAGCGACAGCTGGCAGGAACTGGGGCGGCTGGCCGAACCGAGTATGGACCATCGCGGCCTCGCCCGCGCCGGCCAGGACTATTATATTTTGGGCGGGATGGATGCCGGGCAGAATGTGACCGACCGGATTGTCAAGTTCCGGATCAGCAATTGATTTCCATTGGGCGGTAACTTGCTCTAAACTCGCCGGGAATCAAAAACTCCGTTTGCCCTGAGCTTGTGAAAGGGCAGCTTGAGCATGCTTCGGCAGGATCAGCACGAACGGCAAAAGGAATTGGAATTTTAAAATGGACGCACGTGGTGGAATTGGTGGCAGCTTGGCCGGGGTCGATATTGTCGAGGAAATCAACAAGCTGCGCAAGGAACGCAACGCGATCATTCTCGCCCATTATTACCAGAAGCCGGAAATTCAGGATATTGCCGATTTTGTCGGCGACAGTCTCGAATTGTCGCGCAAGGCGGCGGAAACCGATGCCGATGTGATCGCCTTCTGCGGTGTACGATTCATGGCCGAAACCGCCAAGATCCTGTCGCCAGAGAAGATTGTTATATTGCCGGATATGGATGCCGGTTGTTCCCTGGAAGACAGCTGCCCGCCCGACAAGTTCAAGGCGTTCCGCGACGAGCATCCCGACCATATCGCGGTGACCTATATCAACTGCTCGGCTGCGGTGAAGGCGCTGAGCGACATCATCGTCACCAGCTCTTCGGCGGAACATATTCTGTCGCAAATCCCGCTCGACCAGAAGATCATCTTCGGCCCCGACAAGCATCTCGGCGCCTATGTGTCGAAGAAATCCGGCCGCGACATGCTGCTGTGGCCCGGTGTCTGCATCGTCCACGAAGCGTTCAGCGAGACCGAACTGCTCAAGCTTCAGGCCCAGCACCCCGGCGCGCCGGTAGCGGCGCATCCGGAATGCCCCGCCTATATTCTCGATCACGCCGACATGGTCGGGTCGACCAGCGCGATCCTGAAATTCGCCAAGGAATTTGAAGGCGACACGATCATCATCGCCACCGAACCGCATATCATCCACCAGATGGAAAAAGCGTTGCCCGAAAAGAATTTCATCGGCGCCCCCGGCGCGGACGGCAACTGCAACTGCAATATCTGCCCGTATATGGCGCTGAACACGATGGAGAAGCTCTACGTGGCGCTGCGCGATCTGGAACCGCGCATCGAGATGGACGAAGAGCTGCGGCTGCAGGCGCGCAAGTCGATCGACAAGATGATGGAAATGGCGAGCGCGACGGTCGGGCAGGGGGATCTGGGGCCGACTGATTTGGCGCATGAGGGGTAGTTGCCAAAGTTTAAGGTCATGATTCAGGGGGTCAATATTCCCATGAATGATGGGCTTTACGGTTTCTATACCACTAGATTTATCCAAGCCTTGGATGCGAAACGCGCAGAGCTAAAAGTCGTCGACTAGATAAGGGTTGAATTCAGAAAGACTCATTCTGTTGCTGCTCTCAATAGTGCAAAGACGTGAATTGACCTTAAGGATATAAAGCAGGTCGATAAATTTCCGAGACGCCGTAGCGGGGGTTATTGTTGGTTTGATCAAGCTGAGGATAGTTCGGGCCAATCAGCGGTCGATTTGGAACGAGAAGCTTACTGGGTATAGTTTGCGTAAACTGGGTTCCCGCCTTCGCGGGAATGACATAACTTTTTGTGAATGAAACTCTCTTGTCATCCCCGCGCAGGCGGGGATCCAGTTGGCGCTCTCTTCCGGGCTGATCATCCGTTGAGAGTGTCAAACAGATCGTCCCAGTCCGGATTGCTTTCCTCGATCAGCCGCAATTTCCATCCTCGGTTCCATTTCTTGAGCGCCTTTTCACGGGCGATGGCGTCTCGTACATCGGCGAACGGTTCGATAAGGACCAGCCGTGTCACCTGATATTTCCTGGTAAACTCTGAACCCTTGCCGTTTCGATGCGCGATGATGCGGGCAGCGAGACTGTTGGTGACGCCGATGTAGAGAGTTCCGTTGCGCTTGCTGGCGAGAATATAGACATGATAGCGTTGAGGCATGGCCTGTTCTAACTGGGTTCCCGCCTTCGCGGGAATGACAAAGCGATGGGACGGATTATCACTTTCGGACAATTGTTTGACCTTCTCCCGTGAGGGAGAAGGACACGTAGCCTTATCCGCAGGATTAGGCGCAGTTGGATGAGGGCGTTCGGAATTCTGTAGCGCAGTTCTCGCGTCAGGGAGAAGGCATATTCCCGCTTTCGCCAGACGGTCGATTGGGTTAGGTCCGTTGTCATGACATTCTCCCTTGACCGCTTCGATCTCGACGCTTTCGTCGCTGCCACTCTCGCCGAGGACCTCGGCCCAACCGGTCGCGATGTCACTTCGGAGGCGGTGATCCCCGCCGAGGCGATATTCTCCGGGGTGATGGACAGCCGCCATGATGCGGTGATCGCCGGGCTGCCGATTGCCGAGGCCTTTTTCCGCCATCTCGATACCGATGTGGAGATTGAAATCCTGGTTGCGGAAGGCGAAGTGGTCGAGGCTGGCGCTGATATCATGCGCCTGAAGGGCAAAGGCCGCGCGATGCTGACCGCCGAGCGCAGCGCGCTCAACACCGTCCAGCATCTGACCGGCATTGCCAGCATGACCCGCGCCTATGTCGACCGGATCAAGGGCACCGGCTGCACTCTGCTCGATACGCGCAAGACCATTCCGGGGCTGCGAGTGCTGGAGAAATACGCGACGCGGATGGGCGGGGCACAGAATCATCGCATGGGCCTGTGGGACGCGGCGATGATCAAGGATAACCATGTTGCGGTTGCCGGTTCTGTCGGCGAAGCGGTCCGCCGGGCGCGTGATGCGGGCGTCGAGAATATCATCTGCGAAGTCGACCGGATCGACCAGATCGAACCGGCGCTGGCGGCGGGGGCCACGCATGTGCTGCTCGACAATATGGAGCCGGCGACCTTGCGCGGCGCGGTGACGCTGATTGGGGGACGGGTGAAAACTGAAGCGAGCGGCGGGGTGACGTTGGAGACGATCCGCGACAAGGCGGAAACCGGGGTCGATTGTATTTCGGTCGGGCGTTTGACGCAGTCGGCACCGGCGGCCGATATCGGGCTGGATTTTGAGCAGGTTTAACGATGCTCGTTGTTTCAGGGTCCATGGCGCAGCCATTTGCTGGGCGCCAGCAGAGGCACCATGAATGCTGAAACAAGTTGTGCATGACGAAGAAGGTGGGGACTGATCCAGATATGGCGAAGAATCGACCCCGATCAATAATCTGGTTTGACTGGTTTTACTGGAGTTCGGTATTTGCCAGTTATTTGGGAGATCGAATTTTTGATGAGACAAGCATCGGCTCTATTTGGATAGAAATTATTTATTTAGGGTTAGTGGCTTTGTTCTGGTATTTAATAGCTCGCCGGGCCAATAATATTTTCAAGTGGATATATGCGGTTCTCGCTTTCATAGCAGCCGGCCTTTATGGATTGTTTGTGATAATCTCTGCTTTTGAACTCCAACTTTTTGGAGATAATATGCCAGAAATATCCTTGGCTGAACTCACCTTGGGCTGCGTTATCAATATTCTGTCTATAGGTGCGGCAATTTGCCTCTTTTTGAACCCTTCGAGAATTTGGTTTGAGTCCAAGGGCCGGGTCGTCAATGACGAAGACCATTTGGGGGATGTTTTCGAGTGAAGTTTATCTGGGTTTCTATTTTGGTTACCGCGCCGACACTCGCTCAAGCCCAATCCTACCAATGTAGCCCACCATCCGGCCTGAGCGCTCCCGCCGAACGCAAACCCGGTTCCGAACCCCGCCGCGCCAAACCGGTTACTGGCTATACGCTGGCGCTCAGCTGGTCTCCCGAATTTTGCCGACTCCGCAAGGACAGCCCGCGCGACAAGACACAATGTAGTGGAGACGATGGCAGTTTTGCCTTCATCCTGCACGGTCTTTGGCCGGAAACCCGCGGGCCCGGCTATCCGCAATGGTGCGCATCGACGAAGCCGCTGCCGCCTGCGGTCGTGAAGCGCAATTTCTGCATGATGCCGAGCACGAAGATGATGGCGCATGAATGGGCGAAGCACGGGACCTGCATGACCAAGCGGCCGGAAACCTATTTCCGGGTGTCGCGGATCATGTTCGATGCGGTGCGCTTTCCGGATATGGACCGGCTGTCGCGCAAACCGCTGACCACCGGCCAGTTCCGCAACGCCTTTGCGGCGGCCAATGACGGGGTGACGCCGGATATGGTGCGGCTGAAGGTCAATGCCCGCGGCTGGCTGCAGGAGGTGCGCTTGTGTCTGGGGCAGAGTTTCCGGCCGCAGCGCTGCCCGGTCTATATGCGGGCGGTGCAAGAGGATGAGCCGGTAAAGATCTGGCGTGGGGGTTAGTGGAGCGCTATCCTGTGCCCCTGCGCAGGCAGGGGCCCATCTCGTGCAAACCCGTCTCAAGCAAATGGTGCTTGTGCGCGATATCTAGCGGTCAGCGAACCAAATTGCCTTTGGTCGGAAAACGCCATGACAGGAGATGGGCTCCTGCCTGCGCAGGACCACAAAACGCTAGCCGTCGATCGTCCGCGTTCCGGGATGATGCTTGTCGAGATGCTTGCGGATGATCTTCAGATTCTTGGTGTTCGAGCGCCAGAAAAAGTCGAACACGTCGCCGGCGAACGGGATCGCGCCGAGCGCAGTGTCGATGCCGACATTGGCCGCCATACGGGTGAGTTGCAGCTTTGACATGCCGAGATTGCGGGCCTCCCAGACAATATAGGCGCCCATCAGCGCCGTGACGAAATCGCCGACCACAGGGACCAGTCCAACGATCGAATCGAGACCGATCGGCCGGTTGATACCGGGAATGACAAAGGCGCGTTCCAGCACTTTTTCCATCGCCTCCACACGGGCCCGAACCGCTTGCGGATCGCGACTGACATCGGGCAATTGTTCGGCGAGGCGCTTTAACTGTTCTTCGGAAATGGCCATGGGACCTCCCTGTCCAATATTCATACAGTCAGGATATGGGGATGCCGACCAAGGCGTTCAATGGATGCCATCCGCGCGCATTGACGGCAAAGCCGCGCTGGCCCGGCCTGGCAATCGACCAGCGGATCGGTACTGCGATCGGGATAAAATTATAGTGAGCGACCAGCATCTTTTCGACTTCGGCGTAGAGGCGCGCCTTGATCTGCAGGTTGGTGGCGGCATCGGCCTCTGCGATTTTGGCGTCCGCATCGTTCAGGCAAACATCGGTCTTGGTGCAGGTGAACTGCTTCAAAAACCATGGGGCGCTGTCATAGGGAGCGATCTCGTCGATCAGCTCTACATCGGCTTCGTCGCTGTTTCCCACGCTCCTTGCATCCAGCCCCACCCTTCTGAGATCTGACTGGATACGCTTGAACAGGATACGGGCCCCGGGCGCATCGGCGAGGGCGATGGTCAACGGGACCACCGATCCCTCCGCCGCTTTCCACTTGCTGACATGGTTTTTTGCAAAGGCGATGCGGTCCTGCATCGTCATGCTCGCCCAGTCGGGATAGCTGTTGATCCCTTCGACGTCGAGCGCTTCCGGGATGATTTTGAGACGGCTCTGCCAGGCGCTGACTTTGGGAAAGGAGGTAAGCAGGGCCGGGCGGTTGATTGCCATCGCCAGGATTTCCCGGTTCGCCGGTACCGCCCAAAACCCGTCGGCCCGGATGAACCGCAACCCGAACAGCCCGGCAACTGGATCCAGCCGCAAATCGCCGCTGCTGATGTCTGCTGCATCGACCAGCGGCAGGTCGTGATATCTGCCGTTCAGGACGACCTGCACCGCGCCTGATCGATAACGGGCGATGGCACTGGCCGCGCGCTCGGCGCGCAAGGAAACCCAGCGATCGTCCTCCTCCTGCGTTTCTGCGTCATCCTCCGAAGATTGATCGAACTGACCCAGTTTGATGCCATTCTCTTCGCTCAGCAGGCGCATCGGGCCAGCGCCGTGACCGGCCCTGAAAAGGCCCATTTCGGGCTGAGCCAGCAGCTGCAGAAAATTCGGGTGCGGTGCGTTCAATCTGATCTCAATGACGCGGCCGGTCATCGACACAACCTCATCGACCGCCGTTACGTCGTAGCGCAAACGGCTGTTCCGCAGCTCGGAAAAGCGCTCACGCAACAACCGTGCGACCCGCTCGGCCGTGATTTCCCGGCCGTCATCCCATTTCGTATCGAAGAGCCGGAAAATATAACTCAGCCCGTCATCGGTTACGATCCATCGGGCGGCAAGGGCAGGGACGACCCGGCCTTCCTCATCCAGTCCGACCAGACCTTTGGCGATTGCCGCGCGCATCGTGGAAGAGGCAAAATTGAGGCGGGTGCCAACCGGGTTGATCCGCGCATCGCCGTCTTCGACCGCGGTGACTCGCACCTGATCCTCATTCCCCGCAAAGCCGCAGCCTGCAAGCAGGCTCGCAGCCAGTGCAGCCGTGATACAATTGAGCGAGAATCTTGTGCGGAAAATCATCACTGCCTTATACGCAAGGTGCGGCTGGGATGCACATTGGAAATATTATCTTCCCATCCGGCAATCCGCTCTGCCACCAGACTGCGTGTTACATAAAAATAGAGCGGCAGGATCGGCATGTCGGCGATCAGTTCCGCCTCTGCCCTGCGCATCAATTTCTGCCGTTTCAGCGGATCGGGCTCGGCGATGGCCCGCGCCAGAATGCGGTCATAGGCCGGATTGCTGTAGCCGGAATAATTGCCCGCACCATTGGCCTGCTGATGCACCAGCAGAAAATTTTCCGGCGTTGGCAGATCGGCAATCCAGCCCGACCGGGCGAGCGCAAATTCGTGTCGGCGGAGCGCCGCAAAATGCAGGGCCGCTTCGCTATTGAACAAAGTGGCTTCCACTCCGAGCGGTTTCCACATCGCGGCCATCGCCACCGAAACCCGGCGATGTTCAGCCGAACTGTTGAACCGGATTTCGAACCGCAATGGCCGGTCTGGACCATAGCCCGCCTCTGTCAGCAGGGTACGGGCGCCTTGCAAACGCTTGGCGCGCGGCCAGTCGGCCCAGGAGGGGCGCACCGGCGTCGATCCGCTGAGACCGGGCGGCAACAGGCTCCAGGCCGGAATATTGCCGACCCCAATCACCTCGTCAGCGATCCACTCGCGCTCCACTGCCATCGACAGCGCCATCCTGACCCTGCGGTCGTCAAACGGCGGCTTCCGTGTGTTGAAGGCGAAATAATAGCTGCCGAGATAGGGGACGCTGTGCGCTACGGCAGGGTGGTTCTGCTTGAGCCATTGATGCCGGCTGTCCGGATAATCTGACGCGACATCGGCGCCGCCGGACAGGAACAGCCGGAGAGCGGACAGGCTATCTTCCATCGGCTTCCAGATGATTGCAGCCGTCGGCGCCTGGCCATCGTGCCAGACCGGATTGCGCTCCAGCCGCGCGTGGTCGTTGAGCTTCCACTCGGACAATGAATAGGGCCCACTGGTGATCATCGGACGGTCGGACGTCCATTTATCGCCCGCTGCCTGGATTCGGTGCAGCGGAATAGCCGCCATTGCGGGATGCGCGAGCAAGGCGGGCAGGGACGGGTCGGGGGCGGTGAGGGTGATGATCACCCTGTCTTTGTCGGCCGCTTCCAAGGTCTTGATATTGCCGAACAGAGCGGTTGCCGCTGCTGCCGTTTCCGGGGCGCGCAACCGTTGCAAAAGGGCGGGGAAAAGCGTGGCATCAATGGCGGTGCCGTCGGAAAATTGCAGGTTGTCGCGCAGCAGGAAGGTCCAGCGCAGCCCGTCCGGGGCGATCGTCCAGCTCTTGGCCAATCCCGGCTCCGCCAGGCCCTCGGCATCGAGGCGAGTCAGCCCCTCGAACTGGTCGGCGGCCACCCGCAGCGACGAAAGATCAGAGATTTTCTGCGGATCGAGGCCCTTGATTTCCGAGTCGGACAAGCGGACGATCTGATCGGGGCCGGGTGCTGTGTCTACCGACGGTCCCGTGCCGCACGAGATCAGCATCATGATCATGGAGAGAAAAGCGAGATAACGCATGAGGGCTGTCTAGATGTTTTTGCTGGCTCGACAAAGCGGAACTCTTATGCTGTCCGCCTGGATGAGGAGAATGGCCGCATGACCGGTTTGCAATATGATATTTCCACAATCGGTGAGGTCGGCCCTGCCATTCTTGCTCTGCTGCCGGAAATTGCCGCACGGGCAGAAGAAACCGAAAAGGCGCGGCGATTGCCGGCCGATCTCGCTGCAAAACTCGCGGCCGCCGGTGCTTTCAATCTGTCGAAGCCCGCAACGCTTGGCGGACTTGAGCTTGCACCACTCGACTTTATGAAAATTGTCGCGACGGTTGCCGAGGCAGATGCCAGTGCGGGCTGGTGCGTAATGATCGCTGTAACCTCCACATTGGGAGCTGCCTATCTGCCGGAACCGGCCGCGCGCGAAATATGGGGGCCGGACGATGTTATCACCGGCGGTGTTTTTGCGCCGATGGGAAAGGCTGAGGACAAAGGCGACCATTATCTGCTCAGCGGCCAGTGGCAATGGGGATCCGGTTCGGCCAATTGTTCCTGGCTGGGCGGCGGCGCGATGATATTCAAAGACGGTGAATTGCAGAAATTCGACAATGGCGCGCCCTATCACCGGATGCTGTTTTTCCCGGCCAAAGAGGTCTCCTTCATCGACAGCTGGCATGTCGCGGGTTTGAAGGGTACGGGATCGGGAGATTTTTCGGTTGAGGCGTTGAAGGTTCCGAAGGATCGCAGCGTTTCCTTCGTCGGCGACCAGCCCCGCAATCCAGCAGCGCTGTACAAATTTCCATTGTTCGGGCTGCTCGCACTGGGTGTGTCGTCGGTTGCTCTCGGCAATGCTCGAGTGGCGCTGGAAGAGATCAGAACCATCACGATCCACAAGAAGACTCCCGGCGGTGGTCGCTCAATGGCACAGCGGGCAACGGTTCAGGTCGAATTGGCACGGTCCACGGCGCAACTGGAAGCGGCGTTCGGCTATCTCGAAAATGCCATTAAGCGATGCTGGGAGGAAGCACAGGGGAATGACGCAATCTCTGCGAAGAGCCGGGCTAATCTGAGGCTTGCCTGTGCTCATGGCACCGAAACGGCGGCGGATGTCTGCAAGACGGCCTTTACACTGGGCGGCGGTGCTGCGGTATATTCGGACAATGGGCTGCAACGCCGTTTCCGCGATGCCCATGTCGCGACCCAGCACATCGCCACA
Organism: Parasphingorhabdus sp.; assembly: GCF_048269865.1. Classification (GTDB taxonomy): domain Bacteria; phylum Pseudomonadota; class Alphaproteobacteria; order Sphingomonadales; family Sphingomonadaceae; genus Parasphingorhabdus. The sequence goes on along the minus strand of NZ_JBLWUA010000004.1, from coordinate 205,276 downwards.
GCACCGGCGGTTTTTGAACTGGCGGGCCGCGTCCTGCTGGATCAGCCGGTCGATATGGCGATGTTGTAACGGTCAGCCGAAAGGACGGTTCAACTGGACGATCTTCGCATTGAGAACAGCCGCGAAGGATACCCACAGGATGTAGGGCAGGATCATCAGGCCAGCGAGCGGCTCCAGACTCCATGTGATATACAGCATGGCGACGACCGATAACCAGAGGAAGACAACTTCGACCAGCGCCCAGTCCGGCCGCTTATATTTGAAAAACAAGGGCGACCAGAGCAGGTGGAACAGGAAGTTGGCTGCGTAAACCCAGATGATCATCGTCTGTTCACCTGCGCTATCGGCCTGGTTCCAGGAGAGAACCGCAGCCCAGGCGGCAAGGCCGAGGATGATCGTCCACGCGGGCCCGAACAGCCAGTCCGGTGGCTGCCAGCTGGGTTTCTGGAGATCCCTGTACCACGAACCAATATCCGTAAGCAGGCCTCCGACACCTCCGAGAATGACGGCCCAGGCTATGGCTGCGATGATAGGCGAGTTGAGCATGGGATGCCTTGCAGATGGAGTGGGCGCTATTGTCGCCGGTCGCGATGTGCCGATTCTAGAGCATTTGGCAGCCGAATCAATCGCATCGTTATCGAAGAGCGCGTAAAACTGGTGCGGACGGCGGGACTCGAACCCGCACACCCATTTCGGATAGCAGATTTTAAGTCTGCTGCGTCTACCATTTCGCCACGTCCGCACCGGTAGATCCAACCTTCGGTCGGAGCCTAGCGACAAGCATTATTGCGAGCCTGCGGTCAAGTGCGTAGGCAAATTAAATCGGTAAACGGTGGCTATTCAATTCTCGTTGAGCCGCTCGCGGATCTCTTTGCCGGGCTTGAAATAAGGCACTCTTTTGGCGGGAACCTCGACTGACTCCCCGGTCCGCGGATTGCGACCGATGCGCGGTTTCCGTTGGCGCGTGGAAAAGGCTCCGAATCCCCGCAATTCCACCCGGCCGCCTTCGGCCAGCTTCTGGCTAATCTGGTTGAAAAACAGATCGACGATTTTTTCGATTTCATCCGGCTTCAAATCCGGATTCTCTTCCGCGAGTTTTTCTAATAGTTCAGAACGTATCATCGGCGCGCCTTTCCGATTGTTTGGCGATCCAGCAGATTCTGCCGATTCAGATTCCAAGAATCGTTGGGTCAGCTAATCTACAGCTCTACTAGATGACAGAAATTGCATCCATTTTCAATCATCGTGGCAGAAAGGTAAAAATGGTGTGAATTAGACAGGCAAAGAAAAAGCCCACCCGGTGAAGGGATGGGCTTTTTCGCAATTCGCTGTCGCGGTTGAAGGACTATTCTTCCTTCTTTTTCAGTGCCGCACCGAGAATGTCGCCAAGGCTTGCACCGGAATCGGTCGAACCGAACTGTTCCACAGCCTGCTTCTCTTCAGCCAGCTGATGGGCCTTGATCGAGAAATTCGGTTTCTTGGAACGGTCAAAGCCGGTGATCATCGCATCAAGCTTCTGACCAACCTGGAAGCGGTCCGGACGTTGCTCGTCGCGGTCGCGGCCCAGATCGCTGCGTTTGATGAAGCCGGTCGCGCCATCGTCGCCCATCTGGACTTCGAGGCCGCCATCGCGCACTTCGAGAACGGTAACGGTCGCAACCGAACCCTTCTTGAGGCCGCCGGTATCGGCACCACCCATAGCAGGTGCACCTTTTTCCAGCTGTTTCATGCCAAGCGAGATGCGTTCCTTTTCGACATCGATGTCGAGAACGATTGCTTTGACCTGCTCACCCTTGTGGTGAAGGTTGAGCGCATCTTCGCCGGAAATGCCCCATGCGATGTCGGACATGTGAACCATGCCGTCGACGTCGCCTTCAAGGCCGATGAAGAGACCGAATTCGGTCGCGTTCTTGACTTCGCCTTCAACCGTGCTGCCGATCGGATGCGTATCCGCAAAGTCGGTCCATGGGTTGGACTGGGCCTGTTTGAGGCCGAGCGAAATACGGCGCTTCTCGGTATCGACTTCGAGAACGATGACTTCCACTTCCTGCGAGGTCGAAACGATCTTGCCGGGGTGAACGTTCTTCTTGGTCCAGCTCATTTCCGAAACGTGGACAAGGCCTTCGATGCCTGGTTCCAGTTCGACAAATGCGCCATATTCGGTGATGTTGGTGACCGAACCGGTAAGCTTGGTGCCAACCGCATATTTTTCGCTCGCGCTGTCCCATGGATCGCTTTCGAGCTGCTTCATGCCGAGCGAGATCCGCTGGGTGTCCTTGTTGATCTTGATGATCTGGACTTTCAGCGTGTCGCCGATGTTGATCATCTCGTTCGGGTGGTTGACCCGCTTGTAGCTGAGATCGGTAACATGCAGCAGACCGTCGATGCCGCCGAGGTCGACAAACGCACCATAGTCGGTGATGTTCTTGACCACGCCTTCGGTGACCTGACCTTCGGCCAGGCTCTCGATGAGGCCGGAACGCTGTTCGGCACGGGTTTCTTCAAGAATGGCGCGACGCGAGACAACGATATTGCCGCGCTTGCGATCCATTTTGAGAATCTGGAAAGGCTGGGGAATGTCCATCAGCGGAGTCACGTCGCGCACGGGGCGGACATCGACCTGGCTGCCGGGCAGGAAGGCTACGGCGCCGTCAAGGTCAACGGTGAAGCCACCCTTGACGCGACCGAAGATAACACCTTCGACGCGATTGCCGTCGTCATATTCTTTTTCCAGCTTGTCCCAGCTTGCTTCGCGGCGGGCGCGGTCGCGGGACAGCATGGCCTCGCCATTCACATTTTCGATGCGGTCGACATAGACTTCGACTTCGTCACCGATGGAGATGTCGGCTTTTTGACCGGGAGCGGCAAATTCGCGCAGCGCTACTCGGCCTTCTGATTTCAATCCTACATCGATGACAGCCATGTCATTTTCGATGCCGGTTACGGTGCCTTTGACAACGCGGCCTTCAAAGCCTTCGTCTTCGCCACCGAGTGATTCGTTTAACATTGCCGCGAAATCGTCGCGGGTTGGAAATGCCGTTGAGGCCATATGGTTCAATCCTTGATAGTCAATTTTTCTGGCCAGGCGGTTGGTTCCGCCGGTCTTGGACCAAAATTGCCGCAGCCACCCCATGTGACTACCGCATCCGACAGAAAACCGCGTTTTTTGGTGGATGCAAGACTAAACACAAACACAAAAAACTACGCCAAAGCCGCGCCGGTTTCGCTCCAGCCCGTCTAGCGTATCATTTGCCTGCTATGCCGGATCTTTGTCGCGCCGGCCGCTTGTCTTCGCATTCACCAAGGCGATCGCCTGTTGAATGGCGGCGTCTATAGTCAAATTGGTGGTATCTAGCAAGTCTGCATCTGCGGCGGGCTTGAGCGGGGCGGCAGCGCGATTTTGGTCGCGGTCGTCACGCCGCAAGATGTCCGTCAGAATGTCGTCGAAATCGACCTGCTCACCGCGCCGCTTCATCTCCTCGAACCGCCGGACCGCCCGCGCATTCGAGGACGCTGTCACGAACAGCTTGGCGTCGGCGTCGGGGGCGATGACGGTGCCGATATCGCGGCCGTCGAGCACGGCGCCACCGGGTTGGCCCGCAAAGTCTTTCTGGCGTTTGTCCAGAGCCTGCCGCACTTCCGGATGGACCGAGACCCGGCTGGCGAGGCCGCCGACGGCTTCGCTGCGCAGTTCCGGGTTGTCGAGCAGATCGTCGTCAAAAGCACAGGCGGCGAGGGCGTCTGCAGAATTGTCCGCATTGCCTCCTCGTTGGTGGACGGTCCAGCCGACTGCGCGGTAGAGCAGGCCGGTATCCAGGAAGGGCAGGCCAAAATGTTTGGCCAGTCGCTTGGAAATCGTGCCTTTGCCCGAAGCGGTCGGCCCATCGACGGCGATAATCATGGCCGGGCCTCCGCTCGGGCTCGCCAGGCCTTTATCAGCCCCCCGACCGCAATGATGATCCATACGAATTCGAGCAACAGGGAAGCGAGATTGAAATGCACCATCAGCGAGATGGCGAGCAGCAGCGCACCGAGCAGATTGGTGCCGTTATAGACGAACGGATTAACCGCCCTTGCGTAGACATTATAGGCATAAGCAAAGACGATCAGCGCGCTTCCGCAGAGCCCGATCACATTGGCGGCAAACCCGTCGATCATGAGTCTGTCAGGCTCTTCACTAGGGCATCGAATCCGGGGAAGCTGGTTTCGACCGGTCGAATATCGTCGATCGAAAGGCCGGATTTTGTCATCAATCCTGCGATCGCGAAGCTCATCGCAATCCGGTGATCGAGAGCCGTTTCGATTACTGGTTTTGCGCGACCGCCGGAAAGCAATTTGCCGCCGCTGCCCTGGATGACAAGGCCATCGTCTTTTTCTGTCAGTTCGACGCCAAGATCTGAAAGACCTTTGGCCATTTGCGAGAGCCGGTCGGATTCCTTCACCCGCAATTCATGCAAGCCGCAGGTCGTGGTTTCGCCGTTTGCCGCAGCCGCAGCGACAAACAATATCGGGAACTCGTCAATCATGCTCGGTGCAACGTCGGCGGGCACGTCAATGCCGGAGAGTTGGCTATGCTTGACATGGAGATCGGCGACAGGCTCGCCGCCCACAACGCGCTTCTTCTTGAAGCTGATGTCGCCGCCCATATTCTGCAAAACTTCAAACAGGCCGGCGCGGGTGGGATTGATTCCGACATTTTCGATGATGATGTCGGATCCCGGCACAATCAATGCGGCAACCACCGGAAATGCAGCGGAGGACGGGTCGCCCGGCACCTTGATCTTTTGGGGCTGGAGTTCGGCTTCGCCAGTCAGCGAAATGATCCTGCTGCCGTCGGTATCGGTTTCTACAGAAATATCTGCGCCAAAACCCTTCAGCATGGTCTCGCTGTGATCACGCGTCATCACCGGTTCGATGATCCGGGTGATGCCGGGCGTGTTGAGGCCCGCCAGCAGAATCGCCGATTTGACCTGAGCGGACGCCACCGGCAGTCGATATTCGATAGGGATAGCCGGGCAAAGACCTCGGACGGTTAGCGGCAAGCAGGACTGTTGATCGGCAGTCTCACGAGCGGTGATGTCTGCCCCCATTTGAGAGAGAGGCTCGATCACGCGGCCCATCGGTCGTTTGGACAGGCTGGCATCGCCCGTGAAGGTCGCGCTGATCGGGTGGGACGCGATCAGGCCCATGAGCAAGCGCGTCGAAGTACCGCTGTTGCCCAATTCGATGGCATTAGCCGGCTGCATCAGTCCGCCAACGCCGACGCCGTGGACGGTCCAGACGTCGTCCTTTTTCTCGATTTTCGCGCCCATTGAACGTAGCGCGTCGGCGGTCGCGAGGACGTCCTCGCCTTCGAGCAGGCCAGTGATACGGCTTTTGCCAACGGCCAGGGCGGAAAATATCAGCGCCCGGTGGGAAATAGACTTGTCGCCGGGGACGGATATTTTGCCGCCGAGCGGGCCGGACGGCTTGAACGTCGCGGGCTGTGGAGTGGTGCTTGTCATGTCAGAGCTTTGTTAGCGGAACGCACGAATGATTCGTGCAGGAATATGAAACGGCTTTTGACAGCGCTGCAAAGCTATGGCAAGGCGCGCCGGATTTCGCGGCTGATTTAACCAAAGCTTGAATCGCCGCATAGCAGACTTACCTATAAACGAATTGATTTTAGACAGGATTTGGACACCAGCCATGGTTAAACCGGAATGGGGCACAAAACGCACATGCCCGAAATGTGGAACGCGCTTTTACGATCTGGGCAAAGAAGACCCTGCGACCTGTGTTGAATGCGGGGAAACCTTCGTCCCGGAAGCCGTTCTGAAATCCAAGCAGCCGACGCCTTTCGAAGCGGCGCCTAAAAAGGACGCGAAGAAGGAAGAGGACAGCGTCGATGATGATGATTTGGACATCAATATCGATGATGATGATCCATCGCCGGACAACGAAGTTGATCTGGGCGGCGACGATGATCTGGGCGTCAGCAAAGGCAAGGGCGATGACGAGCCTGACGATACTTGATTTTTGATTTGCATTTGGGAGCGCCTCTGGATTAAAGGGCGCTCCTCTGATGGGGCCTTAGCTCAGCTGGGAGAGCGCTTCGCTGGCAGCGAAGAGGTCAGCGGTTCGATCCCGCTAGGCTCCACCAATTCCTTATTCTCCCGGCAAAACTCTCTCTCATTTCTGGTCGGACAACCGGTCAACGGCGCCGATCTGCGCTGTGCTCCGCTATTGCGGCTGCCCGCCTTGAGTCTGGTCGGTTGGCTGAGCGGGCGATTCGAACAAGGGTTCGCCCAGAATGAATCCGAGAATATTGGGGCTGCCCAGTTGGTCGACAAGCGCTTTGCCGACGATCAGCATCGGCACGGCTATCAGCGCCCCGGCCAATCCCCAGATCCAGGTGAAATAACTGATCGCCAGCAGGATAACGACCGGGTTCATGGCAAACCGGCGCCCCAGAATGGTGGGTGTGATCAGATTCGCCTCGACCACCTGCAGCGCGATATAGGCAGCCGTTGGTGCCAGTCCGCCGGCCAGATCGCCTGACGATGCGGCGCCGAACCCAAAGAGTAGCACCGCCATCAACATCGGCCCGAGATAGGGAATGAAGTTCAGGATAGCAGCGAGCCCGCCCCACATCATCGGCGACTCGATATCCATCGCCCAGGCACCAAAGGCGACCACCACGCCGACTGCGACATTGATCGCGGTGACGGCACCGATATATCGCGACAAATCCTCGGTGATGCTGCGTCCCGTGCGCGCAGCCTTCAGTCTGGTGGCGAGGTTTGACCGTTTCTGCAATATGGTTCGTTTGAAGCGCAGGCGGGATTCCAGCATGAAATAGGACATCAATATGATCAGCAAAAATTCGACGAGAACCGCCGGGGTGGCATAGGCCGCCTCTTCCATCACTGTCGGAGTTGCGACCACCACCTGCTGACCCTGGGATTCGCCGATGGTCGAGGAGAATTCCTTGCCCATTTGCGATACCGAGGCGGTGAACTGCCGGATATCGATCATTCGCTCCTGCAAGATATTGGTAATATCCGGAAATCTCTGGGCGAGCTCCAGAGCAGGCTGCAGGATGATCATGAATCCGAGGGCTACAAGCACAAGAAATGCGAGCACGGAAAGAAAGGAAGAAATCGTATTCGGTATGCCGAGCTTCGTCAAAATATTGGCCAATGGCAACAGCAGCAGCATGATCACTATTGAGGCAAACAGCGGGCGAAAAAATACAGCCCCCGCCGACAGAACGAATGGCAAGGCCATGAACAGGCCCAGCGCCATCAGGAATATCGCGGTTGAGAATAAGCGTTTGTCGGTTACTCTGGCACGCCCGCGCCGGATCTTTGGCGAAGGCGCTGCGGCGTCGGCGGCCGCCAGGTCGTTTTTACTGGCCAACTTGAGATGCGTTCGTCTGAGCGAATTGATAGCTGCCACTGGTGCATTTGGTCGCTACCACTGGATAATCAATTTTCAGCGCAATTTCGGACTGCAACGCCTCGTTCTGCGATTTTTCGCATTCTTGCAGACTGACAAAGGCGTGATCATCCCGGACAATATCCCTGCAAACGGTCATATCGTCCGAGCATCCCATCAGGATGATTGCATAGGCAAGGCTGCTGATCATTTCCGGCTCCATAGCGTTTTCAACTTTGTTTGATTTGAGAACGCCGATGCCGCTCAAAGGTTGCAAACGGACAAGTGGGTGTGGGCGGCGGCGCAATGGAGACCGCACGCTACCCGCCCAAAATATTATGGTCGCCGGAAGGGGAGGCATCGTGGCTGCTGCCGGCGCTGGATGCCGCAATCCGCCGATTTCGCCGGCGTTGCAAACGCTTGGCGCCGCTGCTAAAACTTGCTCCTGCAGTCTGGCATTCGACGAGGGTGTTGATCCGGGCATTCGCCAGACTTTGCGACCAAAAAATCGGGGTGTTTGTCAGCGCTCGACCTTCGAAGGGGCAGGCCGGTTTCGGCGAAAGCGGCTGTCGCTTCAATCGGCCCCTGATATAGAGATTTGAATATTCATGCCCAAACCACCCTTTCATTATGACGCGATCATTCTCGGCGCTGGCGGGGCTGGCCTGATGTGCGCTGCCGTAGCCGGACAGCGCGGCCGCAAGATATTGCTGATCGATCATGCCGATGAACCGGGCAAGAAAATCCTGATCTCCGGGGGTGGGCGCTGCAATTTTACCAATATTGGCACCGCGCCGGATCGCTATTTGTCGCAGAACAGGCATTTCGCAAAATCGGCGCTGAGCCAATATACCGCCAGTGATTTTATCGCGCTGGTCGATCGCTACGGTATCGAGTGGCATGAAAAAACCTTGGGGCAATTGTTTTGCGACGGCTCTGCCCGGCAGATTGTCGCCATGCTGATGGATGAGTGCCCGCCCGATGCGGTCAAACTCTCTCTCGGCAAGGCGATCACCGGCGTGAGCCATAGCGATGGCCGCTACCGGGTTGACTATGGCGGAGAAACGGCTTTTGCCCCTTCGCTCGTGGTCGCGACTGGCGGTCCGTCTATTCCGAAAATGGGGGCGACCGGATTCGCTTATGATCTGGCCCGCCAGTTTGGGTTGAAAATCGTGGAGCCAAGGCCGGCCCTGGTGCCGCTGACCTTGGGCGGGGAAGAAACCCTGTTCCGTTCTCTGTCCGGCGTATCAGCGCCGGTGATCGCGCGTTGCGGGAAGACCGCATTTCGGGAAGCCGCCCTGTTTACCCACAAGGGCTTGTCAGGCCCTGCTATCCTGCAGATATCCTCTTACTGGCAGCATGGTCAACCGGTCGAAATCGATTTTTTGCCGGATTTGCGAGCCGAATGGCTGACGGAGGCGAAGCAGCAGTTCCCCAGGCTTTCGCTGAAAAAAGCGGTCAACGCCCATTTGCCAGCGCGCTTGACGGAGACCTTGATCGAACGGATTGCGCTCGACGGCGAGCTGGGAAATCTCACCAATAAAAAGCTCGATGAAGCGGCGAGACGGCTTTCCCATTGGCGTTTCATGCCCAATGGTACGGAAGGTTTTGCCAAGGCCGAAGTTACCGCGGGCGGCATTAGCACGGCCGAATTATCATCGAAAAATATGGAAGCTAGGCAAGTGCCCGGTTTTTATGCTATTGGCGAAGCCGTTGATGTCACCGGCTGGCTCGGTGGCTATAATTTTCAATGGGCTTGGGCAAGTGGCCATGCTGCCGGCAAGGCAATATGACCCCCCGCACAGACCGTTTAATAACAACATATTCTTAATAAACCGCAGGCGACTGGCATTTCCGCGCGGCTTTTCATTTTTGCCACGGAATTTAAACATTATGCCTTTCTCGAAATTATCCCCGCTTCTCGCCGAGGCGCTAGCGGCTCACGAATATGACAAGCCGACGCCCGTACAGGCCGCCGTGCTGGAACCGGAAGCGGATGGCCGCGATCTTATCGTGTCCGCCCAGACCGGGTCCGGCAAGACCGTCGCCTTTGGCCTGGCTATGGCACCGCAATTGCTGGACGATAACGGGCGCTTTCCGTTTCTGGTCGAACCGCTGGCCCTTGTCATCGCGCCAACCCGTGAACTTGCCCTGCAGGTGAGTCGCGAGCTGACCTGGCTCTATCAGCCTGCGGGTGCGCAAATCGCAACCTGCGTCGGCGGGATGGACGCTTCGAAAGAGCGGCGCACGCTGCGGCGCGGCGCGCATGTCATTGTCGGCACACCGGGCCGGCTGCGCGACCATCTGGAACGCGGCGCGCTTGATCTGTCAAAACTTCGCGCAGCAGTGCTCGACGAAGCCGACGAAATGCTCGACATGGGCTTTCGCGAAGATCTTGAAGAAATTCTCGATGCGACCGGAGAGCAGCGCCGGACCTTGCTGTTCTCGGCAACCATACCGAAACCGATTATCAATCTTGCCAAGCGCTACCAGAATGATGCGCTGCGTATATCGACGGTTGGCGAAGATCGCGGCCATGGCGACATTGCCTATCAGGCGATCACCGTCGCACCGGCTGATACCGAGAATGCTGTGGTCAATCTGCTACGCTTTCACGAAGCCGAATCAGCGATGCTGTTCTGCGCGACCCGCGAAGCGGTGCGCCGTCTGCACGCCAGTCTGGTCGACCGCGGGTTCAGCGCAGTGGCGCTGTCCGGGGAGCATACCCAGAGCGAGCGCAATCAGGCGATGCAGGCCCTGCGGAGCAAACGGGCCCGTGTCTGTGTCGCAACTGACGTTGCGGCCCGCGGCCTCGATCTGCCGACCCTGAGCCTCGTTGTGCATGTCGACATGCCGCGCGATGCCGAGACCTTGCAGCATCGGTCCGGACGGACCGGGCGTGCCGGCAAAAAGGGTACGGCGGTTATCATCGTGCCATATCAGCGGCGCAAGCGGGTTGAATCGATGCTGCGCGGCGCGAAAATCAATGCCGAGTGGAAGGATGCGCCGACGCGCGCCGACATTCGCAAGAATGATGCCGAGCGGCTGATCGAAACGCTGCTGCAGCCGGTCGAGATTGACGAAGACGATATGGCGTTGGCGAAACGTCTGATGGCGGAAAAATCGCCAGAGGAAATCGCGGCCATGCTCGTGCAGTCGCATCGCGCAAAAATGCCGGCACCGGAGCAGATGCTCGATCGCGGCGCGCAATCACAACCTGCGCCTGGGGGCCCGCGCCCCGGCTTTGAGGATACCGTCTGGTTCAAGATGAACGTCGGCCACAACCAGCGTGCCGATGCCCGCTGGCTGTTGCCGGTATTGTGCCGCCGTGGTCATATCACCAAGAATGAAATCGGTGCGATCCGGATCAACGGGGACGATACCCTGTTCGAAATTCCGCGCCGCGTAGTCGACAAATTCACCGCTGCTATCGCCGAAAAGCGGGAGTCCGGCGGGGATGATACCGACGATATCACGATCACCCAGTTTGAAGGCAAGCCCCGCGATGAGGCCAAGCGCAACCGCAAAAGCGGGCGCGGTGACAATGGCGCCGGCAAGCGCGATTACAGCAATGCCAGCAAGAAATTTGGCGGCAAGAAGTTCGGCAAGAACAAGTTTGGCGACAAGAAATTCGGTGACAAGTCTGGCGGCGGCAAGCCTTATCAGAAGCGCAAGCCAGAGGGCGAAGGCGCGTCGGATGGCGGCGGACCAAAGCGCGAAACTGGCGACGGCTTCAAAAAGAAATCGGATTTCAAGGGCGATCGCAAATCAGGCAAAAAAGGCAATTTTGCCGGCGGCAACAAAAAGCCGCATCGCGGCAAGCGTCCTTTTGACGGAGCCAAACAGGGTGGTCCCAAAGCCGGCTGACTCCAACGATGCCCGAGCCAATCACGATATTTGTTGATGCAGACGCCTGCCCGGTAAAGGATGAAATTTACCGGGTGGCGGAGCGCCATGCGGTAGCGGTTGTGATTGTCAGCAACAGTCCGTTTCGGGTGCCGGATCATCCGCTGATCAAGCGGGTGGTGGTCAGCGATGCCTTTGATGCCGCCGATGACTATATCGCCGAGCGGGCTGATGTCAGAACGGTTGTCGTCACATCTGACATCTTGCTGGCGGACCGGTGCGTGAAGGCGGGTGCGGCGGTGCTCGCTTCGAATGGCAAACCCTTTACCGCCGATTCTATCGGAGCAGCCGTGGCAACGCGCGCGATCATGGCTGATCTGCGTGCCGGGATGGGGACCGAGAATATCGGGGGGCCGCCGCCGTTCAGCAAAGCGGACCGTTCCCGTTTTCTGTCGTCTCTCGATGAAATTCTGGTGCGCCTCAAACGCCTGGGTTAGCAATCCGGCTCGTGGTGGCGATCCACGAACGGGCCAGGATCAGTCCGGATTCCAGTCGCCCCGGCCAGCCATCCACAGGCTGATGGCCGCAAGCGCCGCCGTATCGGCGCGCAATATTCTCGGCCCCAGCGACACCGCGACGGCCTGGGGCAGCGCCCGGATCATTTCATTTTCCGCGTCGGAAAAGCCGCCTTCGGGGCCGATCAGAATCGCGGCCGGGCCGTCATGGGCGACCAGCGCCTTGCGAAAACTGCCTTCGCCCGTGGCATGAATGCGCTCGTCGGCGAAGAACAGATGGCGGTTCGCTGGCCATTGCTCGAGCAGGTCGGTCAGCTTCATCAGCGGATCCAGTGCGGGCAGGGCAGTCCGCTCGCATTGTTCCGCCGCTTCGATCATATGGGCGCGCAGCTTGTCGGGTTTGATGGCGGAACCCTGAGTGCGTTCGGTCTGCACCGGGATGATTTTCGCGACACCCAGTTCCGTTGCCTTTTCGGCGATCCAGTTGAAGCGGTCTTTCTTGATCGGTGCCGTGCACAGCCACAGGTCGGGCACCGCTTCCCGCTCGCGGGTCTTGCCGTCGATGGCCAGCATCAGGTCGCGCTTGCCGAGGGCGCTTACACGGGCGAGATATTCCCCGGTGCGATCGTCAAACAGCTTGACCGGATCACCCTGTTTGATCCGCATGACTTTGATAAGATAATGCGCGTGGCTGCCCTCCAGCCGGATTTCGGCTCCTTCGGAAAGTTCGCGATCAAGGTAGAGGCGGGGGGCGCTGTGGGGCGGATAGGCGGGGGTAGCGGGCATGGGCATTGTCTAGCGCCGCGTTTCCTTCTCGTCATGCTGAATTTATTTCAGCATCTCTTCCGGGAGAAAGTTCTGGTCCGACGGAGGTCCTGAAACAAGTTCAGGATGACGAGTTCATGAAATAGCGATAAGCGGGCAGGATGTCGAACCAGTCAGATCAGATCGTCCCCGACACGGAGCACAAGGGCCTCGTTGGCCTTTTGCCCTCCGCGGCCCGTCCCTTCGCCCTGCTTGCCCGTTTCGACCGTCCGATTGGTTGGTGGCTGCTGTTCTGGCCCTGCGCCTGGGGCGTGGCGCTGGCTGGTGGTGCGATCGAGCGCTGGGACCTGATGCTGTGGCTGCTGCTCGGATCGATCGCGATGCGCAGCGCGGGCTGTGTCTACAATGATATCGTTGACCGCGATCTTGACCGTCAGGTGGAGCGGACCCGGTCGCGACCGTTGGCCAGTGGCGCGGTATCGCTCAAGGCGGCCTGGATATGGCTGGCAATATTGTGCCTCATCGGTCTGGTCGTTTGGTTGCAGATCAATGGTGTTGCAAAGCTGGTAGCGCTTGGCAGCCTCGCTCTGGTCGCTGCCTATCCGTTTATGAAGCGGATCACCTGGTGGCCGCAGGCCTGGCTGGGTCTGGTGTTCAGCTGGGGTGCGCTGGTCGGCTGGCTGGCGATTGAGCCGGCATTCCACTGGTCGATGGTGCTGCTCTATGCAGGCTCGATCTTCTGGGTGATCGGCTATGACACGATCTATGCGCTGCAGGACCGTGAGGATGATGCGCTGGTCGGTATCCGGTCCAGCGCGCTGCGCCTCGGAGAGAATGTGCGCTTTGGCGTTCTGGCTTTTTACGTCACAGCGCTGGCAAGCTGGGCGGCCGCTTTCTGGATGCTGCGTCCGCAATGGCTGGGCCTGCTGGCGCTTCTGCCTCTCGCGCTCCATCTCCTCTGGCAGGTGCTCACCCTGAGCAGTGCCGATGGCGAGGATGCGCTCGCCAAATTCCGGTCCAATCGCTTTGCCGGATTGCTGATGTTTCTCGCCTGTCTGGTGCTGGGCCAGGCTGGCTAGACACCGTCCGGAATTGGATTGCGTTTCGCAACCCATGCAGGCTATGCTGGTTAACTGAACAGTTAAGTCCATCGTCCATCTCCCGGAGATATTTGCCATGAAAACACGCCGCCTGGGCCGCAGCCCGATCTATGTATCCGAAATCTGCATGGGCACGATGACCTTCGGCAGCAGCGCTGACGAAGCAATGTCACACCGGATCATGGATGAGTCGGTCGAGGCCGGAATCAATTTTTTCGATACGGCGGAGAATTATCCGGTGCCGCCGAAGCGGGAATGGGCAGGGGAAACCGAGAAGATTGTCGGTCGCTGGATGAAGGACAAGGATCGCGACAGCCTGATCATCGCTACCAAAGTTTCCGGCCCCAGCCATGGCTGGATACAGTCTTCCCAGCGCGCAGGCATGACGGCGCTGGACCGGCACAATATCGTGAGAGCGCTGGATGCGAGCCTGAAGCGACTGCAGACCGACTATATCGATCTCTACCAGACCCATTGGCCGGATCATGGCACCGCCTATGACGAAACGATGGAAGTGCTCGACGAGCAAATCCGCGCTGGCAAGATTCGCGCTATCGGTTGTTCCAATGAAACCAGCTGGGGCTTGATGAAATCGCTGGAGGCGTCCGAGCGGCTGGGCGTCACCCGCTATTGTACGATCCAGAATAATTTCAGCATGAACAACCGCCGCTTCGAGGATGAACTGGCGCAGGTCTGCCGCCAGGAAGGGGTCAGCCTGATCCCTTATTCACCGCTGGCTGGTGGTGCCCTGTCCGGCAAATATAATGATGGCGCGAAACCGGAAGGCGCGCGTTTCTCGGCCTATCTCGGCATGGGCGGGCGGCAGAAGAAAATGGCCGAACGGTTCGTCAATCCGAAGTCAGAAGAATCGACCAAGCGCTTCATGGAAATTGCCGACGAATTGGGGGTAGCGCCGGTGACTCTGGCGACCGCCTGGTCGAAGCAGCATGATTTTGTCGCCTCGACCATCGTTGGCGCGACTCACACCGACCAGCTCCCCGAGATTTTTGCCGCCGCCGATCTGGAGCTGAGCGACGAGATCATGAAACGGATTTACAAGATCAGCCGCGAGATCATGTATCCGATGGGCTGATCGGCCATTGCTCAGCAAGAAAGACAGATTATGAACCGTTTCCTCGAACATAGCGGCGCGAAATATCCCATCGTGCAGGCGCCGATGGGCTGGATTGCCCGGTCGCAGCTCGCTTCCGCCGTTTGCAACGCGGGTGGACTGGGCATCATCGAGACCTCGTCCGGCGAAACCGAAGCCTGCATGGCCGAGATCGAGAAGATGAAGGATCTTACCGATGCGCCGTTCGGGGTGAACCTGCCGATCATGTTCCTCAAGGACCCCGCAATCCTCGACCATATCTGCGGATCGGGCGTGAAATTTGTCACCACTTCGGCGGGTAGCCCGCGCAAATTTGTCGGGCCGCTGCAGGAAGCCGGAATCATCGTCTATCATGCCGTGCCCACCGTCGCCGCAGCCATGGGCTGCGTTGAGGCGGGAGTCGATGGCCTGATCGTCGAGGGAGCCGAAGGCGGCGGTTTCAAAAATCCGGAGGAAGTGTCGACGCTGGTGCTGCTGCAGGCGATCCGCAAACAGACGGATATCCCGATGGTCGCGGCGGGCGGTATTGCCGACGGCAAGGGCATGGCAGCGGCTTTTGCGCTGGGCGCGGAGGGCATCCAGATGGGGACGCGCTTTGTCTCGAGCGCGGAAAGTCCGGTACACCATAATTACAAGCAGGCGATCCTCGATGCGAAGGAAACCGGCACCTATGTGCTGAACAAGAAATCCTCGCCCTGCATCCGCGCGCTGAAGACCGAGCGGACTGCGAAAATTTACGAAGACGGCCTGATGCCGGCCGATACGTTCAAGGGCATTATGGATGTCTATTTCGGCGGCGATATGGAGGCGTCCGTCGGCCTGGCCGGGCAATCTTCCGGTTTGATTGACGAGGTAAAAACTGCCAGACAGATTATCGATGAAACGGTGACCGAATTTTTCGAGATTACCGAAAGACTGGGCGCACTCGCCGCCGCCAAAAATTTCTAGAAATATATAAGAGAGGAATATTCAATGAGCCAATTTCCCGACGCAAAGCAATTGTTCACCACCGTTACCGAGGACGGCAAATCGATCTTGTCGATCGAGCCTTATGAGGTGCCCGAACTGAAGGAACATGAAGTCGTGGTCCGCATGGAAGCGGTGCCGATCAACCCGTCCGATCTCGGCCTGCTGACCGCGGCGGCCAATATGGATACGGTGTGCAGCGAGACGGTCGACGGGCATCCGGCGCTGGTCGCTGATGTCGACGCCGCGATGCAGCCGTTCTTCAAGGGGCGTGCGGGCAAGAAGCTGGCCGCCGGCAATGAAGGCGCCGGCACCGTGGTCGCCGCCGGATCATCCGACGCGGCGCAGGCGCTGATGGGCAAGGTTGTGACCATCGTTGGCGGCGAAATGTACCGCACCCACCGGGTCATGCCGGCGGCGATGTGCGTACCGCTGCCGGACGGCGCGCCAGCCAGGGAAGGCGCTTCGCTGTTCGTCAATCCGATGACCGCGCAAGGCTTCGTCAACACCATGCGCGACGAAGGCCATGAAGCGCTCGTTCATACCGCAGCAGCGTCCAATCTGGGTCAGATGCTGGCCAAGCTCTGCCTCAAGGAAGGGATTGACCTGGTCGCCATCGTTCGCAGCGATGAGCAGAAGAAAATCCTCACCGATATCGGTCTGACTCATGTGATCGACAGCTCCAAGGATGATTTCATGGAGAAGCTGATTGCAGCGCTGGCCGAAACCGGCGCGACGCTGGGCTTCGACGCGATCGGCGGTGGCAAGATGGCGAGCTATATCCTGACCGCCATGGAAAAGGCAGCGGCGGTACGCGGCGCCGAGTTCAGCGTCTATGGTTCGACCACCAACAAGCAGGTCTATATCTATGGTCGCCTCGACACCGGCGAAACCATCCTTGGTGGCGGCCTCGGACTCTACTGGGGCGTCGGCGGCTGGCTGCTGACCCCGCATCTGGAAAAGGTCGGCAAGGAGCGGATGATGGAAATGCGCATGTACACCGTCGAAGAGCGCAACGGCATTTTCAACAGCGATTATTCCAGCGAGATCAGCCTGATGGACATGATCGATCCGGAGATCGCCAAGGGCTATGAGAAGAAGGCGACCGGCGAGAAGGTGCTGGTTAATCCCAGCCTTTGAATGATTTGCCGCGCCACGGTTTCACTGGCTGAGACTTTGGCGCGGCAATCGCTTACTGGTCCGGGGATCGCTGGTTGAGAAACACCTGGTTGGCGCTTCCCGAATTGGCAACGACGATGTCGTCTATCCCGTCGCCGTTCATATCCCCGACCGCGACTCCGTAACTGTCGGCCTCTTCCCCGATTTCCCGGCGAGTGAAAATGCCCGTGCCATCATTTTGCAGGATGATGTTTCGTCCCTCGCAGCCTGCAAACAAGTCCAGATTTCCGTCGCCGTCAAGGTCGATCGCCGCGATCGCCTGGACAAGGTCGCCAGCTTGTCCGAAGGTCCGGGGATTGCCGAATGTTCCGCTTTGCGAACCGGGATAGAGCAGAAAGCTGCCATCGGTATCGGCCAGGATGATGTCCGGAAAATGGTCGCCCGTAAATTCGGCGATAACGGCTTTGCGGTGGTCGCCTTTGCTCTGCGGCAGAGTGAACGGCCGGAAGCTGCCAGCCTGGTTGATCATGACGACGCTTTCCGCATCATCCCGCCGCGCAATGACGATATCGATGTCGCCGTCCTTGTCGATATCCCCTGTCGCCAGACCGGTCGAACCAAAGCCGGCATCGGGGAGCGGGGTTCCGCCATGGAAGCGGCCTTTGCCGTTGCCGCGATAGATCATGTCCGGCCCGCGTCGGGTAGCGATAACGAGATCGGGAATGTCATCTCTATCCGCATTCACCATCGCGGCTGAGCGGGCGTGTCCCTTGCTATCTTTGATTAGGCCAGAAAATTCATAATTGCCGGTACCGTCGTTCAGGTAAATTACGGCATCCAGCTTGTCGCGCACGACAACCGCATCGATCGTTCCGTTGCCATCGACGTCGCCTGCCTGAACAGTGTAGCTGGCAGACTTTCCGTTGCCCAGGTAGTTGGCTTCAAGCATCCGTCCGTCGCCGCTGTTCAGATAGACGAAATCCTGTTCCGCCCAATGGCGCCCGTTGGCCGTCAATATATCGAGATCGCCGTCCCCGTCTACATCGGCGAGGGTCACGTCGGCAGTGTGGTTTTCTTCCAGATCGAATTGCCAGAACGGGTGATCGCGCAAGGCTATGGCATCATCGCTCGCTAGCGATGCAGAGGCCGATGCCATGACCAACAGGCTGGCTGGCAGTTTCAAATATTTGAGCATGATGGTCCCGGTTGTGGATTTGAAGAGATTCCAGGATGCTGCCACAGGAGACCGGGCAAGTCTATTATGCAGATACTACATCTGCCGTTATCCAGCGTCGAACGCGTCCGCTCGGCTTCGGCTCGCGCTGGGCTCCCAAGCGCCTGCCGCAGGAAAGAAGACTGTCATCTAAATATCATTGCGATGTGCGATTTGATCAGCCGCCAGAACAGCTTCGGACCAAATGTTCGATAGCTCGGGGTATCATCGGGCATGGGCATGGCTGAGGTCCGGAATTGCGTCTGTGTCCGCAATTCGACCGGCGGAAGATCGCCGCTGAAGCGCTTTGCGTAGGCGGACGTCCAGTGACCCTTGGCAAATTTCAGATACATCGCGGTGTTGCAGCAGGAGGCGACCATCCTGCGGGTCGGGGCATCGGGGGAAATTTGACAGGCTTGCAACAGATCAGCGCCTTCAACACAGGAAAAGCGATCATCGCGATAGGTGAGATAATGGGTGCCGCCATCCGGCTCGGTCACCCGAGCGGCGCCGTCCAGCGCTTCGAGCATTGCCGCCCCCGCCTGACAGTCATCGCAATAGCACACGCCGCTGATTATTGGCCGACCGACACTCTGACAACGGACTTTGCCGCATTGGCAGGTTGAGATCAGAATGTCGTCGGCCATGGCGCGGAGATTACCGGATCATCCTCAATTTGCCAGCTCGCACTTGATTCAAGGCTCGCAGCGGCAATGCGGTATTGTGGTGCTCGCCGGCGGGGATCCTGAAACGAGTTCAGGATGACGAGCAGGGTTGTTTCTGGATTAATCCTCTCTCCCGTGCGGGAGAGGGTTGTGCAGACTTGGCAGCTTGCTGGCTAGTCGGAGCTGGGTGAGGGTGTACTGCCGGATGGTTGGCGAGCCATCATCCGGGCCTGGTGCACCCTCATCCAACTGCGGCTAAGTGCCTTTCGCGCCAAGCCTTCGTATCCTTCTCCCTTGAGGGAGAAGGTTTAGGCGTAGCTCACCACCTCCCACTCGATCCCGTTCCAGTCGAAGAAATAGAAGCGCCGGCCGGGATCATAATCATCGTGGCCGAATGGCTTGAGCCCCGCCGCGACGACTTTTGCCTCGACCGCATCCAGATCATCGACGGTCACGCCGATATGGTTCATCGGCTCGCCCTTGTTGAATGTGGGATCAGCGGCCTGCACCTCCGGATTGGTGTAGAGCGCGACATAGCTGTCATCCGTGCCGATATGGATCGTGTGGCCGCCCAGCATGGAGGGACCTTCCCAGCGGATATGCCAGCCAAACAGATCGCGCAGCAGCGCAGCGCTGCGCTGCGGGTCACTGACGGTGATATTGGCGTGTTCCAAAGTAGCTTTTGTCATGATGTCGTTCCTTTCTCGGTTGTTGCATGATCGATCCGCCAGGGCGGGAAGCGGCGGTTGTCGCCGCCGTGAAACAGGCAGAGCGGATTGCCCGCCGGGTCGCTGAGCCGCGCTTCGCGCCAGCCCCAGCTCTGGTCTTTGGGTAGGGAATCGAAGACGATGCCCGAAGATTGCAGATTGGCCACTTTTGCGTCGAGATCCTCGCATTCGAAGTAGATCAGGGTCGAAGCTGTTCCGATCTTGTCCACCGCATGGATCGAGAAGGTCTCACCGGTTTCTGTCTCGAAACGGGCGTAGCGTGGCGGCGAGTCGACAATCTGGACAAGGCCAAGCCTTTGATAAAAGGCGACGGATTGGACGTAATCGAGGCAGCCGACGGTGACCTGATTGAGTTTCATGGCGCTGTGTCCTCGCTTGGTTGGCATCGCGTTCGTGGAAGAATTGGAAGCATGTTTGCCGTTTTGCCAGCGGCTGTCCGGGCTGCCCGTTCTCCATGCTTGCGATTCGTACAACCTCAAGCTAAGTTGAGGTCAAGAGATTATTTTCCTCCCTGTCGACAGACGGGGAGGGGGACCGCGCGCAGCGTGGTGGAGGGGCTCGCTGGTCTTGGTGCCGGTCGGGTGACGGGCCGAATAGTATTGCCGCTGCGATCGCCCCTCCACCACGCTGCGCGCGGTCCCCCTCCCCATTGCTGCGCAACAAGGGAGGAAAGGAAGGAACCAGTCATGCCGGAAACCAAAGCCCTGACCATTGGCGCGCTGGCTGCCCGGACCGGGCTGTCGGTCTCGGCGATCCGCTTTTACGAGGAGAAGGGGCTGGTCGAGCCGTTTCGCTCCAGCGGCGGCCAGCGGCGCTTTTTGCGCTCCGACATCCGCCGGCTCAGCTTCGTGCTGATCGCGCAGCAGTTGGGGCTGAGCATCGGCGAGATCGAGCGGCAGTTGGCCAAATTACCCCATGGTCGCACACCGACGCAGTCCGACTGGACGCGGATCAGCAAGGCCATGCGCAAGGTGATCGACGCGCGCATTGCAGAACTGGAACGGACCCGCGACCGGCTGGATGGCTGTATCGGCTGCGGCTGCCTCAGCCTCAAAAAATGCGAGCTCTATAATCCGGATGACCGGGCGGGCCTAAGGGGGCCGGGCCCGCAGCTGGTTCTGGGCGACTGAATTTGTCGGCACCGTGTGAGACGGTCGGATGATTGCTTTGACGCCCCGGGTCAACGCCGGGAACGCTCTTTCAATTGAAGCGTTAGCATTGGCATGAAACATTCAAAACTGCTGGACCCAGATGGCAAGGCCGAACATTTGGGACAGCTGCAAGCCGCGATCGGATCAATGATCTCGCAGCCCCAATTCCCCTGCGTCGGCGCAAAATCGGCGCTGGCTCGCGATACGCTCAAGGTGTTGGCGGGGCATAGCCTCGACAGCAATTGGGATGATCTGGAAATCCACCGCGAACTGCTCGCCTGGGCGAAGGAATATCGCGGGGCGACCGATGGTTTGCGAAGTCTGGCAGTGATTTTCGACGGGCCTCTGGATCTGTCGGAAAGTGAATTTGAATCCCTATTGTGGGCCCGGATCCAGTCGCTGGCAGACAAGGACGCGTGGTTGGGGCAGACTTATGACACGCGGGTCAGCGCCGACCCGGCCGATCCGCATTTTTCACTCAGCTTTGGTGGCGAGGCGTTTTTCGTGATCGGTCTGCATCCCAATGCCTCGCGTCCCGCTCGCCGTTTTTCGCGGCCGATGCTGGTGTTCAACCTGCACGACCAGTTCGAACGGCTGCGGGAACACGGGAAATATGAGAAGATGCGCGACACCATTCTTGCCCGGGACGAGAAACTGGCCGGGAACGCCAATCCGATGCTGGCGAGATATGGCGAATCGAGCGAAGCGCGCCAGTATAGCGGTCGTCAGGTGGACGATGACTGGCAATGCCCGTTTCAGGATCGGCGCAGCCTATGAACGAAGTACGCATTGCACCGCGCTCGGGCGCGGCATTCCGGCTGGCCACAGGCGACTATCTGGATGTGATCGACCCCGATGGCGGCCAGGTGTCCGACCTGCTGGCTTTTAACAGCGACGACATCAGGGAAGTGATATCGAACGGCCGGACGTTTGATTATGAAGAAACGATCCGGCTGAGCACCGGCAATCGTCTGTGGTCCAACCGTTCCAATCCGATGCTGACCATCGTCGAGGACACAGTGGGATCCCACGACTTTCTGCTGACCCCGTGCAGCGAGGATACGTTCAAACATTTCTATCCCGACAAGCCGGTGCACCGTGGTTGCTTCGGCAATCTGGCCGAGGCGCTGGCACCGTTTGGCGTGGAAAAGGATGCGATTCCCTGTGCGTTCAATGTCTTCATGAATGTTCCGGTCGACCCGGCGACCGGAAAGCTGGAAGTGCTGCCACCGACCAGCAAGGCCGGTGACCGGCTCAGGTTGCAGGCGGAAATGGATCTGGTGATCGGACTGACGGCCTGTTCGGCTTATGCATCGAACGGGGGCACGTTCAAGCCGATTGACTATCGGGTTCTGCCGGGTGGGGCGGACCGGAAGTGAGAAGCCAGTAGTTTTTGGACCGACAGATTTTTCGGCATATTGAGCGAATGCTCTTAGATGAAAGATGGGGTTCGACAGGCTCACCCCTAACGGGAAGAAGCTGACTTCCGAAAAATGTCGCTAGCCCTGAACCTGTCGAAGGGTGTGTCTCGTCTGAGAGGGACCGTCCTTGTGAACGCGACCTCTGGTTCGACAGGCCTCTACCCAACACGTGAGACGGTTCGGAAATTGATAGTCCCGGTCAATTGCCACATTCCGTTAGTCCTGAGCTTGTCGAAGGACGCCTCAAGGCTAACACGGGAATATGGCTTTCTTCACCTATATTCTGAAATGCTCGGACGGGAGTTTCTACACCGGCCACACCGACAATCTCGAACAGCGTCTTGCGCAGCATCAGAGCGGCTTCTTCACAGGATATACGTACAAGAAGCGGCCGGTGGAGCTGGTCTGGTCCGAGAATTTCCCGACCCGTTATGAAGCGCTCGAAGCAGAGAAACGGATCAAGGGCTGGACCAGGGCGAAGAAGCAGGCGTTGATTGACGGCGACTGGGGGCTGCTCTCCGAGCTGGCCCGGAACTATGGTGATAGACGATAGGCGGGGTTCGACAGGCTCACCGCTAACGGGGATGCGGCTCAATTCGGATACTGCCGTTAGCCCTGAGCTCGTCGAAGGGCGCCTCTCGCACAGAAGCAGGCTGCACCTTTGGACGGGAAGCGGGGTTCGACGGGCTCTCACCCCTAACGGGAAAAGGGCTGACTTTGAAAAAAGGCCGTTAGTCCTGAGCTTGTCGAAGGACGCTTCTCGGATTCCGCAGTCTTACTCCGCCGCGAGCAGTTCTTCCGCCGCGTTGAGGTCCACCGAGACCAGCTGTGAAATCCCGCGCTCGACCATGGTGACACCGAACAGCCGGTGCATGCGGCTCATGGTGACGGCATTGTGGGTCACGATCAGGTAGCGGGTGTTGGTTTCTGCCACCATTCTGTCGAGCAGGTCGCAGAAGCGCTCGATATTCGCGTCGTCGAGCGGTGCGTCGACCTCGTCGAGGACGCAGATCGGGGCGGGGTTGGTGAGGAAGAGGCCGAAGATGAGCGCCACCGCGGTCAGCGCCTGTTCACCGCCGGACAGCAGGGTTAGCGAGGTCAGCTTCTTGCCCGGCGGCTGCGCCATGATTTCGAGGCCGGCTTCCAGCGGATCGTCGCTGTTGATCATTTCGAGATGTGCCTTGCCGCCGTTGAACAGGGTGGCGAACAGCCGCTGGAAATGCTGGTCGACTTCCTCGAAGGCGGCGAGCAGGCGTTGCCGTCCTTCGCGGTTGAGGCTGCCGATCGAGCCACGCAGCTGATGGATCGCCTCGTTCAGCTCTTCGCTTTCCTTGGTCGATTTCTCCCATTCGGTTTCGAGTTCCGCCAGTTCATCGGCCGCGACCAGATTGACCGGCCCGATCCGCTCGCGGCTGAGCGAAAGCCGTTCCAGTTCCGCTGCCTCTTCCGACGCATCGCCAACACTATTCTCGTCAAAGTCCAGTTTTTTGGGCAGGACAGGAGCTGGGCATTCGAATTTCTCCGCCGAAATACGGCCCATTTCCATACGGCGCAGGTCCTGGTTTTCCGCGCGCGCCTTGGCCCCGGCGCGGGTCTCGCGGGCCTGGCTGAGCAACTCGCTAGCCTGCGTCAACCGGTCTTCATGGTCGCGCTGGGCCAGTTCTGCGGCTTGCAGTTCTGCATCTTTTTCCGCCACCTTTGCGTTCAGCAAGTCCTGCTGTTCGGTCAGTTTGGTGACCTCAACCTCAATGACCCGCGGACGGTCTGCGAGGCTTTCGACTTCGGCCTCGATCAGCGCGCCACGTTTGGCCATTTCCTTCATCCGCGCTTCGGCCTCGCCGGAGCGGTCCTGCCACGAGCGGATTTGCGCGCTGGCCACGGCCTTCTGTTCCTTCACCTGCGCCAGTTTCTGGTCGATGGCGGAGAGTGCCGCCTGGGCAGACATTACCTGACCCCGAGCCGCATCGCGCTGATCCTGCAGGGCGGCTCGCGCCCGTTCCTGTGCGGCACCGTCGGGCTGGCTGCTGCGTTCCTGTTGCGCGGCCTCCAGTTCGGTACGCGCCGTCGCACTTTCCGCTTTCAGCGCTGTGTCGCGATCGGCGAGACTGGCGGTGCGTTTCTGCAGCCAGGCCAGTGCCTCTTCTGCCTGATCGGCTTCGCGCAGGGCCCGGCGCAGCGCTTCCTCGGCCTCGCGCCGCGCCGTGCGCGCTTCACCCAGTCCGGTTTCTATTGCAGCGATTGCTTCGCGCTTTGCCTCGAGCGCGGATTCCGCTTCAGCAACCTTGTTCCGGGCGGGAACCAGCATCTCCTGCAGTTCGCGCAGACGATTGGCCCGGACCAAGCGCTCGGCGCTGGCATTGCCGTCATCGCGCGCGACAAAGCCGTCCCAGCGGCGCAGCGCTCCGGTCTTGGTGACAAGACGCTGCCCGACGGACAGCGATTGTCCGTCATCGCTATCGGCAACAAATATCTGCGACAGACGATTGTGCAATTCTTTGGGCGCCTGGACACGGTCGAGCAGAGTCTCGGTTCCTGCCGGTGCATCTGCTGAAGCGGCCAGATCCGCGCCACCCCAGAACCGGTCGCCATCCTCGCCGACGGAGGCCAGCAGATCATCGCCCAAAGCGGCGGCCAGCGCCCGTTCATAGCCTGCGGCCGGTTTGACCTGATCGATGGCCTTGTTGGCGCTTTCCGCCTTCGACAGTTCCCGGTCCAGCGCATCATGTTCGGATTTCAGGCCGGCGAGCTCTGCCTTCAGCGTTGCCAGGCCGGATTGTGCTGCATCGCGCGCCGCCGTGGACTCAACTCTCTGCTCTTCCAGCGAGGCGATCCTGCCGCCGCTTCCGTCCGCAGCTTTCTGTGCCGCCTCCCGCGTTGCTATGGCTTCGGCAAGCGCCGCTTGCAGCTCCGCTTCATCACCCATTTCGGCGCGTTCGGCATTCAGCCGGTCCAGTTCGACGGCGAGCCGGTCATGGCGCGTCTGCGCTGCATCGACAGCGGCATTGGCGACTTTTATCTCAGCCTGTATCCGTGCTTCCTCGGCGACCGCCTTGGCCAGTTCGACCTCCGCCTCGCTCGCCGCTCGTTCCGCGCGTTCGGCGGCGCGTTCCAGATCGGGGCGCTGTCTGGTCAGCTCCGATAATTCCGTCGCCAGCCGCTTTTCGTCCTGTTCGAGACGATCCAGCGCCTCCATCGCGTCGCGGGTCAGCTGGTCCTCGCGGGCATTGTCTTCGTGGATGCGCTGGGCCTGCACCTGCAGATCGAGCAGGCGCGATTTCAGATTGTCGCGTTCGTTGGTCAGGGTCAGCAGCCGGTGGCTGGATTCGCTGGCCTGTTCACGGGCGCGCTGCACGTCCGCACGCAATAGGCCGAGCGCCTTGGCGCTTTCATTCTGCGCCGCAACCGCAGCCTGCTGTTCCTTGTGCGCGGCGTCGACTTTGGCTTCGGCTGCTTCGGCTTCTGCCTTGGCGAGATCGGAGGCCGCTGCGGCCTCTCGCCAGCGAGCGTAGATCAGCCTGCCTTCGACGACGGTGATTTCCGCGCTGAGCTTCCGGTAGCGTTCGGCCTGCTTGGCCTGTCGCCGCAGATTGGCTGCACGCTGTTCCATATCGCCCAATATGTCGTCGAGGCGAGCGAGGTTCTTCTCTGCCGCGCGCAATTTCTGCTCGGCATCCCGCCGCCGGACATGGAGGCCGGAGATGCCCGCGGCTTCTTCGAGCATCTCCCGCCGCGCTTCCGGCTTGGAGGAAATGATATTGGATATCTTGCCCTGGCTGACCAGCGCCGGGCTGTGGGCGCCAGTCGCCGCATCGGCAAAGATCAGTGCGATATCCTTGGCCCGAACATCGGTCCCATTGGCCCGATAGGCAGAGCCGGCCCCGCGCTCGATCCGGCGCACAATTTCCAGCTCGCTGTCGTTATCGCCGACATGCAGCGACGAGACGTCGTTGGTTTCCCGTTCGGCGGTCAGCGCCACTTCGGCAAATTGCCGTTCCGGCCTATCCTCGGTGCCAGCGAAAATCACATCTTCCATGCCGCCGCCGCGCATCGACTTGGCGCTGTTTTCGCCCATCACCCAGCGGATGGCTTCCAGTAGGTTCGACTTGCCGCAGCCATTGGGGCCGACCACGCCGGTCAGGCCTTTTTCGATGCGCAGCTCCGTAGGGTCGACAAAGCTTTTGAAGCCCGAAAGTCGGAGCTTCTTTATTTGCACGGGATCGCCCCCGCGCGGTCTTTGTCAGTCACCCAATTCAAATCGCGCCCCCTATGGCGATTCGACCAGCGCCTATCTCGCGCCAGCCTCCTTCAGCTTGGTTTCGACTATTGCCCAGTTTGTGCCGTCGATTTTCTGGCCGTTGATCAGAAAGGTCGGTGTGCCTTCGATATTATATTCCTCAACGGCTTTTTGCGTATTGTTCATCAATGTCTCGGCTGTTTCCGTATTGGCCAGGCACGCCTTGGCCTGATCTTCGGAAATACCGCGCTGCTGGAAAAAGGTGATGAGGCCAAGCTGCTCGGCAAGGCGGACGAAGCGCTTGTCGGGAGCGGACTGCAGGATATTTGTATAGGTAGCCTCACCCATACCTTGCGCTTTTTCAAACATTGCGCCCTGATTGCTTAGCGCCTGTTCGGTCAGCGGGAAAAACGGTCCTTCGCCGCCGCAGCGGGACAGAATCGCAGCGGTCAGGTCGAGTGGATCGCGGACGAAATTGCGCACTTCAAAACTGACGCGGCCGCTGTCGACATAATTGTCGCGCAGCGGAGCAAAGGCCTGCTCCCCGAAGTCTTTGCAGTGTGAGCAGGTGATCGACATATATTCGACCAGCTTTATCGGCGCATTGGGGTTGCCCATCACGACACCACCAGCGTCGGTTTTTGAAACCGTCTCGGACCATTTCTGTCCGTCCGGTGCCTCGACCGCTTCCGCCGATTCCGATGAGCTCACCCCGTTCTCGGCGGTGTCTGCGCCGCCGCCACAGGCGCTCAGGGCAAGAGCGAGGGAAATCGGCAGAAGTGAAAGGGATTTACGCATGATGTTATTCCTGTTCCAGATGATCATCTATTTCAAGGGAAGGGTAGCGAGCGCGGGTTGCAGCGACGGCCAGCTGTGGACCTTGTCCAGTAGTTTGTCGTTGATTGTGAAGCTGGGCGTGCCGGTGATCTTGACCGTCTCCGCGCCATATTTGGTCATCGCCAGTATCTTGTCCTGGGCATCCTTATCCGCCAGACAGACATTGGCCTGAGTCTTGGTGATGCCGCGCTTGGCCATGATCGGATAGAATCCGACATCTGTCGCAATTTTCTTCAGCCGGTCAACGGTATCGCCCTGATACCAGGTCTTCTGGACTTCAGGCGGTGTTGACATGACGGTCTTCAACCAACCGCTCTGTGACGCCATCAAGGCATGATGATTGCCGAAAAATTTAGTGCGGCCGCCGCATCGGGCGAGAATTGCCGCCGTAAAATCGACGGCATCGCGGACATAGTTGCGCACTTCCGCGCTGACATGGCCCTTGGCAATATAGCCGGATTTCAGAGGCCCGCTGGAGGCGACTTCAAAGTCGGCGCAATGGCTGCACGTGTAGCTGACATATTCGACCAGCCGGTTCTTGGCGAGCGGATTGCCCATGATATGGCCGCCCATCGGCGACTGGGTCACGCGCTTGGACCAGTCGGTCTGCTGCGCGGATGCGGGGGATACCATCACTGCAGCTGTAGCCAATGCCGAAGCAAGATACACGCTTCTCAACTTCATGTCCCGTCCTTCTTCTTGTCACCGCCGCCGATTCTGCCGACAACCCTGATCGTTTGCTTTGAATCGTTCTTAGGGTCCGCTTCCGCCTTTGCAACTGCCGATGCCAGCGAATCCAGCACCCGGTTCAGCTCCGCATCGCCGATATCGCGCAGATTCTCGCCGAGCTGGATCGGCGCGGGCCTGAGCGAAGCGGGCAGGGGAACCCTTTTTTCCTTGTCTTTCTTCGGCGTTACGACGCCTTGTCTGAATCTTATCTGACTGACTGCGCCATAGCCGAAAAAGCGGTTCACCCGTTCGATGATGTCGGGAGCGATATGCTGCATCATTGTTGCATAGGCGCCGGAGACGACCAAATGCAGCGTTCCGCCCTCTTTCTCGCCGCGCGGGAAGCGAATCGACTCGGGCAGGGATACGGCAGCATAGCGTTCGCCGACGATCTCCGCCCAGCGGCTGACCACTGAGCTCTGGATGAAGCCATAGCGGCGAAAGGCGGCGCGGCCGATTTCCGGCATCAGGTCGGAGATGCTTTTCGCCGGCCCGCCGCGCGGGCGCTGGAACTTCTGATAATTGCGGGCAGCCGATTTTTTGGCCGCAGGCTTGCCAGCAGCGGCGGTTTTCGCCTTTTCATCGCCAGCACTGCCAATTTTCTTCGCCATAGCGGTCGTTTATGGCATGGCGCGGCCATGGCCGTCGATAGTTTCTCCGCCAAGGCGCAAAAAATTTCTGCCAATATTGGTGCACATTATGTGGATAACGCCCGAAAATTGCCGTGGCGGTCACCACCGGGCGGTGATTTGCCCGATCCTTACCATGTCTGGCTGTCCGAAATCATGCTGCAGCAGACGACGGTCGGAGCGGTCAAAAGCTATTTCGAGAAATTCACCCGACGCTGGCCGACGGTTCAGCACCTCGCCGACGCCAAAGAAGAGGATGTCCTGGCCGCCTGGGCCGGACTAGGCTATTATGCGCGGGCGCGAAATCTTCATAAATGTGCCGTGCATGTCACTGAAAAACTGGGGGGAGTCTTTCCTCAGAAAGAGTCTGAACTGTTGAAACTGCCCGGAGTGGGCGCCTATACCGCTGCTGCTATCGCGGCGATCGCCTTTGGCGAGCGAGCGGTGGTTGTCGATGCCAATATCGAACGACTGGTCGCGCGGCTGTTTGCCATCGATACCCCGCTCCCAAAAGGCAAGGCCGAAATCCGCGCGGCGATGGACGCGATCACGCCGGACAGGGGTGCCGGGGATTTTGCCCAGGCCTGCATGGATATGGGCGCGACCATCTGCACCTCCAAAAATCCGAAATGCGACATTTGCCCAGGGCGCGCGCAATGCGCGGCCTATGATCTTGGCGAAATGGAATCCTTTCCGGTGAAGCCGCCGAAGAAGGCGAAGCCGGTTCGCCGTGCGCGCTTCTTCTGGGTTGAGGAGCAAGGCAGGATTTTGCTGGCCACTCGCGCATCAAAAGGCATGCTTGGCGGTATGCGGGCGCTGCCGGATGACGGATGGGCTGCCGGCAATGACGGGGATGCCCGGCCACCGATCGCGGGCGAGTGGCGGGTGCATGAGAATGTTGTTCAGCACAGCTTCACCCATTTTTCGCTTGAGGTTGATTTGGCAGTTTATCGGGGCGAAAAAATCGCTACTGATAAGCAATCCGGCATCTGGTGGCCGCTCGACAATATAGCGGAGGCGGGGCTGCCAACGCTCTATGCCAAGGCAGTGAAATGGAAACTGAAGGAACAGAAATGAACGCTCAAACACCCGGAATATTGTCGCTTGGGTCTTCATTTTCCCGGCGCTCCGTGCTTGGCGGTATCGGCACCGGCGCGGTTCTGGCCGGTATGCCCGGTCTTGCTTTTGCCAAGGAAACGGGTGCCAGTTTCCCGGGCCTGACCAAGATTATCAACGAATATGTGGCGGACAAAAAGGTTGCCGGCATGCTGGCGATGATCGGTTTTGACGAGGCCTCGCCGCAGGTCATTTCTGCCGGTACGCTCGCGCTTGGTGGCAGCAAGCCGGTTGATGGTGATACATTGTGGCGGATGTATTCGCAGACCAAGCCGATCACCGGGATGGCGACGATGATGCTGATCGAGGATGGACTGATTTCTCTCGATCAACCCTTGTCGGATTTCTTCCCCGAATTTGCCGATATGCAGGTGCTGCTTGATCCGGAAGGACCGCTGGACGAGGTCGAGCCGGCCAAGATGCCGATCACGATCAGACAGTTGCAGACGCACACCGCCGGGCTTGGCTATACGATCATCTCCAAGGGCCCGATATTGAAGGCCTATCTGGCAGCGGGCTTGACGCCCGGCCGCGTTAGCCGCAGCCCTATTCCCGGCCTTGAGGCCGGTGCACCCACGCCGGACATCATGACCTTTATGAAGCGTCTGTCGGAGCTGCCGCTTGTGTATCAGCCCGGGACGCAATGGAGCTATTCGCTCGGCCATGATGTGCTGAGCGCGGTGATCGAGAAAGTGTCGGGCAAGCCGCTCGACCAGTTTCTGCAGGAGCGGATGTTCGGGCCGCTGGGCATGAAGAATATATTCTATCAGGTACCAGCCGACCAGGCGGTCAATCTGGCCACCAACTATGCGCCGTTCGCAGGCTCGTTGATCCCGATCGATCCGGGCGCGACCAGCATCTTCCTCGACAAGCCCGCATTTGCCTTTGGCAGCACCGGGCTGGTCGGCACGGCCGGAGATTATGACAAATTCCTGCAAATGCTGCTCGGCTTTGGCACGGTGAACGGTGTTCAGGTGATGAAGCCGGAAACTGTCAAGCTCGGCATGTCCAATCTTCTGCCAAAAACCGCCAGCACCAGGGGCACTTGGGTTGCCAATCATGGCTTCGGGGCCGGTGGGCGTTCGGGCCTGGGTACCGAGGTCAGCCCGGCGGGTACATTTGGCTGGGGCGGCGCAGCGGGCACGTCGGCCTTTGTCGACACGGTTCGCGGCATCCGGGCCGGTGGATATACCCAATATATTCCGTCGAGCAGCTACCCGTTCCAGTCGGAATTCCCAAAATATGTCTATGCTGACCTGATCGGCATGGCGCAGGCGGGTGCCGGTAAAACGAGTCCGTGACGCCAATAAATCTCCTCGCTTTTGTAGGGAGCAAGATAAAAACATCCGGGAGACAAGATGCCGACTGCTGAAAAGACCATAGTGCCCACATTTGCGGGCGGAACGCTTGACCGCGCCGACCAGGTAAGAGTCAATCCGGACAAGCTGCGCGCGGCGATGATGAACCCGCGGGCGAAGCTGCTCAAGCTGGACGGCCTGAACCCTGTATTTAATGATCATGGTGAGCTCGCCTGGGGTGCCGCCTATGAAGCCTCACCGGACAATGATCTGCTGTTGCTCGGCATCGAAGATGACATATCCTATTTTGCAGAGCTGAACGGGGCAGGGGACGCCGGTCCTGCAGCCAATCGGGCGCTTTGGCAGGCACTGGGAGGCCTACCCCCTGATCAGGCCGCAATCTATGCGACAGCCCGCAGTCTGGTCGACTGGCACGCCCGGCATCAATTTTGCGCGCAATGCGGCCAGTCGACCCAGTCCCGCAAAGGCGGCTGGGCGCGCTTGTGTGACCGCGACAATGGTGGTTGTGGCGCAGAGCATTTCCCGCGCACCGATCCGGTGGCGATCATGCTGTCGGAGTGCGAGGGCAAGGTGCTGCTCGGTCGCCAGCCGCGCTTCCCGCCGAAAAGCTTTTCCGCGCTGGCCGGATTTCTGGAGCCCGGGGAGAGCATTGAAGGCTGCGTGAAGCGCGAATTGTTCGAGGAAGCCGGGATCAAGGTTCGCGATGTCCGCTATGTCGCGAGCCAGCCGTGGCCGTTTCCGTCGTCGCTGATGATCGCCTGCACCAGCGTCACCGACGATCCGACACTGACGCTCGACGAAGAGGAAATCGAGGAAGCGGCCTGGTTCTCGGTGGACGAGGTGAAGGCTGCCATGGCCGGTGATCCGGCTGCGCCCTTTGTCGCGCCGCCGCCTTTTGCCATCGCCCATGATCTGTTGCGGCACTGGCTCGACGGGAAAGACTGACCGGAACCGTCAGGAAACGATCAGGGATGGGCTACACCAGCCCTAGATTCGCCAGTTCGCCGAGCATCTCGGCGGGCATTTCCTCTGCGCCTTCCGCACCATCGGCCAGATCAAGCGGCGCGTCTTTTTCCTCGAGATAGCGCCAACCCTGATGAGCGCGTTTCGGGATCGGCTGGACGGCGATCAGCCTGGGTTCCAGCCGGATCCATTGCCGACCCTGGCCATTGTCCATGAAGCCGATAATCGGTGAGCGACCCACGATCTTTTTCGCGTGAATCCAGTAGAGCGAACCGCCGACCATCTCCTCGTGCCGCTTCGGCAAATAACGGGTGGTCAGTCTCGCTTCGCCATCTGTGGCGCTGTTGCCCTGATGGGATTCAAGCCATTTGCGCAGCGTCGCCGGGCTTTCGCTGCGATAGGCAATCTTGGTCATGTTGAGTGGCATGGTGATTATCTGTGGTGGGCGACCGGTTTAGTCAAGCATGTTCGGGCACGCGCCGCCGTCGCTGTCCGGCCCGGCGTAAAATAGCTCAAGATTATTATTGCAAATGATTATCAATATCATACTATGGGGCAGCAGTAAGGAGAAACAGCTTGAGCGAGATTCTAGAGAAATTATTGGCCCCGCTGCCGGATATCAGAGACATTCCCGTGGTGGAGGCAAAGCTTATCATCGGTTTTCGGCTGGCGGTGATCGCAAGCAAAAATTCCTGCGATTGCGGCGATCAGCTGGCGGATCGTCTCGGCGGGACACTCGCCGCGACCCGGATATTGATATTGGCGGAAACGATCGGCTTTGCATGGTCTGAGCCGTTTCAGATCGGTCGTCCCTGTTGTCCGCAGGTGAGCCCCGATGAACTCTGGCTTTTGGCCGCGGTTCGCATGGCGGCTACGGGAAACCGGCCCGCGTTTGACTCGTTGAGCTGTGAAATGCTTGGCGATAGTGAGCGTGAACGGATATATAACGATCTGCGCAATTTTGTCGCCGCCTACACAGGGAAGACCGATGGCTCCAGGTGGCTGGCACGGTATTGATTAAGCCGGTCCTTGCCTTTCAAACAGCTGCACCGTGCTGTCATTATAGACGCCTTTGCGGGTGGGCTGAAAGCCAAGCTTCCCGGCCAACTTGATCGACGGCAGATTGTCTGGGTTGATGATACAGACGGTTTTGTCGGGGTTGAACTTCTGATCCAGCCACGCTTGTGCAGCGGTCATCGCTTCCAGCGCATAGCCCTTGCCGTGTCCCGCTGTCGCCAAGACCCATGCGGCTTCGTGGAAAGGGTCGAAGTCCGGACCAAGACCGCGCCGGAAGTCGCTGAAGCCCACTTCTCCCATGAATTGCCCGGATGATTTTTCGATCAGCGCGAACAGGCCATATCCCATGATGTCCCAGCGTCCGAAATAGCCAAGAAAGCGCAGCCAGGCTTCCGCTTCGGTAGCGGGCGTCCCGCTGATATATTTGACGACCGCCGGATCCTGCCACATCGCCCGGCAGTCCTCAAAGTCATCGGCGATATGCGGACGGAGAAACAGGCGTTCGGTTTCGATCACGGCAATCTCTAGAGGCTGACCATGCCGCTGCCGACGGCAAGCCCCAGAAAGGCGAGGAAGCCCATGGTATCCGTGATCATCGTAACGAAGACCGAAGAGGCGAGGGCCGGATCCTGATCGAGCCGGTCGAGCATCACCGGCACGAATATGCCGGCAAATCCAGCGATTACGATATTGATCAGCATCGCTACGCCGATAACGCCGCCAAGCACCGGATTGGAAAATACCAGCCCGGTGCCGATACCGACCAATATCGCGATGGTGCCGCCGTTGAGCAGCGCGATCCGGAATTCCCGGCCGATAATCCGGCGGGTGTTGGAGCGGGTCAGTTCGTTCATGGCCAGCGCGCGTACCGAGACCGCCATGGTCTGGGTGCCCGCATTGCCGCCAATCGACGCCACGATCGGCATCAGGATGGCCAGGGCAACCATCTGTTCGATGGCAGCGCCGAAGATCGAGATGACGAAGCTGGCGACCAGCGCGGTTGCCAGGTTGGTGATCAGCCAGCGCACCCGGGCCTTGTAGGACGCGCGGATCGGCTCGTTGATGTCGCCTTCGCCGGCGCCGGACAGCAGCAGCACGTCCTCGCTGGCCTCGTCTTCGACAATGTGCAGAATGTCATCGACCGTGATCATCCCGATCAGGCGGCCGTCGTCGTTAATTACCGCAGCCGAGATCAGATTATATTTCTGGAAGCGCAGTGCGACTTCTTCCTGATCCATATTGACCGGAATAAGCGTCTGCTCGCGCTTCATGACGTCGGCGATGGCGATGTCGCGCGGGGTCCGCAGGATCCAGCTGAGCTGGCAGGTGCCGATCGGCCGGAAGGCCGGGTCGACGACATAGATTTCCCAGAATTCGGTGGTCAGGTCGTCATTCTTGCGCAGATAGTCGATCAGGTCGCCGACCATCATATGTTCGGGCACCGCGACAAATTCGCGCTGCATGATGCGGCCAGCGGTCTCTTCCTCATAGGTGAGGGCGCTTTCGATCGCGGCGCGATCCTCGGCATCGAGTTCGGCGAGAACCGCCTGCTGCTCGCCTTTTTCAAGATCTTCGATGATCGCAACCGCGTCATCGGTGTCGAGCTGTTCGGTGAGGCCGGCAATCTGGCCGGCATCGAGCGTCTCCATCAGGTCTTCGCGAACGTGCTCGTTCATTTCGGCGAGCACGTCGGCGCTGACGAGATCACCGAGCGCGTCGGCTAACGGCCCGCGCTCGTCTTCATCGACGAGCTCGAACAGATCGGCGATGTCAGCATTATGGAGCGGATTGACCAGTTCCTGAGCGAGCGCGCTGTTATTTTCCTCGACCGCTTCCGATACCGAACGGACAAATTCGTCGGTCAGCCGGTTGTCCTCGTCGAGCACGTCTTCGCGTTCGATCGTGGCGGTTGGAGCGTCGTTGATGTCGGTCATCGCAAAGCTCCTTCGTTGCGCGCGTTCGGCTGCTTACTAGTCGCTGCGGCGCAGCAATTGCAATCTTTTGTGACAATTATCGCAAGGCAGGGTGATTTTTCCGGATGGCTTGCCTATATGCGCCTCAAGCAAGAACAAACGAACGAAAAGGAACCTGCCTGATGGCCCATGAAAAAATGACTCTCCACCTCGACACCGGCGACGTAGAAATCAAGCTGCGGCCTGATCTCGCTCCCAACCATGTTGCCCGGATTACAGAGCTGGCATCTGAAGGCTTTTATGACGGCGTTGTCTTCCACCGCGTCATCGCTGGCTTCATGGCGCAGGGTGGCGATCCGACCGGCACCGGCATGTCCGGCAGCGACAAGCCTGACCTCGACCAAGAATTCTCCAAGGAACCGCATGTAGAAGGCACGTGCTCGATGGCTCGCACGATGGACCCGAACAGCGCCAACAGCCAGTTCTTCATCTGCCTCGATGACGCCGGCTTCCTCGACGGCCAGTACACCGTCTGGGGTGAAGTGACCTCGGGCATGGAAGCGGTGCATGCGCTGCCAAAAGGCGAACCACCAGCGAAGCCTGGCGCGATCAAGTCCGTAACCGTAGGCTGATCGTTCAAATGCGTCTCGACAAACCCAGAATCGCCCCGCTCGCCGAGTCAGACCTTGACGAAAAGAGCCGCGCGATGCTGGGCGAGCGTTTCAAGACCGGCAAGATCCTCAATATCTTCCGGACGCTGATCAAGGCACCAAAAGCCTATAAGGCGTTTATGTGGTGGGGCGGCTATATCCTGTCCGACCATAATGATCTGAGCCCGCGCGATCGCGAGATCGTCATTCTGCGCACCGGCTTCAACTGGAAGTCCGGTTATGAATGGGCGCAGCATGTCAAGATTGGCAAGGACTGCGGGCTGACCGACGAAGAGATAGAGCAGATCAAGGTCGGGCCAAGCGCGCCGGCCTGGTCTCCGCTGGAGCGCGCGATGCTGCAGGCGACCGATGATCTGACCGGCGACGGGCATGTCGCCGACGCCACTTGGGCGGCGCTCGCGGACTTGACCGAAAAACAGCGGATGGATCTGGTGATGACCGTTGGTCAATATAGCCAGGTTTCGATGATGCTGAACAGCTATGGTGTACAGCTCGACGACGATCTCACGCTCGACCCCGATCTCAGGGCTTAAAACCGGTAGTTAAAGCCCGGCGTCTGCGACCCAGTCGTGGAAAATCCGCACCGCGCGGTTTTTCATGTCGCGTTTGCGGCAGACGAACCAGTAGCTGTAGGGGCTGTCGACCTCATGGTCGAATAGCCGGATCAGCCGCGAATCATTGGCATCGGAGAAATGGCCGCCATGCATGATGGCGATCCCTAGCCCCTGCGCGGCGGCTTCCAGCATCAGCGGACCGCTGTCGAGATGGTCTACTCCGGCCGGTTTCAGATCGGGCAATCCGACCGCTTCCTTCCACTGGTCAAACGCCCGGCCCATATTGCTGTGGATCAGAATATTGTGATTTTTCAGATCTTCCGGATGTCTGACCGCGTTCGGGCCCTGGGTCAGTTCCACCGACGCAATCGCGTAAACCTTGTTACTGTCCAGTTTGATCGAATAAAGATTGGGGTCGACATAGTCGCTGATGATAATCGCTGCATCAACGGCGTCGCCGAGCATATTTTCCGCATGGGAGGAGGTGTCGACGTCAATGTGAAGCTTGGGATATAATTTTTTCAGTTCCGGCAGGCGCGGCAGCAGGCGAGTGGCACCAAAAAGCGGCAGCACGCCCAGGCGCAGGCGCATGTCACCGCCCGTGACAGTCATGCGATCCACCGCCTCGCCGATCGTTTCCATTGCCGGTGCAACCGCCTTGAGCAGCGTCTGTCCATCCCCGTTCAGCACCATTGACTGGTTGCGCCGTTCAAAGAGTGGCTTGCCGATATGGTCTTCCAGCGATTTGATCCGGCGGCTCAGCGCAGGAGCCGAGAGCGCCAGTTCTGCAGCGGCAGCTTTGGACGAACCAAGACGGGCAACACGGATGAAAGCCTCTAGGGCACGGAGGGGAGGAAGACGGCGCATAGAATGGTCAATATTGTTGTTAAATGAGCTTTGTGCAACGCAAAAATAGGAGCCACTTCGTTAAAACGGCGGAAATCAGTCACTACCATTAATGATAAGTTGCAATATATGCAACCTTTAATGTTCTTTTCGCACTTGCACAATAACCGGTTCCGATGCATCTAGGATGAGCCTTTCAGGCATCCTCTCCTAAAAACTTTTACAGGTCAGTTCTTCGGAACTGGCCTTTTTTTTTGCCAGATTCCGCTAACGGGTCTCGCATCTGAAAATCAGGGTCGCATATCGTCTTCTTGATACCTATCTTGTTGGAAACAAGCATAACGAAAATAGAGGAGATAGGCCCTCGTGTCCGATCCAGAACCGACAAAAGACGAATCCCAAGACGATAGCAAACAACTGAAATTGCAAGTGGCCAATGCCAGACCGGAAGACAGCGGGCGCGGACTAGCGCGGCTTTCGCGGGAAAATCTTGGCAAATTGGGACTGATAGAAGGCGACGTCGTCGAAATTATCGGCAAACAGACCACCCCGGCGCGGGCCGTCTTGCCCTATCCGGAAGATGAAGGACTGGATTTCGTCCGGCTTGATGGTCTGCAGCGCGCCAACGCCGGTATCGGCGCAGGCGATTATGTCGAGATTCGCAAGGTCGAATCAAAACCAGCCAAGAAAGTCGTCTTCGGCCCCGCTCAAAAAGATCTGCGGTTGCAGGGCAACGGCGGCGGTCTGAAGCGCAGCTTCATGGGAAGACCTCTGAAATCCGGAGATTTTGTTGCGACTCACGGCCAGCAGCAGGTGGATCGCAGCGATATGCCGCCGCAATTGCGCCAGATGCTCGCGGCACCCGCCTTTTCCCTGACGCAAATACGGCTCAACGTCATTTCAACCGTGCCCAAGGGCATTGTCCATATTGATGAAGAGACCGAAGTCGAACTGCGACCGGAATATGAAGAGTCCGCTGAACATCGCCGTGCCGACGTCACCTATGACGATATCGGCGGATTACATGAAACGATCGATCAGCTTCGTGAGATGGTCGAATTGCCGCTTCGCTATCCCCAGCTGTTCACCCGGCTGGGCGTTGATCCGCCACGCGGTGTGCTGTTGCACGGGCCTCCAGGCACCGGCAAGACGCGGCTTGCCCGTGCTGTCGCCAATGAAAGCGATGCCGAATTTTTCCTGATCAACGGTCCGGAAATCATGGGATCGGCCTATGGTGAGTCGGAAAAGAAGCTGCGCGAGATTTTTGAAGCGGCGACCAAGGCCGCACCCTCGATCCTGTTCATTGACGAAATCGACTCGATCGCGCCCAAGCGCGGTCAGGTCCAGGGCGAAGCGGAAAAGCGTCTGGTGGCGCAGTTGCTGACGCTGATGGACGGGCTCGAATCGCGGGTCAATCTCGTGGTCATTGCCGCGACCAACCGGCCGGAGGCGATCGACGAAGCGCTGCGCCGTCCCGGTCGCTTTGACCGGGAAATTATTGTCGGGGTCCCCGATGTTGCCGGCCGGCGTGAGATCTTGGGTATCCATACAAGGGGTATGCCGATCGATAAATCTGTTGATCTGAAAGAGCTTGCGCGCACGACCTATGGCTTTGTCGGCGCTGATCTCGCGGCATTGACCCGCGAAGCCGCGATCGAAGCCGTGCGGCGGATCATGCCCAAGCTGGATCTGGAATCGGAAACCGTACCGCCCGAGGTGCTTGAAGAGCTCGTCGTCTATCGGCGTGACTTTGTCGAAGCCCTGAAGCGGGTCCAGCCATCGGCAATGCGCGAAGTGATGGTCCAGGCTCCCGATGTGCGTTGGGAAGATATCGGCGGTCTTGACGATGCGCAGATGCGGTTGAAAGAGGGCATTGAACTGCCGATGAAAAACCCCGATGCCTTTGCCCGGCTGGGCATCCGCCCCGCCAAGGGCTTTCTGCTCTATGGTCCGCCGGGCACTGGCAAGACCTTGCTGGCAAAGGCGGTCGCGCGAGAAGCGGAAGCCAATTTCATCGCAACCAAATCGAGTGACCTGCTGTCCAAATGGTATGGCGAGAGCGAGCAGCAAATTGCCCGCCTGTTTGCCCGCGCAAGGCAAGTCGCGCCAACGATTCTGTTTATCGATGAAATCGACAGTCTGGTCCCGGCGCGTGGCGGCGGCATGGGTGAGCCGCAGGCGACGGAGCGGGTGGTCAACACGATCCTCGCCGAGATGGACGGTCTGGAAGAAATGCAGTCGGTGATCCTGATTGGCGCGACCAATCGTCCCGGTCTGGTTGACCCAGCCCTGTTGCGCCCCGGCCGGTTCGATGAGCTGATCTATGTTCCGGTTCCGGGCAAGGACGGCCGTCGCAGGATTCTGGCCATTCAGACAGCGAAAATGCCGCTAGCGGAGGATGTTGATCTCGACGATGTCGCCGATCGCGCCGACCGTTATACTGGTGCTGATCTGGAGGATCTGGTTCGCCGGGCGGGGCTTTATGCGCTGCGCGAATATGGCGGGCTGGTCGAAACGGTTCAGATGAAGCATTTTGAAAAAGCGCTGGAAGACAGCCGGGCTTCCGTGACGCCGGAAATGGAGGAAGAATATTCCAAG
The DNA here is from genome assembly GCF_048269865.1 of Parasphingorhabdus sp. GTDB lineage: Bacteria > Pseudomonadota > Alphaproteobacteria > Sphingomonadales > Sphingomonadaceae > Parasphingorhabdus. The sequence goes on along the minus strand of NZ_JBLWUA010000004.1, from coordinate 165,831 downwards.
ATAGAATCGCAGCTGAAGCAGAACGCGATGCGGGCCGAGCCCATCGGCTTCGTGTCTCCGGGCATGTTGACCCCGGTTCGCGACAGCAAGCACTAGGCCAGGGCGGCTATCGGTCGGCGTCGATCCGTTCATCGAGTTTAAGGGTTTTTTGCCCCCAGAAGAACAGGAAGACGCAGACCGATACCGCCAGCCAGAAGGGCAGCGGACCGGCATAGGTATAAAGCAGGACGCCGAGCGCCGGGGAGGCGATAAAGGCCATACCGTTGACCGAAGCGACGATACCGGCGACGCCATTCTGTTCGGATCGCTTTACTGCCAGCGATGCGCCGGCGGTAAAGCCCGGACGGAACAGGCCGAAGCCGAGCGAGGCGACGGCAAAGCCGATGATGATACCGTGCAGGTCGTGCGACAGGCCAAGCAGCAGACAGCCGCAGGCGCCCAATACCATGCCCCACAGGATTGAGGTGCGCGGACCCATTTGCAGCAGCGGGATCAGGCCCCATTGCGCCAGCAACGTTGCTGCAGCGCCGGACATCAATACAATCCCGGTCATTTGAATACCCATCTCGGGGTCTTCGCGAAGGCCCAGCCGGTCGAGCACCACGAAGCCAATAACGCCCAGGATAACGGCGTGCGCGTTCCCGCCCATTATACCGGTGATCAGCCAGGGCTTTACCCGTTCGTCCCCCCAACGCAGCTGCGGCGGGAGGCTTTCTCCCTCTTCGTCGCCATCCTCGTCGTCTTCCTTGAGGCTGTTGGACGATGGGGCTGAGCTATAGGGCTCCGACGTCACCACGCCGCGCGCCTGATAGCCGGGGTTGTCGTTTGGCAGCTTCAGGGCCAGCGCGACCATCACCAATATGCCGATCGCAGCAAACGCAAACATCGGGCTGGACAGTCCCAGCACCGGAATGATCAGCAACGGTGCGACCGCAGGCCCAACGATCGTGCCGAGTCCGAAGGAGGATGAAATGAGCGAAAGCGCCTTGGTCCGGTCGGCGCGCGCCGTCCGGGCGGCGACATAGGCCTGAACGGCAGGCGGAGCGGCGGATCCTAGTCCACCATACAGGCTGCGGAACAGGGCAAACAGGATGAAGGTCCACAGCGCACTATACCAACCGAGCAGCCCAAAAAACAGCGCGAGACCGGCAAGGGCAAAGGATGTGGTAAAGCCGACCATGCCGAGCCGCATAAGCGCCTTGCGGCCGCGATGATCGGACTGGCGCGCCCATTTCGGCGCGGTGTAAACCCAAAGCAGGGCCGACCAGCTAAACGCGGCGCTGACCCAGAAATCGGGAATATGGAGCTGCGTTCCGACTGTTGGAAGGATGGATTGCATCGCCGTGTTACCGGACGCGGTGACCAGCATGACCGAGAACAGCACAGCCATCCGGGTGTTGTCGATCGGCTTGGCATCGGCAACGGATGCCGCCGTCCGCTTCGGCGGATCAAAATCGGGAGAGTCGGCCATGGCGTTCCTATGCCACGCTATTTCTGCCAGTCATAGCCACGTTCGACGCGCGCGACATGAAGGCTGTACTCGCTATACCATTTGCCCCGACCCTGCTCGCGGATGAGGGCGTGATCCGGGTGATTGCGCCATGCCTTTGCGGAGGCGTCATCGCGCCAGTAGCTGACGGTGATACCCAGACCGTCCGCGGATCGCGCATGATCCTGGCCGAGATAGCCGGGCTGCTGCGCGGCGAGAGCGCTCATTTCTGCTGCCGCCGACTGATAGGCCTCCTCGTCGCTGCCAGTGCGCTGTGCGCAGAATATGACTGCGATAGAGTCGTTCGGATGAAGCAGCATGGCGTGCTTTTAACCGCTCGCTGTCACCGGGCAACCGCTATTATATTTGTCACCAGCGCTGTAACGCCCTAGTAAGACAGTTTCACCCGCCACTCGGAGGAATGACTTGACCAACAGTATCGCCAAAAGCAAATTTTTGGACCGTATCAAAAAGGGGGCCGAACGACGCCTTGGCCCGTGGGGGGTTTTCTTCAAAGGTTTTCTGAAGCATCCGGTGATGGTCGGGTCGATCATCCCTTCTTCGGATGCCACGATCAAAAAAATGCTCGAACCGGTCAAGTGGGATGAGTGCGATCTGTTTGTCGAATATGGCCCCGGCGTGGGTACCTTTTGCCAGCCGGTGCTGGAACGGTTGAAGCCCGGAGCCGCCCTCATCGTGATCGATCTCAACGAAGACTTTATTGACTATCTCAGCAAGTCAATCCGCGACAGTCGCTTCTACCCGATCCATGGCTCCGCTGCCGACGTCCAGAAAATCATTCGTGAACTCGGACACGAGAAAGCCGACTATGTCCTGTCCGGCCTGCCGTTCTCGACTTTGCCGGATCAGCTTGGTCCCAAGATCGCCAAAGAGACCTATGATGTGATCCGGCCTGGCGGGGCCTTTCTGGTCTATCAGTTCGTCAAGAAAGCGCGCGACTATATGACCCCGCATTTTGACCGTATCGATAGCGGTTACTCCTTGTGGAACGTGCTGCCCTGTCATCTGTTCTGGGGCTGGAAAACCAAATAGCCGTTGGTCGATGGCTAAGCGGTGTTCGTCGAAGCCGACAATCCCCCAACCCCTGTTTACCGGCATGTTTGCTGCTATATGATTTTTTGATCTGTGTCTGATTGAGAGGAAAGTTTCGATGTCCCATTTGTCTCGCTCCCTGCTGTTGGCGCTCACCACAACCGCGTTGACGGTTAGCGCGCCCGCGCTCGCCAAGGATCATCAGACTGCCAAGCCGGCGCCGGTCAGCGAGCTGGTTGCGGCAGTGGATATTCCTTATGAAGAATTCACGCTCGACAACGGATTGAAGGTGCTGGTGCACACCGATCGCAAGGCTCCGGTCGTGGCGGTATCGATCTGGTATGGCGTCGGCTCCGCCAATGAGCCAGAAGGCAAGACCGGCTACGCGCATCTGTTCGAGCATATCATGTTCAACGGGTCGGAGCATGCGCCGGGCGATTTCTTTGAGCCGCTGCGGCAGATTGGCGCAACCGATCTGAACGGCACTACCTGGCTCGACCGGACCAACTATTTCCAGACTGTTCCGACCTCTGCGCTCGACGTTGCCCTGTTCCTCGAAAGCGACCGGATGGGCTATCTGCTGGGTGCGGTAACGCAGGAGAAGCTCGACAACCAGATCGGCGTCGTTTCGAATGAAAAGCGGCAGGGCGATAACCAGCCCTATGGTCTGGTCGGCTATCGCCAGACCGAGTTGCTGTTTCCGCCGGATCATCCCTATGGCCACGATACCATCGGTTCGCTGGAGGATCTCGAAGCAGCTTCGCTGGACGATATGAAACAATGGTTCACCGATCACTACGGACCGAACAATTCGATTCTCGTATTGGCAGGCGATATTGACCTTGCGACGGCTCGGGAAAAGGTCACCAAATGGTTTGGCGCCATCCCGCCCGGCAAGCCGATCGAAAAGTTGGACCCGCCCTTGCCGACGCTGGATGCACCGATCTATGAGGTGATGAAGGACAAGGTCGCCACGACCCGCATCTACCGTAACTGGGTGGTCCCCGGCCTCAACGATCCGGACTATACCGCGCTTGATGTCGGAATGACCGTGCTCGGCGGGCTCGCCAGTTCGCGGCTCGACAATATCATGGTGCGCGACGAGAAAAATGCTGTCGCGGTCTCGGCCTTTGTCATCCCTTTCGTGCATGGCAGCCTGGTCAATATCCAGGCGGATGTGAAGCCCGGTGAAGATGCGGATGCGGTGGCCAAACGGCTCGATGAGATCATCGCCGATTTCATCGCCAATGGCCCGACCGAAGATGAAGTGCAGCGGGTCGCAACGCGCGATGCGGCTGCGCGGATCGCCGGGCTTGAGCAGGTCGGCGGTTTCAGCGGCAAGGCGGTCGCTCTCGCCCAGGGCAAGCTCTATTCCGATGACCCGGAATTTTACAAAAAGGAATTGAACCGGCTGGCCTCGACCACGCCGGAAGAAGTCAAGGCGGCCATGCAGAAATGGCTGACGCGGCCCGTGCTGGGCATCCGCGTGGTCCCTGGAGAACGCGAGGAATATCAGGAAGTCGGCGCTGGCAAGGGTGCCCGAACCGGCGTGCTGACCGCCCCCGCTTTTTACATGCAGGACGAGCAGCCGGGGATCGTGACCGCGCCCGACCGGTCGAAACTGCCGCCGGTCGGTGATATTCCCAATGTCGATTTTCCGGACGTCGAAACCGCCACTCTGTCCAACGGGATCAAAGTCTATTTTGCCCGTCGCGACGCGGTGCCGATGACCCGGGTAACGCTGTCCTTCAATGCCGGAACCAGCGCGGATTCCCCCGACAAGCTCGGCTTGCAGAATTTCGTGACTTCGATTCTGGAAGAAGGCACGACCAGCCTGACCTCGGTGGAAATTGCCGAACAGCAGGAGCGGCTCGGTGCCAATATCACTATCGGCGGCGGTCGCGACCGTACCGATGTGGATTTGAGCGCGGTCAATCCCAACCTCGACGCCGCGCTCGACCTGATGGCGGATATCGTCAAAAATCCGGCTTTCAATCCAGATGACATTGAACGTATCCGGGTTCAGCAACTGACCGCCATTGATCGCGAGGAAAGCGATCCGCTGAGCATTGCCAGCAATACGCTGCCGCCTTTGGTGTTCGGTTCCGAACATCCCTATGGCCGCGGGTTGTCAGGCAATGGCACCAAGGAAACCGTATCGGCGATCACCCGCGACGATCTCGCCGCTTTTCATGATCGATGGATGCATCCGGCGAAGGCGACCATTTTCGCCGCCGGCAAGATCGACAAGCAGGATCTGGTCGACAAGCTGGAAGTCCGTTTTGGCCGCTGGAAAGGCGAAGGGGAGCCGGCGCCTGCGAAAAATTTTGATGCGCCTATCCCGGAAGGGAAAGGGCGGATCGTTGTTATCCATCGGCCCAATTCGCCCCAGTCGATGATCCTCGCCGGACAGGTGCTGCCCTACAAGGGTTCGGATGACCTGCTGACCCTCGATGCAGCCAACGAAGTGTTGGGCGGTAATTTCCTCTCGCGGATCAATATGGATCTGCGCGAAACCAAGGGCTGGAGCTATGGCACCCGCAACACGTTGCTGCGCGGCGAAGACCGCGTTCTGTACACGATGCGGGCCCCGGTCCAGACCAACCAGACAGGTCCTGCCGTTGCTGCAATGGATGCGCAGGTCCGCGACTTTCTGGGAGACAAAGGGGTCACGCCAGCCGAGCTGGAGCGTACGGTAAACGGCAATGTCCGCCAGTTGCCCGGCCAGTTTGAGCGCACGCCCCGCATCCTCGGACAGATGCAGGGGGATGTGATGTTCGATAGACCGTCCAACTATGCCGAGACCGTTGCGGCCCGTTACAGGGGGATGACCACAAAGGATCTCAACGAAGCCATGGCCAATGCCATCGACCCGGACAAGTTCACTTGGGTCATCGTCGGCGATGTCGACAAGATCAAGCCGCAGCTTGATGCACTCGATATGCCGATCGAATATCGCGGCTATGAAGCTAGTGACACTGCTGTTAATAGTGATAGCAGTTCAGACGATTCGGCGGACAGTGGCGATTGATCGCTGACAAGAGCCGGGTCAGGGCGTTGACATAAAAGGAGAATGGAATGTCTATTGATGGAACTTATGCTTGTGTGACCAAATCCCCGATGGGAGACCAGACTTCTGAATTTACGATTGTTACCGATGGTGACACGTTCACTGGCACCAATGCCGGTGCGATGGGCTCGATGGATGTGGAAAATGGCAAGGTTGATGGCAATCATATCACCTGGGAAATGAACATGACCGTTCCCATGCCAATGAAACTGGAAGGCGACGCCACGATCACCGATGGCCAGCTTGCCGGTTCGGTAAAAGCAGGTGCTTTTGGTGAAATGGCAATGACCGGCACCAAGAAATAATCGATTTCAAATGACAAATAATAAGGGCCGCTACCCGATGAGGGGAGCGGCCCTTTTTTGTCCGGTTGTCGGTGGTTCTAGCGGACCACGACGCTGACGGCGCGGCGGTTCTGCGCCCAGGCGGCTTCGTTGGAACCGAGCGCTTCCGGCCGTTCCTTGCCGTAGCTGACGGTGGTCATCCGGGCCGGGCTGACGCCGAGCGAGGCGAGATAGTTTTTCGCCGCATTGGCGCGCCGTTCGCCAAGCGCGAGGTTATAGTCGCGCGTGCCGCGTTCGTCGGTATGACCTTCGATGGTGATTCTGGCGTTGGGATTTTGCGCCAGCCACCGGGCCTGGCTCTGCAGGATAGCCTGATCCTGGGGGTCAATGTTGAAACGATCGGTATCGAACAGGACCCGGTCAGACATGGTGTTAGCGAGAAAATCTCCCTGCGAGCCGGGCGCATAGCCAGGGCCAGCGGGAGGCGTCGGTGCAGGCGTTGGCGCAGTGCCGACAGGTGCTGGCGGCAGCTCTTCAGGTGGCTTTTTGGCACAACCGGCCAAAACCATGGTGGCGGTAATCAGGAGGGGTGTCGCATATTTGATCATCATTTTGCTCCTAGTTGAATCAGCCCTTCAGCTTTACATACCCTTTGTTGGCTGGCTTGTCGCCTGCCGAATTATGGCAGCAACGGCCCCCATGCCGGATCGGAACCGTTTACCGGGGTCGGTAACTGTCGTTCATTGCGTCCGGTCAGGTCGACTTGCCAGATGCCGGTTTTTCCGCTTCCCCGGGTCGTCCGGAAAAACTGAATGACCCGGCCATTTGGTGCCCAGGTGGGGGCTTCGTCCTGCCAGCTGTTGGTCAGTAGCCGCTCGCCACCGCCGCTTGGGGTCATCACGCCGATGCGGAAATTGCCAGCGATTTTGGTGAAGGCGATCAGGTCACCGCGCGGGCTCCATTCCGGAGTGGCATAGCGGCCGCCGCCAAAGCTGATCCGTCGTTCATTGCCGCCGTCAGCGTTCATGACATAAAGTTGCTGGCTGCCCGAACGGTCGCTTTCGAATACAATCCGGCTGCCATCTGGCGAGAAGCTGCCGCCGATATCGATGCCGGGAGAAAAGGTCAGTTGCTGCGGTCTGCCGCCACCCGCGGCCGAAACCTTGTAAATGTCGGTGTTGCCGGCAATCGCCATGGAATAGAGTATCCATTTGCCATCCGGCGACCAGCGCGGCGCGAAGGTCGGATTGGTGCTCTGGGTGATCAGCCGCTGGCGACCGGTACCGATGTCATAGACATAGATGCGCGGATTGCCGTCGAGAAAGCTCAGATAGACGATGCTTTTGTAATCGGGCGAGAAGCGCGGGGTGAGGGCGGTTGCCTGGCCGTTGGTGATGAAACGGTGGTTGGCACCGTCGCTGTCCATGATCGCCAGCCGCTTGACCCGGTTCCCCTTGGGGCCGGTCTCGGCGATATAGGCGATCCGGCTGTCGAAAAAGGGCGATTCGCCGCTCAGCCGCGAATAGATCGTATCCGCGCACTTATGGGCCGCCCTGCGCCAGTCTGCTGGTTCGACAACAAAGCCCTGACGGGTGAGTTCGGTTTCCAGCGCGACATCGTAAAGATAGCAGCCAACGGTCAGCTTGCCGTCATTATTGGCCCGCACGAAGCCCTGAATCAGGGCAGAGGCGCTGGTGCTGCTCCAATAGGGGAATTGCGGCGCAGTGACTTCCGAATAGCTGATGCCGCGGACCTGATTGCGTCCGACCGGCTTGAACAAACCACTCGATCGAAGGTCGCTGACGATCACATCGCTGATCTTGCCGCCCAGTTCACTGGTACTGCCAGCCGGGGTTTCGACGCTTTGCTGCGTTGGCAGGCCGGGAACCGCGATGACGAGTTCTTCACCGGCGCTGTTGTCGACATCGACCGTGAGCTGTGCGTGCGCGGTTGCGGTCAGCCCCAGACTGGCGATGACGCCGAGCAAGGCTGTTCGAAGAAAAGGTACGGCAGATTGCATGGCTGGTCTCCTAGACACCGAGATAGAGGACAGGTTCGATAACCTTCCACTCATCGTAAAATTTTTCGGGAAATGTTGTGAACGGGGCGGCCAGCTGGACGGCGGCAATCGCCCGCTCCTGATGGATTTCGACTTGGGACCGGTTGCTTGGCGTAATGCCGGTGGTGGTCGCTGTGGGCTTGCCGATAATCCGGCCGCTGCTGTCGAGGCGCGCGGTGACCTTCGTACGCAACAGCTCCGCATCGGCCCCTGTTGGCGGACGCCATTTCTGTTTCACCAGCCGGTACAGTTCGCGCTCCAGTGAAGCCACCGCTGCCGGTGATGCTTTTTCCGCAGTGATGTTCTGGTTGCGGCTGACGGAAGGCGAGTCGGTCACGCCTTTCAGGAAATCATCTCCCAATCGCGAACCCCGCGGTTTCGGCTGCGGCTTGGGCTTGGGTTTTGCCTTCGGCGCGGCGCTGGTCGGCTTGTCCGGTCGCCGGCGCGGTTCGCGCGAGACAGGGCTGGGGGTCACGGATGGTTTCGGCTTCGCTTCGGCTTTCGGCGGCTCCGGAAGCGGCTCCGGTTCGATGAAGCTGCTCTCTTCCGGCACCCCCAGCTCTGGCGCAACGCTGGTTGCTGGTGGCACGAGGGCAGGCGTGGGGGCCGCGCTTTCCAGCCCCACTTCATCGGCAATCATCACCTCGATCGGCTTGTTGCGAAACGCATCACTGGTGTTGTTGAGGATACTGAGAGAGAGCACGCCGAACAGGGCCACATGCCCCGCAGCTGCTATTGCCAAGCCAATTTTTTCAGCTTTCTCCATATCAGCTGTCCATCATTACGGAGTCTCGGATGAACCTGTTGTGACCAGCGATACCCGGTTCAGTCCAACCCGATTGAGTTCGCCCATCACGCCCATGATCAGCCCATAGTCGAGCGTCTTGTCGCCGCGCAGCATGATCTGGCGCGGATCGTCTGGATTCTGGTCCGCGGCGATTTCGCGCAGGCGCGTTGCCAGGGCGCCGCGACCCAGCTCCTCGTCGTCTATGAAAACGCGGCCTTCAGAATCGATCGAAATCTGCACCGGCTCCTGCTCTTGCTCCAGCGCGTTGGCGCGGCTTTCCGGCAGGTCGACCGGCACGCCCGTCACCAGCAACGGGGCGGTTACCATGAAAATGATCAGCAACACCAGCATCACGTCGACAAACGGGGTAACGTTGATCTCGGCCATTGGCGCGCGTCCGCGAGTGCCGCCGCGCCGTCCGATTCCGGGTCCCATATTCATCGCCATGCTCAGTCTCCAAGCTCCAGTTCGCGGCTCAGCGTTGCGTGGAAACTGTCAGCGAAGCGAACCATGCGGGCTTCGAGCTTGTTCAGCCGGTGGGAAAACCGGTTATAGGCGATGACCGCCGGGATCGCCGCGAACAGGCCGATGGCCGTCGCGAACAGGGCTTCGGCAATGCCGGGCGCGACCACCGCCAGCGAACTATTCTGCTCAGCGGCAATGGCCGAGAAGCTGCGCATGATTCCCCAGACTGTGCCGAACAGGCCGACAAAGGGGGCCACGCTGCCTACGGTGGCAAGAAAATTGAGCCGGTCGGCGATCCGGTCGATTTGATCCGCGACGGCCGTGTTCATTGCGCTGGCCAGACGCTGGCGCGTGCCTTCGCGGTCCACGGGTCCTTTCGCCGTTGAACGGCGCCACTCCTTGACGCCGGCGGCCAGAACACGGGCGCTGGGCAGGCTGGACTTGCCATATTCATCGTAAAACCGGTCGACATTTTCGGTTTTGGCGAAAGCCCGTTCAAAGCGATCGGATTTTCGGGAGATTTGTGAGATCTTCATGCCAAAGCTCACGATGATCGTCCATGTCCAGATGCTGGCCAGCAGCAGCCCGATCATCACCGCCTTCACGACGATATCGGCTTCCATGAACAGCATTAACGGCGAGAAGTTGCCAGTGGTCGCTCCGACAGAAAGTTGATCTAGCAAGATTTGATATCCTTCATTTCGTATCAGTCTGATTCATGACGCTGGCGAAAGCCTTTGTCCACGCTTTGGGTTGCCGCCTTGGTCGGCCGGCAGGGGTAAGAAACGCTGCGTGAACAGAGGCTGACACAATCGTCTCCGCGCCCCGGATGATCGTCTGGTCGATGACCACGCTGGCGGCGCGGAGGGTCTCGACCGTGCTGACCACCACGAGGTCATCATCCAGCTTGGCCGGTAACAGATATTTCATCGTCAGGTCGACCACTGCATAGACGCCGTCGCCGCTCTCATAGGCCGTTCGCTGGTCCATATCGAGTTGGCGCAGCATATCGGAACGTGCGCGCTCCATATAGCGTAGATAATTCGCGTGATAGACGATGCCCGAAAAATCCGTGTCCTCGAAATAGACGCGGCACGCGAAATAATGCCGGTTGTCGACAAAGCGCCCGTCATGCGGTTTGATGTCTTGTGGAATGATCAGGTCAGCGGCCATTCCCGACTATTAGGCGGTTCGATTCACGGGTGGAAGAGCGAATGTTCGGTCCTGGTGCATCCGGGCGTAGTTTTGAGCCCGTCTGACGGGACAATGGCGGACCTGAAATCGGAGGTCACGCCTTCTGTTTGCATTAGCCCGCCTTTGGCCATTTGTCTTCCGACAGCACGTCTCCCGTTTCCAGCAGCGACTTCAGATTGCTGAGCACGGCTGGCCAGCCATCGCGGACGCCCACATCCATCGATGATCCCGGTTCGAGTTCGCTATGGGTGACCGTCAATTTCGTGTCGGGGCCAAGGTTGACCAGTTCGTAGGTCACGCGCGACAATTTTTCGGGCGCGTCTGCTTCGGAATCAAAGGCCCAGCTCCAGACCATCTTGCGCGGCGGATCCATTTCGATGATTCTGCCGCGGGTGTCGATTTTGCCGCTGCCGTCGCTGCGCACATGTTCCCACCGCGAACCCGCCTTCCAGTCGGACTCGTTATAATGACCCCAATAGGCCTTGGTCAGCTCCCGGTCGATCAGGCCGTTCCAGACAGTTTCCGCGCTTGCCTTGATGAAGATTGTATAGACGAAATCCGGCGCGCACGGCTCGCCGGTCGAGGCGCGCGTCGCAATATTGGGTCTATCATCGGCCGGCATGGCGTTCCTCCTGTGGCTTGCTGTTGGTGGAAGAATTGGAAGCATTTTCCATCTGCTGCTTGAAATCGGTCAGGGCGGCAATCCGCGCGTCCTCGAACTTGCCGACCCAGCGATGCACGACGTCGCCGAGCGGAACCGGGTTTAGATAATGCAGCTTTTCCCGCCCCTGCCAGTGGACGGAGACGAGATTGGTGGCTTCCAGAATCTGCAGATGTTTGGCCACCGCCTGGCGTGACATGCCCGTTCCGCGATGAAGGTCGCTCAGGTTCTGGCCGTTTTTGACGAACAGTCGATCCAGCAGATCGCGGCGGGTTGTGTCGGCAAGTGCGGCAAAGATATCGGACATGCCATTTTATATGCAACTATATGGTTGCATGTCAAGCATGCGAAAGGATCGGGGGCGCACAAGTTCGACGGACTTGGGCCGGGATCAGCGCGCGCAACCGATGCATAAATGCGCTGCGGGATCAATTTCGAGGCGTCTATAGGCGATCGGCTCGCCACATTCCGCGCACCAGCCATATTCGCCTTCGGTGATGCGACGCAGCGCCATTTCGATTCTCGCCAGATCGTTGACTCGGCGTCGCGCTTCGGCCTGAGCCATTTCCTGCTGCTGCATCGCGTCCATTCGCGACAGCCGGCCGACGCTTTGCTGATCGAGCTCGACTGTTCCGCGCCAGCTGGCTCCGTCCTTTTCGCGGACCTTCAGCTCGGCCTGCTGGTCGCGCAATGCCTGCGTCAAATGCTCAATCTGCGCGCGGGTCAGTTCGGCTGCCATCGGGTTTGCGCTGCCTTACCGCGGCGGGCATTTGTTCCAGCCGGGTCCGCGCACGGCGCGACCGGGGCGGGCACCGGTCATGTCGCCATCGCGCAGCACCGGTTTGCCGTTGACGATAACATCGCGCATTCCGACGGCAAATTGCTGTGGTTCCGCATAGGTTGCGGTATCGGCAATGGTCGCCGGGTCAAAGACGACGACATCGGCATATTGGCCTGCCGCCAGACTGCCGCGATCTTTCAGGCCCAGATGGCTTGCCGGCATGCTGGTCAGGCGCCGCACCGCATCGGCCAGACTCGTCCGCTTTTCCTCACGCACATATTTGCCGAGCAAGCGGGCAAAATTGCCATAGGTTCGCGGATGGGTGGAGGATTTCAGGAACACGCCGCGCGGAGCCTGAGCGCCGGCGTCGGAGCCAAAGGCCATCCAGGGCAGGGCGGTCTGGCGGGCGACATTCTCTTCGTCCATCAGGAAATAGACGACCTGAACCCGGCTGCCATCCTCAATCACCAGATCAATGGCCGTGTCTGCCGGGCTGGTGCCGCGCATCGCCGCGACCTCGGCCAGCGTCTTGCCAGCCAGCGGTTTGAGTTTGTCATTCTTGAATCCGACCAGCAAAACCTTGTCGGGACCGGCGTGATAATAGAGATTTTCCCATCCGTCGGGCTTGCCGCTCATTTCGGCGATGACGCGCTTGCGGATCTCGGGATCCTGCAGGCGTTTCTTCCATTGTGCATAGCCGCCTTCCTGTACCCAGGTCGGCATCGCAGCATCAAGCCCGGTGGAACCGGCGGTATAGGTGTACATATTGGCGGTGATCCGCTGACCCTTCGCCCGCGCGGCTTCGATTTTTGCGATAATGGCGTCGAGTTTGCCCCAATTGTCCTTGCCGGCCTGCTTCAGATGGTAAATTTCGGCAGGGCCGCCCGATTTTTCGGAAATCTCGATGAGCTCATCGACTGCCTCGAGTACATGATCGCTCTCGTTACGCATGTGGCTGATATACATCCCGCCGCAACGCGCGGATTCGGTTGCCAGCGCGATTAACTCCGGCGTTTCTGCATAGCTCGCCGGGGCATATATAAGCGAGCTGCCGACGCCCATCGCACCATCATCCATGGCTTCCTGCACCATTGTCCGCATGGCGTCGAGCTGGGCGGGATCGGGATCCACGTCGTCATAGCCGAGCGTATTGACCCGCACCGTGGTGGCACCGACAAAGGTGGCGATATTCGGCGCAATGCCGCGCTTCTCGATAAAGTCGAAATATTCATCCAGGCTGCGCCAGCTGACCGGATAGCGAATGTCTCCCTGACCGCTTTCTTCGGTTTGCGCTGCCTTGTCGGTGAGCGGTGCCTCTGAGCGGCCCTCGCCGAATATTTCCAGCGTCACGCCCTGCCGGATATCGCTTTCACCGGCACCATCGGCGATCAGTGAATCGGCTGCCCAGCTCAGCATGTTGATGAAACCGGGAGCGACGGCCAGGCCGCGCGCGTCGATTACGCGCTTGGCGTTGCCCGCAATTTCCGGCGAGACCGCCACGATGCGGTCGCCGCGGATGGCGACGTCGCCGACATAGGGCGCAGAGCCGCTGCCATCGACGATCAGGCCATTGTCGATCAGGATATCAAAAGGCTGTGCCTCGGCAACCGGTGCGACATCGCTTTCTGCGACCGTCGTGCAGGAGGTGGCCAGCAGCATAGCCGCCGTGACCACCATCTTTTGCAAAGGCCGCAGAGACATGACCCGGTCAATCATCTTTTGCCAGCAGGTCCAGTGCTGCAGCCGTCATCGCCTCGGTTCCCAGCGTCACCGATTCGCGCGGGGCAATCTTGAAGAAGGGCGAGTGATGGGACGGCACTGGCGGTCCGCCCGCCTCGGCGCGATCAAAATCTTCCTGCGGCGTGCCGCCGACCTGAAAATAGACGCCGGGCACATCGGTATTGGGCTCGACGAAATAGGCAAAATCCTCTGCGCCCATGCCTTCGCGCGGTTTTTCGTCGAACACCTGTTCGCCGAAGCGCTCGGCAAACACGGCTTTCACCCGCTGGGTCAGCGCTGCGTCGTTATAGTTGGCCGGGGTCGATTCATGGGACACCAATACTTCAGGCAGCTTGTCTTCGGGCAGTCCGTTCATCCGCCCGACATTGGTGGCAATGCGTTTGATGCCCTCCAGCAACTTGGCCCGTGTCTCCTCATCGTCGGAGCGGACGGTCAACTGCATCGTCGCCTTGTCCGAAATGATGTTATGCTTGAAGCCGCTGTGGAAGGAGCCGACGGTGATCACGCCGGGCTTGAGCGGCGCGATTTCACGGCTGATGATCGTCTGCAAGGCCATGATGATTTCCGCGCCCATCAGGATCGGATCCTTGCCGCGATGGGGCGAAGCGCCATGCGCGCCAATGCCATGGACAATGATGTCGACGCTGTCGGACGAGCTGCTTTCAATGCCTTCGCCAACCGCCAGTTTTCCGGTCGGCGTGTCCGCAGAAACGTGAAAGGCCATGGCATAATCAGGCTTGGGAAAACGCGTATAGAGGCCGTCATCCATCATCAGCTTGGCACCGCCAATGCGTTCCTCGGCCGGCTGTGCAATCAGCACCAGAGTGCCGGACCACTGGTCTTTCCTCGCTGCCATCTGGTTGGCGGTGCCGATCAGTGAGGTGATGTGCACATCGTGGCCGCAGGCATGCATGACCGGCTTTTCTTCGCCGTCGATACTGACCTGTTTCACGGTCGACATATAGTCGAGACCGCTATCCTCGACCAGTGGCAGGCCGTCCATGTCCGCGCGCAGCATCAGCGTTGGGCCGTCGCCATTTTTCATCACCCCAACCACACCGGTGCCGCCGATATTTTCGGTCACGGTAAATCCGGCATCGCGCCATTGTTTGGCGATAATTCCGGCGGTACGCGTTTCCTTGTAGGACAGTTCGGGGTTTTTGTGGAAATCAAGAAACAGCGCTTTCAGTTCATTGTCATAGTCCGCCGCGATGGCTTCCGCCAGATCAGGTGAAGTCGAACTATTTTGCGCCACCACCGGTGCGGCCCAGATGAAAGCGGTTGTCGCGGCCAAAGCCAATAGATGTTTCATGATTTTCCCCTGTAGTTTGCCTCTCTATGCCGGACCCACAGGAAAAGCGCAAAGCCTGTTGTCTTCCCGATCGCGAAAATGGTTGGCATAAAAATGCAATTGGCCCTGCATTGCTGCAACGCGGTTTGATCACTGTGCGCTCCTGCAAATTCCGGCATGGCCGCGATCACGAATAGCCTATGGCAAGCGGCAACAAAAAAAGGCAGGAGCGATACGCTCCTGCCTAAATAGGATCTGCTTTTGCGATGAGCGGGATTATCCGGCCGGGCAGTCGCCGATCCGTTGGCCGCTGCTTTTGGCAGAGATTTTCATCTTCATTCCGGATGCGCCGCCATTCATGGTCATGGTCATGTCATAGCTGCTCGGCCCATATTCGCCATCCATCGCCATGGTCATGTTGCCGGGACTGCCGCCCATGTTGCTGCAGGACATTTCCGACGACACGCTACCGCCGCTCATATCGAATTTTTTGACTTCACAATTGGTTTCGTCCTGAGCGGCAAAAAATTCTGCTCCGGGATTATCCGCCTGTTCCTTGGTGATGCAGGACTTTGTCGTGGTCGTCTGGCCTTTCATGCTGTCCATGATGCCGGCGGGTGCGCCCGCGGGCAGACCCTCAATGGCCACATCCACGATCTCTACTGTATTTTCCCATTCGCCGGGCTCTAGTTTCACTTCATTCATTTCCTCGGCGACTTCTTCGGCAGTAATCTTGCCGTCCCCGTCCTTGTCTGCGCCATTGTCTGAACAGCCCGACAACAGGCAGATAGCGGCCACTGAAACCAGTAAATTTTTCACGTGAATATCCCTCAATTATTTTGCTCCCTACACCATCTTAAACCGATGGTGCAGGGAAGTACAATTCCTATCACGCAGATCCGCCAATTATCGGATTTCAGGCATGACATTGGTCCCTTTTTGTTCCATATAGGCCGGATGACAGAATTGGTAATTAGAAGGGGCCTGGCGGAGCCCGATACTGGCAAGGATTTTGTGCCGCACAAGCCCAGCCGCCCGGACAAATCCGAAGGCGGAAAACACTTCAAGCTGGTCAGCGATTTCGAGCCGGCGGGCGATCAGCCGGAAGCGATCCGGGAACTGGTGCAGGGCATGCGCGAGGATGAGCGCGATCAGGTCCTGCTCGGCGTGACTGGCTCGGGCAAGACCTTCACCATGGCCAAGATTATCGACGAGCTGCAGCGACCGGCACTGATTCTGGCTCCCAACAAGATATTGGCAGCGCAGCTGTACGGGGAGTTCAAGAGTTTCTTCCCGGATAATGCCGTCGAATATTTCGTGTCTTATTATGACTATTATCAGCCCGAGGCCTATGTCGCGCGGTCCGACACCTATATCGAGAAGGAAAGCTCGGTTAACGAGGCGATCGACCGGATGCGGCACAGCGCGACCCGGTCGCTGCTCGAGCGCGATGATGTGATCATCGTGGCGTCGGTTTCCTGTCTCTATGGTATCGGTTCGGTCGAGACCTATTCGGCGATGATCTTCGATCTCAAGAAAGAGCAGGCGGTCGATCAGCGTGACATCATCCGCAAGCTGGTCGCCCTGCAGTACAAGCGTAATGATCAGGCCTTTGCCCGCGGAAATTTCCGGGTGCGCGGTGACAGTCTCGAGATATTCCCGTCGCACTATGAGGACATGGCCTGGCGGATCAGCTTTTTCGGAGACGAGATCGAGGATATTGTCGAATTTGATCCGCTGACCGGCAAAAAGGGTGTGCATCTGGATCGTGTGCGAATTTTCGCCAATTCGCACTATGTGACGCCGGGACCAACGATGAAGCAGGCGACCGAGGCGATCAAGCTGGAGCTGGGCGTGCGGCTCAAGGAACTGGAGGCCGAGGGCAAGCTGATCGAGCATCAGCGACTGGAACAGCGCACCCATTTCGATCTCGAGATGATCGCGGCCACCGGCAGCTGTGCGGGCATCGAAAATTACTCCCGCTTCCTGACCGGGCGGCTGCCGGGCGAACCACCACCAACCCTGTTTGAATATCTGCCGGACAATGCGCTGCTGTTTGTCGACGAGAGCCACCAGACCGTGCCGCAAATCGGCGCCATGTCGAAGGGCGATCACCGCCGCAAGATCACGCTGGCTGAATATGGTTTTCGGCTGCCGAGCTGTATCGACAACCGGCCATTGCGCTTTAACGAATGGGACGCGATGCGGCCGCAGACGGTCAGCGTCTCGGCGACGCCGGGGCCATGGGAGCTGGAGCAGACCGGCGGCGTGTTCAGCGAGCAGGTCATTCGCCCCACCGGGCTGATCGATCCTCCGGTCGAGATCAAGCCGGTCGAGGATCAGGTCGACGATGTGATCAACGAATGCCGCAAGGTCGCGGATCAGGGTTATCGCACGCTGATCACCACGCTGACCAAACGGATGGCGGAGGACCTGACCGAATTCATGCACGAGGCCGGGATCAAGGTCCGCTATATGCACAGCGATGTTGAGACGCTGGAACGGATCGAGCTGATCCGCGATCTCCGGCTGGGCGTCTATGACGTGCTGGTCGGCATCAACCTGCTGCGCGAAGGGCTGGATATTCCGGAATGCGGGCTGGTCGCGATCCTTGACGCTGACAAGGAGGGTTTTCTGCGCAGCGAGACTTCGCTGATCCAGACCATTGGCCGCGCGGCGCGGAATGTCGATGGCCGGGTCATTCTCTACGCCGACCGGATGACCGGATCGATGGAGCGCGCGCTCAGCGAAACCGACCGCCGCCGCGAGAAGCAGGTTGCCTATAATCTGGAACACGGCATCACGCCGATGTCGATCAAGAAAAATATCGGCGATATCGTCGCCCATGCGACCGCCAAGGACATGGTCACCGGTGCCGTCGATGTCGAACCGGGGCATCCGGTTGGCCACAATCTCAGAGCCCATATCGAAAGCCTCGAGAAACAGATGCGCGATGCCGCCGCTGATCTGGAATTCGAAACCGCAGGCCGCCTGCGCGACGAAATTCGCAAGCTGGAAGCCGAAGAACTGGGCCTGCCCGCCGATCTACAGGTCGCGCAGCCGAAGGGACGGTCAACCGAAGGCAGGCCAGGGACGCGGAAAATGGGTTATGGGAGGGTGCAGCGGAAGATGTAATGAATTTAGTTTGCTATTATTCACTATAGTATGCTAATAGCGCTCAATTGGAGTGCTGACATGGATATAACAGTCGATTTAGAAGTTTTTAAAGCGCTAACAGAGCGTTTAGAATTTGAGGGGCAGACTCACAATGATCTTTTGCGTGAGCTTCTAAATTTGGATTCGATAGCGGAGGAAGATGCTCCTGAGCCCGCCATACTTTCCGGCCTCGAAGCATTTGCTGGTATGGCTGAAGAATGGCGGCGTCCGAGGCAAAGTGGCTTCTATTCGCGAGGTCTGTTTCTGCCAGATGGCACGCTTCTCCGATCAAGGTATAAAGGGTCTGAATATTCTGGCTGTGTTAGAAACGGAAAGTGGTTGGACGCAGATGGATGTAAGCATGACAGTCCGTCTGCTGCAGCTACCGCTATTACAGGAAATAATGTCAATGGTTTGCGTTTTTGGGAAGCGAGGCGACCACAAGACAATACTTGGCGTAGACTTGAGTTTTTGAGAAGATGATCCGCTCGTTCGCCGATCGGGAAACCGAAAAAATCTGGCTCGGCGAACGCAGTCGCAAACTGCCCTCAAATATTCAAAATATTGCACGGCGGAAATTGCGGCAGATCAACCGTACTGCCAATTTGTTTGATCTGCGCGTTCCGGGCGGCAATCGCTTTGAGCAGTTGAAGGCATATACACCTTTGCGCTATAGTCTGCGTATCAACGACCAGTGGCGCGTGACGTTCAGCTGGTCAAACGGAGATGCGCATGATGTCCGGATCGAGGACTATCACAGGGGATAAAGACCGTCTGGACAATGTCCACCCGGGCGATGTCCTGCGTGAAGACTATCTGATTGGCAGCGAGATACCGGTTGCGGAAGTCGCTGACGGTGCCGGGCTGGATATCGTCCAGCTTAACGCAATCCTTGCCGGCGATCGGCCGGTCGATGCCAATGTCGATATTCGGCTTGCCCGCTATTTCGGAATAACCGAGGGATTTTTTCTCGGACTGCAGATCGACTACGATCTGGAGGACGTGCGCCGCGCCAACGGGCCGGAACTGGACAAGATCAGCAAACGCGCCGCCTGATCGACGACCGATTGCTAGTTTCGACGAACGGCTTGCCGCCGTAGACCAGCGACTTGGCAACCGCTTGTATAAAAACGCGCTCAGGTTCATGCTGCTCCCCATATTTAGGGGAGATATAATCATGCGAGCATCTATTCTATTGGCCCTGGCGACTTGCGCCCTGGTTGTCACTCCGGCTGGGGCGGCGGTTGCGTCATCCGCCGCTACGAATACCGCCGAGACCGGACCCGATTTCAAGGCGGCCGTGTCTGATCCGGGCCGCGATGAAGCCGATATCAAGCTTGATGACAGCCGCAAGCCAGCCGAAGTACTTGCCTTCATGGGTCTCGAAAGCGGCGATACCGTGGTCGATCTGTTTGCTGGCGGCGGCTATTATAGCGAGATCATGGGGCGCGTTGTCGGTCCGGAGGGATCGGTAACCGCTGTCAATCCGCCGCAATTTACGACGAGCGAACAGTCCAAGGCAAAATGGGCCGGGGTCACGGAGCGGCAACCCAAGGTGAAGATGGTGCCGTCGCAACTGCCGGATTACACGCCAGCGCCCGACAGTATCGATTTTGCCATGCTGCACCTGATCTATCATGACTTTTACTGGGAAAGCGAAGAATATAAATTCGAGAAAATGGATCCGGCCGCCGTATTGTCCAATCTGTTTGCGGGGATGAAGCCGGGCGGTATCGTTGCCGTCATCGATCATGTGGGATCGCCGGGCGACACGAGGGCCGTGGTTGAGAAAACCCACCGTATCGATCCGGCAACGGTGCGTTCCGATTTCCTGAAGGCCGGATTTGTCCTCGATGGTGAAAGCGACATGTTCGCCAATCCCGATGATGATCTGGAGTTGAACGTTTTTGATCCAGCCGTGCGGGGGCAAACCGACCGCTTTGTCATGCGTTTTCGCAAGCCTGGCTGATGCTTCGACCCGCGCTTTGGGCCGGATTTCCGGGCACGAATCGGTCACAAATGTAACTATATGGAAAATAAGGTGTTTTTCTGATCCTGTCAGAAAGCCGCGACGGTCGGCAGATTGTCCGGCTTTACACTATGTGTTAATTACAAAATAATGTAATATTATTTCAATGGTTTACGAATTGTTACGATAGTTTACATGACGGCGCCGCTTCGCGCGCCTAAAGGAGCGTCAAACAGTTGCAATGATAAGCGCTGGCACGCCCCGACCATTCCGCAGAGCCGGAATTGATCAGGGGCGGCATCATACAAACAAGGAGTTTCTCTCTGTCGGCGCTAGCCGCCTGACGGATGGAACGAGTTTGGTCGGCGGTGCCTTTTTTTGAGGGTCGCACATTGCCGGTCCAGAGGGGGAGGCAGGTCCGAGTTGTGTACAGGACTTGTCTCCCACCCTCTGGCGATATCACCAAGCATCAGCTACTTTCCCCAACGGGGTGGGCGATCAATGACCGGTGCCCGTCTATTCAGGATGCATATTTGACCGAGCAGCCGTAAGGGCGGGCCTGGGCAACGCTGACCTTGTCGCCGGATTTTATCTCGTTCAAAGCCGCCAGAACGTGATTGCGCGCGTTCTTGATGTCGGCGATATTCGCGGTTGGTTTGTCGTCAATGCCGCCCTGATAGACCAGAATTCCATTGCCATCGATGATATACATATGCGGAGTGGTCTTCGCGCCATAGGCTTTGCCAACCACCCCCTTTGCATCGAGCAGATAGTTGGTCGACTGGATATTCTGTTTGGCGATCAGCGCTTTGGCCTCGGGACCGGTCATATGGCCCTGCTTTCCCTTCGCGCCACTGTTGATCGTCAGCCAGACTGCGCCCTGTTGCCGGGCCGCTTTCTGGGTCGCCTGCATATTGCCGCTGCTATAATGTTTGGACACAAACGGGCAGCCGGGATTGTGCCATTCAAGCACGACCGTCTTGCCGCGAAACTGCGAAAGCTGAACCGTCTTGCCATTGACGTCGGTCAGTTTGAAATCCTGCGCCATGGCGCCATTTTTCTGCGCGGCTGCGAGCGGGCTTGCCAGCGCAACGGCGGCGATGGTGGTCACGGTCGAAGTGGAAAATCTGAGCACATCTGGTCTCCGTTCACTGGGGGTTGGTGGCAAGCTTGGCGGTTTGAACCGTATCATCGACGAGATCGGTCAATGTCGCCACCGTCAGAATCTGGGGAAGAACGACCGGCTCCTCGCCAGGCGCATAATAGAGGTACAGCGGCACCCCGGCACGGCCATGTTTTTCGAGAAATCGGCTGATATCGGGATCGGGTCTGGTCCAGTCGCCCATCAGCACCGCGACCTTGGCGGTCTGGAAAGCGTCGGCTGTTTCCGCGCGCTGAATCGCAGCGGCCTCATTGGCTTTGCAGGTAAGACACCAGTCGGCCGTGAAATAGGCAAAAACCGGCTGGTCTGACGCGCGCAATTCCGACAGCCGCGCTTCGCTAAACGGCTCGCTGGGCAAGGTTTCGTTCGATATGTTCGCCAGTTTCTGGCTGGTCATTGCCTCTTCGCCGGGCAGCGCGAGGATGGCCCCAAAGACGGCAATCGCCATGGCAACGCTAGCGATCGCGCCGCGCGACATCCCTTTCATCTGACCGCCACCGAACCACCACAGGATCAGCGCAACCACCAGCAGAAACACCAGCGAGAGGCCGAGCGCGTCGGTTCCGATCTGGCGGCCGAGCAGCCAGATCAGGCCAATAGCAGTGAGGAACATCGGGATTGCCATGGCTTTGCGAAAGCCATCCAGCCAGGGTCCGGGCTTGGGCAACCGGTTGCGGATGGCCGGTATGAACGCGATCAGCAGGAAGGGCAGGGCGAGTCCGACGCCCAGACCGGCAAAGATGACCAGCGCAGCAATGGGCGGCAAAATGATCGTCGCGCCCAGTGCGGCCGCCATGAACGGGCCGGTGCAGGGCGTCGCGACAAAGGCAGCCAGCGCCCCGGTCCAGAACGACCCCGAGGCACCGCTCTTGTGGGTCAGCTTGCTGCCAATGTTGATATTGGGCAGTTCGAACAGGCCCGCTAGATTAAGGCCGATGGCGGTCACCAGGGCCAGCAGCACGAAGATGATCCGTGGGTCCTGCAGCTGAAAGGCCCATCCCACCGCTGCGCCGCTGGCCCGCAGACCGAGCAGGATCGCACCGAGCGCCGTCGCAACCAGCACGACTCCGGCGGTATAGGCCAGCGCATCACGCCGGACCTCCGTTTCATTGCCGCCCGCCTTGGCGAGACTGATCGCTTTCAGACTGAGGATCGGAAAGACGCAGGGCATCAGGTTGAGCAGCAGCCCGCCGAGCAAAGCACCGCCCAGCGCCAGCAGCAATAAAGATGCTCCGCCTTCCTGCTCTGCCCCATCGCTGGCCAAGGGCAGGCCGGTCATCGACACTTCGCCCTTGGTCGCGGTTAACAGAAACCCGTTATGATTGCCGATCTTCAGGATGCCGGTGATGCTATCCAGCTGATCGCCGCGGGCAGCGGTCTCCATGATCAGGCGGTCGCCATCCCGATTGAATTTTTGCGGCGCTGCATAGTCAACGATCCCGTCCTGCTTGATGAAGAAATAGGGATCGTCAATGGCAACGCTGGCGGGCAGTGGCACGGACAGGCGGAACAGATCATCACCGACCGCGAAGGTGGCTTCACTGCCCAACGGGCGGGCCAGGGCCGCGCGGAAGTCATTGAAACGCTTGTCGAGAACGACAGCCGTGCCTTTACCGACAACTTGCAGAGTGATTGACAATTCATCCTGTTCCGGCACGCAGATTTCGTCGGTACAGGACAGCCATTCCGATTTGACGGAAATCGGAAGCGGACCAGGCCGCACCGTATCTGCCACCGTCAGATTGACTAGAATGGCATAGTCGCCCTTGTAGACATAGTTCATGATACCGGAGATCAGCAGCGTGGACGGCACCGGAAATTGCGGTTCGCCCGCGGTCACACCGGTGGGCAGGGTCCAGTCGAAACTCATGCCGATCCCAGCATCGCCGGGATTTTCCCAATAGCCGTGCCATGTCGGCTTCGGTTCCATCAAAAACGCGAGAGTGACGGTCTGACCGGGCTGCACTTTTTGTGATTCCGCCATCAAGGTCGCGGGTACATTCAACTCGCTATTGCCGAGCCGGTTCTGCGCCTCGGCTGCCGGCGCAAAGGCCAGCGCCGCAAAAGCCAGCAGGAGCGAAAAAATCCGAAAATCAAATGTCATAAAAACTCACTATTTCCTGTTTAATCGCATTAGGCTATTGGCAGGCAGCTTTCTATAGCGGCATTCATCAGTGAGGACCATTCGTGCAAAAATCGATCTTAGTTACAGCTTTGGCGGCATCTATCATATTTTCCGGCACAGCAAATGCGGAAGATATTAAAAGCGAAGCGAAGGCTCCTCCGAAACTGGTGGTCGCCATATCGGTGGACCAGTTTTCCGCTAACCTTTTCAGCGAATATCGTAGCAGCTTCACCGGCGGCCTGAAAAGACTGGCCAATGGTGCAGTGTTCCCGTCGGGCTATCAGTCGCATGCGGCGACCGAGACGTGCCCCGGCCATTCGACGATCATGACCGGTGTACATTCCGGGCGCGCCGGGATCATCGCCAACAACTGGATCGACCTCTCGATCAAACGCGATGACAAGACGGTCTATTGCGCCGAAGACGAGCGCGTTGAAGGCACCAGCTTTGGTGATATTACTGCCCCAACACAGGGCGACTATGTTGCGTCGGCCTGGCATTTGCTGGTCCCGACACTCGGCGAGCGGCTCAAGAAAGTATCTCCGAAATCCCGCAATGTCGCGGTTGCCGGCAAGGACCGGGCAGCCCTGATGATGGGCGGCCATGTTGTCGATGAGATCTACTGGTGGAAAGGCAAGGGATTTACC
Organism: Parasphingorhabdus sp.; assembly: GCF_048269865.1. Lineage (GTDB taxonomy): Bacteria > Pseudomonadota > Alphaproteobacteria > Sphingomonadales > Sphingomonadaceae > Parasphingorhabdus. Next base: position 141,898 of record NZ_JBLWUA010000004.1, on the reverse strand, counting down.
ACTCTGCAGGGGCGAGATACCCTGCCTTCGGTGGCGGCTCTGAACGAATCGATTGCGGCAAGCATCGACAAGGCCCGTCCGGCTTATGCGACACCAGCGCAATGCGTCCCGCACGACGCCAAAATCATGCACGGTGACGGCAAGTCGGTTGGCGACTATGCCTTTCAGCGTCCCGAAGGCGCGGCCAGCATCTATCGGGCCTCTCCGGATTTCGACCGGTCGATCCTCGCGGCGGCGACGGCCGTGATTAACGAAATGAAGCTGGGGCAGGGCGATACCACGGACGTGATATCGGTCGGTCTCTCGGCGACCGACTATATCGGTCATTCCTTCGGTACCGAGGGCCTGGAAATGTGCATTCAGATGAGTGAACTGGACCAGTCGCTTGGCCGGTTTTTCGATATTCTGGACGCTGAAGGCATCGATTATGCGGTCATGCTGACCGCCGATCATGGCGGCCTTGATCTGCCGGAGCGGATGAGCCTTCAGGGCGTGCCGACAGCGCAGCGGATTGATCCCAATCTCAATGTCACCGAAATCGGAAAGACCGTCGCGAGGGAACTGGGGCTGCCTGAAGACAAGCCCGTCCTCTACGCGGATGGCCCGTTTGGCGATTATTATGTCAGTCGGGAGCTGTCAGACAAGCAAAAGAAGATGGTCAAGGACAGTGCGATGGCGCTCATTTCGGCCCATGCGCAGGTTGAAGCCGTGTTCGATCATGATGATTTGATGAAGATTACCGTGCCGAGCGGATCGCCCGAAGAATGGACTTTGGAAGAGCGGGCCCGGGCATCCTTCCATCCGGATCGCTCCGGTGATTTTATCGTTTTGCTGAAAAAGGCCGTGACGCCGATTGCCTCAACCATGCGGGGATATGTCGCCACCCATGGCAGCCCCTGGGATTATGATCGCCGCGTCCCGATTCTGTTCTGGCGCAAGGGGCTGCAGCATTTCGAGCAGCCACTTTCAGTGATGACGGTTGATATTGCCCCGACCCTGGGCGCGCTTATCGGCGTGGACATTCCCGCGGATGAAACCGACGGCAAATGTCTGGATATCGATGGCGGCCCGGCGAACAGCTGCGACTGACCTCGACGTCTGACCTTAGCGCCGCTCGTATCGAGTCAAACCCCTGCCGAGACTGTTGTTGGCGATCCTGATCTGGTCACCGCTCCAGTCGGCGACGAACCAGGTGTTCCGTTGTACGCCCTTCGCCAGCGATGCGCTGTTTGAGTGGATGTTGAGGCCATTGGAACTGTGGTCGGTGTCTTCGGCCGCCACCGCGATGAAGGCGCTCCAGTTTTCCTTGTTCTGGCCCTGCACAAAGACATTGCCGCTGATCACGCCGGTGGCACCGGCGGGCAGGTCGATCATATAATTGGTGCTGCGCCCCTGGGTGTCGTCAAAGCTGTTGTTGGTTATCGTCACCCGTCCGGTACGGGTTTTGATATAATGTCCGCCGTTGCCTTTTTCGAAGCGGCTGTTGGTGACCTTCAACGCCCCGAAATAGCCGATATAGATGCTGTGTGCGCAGGACAGGCCGCGATCGCAGCGTCCCAGCCGCTGAAAGGACGAACGGTCGATGACAATTTCCGCGCTTTCATCATCGGAGCTCAAAATGCCTTCTTCGGCGTTGCGGAACAGGGCGTTATAGACATAGAGATCGCCGCGCTCGATCCGGATACCGGCGCCATTGCCATCGGGAACCCGCTGATTCTGGAAAATGATCCCGTCGATGGTTGCGGCCTTGCCGCGAAGAACGAGCGTTGCCTTTTCCTCGCAGATGCCGCCGTCAAAAACCGTGCGGCCGGGAATCAATGCCTTGTAGGTGATCCGGCCCGCGTCCTGCACCGCGCAATCGCGGTACGCGCCCGGTGCGATAATGATGGTGGCATTATTGCCGCCAACGGCTTTCACCGCATCCGCCAGCCGCGAATAGGTCGCTCCGGTTTCGGCGATGGTGAACGGTGCCTCGCGCTGGGCCTCAGCGGCGGTTCCGGCAACAGTCGCCATCAGGGCCGCGGCTATCAGCGGGGATTTGAAGGTCATTTCGGTCATCCTGACTCGAGGGAAAAGAATATTTTCAATATCGCCAGCCGCGATATCAAACAATATTTAAGCTTGGCCTGTCCCAGATGAATTCAGGATGAGCGAAAGAGGTTAAAGGGTTAATTTCGCAGGGCTATTCGTTCAAATTGGGGCGCAGCCACTGGCGCGCCTGATCGAGACTGACGCCGCGTCTTTCAGCATATTCTTCAACCTGATCTTCCCCGATCCGCGCAACCCCGAAATATTCGGCTTGCGGATGGGCAAAGTAGAAGCCTGAAACCGCGGCCGTCGGCGTCATCGCGAAGCTGCTGGTGAGCTCGATACCGGTATTTTTTGTTGCATCGAGCATGTCGAACAGGACCGGTTTCAGACTATGGTCCGGGCAAGCCGGATAGCCCGGGGCAGGGCGGATGCCCTGATATTTTTCACGAACAAGATCCTGATTGTTGAGATTTTCGTCCGCTGCATAGCCCCACAAGTCCTTGCGTACATGTTCGTGCATGCGTTCGGCAAAAGCTTCGGCCAGCCGGTCGGCCAGCGCTTTCAGGAGGATGCTGTTATAGTCATCCTTGTCCATCTCGAACCGCTGGACATGCTCCTCGATGCCATGACCGGCTGTGACCGCAAACCCGCCGAACCAGTCATCCTGTTCGTCGATGAAATCAGCAAGGCAATTGTTCGGTTTGCCGCCCCGCTTGACGACCTGCTGTCGCAGCATCGGCAAGCTATATTCCTCATTTTCCGGCGACACGAGAATATCATCACCATCGCGCCGCGCCCGCCATAGGCCTACCACCCCTTTCGCAGTCAGCCACTTTTCCTCGATGATTGTGTCGAGCATGGCCTGTGCATCGCGAAACAGATCGCTGGCGCTCTCGCCGACAATCTTGTCGGTCAGGATCGCCGGATAATTGCCGGCCAGTTCCCAGGCTCTGAAAAACGGCGTCCAGTCGATATATTGCCGCAATTCTGCCAGGTCCCAATCTTCGTAGACATGCAGGCCTGGTTTGGCGGGTTCCGGAGCCTTTAATGTCATATCGATTTCAGCGGCGTTCGCCCGAGCCTCTTCGATGGTCGACAGTTTCTTCCCTGTTTTTCCGGCCCGCGCGATCCGCACCAGTTCATAATCTTCCCGGGTCTTGGCGATAAAGCCGAGCGCCTGGGTGTCGCTGACCAGTTGCGAGGCGACGCCGACCGCACGGCTCGCATCCAGCACATGGATGGTCGGGCCGCTATAGGCCGGTTCGATGCGCAGCGCGGTGTGCGTCTTGGACGTGGTGGCGCCGCCGATCAGCAGCGGCATCTGCATTTTCGCCCGCTCCATTTCTTCGGCAACGGTGACCATCTCGTCCAGCGACGGCGTGATCAGGCCGGACAGGCCAATGATATCCGCGTCATTTTCATTGGCGGCCTTCAAAATGTCTGTCCACGAAACCATCACGCCGAGATCGACGACCTCGAAACCATTGCACTGCAACACGACGCCGACGATATTCTTGCCGATATCGTGCACATCGCCCTTGACCGTGGCCATGATGATCTTGCCCTTGCCCTTGGCATTCTCGTCCTTTTCCGCCTCGATATATGGGAAGAGATGGGCGACCGCCTTTTTCATGACGCGAGCCGATTTCACGACCTGCGGCAGGAACATCTTGCCTGAACCGAACAGGTCGCCGACGACATTCATGCCGTCCATCAGCGGGCCTTCGATCACCTCAATCGGCCGTCCGCCGCGATCCTTGACCGCCATCCGCATTTCTTCGGTATCATCGACAATATGCGCGTCGATGCCCTTGACCAGCGCATGTTCCAGCCGCTTGTGTACTTCATAGCCGCGCCATTCCGCTGCCGCCTTTTCCGCGACCTCGTCGGTGCCACGGAATTTCTCCGCCAGCGTGATCAGCCGGTCGGTGGCATCGTCGCGGCGGTCGAATATCACATCTTCGCACAGCTCGCGCAGTTCTGGATCGATATCGTCGTAGATGTCGAGCTGGCCGGCGTTGACGATCGCCATGTCCATGCCCGCCGGGATCGCGTGATAGAGAAAGACGCTGTGCATCGCCTTGCGCACCGGTTCGTTGCCGCGGAAGCTGAACGACAGGTTGGACAGGCCGCCGGAGATATGGACATGCGGGCAGCGCTTGCGGATTTCGCGCGTGGCCTCGATAAAATCGATGCCGTAGCGGCGATGTTCGTCGATGCCGGTGGCAATCGCAAACACATTGGGATCGAAGATGATATCTTCCGGCGGAAAGCCGATACCGGTCAGCAGTTTGTAGGCGCGCTCGCAAATCTCGACCTTGCGCTCCTTGGTGTCGGCCTGTCCGGTTTCGTCAAATGCCATGACCACGACCGCGGCGCCATAAGCCATGCATTTGCGCGCGTGATCGAGAAACTGCTCCTCGCCTTCCTTCATCGAGATCGAGTTGACGATCGGCTTGCCGGACACACATTTCAGACCCGCCTCGATGACCGACCATTTCGAGCTGTCGATCATCACCGGCACCCGCGCGATATCCGGTTCGGCGGAGATCAGCTTGAGAAATGTGGTCATCGCGTGATGCGCGTCGAGCAGGCCTTCATCCATATTGATGTCGATCACCTGCGCGCCGTTCTCGACCTGCTGCCGCGCGACTTCGACGGCGGCTTCATAGTCGTCGTTGAGGATCAGCTTCTTGAACCGCGCAGAGCCGGTGACGTTGGTGCGCTCGCCGACGTTGACGAAATTGGTGGAGGAGGTCTGTGTCATTTGATTTGATGGTATCCGTTGGTCTCTGAAGGAGCCGAGAAAGATTCTGGTCGCACGTCGCTCGGCGTGCACCGGGAAGGGCTGCTGATCATTCAGGCTGCCATAGTGAACGGCTCCAGTCCTGAAAGCCGCGTGCGGACCGTGACATCCGGGATCGTGCGCGGTTCCTGACCGGACACGGCCTTGGCAATGGCTGCAATATGCTGCGGCGTCGTGCCGCAGCAGCCGCCGACAATATTGACCAGCCGGTCTTTGAGCCAGTCACCGATCAGTTCCGCTGTTTCCTGCGGCATCTCGTCATATTCTCCCAGCTCGTTGGGGAGGCCGGCATTGGGATAGGCCATGATCAATGTGTCCGCCTCTTTCGCCAGCATCGCCAGATGCGGCCGCAGTTGGTCAGCGCCGAAGGAACAGTTGAGACCGATGGTCAGCGGTTTCAGGTGCCGCACTGCGTGCCAGAACGCCTCTACCGTATGCCCGGACAGGTTCCGTCCGGACAGATCGGTCAGCGTCATCGAAATCATCAGCGGCACATCCCGGCCACTGGCTTCGGCGGCTTCCATCGCCGCCATGCCGGCGCATTTGGCATTGAGTGTATCAAAGATCGTCTCGATCAGCAGGAAATCGACGCCGCCATCAATCAGGGCATCGCACTGGTCGCGATAGACGCCTTTCAGATAATCATAGTCAATCTCCCGAAAACCGGGATCGTTGACATCGGGGGACAGGGACAGGGTCTTGTTGGTCGGGCCAATGGAGCCAGCGACAAAGCGCGGCCGTCCATCCTTGGCTTCGGCCTTGTCACAGGCAGCGCGCGCAATTTCCGCCGATTTGACATTCAGATCGCGAACCAGATGTTCACAGCCATAATCCGCCTGACTGATCACGGTGGAGCTGAATGTATTGGTTTCGATTATATCCGCGCCGCTTTCGAGATAGGATGTGTGGATCGCTTCAATGATATCCGGCCGGGTCAGGCTGAGCAGATCGTTATTGCCCTTCTGGTCGTCGGTCAGATCGAGATCGCCGCGATAATCGTCTTCGCTCAGTTTGTAATTCTGGATGGCCGTACCATAGCCACCGTCGAACACCAGAATGCGGTCGGCGGCTAGCTTGTGCAGTTGTTCGCGTGCACTGGTCATGCCGCTTTCTCCTGTTGTGCACCAGCCGGACGCTTGCCCAGCAAATGGCAAATCGCGTAGCTGAGTTCAGCCCGGTTGAGCGTGTAAAAATGAAATTGGCGAACGCCGCCGGCATAGAGCTTGCGGCACAGTTCCGCCGCGACCGTGGCGGCGATCAGCTGTCGTGCGGAGGGGTGATCATCCAGCCCCTCGAACAGGTCATTCATCCAGGTCGGGATTTCCGCGCCGCACATACCCGCAAATTTGCGGGTCTGGGCGACGTTTGAGACCGGCAGAATGCCGGGCACCAGCTCAGCATCGATACCGGCTGCCGCAGCCGCGTCGCGGAACCTGAAAAAGGCTTCTGCGGTGAAGAAGAATTGTGTGATGGCTCGGGTCGCGCCCGCATCCAGCTTGCGCTTGAGATTGTCGAGATCGCTCTGCGGGCAATTGGCTTCGGGGTGGGTCTCCGGATAGGCGGCAACCGAAATTTCGAACGGTGCAATATCGGTCAGGCCTTTTACCAGCTCTGCGGCGCTCGCATAGCCTTGCGGGTGCGGCTCGAACGCCTGGCCTTCAGCGGGAGGATCGCCGCGCAGGGCAACAATATGCCGCACGCCGGCATCCCAATAGGATTGGGCGACCTCTGCAATCTCCGCCTTGCTTGCCCCGACGCAGGTCAGATGCGCTGCCGCCGGTATATCGGTCTCCCTGGCAATGCGAGCGACCGTGGCGTGGGTCCGTTCCCGCGTGGTGCCGCCAGCGCCATAGGTCACCGACACAAATCGCGGGTTGAGGGGCTCGAGCGTAACGACGCTGTCCCACAGGGTTTTTTCCATCTTATCGGATTTTGGCGGGAAAAATTCGAAGGATACGTCCGCATCACCGCTCAACCCCGCGAACAGCGGGACATCAAGGGCCCGCTTCGCTTCTTCCAGTTCGATCAGGCCCATGGGCCGGGTTGGATTTGTCATGCTGATGCTCTTTTCAAGGTTTCGGCTGGTGATGCCTGTCGGTCGGAATCGGAGTGAAGGCTGGGAATGGCGGGTTTTGTCGCCACCCATATTTTTACGGTCAACGCCCCGCCATCGAGCGTCCTGATCTGAACCAGTTCAAGCTTGGATGCGGTCAGCCAATGTTTCATGCTGTCATCGCTGAAGCCAAGGCGCGCGTGGGCATGATCGGTGCGAAGCTCTTCGCGGTCATGGGCGGCGAAATCCGCGATCAGGACGATTCCGCCCGCTTTCAGGACGCGGGACACTTCCAGCAATACGGCTTCCGGATGCTGGGCGTAATGCAGCACTTGATGAAGAATGACACTGTCCACGGCGCCGTTCGACAGCGGCAGATGATTAAAATCACCCTGCTTCAACTCCGTCTTCTGGACGATATCGGATCCGCTGGCAATTTCGCTTTCGAGCAATTTTGCCCGGGCCAGCCGCAGCATTTCCGGGCTGTTGTCGATCGCGACGACCGATTGCGCAGCCGCTCCGAACAGTTCGATCATCCGTCCCGTTCCGGTTCCTATGTCCAGCATCTTGCCAAGAGGAGCTTCTTGTAAAAGCGCTAACATCGCACTTTCTACCTCGGCTTCCGGCAAATGGAGGGAACGGATGGCATCCCACTCTTTGGCATGGGCTGCAAAATAGCGCTCCGCCATCTCTGCCCGCGCTTTGCGGACCAAAGACAGCTGGGCCTGATCCTGTTTCGCCTGCTCGGATTGCGCGACTTTGTCAGAGCGAAAAATCCGGCCCAATATTTCGAGTTCCGCCGCTGGACCGGGTTTCAGGAAAACCCAGCTTCCTTCCTTGCGGCGTTCTGCCAGGCCCGCTTCGTCCAATATTCTGATATGCCGGGAAATGCGGGGCTGGCTCTGATCCAGAATTTGCGCCAGTTCACCGACGGCCAATTCCATCTTTTGCAGCAACAGCACGATTCGCAACCGCGTAGGGTCCGACAAGGCTCTAAAAATGTTCAGGATATCGTCCATGTAGTAATACTATATAAAGAAATCTTTATATCCGGTCAATCGCCTTGATTTACTAGGAATCGCTTTCCTGCACGGGCTTTATGAAACAAAATTTACAATGACCCGCAGCGCTGCGCCGGGTTCTTCATTGCGTTCAATTCCTCCTCTCGCTAAAGCTGCCGACCGTAGGCTGATGGTCGTGTAAGACTTCCGGGCCTGCATGGTTTTTGAGAAGTACAATAGAGGGTTACCGCTATGAAGAAAGTTACAACATCGATCGTTTTGGCTGCGGCACTTGGCCTGGCCGCCTGTTCCGGTGCAGATAATGCAGAAACTGGTGCAGAAGAAACAGTAGACGGCACCGAAGCAACGGCTGAAGAAGCTGCTGACGACGCCATGGATGCAGCCGAAGGCGCTGCCGACGCCATGGGCGACGCAGCTGCTGAAGCGACCGCAGAAGCTGCTGACGCCGCTGACAAAGCTGCGGACGCTGCTAAAGACGCTGCTGACGCCGCTGGCGAAGCCGCCGAGAAAGCGAAAGACGCCGCCGAAGAAGCTGTCAATTAAGCTGTTCGACAATTTCGAAAAAGGGCTGCCTCCGGGCGGCCCTTTTTTTGTCTTTGGTTCGGCCGTTTTTGGCTTTATGGAGCTGCCATGAGAAGCATTTTTACTGCCATGATATTGGCCGGACTGGTTGCCTGTGGCCCGGCACCGAATGATCCGGGTCCGGGCGGAGTAACCGTTGGCGAAGCAAAAGCGCTGGATGAAGCGGCAAAAATGCTCGACGAGCGCAACGCAGCGCCAGATAATGTTGAAAATATAAACACAGGCGCGGCAGACACCGAATAGGCGCTAGCCCGGATGGTAGCGCCCCACCGCGCGGGTGACCGATTGCATCAGGCGCATCCGCGCCGGGATCGACGCGGTTGTATCGCCGAGCATCACCACTACAGCATAGCGTGTTCCATCAGGAGCCGTCATGATTCCGACGTCATTATATCCGGTGGCGACCGCCCCCAGCTCTTGCCCGGTTCCGGTTTTGTGCAGAAATTCCCACCCGGCCGGGACGCCGGCCTTCAGACGGTTCGGACCGCTGCGCGTACGCTTCAATATCGACTGCAGCAATTTTGTCGAATTATCGGACAGCAGTTCGCCGCGGGCCAGCTTGTCGAGAGCGCCGGCGATCGCAAGCGGGCTGGCGCCGTCAACGGGGTCGGCAAGATAGGCATTGAGTGATTGCCGCCGCTGCTCGACCGGAATTTTCGCGCGCGCCGCATAGAAATTTCTCCGGTGAGACAGGTCCTGCTTCCATTCCATCCCGGCGATACCGCTTTGCAACAGGCGCTCGCCCGGTCCGAAGCGAATCTTGCCGAGAGAGTTTTTGGCGATGAAACGGCGCACCGCCTCAGGGCCGCCAGCATGGCGTAGCAAGGCGTCATTCGCTGTATTGTCGCTGCTGGCGAGGGCCATTTCGAGCAGCGTATAGACGGTCTTCACAACCGCGCCGTTCCGCTCCACTTCGACGGCCATCGGCTGATGAAACAGGGTCAGGTCTTCCTTGCCAATCCGGATCGGGTCGGACAGCGACGCTTTCCCCTGATCGATCTTGTCGAGCATGGTCATCGCGACCCACAGTTTGGAAACGCTCTGTTGGGGAAAATATTCATCCGGCCGAAAACCGAACTCCCAGGCGCCATCGATCCGTTTTACGGCAATCCCGGTTTTCCCCGGGAAGGTTCGCCATAATTCCCGGATTTCCCGAACCAGGGCCGGGTTGGGCTGTTCGCGTGTGCTCTGGGCAGGCGGCGGGCTAGATGGTGCCTTGTTCTGATAGACCGGAGGGGGCGCAGCCCTGCTCTGCTGCGGAACCGGCCTGTCCGGTGGCGATACGCAGGCAGCCAGTGCGGCGGTGAGCAGCGCGGTCAATATCAGCCGAAAATTGTTCATCTGTCGTCGATCATAGCCTATCGGAATGTTCATAAATCCTTGTAGCTAAGGGCTTCTATCTGAACAGGGTTAAAATCGCGGATTGCGATGAATGATTCTTCTGTTGCGACAGAAGGCGAGGCATCGGCGGCTAGACAGTGGTCGCCACCTATCGCGCTTTATTTCGCGCTCGCGATATTGAGCCGGCGGGTCACACGATAGTCGAGCGTGTTGACCAGAAAATAGGACAGGGCCCAGCCAATGCGATTTAGGAATGAGGCCCGAGACTTGTGAAGTTGCACGGTAATAGTTTCGGTATTTTTATGCAGAACGTCGATCACCGAACGCGCGTGTTCGGCAAAGTCGGCATCTTCAATCCGCAGCATCATTTCGACATTGATGAAAAGACTGCGCAAATCGAAGTTCGCCGATCCGATATAGACAGCATCATCGACGATCACCAATTTGGTGTGCAAGCGCCGCGGCTGATATTCGAATATTTGTGCCTTTCGCTTCAGCAGATATCCATATAGCAAACGGCTTGCCCCGATAGTCGCGGCATTGTCGGTTTTGCCCGGCAATATGATTCGGCTTTGCCCGCCGCGCTTGGACAATCCGCCAATCCGCCGCAATAGCCCCTGGCCGGGGGAGAAATAGGCCGTCACCATGTCCAGTCGCCGGCCCTGCTCGAGATCTTTCTTGATCGCTGCCGCCCATCGACTCATGCGGTTGCTCGGTCCGCCTAACAGCCACTGAAACCGGCCATCGCCGGCGTCCCATTGGCGCACCATCTTCCGCAGCGAGCGCATGTTGCCGTTGTTGCGATAGACCAGATTCGACAATATCCGGTAATAATCCGCCAGATTGGCCACTTCAGGCCCTTCAATTTCCATGCCGAGATCTTCCCAGCTGTCGTCCGTGAGGCCGGTGTCGGAATCCCTGGGTTGCAGATTGAAATATTCGTCCGCGATATTGAATCCGCCAATCAGGGCACGACAGTCATCGGCGATCACCATCTTTTGATGATTGCGAACGAAATAGCTGGAGGAGAAGCGCGGGCTGAAAAACTTGAATTTTCCGCCTGCTGCGATCAGCGGATCAAAGAATTTGCGCGGCGTGCCATTGGAACCGAAGCTGTCGACCATTAATTCGACTGCAACCCCGCGCTTGCAGGCCGCGATCAGCTTTTTGAGGACCCTGTTGCCGACGCGGTCATCCTCGAACATGTAGAAGAACAGCTTGAGGCTATGGTCTGCGCCTTCGAGTGTCTTCAACAAGGCCGAAAGCCGCTCTTTCGCAGCTCGCATAAGCCGCAGCCGATTGCCGCCAACCTCATAGAATCGCGGAACCACCGGTCGTCTTGTCGGCTTGCCGTTCTGTATATTTTTCATGGTTTTGCGACATAGATTATCACTGGTCCCCGGACAAACCATTAGATTGGTCTACGGTGCGGGCACGCTCCGGATTTGTTGACAAATCCCGCATTTCTCCCTAGGTGGAGGGTTCTTTTCCAATAGTTTGCAGAATCAGGAGCGCCTTATGGCTCGCGTTACGGTTGAAGATTGCGTTGATAAAGTTACAAACCGGTTTGATCTGGTGTTGTTCGCTGCCCAGCGCGCACGTGAGATTTCAGGCGGCGCAGAGCTGACAGTGGATCGCGATCGCGATAAAAATCCGGTGGTTGCGCTGCGTGAAATTGCAGAGGAAACCGTAAAACCGAAAGATCTGCAGGAAAGCCTGACCCAGTCGTTGCAGAAGGTTCTCATCGATGATGATGACACGCCGGACGAAATCGGTTCGATCAGCCAGTCAGCGGAGGCACTTCGTCTGACCGCTGCTGCACCACCGCGTAGCGCTGGCGTTGCTGGAGATTACGGCCGCCGCTAAGCGGTCGGCGATACCGCGCACGACATTTCAGACAAAAGAAAAGGCCGCCGGGACGATATCCCAAGCGGCCTTTTCTTTGTTCGTTTGTATGCCCGTCCCGAGCGCCGGACGACCTATGCGCCCTGCGGCTTGGGATCGTTAAACGGGCCTTTCTTCTTGCGACCCGCTTTCGGGATGGAAGCGCCGACTGTCGGAACCGCAGCCGGCTTGACGACACCACCATTGGGGCGTTCGAACTTGCCGGTCTTCACCAGCTCGTCAATTTCCTCGCCCGACAGCGTCTCATATTCGAGCAGCGCATTGGCCAGTGCGTGTAACTGATCATTATGCTTGGTCAGCAGATGCTTCGCCCGATTATAGCTGTCGTCGATCAATTTGCGGATCTCGAGGTCGATTTTCTTCGCCGTTTCGTCAGACATGTGGACGCGCTGGGACTGCGAATAGCCAAGGAAGGTTTCCCCTTGCTCTTCTTCATATTGCAGCGGCCCCATTTCGTCGGACATGCCCCACTGGGTCACCATGTCGCGCGCAAGCTTGGTCGCATATTGGATGTCGCTGGACGCGCCTGAAGACACTTTGTCATAGCCGAAGATGATTTCCTCGGCGACGCGGCCACCCATGGATACCGCCATATTGGCGTGCATCTTGTCGCGGTGATAGCTGTAATTGTCCCGCTCCGGCAGGCGCATCACCATACCGAGGGCACGGCCGCGCGGAATGATTGTCGCCTTGTGGATCGGATCCGAAGCTTCCTCGTGGACCGACACGATCGCATGGCCGGCTTCGTGATAGGCAGTCATCTTCTTCTCGTCGTCGGTCATCACCATGGACTTCCGCTCGGTGCCCATCATGACCTTGTCCTTGGCATCCTCGAACTCGCTCATCGCGACCATCCGCTTGCCACGCCGGGCCGCCATCAGCGCTGCCTCGTTGACCAGATTGGCCAGATCGGCACCGGAGAACCCGGGCGTACCGCGCGCAATCGTGCGGGCATCAACATCGGGTGCCAGCGGCACTTTCTTCATATGCACCGCCAGGATTTTCTCACGGCCTTCGATGTCCGGTCGGGGTACAACAACCTGCCGGTCAAATCGGCCAGGACGCAGCAGCGCAGGATCGAGCACATCAGGGCGGTTTGTCGCGGCGATGATGATGATGCCTTCATTGGCTTCGAAACCATCCATTTCCACCAGTAGCTGGTTCAGCGTCTGTTCGCGTTCGTCATTGCCGTTGCCGAGGCCGGCACCGCGATGGCGTCCAACCGCGTCGATTTCGTCGATAAAGACGATGCAGGGCGCATTTTTCTTCGCCTGCTCGAACATGTCGCGGACCCGGCTGGCACCGACGCCGACAAACATTTCAACGAAGTCGGAACCGGAGATGGAGAAAAACGGCACGCCGGCTTCGCCTGCAATGGCGCGGGCCAGCAGCGTTTTACCGGTACCGGGCGAACCGACCAGCAGCGCGCCTTTCGGAATCTGGCCGCCCAGCTTGGCAAAGCGACCGGGATTTTTCAGAAATTCGACAATCTCTTCCAGCTCTTCGCGGGCTTCATCAATCCCGGCGACATCCTGAAAAGTAACTTTGCCCTGCTTTTCGGTGAGCAATTTTGCCTTGGATTTGCCAAAGCCCATCGCGCCGGATCCGCTGCCTTTCTGCATCTGGCGCAGCACGAAAAAGGCAATGCCTAGGATCAGCAGGAAGGGCAGGGACTGGACCAATATGATCTGCCAGATGCTGGCCTGTTCCTGTGGCTTGCCGCTATATTCCACGCCCTTTTCATCCAGCAATGTGACCAGAGAAGGATCGCTGCCAACCGGCGTGGTCGAGAACATGTCACCATTGGTCAGCTCACCCGTGATTTTGTCGGGTGCGATGGCGACGCTTTTCACGCTGCCTTCTTCGACCTTGTTGCGGAATGACGAATAGCTGATTGCAGAGCCGGAATCCGAATGTGCACCAGCGCCAAACATCGAAACGGTCAGCAGAAGCGCGATGATAACGCCGGCCCAGATGACCATGCTTTTCATCCACGGGTTTTCTTTTGGATCCTGTTCGTCATTCATGAGGCATATTGTCCTGTCATCATTGTCGCTGCGGGCATTGGACCTGTCGCCGCGATTTTGTCATTCCCCTAAAGATAGGGCTTTTGCGACAGATAACAATATAAAGGCCAATGTTTTTCCCGATCACAGTTAACGAACGGTTTCACGATATTGGCCGCGCACGGAATTTCAGCCGTTCCGCCGCGCTGGCGCAGGCTGAAAGCGCCAGATATCGCCGCCCTCGCACAGAATATTGCCGAGGGTGACGGTCTGTCCCTTCTCCAGTGCCAACAGCGTCTGATCGATCTGGTTGCCGCGCGGCGCCAATGTGGGCTCGCATATGTGCAGGCATTTGAGCAATAGTCGGCGCTGAATTTCGCGCGGATATGCGGCGGGTGAGAAGGTACAGCCGCTGTCCGTGGCGGTGATATGGTCGGCAGCCAGCCGCTCCACCATCCACTCGATGGCTTCGCGCGCGTCGCTCAGGGCGCTTGCGCTCTGGCTGGCAAGCCTGGTGTCAAATCCATCCAGATCTTCCAGCGCCTTGCGCACCCGGACCCGATCATAGCTCTGATCGCGATTGGACGGATCGTCGACGGGTGTGATGCCAAGGTCGGCGACATAGGAAATCAGTTCCGCCTTTTGAAAGTGGAGCAGGGGGCGGATGATAATATTCCGTTTTTCGCGAATAGCCGACAGGCCGTCGACCCCGCTGCCGCGCAAGATCCGCATGATCATAGTTTCCAGCTGGTCGTCGGCGTGATGCGCCGTGGCCAGCCAGTCGATATCGTTCTGCTGCATCCAGACGTTCAGCAATTCGTAGCGTACGCGCCGGGCGCTGCTCTGAATGCTGCCGCGGATCGGGACGGCAGGCCGCAAAATTTCATGCGGAATACCGTGCTGGCGACATAGCGCTGCGACAAATTCTGCTTCGTCGCGGGCGGCGGGCCGGAGGCCGTGATCGACCGTTGCCGCCGCAATCTGGCCGGGGCAGGACCGCAAGGCGAGCAACAATAGTGCGAGGCTGTCGGGTCCCCCGGAAACCGCAAGCCCGAGCTTTTGGCCTTTCGATTCCCGCTCGGGGATCAACCGATCCAGCGCCGCCGTGAACCGTCTGTCGAACGAGGCGGCCGCATCGTCCATATTCTATTTACAGTCGGCGGCAGCCTTGCCCGATGTCACGCGCGCAGCAAGTCGGCCAGTCGCCACTTCGGGGTAAACCTCCTGCATTTCCGCTAGCACCCGGCAGGCGTCTTTCTTCTTGCCTAGCTGGACCAGCGCTGTGCTCAGAAAATACAGACTGTCCGGTGCGCGTCCTCCACGTGGCCTTTTCTGGTAATTTTCATAAAAGGCCACCGAAGCCAGCGCCGGTTTCTTGTCATCGAGATAGGCACGGCCGAGCAGGTTCTGGGCAAAGCTTGCGCGCTCATGATCCGGATGCTCCGCTACCACTTTTTTCAGCTGCGCTTGCGCTTCCGGATAAAATTTCGCGTCCCACAGGCGAAAGCCATAGACATATGCGTCTTCTACGGCATCCCCGGTGTCGGGCATCACGATCGCTGCAACACCGGCGACCCGGTCTGGATCAGGCGTTGCCTCTGCCGCTGCAGACGCCTTTGCGGCGGCAGCCTGAGCTGATCCCACGGCCGTCGTTGGCCCAGCGCTCGCGGCCGGAGCTTCTGCCGCCGCCAGCCGGTCTTCGATCTTTTTCAGACGATAGCCATTTTCCTCCACTTGCCCGGTGAGGCGTGCCAAGCTGGCTTCCAGTGCATCGACTCTGGCAATCAAGTCGGTGACAGCCGAAGTGGTGATCGTGTTCGCTGGCGAAGCGGTCGGTTTCTCAGCCGCTATTTCGGGCTCGAAATAGCGCGTTGCACCACCCTTGAAAACTTTGCGCTGGACCGCGCGCATTTCCTTCTCAAGCCGGTCCACGCGTTTGTCGACATTTGCGCTTTGTGCTGCTGCTGGCGTGCCGATCAACAGGCTGGTGAGCAGGATAGTGATACCGAATGTCTTCATCATGGCCTCCGCTGATGCCCGATATATTAACCATATATCAGACTGAAAAGTAAACAAAATTGTACGAGGAAGCCGGTGTTAGCCCACCGCTTTCGGCGATGGCACCGGAGGAGGCGTTCGCTAGTCGGACGACAGATCAGCGGCTTGATCTTCGCCTTGCTCCCTCGCCAGTAATGCTGCTGCGCTCACGCCGACATCCTTGATGGTTCGCTCTCCCGTGCCCAGTTGAGGGACCACCTGACCATCTATGGTCACGGTCAGCGCGTCCGGTCGCCCGGTCAGGATCTGCGGATCATCTGCGTCAGCCGGAACGGTAAATGTATCTCCGGCAGCCATCTCATCTTCAAACAGGCGGTTTCCCTCGGCGTCATAGATTTTCATCCAGACCGGCTCGGTTGCCGTGAGCACCACGGTGCCGTCGCTGGGCGGTGTTGTAACGCTATTGGTTACCGTTTGAGCATTGGAGCCTGCTGCGGTCGGTGCCGCCGTCGCTGTGGTGTCACTCTCGGCAACCTGTGTCACATCATCGGGATTGAGAACGAACGAACGCCAGACCAGAAAGCCAATCAGGACCAGGAGGGCAATCGCACCAGCGGTCCACGCCAGGTATCGCGGCGGAATGCTGGACGGGCTTGCGGGGTCATATCCGCTGGATTCAGGTTGGTAAGCGCCGTGACCCTGTTCTTCCATTTCCGCGCGTAGCTGGCTGCCGATCGTCGCGTCAACCAGCCCGACCGACCGCGCGTAGGATTTGGCAAATCCGATCGCATATGTTCGTCCGGGAAGGGCATCAAAATCGCCATTTTCGATCGATTCCAGATGACGGTGCGGAATGCGGGTTTTTTTGGCGATATCGTCCAGCGAAAGGTTTTTCTCCTCGCGCGCACGCCGTAATGTTTCCCCCGTGCTGTGGAGATTCAGCTCGACATTTTCCTCGTCATTGGACTCTTCGGCCACTCAATACTCCCTTGGCCGGATCAATTTGCGACCCTTTTCGCATTCCCCGGATTTCGTTGGAAAAAAGCCAGTTTGGGCAGCAAATGTCAATGGCTATCATGGCTGGGATGCTGCATTTTACGTTATTAACACAGATTTACGTTATTAACATAGGTTTACCTTGTTCGCACAGAACCGTCGAAAAATTTCCGGCCGGTCAGCCCAGATCGACATCGCCCTCATTTGCCCATTGCTCCAGCCTTTGTCTGGGTTCGATCGGCGCTTCCTTCAAAATCGCTGCCATTTCCGTTGTCGCCTTGCCCAGATCGAGCGACCGGACCATAGCCTTGATCGGCCCCACCGAAGCAGGCGTGATCGACAAACTGCGGATTCCCAGACCGAGCAGAGCCAGAGCATCCAATGGCCGGCCACCCATTTCTCCGCACACGCTGAGCGGAATTTCGTAGCGTGCGGCATTGTCTGCGGCGCGGTGCAAAAACCGGAGAATGGCAGGGCTCATCCAGTCAAACCGCTCGGCCAGTTTCGGGTTGCTGCGGTCAGCAGCGAACAGAAACTGGGTCAGATCATTGGTGCCGATCGATAGAAAATCGAGTCGGTCTGCCATCAGGTCGAGACATTCCGCGAGCGCTGGGACTTCCAGCATCGCGCCGTAGCGGATCGTTGTTGGCAGCCGCTTCTTCTGGCTGTGCAGATAGGCGCGCTGGTTTTCGAAGACCGCCCGGGCCTGATCGAATTCCCAGGGCTCGGCGATCATCGGGAACATGACGTTCAGCTTCCGCCCGGCGGCTGCCTCCAACAATGCGCGGGCCTGCACTTTCATCAGGGCATCGCGTTCCAGCCCGATGCGGATCGCTCGCCAGCCCATCGCGGGATTGTCTTCCTTGGGATCGCTGGTCTGAAAATAGGGCAGCGGCTTGTCGCCGCCGATATCCACGGTGCGGAATATCACCGACTTTTCGCCGGCAGCGTCCAGAACATCGCGGTAAAAGCGCGTCTGCCCGGCCCGGCCCGGCATGGTCGCAGCAACCAGAAACTGAAATTCGGTCCGAAAGAGTCCGATACCGTCGGCACCGGTCAGGTTGAGCAGCGCCATGTCATCGCGCAGACCGGCATTGATATTGACGGTGATCCGCACGCCGTCCTTGGTGATGGCTTCCTTGTGGCGCAGCTCCGAATAGGCGGCGCGTTTTTTCTGGCTCAGTTCCAGCTGGGCTTCAAATGCCTCCTCGACAGACGCGCTGGGCCTGACAAACAGCGCATTGTCATCGACGTTGAGCAGCAGGTGATCGTCTTCCCGCACCACTTGCCGGATATTCTTGACCTGTCCCAGTATCGGGATGCCCATGGCGCGCGCGATGATGGTCACATGGGCGGTGAGGGAGCCTTCTTCCAGTACCACACCCTTCAGGCGCCGCCGGTCATATTCCAGCAGTTCGGCAGGCCCCAGATTGCGGGCGATCAGGATCGTGTCTTGCCGCAATCCCATTTTTGCCGCTGTACCCATTTGTCCGGAAACGATGCGCAGCAGCCGGTTGGCGAGATCTTCCAGATCATGCATCCGCTCCGCCAGCAGCGGATCGTCGATCTGCCGCATCCGCATGCGCGTATGCTGCTGCACTCGCTCGATCGCAGCCTCGGCGGTCAGGCCACTGTCAATCGCCTCGTTGATGCGCCGACTCCAGCCCTCGTCATAGGCAAACATCTTGTAGGTCTCGAGGACTTCCTCATGCTCGCCGCCGACACCAAATTCCGCCTGGCTGGTCATCTGGTCGATCTGATCGCGCATCTTGTCGAATGCCGAATAAACCCGGTGCCGCTCGGCCTCGATGTCTTCGGCTACGGTATGCTCGATTTTCACTCTCGGCTGATGGAACACCGCGTGACCGCTGGCCTTGCCCTTGACCAGTTGCAGGCCGCTCAGGCGAGTGGAGCCATTATCCAGCGAGGCGGATTCCTCTGCCAGATTGTCATCGACAAATTCGGCGCTGGAAATCAGCTCGGACAGCACCATGGCCGCAGTTTGGAAAGCTTCAATCTCTTCTTCGGAATAGCGGCGCGGTTCGACGTGCTGGGCACATAATACGCCGATCGATTGCTGGTTCCGGATAATCGGCACACCGGCAAAGCTGTGAAATTTCTCTTCGCCGGTTTCCGGGCGATACTGGAAATCGGGGTGACTGGCCGCCTCGTCCAGGTTCAATGTCTCGACATTTTTTGCGATATAGCCGGTCAGGCCTTCGCCGACGGCGAGCTTTGTTACATGCACCGCCTCGGCATTCAGGCCGCGGGTGGCGAAAAGCTCCAGAACGCCTTCGCGGAGCAGATAGATCGAACAGACCTCGCTGCTGACCGCGTCCGCGATCGTGTTGACCACCTGGTTCAGTTTCACCTGGGCATTGCCGCGCGACGCCATGATCGACCGCAGGCCGGTCAATATATTGCGAGCAGTCTTGGTGCTAGAGGGATCAGAGGCTGGCATTATTTACGCCTAGCAGAAAGGCCGCATAAGAGCGACGTTGAAAAACTACTGTGGTGCGAAAACCGATTTTATTGGTGTCAGGCCAGCCGGATCGCCGTTGCTGCGCCTCGGCTAGTTCATAAGCTCCTGCTTCAGCCGGAGCTTTTGCTTCTTGAGACTATGAATTCGAATCGTGTCGGGAAGGGGCCGCATTTCTTCTTCGTTGATCTTGCGTTCCAGCGCTTCATGTTTTTGGCGCAATGCTGATATGTGATTCTGAATCATTAAAGTCTCCTCAAAATGTAGTTATTGAAAATGAACGAGGATGAAGGCTCCTTTTCCTGCGTTGTGCGCCAATCGGCGCGGGTTCATGATTAAATTGTCTTGGTTTAGACTTGCACCACGAATACAGTTAAGATTACAAAATTGTTGCGGCCACGCAAGAGGGAGATTGATCCGGAATGGCGATGAGCGATGAAGAGTTGCAAACGCGGATTGAGCTGCTGAAAATTGAGCATCGTGATCTCGACGAGGCTATTGCGGCGCTTGTTGAAGCGGGCAATCCGGATCAACTCCGGACGGCGCGACTGAAGAAAAGAAAATTGCAGTTACGCGATCGGATCATTCTGCTCGAAAACCAGCTCATTCCCGACATCATTGCCTGAAGCCCCCGCTGCTCCGCGGCTTCGCCGAATGTTAACCAATATTATCCACCATTTACCCCCAGGGCGGCTCGCGTACCACTATGGAACACGGCGGTTTTGCGGCTAACGAATGCCCAAAAACCGCTGTTAACTGGTGGCAATATTTTGCTACGGAGCCTCCATGGGATACCGTAACTTCTTGCTGACACCGAAAGTGCTGGACGCGCTTTATACTGAAGCGATGCTGCTCGCGGATGAAGCGCGGTCCTATTTTGAATCAGGGCGGTTCAATGAAGAATGTGATCCGGCCAATCTGCTTGCGGTGTCCTTTTCCTGTGAGTCGCTAAAGGTCACCACTAGGCTGATGCATTGCATTGCATGGCTGCTGAACCAGAAAGCCCTGCACAGCGGCGAACTAACCGATGGCGAGGCCTGGAACCGTGATCGTGCGCTTGGCGAGACGCCGGCTTCTGATCCGTTGATGATCGCCCGGTTTCCCGCAGAGGCGCAAGAGATCATCCGCGCCAGCGAAGATCTGTTCCAGCGCCTCCAGCGTCTCGCCCGCCGCATGAACGAGAAACCATCGCCGGTACCGGTGGTTCAGGACATGTTCCTGCGTCTGCAAAGCGCCTTTTAGACAGCCGCGATCCGTTTCAGGCGGTGGCTTCTTCCGTCTGCTCCATCGTTGGATAATCGGTATAACCTTCCGGTCCCTGGGTGTACCAGGTCGGGGTGAAGTCGATCGGGTTGAGCTCGGCGCCAACCTTGAAACGCTTTGGCAGATCCGGATTGGTCATGAAGGTCCGGCCAAAGCTAATGGCATCCGCCTTGTTTTCAGCCAGCGCCTCTGTGGCATTATCATAAAAATAATCGCTGTTGAGCACGAGCGGGCCATTGAACACGGGCCGGATATCGGGACTGACGGCCGGCACATCGGTGTTGCCATAGGTGCCGTGGGGAGGCGGCTCGCGCAGTTCGAGAAAGGCGATACCGATTGTGTCGAGCAGTTTCGCAGCCGTGGTAAAGGTTTCTACCGGAGTTGCGTCATCCGCGCCCTGGGAATCGCCATTGGGGGACAGGCGGACAGCCACGCGGTCACTGCCCCAGACATCTACCAGCCGCTGTGTCACTTCGCCCAGTAAACGGACGCGGTTTTCGGTGGGGCCGCCATATTCGTCGGTACGCAGGTTGGTGCCGGAGCGAATGAACTGGTCGATCAGATAGCCGTTGGCCGCGTGCAGCTGGACGCCGTCAAAGCCTGCCTTCTTGGCATTTTCGGCTGCATTTTGATAATCATCCAGCAGATCGGGAATTTCGCTGATTCCCAGTGGCCGTGCTTCGACATAATCGCGCTTGCCCTCATAGGTCCGCACTTTGCCCGGCGCGGTGGTCGCCGACGCAGACACGGGCTTCTCGCCATTCAGGAAATCGGGGTGGACGATCCGGCCCATATGCCAAAGCTGGCAGATGATCCGTCCACCGGCCTGATGGACCTGCTCGATCACCGGTTTCCACGCTTCGGTCTGGGCATCGTTCCAGATGCCGGGCGCGAAGGTCGTGCCCAGGCCTTGCTGGCTGATACCAGTGGCTTCGGAAATGATCAGGCCGGCGCCGGACCGCTGCGCATAATATTCACCCATGATCGGCGTTGGCACATGGTCCCTGGTTGAACGGCAGCGCGTCAGGGGCGCCATGAACATGCGGTTCGGGGCCTCGATAGCGCCAACGGTGATTGGATCAAATAATGTGGACAAGATGGAATTCCCTGAAACTGGAGGCCTGAATTGTTAACTGGGTAGTTAAGATGCAGCACCGTTAAATGCAATGGTTTGAAACCAAGCAATTTCTGTCTATATCGATAGCTCTGATTTCAAAGGAATGTCCATGACTGTTGCGCTGCCCAAAGATCCGACACTGGATGAGGTTCGCGTCTTTCTCGCGCCCGAACTGGCGACGCAGGCGGCGTTTGACGGCTGGAACGAGAAGGCGGTGCTGGCCGCTGCTGACCTCAACAATATTGATGCCGACCTCGCCAGACTCGCGTTCAACGATGGTGCGGTAGACATGATCGACGCCTGGTTTCAGGCGGTCGATGCGAAGATGGCGGCCAAATATAGTGCCGATGAACTGGCTGCGATGAAGGTCAGGCAGCGGATCAAGCTGTTGGTCGAAGCGCGGCTGGAAGCTGTGGCGGCGGATCGGGAGGGGCTGCGGCGGGCTGTCGCGATCCTGGCGGCACCGCCGCATTTGCGCCGGGCTGCGAAATTGGGCTGGCGGACCGCAGACCGCATCTGGCGGCTCACCGGTGACACCGCGACCGACTATAATCATTATACCAAGCGCACTCTGCTTGCCGGTATCTATGGCAGCACGATCAGCGTTTTCCTCGATGATGAAAGCGAAGATTTTGCCGAGACGCGAGCTTTTCTCGATCGCCGGATCGAAAATATTATGCAGTTCGAGAAGGTCAAGGCGAAGGTCACGGGCCGCGGTGGCGACCGGTTCAGTATGGCCCGCTTCGTCGGCCGGCTGCGCTACCGGGGAGCCTGACCGAATACTATAGTGCGATCCCTGGCCGTGACCTGATGCGCACGTGCGCGACACAATCTCACGAAAAGACTCGCCAAATCTAATCAATATTGATAATCAATCGCAATTAGAGAAATCGAGTGTCGAGATATATGCAACCATCCACAACCCTGGACCTGCTGTCCCTCAAGCAGCGCGCGGAAGTCGTCGCAATCGACTGGACAGCTATTTCGGAAAACGAAGGTCGGCGGCTTCGGGCGCTGGGCATCGATCAGGGCGTCTCGGTTGAAAAGCTCCACAAGGGCATGTTCGGGATGAATGACCCGATCGCCCTGAAGGTGGGGCGCATGATGATCGCGGTGCGCAGATCGCATGCGCGGGCGATATCGGTATGCCCGATTGCGGTGACGACCGCAGCCTGATTTATGTCGGAAGCCGCTCCTCTCATTGTCCTCGCGGGCAACCCCAATTCGGGCAAAAGCGCCCTGTTCAACGCGCTGACTGGCGCGCGCCAGAAGATCGCCAATTATCCCGGCGTGACGGTCGAACGCAAATCCGGACATTTTGCGTTCGCCGACGGCCGGCCCGCTGAACTGGTCGATCTCCCGGGCAGTTACAGCCTCGATCCGACCAGCCCCGACGAGGAAGTGACGCGCGGCGTCATCATGGGACTGCAGAAGGGCGAGCGCCGTCCCGATGCGATCATTCTGGTGCTCGATGCCGCCAATCTCGACAATCACCTGCGTTTCGCGCTCGAAGTCATCGCACTCGGTCAGCCGGTCGTGGTGGCGCTCAACATGATGGATCTGGCTGAGCGGGATGGCCTGACTCTCGATCCGGAAAAACTGTCGCAAGCTCTCGGGGTTCCGGTTGTGCCAACCGTGGCGGTCAGGCGGCGCGGTCTCGAAGATTTGGCTGCTGCGGTGGAAAGCCGTTTGCAGGATAAGCAAGACAAGACCGAACCGGTGGTTGCGAAGGATCGCGATCACGGCCTGAGCAAACAGGCGAAGCGCATTGCCAACCTGACAATCGTCGCCGAAACCGCTGGCCGGCGCTGGTCGGAGCGGGCTGATCGCCTGTTTTTGCACCCCGTTATCGGTCCAGTCATTCTGTTTGGCGTGCTGTTCGTGATGTTCCAGGCGGTCTTCGCCTGGTCGGAAGCCCCCATCGGATGGATCGAAAGCGCCAGCGAATGGGTTGCGGCCACGGTCGAGGCCAATCTGCCGGCCGGCTTCCTGCGCGATTTCATCATTGAGGGCGCGATCGGCGGCGTCGGGTCTGTCGTCGTGTTCCTGCCGCAGATTCTGATCCTGTTCCTGTTCATTCTGTTGCTGGAAGCGAGCGGCTATATGACCCGGGCTGCCTTCATCATGGACCGGCTGATGGCCAGCGTCGGCCTGTCGGGGCGCAGCTTCATTCCGCTATTGTCGTCCTTCGCCTGCGCCATTCCCGGCATCATGGCGACGCGCAGCATTTCTGATCCGAAGGACCGGCTGACCACGATATTGGTGGCGCCACTGATGACTTGTTCGGCGCGCCTGCCGGTTTATGCGATCATTATCGGAGCCTTCATTCCGCCGACTGAGGTCGGGCCCGGCATCGGTCTGCAGGGTCTGGTGCTGTTCGGCCTCTATGTCTTTGGCATTGTCGGCGCGATGATCGTTGCGCTGGTCCTCAGGAGCACAGTGACCAAGGGACCGAACAGCGGCTTCCTGATGGAAATGCCGAAATATCAGCTGCCCCGGCTCAGCGATATATTGCTCGGCCTGTGGCAGCGCGCCTGGATCTTCCTGCGCCGCGCCGGCACGATCATCTTCGCCGCTACCGTCATTCTCTGGCTGCTGCTGACCTTCCCGAAGGTTCCTGAGGACAGTACGATGAGCCAGGTCGACTATAGCGTGGCCGGACGGATCGCCAACGTCATCGCGCCAGTGGTCAAGCCGATTGGTTTCAACCGCGATATCGCGCTCGCCCTGATCCCGGCGATGGCAGCGCGCGAAGTTGCGGTCGCGGCGCTGGCCACGACCTATGCGATCAATGCAACGGATGAGGAAGCGGAAGCCAAATCGCTCACCGAACGGCTGCAAAGCAGCTGGTCGCTGCCGACCGCGCTGGCCTTCCTCGCCTGGTTTGTCTTTGCCCCGCAATGTATTTCTACGATCGCTGTCACGCGCCGCGAAACCAACGGCTGGAAATGGCCGACCTTCATGGTCCTGTATCTTTTCGCGCTCGCCTATGCCGCAGCCGGGATTACATATTGGAGTGCCGTCGCCCTCGGTCTATAGAGTCCGCAAGAATCGATATTCATGCAATATTTTTGAGGGAATTTGAAATGGCCGGCGGCATCAACAAAGTCATCATCGTAGGCAATCTGGGCAAGGACCCGGAAGTGCGTACCTTTGCCAATGGCGGAAAAGTGTGCAATTTCAGCGTTGCGACCTCGGAAAGCTGGAAAGACAAGCAGACCGGCGAGCGCAAGGAAAAGACCGAGTGGCACAATATCTCGATCTATAACGAAGGCCTGGCCGGGGTCGCCGAACGCTATCTGAAAAAAGGCAGCAAGGTCTATCTCGAAGGCAAGCTGCAGACCCGCAAATGGCAGGACCAGTCCGGCAACGACCGCTATTCGACCGACGTCGTGCTGCAGGGCTTTGACGCGAAAATGGAAATGCTCGACAGTCGTCAGGGCGGCGGTTCCAACGACGGCTGGGGCGGCGGCGCGCCGTCCGGTGGCGGATCAGGTGGCGGCAGCTGGGGCCAGACCGGCGGCGGCCAGGGCGGCGGCGCCTTCGACAGCGACCTGGACGACGACGTTCCGTTTTAGGCGGTTAGGCAACGGCCTAGCGAGCATTGGTTCTGAAATCCAAGGCTTCAGCCAATTCTCGCTAAGTTCCAACATCCCTCAGCAGTCGTGGCCGCTTGCCATCTGGGCCTGCCAATGAGCATTGAGAACTCGGCTCTCGCCAGTCCCGAACACGTAGCGATCGGGACGCACGAGAACCGCCTCAGCCGATTGGTGATCGAGCCACGCGCGCAATCCGGCAGCAAATGGTGCCATACGGCTTTCCTGAAGCGTCTCGCGTCCGATCAGCCAAACGCCTGGCCCGAGCACCTCGTCCAGCCGGCTGCCGTCGTCTGCCACCAGTTGCGGAAAATAGCTTCCGGCCCCCTGTGATCCGGCCATAATCGCGCCTGTGCCGATCGGGGGATAGGCCGGAGGGCCGCTGGGCAGCTTGCCGAGCATCCTGGCGACCCCCAACTTGATGTCGCGCAGCGCTGCGCCAAGCCGACTGGTGGTGCACACCATCCGTCCCATCATGATCGCCATATCGATTGTGGCGCGCAGATTGGGCGCGCGTTCCGGCTGATACGTGCCCAGCAGCGCCTGGTCTGCCTTTCCTTGCGCGACAGCCGCGAGCTTCCAGGCGAGATTGGCTGCATCGCGCAGGCCCGGGCTTCGCCATCCATGCCGTGGACGATGACGATCGGCTCGCCGACCTGCTCCCATTTCATGAAGCATCCGGGTTCCGGAACTTCATCGATATGCCGATTGGTGACAAGATCGCAAATCCGTGCATGCCGCAGTTCTGCGTGAACATTCGGAAAAATTTGCGCGATTGTCATGACTCGATTAGACACCGGTTCTTCCGAAACCGAGAGATGGTAGTAATTTTGCCACGCATAGTTGATCATGATGAGCGCCGCCGACAGGTAGTCGGAATCGCTAGGGCAATATTGCTGGAATACGGGCTCGAAAAACTCACGGTAAGGCGAATTGCAGAAGCCGCGAATCTGAGCACCGCTGTGATCTCGCACTATTTCGAGGATAAGCGGCAACTCATGCTATTCATTTTTCTTGATACTCTGGAAATCGCTGAATTCAGGTTTGCCCAGGCAGTAGATTCCGGGCAGTCAACTACCACCTGCTTGCTGACATTGCTCCCCACCGACGAAGAAAGTCGGAACAATTGGAAAGTCTGGATTGCGTTCTGGAATATGACGCTGACCGACAAGGAGTTTCGACAACAACAGGTGTCGAAAACTGAGAACACACTCCAAAGAATACGCGGTTTGCTCGATCGCAATTCACACGTTCGGTCGCTCGATGAAGAGGAAAAGGATGTTGAGGAGCGAAGGATATTTGCAGTGCTTGTCGGCATAGCAATCCAAGCAATCCATGATCCTGAAAACTGGTCTGCCGCGCGTCAGACCCGTGTGCTGGAAAGTGAATTTGAAGGTTCTATCGATACGATTTGTTAGCTGGCCACTACCCGGTGGGTCTCGGAGCCTGCTCCGCGAAAAAATTTTCTTTCGCGCCAGGAGCCAACCCATGTTCAAATGCTTCCGATCATATTCTGGAGTTGATGCCAGTTTAAAATGATATCTTGCGGATCGAGCACTCGATCTTTTCGGTATTGCGCTAGCGTCTTGCAATCACAGTGTGCTGCCCTCCAAAATTGAACTCGAATCGCACATTTGAGTGTCGATCTAACGGCGGCATTGGAGACTTTGTTTCGCCTATTAGGAGCTGGATCGCCAAGTGACAGGATGGTCATTTTATTTATATCAATGTTATATTTAATATTGACTCGACAGCCGAGAGCTATACAAAATCGAACGCGACAAGACGGAGAGCTGCAGCAATGCATTTAAAATCTCCGGCGATGGCGCTGCCATGTTCGAACGCAGGGGGGAGGCTGAACTCTCCTGTGTCATGCGATTTAAAAGCTGCAAGAGAGTGATACCCATGACCGATCCAGATTATTGTGCTGAAATTCTCTCTCCTTCGACAATCGACCATTGGGACGATAGCGCTGACGTTATTGTCATTGGGTATGGCATTGCAGGAGCATGCGCAGCGCTGGAAGCACGCCGGGCGGGCGCCGACGTGCTGGTCATTGAGCGAGCATCGGGCGGCGGCGGGGCCAGCGCGCTCTCAGCAGGTATTTTTTACTTCGGCGGCGGGACGGACGTTCAGATGGCGGCCGGATACGAGGATACGCCTGACAATATGTTTGACTTCCTGATGGCCAGTACCGGGGCTCCGGACGCACAGCTGGTACGCCGCTTCTGCGATAATTCGGTTGCACAGTTCGATTGGCTTGAGGCTCAGGGTGTGCCTTTCAATCGAGGCCATTACAAAGGCAAGTCGGTAATCGCCCCCACGGATGATTGCCTTGCATCCACAGGTAACGAGAAATTATGGCCCTTTAACAAGATATCAATACCGGTGCCACGCGGACACAAGGTTGCCAAGGAAGGCGATGGAGGCGGGGCCTTGGCCATGGCTGCATTGATTGCCGCGTGCGAACGCGAAGGCGTGCGCGTCGAGGCAGACAGTCGTGTCAATGCGCTCTTCCGCGATGAAGCCGGGCGTATCATCGGTGTGCGAGCGAAGCAGAGTGATGGGCAGAAATTCTTCCGTGCAGCACGCGGGGTTGTGCTGGCAGCAGGCGCCTTCGGTATGAACCGCGAGATGGTCAGCCACTATGCCCCTCAATTTCCCAATAGCTGTGAGCCATTGGGAATTCCGAACAATGATGGTGACGCCATTCGTCTTGGACAAGCGGCGAACGCAGAATTGCGTTCGATGGATGGGATCATCGCCACCGCCAGCTTTTACCCGCCGGAGCAACTGATAAAAGCGATTCTAGTCAATAGCGACGGCGAACGATTCGTCGCCGAAGACAGTTATCACGGCCGCACCGCCCAGGCGATTATGGAGCAGCGTGGAACCACAGCCTATCTGGTGATGGATTCAGCAATCTTTGCCTATCCCGAGGTTGATAATGCTCACCACCGTCTCGTCGACGGTTGGGAAACGGTCGCAGAAATGGAAGCGGGGCTGGATATGCCCCACGGTTCGCTCCAGCGCACCATGAAGAAATATAACGAAGGTGCAGCGCAAGGGGACGATGCGCTTTTTCACAAGGATAAGGATTGGCTGCAACCGCTGGACCAAGGCCCCTACGCTGCTTTCGAAGTCTCCTACAGCAATTCCTGTTATTATTACATCACCCTGGGCGGTTTGAAGACCTCTTCGGATGCCGAGGTGCTCGATACCTGCGGCAACGTAATTCCCGGTTTATTTGCTGCAGGTGCTTGCGTTTCCAGTATCGCGCAGGATGGTCGCGGCTATGCCAGTGGATTGATGCTGGGACCGGCCTCTTATTTCGGCCGGGTTGCGGGAGAGAATGCAGCGTCTGCATAAGGTATCGAACTTGTGAAGATGGCTGGCGCGTTGACGGTAGCCCGTCCCGAGCGATGCTTGAGTTGACGAACCAGGCCGGGTCCGGACTGTCCGCTATCGCTAGCTGCGGCCGAAAAAGCTGCCCTCGCAAAAAGCAGCTGTGAAGCAGTGCTAGACGGATTTGGGAATCCCTACCGCGCTCTTGCCAACAGGTCCTAGGCGGCGTGGACAAATTTGAGCCAATATCTGGCGGCCGCGAGATGAACCATTCCGAGGAAGCTGTTGGCCAGTTGGTCGTAGCGCGTGGCGATGGCCCGGTTGACCTTCAGGTGGCCGAAAGTGCGGACGGAGCTGGAAGCCCGCGTTGCGGCTGCCAACGAGAGAGTCGAGGACCCTGTGGCGCGCATCGCTGGAGGCATGTGCGTGGCAGCGCAATTCGCTCTCAAGCACCCGCGCCGAACGCGGATATTGCTGCGCAGCCAGGACCCGCCCACCAGCCGCTCCTACCCCCTCAATCGCGGATTGCGGGAGGATATCGACGCTGCATTGGCCCTGAACCTGTTGCGCCCTGAAGCCGGCAATGCAGGGCTGCTCTATTGGCTGGGCCTGTGCCAGGTCCTGATGGCCAATCTGGTAGAGACCCGCCCGAACGGTGATCAAGCCACCTTGTTGTTGCGCGAAATGATGATGCTTGGGCTTTGCGGCCTAGGAGCTTCACCCGGGCAGGTAACGGAGCTGATTACTCACACGGCAAGTGACTTGTCCGTCGATACCCATTGATCCCGTTCGCGTCATGTCCGTTTTTCGGGACACGCAACGGCCACAGCTTCCCATCCGAGCTTCCCTACATAGCGCCAGGCCATCTGCCCGTTCTCGTCCAGCGCGAACAGATGCAGCCAGCGATTGTCGAACAGGGCGCGGACGCCTTCGTGCTTTTCCAATATGGCAGTGATCGCCTCTCTGGGGGCTTCGACACAGACCGACAGCCGCAGCGGATCATGGGCCTGATTGTTGCCATCGTGCACTGATTGCCACGGCAATCCGGCGCGTAACGGCCCGCCATTGCCTTCGATCACACCGATGCCGCCGACGACATTGTGCAGCAGCTTGTTGCCGCCGCCAAATTGCTCCGGCATCACGGTCGAGCCATAATATTGCAGGCTGATCCAGCTGGCGACGACCACCGGGGCGGTCAGGATCAGCTCGAGCACATTGAAGCCGTCATCCTGCTGCCAGTCATAATCGTGCAGAAAGGACCGCCCGGCGAGATCCCGTCCGGTCGAACGGCTGCGCGGTGCGGCTATAAAGGCGCTGCATCCCGCCAGTCCCCATTCAGGACGGACCTCCGACCAGTCGCTGCTGCGCGCGTGAATATCCTGCGCGCCATCGGCCCGCGGTAGCCTGAGCGCGCGTTCGGTCCGCGCCCGTGCGCCGGCGGCAGCCAGCCAGATTCTGGTTTCGGCAAGATCGTCTTTATGATCCGCGGTGTCATGATCCTGATCGTAGATCGTGACCTGATCGGTCGTGGTATCGTGCAGGGCGGCGAGAAACAGGCAGTCGGCCGGGATCGCAATCCCCTTGGCCTGCAAGTCCTGGCGCACATCGGCATCATTAAGCAGCGCGGCCAGCAGCCGCGCATTGACCTCGCCCGAATAGCCGCCGCAGGCCCCGCAATTCAGCGCGCTATAATGCGGATTGTTGGTCACCGATGCGCCATGACCGGCCAGAATCACCAGTCTGGCAAAATTATCGGTCATCGACATCGCCCGCAAAATGCCTTCCGCTGCCGCGACGCGATCGTCCAGACTCTGTTCGGTGACGATCTGCGGTGCCGGATCAGCGGCTTTCGTTTTTGTGGACAGGCCAAGCGCATCACGGACCAGCTTGACGACGTAAAGCGGCCCACTGGCTTCGACAAAGGCAAAGGACGATACAGCAGCCAGCTTGAACCGCCCCCACGCCCGGACAGCTCGCGCGGTATAGCGTGACGACCGGTCGGCATCGATATCCTCGGGGCCGCCGCTGCGGCTTTCGAGCCCCGGATTGAGCAGCACTGGCAAACGATGTTCCCTCTCGTCCGAGGCAAAGCGCCGATGGGCGGTGGTCAGGCCAAAGAAGCCGGCAAAGCCGATCGTCTGGATCGACGGGTCCTGGGCCTCCAGCGAACGCCGGAACACCTCTGACCGGACATCGATGCAAAAAGCCATTTGCAGCGCAGGCCGGTAGCCGGTGGCCGGTTCCGGGCTGGCCGCGAGCATCGATGCAAGCTGGCGCTGGAACGCCCGCTCATGGGCTTCCTGCATGATCGCATCGATAACCATCTCGGGGGCTGGGCGCGCCGGTTGGGCATGCCGCGCGATCGCGTCGGCCCACTGGTCGGCGATATGCTCGTCATAGCGCTCCAGCAGCGCCGTTTCCCAGATCAGCCGGATCGCCAGACAGTCGAGGATCGTGCGATCGGTCTGCTCTGCCAGTTCCGCCTGCCACAGCAGATAGCGCGCATATTGCGCCCAGCCGCCGGTGTCGCTCAGCAGCCGGTGAAAATAGCTGGCCATGGACTCGGTCAGCAATCCGAGACGGTCACAGCAATAGACAATCGCATCGCTGGCATTGTCAGGCGCATCCGCGACAAATCTAGCAAATCCCGAAAGACCGGCAATTTCCGGCGTCAGATCATGGGTGGCGATTGCGCGCCATGCGGCATAGGCACTCTTGTCCTTCGGCGCGGCCCACAAGGCCTGACCCGCGTCGAAATGCCCGGCGGCCCAGACACCAAAGCGTTCAGAGGCAATGCCGGGCCAGTCAATCGCCGACGCCTTGGCGGCAAGATCTGCCACCGTCGGGATAGCGGCTAGCGCCGCCGGGTCGCTGGCCAAAGCCTGTTTGAGTTCGGCCAGCGACGAAGGCGTCCCGGTTTCTCGCGCGGCGGACAGCGCAGCTTTCAGATCGGCATCGGAAATCTCGCCTTGTTCGATCTTCTCCCGATACCAAGCGCGTGGCATGGTGATGCTGGCACCGGTTGCCCGGCCCAGCAGGGCTCCGGTGCCGGCCAGCGTCTGGTCGGTCTGGCCGAGAAACGGATTGACCGCTACGCTGGAGGCCAGCGGCCAGGCGGGCGGGATGGCGCGTGCTGCCTCGTCAGCCGCATCGGCAATGGCCTGCAGGTCGATATCCTGGTTGGCATGCATGGTGTCGAGCATTGGAAGGTCTCCCCGTTTCAAGATGATTTTGGCCGCGACCAGCTGCCCAGCAGGCGGTCAAAAATGGCGTTAGTGTAAAATCCGTTGGACAGATGGACGCGCAGGCCCGCCGCTGCCGGATGCGTGGCCCAGAGCGGGAACATCGCCTGCACGACCGCGACCGCGCCAAAGCTGATCAGCGCGAGCACCATCAGCACCCATTGCAGCGGCCCGGGTGCCGGGGTCGCGGGCAGGATATCGCTGGTTGTCCAGACGGACGCGGTTTGCAGGACAAAATAACTCGCGGAGGCGACCAGCGAATAAAGGATCGTGCGCTTCATCAGGGCTTTCGGGGCCGCGTCGGCTAGGCCCTGTGCCAGCAGATAGGCGACACCGAAAATCAGGATCGCACCCAGCGCAATCGCCTGCGGCGATTTGTCGGTCACGCCGAACAGCAGTCCGATCCCGGCGTAGATCAGCAAGGCCAGCACGAAGGACCGGCCAACGGCGGCAGCGTCCGGGATGGCGATCGGGCCGGGGCGACGCACTTGCGTGACCATCTCGACGGCACCGCCAGCGCTCAGGAAGCTGTGCGCCTTGTACAGCGAGTGAGCCACAATGTGGAGCAGCGCGAACGGAAACAGCGCGAGACCGCATTGCAGGATCATGAAGCCCATCTGGGCGACGGTGGACCAGGCGAGCGAAGTTTTCACCGCGGGCTGGGTCAGCATCACCAGACCGCCGAAAAGCGCCGTAAAGCCACCGACCATCACCAGCACCGCCATCACGCCCGGTGCCAGCAGCATAACGTCGGCAAAGCGGATCAGCAGAAAGCCGCCGCCATTGATCACGCCCGCATGAAGCAGCGCGGATACCGGCGTGGGCGTCTCCATCACCTCGGTCAGCCAACCATGGAGCGGGAACTGTGCCGATTTGAGCATGGCGGCCAATGCGAGCAACGACGCGATCAGGATCGCTGGCCAGGAGGTGACGTCGAACCGCGCCAGCTCCAATATGGTCGCAATATCGACGGTCCGATATTGCAGGTAGAGCAGCACCGCTGCACCGGCCAGCGCACCGTCGGCAATCCGGGCTATCCAGAATTTCTTGCGCGCTGCGCGCTGCGCACCGGGCCGTGCGGGATAGAAGAGCAGCAATTTGTGCAGAAACAGGCTGGTGGCGATCCAGGCGAGGATTAGCTGAACCAGATTGCCCGCGATCACCAGCAGCATGACCGCCGCCAGCGTAAGGCAAAGCCAGGCGGTAAAACGCCCCTGGCCGGGTTCGCCATCCAGATAGACCGCGCTGAAGCGCGTGACGATCCAGCCGACAAAGCTGACCAGCAACAGCATTACCAGACTGACGCTGTCGAGCCGCACCGAAAGGCCGATGATATCGCTGCCGAACATCGCGCTGGTCGCATCGCCGGACTGTAGCAGCGAAAGGGTCGCCGCCACCGATGCTACAAAGGACCCCAGCAACAGCCATTGCGGCAGTTGCACCGTCCAGCCGCTCCGGCCGGTTTGCAGGGCGGCGGTGCCGGCGGCGATCAGAGTCAGGACGGGGGCCAGAATCGGCAGAAAGGTCAAATCCATCGGTGTATTTCCCTCAAAAGCGCAGATGTTGTGGTGGACCTAGCGGGGGCAGAGAGATATGAAAAATACATTGTTTATTAGAAATCATTCTGTTTAAGTGAATGATATGGCCGATCTCAACTATCACCATCTTCGCTATTTCTGGGCGGTGGCGCATGATGGCAATCTCACGCGCACCGCAGAGCGGCTGAACCTGTCGCAGTCGGCGCTGTCTGTGCAGATCCGCAAGCTCGAGGAGCGTCTCGGCCACGCCCTGTTCGAGCGGCGGGGGCGGCAGCTCCATCTGACCGAGGCGGGACGGCTGACGCTGGACCATGCCGACACGATTTTTGCAGCGGGGCAGGAGTTGATCGGCACTCTGGCGCAAACCGGGCAGATTCGGCAGGCTCTGCGCATCGGTGCGCTGGCAACGCTGTCCCGCAATTTTCAGATCAGCTTTCTGAAACCGATTCTGCGAAAGGATGATGTCGAAATCATTCTCCGGTCAGGCAGCGCCGAAGAATTATATGCCAGCATGGAATCGCTCAATCTCGACATTGTGCTGACCAATCAAATGCCGCCTCAGGATCAGGCCTCGCCGTTTACCACCCACCGCATTGCGGAACAGAAGGTCGGACTGATCGGCAGTCAGCAACGGGTGCAGGGCAATCGCGATCTGCTGAGCCTGCTCGAGCAAAATCCGGTGATCCTGCCGAGTTCCGGTTCCAGCGTGCGCCAGGGCTTTGACGCGCTGATGGAACGGCAGGGCATACATCCCAATATCGCTGCCGAGGTCGATGATATGGCGATGATGAGGCTGCTGGTTCGTGATGATGCGGGGGTCGCGGTGATCCCGCCAATTGTTGTGCAGGATGAAATCGCCAGCGGCCAGCTATGCGAATCGGACCTGTCACTCGATCTGACCGAGAGCTTTTACGCGGTGACGATGAAACGGAAATTCCCCAACCCGCTGGTTGCGCAGCTGCTGGCCCGCGACAGCCTGTAGCAGGTGTCGGCGGCGGCAATCCTCACGATTCCGCTATAATTGATGCCCGGTCCGTTCCCGCTTGGTATCCAGATAAAATTCATTGTGCGGATTGGCGGCAATCTTGACCGGCAGCCGCTCTTCGACAGTCACGCCACATGCTTCCAATCCTTCCACTTTTTCCGGATTGTTGGTCATCAACTTCACCTTGGGCACGTTGAGCAGGTCCAGCATCCGCGCGGCAATCGAGAAGTCCCGCGCATCGATCGCAAATCCCAGCCGCTGGTTGGCATCGACCGTGTCAAAGCCCTGGTCCTGCAGCGCATAAGCGCGCAATTTGTTAATCAGCCCGATGCCGCGGCCTTCCTGACGCAGATAGAGCAGCACACCCCAGGTGGCCTCACTCATCTGGTGCAGCGCCGCGTGCAATTGCGGGCCGCAGTCGCATTTCAGGCTTCCGAGAACATCGCCGGTCAAACATTCGCTGTGCAGGCGCACGACCGGGGTGCTGCCATCCCGCTTTCCCACCACCAGTGCGATATGGTCGGTGGCATCGGCATCGCTGCGAAAGCCGTAGATATGCGCCTCGCTATTGGCTGCGACCGGCAATTTGGCGTGGGCGCTGATCGTTAGCGCACTGGACTCGGCATACGCCGCAACATCATCCACGCCGACGACATCCTCGGCCTCGTCGACGATCAGGAAAGCGGGCAGCAATGCCGCATGGCGTGCCAGTTCCATGGCGGCCCTGGCAGCGGCCGGATCGCTTAGCGGCTCGCTGCGAAACGGCCCTTTCATCGGATATTTCATGTCGAGCACAGGATCGACAATGGCGATGATCTCTGCGGCGCTGACCGGCGCGGGCAGGCGAATCTGGATCGGCAGGCTGGGGTCAGCAGCGGCAAGCTGGTTGAGCAGCTTCAGCGTGTCGGCCCGGCTCGCGGAAATCAGCAGCGACACGCTGCCGGAGGAGGGCAGGGCCTGCTCCAGAGCGCCGGTCTCGACCGGCAGCAGATTGAGCCGCGATCCATTGGCCTCGACGCCGATCGGCCAGCCGCGGCGCAGCGCGTCGATCGCGCGGGCCGCCCGGCGCGCTGCCGCCTTGTCGGCCTCGTCCTGAGACGCTGCGTTCAAAATTCGAATTCCGTGATCAGCGGCGCATGATCCGATGGCTTGCCCCAGCTGCGCGCGTCTTCCAGGACGACGTGGCTCTTCGCCTTGTCTTCCAGTTCCGGGCTCACCCAGACATGGTCGAGCCGGCGCCCCTTGTCGGAGGCGCGCCAGTCCTTGGCGCGGTAACTCCACCAGGTGTACAGGCGCTCGGGGTCGGGAATCAGCTTGCGACCGATATCGACCCAGCCATGCGCATCGCGCATCTTGTACAGATGGTCGATCTCGATCTGGGTGTGGCTGACAACCTTGAGCAACGCCTTGTGGCTCCAGACATCCGACGGCAGCGGTGCGACATTGAAATCGCCCAACAATATCGTCGGCTCCTTCAGATTGGCCGACCACTCGGTCATCCGTCCGAAAAAATCCAGCTTCTGGCCAAATTTGGGATTCAGGTCGCGATCGGGAATTTCGCCGCCAGCAGGGATGTAGACATTCTCGATGCGGACGCCATTCTGCAGGACAGCACCGACATGCCGGGCCTCGCCATTATCCTGCCAGTCAAACCGCTCATCCTTGTGCAGCGGCACCCGACTGATGATCGCTACGCCGTGGTGCATCGGCTGCCCGTTCAGGATCTGGTGATTATAGCCCAGTCGCCGGAACATGCCCTCCGGGAATTGTTCGTTGCGAACCTTGGTTTCCTGCAAGCACAAAATGTCCGGCGCTTCCTCGGTCAGGAACCGTTCGACGATGTCGATTCGGGCGCGGATGCTGTTAATATTCCAGCTGACGATTTTCAGGGTATCACTCATGGCGAGTCTACTAGCCACGCTCGCGCGGAAACCCAAGCCCAAAGGCAATAGCGCATTCCGGTAATTTCGCTTTCACTGAAAAGTAAAACCCCCACCTCCGGGGGCATGAAGGAGGTGGGGGTTAACTCGCGTTCGTCACGCAAAAGATGAATTTTGACTTTTTTGGTCAGGTAACAGGGGGAAAACCTGACTGTCTCTCTTCATCCTGTATTTGGTTATACGCCGGTGTTTCTGTCGGCAATATGAACGGATTATCGATCAGTTTCTGCTGATCGGCAGCCCGCCTCGTCTCATCGCTTGGCGCGGCTTTTTCTCCGCGGATCGGTCCAGTTGAAGCTGCTGTTGGCCACTGGCACGCCGAATTTCTGATCGGAAAGGCGGATCGATGTGCGATTATTTTTCGAGTCCAGCGAGACCCAGCCATCCAGGCTCAATCCGCCCGGTGCGCCGGGCTTCTTGGTGAAAACCATGGTGATGACGCCATATTCCGGTCGTTTCGGATCCCTGACTTCCACGCTCAACACAGCGGGGTTGCGAGTCGGAACGATTTTGCCATATTTCGACAGATCCCGCTCGGGATTGAGCAGCGCCGCCAGCGGGCTGTTGCCAATCGGCCAGCGCTGTACCTGGTTGACGTCATAATCGATCATCGTCAGCGCCTTGCCGTCACCGACGATCAACAGGTTGGCGTCCTTTTGATATTGAAACCGGATCTTTCCCGGCTGCTTCAGGATCAGTTTCCCGGTTATCATCTGGCCGCTGCGATCGGTCTGGGTGAAATTCGCGGTCATCGTCGACATCGAACGCAAATGGTTGGAAATTTTGGCGAGACTGTCGGTCGGACTCTGCTGGGCAGTGGCCGGCAAGCTGGCGGTCAGGGCCAGCGGCGCAGCGATCAGGGCGAAACCATATTTCAACATAAAAAACTCCAGATTATCTAGATATCCGCCTAGCCACTAGCGATTGAACAATGGCTTAATCACTCTGTCAGGAAGACGGTTACAGCGGCTCGCCGTTTTGATCGCGCAGCACTTCCCGGCGGCCAATATGGTTGGGCGGACTGATAAAATCATCCTCCTCCATCCGGTCGACGATCCGGGCAGCCGTATTGTAGCCGATCCTCAACTGCCGTTGCAGCCAGCTGGTCGATACTTTCTGGCTCTCGAACACGATCTGGCAGGCCTGCGCATATTGCCGGTCTTCCTTGCTGTCGCTCAGATCGGCACCGTCGAGGGCAAAGCTGCCGTCCTCCGGTTCCTCGGTTACTGCCTGGATATAGTCAGGCTGGCCCTGCGACCGCCAGTGGTCGGCGACGCGCCGCACTTCATCGTCGGAGACAAAGGGGCCGTGCACGCGGGTGAGCTGTTTGCCGCCCGGCATATAGAGCATGTCACCCTTGCCCAGCAGTTGTTCTGCACCCTGTTCGCCCAGAATGGTGCGCGAATCGATTTTCGAGGTGACATGGAAGCTGATCCGGGTCGGCAGGTTGGCCTTGATCACGCCGGTGATGACGTCGACGGATGGGCGCTGCGTCGCCATGATCAGGTGAATGCCGGCCGCACGCGCCTTTTGCGCCAGCCGCTGGATCAGAAATTCGACTTCCTTGCCAGCGGTCATCATCAGGTCGGCAAGCTCGTCGACGATGATCACAATCTGCGGCAGCACTTCATAGTCGAGCTGCTCTTCCTCATAAATCGGGCGAGAGGTTTCCGGATCATAGCCGGTCTGGACCTTGCGGCCGAGCGGCTGCCCCTTGGCTTTGGCAGCCTTCACCTTCTCATTATAGTTGGCGAGATTGCGCACGGAGAGCGACGACATCATCCGGTAGCGTTCTTCCATCTGTTCGACCGCCCATTTCAGCGCGCGAACGGCCTTCGTCGGCTCGGTCACAACGGGCGACAGCAGATGCGGAATATCATCATAGGTGCTGAGTTCCAGCATCTTCGGGTCGATCATGATCATCTTGCACTCTTCCGGCGTCAGCCGATAGAGCAGCGACAGGATCATGCAGTTCAGGCCGACCGATTTACCGGAGCCGGTCGTACCGGCGACCAGCAAATGCGGCATCGGTGCCAGATCGGCGATCACCGGATCGCCGGAGATATTCTTGCCCAGGATGATCGGCAATTTGCCACCCTGCTCGGCGAAACTGTCGCTGCCGACCATTTCGTGCAGCACCACCATCTCGCGATTGGCATTGGGCAGCTCGATACCCATGACGGTTCGGCCGGGAATGGCGGCAACGCGCGCGGACAAAGCCGACATATTGCGGGCGATATCCTCGGCCAGCTGAATGACCCGGCTTGCCTTGATGCCAGGGGCAGGTTCCAGTTCGTACATGGTGACGACGGGGCCAGGCCGAACCGCGTTGATCGTGCCCTTGACGTGAAAGTCATCCAGCACCGATTCCAGCAGACGCGCGTTCCGTTCCAGGCCTGCCTTGTCGACCACATTATTATTCTGTTCCGGGGCAGGGGTCAGCAGATCAAGCGGCGGCAATACATAGGGCCCGAAGAAATCACCCTGCTTGGCTTTGCTGGCTTTCTTTGGCGGCAATGCGCGGTCGCTGATCTCTGGCGGTGGCCGGGTGTCGGGCTGGACCGATTTGCGCGGCGCAGGTTCAGGCTTGGCCTTCACCTTGGCTTTGGCCCGCTCCGGTTCGACCACCAGATCGTCGTCTTTCTGCGCAAAAGGATTCGGTACCGTCGGCAATTTCAGGGACGCACCGGAGAATAGCGGCCGGTCGAGCCTCAGGCTGATATAGCCCAGAACAAGACCACCGGCCAGCGTCAGCGCGATCAGAAATCCCGAAATCAGACCGCTCCAGGCCGTCGATATGGCGTTGAGGCCAGCGCTGGTGCCATTGGCAATCAGCATGCCGGTGAGACCGCCAAGGCCCGAGGGCAATTCCATTTCCGGCTGCGGAAACCACAACGCCAGTCCGGTGCCGACGAGCAGCGCGGCGAGCAGGCACCAGAGCAACTGTTTTTTCCAGCCGGGCTGCGGAATATCGCGCCATAGCCGGTTGGCCAGAACCAGCATCAGTGGCAGAAACAGAACCACGGGCAGACCGATCAGCAGCAACAGCAGATCCGACAGATAGGATCCAAAAACGCCCATCCAGTTATGTTCGACGCTGCCCGCCGATGTGTTGAACGACGGGTCGCTGGGGGAATAGCTGGCCAGCGCCAGCAACAGGAACAGGGTCGCCAGAAAAATCGCGATCGCCCCGATCAGCGCACCGCTGCGTAACAGGCTGAGGCGCATGATCTCGCGCCAGTTTGCTTCATTGGCTTTACCCGCCATCATATACTCCCGTGCGTCACCCCAGCCACAGGCGCGCATTAACTATCTGCTCCTTTGCGCGAATCGGGGACTCGCCGTCAAGTTTCTTGGCGATATTTTACCGGATTTGCCTTTCTTTCCGGGCCGTCGATGCCTACCTGTTACGTATATTATGGCTCGGAAAGGCGGTCTCCATGGGAATTGATTCTCGGAAAAGCGATATCATCATATTGGGTGCAGGCATGATCGGCCTGACGCAGGCATTGACGCTGGCCGCGCACGGGCTGCAAGTGGCGATCATCGATCGCGCCGATCCGGATGATTTGCTCAATCCGCAAAAGGATGCGCGGGTTTCCGCGATCAACAGTGCCAGCTGGAACATGTTTGATGCCATCGGGCTGGCCGAAAAGCTGCGGCCAAACGGCTGTGATATCGAAAAGATCTTGGTCAATGACGGTCTGAAACCCGGCACCCTCGACTTCGTACCGGGCGAGGGCGAGGGCCCGATGGGCATCATGGTCGAAAATGCACTGTTGCGCCAACTTCTGTTCAAGGCGGCCGAGGAGCACGATGCGATCAGCTTCCACCTGTCGACGCAGGTTGCTTCCTGTGATCGCAGCGGACATCTCGTCGAGGTCAGCCTCGAAAATGGCGAACGGCTTTCTGCGCCGCTGCTCGTCGCCGCCGATGGCCGAGGCAGCCGGATGCGCGAGGAAGCCGGGATCATCATGGCCCACTGGCAATATGACCACAGCGCCATTGTCTGCAAGATCGCGCACGAAAAGCCGCATGCCAATACCGCCTATGAACTGTTTTTTCCGCCCGGCCCGTTTGCGCTTCTGCCGATGCTCGACGACGCTGACGGACGGCACCGGTCTGCCGTGGTCTGGACCGTCTCGCGCAAGGACGGCCCCGCCTATACCAGGATCAACAAGCGCGCCTTTGTCGCCGAAATGATGAAAAAGACCGGCGGCTTTCTGGGCGAGATCGAGTTGCTTACCGACCGCCCGACCTATCCGCTGGGCTTCCACCACAGCTCGCATCTCACTGCAGAACGGCTGGTGCTGATCGGCGATGCCGGTCACGGCATTCATCCGATTGCCGGGCAGGGGCTCAATCTGGGACTGCGCGATGTTGCGGCGTTGACCGAATGTCTG
Source organism: Parasphingorhabdus sp. (assembly GCF_048269865.1). Classification (GTDB taxonomy): domain Bacteria; phylum Pseudomonadota; class Alphaproteobacteria; order Sphingomonadales; family Sphingomonadaceae; genus Parasphingorhabdus. The sequence goes on along the minus strand of NZ_JBLWUA010000004.1, from coordinate 101,250 downwards.
GTCGAGGGCGCACGCACCGGCCTCGATCTGGGCGATGCGCAGATTCTGGCCCGCTATGACCGTTGGCGCAGCCTCGACAATATGATGGTGTCGGCAGCCACTGATCTGCTGACGCGCCTGTTCGGCCTTCCGGGGGAAGCCTCCTCCGCCATCCGCCGCATGGGCATTGGACTCGTCCAGCGCATTCCGCCGCTCAAGGCGCAGTTCATGGCAGAAGCCAAAGGCGAAACCGGCGATCTGCCGAAACTGCTTCGCGGTGAGCTGGTCTAGACGCTAGCGTGAGCCCTGGCCGTCATCGATCTTGATGACGGTACCGGTCACCGCGTCCGAGGAAGGCGACACCAGATAGAGCAGGGTGCTGTCCATCTGCTCCGGCTGGCCGAGACGTTTGCGCGGGAAATTGACCGAAAAATCGCCAGCGCGCTCGATCATCCCGTCGGCCATGTCGGTTGCGAACAGGCCCGGCGCAATGCCATTCACATTGATATGAAATTTTGACCATTCCACCGCCAGCGTTTCGGTGATCCGTACGACGCCGGCCTTGGTGGTCGAATAGAGCGCTGCTCCGCCACCGCTGTAGCTGGTTGCGGCGATAGACGCGATATTGACGATCCGGCCGGGTGTTTTGTTGGCGATCAGCGGACGGGCAAACTCGTTCGACAGAATGAACACGCTGCGCAGATTGGTGTCGAGCACGTCATCGATCAGTTCCGTCGACATCCTTGTGGCATGTTCGGCATCGACGATGCCGGCGTTGTTGACGAGTATGTCCGGCTGTCCGAGCGCGTCGGCAACGGCGGGAATGATGGCCTTCAATTGTTCGGCGTCACGCACATCCAGAGCAAAGGCTTCTGCTGTTCCACCGTCCGCGCTGATCTCGGCGACCAGATCGTCAAGCTTGTCTTTGCGGCGGGCGGTACAGGCAACTTTCGCCCCGCAGGCCGCCAGCACCTTGGCAAAGCGGCGTCCCAATCCGGCGGATGCGCCAGTCACAATGGCCGTCCGGCCTGTCAGATCGATAGAAAAATTGGGTGTCGTCATGTCCGGGCATCCTCTGATAATTTTTGCAGGGGATGCCCGGAATGAAGGAATAAGCGCAAGCGCTAATTTAGTTATTCAGATCATCTTCCGTGATCGGAACAATCTTGATTTCAACCCGGCGGTTGGCCGCCCGGCCTTCTTCGGTTGCGTTGCTGGCAATCGGCTGGCTTTCGCCATAGCCTCTGGTCGCCAGGCGGGCGCGCTGGACGCCGCTGTTGGCGAGGAAATTGGCAACGGCTTCCGCGCGCCGTTCCGACAGCGCCTGGTTATAGGCTTCGCTGCCGGTGCTGTCGGTATGGCCGAGAACGTCGACATAGCTTTTCTCATAGCGAGCAAGCGTATCCGCGACATTGGCCAGAGTGGTCTGGAAGCTCGGCTGGATCGCGCTGCTGTCGACCGGGAATGTCACATTGGACGGCATGTTGAGGATCAGATTGTCGCCCTCGCGCGTGACATCAATGCCGGTTCCGGCTGTCTGTTCGCGAAGCTTCTTTTCCTGCTCGTCCATATAATAACCGATTCCGGCACCAGCGAGACCGCCGAGGCCAGCACCGACAATCTTCGCGGTACGATCGTTGCGACCGCCCAGCACATCACCGAGCAAATAGCCGCCTACTACGCCGCCGATACCGCCAATGGCTGCTTTTGAGATGGTCCGGTTTCCGGTCTCGGGGTTGGTCACACAACCGCTGGTCAATGCCAAGGCGCCAAGTGAAGCCGTTGTGATTATTGATTTTCTTATCCGCATTTCGTTTCCCCTCTAAGGTATTTCTGTTCGCTCAGGATAACACCTGGCCGATCGGAAGGTTCCACCTAGCCGGATATAAATGAACGGTGACTGACAGCAAACTTGAGATTTTGTAAAACTTGCTGCTAAAGGGCTTATGGCATTTCGCCCTTTCAATGGACATTATGACACCCTTTCCCTGGTTTGACGTTGCGATCATAATTGTGCTGGTGCTGATCAATGGCGTATTTGCCATGTCGGAGCTGGCGATCGTTTCGGCGCGAAAGGCCCAGCTTCACGGCCTGGCGGACCGGGGGAGCAAGCGCGCCAAGGCGGCGCTTCGCCTGGCCAGCGATCCGGGCAAATTTCTCTCCACCGTCCAAATCGGAATCACACTGATCGGTATTATTGCCGGCGCCTACTCCGGCGCGAGCCTCGGCAGCCCGGTGGCAGAGCGCCTGCAGGTGCTGGGCATGGGGCAGGAGCTGTCTGGTACCGTCGGATTTGTTATGGTGATCGGCCTGACCACTTATGCGTCGCTGGTGGTCGGAGAACTGGTGCCCAAGCAGATCGCTCTGCGGTCTTCGGAACGCATAGCCCTGATCATGGCCCAGCCGATGGAATTGCTGGCCCGTATTTCTGCGCCGCTGGTCTGGCTGCTGGACAATAGCAGCGCCCTGATTTTCCGCCTGATGCGGATCAAGCGAGAGCAGGTCAATCATGTGACCGCGGAAGAATTGCAGATGGTCTTCGCCGATGCAACGCGATCCGGCGTTATCGAGGAGCATGAACGCGCCGTGATGGCCGGGGTCGTGCGACTGGCCGACCGGCCTATTCGCGAGGTCATGACGCCGCGCACCGAGATCGACTGGCTCGACATCGACGCGCAGCGCGAGGACATTCACAAGCTGCTGATGGAATCCCAGCACAGCCGCTTTCCCGTTGCCGAACATTCGGTCGATGAAATTCGCGGCGTGGTTCGGGCCCGCGATATCGTTGCCGCGCAATTGGGCGGCGACAAGCTGGACCTGCGCAAACTCATGCGCCCGCTGGAAAAGGTGCCGGACCAGCTCGACGCGCTCGACGTCCTCGAAATATTGCGGGAAACCCAGGTGCCGATGATCCTGGTGCACGACGAATATGGGCATTTTGAAGGGATTGTGACGCCTAATGATCTGCTGAGTTCGATCGCCGGCGAATTTGTCTCGGATCAGGATGAAAAAACCCAGCGCAGCCTGATCGAACGGGCTGACGGCAGCTTTCTGGTCTCCGGCGCCATGGCGATTGACGCGCTGGCGGAACGGCTTGGTCTCCGGCTGTCCGAGGACCGTGACTATGCGACGGTCGCGGGCCATGCCCTGGCCCAGCTGCGGCATCTGCCCGAAGAAGGCGAACGCTTTGAGGACCAGGACTGGATTTTCGAAATCGTCGATATGGATGGCCGCAAGATCGACAAGCTGATCGTCCGGGCCAACGACCCGGAGCTGGACTGACCGGAAGCGGTCAGCGCCGCCTTCCGGACGTCAGCGTTAAAGGTTAAAGCTTGCCGTATTTCTTTTCGAAGCCGGCGATATCATCCTTGGCAAGAAACTTGGCCTGGTCGATCCAGGCGTCTCGCGTGATCCGGCCGCTGAACGTATCGAGATACTGATCGACCTCGGCGATTTCAGCCTCTTTCCATTCGGCAATCTGGTCAAAGCGGGTCACGCCCAGACTGATCAGCAGCGTGTTCAGTTTCGGTCCAACGCCCTTGATCAGCCGCAAATTGTCGGGCTCTCCGACCGCTTCGGGTATCTGCGGTTTGCCAGTTGCAGCGGCTGCCGCTACCGGTGCCTCTTCCGCTTCCGGTTTGGCGGCTGCAGGTGCGGCCACAGGCTTTGGTGCCGGGGCAGGGGCGGGTTCTGCGACTGGTTTCGGCGCGGGGGCAACTGGTTCGGGCTTCGGCTCTGCTGGTCGAACCGGTTCTCCGGCCTTTTCCAGCAGCCCGTCGTCCGCTGAAAAATGGTCAACCGCAGACGCTTCACGGCCGGTGACAGCCCAGACGGCGAAAGCCGTGATAATACCGATTGCCAGTGCTATGACATACAGCAGCCAATTGGCTGAAATCAGGGTAATCATTGTCTCAAAATCCCGTTCTGAATTTCGTTGTTTGCGATGTCCGGCTAAAGATCATCATTGCTGCGGCCCCAAATGAGCCAGCCGATGGCGAGGCCAATTGCAAAAGTAACCAGCAGGAGCAACAGATTTTCAAGCAAAAGTGGCATAGATTATTTTCCCCGTTGCGCTTTGACATCACCGTTCACTGGGCCGTCGGCAGACCCGATGCGGAATTCGATCCGGCGATTCTGGGCATCGGCGGCAGCATCCGAACCCTTGGCCAGAGGACGGGTTGAACCATAACCCGTTGCCGTGATTAGGGTTTCCGGGATACCGCGCTCGACCAGTCCGGCCTTGATGCGATCAGCCCGTTCCTGCGATATGTCCCGGTTGACGTCGCTATCGCCATTGTCGTCGGTATGGCCCTCGACCGCGACGGTCAGACCATCACATGGCTTCAGTGCTGCTGCGATTTCGTCGAGAATTTGCTTGGACTCGAGTGAAATATAGGCGCTGCCCGAGCGGAAGCTGATGTGCTTGGCATCGAGCACCTTGTCGACACCGGTCTGGCATCTGGCGATTCTGCTCTGATCGGGAGCTTCGGTAGCAGCGGGCTGCTCATCTACCTCGGCTGCCGGGGCGGCTTCCTCGCCCTTCCAGCGCGCGCTTGAGACCCCGGGCGTCGCAGCGACCAAGTCCACTGCTTCCTGCTTGAGATTGTCCGGCAGTTCGCCATCCAGAATGGCGTGACGCGAAAGCGGCGAGTGCGCAAAGCTGACCTGGGCCGTTTCCAGACCTCGCGCGGCCAATTCGGTCTGCGCTTTTTGCTGCAGGCCCGCGATAAAGGTTTCGCCGGTGGTCCAGTGGCCGACGACCGCCAAAAGCGCCGTCGCCGCTGCTCCGATCAGTATCTTGCTGCCGCTTTGCATTCGCTGTCCTCAATCCTTTTGCCAGCCCACGGTCGTTGTCCAAACGGGCAGTCGAGATGACGGATATCGGCGCTCAAGTCCAGCAGGCTGACGACCGAAGCCCTGACTGTCCGGCCTCATCGTCCTGCTATGCAGCAAAAAGCCGCTAGAAATGGTTAATTCTATTATTGCTTCCTCCGGCTCCGCTTGTTCGATTCCCAAAATGCATAGGATCGGTATCCGCTGACCTTTTCACTAATGACAAACGCAATCGGGGAAACTAACAGGCGCCGATGGCTTATCTGCGCGCCATAATCCACAGAAACGGTCCGTTGGCAGCATTGCTGCTTGCGGCCAGTTTGCTGTTCAAGCTGCTCGTTCCGGCGGGATATATGGTGTCCAGCGACAACATGGTGCTGACCGTGATTATTTGCTCGGATTCCACCGGCGAGCAACTCACTCAGCAGATATCGATCCCGGTGAAGGGCTCGCCCGGACAAGAGCATGAGCCCGCCAATAACAAATGTCCGTTCACTGCCTTGACGATGGGCGTGGTTGGCGGTGCCGATCCGGCGCTGCTGATATCGGCGATCGCCTTCGTGCTGGCGCTGGGATTTGCGCCGGTGACGACAATCGGCGGGCGCGACACGCCGCGCCTGCGGCCGCCGCTAAGGGGGCCACCACTGGCTGCCTGACGCAGCCATCCGGTTAACATTATCGCGTAAAACGGGCGTCGGATCGGCACGATCCGCACCGCTTCGCGCCTGAGTTCCCTTCCGATCCTGCTGCGTCCAACCGCAATAGCACATTCTATCTCCCGTCAGAATCGGATCTAAATCATGAAAACTTCCATGCTTGCGCTTGCCGCAGCAACATCCTTTGTCGCCTATGCTCCCTCCGCCCTCGCCGAAGAGCGAGCGGCTGCCGACGACGCATCCACCTCCGAAGAGCAGGCGAATCCAAAGAAGCCCGACACCAGTTTTTCCGTCGGTGAAATTGTCGTCACCGCCAGAGGAATGGCCGGCAGCACCAACAATGTCCTGACTTCAGTGGACCGTCTTGGTGGCGACGTCGCGCAGGACGCCGATGTCGACAATGTCTACGAGCTGATCGGCCAGATGCCCGGCATCTTGGTGACCGACTTCAATCAGGGCACCACCAACGGCAAATTCTCGATGCGCGGCTTTAATGGCGAAGGCAATATCAACGCGGTGAAGCTGCTGATCGACGGCATCCCCTCGAACAGCAACTCTGGCAACATGCCCTATATCGATATGGTCTTCCCGCTCAATATCGCCGGCATCGAGGTTGTGCGCGGCACCTCCGATCCGCGCTACGGACTGCACGCCATAGCCGGCAGCGCCAATATCCTGACCCGCTCGGGCGGCACATTCCTCGACGCCCGCGCCTCGGTCGGCAGCTACGACACATATGAAGGCCAATTGGTCGCGGGCCTGGAACGCGGCAATCTAACCCAGAATTACCAGATCGCCTATCGCTCCAGCGATGGCTACCGCGACCATGGCGATACAGAGCGGTTCAGCCTGTCGGGAAAATGGGGGCTGACACTGGGTGAGGATGTCAAGCTTGGTGCCATTGCCCGCTATTATGATGCGGACGCAGAAGAGCCGGGCTATCTCACCTTTGCCGACAGCCGCGCCAATCCGCGGATGACCAACGCCTATAATGTCTCAGACGGCGATACCCGCACAATGCAGCAATATGCGGTCACCGCCGACGTGAGCTTTTCCAGCGATCTCGACTGGTCGAGCATGGCCTACTACAACCGCCTCCGCGATGATCGCTATGTCAAATATTCCGTGGGAGCGTCGCAGCAGCGCCGTCTCACCGAGGAAGACCATTATGGCGTGTCGTCGGCTTTGCACTGGCACAGCGCCATTTCCGGCGTCCCGTTCATGTTCGAAGCGGGCGGCAATATCGAATGGCAGGACAATCGCTCCGCTCGCTGGCTGGCGGTCGAGCGCGTGCCGACCAGCCAGACCCGCGACCAGCAGTTCGATCTTTCGGTTGGCGGCGTCTATGTGCAGGCGAATATCGAACCGGCAGACTGGCTGCGCATCACGCCCGCCTACCGGATAGACTGGGTCGGCGGCAATTTTAGCAATCTGCTGAACAACACGACTGCGCCGATCAACGATTATGGCAGCATTGACCAGCCCAAACTCTCGGTCGCCGTCTTTCCGGCCGACGGAGTGACGCTCTATGGCAACTGGGGAAAGACCTTCCAGATCGGCCTCGGATCGGGCGCCTATCTGATCCCGCCCCGGCAAGTCGACCTAGCGCCATCGATCAACGAAGGCTGGGAACTCGGTGCCAAATATCAGCTGGGCGACACGGTTGAAGGGCGGGTGGCCTATTGGCAGCAGAGTGCAACCGGTGAAATTGCCCGCAAGCTCAACGATCCGCTCGGCGATTTCGAAAATGTCGGCGGCACCGACCGCGAGGGCATTGACGTCCAGTTGCGGCTCAAGCCGACCGCAGAACTGTCTGTTTGGGGCGCTTTGTCATGGCAGAAAGCGGTGATTGCGGTCCCGACACCGGGGGCGCCGCAATTGGCAGGGAACGAGCTCAGCCACACGCCGCGCTGGCTGTGGTCGGGCGGCATTGAATATGCGCCGGTCGAACCACTGACCCTGTCGCTGACCGGCCGAGGCCAATCCTCCTACTATCTCACCACCGCCAACGCAGAAGGGAAGTGGGGCGATCTTGCGGTCTTCGATGCCAGTGTTGCGTATCGGTTGAGCGAGACTCTTGAACTCGGGCTAGCCGTCAAGAATCTTGCCGGCAGCTATTATGAATATGTCTGGTGGGACGGTGCGCAGACGCTGCACAGCCCGGCCAATGGCCGCAATGTCACGGCCAGCGCGCGGCTGCGGTTCTGATGCAGGTCAGGGGAGACCGGCTGCGCCACGGCGTGCGCACGCTTCACCTTTGGTTGGGGCTGGGCATCGGCGGCCTGCTGGTCTTGCTTGGCCTGACCGGTTCGATTCTCGTCTTCTACCCGGAACTGGATGCGCTGTCGCATCCGCAGATCCGGGTCGAGGCGAGCGATCAGCCAGCGCGCGAGCCCGACTGGGACCGCGCGCTGGCCACCGTCCGCAAGGCTTATCAGGACAAGAGTGGACCGTGGCGGTTTGAGCTGACCGGTGAGGCGGGCGCGATTCCGGCACGCTATTACAACCCGCCGGAACGTCCTGGCTATGATTTCCGGCCGATGATGGTCTGGCTGTCGCCCGATGGCTCGCGCGTGCTCCGCCGCGATTATTGGGGCGAATATGCGATGACCTTCCTCTACGATCTCCATTACCGCCTGCTTTTGGGGGCAACCGGCGGTACCATTCTCGGCTGGCTGGGCTTTATCCTGCTGGCCCTGTTGCTCAGCGGCCTGTGGGCCTGGTGGCCCAAAGGCTCGTGGACAAAAGCGTTTCGGCTCAAGCTCAATGCCCATCCCCAGCGCAGTTTGCGTGACTGGCACAAGCTTGCCGGCCTGGGGGGATTGCTGTTTCTGGTGATATTGACTGTGACCGGGATCATGCTGGCGCTACCAAAGGAAAGCGATGCCGTGCTCGCTGCCACGGGCTTGCCGGTCGATTCCATGCCGCATGTTCATGCGCCTCCGCAACCAGACTCGCGGCAGGTCAGCGTGGCGGAAATTGTTCGCAATGCCCGGGCCGCTCTGCCAGGCGCCCGCATCGCCTGGATCGAAACCCCACCTGCCGAGGGCGGCATCTTCAAGCTGCGGATGCAGGTCCCCGGCGACCCCAGCTTCCGCTTCCCGCACAGCTATGTCTGGCTCGACAGCGCCAGCGGCACGCTACTGGCCGTGCAAGATGCGCGCGAGGCGCAAGGCGGAAGCGTGGTCAACAACTGGTTGCATCCGCTGCACGAAGGCTCTGCGGGCGGTCTGGCCGGGCGGTTGCTCGTGGTGTTCTGCGGACTGCTCCCCGCCGTGCTGTTTGTCACTGGCATCTTGCGATGGCGAGGAAGGCAGCGAGCGTAATCGCGCGCCTGGGGCTGTTCGCCGCCCCAGGGCGCCGCCCACCACGGTTCGCCCTGCGGCGGGGCATAACCATCGGCAAAGCTTGCCCTGGCTTGCTCCTGCCCAGAGCGAATCACAGAATGATTTACATTCGCCACCGTTCCGATAAGCTGCGTTTTTTTAGAGGGGGGAACTGATGGTGAAAGCAAACAAGAATTCGCGGAAATGGTCCGGCCGACTGGCTGTCCTGCTGGCGGCCAGCACACTGTCTATCCAACCGGTGCTGGCGCAAGATACCGTCCCTCTGACTCCCGATCAGCAGCTGGCGCGCGATATCTACCGCGATGTGATCGCCTTCCGTACCGCCCGCGGTCAGCAACAGGTGCCAGCGATGGTCGCCTATCTCGTCGACCGGTTCAAACAGGCCGGCTTCAGCGATGATGATATCCAGATCACCGACTATGACAGCGACGGCGAGAAAACTCAGGGCTTGATCGTCACCTACCGGGCGAAGCCGGGCAGCAGCAAGAAGCCGATCGTCCTGCTCGGCCATATGGATGTGGTCGATGCGCTGGCCAAGGACTGGGTGCGCCCGCCGTTCACGCTGACCGAGGAAGAGGGCTATTTCTTCGGCCGCGGCACCGACGACAATAAATATGGCATCACCAATCTGACCGCCACCTTCCTGCGGCTGAAGCAGGAGGGCTGGCAACCGTCGCGCGACTTGGTGCTGGTCTTCTCTGGCGACGAGGAAACCGGCATGGTCTCGACCAAGGCGCAGGCCAAATATGTCGCCGAGAATATCGACCCCGCTTTTGTCCTGAACAGCGACGCCGGCGGGATCGCGCTGGCCGAGGACGGCACGCCGGTTGCCTTTCGCGTACAGTCGGCGGAAAAGACCTTCGCCACCTACGAACTGACCGTAACCAACCCCGGCGGCCACAGCTCACGCCCGCGCTCGGACAATGCCATTTACGAACTGGCCGAGGCGCTGGGCAAGATCGCTGCCTACAAATTCCCGGTGCGGGCCACCGATCTGACCAGAAGCTATTTCGCCACCGCTGGCAAGCTGACACCGGGAGAACTGGGGCAGGCGATGTTGCAGTTCGCGGCGGACCCGTCGGATGAAGCCGCCATTGCCACGCTGCAGGCCAATCCGGAAACCGTCGGTACGCTCGGCACCACCTGTGTCGCGACGATGCTGGCAGCCGGTCATGCCGAAAATGCGCTGCCGCAATCGGCGACCGCCACCGTCAACTGCCGGATTTTCCCGGGCGAGGGTGCGGCGGCGACCGAGGCGAAGCTGAAGGAAGTCATCGGCAATGACGATGTCACGTTCAAGCTGATCACCGATGTCACCGAAAGCCCGGAATCGAAGCTGCGGGACGATGTGAAGGCAGCGCTGCGTTTCAGTCTCGACAAAAGATATCCCGGCATGACGATCCTGCCCTATATGGAATCGGGCGGCACCGACGGCATGCATTACCGCACGCTTGGCTATGACACTGTGGCGCTGTCCGGTGCTGCGATGAAAGCGTCTGACATGTTCGCTCACGGCCTCAACGAACGTCTGCCCGTCGACTCCTTCTATGGCGGTCTGGACCACTGGTACTGGATTTTGAAGAAACTGGCGGAGTGAGAAGGAAATCCCTTCGGATCAGGGCGCAGGCCTGACCACAAAGCGCCAACTATAGCCGCGATATTGGGGGATAAATTCGCTGTGCGTGCCCATCTCCCGATCCAGTTCGACCAGAAAAGAGCGCATTTGCTCGCGCGGCTGGACATGAAATAACGCCAGCCATTGCTGCAGCACGGAACGGAAGCCCGAAGGCAAACGCTCCGCTTGGCCGAAATCGACAATGTGCAATTCACCGCCCGGCTCGAGCAGCGTCAGCGCCTGCCGGATCGCGCTTTGCCAGTCAGGGATCATCGACAGGCAGAAGGACAGGAATATCCGGTCGAATGAGCGGATTTTCAATGGCATTGCCAGCGCCGGATTTTCAGCATCCCCGTGGAACAGCGTGATGCGGTCTTTCATCCTGCTCTGTGCGAGATTCTTCCGCGCGGCCTTCAGCATTTCCGAACTGATATCGAAGCCATAGAGTTCCGCTTCCGGCCAGACCTTCGCCGCCTGCACCAGATTGCGCGCGGTGCCGCAGCCGATTTCCAGTACCCGAGCGCCGGGTGGCGGAGCCAGTGCCGCGATCAGCTCGTCGCGGCCAAGCAAATAATATTTACGGGTCAGATCATAGATGCGGCTCTGGCTGCGATAGACACGGTCCATCAGCTTCGCATGACGCTCGCTTTGGCGCTTGCGCAATATATCTTCCATCAGACTCATTTCAGCCGGTACAAGTGCATCGCGCCATAGATTGCCGAGCGGTCCTTGCGGGTCAGCGTCTGCGACAGGTCCGCGTCATAGTCCCAGGCGGAGAGCAGTTCGTCAGTAACCCGGCCTGGCAGCAATGTCTCCTCAGCGGCGGTCCGGAACAGCACCCGCGCGCCCGGCTTCGCGGTCCGGCCGATTTCGCTCCACAGCCGGTTGAGCTGCTGGTCGGTCATCCAGTCCTGCGCATCCAGCAGCACATAGCGATCCAGCGACCCGGCGTCCTGACTGGCGAGAAATTCGATAAAATTCTGATGCCGTATCTCAAGCTTCTGGCTGCGCTCGCCGAGCCAGGCAAAGCTTGCTTCTTCCAGATAAGGCGGCACCGAGCCCGGCTCCGCGCTCTGATAGGCGCGGCCAAAGGCCTGCTGCGCGAAATAATTGTCGGCGATGGCAAAATCGCAGGCCAGCTTGCGGGTGCGGTCATGGAGCACGTCCGCCATATGGCTTTCGCCAGCCAGCGCCCGATATTGCGCCGGGGGAATGCCCAGGCCAAATAGCGCCATCGGGTTGGAGCAGAGAAAGCGCATCAGCTTTTTCTGAAACAGCGGGCCGATATGCCGGTCGAACAGGTCGATCTGCTCTTCCCGGGTCCGGGCTGTCATCATCAGCGACGGGCGCGCGCCGCCCAGTCGTCCGAGTATATGCACCAGCCCGATGAAATTGCCGAGCAGACCCTTGCGATAGAAGCCCCTGGCAAAGCCGTTGATCCGCCGCTGCCCGAAATGGTCGCGACCGTCCCAATATTTGCGGCTCGCCGCGTCGAGATGCGGCCGCAGCCGGTCGCGATAGACGGCAGGATTGTCCTTGCTGTTCGCCTCGCCGAAGAAGCGGAAAAACGCCCCATGACTGTCCAGCTGCTGCGCCGCCACCGATTTCAGACGGTTCAGCGCGATATGGGCAGTGTTGAGGTCGACTGCGGTGATCTTGGCCGGGTCGGCGCGCAGATAGGAGAGCGCATTGCAGCCGCCGCTGGCGATGGTCACAATATGATGGTCCGGCCCTATATCAAGCGCCTCCATATCGGCGACCGGGTCTTCCCAGATCTGCGGATAAACAAGCCCCCGGAACATCAGCGAGAAAGCGCGCTCCAGCAGCCCCGCCTTGCTGCCGCGATTGGGCAGGATCGCATCGTTCAATATGGTGGACTGTTTCACAGAACCCGCGTGCACACTCATGACATCTCTCCGGTTGCCTGATGGATTGCCGGGGACTTAGGTGGCTGCGGTGACGCGGGCATGACGGGCATATGACAAGTTTGCGACGGGCTGTGCCGTATCCGGTCAGCACGCTAACCTAGGTTATTGAACAAATCAGGAACATCACCTAGTCAGGGCCGATGTCCAAGCTCTCCCGATCCGAAAAACTGGCGATTCTGGCGGATGCCGCCAAATATGACGCCTCCTGCGCTTCCAGCGGCTCGGTGAAACGAAATTCGCTGAAATCCGGCGGCGTCGGCTCGACCGGCGGCATGGGCATCTGTCACAGCTATGCCCCCGACGGCCGCTGCATCTCGCTGCTCAAGATCCTGATGACCAACTATTGCATGTTCGACTGTCTCTATTGCATCAACCGCTCGTCGAGCAATGTCCGCCGCGCGGCCTTCACCGTGCAGGAAATTGTCGACCTGACGCTAGATTTCTACAAGCGCAACTATATCGAGGGCCTTTTCCTCTCCTCCGGCATCATCCGCAGCCCCGACTATACCATGGAGCAGCTGGTCGAGGTCGCCCGCCGCTTGCGGGTGGTGCACCGCTTCGGCGGCTATATCCATCTCAAGACGATCCCCGAGGCTGACCCCGATCTGCTGAAACGCGCCGGCCAATATGCCGACCGGCTGTCGATCAATATCGAACTGCCCGATGACGCGTCGATCACCCGACTGGCGCCGGAAAAGGACGGCACGTTGATCCGCAAGACCATGGCCAATCTCGGCCGGCAGGTGAGTGAAGCGAAGGCGGAACGCAAGAGCTCGCGCAAGGCGCCGCTCTTCTCGCCCGCCGGCCACAGCACGCAGATGATCATCGGCGCTGACGCCTCCGACGACACGAAGATTCTGACCACCAGCAATGGTCTCTACGGAAGCTATGGCGTCAAGCGGGTCTATTATTCCGCCTTCAGCCCGATCCCAGATGCGAGCAGCACGCTGCCGGTGCAGGCGCCGCCCCTGATGCGCGAGCATCGGCTCTATCAGGCCGACTGGCTGCTGCGCTTTTACGGTTTTTCGGTCAGCGAGATCATGCAGGGCGGCACTGCCGGCCAGCTCGACCTGACGATCGACCCGAAACTTGCCTGGGCGCTGCGGAACCGCGCGTGCTTTCCGCTCGACATCAATCGCGCTGACAGGGAAAGCCTGCTGCGCGTTCCCGGTCTCGGGGGCAAGGGCGTCGGCAAGATATTGCAGGCACGGCGCTATTCGGCGCTGCGGCTGGCCGATCTGGAGCGCATCTGCCAGTCGGTGAAAAAGATATTGCCCTTCATCACCGCCGCCGACTGGCACCCCGGCAAGCAGCTCGATTCCCTGAGCCTCTACGACCGCCTGAAACCGCCGCCCGAACAGCTCGATCTGTTCGCCGCTTAGGAACGAGCGGATGGCGGCAGCGACTCTGGACAGCAATTCGCACTCCAACCGCGATTATCGCATATCGCTGGCAAGCGAGGTCGATATCGATGGCTGGCGCAACCATGCGCGGGCGCTGCTGCAGGTCGGTGTCCCGCCCGATCGCGTGACCTGGACGGTGGCGGGCCGCACCGATAGCGGGCAACTGGACCTGCCGGGAGCGGCAGCGGCGTCAGCACCGCCCGAACATAATAGAGACCGCCCGCTTTCACCCATCCGCATCGCCAAGCCGCTGCTGGCGCTGATCAACACGAGCTTGCTGCACCGGAACGAAGATCGCTTCGATCTCGCCTACCGGCTGCTCTGCCGCGCGGAGTCGGTGCCGCGTCTGCATGACAATCCCGCCGATCCGGACGTGCTGCAACTCAATCGCTACGCCAAGGCGATCCGCCGCGACATCCACAAGATGCACGCCTTCGTCCGCTTCCGCAAAATCGGCGAAGGCAAGGGCCGCGAGCAATTTGTCGCCTGGTTCGAGCCCGACCATCATATCACCGCTGCCGTCGCACCCTTTTTCCGCAACCGCTTCACCGGCATGGACTGGCTGATCGTCACGCCTGAAGCGAGCATCGCCTGGGATGGCCAGACTCTGGCCGTCGGCCCCGGCGGCCGCAAGGAGGACGTGCCGCAAGAGGATATGGTCGAGGCGGAATGGCGTACCTATTACACCCATATTTTCAACCCGGCCCGCGTCAAGATCGCCGCGATGAAGTCGGAAATGCCGATGAAATACTGGAAGAACCTGCCGGAAGCGGAGCTTATACCCTCGATGCTGGACGGTGCTTCGGCGCGCGTCGACGCGATGGTGGCGCAGCCGCAGGACAGCCTGCCGCTGGCCGACGCCGCGACCCTGTCCGTTGCCGAACCGCCATCCTCGCTCGATCAGCTCTACCACCGGCTGGAGCGGGCGAGCGACGCGCCGCGCCAGAATTTCTCAGACCGGCTGGTGCGCGGGGCAGGGCCGCCGGATGCCCGGATCATGATCATCGGCGAGCAGCCCGGCGACCAGGAGGACCGGCAGGGTCAGCCCTTTGTCGGCCCGGCCGGCCAGCTGCTTGACCGGTCGCTCGCCGAGGCCGGGCTCGACCGTCAGCAGCTCTTCCTGACCAACGCCGTCAAACGGTTCAAATATCGGCAAAGCGGCAAACGACGCATCCACGAGACGCCCAATGTCGGCGAGATCAACTATTACCGCTGGTGGGTCGAACAGGAAATCCGGCTGGTCTCACCCCGGATCGTCATCGCCCTCGGTGCCACCGCTGCCCGCTGCCTGACCGGCCAGCCGGTCAAGATCGCCCGCCACCGCAGCGAAATCCTGCCGTTCGCGGACGACCGCTCGCTGCTGATCACCGTCCACCCCTCCTATCTGCTGCGCATTCCCGATGAACAGGGGCGACAGGTCGAATATGCAAAATTTGTGCGGGATCTGGCCTTGGTGCGGCACGCCTCGGTCAACCGCGATCTTGCGTGAAACTGCGGCGCGCAACCGCTGCCTCGCACCCAGAAATGATAGTGACGGCGTCCGCTTTCCTATGTACGGCGCGCCGAGACACTGGCAAAATCCGGTGCCTCCGGCTACACATGGCGGCTCCGGCTAAAGATATCGCCAGCCAGTAGCGCGCTGCTGCGTTGCCCCAGAGCCAGACGACCGCAAACAACAGGAGAAATTTTTGTCTGATCCCTTAACGAATGAGGTCGCCCCGAAAGAAGACAACGCACGTATTAAAGTCAATCCACCGGTATTTTTCATATCAGCCGGGCTGATCCTGGCATTCGTGCTGTTCGGCGCTCTTCTGCCTGAGCGGTCAGGCCTGGTGTTCGGTCAGATACAGGCGCTCGTGGTGCAGGATTTCGGCTGGCTCTACGTGGCGGCGGTGGCCGGATTTCTGGTCTTTGTCATCTATCTAATGCTCAGTAGGCACGGCGAGATCAAGCTCGGACCGGACGACAGCGAGCCGGACTATAGCTATATCTCCTGGTTCGCCATGCTGTTCAGCGCCGGCATGGGCATTGGTCTGGTGTTCTTCGGCGTCGCCGAACCGATCCAGCATTATGCCAATCCGCCGGTCGGCGTGGGCGGCACTGCCGACGCGGCGCGGCGGGCGATGACGCTGACTTTCTTCCACTGGGGCCTGCATGGCTGGGCGATCTATATTATCGTCGGCATGTCGCTCGCCTATTTCTCCTACCGCCGCGGCCTGCCACTGACCATCCGCTCGGCGCTCTATCCGCTGATCGGCAAGCGCATCTACGGTCCGATCGGGCATGCGATCGACATTTTTGCTGTTCTCGGCACGATCTTCGGGGTGGCGACGTCGCTCGGCCTCGGCGTGCTGCAGGTCAATGCCGGGTTCAATTACCTATTCGACGCGCCGGTCAACAGCTCGGTACAATTGATGCTGATCGCGTCGATCACCCTGCTGGCGACCATGTCGGTGTTTCTCGGGCTCGACCGGGGCGTGAAGCGGCTCTCCGAGATCAATATCATCTTGGCCATATTGCTGCTCCTCTTCGTGTTGTCCGTCGGCTCCACGGTGTTTCTGCTGCAGGCGTTCGTCCAGAATGTCGGCACCTATCTCGGTGCAATCGTCAATCGCACTTTTCGCATGTACGCCTATGAGCCCAATCCTTGGCTGGCCGACTGGACTCTGTTCTACTGGGGCTGGTGGGTCTCCTGGTCGCCCTTTGTCGGCATGTTTATCGCCCGCATTTCGCGCGGGCGCACGATTCGCGAATTTATCGGCGGTGTCCTGCTGGTGCCGGTGCTGTTCACCTTCTTGTGGATGACCGTGTTCGGCAATACCGCCATCGATCTCGACATGAGCGGCGCTGCGCCGATCGCGCAAACCGTAGCTAACAATCTGCCCGTAGCGCTGTTCGAGACGCTCGCGGCGCTACCGCTTAGCGCCATCACCTCGCTCATCGCGACGCTGCTGGT
This sequence comes from Parasphingorhabdus sp., assembly GCF_048269865.1. Lineage (GTDB taxonomy): Bacteria > Pseudomonadota > Alphaproteobacteria > Sphingomonadales > Sphingomonadaceae > Parasphingorhabdus. The sequence goes on along the minus strand of NZ_JBLWUA010000004.1, from coordinate 84,533 downwards.
GATCACCTTCTTCATCACCTCGGCCGACTCCGGCGCGCTGGTGATCGACATGATCACTTCCGGCGGAGCAGAAAATCCGCCGGTATGGCAGCGGATATTCTGGGCGGTATGTGCAGGCGTCATCGCGTCGGTGCTGCTGGTCGCTGGCGGACTGGAAGCGCTGCAGGCAGCCGTCATCACCAGCGCGCTGCCGTTCACGGTGATCCTGATCTTCATCTGCTACGGCCTCTTCCGGGCCTTGCAGATGGAGCAGCAGGACGCGTCGGGCGACCTGTCGATGGCCGAATCCGCGCCTCCCGAGCCGGAGCGCAGCTGGCAGCAGCGACTGACCTCGATCGTGCATCAGTTCGGAAAGTCCGATATCGAGAAATTCCTCGCGACGACCGCACGACCGGCGCTGGAGGCCTTTTCCGACGAGATGCGGGACAGCGGCTTTGCCCCCGAACTTGTCGATGACAGCGACGGCCTCCGTCTCACGGTGCCCCATGGCGAGCGCGGCAGTTTCCGGTATTCAATCCGCAGCCGTCCGTTTTTGGCACCGAGTTTCGTCTGGGCGGAAACCCGCAAGACCCAGGAAGCTGAGCCCCGCCATTTCCGCGCCATGGCCCGCACCACGGAAGGCGAGACACCGCACGACGTGACCGGTTTCAGCCACGACCAGCTGATCAACGACCTCCTCAACCGCTACGCCCGCTTCCGACATACACGGCGGTTGTCGTGACGCTGGGAAACGCAGCGATCAGGCAGTCCCAGGAAGACAAGTGGCTGGCTGAAAATCAGGCGGCAATCGCCGCCCACAATGAACGGGTCGCAGAGAGCGGCCCTCTGCTGATCCCCGATTGGGCCGACGACAAATGCGTTTTTGTCGCCTGTTGCGCAACAGACACTATTTTGCTATAAGCCGTGAATGGAGATTCGGAATATCCGGCACAAAGGTATGCGCAACCTGGTTGAAAAAGACAATGCGAAGGGGCTGGCTCCGCAATATATTCCAAAGATCCGGGCGATCATGGCTTTCCTGATCGACATGGAAGACATTGAGGAAATCTATAATCTGCAGAAGTTTAAACCGCATTTGCTCGGCGGCGACAGGGCAGGGACCTATAGCCTGTCCGTGACACCCAATTGGCGGATCACGTTCCAATATGACGACAAAACAGACGAGCTGTTTGATGTCGATTATGAAGATTATCATTAGGAAAAGGAAAGGGAAAGCATGGCGATCAAAATAGGCATGAAGCCGGTCCATCCGGGCGAATTTATCCGGCAGGCGATCCTGCCAGACGAGCTGACCGTGACTGATGCAGCGAAAATATTGGGCGTCGGACGTCCGGCCCTGTCAACATTGCTGAACGGCAAGGCTTCGCTGTCGCCCGAAATGGCGCTGCGGGTGGAGAAAGCCTTTGGCGTGAAGATGGACACGTTGCTGCGGATGCAGGCGCGCTTTGACGCGGCCCAGATGCGGGAGCGGGCGGGGTCGATAGCGGTGAAGGCTTTCCGATATGAGGATGCGGCTTGAACGGTGAGAGTGTAATTCCATCGGAATTCCCGAATGAAGCTGACATTGCCCTAATGCAAAAATTCCACTGTCGCCCCAACCCAGCAAGTTGGGACGGATTGCCTGGGATGTGACCGAGCTTTGTGTGATGGGTACCATCCACAGATCACCCCTTGCGGTTGAACGCTGGGCCGCTAATTTCGACCATTAATACAAACATCCATGACCGAATAGAAAAGGCCTCCAAAATGTTCGCGATACTGAAAGCCGCCACGACCGCCTGCCTGCTGCTCGCGACAATTGCGGTCCCGATCACGGGCGCCAGCGCCAATGACAAGTCCATTCTCGATGCCGTCGCTGCCAATGGGGCAGAGCAGCTGCAATTGCTCGAAGCGACGGTCAACCAGAATTCCGGGTCGCTCAATGTCGAAGGAGTCCGCAAGGTCGGCGAAATCTACCGGCGCGAACTGGAGGAAATGGGTTTTGCGGTTCGCTGGGTCGACATGCCGGAATCGATGGCGCGCGGCGGTCATCTGGTCGCCGAACGGGATTTTGGCGCGGGTCCCAACCTCCTGCTGATCGGCCATCTAGACACGGTCTTCGAACCCGACAGCCCGTTCCAGCGTTTCGAGCGCGATGGCGACAAGCTGCGCGGCCCTGGCGTCTCTGACATGAAGGGTGGCAATGCGGTGGTCATCTATGCCGTGCGGGCGCTGATCGATGCGGATGCGATCAAGGGCGGCAAGCTGACGATATTTTTCACCGGCGATGAGGAAAGCACCGGTACGCCGCTCGCCGAGGCGCGCAAGGACCTGATCGCGGCGGGCAAAGCCGCAGACTATGCGCTCAATTTTGAAGGCGGCAGCCCCGGATGGGCCGTGGTTGGGCGGCGCGGTTCCTCGAATTGGAAGCTCGAGGTAACGGGAAAGCGCGCTCATTCTTCAGGGATTTTCAGCGATGATAGCGGTGCCGGCGCCGCTTTCGAAATGGCGCGCATATTGAACCGCTTCTACGGCGAGGTACGCGGACCGTTCGGATTGACCTTCAATCCCGGCATGGTCGCGGCAGGATCGGCGATCACCCCCGTTGGCAGCGCCGGAGCGGTAACGGTCAGCGGCAAGGATAATGTGATCGCCGAAACCGCGATCGCTTCGGGCGGTCTGCGCTTCATGAACGAGGCGCAATTGCGCGCTGCAGAAAACCTGATGCGCGGGATTGTCGAAGACAGCCTGCCGCAGACCAAGGCGACCATCACCTTCGAGGACCGATATCCCGCGATGGAATTGACCGAGGCGAACAAAGCGCTGCTCGACCGGCTCAACGCCGTGCACGCGCGTCTCGCCCTCGAACCCGCTCAGCCCTCCCCTCCGGAAGGCCGCGGTGCCGCGGACATTAGCTTCGTCGCCCCCTATGTCGCCAGCATGGACGGCCTCGGCGTCTCAGGCACCGGTGCGCACACCGTCAACGAAGATATGGACCTGAACAGCCTCCAGCAAGCGACGCAACGCACCGCCTTGCTGGTCGCAGATTTGCTGGCGAGCGATCCGGTGAAGTAATGAGCTCCCTCTCCCCTAGGGGAGAGGGATGAGCAGACTTGGCAGCTTGCTGCCTAGTCGGAGCTGGGTGAGGGTGTACTGCACCATCGTTGCCGAGCAACCCACCACCGGAACACCCTCATCCAACTACATCTAGCCGCCTGCGCTGGCGCTCCGGCGGCAAGATTTCGTATCCTTCTCCCTCACGGGAGAAGGTGGAAAACCTCCTCACAACCCGTAACTTCAACACCCCGGGATTGTGCGGCGACTGATATGCGCATAAAACATGCACATAGATAGCCAGAGCAGCTTCCGATGTCCGCAACCACCCGTCGACAAGACTCGAAACGGCGGCCGATAAACCTGACCATCCGCGAAGATATATTGAGCGAAGCCAAGCAGCTGAAGCTGAACGCCTCAAAGGCGGCGGAGGCGGGTATCGAAGCGGCGATCAAGCAGGCGCGGGAAGAAAACTGGCGGGCGGAAAATCGCGAAGCGATAGCCGTCCATAACCAGCGCGTGGCGGAGAGCGGGCCATTGCTCGTTCCTGAATGGGCCGAAGACAATGGCGCGCTTTGATGTCTATGCGCTAGACCGCAGCGACATACCTTATGTGCTGGAGGTGCAGGCCGACCTGCTCTCCGATCTGGCCAGCTTGGTGGTGGTCCCGCTGGTCCCGGCGGACACCGCCAGGGCCGAAACGATGCGCAAGCTGAAACCGGTAATCACCATCAAGGGCGAGGACTTCTGCCTGATGACCACCGACATCGGCACATTGCGCCGCTGGGCAAGCCGGTGGTGAATGTGGAGGAGCCATATCGCGCGGTGGTTGTCGATGCGCTGGATTTTTTGTTTCAGGGGTTTTGAGTAGTGAGGCCGGTGCGGCAAAGTAAACTAGTACATTGTCGCCACGATCCCTGTATGGGTGGGTTTTATATCGTTTCGGGCACCAGTAACCGAGGATTCTTGTTCCATTTAGGTCCCGATCCTATAATCCTTATATATATTGTTCATGATTTACAGGAGCCCTTAGCATGTTCGACGATTTGCCGAAATCGAAATTCGACATAGTTGACGCGGAGGGTAAAATCCGCAGTCAGGTTGATGCCATAGCGACGGGGAAGAAAATCATTGTCCCTGACGAGACCGTGATTATTCAAACGGGCGATGAAATGCGCCGGAGATTGCCGAACGGCACAGACGAGACGTTTGAGGTTGTTGATCCGGTTTACTTCCAAAAGACGTTTGGCTTGCCTGGACATTTTCAAGTTGAGGTTAGAAAAAAGGGGATGTTCCCGCACGGCACTGGCGGCAACTACACGATTAGCGTTACTGGCACCAACTCCCGAGTAAATATTGCATCAAGCGATCTTTCCACCAACGTCGCTATCGACAAAAGTGTCTTCTCTCATATTCGGGAAACGCTGAAAAACAAGGTTGATGATGAGACCGAGCGTGCGGCACTGCTTGCGGCTTTGCAGCGCGTAGAGGCTGCAGGGGACGAAAACGAACTCGGATCGGCATATCAAACCTTTATCGCAGCAGCTGCGAACCACATGACAGTTATCGCACCGTTTCTTCCTGCTCTCGGCCAGATGTTTGGGCGTTAAAACCAAACTTACGCTGTCTGTTTAACAAATACACCAATCCCCTCTCCCTCAAGGGAGAGGGATGAGCAGACTTGGCAGCTTGCTGCCTAGTCGAAGCTGGGTGAGGGTGTACTGACCGGTGTGGCAGAGCAACCGACCAGCAGAACACCCTCATCCAACTGCGCCTAGCCGCCTTCGCCACGGCTTCGGCGGAAAGGCTCCGTATCCTTCTCCCTCACGGGAGAAGGTGGGAAAAGCGCTGTCCTACAACTGGCTCAATGCGCTATTATCGCACCGGCTTCGCGCCATGCGCGGGGCAGGCTCTTTGACAATCTGGATATTATAGCGGCGCTGGCGGCTGGGCGCATGGATCTGCCGGACCGGTTTGGGCGGCAATCTGGAAGGTTACACTCGTCGGCCGGTTGTTTCCCTACAAAGCTGAGAACTCTGAGGGCTGGGGGCAAAGGTTATAGAAAATAATAGCGGAGGTTTCTGTCAAGTTTACGGCGCGACGCAAAAATGGTCAGGCTCACACAAAGACACAAAGCACAATCCCTTTGCGCCTTCGCGGCTTCGCGTGAGTCCAATAAACCCGCCCGCCGCGAACAGACCGCCGCAAAAACTTACTCGCCCGCTTCCCGCGCCACCTCGCGCCAGCCGATATCGCGCCGACAGAACCCGCTTGCGAACTCAATCTGGTCGACCGCCGCATAGGCCTTGGCCTGCGCCTCGGTGGCATTCTCCCCCAGCGCCGTAACATTGAGCACGCGGCCGCCATTGGCGACCAGCGAGCCGTCGACCTCGGCGGTCCCGGCATGGAAGATCTTCGCGCCCTCGCGCTCGGCCCGGGCCAGATTCTGGATCTTGCCGCCTTTCTCGGGCGTTGCCGGATAGCCCTTTGCGGCCATGACCACGGTCAGCGCGGTCTCCGGCGCAAAGGCGGGCGCACTGGTCTGGGCAAGATCGCCCTTGGCGGTGCGCATCATCAGCTTGGCGAGATCGTCCTCGAGCCGCATCATCAGCACCTGGCATTCGGGATCACCAAAACGGGCGTTATATTCGATCAGCTGCGGCCCGGTTTCGGTCAGCATCAGCCCGGCGAACAATACGCCGCTGTACGGTGTGCCCTCGGCGGCCATGGTGGTGACGGTCGGGCGGATGATCTCGTCCATCACCCGCTGCTGCAACTCGGGGGTTAGCACGGGGGCAGGGCTATAGGCGCCCATGCCGCCGGTATTCGGCCCAACGTCGCCATCGCCGACCCTTTTGTGGTCCTGCGCGGTGCCGAAGGGCACGACATTCTCGCCGTCGGTGATCGCAAAGAAGCTCGCTTCCTCGCCGGTCAGAAATTCCTCGATCACCACCGCAGCGCCGGCTTCGCCAAAGCTGCCGTCGAACATGTCGGTGATCGCGGCTTCGGCCTCGGCGCGGGTCTCGGCGATGATCACGCCCTTGCCGGCAGCCAGCCCATCGGCCTTGATCACCACCGGTATGGCAAAGCCGCCGAGCGCGGCCAGCGCATCGGCGGCGCTGGTGGCGCGGACGTAACCCGCCGTCGGGATATTGGCGCGGGCGCACAGATCCTTGGTAAATCCCTTCGAGCCTTCCAGCTGCGCCGCCGTCTTGTCCGGGCCGAAGACGAAAATCTCGGCGATCCGCAGGCTTTCGGCGAGGCCATCGACCAGCGGCGCTTCCGGCCCGACCACGACCAGATCAATATCATGCTCACCGCAGAACAGGATCACTTCGCCGTGATCGGTGACGTCCAGTGCGACCAGCTCGGCATGCTGGGCGATGCCGGGATTGCCGGGCGTCGCATAGAGTTTCTCGAGCGAAGGGGATTGCGCCAGCTTCCACGCCAAGGCATGTTCGCGGCCACCCGAACCGATCAACAGGATATTCATGGACGATTCCCTTTTACTAGACGCGAAGCTCCTAGCCGAGAGCGGGCAGGGTGACAACGCCCCGCCTTTGTCGGTCTCGGAAATATCCGGCGCGCTCAAGCGGGTGGTCGAGGACCGCTTCGGCTATGTCCGGATTCGCGGCGAAATCTCGGGCTTCAAGCGCGCCGCCTCGGGCCATGTCTATCTCGCGCTGAAGGACGAAAAGGCGGTGATCGACGGGGTGATGTGGAAAGGCAATGCCGGACGGCTGCCGTTCCGCCCCGAAGACGGTATCGAGGTCGTGGTGTCGGGCAAGCTCACGACCTATCCGGGCCGCTCGAAATATCAGATCGTCATCGACAAGATGGAGCTGGCCGGCGAGGGCGCGCTGATGGCGCTGTTCGAAAAGCTCAAGGCCAAGCTGCTCGCCGAGGGCCTGTTCGACCAGGAGCGCAAGAAACGCATTCCCTTCCTGCCGAAGACCATCGGGGTCGTCACCTCGCCCACCGGTTCGGTGATCCGCGACATTCTCCACCGGCTCGCCGACCGCTTTCCCAGCCATGTCATCGTCTGGCCGGTGCTGGTCCAGGGCGAGGGCGCGGCGAAACAGATTGCACATGCCATTCGCGGCTTCTCCGATATCGCGCCGGGTGGTCCGGTGGCGCGGCCCGATCTGGTGATCGTGGCGCGCGGCGGCGGTTCGATCGAGGATCTGTGGAGCTTCAACGAGGAGATCGTGGTGCGGGCGGTTGCCGATTGTTCGATTCCGGTCATCTCCGCAGTCGGCCATGAAACCGATACAACGCTATGCGATTTCGCTGCCGACCTGCGCGCGCCGACTCCGACCGCCGCGGCGGAAATGGCGGTGCCGGTGCGGACCGAATGGCTGGTGTCGCTTGGTGAGGCGAAGTCGCGCATGGCCCGAGCGGTGCAGCGCGGCCTGCTGACGGCGCAGGAGCGGCTGGAGACACAGCGGCGGGTGATGCCGGCGCTCGCCGATCTGCTGCGCCCGCACCAGCAGCGGGTCGACGAGATCTCGGAACGGATGAAATATGGCATGAGCCAGAATATCGGCCATGCCCGCAGCCGCTTCGCCAGCAGCGCCGGTGCGCTTCGGCCGTCGATCCTGAACCAGCGCCTGGCGCGGTCGCAGGAGCAGTTCCGCCGCCTCGAACTGCCGGTTTCGCTGGTGCAGCGCCCGCTCAGCGACGCGCAGCAGCGGCTCGACGCTCTGTGGCGGCTGGCGCAGCAGGTCTCGCCCGACGGCCCGCTCAAGCGCGGCTATGCGCGGGTGTCCGCCGCCGATGGCACTCTGGTCGGTAGTCGCAAGGCCGCGGCCGCCAGCGGCAGTCTCAACCTGCATTTTGCCGACGGCACCATCGGCGCGCAGGTTGCCGACTCGCGCCCGGTCGCCAAAGCCGCGCCGAAAAGCCCGTCGAGCCGCAACAAAAAACCGGCGGATGACAGGCAGCAGGATTTATTCTAGGGAAATCCGCGATATATTGGATCGGGCGACGATTGCAGAGCCCGGTAAATCGCAGGTAAAGGCTTGAAGGAGTATAAGCGTCCCATGTTAATGTCCAATCGCAACAAGGTAGCAAAGCTGCACTATATGCCGAACGGCTTCCGGCCGCTGACGGCGGGGGACCATGTCCTGTGCGCCGTGACCGGTGAAGCGATCCCGCTCGACGAACTCCGCTACTGGAGCGTCGAGAAGCAGGAACCTTATGCCAGCGCGCAGATTTCCGCGCGCGCGCATTTGCCCGAAGGCGAACAGTGATCCGTTCTTTCAAAATAGCCGCTGGTGCGCTGACCCTGGCCGCAGCGGCTTTACCCGCGACGCTGGTACAGGCCGAAACGGACGAGGCTGAAGAGTCGGCATTCCGCGAAGCGGTCAAGTTCGGCTTCACAGGCGAAGCGATCCAGGGCGGCGTGATGATCGGGGACGCACCGGCCGGCACCCGCAGTCTGACCTTCGATGGTGAGGCGATCCCGGTCGACGAGGACGGCAAGTTCATCATCGCTTTCAACCGCGATGCCGGTCAGGCCGCAAATCTCGTGGCGACGCTGGACAATGGCGAGACGGTCCGCAAGTTCATCAATATCGCGCCGCGCAAATGGCAGATCGAACATGTCAGCATCAACCGGCGGGCCAGAACCCGCAGCGCGGCCTTCATGGCGCGGCGCGGTCCGGAGCTGGAGCAAATCCACGCCGCCCGCGCGGTCCACAGCGGCAGCAAGGGCTGGCGGCAGAATTTCGTCTGGCCGGCAAAGGGCAGGATATCCGGACAATTCGGTTCCCAGCGCATCTATAATGGCGACCCCGGCAGCTATCACAGCGGCATCGATATCGCCGCGCCAACCGGCACTTATTATGTAGCCCCTGCCGACGGTGTCGTGACGCTGGCTGCATCCAGCCCGTTTACGCTGGAAGGCAATCTGCTGATGATCGACCATGGCATGGGCCTGAACAGCGCCTTTCTCCACAGTTCCGAGATCTTGGTGAAAGAGGGCCAGCATGTGAAGCGCGGCGAACCGATCGGCCGCATCGGCTCAACCGGCAGTGCCACTGGCCCGCATCTTCATTGGTCAATGAAATGGAACGACGCCCGCATCGACCCGATCCTGCTGACCGGGCCGATGGAGTAGCGAGCCTTTTCTGCGCGAGATTAATCGACGATCCGCTTGACCTTGAAGCCTCTGCCGTCGTTGACCTTGGCCATGAAGCTGCCCAGCGCAGCCCGTTCAATCACGATGCTGTCGCCGGCCCTTGGGCGCCGCATGGTGCTGCGCGGCGGATCGGTCTGCTGCCAAATCGCGCCGTCTTCGAGACGGATCACCCATTTTCCGCCACGAGTCTTTCCCGCAGACTTGATGACCCCATCAACCGCGTCGATTTCGCCGCCTTCGTCAGCATCACCGCCGAAGAGCTTGATGCGTGGCAGCGATAAACCAAACAGCCCACGTCGCGCTTCGCGGACCTGCTCACGATCAGCAATGACGACCTGATTGCTCGATTGAGCGGTTTGCAGGGCGGTAACTTTTTCATCATAGCAGGCCAGCCTGGCGGTCGGCTCGCCAATGTCTTTGCAAGCGACCAGATCGGTGTAGATCGCGGGCGGGGCTGTGAGCGCCTCTTTTCGATCAATTTCCTGCGCAACCGCGGGGCTGCCCAGGCCGCCGGCCAGCAGTGCAGCTGCTGACAGCGTGCTGGCTAAAGACCATTTTGAACTGACCATTACCGTCTTTCCTATCCTGTTATTCCGTTTCATCATTTCACATTAAGCAGTCGCGCTGTTGGAGGCAATCGATTGTTCCGGACCCCAAGGGCGGTTTGCTGTCACCAGAGAATCGCCAAACCTGAGGCGCGAATCCGGCCTTTTCCCCGGCCTTTCTCACTGTGACAAAATAGTTACAATCTGTACAAAATCCGCCGGTTAGCCTGAACAGAAGCTTTACAGCACCGATGCCTTGTTGCAATTGACCCCCAACTCGGTGGTCGAATCCGTGCGTTTGGGGCGTGCAGATTGCCATCGGTCAACAACCGGGGATCGGCCATAATGGCCAACCTCTCCAGAATAAGGGACTGGATTACATGAGAAAATATTCAAACCTAAAAGCATCTGTTGCACCAATGGTGCTCGGACTCGCTATGGTTTCGACGCCTGCATTTGCTCAGGACCAAGACGTTCAGGAAGCAGACGCAGCATCTGAAAACGTTATCGTTGTTACGGGTTCGCGTATCAGCAACCCAAATCTGGAGCTGTCTAGCCCAGTTGGCGTTGTGACCTCCGAAGAACTTGAATTGCGTCAGACCAACACGGCTGAGCAGTTCCTGCGCGAATTGCCATCGGCTATCCCATCAACCGGTTCCGCTGTGAACAACGGCAACGGCGGTTCTTCCTTCGTCAACCTTCGCGGCATCGGTTCGCAGCGTAACCTTGTGCTGCTTGACGGGCGCCGCTTCGTTCCTGCTGATACAACCGGCCGCGTCGACCTTAACGCTATCCCGCTGGCGGTGATTGAGCGTACCGACGTTCTGACCGGCGGTGCAACCACCACTTATGGTGCGGACGCCATCTCCGGTGTTGTCAACTTCATCACAAAGCGCGACTTTGCTGGTGTAGAACTGAACCTTTCTGAACAGATCACCGAAGAAGGTGACGGTAACGTATTCCGCGCTGACATGACCATCGGCGCAAATTTTGATGACGGACGCGGTAACGTTGTTTTGAGCGTTGGCTATCAGGATCAGGACCCTATTTATCAGGGTGATCGTTCTTTTGGCGAATTTAACGTCGACTCTTTCTCCGGTGCGGCTGGCGGTTCTTCTAACGCGATTCCGGCTGTGATTGTTGGCCCCATTCCTGGTGGATTTGGTCAGATCGCTCCTGACGGCCAGACCGTGCTCAGCGGCGTTTTTGACCGTCCTTTCAACTTTAACCCGTTCAACATCTTTCTCACCCCGTTCGAACGGTTCAACATTTACGGTTCCGGTCGTTATGAAATTAACGAAAATGTCGAGCTGTACTCGCAGGCAACCTTCTCGAAGCAGTCTGTTGAAACCATCATTGCTCCGGGCGGTTCGTTCTTTAACAACTACGACATCAACCTGAACAACCCGACCATTCCGATTGGCATCGCTAATCAGTTCTGTGCGGGCCTCGGTTTGACTGCAGCTCAGTGTACCGCTGGCATCAACACGCCGTTCGGCCCAACGTTGCCAGGTGGTGCGGTGAACCCCGATTTCGTGAACGTGAATACCCAGGTTCGTCGTCGTACGATTGAAGCCGGTACGCGTAACTCGGAATATGTGTCGACGCTGTTTAACATAGTTGTAGGTGCTCGCGGTGCGATCACGGATAACATCAGCTATGATGTTTCTGCGACCTATGGCGAAAGCGAACGTATCCAGACCCAGACCGGCTTTGCCCGTCGCTCGCGTCTTGATGATTCACTTTATGCTCTGCCAGACGGAACCTGTATTTCCGGCAATGCAGGCTGTGCACCAATCAACCTCTTCGGTCTCGAAGGTGACCTTGGTTCGCAGGCCGCTATCGATTATGTGTTCAACCTCACGCAGCAGGTTATCACGTCTACTTCGATCGCAACTGTAAACGGTACCGTTACCGGTGATCTGGGCTTCGGCCTCTCCGAAACTCCAATCCAGTTTGCTGTTGGCGGCGAATATCGTAAGTTCGTTGCAACGCGGACGTCTGACTCTGCATCGCAGACTCCGGGCGCTGTTGTTGGTGCCGGTGGTGCTGCTCCAGACATCTTCGGCAGCTACGATGTTTATGACGCCTTCGGTGAAATCAGCATTCCGGTATTCGAAGGTGAAGCTTTCGCTGAAAGTCTGACCATCGATCTTGGTGCGCGCTATTCGGATTACTCCACTGCAGGCACGAAGTTCACTTGGAAAGCGGGTGGTGCTTGGGAAGTCATTCCTGGTCTGACCTTCCGCGGAAACTACCAGAAATCGTCGCGTGCACCGAACATCGGTGAACTGTTCGCCCCGGTTTCCACCGGCCTGAGCAACCTTGCCAACGATCCTTGTCAGGGTCCGGTAGCACCAACCGGCAATTTACTTGCTGCTTGTTTGCTTCAGGTTCCAGCTGGATCGCCAGGCGCCGCTGCTGTACAGGCTGGTACGGTACTTCCGCCGGCTGCGGGTCAGATCAACGTCACGACTGGCGGCAACCCGAATCTGAGCACGGAAGAAGCCGAAACTTGGACCGTTGGCGTTGCATTCCAGCCTGACGCTGTCCCCGGCCTGGCGGTGACGGTTGACTATTGGAACATCAAGGTTGACGGCGCTGTTTCGGCACCGACGGTTGGCGATGCGATCGCGGCCTGCTTTGACGCTCCGAGCGGAACCAACCCGTTCTGTGGTCCAACGTTCATTTCGCGTAACCCGAGCACCGGTGGTCTTGACGGCGATCCGTCCAACACACTTGGTCTGGTCTTGGCACAAAGCAACTTGGGCAAGATTGCTACCGATGGTATCGACATAAGCCTCCGTTATAACGCGGAAGTTACCGACAACGTCGGATTGGCGCTGTCGTTCGACGGAACCTGGACCAACAAGAACCTGTTCCAAGCTTCGCCAACGGCGCTTAACCGCGAATGTGTAGGCTTCTACTCGGTCAACTGTAACCCACAGTCCGAGTTTGCTTTCTCACAGCGTACTTCTGTGACGATCGATGAAGATTACACGATCTCGCTGCGCTGGCGTTACCTGAGTGGTGTTGAGCAAGAGCCACAGGACATCATCGATAATGGCGCTGCCTTTGTTGGTAACTCGCCATTATTCGGTGACGTTGACTTCACCAAAATCCCTTCGGAAAGCTATTTCGATCTTTCCTTCCAGTGGGACGTAAGTGAAAATGTCCTCTTTACCCTGACCGCTCAGAACTTGTTGGATAACAAGCCTACAGTTGTTGGTTCGACCATCGGTTCAACCTCGTTCAACAGCGGTAACATATATCCATCGTCTTATGACGCGCAGGGTCGCCGTTACGGTGCAAGCGTGAAGTTCAAGTTCTAATTCGTTAGATAAGGACTGAAAAAGAGGGCGGGCCATTGGGTCCGCCCTTTTTCGTTGAGATGTTGAGACGTTGTCGCTTTTGTGTTATAGATATATGAGTTATTCACATTGGTCCCCGAATGTCGTTGGAATTTGCTGACATTCAATAACGGGCCGAGTTGTCCAATCTTATGCTGGTTTCTGTTCAATACCGGCGACGAGGCTGAAATATCTATGAATAGATCCATTCAAACTTTTATGATCGCGGCAATCACCGCGATGTCTTTTGGGTCTCCGTCTGCAATGGCGGCGAACAATGATGAAAGCGAAACGCAGGCGAAGGTGCCTAAGAAAATCAGCGACCGCAGGCATCCGGACTATGTACGCTGTCGGTCCGAACCGGTGATCGGATCTCTTGCAAAAAAGAGACGTGTGTGTATGACCAACGCCGAATGGGCCGCTTATGTCAGAACAGGCTCTCGCAACGCGAAAGAATTTGTTGCTGACAACCAGCCTGGATTTATGATGACGCCGAAATAGATCGGTTTTGCTACCTCCAACGCCAACAATCGACCTTCCATAAACAATGGAGTAACAATGAAAATTCTCGTTCAATCCCTCCTTATCGGGGCGCTTGCCACGACCGCGTTGAACGCACCTAGTGCAATTGCGGCTGATTCAGACAAGTCGGAAGCAAAGGCGAAGAAGCCTAAGAAAATCACCGATCGCCGTCATCCGGATTATGTACGTTGCCGCTCCGAGCCCGTCATTGGCTCGCTGACCAAAAAGAAGCGTATTTGCATGACCAATGCAGAATGGGTAGAATATACCCGTAATGGCTCACGCGACGCCAATCAGTTTGTAGAGGATATGCAGACAGGTATAAGCGGCAACAACTAATGCGCTCAGCTATGGCTGATTAGTTGGTTTCCAATTTCCAGTTTGATATTCTGACTTTCGGCGACCGCTTTTGCCCATTGGCATACCATACTGATTTCCGATCCATGTAGCGCGGCCATCTCGCTTTGTTCCACTTTTCGAGCCTTGGCATCAAAAATATTGCCCCGTTTGCTCTGGTCGAACTTTGAGTGGCTGGTAAATGCTGGTCCGTTGAGAATTGCGGACATTTTTTCCTCGCTCATATCAAGTGAGAATAGGCGGTTCATCGCGCTTACAGTTGTTCGCTGGTCTGCCAGAAAACTATCGCTGTCTAGCGTTGCGACCCTTTCCGGTCCTAGTGTCTCGATGATTCGGGCAAAAGCCGCGTGTTGTGACAGCCAACCAATCGCTGCGACCTGCAGATCGGTAAGCTGAAGTAGCTGCTCTTGCGAAAATCCGCCGATGGCATAGCCGTCCTTCAACGTGCCGATCAGCACGTCTCGCACCCAGATGCGTCCCCACATCTCCTTTTTTGCGATCGACTGGAGGTAGGACTCCAGTGGCGCGTATAAGAGCAACGCCTTCGATTCCGGCCGTAATTGCAGCGAGGCTATAGCGAGCGGTGTGCAGATATTGGATGGCTTGATAATGACCGCGCGGTCTTCGCCCATCGGTCTGGCCAGGAGTTCGAGCGATTTGTCGAGCACCGCCGCCAGCTTCTGCCGGTCTGCGCCGCGGCGACGCCAGCCGATCATGTCATTGAGGACCACCGGCTCCTTCAATCCCATCGAAACGCCGGGGATATCAAACGCCCGCGCCATCATCGTGGAACAGCAATAGGCCGAATGGAATATGAAATGGACAGGCACAGTCGGTATTTCCGCGTTGGCGAGATCGGCTCTGCTGATCAATTCATAGTCGTCTACATTCGGCAAATGCTCGTCGGTAATGAATGTGCTGGAGCGATGTACGTCCCGCGGCACGTGGACAAACCGGAAACCATCGGCGACTTCATCGTAGCGGTGCGCCAGATAGTCGGCATCGCCAATGATCTCGGTCTGTCTCGCAGCTAAATTCATTGCCGCTATGTGCCTGTGAGGGCCGGATTGTGCAAGCCTAAGCTGCCTCTGCCGCGACCGGCTCCATCTTCAGCGCACCGTCGCCCTCGTCAATCTTGATCGTGCTGCCGTCCGGAACCTCGCCCCGCAGGATCAGATCCGCCAGCGGATCCTGAAGATATTTCTGGATCGCCCGCTTCAGCGGCCTCGCGCCATAGACCGGATCATAGCCGACTCGTCCCAGCCAGCGCCTTGCGGCGTCGGTGAGGTCCAGTTCGATCTTCCGGTCCTTGAGCAATTTCTGTACCCGCGAGACCTGGATATCGACAATCGGTGCCATATGTTCCTCGGCAAGCCGGTGGAACAGGATGATTTCATCCAGCCGGTTGAGAAATTCCGGACGGAAATGTGCACGCACGACTTCCATCACCTGCGGTTCGACATCCTGAACCGTCTCGCCATCCTTCATGTTCGCCATATACTGGCTGCCCAGGTTGGAGGTGAGGATGATCAGGGTGTTGGAGAAATCCACAACCCGGCCCTGGCCATCGGTCAGGCGGCCGTCGTCGAGCACCTGCAGAAGCACATTGAACACATCGCCATGGGCTTTTTCCACTTCGTCGAACAGGATCACCTGATAGGGGCGGCGGCGAACCGCTTCGGTCAAAACACCGCCTTCGTCATAGCCGACATAGCCCGGAGGCGCGCCGATCAGCCGCGAAACGCTGTGCTTTTCCATGAATTCCGACATGTCGATGCGGACCATTGCCTGGTCGTCGTCGAACAGGAATCCGGCCAGTGCCTTGGTCAGTTCGGTCTTGCCGACGCCCGTGGGCCCGAGGAACAGAAAGCTGCCCAGCGGCCGGTTGGGATCCTGCAGCCCGGCGCGGCTGCGGCGCACGGCAGCGGATACCGCCGCGATCGCGTCCTTCTGACCGATCACGCGCTTGCCGAGCAGCTCTTCCATCGCCAGCAGCTTCTCGCGCTCCCCTTCGAGCATCTTGTCGACGGGGATGCCGGTCCATTTTGAAACCACGGCAGCAATATCTTCCGGGGTGACTTCTTCGCGCAGCATCGCGCCCTCGGTCGCACCGGCGGCTTCGTCCAGCGCTTTTACCAGATTGGGTATGGTGCCGTAGCTCAGCTCGCCGGCCTTGGCGAGATCTCCGGCGCGTTCGGCCTGTTCCAGCTCAATCCGCGCCTGATCCAGCTCTTCCTTGAGCCGGGACTCGGCGTTGATCTTGTCCTTTTCGCCCTGCCAGCGCGTGGTCAGTTCCGTGCTTTGCTGCTCGAGTTCCGCCAGCTCCTTGGTAAGCGTTTCCAGCCGTCCCTTGGACGCGTCGTCGCTTTCCTTGGACAGTGCCTCGCGTTCGATCTTCAACTGGATGATCCGCCGGTCAAGCGTCTCTATTTCCTCCGGTTTGGATTCCACTTCCATCCGGATCCGCGAAGCGGCCTCGTCCATCAGGTCGATCGCCTTGTCGGGCAGGAAGCGATCCGGGATATAGCGATGGGAGAGGGTCGCAGCGGCAACAATCGCACCGTCGGTGATCCGCACGCCATGGTGCAGTTCATATTTTTCCTTCAGCCCGCGCAGGATCGAAACCGTGTCCTCGACCGTGGGTTCGCCGATAAACACCGGCTGGAACCGCCGCTGCAGCGCGGCGTCTTTTTCGACATATTTCTGATATTCCTTGAGCGTCGTCGCACCGATGCAATGCAGTTCGCCGCGCGCCAGGGCCGGTTTCAGCAGATTGGAGGCATCCATCGATCCTTCCGAGGCACCGGCACCGACCAGCGTGTGCATTTCGTCAATGAACAATATGATTTCGCCAGCCGCGCCCCGAACCTCGTCAAGCACCGCCTTCAACCGCTCTTCAAATTCGCCGCGATATTTCGCACCAGCGATTAGAGCGCCCATGTCGAGCGCCATCAGGCGGCGGTCCTTCAGGCTGTCCGGGACATCGCCATTGGCAATGCGCAGCGCCATGCCCTCGGCGATGGCCGTCTTGCCGACGCCGGGTTCACCGATCAGCACCGGATTATTCTTGGTCCGGCGCGCCAATATCTGGATGGTCCGGCGGATTTCCTCGTCACGACCGATCACCGGATCGAGCTTGCCGTCCCGCGCGGCCTCCGTCAGGTCGCGGGTATATTTTTTCATCGCTTCGTAGCTTTCCTCGGCCGACGCACTGTCTGCCGAGCGACCGCCGCGCAGTTCGTTGATCGCGCTGTTCAGCGCTTCCGGGGTCACACCGGACGATTGCAGCGCCTTGCCGGCCGCCGTTTCCTTTGCCAGCAGCAGGGCCAGCAACAGCCGTTCAACCGTGACATAGCTGTCGCCGGCTTTCTCGGCGATCTGCTCGGCCTGATCGAGCATCCGGACGGCATCGTTGTTCAGTCCCGGGGTCTGTTGTGCGCCGCCTCCGGACACTGCGGGAATCTTGGCCAGAACCGCATCAATTTCCTGATGCGCCTTTTTGGCATCGCCGCCGGCCTTGGTGATCAGGCCTGCCGCCATGCCCTGATCGTCTTCGAGCAAGGCTTTCGCGATATGGGCAGCGGTAATCTGCTGGTGGCTCATCCGGATCGCGACGGTCTGCGCAGATTGCAAAAACCCTTTGGCGCGGTCGGTAAATTTCTCAAGGTTCATGGATTCATCCTGTTCGTTCTCAGTCTCTTACCCTGAATATGGTGTTGTACTCTTGCAACACAACCATGTTGATGACTTTTTCTGTCGGGGCTATATGGTGCGCGCTCTGCACAGGTAAAGTGCACACAGCCTAAAAAGCTGTCTGAGAGGAAAACATACGTGAAAACACTTAAGCGTGCGGGCATCGGGCTGATCATCATCATCGTTGGAATTGCAATCGGTCTGATGGTCTGGGAACCGTTGAGCGTCACCGAAGCCGCTCCGCCGCCAGCCCACGCTTATGAAGCCCGGATCGTCCGCGATGAATTCGGGGTTCCGCATATATTCGGCAAGACCGATGCCGATGTCGCCTATGGCGTCGCTTACGCCCATTCAGAAGATGATTTTTCGACGCTGCAGGAAGTGACCGCGATGACGCGCGGCCGGATGGCAACGCTCAATGGCGCGGACAGCGCGCCGATCGACTATATTGCTGCGCTGCTTGATGTGCGCGGGACCGTGAAGCGCAAATATGACAGCCTGCCAGCCGATGTCCGGGCCGTGCTCGCCGGCTATGCGTCCGGCCTCAATGCCTATGCCAAGGACCATCCCGAGGAAGTGAAGCTGGCCAAACTGTTCCCGGTCAATGGCCAGGATATCGCTGCCGGTTTTGTCCTGCGCTCGCCGTTTTTCTTCGGGCTCAACAATCCGGTGCAGGCGCTGGTTGAGAACAAGCCCTTGCCGCGTGAAGGCGGTCCGCGGCTGACCGGCCAGCCGGACAAAAAATCAGTCCACCCACTGAGCCCCGACAAAATGATTGAGGAAAAACCGGCCACCCCGGTCGGCCCGGACCCGGATGAAAATGGCTCCAATGCCTACGCCCTGGCACCATCGCTCTCGCCCGAAGGCAAGACCCGCCTGATCTCCAACTCCCACCAGCCACTGCGCGGCAATGTCGCCTGGTACGAGCTGGTCGTGCACAGCGATGAAGGCTGGGACTTCGCCGGTGCCAATTTTCCCGGATCGCCGTTTCCCTTCCTCGGACATAACAAGCATCTCGGCTGGACCAATACGGTCAATCGCCCCGATCTGGTCGACATTTATAAGCTTACGCTGAATGACAAGAAGGATGCCTATCGCTTTGACGGCGAGTGGAAGCCGCTTGAAAAGAAACGCGTCTGGCTGAAAATCAAATTCGGTCCTTTCGTCATTCCCTATCCGCAGATCGCCTATCGCTCGGTCCACGGCCCGGTGATCATGAACGACAGCGGCGCCTATGCGGTGCGCTATGCCGGGATCGACGAGCTTGACATGCTGACCCAATATTACCGGATCAACAAGGCGAAGAATTTCGACCAATGGCAGGCGGCAATGGCGGGGCAGGGCGTTCCGGCGACCAATTTCATCTATGCCGATGCCGAGGGCAATATCGGGCTTTACTATAACGCCATGTTCCCCGACCGCCCGGAAGGCTATGACTGGCGCGGCGTGCTGCCTGGCGACACGTCAAAGGCCCTGTGGCAGAAAACCCTGCCGTTCACCCGCGTTCCCGCTATCGTCAATCCGGCGTCAGGCTATGTCATGAACGCCAATAACACTCCCTATATCGCCGCCGGACCGGGCGATGAACTGAAGCCGGCCAATTTCTCGCCGCTGCTGGGCATCGAGGATGATGAGACCAACCGATCCCGTCGGTCGATCGCCTTGCTGGAAAAGGCCAGTTCCGATGGCAAGATCAGCGATGCGGAACTATGGGCGATCAAATATGACACCGGCTACGAGAAAGCCGGCTATGCCAAAGACTGGCTGGACCGGATCGCTGCGCTCGATCTCACCGATAATGCAAAGCTGCTGAAGGCCCAGCAATTGCTCGGCCAGTGGGACTGGAATCTCGACGGCAAGGGTCCTGCCGATGCGCTCGCGCTGATGGTGCTGCGCCCGGCCAACAAAGCGCATTATCAGCGCGGCGAAATGCCCGATCCGCGGCAGATACTGGAGGAAACGGTCGATCATCTGAAGCAATATTTCGGCCAGATCGATCCGCCGATGATGGACGTATTGCGGATGCGGCAGGGCGACGTCGATCTGCCGGTCGATGGTGGCAACGACACGATCCGCGCCTCGACGCTTTGGGATGTGGAAGATGACGGGCGGCTATCGGTGCGCCACGGCGACAGTTTCATCATGTTCATCGAATGGGGCAAGGACGGCAAGGTCCACTCCCGCTCAATCCAGCCCTTCGGTGCCGCCACCACGCGCCCGGATTCACCGCATTACACCGACCAGATGCAGCTGTTTGTCGACAAGAAGCTGAAGCCGGTCTGGTTTGATCCAGAGGATCTGGAGAAGCACAAGACGAGTGACAAGGTGGTGCGCAGCGGTAAGAATTAACGTGCTCCGCGCTTGACGCGGAGCCCTGGAGGCAAGCGCCATGGTGGCGAAATGACCAAATCCGCCTATGTCTACCTCACGGCCAACCGCCACTGCGGAAAAACCTATCTCGGCGTCACCAGCAATCTCGCGCAGCGCGTTTACCAGCATAGAAACAAGCTGATCGAGGGATATTCAAAAGACCATAACTGCATGCTGCTGGTCTGGTTTGAAGCACATGACGATATTCAGGACGCACGGGCGCGAATGGAAGCTCAAGAAATGGCGCCGGGAATGGAAAATGGCGTTGGTCGAAGAGCATAATCCGGAGTGGCGCGATCTCTACAACGATATCGCCTAGCCCGCCGAGCTCCGCGTCAAGCGCGGAGCACAAGGTGGTCACCATATAGAAAGATGTGCTCCGCGCCCGACGCGGAGCCCTGGAGGCAAGCGGAATGGTGGGACACAATCAAATCCGGCGGCGTCCGGACGGAAAACGGTCGCGGATTGGGGCAAATAATCCGGAGTGGCGCGATCTCTACAACGATATCGCTTAGCCCACACAGCTCTGCGTCAAGCGCGGAGCATAAGGTGGTCACCATTTAGAAAGAATGTGCTCCGCGCTCGACGCGGAGCTCTGCCGGCAAGCGGAATGGCAAAGAACGGAAAGCACGCCCGCGTCCTGTCCCGGGATCACGAAGTCTCCCTCACGCTCCACCCAGGCGTCAAGACACCAGCCACCAGACCAACCCCACCACCCCCGCAGCCAGCAAGACATGCACCGTCCCGAAAACCAGCTTGATATTGCGGATCATCTTGCGGAAGCTGGCGCTATCGTTGACATGCGGAAAGGGCGTGTCAGGCACCTCCTGGCCGAGAAAGGTACAAAGCGGTTCCCAGCCGTCTTTCACCTCGAAGATCAGCAGCCTGTCCGCCGGGATATCCGCCTTCACCTGCTCGGTATAGTCGCGGAAAACCTGCTTGGCATAGGCTTCGTCCTCGAACCGCCGGTGGAACACCCGGTTCCAGACCGTGCCGTCGACCATCTCCCTGTTCCCGCGGAAAAAGGGCAGGAGCCTCGTCGCCCAGGCCGGCGCTGCCCGGCCGATGGCATAGATGGTTTCGCTCGCGCTTTTGTACCAGCGATCGACATCGCGTACCGTGTGCACGACCTTGGCGTCGGGAAAGGCCGCCAGCAAATCCTTGTAATAGGAGGCAGACGGGAAATCGACGCTCGCCTGGTAGCCGTCAAAAATCCGGTCCCAGTCCGGCGTGCCGCCGGTCGCTACGTCGTGCCACAGGGCGCGCTGGTCGGCGTTCTTCAGCACATATTCCATGTGGTGGGTCTTGACGTAGCCCAACTGCTCCAGCGCCACCTTCATTGACAGGGTCCCGGTTCGACCGAAACCCGAGCCAATCACCTTCAACCCCATAAGTCCCTCCCGTTGGTATAGTGTCACGGCACCAGAATCGTATCCTCCGCAACCGGCAGCATGTCCGGATAGTCGGTAATATAATGCAACCCCCGGCTTTCCTTCCGGGCCAGCGCTGATTTCACGATCAGATCCGCCACCTCGATCAGATTGCGCAATTCAATCAGATCCTGCGTCACCCGGAAATTGCCGTAATATTCCTGCACTTCGCCGCGCAGCAGGTCGATGCGGTGCTGAGCGCGTTCGAGGCGTTTGGTGGTGCGGACGATGCCGACATAATTCCACATGAAACGCCGGATTTCGGTCCAAGTCTGCTTGATCACCACTTCCTCATCGCTGTCGGTGACCCGGCTTTCATCCCAGGGACGGATCGCGGGCGGGGCAGGGAGGTCGTCCCAATGTTCGGCAATATCCCGCGCCGCAGCATCGCCGAACACGAAACATTCCAGCAGGCTGTTGGATGCCAATCGATTGGCACCGTGCAACCCGCTCTCGCTGGCTTCCCCGGCAGCATAGAGGCCGGGCAGGTCGGTGCGGCCCGCCAGGTCGATCAAGATCCCGCCGCAGGTATAATGTTGTGCCGGCACTACCGGAATCGGCTCCTTGGTCATGTCGATACCCAGCCCGATCAGCTTGTCATAGATATTCGGGAAATGGCCTTTCACAAATTCCGGATCGCGGTGGGAAATATCGAGATCGACATAGTCCAGCCCGAGCCGCTTGATCTCATGATCGTTGGCGCGTGCGACAATATCACGCGGCGCCAGTTCCATGCGCTCCGGGTCGAAGCGGGCCATGAAGCGGTCGCCCGCTTCATCGTCGGCCTCTTCCGGCAGCTTCAGATGCCCGCCTTCGCCGCGCACGGCTTCGGTAATCAGGAAATTCTTGACCTCCAGATTGTAGAGACAGGTTGGGTGGAACTGCATCATCTCCATATTGGAAACCCGCGCGCCCGCCCGCCACGCCATGGCGATGCCATCGCCGGTCGCGCCGCGCGGTGCGGTCGAGAAGAGATAGGTCCGCCCGGCGCCGCCACTGGCCATGATCGTCGCGCGCGCGGTCAGCGTTTCGACATGACCGGTTTCATTGTTGAGCGCATAGACGCCCCAGACATTGTTGGCACCGGTCGGCGTTTCGGCATGGCGGTCGACGATCAGGTCAATCGCCACCATATGCGGCCGCAACGTGATATTCGGGTGCGCCGCAGCGGTATTCTGCAACGCTTCCTGCACCGCCCATCCGGTGGCATCGTCGACATGGACAATCCGCCGGTGGCTGTGCCCGCCCTCGCGGGTCAGATGCAGGACTTCCGCTTCCTTGTTGAAAGGGACGCCCATTTCTTCCAGCCGCGCAATCGCCGCCGGGGCATTTTCCACGACAAACTCAACGGTTTCGCGACGATTGAGGCCAGCGCCCGCGACCATCGTGTCATTGATGTGATTTTCGAACGTGTCCCCCGCGTCCAGCACCGCGGCAATGCCGCCCTGCGCCCAGGAGGTGGAGCCGCCGGTCAGTTCCCCCTTGGCCAGCACCAATACCTTATGGGTGCGCGCTAGTGTGATTGCGGCACTTAGTCCGGCGGCGCCGGACCCGACAATGATTACGTCATGGTTCAATGCATTAATTCCGTTAGTCCTGGGCCTGCCAAGGGGCGGCTGTTGATGGATCGGCGCAGTTCGACAGGTTCACCGCCTGCGGACCGAAGGCCGGGCATGCTGTTCAAGCCGCTTTGGCGCGGGTGAGATTGAGAAACACATCCTCCAGATCCGCTTCTCGTGTCGTCACGTCAACGATTGCAAAGCCCCGTTCCTGGATCGCGGCCATCACGCCGCCGGCATTGGTCCGGTCCTTGTTATAGGTGACCGCAACCGTGCGCGGTCCGATAATCTCGGCTTTTTCGAACAGGTCATTGGCAAAGGAAACCGCGTCCTGTGCGTCACTGATATCGCGGTCCAGCGTCAGCTCGACCAGCTTTTCGCGCGCCATGTCGACCAGTTCCGGTGTGGGCTTGTTGGCGATCAGCTTGCCATGATTGATGATCGCGATGCGGTCGCACAGATTTTCCGCTTCTTCCAGATAATGGGTTGTCAGCACGATCGTCACGCCGGACCGGTTCAGTTCCACCACATATTCCCAAAGCTGCTGCCTGAGGTCGATATCGACGCCAGCGGTCGGCTCGTCGAGCACGAGAATGGGTGGGGAGTGGACCATCGCCTTGGCGACCAGCAACCGTCGCTTCATGCCGCCCGACAGGGTTCGCGCATAAGCATCGGCCTTGTCTTCCAGATGCACCGCACGCAGCAATTCCATCGTCCGCCGGCTCGCTTTCGGGACGCCATAAAGGCCTGCCTGTACCTCCAGTGCTTCGGACGGGGTGAAAAAGGGATCAAAAATAATCTCCTGCGGTACGATGCCGATCGACGCCTTGGCGTTGCGCGGGTTGTCATCGATATCGAAGCCCCAGATGCTGGCGCTGCCGCTGGTCTTGCGGACCATCCCGGAGAGAATGTTGATCAAGGTCGATTTGCCAGCGCCATTGGGACCCAGAAGGCCAAAAATCGAACCGCGCGGAACGTCAAAACTGACATCATCCAGCGCTTGTTTGCCGCCGTCATAGGTCTTGGAGAGATTCTGGATCGAGATCGCTGCATTTGTCATCCGTTTCGCATAACCATCTTGTGGGCTACAATCAAAGCCTTTGCCGCCTCCTGCTCAAAAACCGGATCAGGCTGCATTTGCAGGATTGCGCGGCATCGCATCCGTTGCTAATCGCTCTGGCATGATTGACGCTCCAGAAATTGTCAGAACCGCCAAAAAACGTAACGCCTGCGACGGTGCCACCGATATTCCCGGCGGCGCAGCGCTCGGCCATCCGCGCGTATGGCTGGAGATTGACGAAAAAGGCTATGTCGACTGCGGCTATTGTGATCGGCGATTCGTGATGATCGGCGGGCCTGCCGACACCGCTGCCAGCCAGTCCGAAGAATAATCCGACATAGGGGGTGCAAGGCCCCCGATTCATTTCTATATACGGGAAATGATAGATAATCTTGACCCCCGTTCCTTCCTGTATCGCCCCGACGGGCTAGACCCCGACCGTGCCAAGGCGCTCGTTGCCAGTAGTCTCTCGTCCTGTGATGATGGCGAACTCTATCTGCAATATAGCGCGGTGGAGAGTTTCGGCTTCGACGATGGCCGTCTGAAAACCGCCGATTATAGCACCGACAGCGGCTTTGGCCTGCGCGGCGTGTCCGGCGAGATGACCGGCTTCTCCCACAGCAACGAAATCAGCGAAGCGGCGATCCAGCGCGTGGCCCAGACTCTGCAACTGCTCGACCCGGCAAAAGGCGAAAAAGCGCCGCCGCCGCGCGGCAACAACCGGCATCTCTATGGCGAAGCCAATCCGCTCGAAGCGATCCCGTTCGCCAAGAAAGTTGCGCTCTGCCAGCAGATCGACGCGGCGGCCCGCGCCCGCGATCCTCGCGTCTCGCAAGTTTCTGTCGGCCTGTCCGGCAGCTGGAGCGTGGTCGAGGTGGTGCGCCCTGACGGCTTTGTCGCCACCGATGTGCGCCCTCTGGTCCGGCTTAACGTCTCGATCGTTGCCGAACAGAATGGCCGCCGCGAAAGCGGCAGCTTCGGCATGGGCGGGCGGTATCTCTATGACGACCTGTTCGAGGAAGCACGCTGGAACCGGGCCGTAGACGAAGCCTTGGCGCAGGCTCTGGTCAATCTGGAAAGCGTCGCCGCACCCGCAGGAGAACAGACCGTTTTGCTCGGCCCCGGCTGGCCCGGCATCATCCTCCACGAAGCGATCGGCCACGGCCTCGAGGGCGATTTCAACCGCAAGGGCACCAGTGCCTTTTCCGGCAAGATCGGCCAGCGCGTGGCAGCACCCGGTGTCACGGTGGTCGACGACGGCTCGATCCGCGAACGGCGCGGCTCGCTGAGCATCGACGACGAAGGCACGCCAACCCAGGAAAATATCCTGATCGAGGACGGCATCCTGAAATCCTATATGCAGGATAGGCTGAACGCGCGGCTGATGGGCGTGCCCGCAACCGGCAATGGTCGGCGCGAAAGCTACGCCCATGCGCCCATGCCGCGGATGACCAACACCTTCATGCGTGGCGGCAACGATGATCCGGATGAACTGATGAGCCGGGTCAAAAACGGCATCTACGCCAAAAGCTTCGGCGGCGGCCAGGTCGATATCGTCTCCGGGAAATTCGTCTTTTCCTGCACCGAGGCGTATAAAATCGAGAACGGCAAGCTCGGCGCCCCGATCAAGGGCGCAACCCTGATTGGCGACGGCCCGACCGTGCTGACCAAGGTCGCCGGCATCGGCAATGACATGGCTCTCGACGAAGGCATCGGCATGTGCGGCAAGGGCGGCCAGTCGGTGCCGGCGGGTGTCGGCCAGCCGACCCTGCTAGTCGAAGGCCTGACCGTTGGCGGTACCGCTTGAGCCGGATCGTCAGTCGGTCGGTCTTGGGTGGCCTGCTATCTCTGGCTGCGATCTTGCCGGCCCCGGCTTTTGCGAACATCGGTCCGTTTTTGCCGCCGGCCCCGGTCGAGGGAGAGAGCAGAGCGTACCGGGAACTATATGAGGCGATGTCGATTTCGAACGACCCGCAACGGCAGTTGCGGGCGCTGGATTTGGCGCGCGAGCGCACCGCAGGTCCTACCCTCTTGCGCTCCTATATCGACTGCATGAGAATCACTCCGCTTGCCGCCGGTGGCGACAACGACGGGGCGCTGGTTGCGGCCGATCAATGCCTTGCAAGCTTTCCGGATGCTTGGGTTCCGCGACTTCTGCGCGCAATGGCACGAATTCACAGTTACGACGAGCCCGATTTGCTACTGTCCGGCTCGGATGATCTGATTTCCGTATTTTCGGATTATCCGGATTTATATCAGGTAGTCCCTTTTCACGAGCTGGATTCTGCGCTGAGAGGATTGGCCGCTGCGGGAGAAAAGGAACGCAAGACAGCGTTGGTGAAGGCCTATTTCAGCCCTCTCTATGTGCCGCCGCCGTCCCCCAAAAGCGATGAATCCCTGTTGTCGGGAATTGGCGAATTGCTGGACGGCGGGGATGTAGCACGCGCTTCAAGGCTGGCGGGTTTTCTCCAGAAGGAGGATTATGTTGTCGGTCTGCTGTCGTTCATACCCGCCAAGCCGATCTGGCCGGTTCTGGAAGTCCGCAACGCCCAAGGCTATGAAGCGGCCCGGATGAGTTGGACGACTCTTGAAAAGACAAACAATGAATTCGGTCGCGAGAAGATCGGTTTGCTGGCTGCGTTGGATCGTTGGGATGAGATAGAAGCGGGCGGTCAGGCTGCCATAGACGAATGGGATGGTAAGGATCAAACTGCGAAGGTGTTTGAGATTGTCACTGCTGCTACCCGAAGCCTGTGGGATGAGGGCTTGCACGGCCGGTCGATTGCTTTGTCCAATGCGCTAATCGAGAAGGCTGATGATGATGTCAGCGGCCCCGTGGCAAATATCGCGTTCAACAATGGTTACCGGATGATCCAGAGTGACCAGTTGGAGGAAGGCTCGGCCTTGATTCGCCGATACATCGCCAAGGTTGAAGGGGAGCCGGACGATATCGAACGGCAAAGCGGAAATGCATTTCTCGATGCCCTGCGCGCTTGCGTGCTGGATGGCGATGGAGCGGATCGCGCGCTGGCCCGACTGAATAATATGCCCGGCGATCTATATGGCCAGAAGTCTGTAGCCTATGATTGCCGAAAGGACGAAAAGGCGCTGTCCAGTCTGATCGCGGATCGCCTCAGAAATGGTCCAATGGCCACGCGGCTGGGACTGGCGATTAGTTTCGGACCTGCCTTTGTAGACAGACCCAACCGTATTTCTCCGACCACGCGCGCCGCGCTGCAGATTGAACCGCTAAAGTCGACGATCAGCGAGCTGTTTCGACCCTATCCGGATCAGCAATGACCGATTTTTCCACAATCATCCGCTTCTGGTTTGAGGAGCTTGAGTCCGACGAGTGGTGGGCCAAGAATGACGCCGTCGACGAGCAGATTGAAGAGCGCTTTCTCGAACTCTGGGAAGAGCAGAAGTCGAAAACGGCCGACGCCTTTCTCGGCTCGCCGGAAACTGCGCTCGCAGCGGTGATCCTGTTCGACCAGTTCCCGCGCAATATGTTCCGCGACAGCGCCGATGCCTATTCGACAGACCATCTGGCGCAGCAGATTGCGGAACAGGCGGTTGACCTGGAACTCGATCAGCAGCTGCCTGAGGAGCAACGGGTCTTCCTCTACATGCCGTTCATGCATGCCGAGGATATGCGCCTGCAGAACAAATCGGTGGCGCTGTTCACCAAATTGGACCGCAACGAAAAATTTGCCAACGAGCATCGCGACGTGATCGCCCAATTTGGCCGCTTCCCCCATCGCAACGAAGTGCTCGGGCGACAATTTCGGCCAGGCGAACAGGCGGCCATTGAAGACGGAGCCAGCTGGTAGGCCCCATGCGGGCCGTGAACCAGACGCTGCGCGCCCTGCAAATATGGCCCGATGCGGCGCGCTGGCAAGCGGCCGTGGCGATCGCGCTGCCGGCGGTTGCGCTCATCGCCCTGTCGGGATTTCTCGGCGGCTGGCTGTATTTCAATCCGGTCGGCGATCTTTCATCCGCGCTCGTCGCCGCCGTCATTCTGTTTTTCGTCCCCTCGTTGCTGGAGGAGCTGGTTTTCCGGGGCCTTCTCCTGTCTTGGTTCGCCACTTTCTCGCAGCGCGCGGGCAATTGGCTTGCGATCGGGCTGTTCGTGCTCTGGCACCCGTTTCAGGCGCTGACCTTCGGTCCGCCCTGGTCAGCGATTTTCCTGCAACCGTCATTTCTGTTTGCTACGTTCATCCTCGGCATAGTATTGACTCATATCCGGATCGTTTCGCAGTCCCTCTGGCCGGTGATAGCGATCCACTGGCTGCTGGCCGTGACCTGGAAGCTTGTTTTGGGCGGGCCATATTATTGAGAAGGGAAAGAGATGGCGGAGTTTTTTGATGCCCTGAACGATGATCACATCGCCTTCATCGCAAAGCAACCGATGTTCTTCGTCGCCACCGCATCCGCAGATGGCCGGATCAATCTGTCGCCCAAGGGCTATGACGCCTTCCGTGTCCTCGCTCCCGACCGCGTCGCCTATCTTGACCTTGGTGGTTCCGGCAACGAGACCCACGCGCATCTGGTCGCCGATGGCCGGATCACCATCATGTTCAACAATTTTGCCAACCCGGCGCTGATCATGCGACTCTATGGCACCGGCAAACCCGTCCTGCCGCAGGACGCGGGCTGGGATGAACTGTCCGCGCCGTTCGACATATTGCCCGGCACGCGCCAGATTTTCGACATCAAGCTCGACAGCGTCCAGACCAGCTGCGGCTGGGGCGTACCGCAGATGGAATTGAAGGCTGAGCGGGAAACGCTGGTCAAATATCATCGCCAGGCCGATCCCGACGCCTGGATGGAAAAAATGTCGCACCGGGTGAAAAGCATCGACGGCCTGCCGACGCGCGCCACGGACCGCTATTTTGGTGGATAGTGGGTCATGAGCCTGGTCGAGCTTTCCCGGCATATGCATGGCGTCGAAGCGGAGATCGTTCGCGGTCGGCTGGAAGCCGCCGGCATCGGCGCAGTGTGTTTTGACAGCAATGTGAATATTGTCGAGGGGGCCGGTATCGCGCTGCCTGCGCGGGTGATGGTGCTGGCAGAGGATTTGACGGAAGCCAGGGCGATATTGGCCGAGGACGTGTCCTTGTGACCGGCGCTGGCAAAGTGTCGCTGGCGCTTGGTGGTGGGGCAGGGCTCGGCTGGACCCATATTGGTGTGCTGCGGGCGATCGACGATTCACCGCTTGAAATTGCCGCGATCGCGGGCACGTCGATCGGCGCGATTACCGGTGCCAGCTACGCCGTCGGCAAGCTCGACTATCTCGAGGACATGGCGCGGAACGTCAATTTCCGCAATATGCTGCGCTTCATGGATCCCCATTTCAAGCGCGGCGCAGTAATGGGCGCGCGCAATATCGAAAAAGAGCTGGAAACCGAGTTCGGCCCCACTCGTTTCGAGGATCTGCCGATTCCGATCGCCGTGGTTGCCGCCGATCTGCGCACCGGCGACACGATTGTGATGAAATCGGGCAAGCTCGTGCCTGCGGTTCGTGCGTCGATGTCGCTGCCCGGCATTTTCAAACCGGTACAGCATGAAGGCCGCCTTCTGGTCGACGGCGGTGCCGCCTTGCCGGTTCCGGTATCACCGGTCCGGGAATTGGCGCCCGAGGCGCTGTGTCTCTCGGTCAATCTGCAGGATGATTATCTCAACCGCACGATCGCTGCCGGTATCACCGAGAACAGCAGCAAGGATCCGAACAGCCTGGCGGTCGTTAAGGCATCGATTGGCCTGTCGCTGCGCAATCTGAGCCGCTATTCGCTGGCGCTCGATCCGCCCGACTTCGCGATGTCGCCGCCTGTCGGTCATATCGACATCCAGAACTTTACCCGCGCCGAAGAATTGATCGATATTGGCCGCCGCGAAACGGAAAAAGTCATCCCGCAAATTTTGGCGCGGCTGGCGGAGCGTGCTGCCTAATAATTGTGCATCTCTGCTGCAATGCACAAAATTTACTCTTTCTTAAGCCCCCTGATTTGACGAAAAGCGTTTGAATCCAGCGCCTTCCGATTCTGGCATGAGCTTTGCGAGGTGTCCCTTGGCAACAACTATAGGGGGCGTAATGAAATTTATCATAGCCATAATCAAACCGTTCAAGCTTGACGATGTTCGTGAAGCGCTGACCGGTGTCGGCGTGACCGGCATGACCGTAACCGAAGTCAAGGGCTTCGGTCGGCAAAAGGGCCAGACGGAAGTCTATCGTGGTGCAGAATATACCACAAATATGGTGCCAAAGCTGAAGATCGAGGTTGCGTGCAGCAGTGATGTTGCAGCGCAGGCCGTTGAGGCGATCCAGACCGCGGCTGGTACGGAATCGATCGGTGATGGCAAGATATTCACCCTTGGTCTCGAAGACGCCGTCCGCATTCGCACCGGCGAAACCGGCGACACAGCAATATAATCGGGGGACACAGATAATCATGAGAAAATTTCTAACAATTTCAGCAGGGCTGGTGGCCATGGGTGCCGCTGCTCCTGCGTTAGCGCAGGAAGTGGCCGAAGTGGTCGATCCCAGCGCAAACACGGCATATATCCTCAACACGTTGTTGTTCCTGATCGGCGGCTTTCTGGTCATGTGGATGGCCGCTGGCTTTGCCATGCTGGAAGCCGGTCTGGTCCGGTCGAAAAACGTGTCGATGCAGTGCCTGAAGAATATCGGCCTGTATTCGATCGCCGGCATCATGTTCTGGGTCATCGGTTACTCGATCGCCTATCCGGGTTTTGAAGGCGGCTATTTTGGTATCGCTGATTTCCCTTATGCCATGCAGGGCGTTGGTGAAGCCGATGTTGAAACCGGCTATTCGGTTGCTTCTGACTGGTTCTTCCAGATGGTCTTCTGCGCAACCACCGCGTCGATTGTGTCCGGCACGGTTGCCGAACGCGTCAAGGTCATTCCATTCTTTATCTTTGTTTTCGTGCTGACCGGGTTCATTTATCCCGTCGTCGTCAGCTGGGAATGGGGTGCTGGCTGGCTCGACGCCATGGGCTTCAGTGATTTCGCCGGCTCCACGCTGGTCCACTCGACCGGTGGCTGGGCGGCTCTGGCTGGTGCCTTGATCGTCGGTCCTCGTCTGGGACGCTATGTCGATGGCAAGATGAACGTCATGCCGGGTTCCAGCATTCCTCTGGCGACTCTGGGTACGTTCATCCTTTGGCTCGGCTGGTTCGGTTTCAATGGTGCTTCGCAGCTTGCAATGGGCACGATCACCGACGTCAGCGATGTGTCCAAGATCTTCGTAAACACCAACATGGCCGCTGCTGCCGGTGTGGTTGTTGCGATCATCCTGACCCAGGTGCTGTACAAGAAGATCGACGTAACCATGGCGCTCAACGGTGCACTGGCTGGTCTGGTTTCGATCACCGCTGAACCTTTGGCTCCTTCCGTACCGCAGGCCTTGCTGGTCGGTGGTATCGGTGGTGCGATCGTTGTCTTCGCCGTACCGATGCTTGACAAGCTGAAGATCGACGATGTGGTCGGTGCCATTCCGGTTCACCTGTTGGCCGGTATCTGGGGCACGCTGATCGTTCCATTTTCCAACGCCGAAGTGCCATTTATCGCACAGCTTACCGGTGTTGTAGCCACAGGCGTCTTCGTGCTGGTGACCAGCTCGATCGTCTGGTTTGCACTCAAATTCACCATTGGCATCCGCCCGACCGAAGAACAGGAAATGGTCGGCATGGATATCGCGGAAGTGGGCGTCGAAGCCTATCCGGAGTTTGCCAAAGGTTAATCAGTTTGGCGCCGACCGTCTCCTCCCAAAATCCGGTCGGCGCCTCACCTTGTTCCTCCTGCGAACAACAGACTTTACGGCCGGTGATGTGAAAGCATCCCGGCCTTTTTTTTGGCAATGGATCACCACGGGATATAATTTGAAAGCATGAACAGCTTCGATTATTTTGTAATCCTCGCCTATCTCGCAGCAATGCTCGCTTTCGGCATGTTTCTCAGCAAGCAGGGCAGTGAAGGTGATTATTTTTTAGGCAACAAGGCGATCGGCTGGTTTCCCCTGGCGCTTTCGACCATGGCGACCCAGCTGTCCGCGATCAGCTTTATCTCCGCACCTGCCTTTGTCGGCCTACGCGAAGGCGGCGGGCTGAAATGGCTGACCTTCGAATTCGCACTGCCGCTGGCGATGTTGCTGGTTATGTTCGTGATCATGCCGCCGCTCTATCGGTCGGGCGTGATCAGCATCTTCGATTTTCTGGAGCAGCGGATTGGCCGTTCCACCCGGTTCATCATCAGTTTTTCCTTTCAGATCGTGCGGGCCTTTGGCACCGGCATCATGGTCTATGCGACAGGCCTGATTATCGAGGCTGTGCTCGGCATTCCCTTTCTGCACTCGATTCTGGCGATCAGCATCATCACCATCCTCTATTCGTTCCTCGGCGGAATGAAGGCCGTGGTCTATGCCGATGCGATTCAGATGGTGCTGATTGTCTTCGGTCTGCTGATCTGTCTGATCTACGCCATTTCCTTCATCGGCGGCTTTGAAACATTCTGGTCCAGTGTCGATCCGGCCCGATTGCAGGTGGTCGATTGGAGCTACGCAGGACTCGTCACCGACGAATTTGCTCTCTTGCCCATGCTGTTCGGCGGATTTGTTCTCTATGTCTCTTATTATGCCTGTGACCAGACACAGGCCCAGCGGTCGCTGTCGGCCAAGAGCCTGAGCGACATCCGCAAATTGCTGATGGCCAACGCCCTGTTGCGGTTTCCGGTCACGCTGCTCTATTGCGTAACGGGGTTGGCGATCGGCGTAATCGCCTCGCAGAACAGCGCGTTTCTGGCGCTGGTTCCTTCGGATAGCCCGGACTATCTGATGCCCTTCTTCATAGTGGAATATCTGCCCAACGGCATCATCGGCCTGTTGCTGGTCGCGATCATGTCCGCCGCGATGTCGACACTCAGTTCGGCGGTAAATTCGCTGTCCGCGGTTTCGATGGAGGATTTGCGGAGCTTTGGTTTTAGCGCCTCCAACCCCAAACTGGAGGTTTTTGTCGCCCGTTTCCTGGCCTTGTTGTGGGGCGGCATCATCCTCGTCTTTTCGGTCTATTCCGGCGATATCTCGGCGACCGTCATCGAAGCGATCAACAAAGTAGGGTCCGCTCTCTATGGTCCGGTTCTCGGCGTTTTTCTGATCGCGATATTGTGGAAACGCCGGACCGTGCTGAGCACCAATATCGGATTCATGGCGGGTCTGCTGCTCAATCTCTATTTCTGGCAGTTCCAGCCAGGTCTGTTCTGGATGTGGTGGAACCTGATCGGGCTGCTGGTGACACTGTCCGTCGCCGTCGCCCTGTCGCTGGTCGCGCGAAAACTGCCATTGACCGGCGGCGCAATCGGGGTGCGCAGGGAATATCTCCCGCCATCATATGTGGCGCTGGTGTCAACGGTTCTCGCGCTGCTCACCGTGGCGATGATTCTGATTTCTGTCTCGATCCAGCGATTATAGGCGGTCCGGCCCATCGCCAGTGAGCATGATCAACCAGCCAGATCAGCCTTGATAAATTCTGCGGCGCGTTCACCGATCATGATGCTCGGTGCATTGGTATTGCCGCTGATGATTTCCGGCATGATCGACGCATCGGCAATATAGAGCCCTTCCAGCCCCCGGAATTTCAGCCGGGGGTCGACAACCGCTGCATCGTCGCCACCCATCCGGCAGGTGCCGACCGGATGATAGACGGTATCGGCGCGGCTGCGGATCAGCGCATCCAGCTCGACATCATCATCGATATTGATCGGATGGCGGTCCGTGGGCGCATATTGGGTTAGCGGCGGCGTCTCCAGGATCCGTTTCATATGACGGATGCCCTTGCGCAGGGTCGCGATGTCCCGGTCATCGTCAAGAAAATTCGGGTCGATCGCCGGCGCAGCCTGCGGATCGCTATTGTTCAGCCGCACCGTACCCTTGCTGTGTGGCCGCAGCACGCAGGCGTGGCAGCTGAAGCCGTGGCCCTTGACCGCTTCCCGGCCATGATCCTCCAGCATCGCGGGAACAAAATGATATTGAATGTCGGGGGCAGGGACGTCGGGGCTGCTGCTCCAGAAGCCGCCGGCTTCGGCATAAGGCGTGGTCATGATCCCGGTCCGCTTGATCCGGTGCTGAAGGATCGCCTTGGCCATCCGCACCGTGCCTTCCAGCGAATCTCCGATCAGCTCTTTGGACTCCGTCTGATAGCCGGACACAAAATCGATATGGTCCTTAAGGTTGGCACCGACCTCTGGTTTGTCGAGCACCACATCAACGCCCTGGTCCTTCAGATGCGCCGCCGGGCCGATGCCGGACAGCTGCAGAATATGCGGTGTACCAAAGGCTCCGGCGGACAGGACCACGGCGCCGCGCGCGGCAATCGTCTCGCGTCCGAAGCCCTGCTTGATCTGCACTCCGGTCACCCGGCCGTCCTTGACGATCAGCTTCTCGACCAGAGATTTCGTCTTGATCGTCAGATTGGGGCGCGACCGCGCCGGTTCTACATAGGCGCGGGCGGCGGACCAGCGTTCGCCGTCTTTCTGGGTCACCTGATAAATGCCCATGCCTTCCTGCTTCTCGCCATTGAAATCATCGAGTATCGGCAGCTGCAAATTGCGCGCCGCCTCGACAAAGGCCAGGCTGCCCGGATTGGGCCATTTCTGGTCGGAAACCGATAGCGGACCCTGGCCGCCATGATATTCGTCGCCGCCGCGCTCATTGCCTTCTGATTTCTTGAAATAGGGCAGGACATCGTCATAGGACCAGCCGTCGCAGCCTATCGCTGCCCAATTGTCATAATCCCATTTGTTGCCCCGGATATAGACCATTGCGTTGATCGCGCTGGAGCCACCGAGACCGCGTCCGCGCGGCTGATAACCGATGCGGCCATTGAGTCCCTTTTGCGCGACCGTATCAAACTTCCAATTGGCATTTTTCAGCAGGAACGGCATCATGCCCGGCGTCTTGACGAGAAAATTATTATTCCGACCGCCCGCTTCAATCAGACAGACTGTGCGTTTGCCATCCTCGCTTAGTCGTCCTGCAACTGCGCTGCCTGCGGACCCGCCGCCGATGACGATGATGTCAAATTCTGCCATGTATTTCTCTCCTGCTCTGCCCAGCGTGCCTTTATGGCTTCGCTGCTTTCACGGGAGCCGTCGTGGCTCCACCCGGGCGGTTTGATTAAATAATTGATTTTGTAGCGCCACGGCGCGCTCCACAGATCTTTCGCAATGCCGATCCATTCGTGAAATGCCGCCCACAACAGATTGTGATTGGTCAGATTCTTGACGATTCCATATTGTATGGTCTCCGCGTCGGTTTCCGGCTCGTAGGTGCCGAACAACTTGTCCCAGATGATGAAAACCCCGGCGTAGTTGCGATCGAGATAGCGCGCATTGGTGGCATGATGCACCCGGTGGTGCGACGGCGTGTTCATCACTGCCTCGAACCAGCGCGGCATCCGGTTAATCGCTTCGGTGTGGATCCAATATTGATAGATCAGGTTCAGCCCGGCGAGGAAGAAAATCAGCGCCGGCGGAAAGCCGATCAGAAACAGCGGCAGGCGAAAGACGAAGCTGAGCGCGAAAAATCCGGTCCAGGTCTGGCGCAGAGCGGTGGTCAGATTATATTGCTGGCTGCTGTGGTGGATGACATGCGCCGCCCAGAACCAGCGGACCCGGTGGGCCGTGCGGTGAAACCAGTAATAAGCCAGATCATCCAGCACAAAGGCCAGCGGCACCAGCCAAAGACCATTGGCCCAGCTGATCTCGAAATCAAAGATCCGATATTGATAGACCCAAAGACTCAGCGCCAGCACCATTCCGCCGGTCAGGATGCCCGCAACCACGCTGCCGGTGCCCAGCGCCAGCGAGGTCAGCGCATCGCGTGTTTCGTAGCGAATTTTGGTATTCTTGCGGCTCCACCACCATTCCATGGCGACAGTGATGATGAACATCGGGACCGCCCAGTCGGTCGGGGATGGCAGACTTTCCATAACGGCACACTATTTACACGAATGTAAGTGGCTGTCCAGATAGTCTGATCAGTTTCCCGCAGCCAGTGCATCGACCATCGCGCGGACCGGCGTGATGTCATAACCGGCGTTGCCTGCCAGCCGGGAAATCTCGTCGGGATCAACGCCCTGTTTCGCCTGTGCCAGCGACCAGAGCAGGGTGGATCGCGTGCCGGAGCGGCAATAGGCGAGCGTCTTGTCGCCATCGGCCAGCGCCGCGATCATCGCATCGACCTGCGGTCCGGAAAAGCCGCTGTGGGTAATCGGGATCGCGATATATTTCATCCCCGCCTCGTGCGCCGCCGCTTCGATGTCCGCGCTCTGTGGTGCCGACGGGTCTTCGCCATTGGGGCGGTTGTTGATGATCAGGGTGACCCCCTCGGCTTTGGCAGCGGTCACATCGTCCAGGCTGATTTGCGGCGAAACGCTGATCTTGTCGTTGATTTTCCGGAACATGTTCTGGGTCTCCTCTGTGGGAACATTGATATTGGTCGCAGTGGCAACATCGCAGCCGGTCAAGGCGATCGACAATAGTGCCAATTTATAATTCATATATTCATCTGCTCTGCTTCGGTCACCTCGCGGATGACGGCGAGAAAGGCGTCGCCATGTTTCTCCAGCTTCGTTGCGCCGACCCCAGGAAGTTCGCCGAGCGCTGCCAGACTATTGGGCTTTAAACCGGTCATATCACGCAGCACGCTATCATGAAAGATCACATAAGGCGGGACGCCGAGCTCTTTCGCCAGTTCCATGCGCTTCTTGCGCAGCGCTTCGAACAGCGGGTCGCCAAACGGGTTGAGCGAAGCGCTGTCGCCGCGCCGCTTGCGCGACTGCCGTTTCGGTGGTTCGACAATCGCGATTTCCTGCTCACCCTTGAGGATCTTGCGCGCTTCCGGCCCGAACATCAGGCCACCGTGATCGGTGTTGCGCAGCGCATCGCGCAGCAACAGCGAGCGGGATACCGCTTTGATCAGCGGCGCTTCCTCTTCGCCGACAATATCGAACACCGAAAGCTTGTCATGACCGCGCGAAAGGATTTTCTCCTCCTGTCGCCCGGTCAGCACCGCTTCAAGATGGGTCACCCCGAAACTCTGGCCGGTGCGATAGACAGCGGACAGGAATTTCCGCGCCAGTTCGGTGACATTGCGGGTTTCCGGTGCATTCAGGCAATTGTCGCAATTGCCGCATGTCTCTGGCGGGTTCTCGCCAAAATGCCGCAGCAATACCGCGCGGCGGCATCCAGCGGTCTCGACCAGCCCGCCGAGGGCCGCAAGTCTGGTCCGCTCACCGTCCAGTCGGCTCTGATCGACCTCGCCCAGCCGCTGCCGCGCCTTGGCAAAATCTTCCGCGCCCCAGAACATATGCGCCTCGGCCGGATCGCCATCCCGCCCCGCGCGCCCGGTTTCCTGATAATAGGCCTCGATCGACTTGGGCAGTCCGGCATGGGCGACAAAGCGCACATCCGGCTTGTCGATGCCCATGCCGAAAGCGATGGTCGCGACCATCACCATATCCTCGGAGGCGACAAAATCATGCTGGTTCTGCTGTCGCACTTCCGGCGGCAGGCCGGCATGATAGGCGCGCGCGCTGCGTCCGGTACTGGCAATCTGACTGGCCATTTTCTCGGTCGCGGCCCGGGTCTGGGCATAGACGATGCCCGGTCCTGGCGTCCGCGCAACCAGATCGCCGATCTGCCGGGTAAGCCCCGAGCGCGGGCTGATGCTGTAGCGGATATTGGGGCGATCAAACCCAGCGAGGATCAGCCCGTTTTGCTCGATCCCCAACTGCACCAATATGTCCTCACGCGTGTGGGCATCTGCGGTAGCAGTAAGCGCCAGTCGCGGTACGGACCCGAAATGATCGAGCAGCGGACGGAGCAAGCGATAATCCGGCCGGAAATCATGCCCCCATTCGGACACGCAATGCGCTTCATCGATGGCGAACAGCGAAATATCGGCCTGTTCCAGCAATTCGCGGAAATGCGGCTGCGACGCGCGTTCCGGCGCAGCATAGAGCAGGTCCAGCTCGCCAGCCTTCAATCGGGCGATGGTCTCGGCGCGATTGTCATCGGCAGAGGTGAGGGTGGCGGCGCGGATACCGACGGCCTCGGCGCTGCGCAACTGGTCGTGCATCAGCGCGATCAGCGGCGAGATCACGATCGTCGTGCCCTTGTTGGCGAGGGCAGGGAGCTGGTAGCAGAGTGACTTGCCGGAGCCGGTCGGCATCACCGCCAGTGTGTTCTGCCCGGCCATCACTCGCTGCAGCACCGCATCCTGCATGCCGCGAAACTGGCTGAAGCCGAAGGTTGATTTGAGCAGGGGAAGAAGGGCTTCAGTCATACCTCTTTCCCTAGCCAGACATGGCAGCCGACGAAACCGCAAAAACGGCAATGACCGAAATTGGTATCAGCGTCAGGGTCATACGACCTCGCGCTGATCTTCCGCCTGTCGCTTCCACATGTCCGAATAGAGCCCGCGCTTGACCAGCAATTGCCGATGGCTGCCGCGCTCCGCTATCCGGCCCTCGCTCAGCACGATGATCTCGTCGGCATGGGTGATCGTCGAAAGCCGGTGCGCGATGATCAAGGTCGTGCGCCGCTCCGATATCTTGGCCAGCGTCGCCTGAATTTCATCCTCGGTCCGGCTGTCCAGCGCAGAGGTCGCTTCGTCCAGAATCAGGATGGGCGGATTTTTCAGCAGCGTCCGGGCAATCGCCACGCGCTGCTTCTCGCCACCGGACAATTTCAGCCCGCGCTCGCCAACCTGCGTGTCATAACCATCGGGCAGCTTGGCGATAAAGCCGTCGAGCGCCGCGCCGCGCGCGGCTTCCTCAATCTCCGCCTGGGTCGCGCCCTCGCGGCCATAACCGATATTATAGCCGATCGTGTCGTTGAACAGCACGCTGTCCTGCGGCACGATGCCGATCGCCCCGCGCAGACTGTGCTGGGTGACTTCCGATATGTCCTGACCGTCGATCAATATGCGGCCCGCCTGCGGATCGTAGAAGCGGAACAACAGCCGCGCGATTGTCGACTTGCCGGCCCCGGATGGCCCGACAATCGCCAGCGTCCCGTCGGGCGGCACCTCGAAGTCCAGCCCATGCAGGATCCGGCGGTCATCGTCATAGTTGAAGACGACATTTTCAAAGCGCACGGTGCCGTCCGACACCTGCAGCGGTTGCGCGCCCGGCTTGTCGACCACTTCCTGCTTGGTGTCGATCAGCTTGAACATCGCGTCCATGTCGACCAGTCCCTGGCGGATCGTGCGATAGACCATGCCGAGCATGTCGAGCGGCCGGAACAGCTGCATCAGCAGCGCGTTGACCAGCACCAGATCGCCGACCGTCAGGTCGCCCTGTTTCCAGCCATAGACGCTGAACGCCATCGCCCCGATCATCGTCAGGTTGGTGATGATCGACTGGCCGATATTGAGCAGGCCGAGCGAATTTTCCGATTTGACCGCAGCCTGCGCCCAGTCCCGCATCGCCTGGTCATAGCGCTCGCTTTCGCGCCGTTCAGCGGTAAAATATTTGACCGTCTCATAGTTCAGCAGCGCGTCGACCGACCGGCCGATCACCCGCGTATCCATATCGTTCATCCGCGCGCGCAGCGCGTTGCGCCAGTCGGTCACCTTGCGGGTGAACAGGATATAGATCGCAACCATCGCCGATGTCGCGGCGACCAAGCCAAAACCGAACTTGATCTGGAAGATCACCAGAACGGCGGTCAGCTCGACGACGGTCGGTGCAATATTGAACAGCAGGAAATAGAGCATCACGTCGATACTCTTGGTGCCGCGCTCGATTACCTTGGTGACCTCGCCGGTGCGACGCCCGAGATGGAATCGCAGCGACAGGCTGTGCAAATGGGTGAAGACATTGGTCGCGAGCCTCCGCGCCGCCTGCTGGCCAACCTTTTCGAAGACGATATTGCGCATATTGTCGAACAGCACCTGTCCGAACCGCGCCACGCCATAAGCCATGACCAGCGCGAGCAAAACCGTCAATTCGGTGCCCAGCGAGTCATTGGACATCCGGTCGATCACCGCCTTGTAAAGGAACGGCATCGTCAGAATCGCCGCCTTGGCACACAGCACCAGCAATCCGGCGATGACAATGCGCAGCCGCAGGTTCGGCTCACCCTTGGGCCAGAGATAGGGCAGAAAGCGCTTGAGCGTGGGGATCATCGGAGGATCGATCTGACCCTCGGTAGCATAATCAGGTGGCATGGCTGTGGATGTAGGGATGCCGGGGGTAAAAGTCTATGCGGCTGCGGATTCTCTGACCCGATGCCTCAAAAACTGCCGCTGACGGTGAGCCGGTAAATCAGCCCAAATTCCCGGCTGCGATCCTCGACAAAGCCCAGCGGTCCATTGCGACGCCCCCTGATGAAGGGAGGGTCGAGATCGCCCGGCTGGCCAAGGAGAGTGCCATAGGCGACGCGGGTGAAATTCTCGCTGCGGCCCAGCAGATTGCCGAGCTCTGCCTTCACCGTCAGCCCGAACACATCCTTGTGCTCGACAAAGGCCCAGGTATAGGGCGCGCCGGTACGAAATTTGGTGGTCTGGTCCAGCCGCAGCGTTTTCGAATAGCGGAAATCCTCGGCACCCGCGCCCCAGGCCCAGTTGCTGTTCGGGATATCATGGCGCAAGGTCACTTCGTAGGTGAAAATCTTGTCGTCGTTGATCCTTCTGAAGATCCCGGTCAGCGGGTCGCGCAGTGAGCTTTTGCGGACCTCTCCTGAAAAATCGAGCTTCGCGCCGCGCCAGCCGATCGGATCGAACAACAGGCTCGAAACCAGCTCGACGCCGTAGCTGGTCGCGCTGTCCAGATTGCCGCGCGCCTCGGTCGTCGCGGTTATTGGGATGGAGTCCACAATATCGCTGAATTTCTCGCCATAGATATTGACCGTCATCGACCCCCATGGCCCCAGTTTTTGTGTCGCCTCCAGTTCCGCTCGCCAGCTTTGCGGCGGCACCAGACCAGGGTTGCCGGCATTGCCGTTATTCTGGGAGACGTCGACCGATTCCACAAAATCAAAGAAATCAAGCTGGCCGACCGACCGCTCGACTTTCACGCTGAGGTCGAGATCCGGCTGCGGTCTCCAGGCCAGCGAGACCGATCCCTTCGGCCTTACGAAAGACCGGCTTTCGCCTCTAGCGCCCGTCTGGCTTATTTTGCTATATTCGCCGCCCAATGTGGCCTGCAGCGTCAGATCGTCCGACAGCGGCCGGCCATAAGAGGTGATCAGTTCGCCGCGATATTCGGTGACCTTGCTGTTGGCATTGGTGAGGGCAACAGGCTGAAATATTCCCTGGGGATCCAGAACGGACAGAGCGGCCTCGTTATCGAGAAAATTATAGGCCCCTTCAACGCTGATGCCCCAGTCGGTCCCGCCGGCCGTCTTCCAGCCATATTCGGCGCGCAGAATTGATTCCCCTTCGTCGGTGATCCGGTCGAACTGGCTGCCGTTGCTGGGCGTTATGCCGTCAGAAAATGTCTGGCCGAAAAAGTCGCTGACCGGACTATGTTCAAACCGCTGCAAGCCGATCAGCTTTAACCGGCCAGTGCCAAGGTCAAACTCATAATCCGCGCTGAATTCGGCATTCCATTCCTTTTCCCGGCTGGAATAAAATTCGAAGATATCCTGCTGGCCGGCCTGTGTGCGATCCGTAGCCACGGTTTCCCGTTTTCGGTATAGTTGATAGGCCGCGTTGGCATTGAAAACGGAGCCGCCTTTGCTGGTGCGGCTATAGGAGCCGCTCAGCTTTGGCTGATCCTGCCGGTAACGGGCGATCTCGTCGCGCTCGAACAGCAAGGCGCCGAAACGGTCGGTGATCCGTTCGGGGCCTTCGACGCCGTTCCGTGCAGCATCATTCTCGAGCGACAGCGTGAAATCGCCTTTGCCCAGCTTGCCGCTGATCGAGGCTTCGCCAGCAAGCCAGTTGTTGCCGGCCCGGCGCCACTGCGGTCGCCA
Source organism: Parasphingorhabdus sp. (assembly GCF_048269865.1). Classification (GTDB taxonomy): domain Bacteria; phylum Pseudomonadota; class Alphaproteobacteria; order Sphingomonadales; family Sphingomonadaceae; genus Parasphingorhabdus. The sequence continues at coordinate 42,480 of NZ_JBLWUA010000004.1, read as the reverse complement.
TTTGAAATTGCCGCTGATCCCGCCCGCGTCGCTCGCGTTGGTGACGAGGTTAAGGACCTGGCCCGAAAGCCCTGAAATGCTCAGCGTCGCGCCGTCGACGATTTCGATACGGACCACATTGGCCGCCGAAATGCGTCCCAGAAACGTGAAGGCATCACTGTTCTTGCCCGAGATGCGTGCGCCATTGATCAGGACATTTTCGTCGGCCTGACCCAGGCCGCGTTCGTTGCTGTCGCCGGTGTCGATGGTGAAGCCCGGGACCTGACCAACCATGTCGAGCGCGGTGCGCGGGTTGAAACGTGCAAATTGCTCTGCATCATAAATCTGGCGGCCGTTTTCGACCCGTGGCTGCAAAGAGGACTGGGCGACCGTTTGATCCTGCGCAAAGGCCGGCATCGGGGACAGGGTCGTAGCGATCGTCGCAGTCGTGATCGCAGCGGTCAGGGCGCTGGCTCTGTTGTACAAGATATTTTCCCTCATCCATCCGTTTTCGATGAGGCGCTGCTATGCCTCAATGGTTGCAGCCGATACCGGCTTTCGACAAACTACATTCGTAGTCGGATGAACGGCTTGGGGGATGGCGTCCCTAAGCCATTCTATTTTAATGTTTGTTTGAAAAAAGAACCCAGGCCGCCGCGCAATTGGCGAGCGTGTAGATGAAGTAGAAAATCACCGCCGTCAGCATGCCCATATTGGCGAAGATCATCGCCGCAACCAGCATGACGAACTCCAGAATATAGCTGCCATAGGGGCCCAGCAGCCTGCGGAAGCTGCCGCGGGCTTCAGCGATGATCGGATGGTTGCTCTCGAGCATGGCCTTGTGCATCGCGAAATTGCAGATGCCGCAAAGGAAAATGATCACAATATACATGGCTTCAACATAAGCCCATTTGCAAGCATTGTCATTGGCCGACAGGAATATTACCTGGACCATGGGCGACGAAGCGGTGACCATGATCCGGCGCATAAAAATGGAGCTTTGGTGATGCAGGGAAGGGGGCCCGTCGCAGTCAGTCGTTGCACTGGTCAGCCGAGCGACCGCTCCTTCTGTGCCTTTGCCTTGTCCGCCAGAAACGCGAGAATCTTCTCCTCATGTTCGGCAGCATCCTTGCCGCCAAATTTCACCATCGCGACACCCGCCAGCATCATCAGCAACGGAATCCCGAAAAACGGCAACTTGAAGCTCATACCCACATTCTGGCTGCCGACCAGCACGGTGCTGACCAGCATGAAAAAAATCAGGAAACCGAACCAGATCGTCATGAAGACCTTCAGACTGCGAGCGCGTCCCAGGCGCGCCTTGATCATCGTGCCGCCGCGCTCCGGCACCATTTTGCCGGTCAGGCAGGTAGAAAAATCATTGCGGATATTATAGCGGACAAAACGCAGGGTGATTTTTTCCTCGGTGCCGGCACCCATCACGCGGCCTTTATTCTTTTCCTTCTGCGTCCACTCGCGGTCCATTTCCTTTTCCAGGATGCGCGCCAGCGGGATGGGTGCGTAGGGAGAATAGAGATTGATTCTGCGGGCCATTTCAGCCTGCCGAAATATCGGAAACGGCAACGGGGTCAGCATGACCTCGGCGATACATCGCCATGGATTGAGGCCCGTTCCCGTCCGGCTTCTGCCCAATCAACATCCGTCCCAAAAGGCGTTTTTGCTTCATCAACTGTCCCCCCTGATGCATCAGAAGCACAAGTCTAGATTGCTTTCAACTCCGGCGTTCCTTGCGGGTCAGCCTTGGTGCCATCCGGCATCAAACGACCGAGGCTCCAGTTGGTCTGCATCCGCACTTTGGGGTTGGGGGCACACCATATTTCGCCTGTGGCATCGATCGCCGTGACCCAGAGCAGATTATGCTCCGCGCCATAATCGATCACGGCAAAGGCCATCCCGTCACCCTTGTCTGTGACGGTGAGCGGAATCGGCGGATTGAGCTGCGTGAACATATGCAATTCCTTTACAGGCACGCTCCATAGCGGAGTCGCTTATCAATAGATGACCCGCGAAAAGGATGCATTGATCTGGATTATGCTTGCTCGAGCAGCCCCTCCTTGCGGATCTTCTCCTGCCAGACCAGCGGTGCCAGATGGTGCACGCTCTGCCCCTCGGCATCGACCGCTACCGTCACCGGCATGTCCTGCACCTCGAATTCGTAGATCGCTTCCATGCCAAGCTCTTCAAAGCCGACAACCTTCGATCCCTTGATCGCCCGCGACACCAGATAGGCGCTGCCGCCGACTGCCATCAGATAGGCGCTCTTGTGTTTCTTGATCGAACCGACCGTATCCAGTCCGCGCTCGGCCTTGCCGACCATCGCCAGCAGCCCCTGTTCGAGCATCATGTCGGTGAACTTGTCCATCCGCGTCGCGGTGGTCGGACCAGCAGGCCCCACCACTTCCTCGCCGACCGGATCGACCGGCCCGACATAATAGATCACCCGGCCCTTGAACTCGACCGGCAGCTGCTCGCCGGCATCCAGCATATCCTTGATCTTCTTGTGCGCCGCATCACGGCCGGTCAGCATCTTGCCGTTGAGCAGCAGCCGGTCGCCATGTTTCCAGGTCGCCACTTCCGCCGCATCCAGCTGATCAAGATGCACGCGCTTCGCTTCCGATGACGGCGTCCAGTTGACGTCCGGCCATTCGTCCAGCTTCGGTGGCTCTAAATAGGCCGGACCGCTGCCGTCCAGCGTGAAATGGGCGTGGCGCGTCGCAGCGCAATTGGGGATCATCGCCACCGGCTTGCCAGCCGCGTGGCAGGGCCAGTCGTTGATCTTGACGTCGAGAATCGTCGAAAGCCCGCCCAGGCCTTGCGCACCAATGCCTAGCGCATTGACCTTGTCGAAAATTTCGATCCGCAGTTCCTCAATATCATTCTGCGGCCCGCGTTCCTTCAGCTGCCCCATGTCGATCGGATCCATCAGCGATTGCTTGGCGAGCAGCACGCAGCGTTCCGCAGTGCCGCCAATGCCGATGCCGAGCATCCCTGGCGGGCACCAGCCGGCGCCCATCTGGGGAATCATTTCCAGTACCCAGTCGACAATATTGTCGCTTGGGTTCATCATCTTGAACTTGGACTTGTTCTCGCTGCCGCCGCCTTTCGCCGCGACATCGACCGACACCTTGTCGCCCGGCACCATCTCGACATGCAGCACCGATGGCGTATTGTCCTTGGTATTGCGCCGGGTAAAGGCAGGGTCGGTCAGAATCGAGGCGCGCAGCTTGTTCTCGGGATGGAGATAGGCGCGGCGCACGCCCTCATCGACAATTTCCTGCATAGACTGCGACGTGTCGTCGAGCCGGCAGTCCATGCCCCATTTGACGAAGACATTGACGATACCGGTATCCTGACAAATCGGACGATGCCCTTCGGCGCACATCCGGCTGTTGGTCAGGATCTGGGCGATCGCGTCTTTGGCCGCCGGCGATTTCTCCGCTTCATAGGCTTTGCCCAAGGCGCGGATATAATCCATCGGATGATAATAGGAAATGAACTGCAGGGCGTCGGCGACGCTCTCGATCAGGTCGGCGGTTTTGATGGTCGTGGTCATGCATGCTCCGAAAACTGGCAATATGGGATTGCGGAGCCTTTTGGCGGATATGATCGAACCGGGCAAGTTTTTGTGGTGGGTCCTTGGCCCTGTCATATTTGGTCATGCAAATGGGGAGGGGCACTTCATTTTGGTTCGACGGAGCGTTTTGGCTTTGATCCCTTTAGCGGCGACAACACGCACAGTCTGTCTGGATCACCTTATTTTTTTGGTACAATAAGCGGCAAGCGGATAGCCACAATTGGCGCGGCACACCTGGTCAAATAACTGATCTCGCTCCTTGGTCAGCTCTCTCAACTTGTCAATATTCCGGGCGGCGGCTGCCCGATTGATATGATCCGCAACTCCGGTAATCTTGGACTGAAGAACTGTGCAGGCATAGCTGCTGGCTCGACTGCCACTCCCACTTCCTGAAACAGCGCCGAGGCCCTCGCGCTTGGGTACTACACCGGCGTTGCCCAACGCCCCTAGACCACCGCTGGTGCTGCCGCGATCATATGATCCGCTGGTCCCGCCTGTTGGCGCTGAACGCGGGGCTTGTGGAATATTTTGAGATGTCGCCGGGCGCTCAGCGTTTCCCCCGCCGAAAATTGATCCCAAAACTCCTTCAACATTGCCTGTACCGGATGATCGGCCGCGTCCCGAATTTACAGCGCCAAGAACCGTTCCTATCGCTCCCAGAAAATCGCCAAATCCGCGACCGCGCGATTTTGTTGCTGGTTCCGGCATACGATCTTCGACGGCGGCGATACGTTCGGCGGATTCGCGTTCCCGGTTCTTCTGATCAACAATAGCATCGGCCCGCGCGATACTGGCCTCCAGCCGATCATTCTGGCATCCGGAAGAAACAATTTTTTGGGCTGCCTTTTTCCAACCGCCGATATTCTCTCTGTCCAGTGCCCGGCTTGCTTTTCCAAACAGGCCAAGAACCTTTTTAGAGCGGCACGGGTCGCTTGCTTCGGGATCATTTTCGGCCACGACCGCCGAAGCTTGCTCTTTGGGAGGCTCCGCCGGAGCAGGGGGTGGCCCGGTTTCGGCAACGTCGGTTGGACGCTCCGGATTGTCCGTTGGCTCTGCCTGAGAAACGGCGGCAGGAGCCTCGTCTTCCGTCTTCGCAGGGTTTTGTGTTCTGCTGGCCAATTGGTCCAGATCATGGCGATGATTGTACATTGCGAGTGCTGAATCATTGCAATAGCGAGCGTTATTGGCCGAAGACTCGATGGCATCCGTGTAGATCAGGGCCGTATCATGGCTCGCGTTGAAGGAATTGAGAGCAATGTCCTTTTTAGATTGGGCGCTGCTGTCTGTTGTTGCTGTCGCGCTTGCGCCGGAATTTTGTTGGACGCTGGCCAGATTTTGGCGAATGGCAGAAAGCCCATTTTTTCTGGTGTCGGTAAGGCCATCCAACGATCTGCTACTGGCGAGCAGCTCATCTCGATAGGCATCGATCTGGCCAAAGTGCGCTCGTATGGCTACCAGCAGATCATCGCCTTTCTCGCCATAGGGAGCGCGGTCCAGCGACGCTATCATTGCCAATACTCCCTGACCCTGACTCGTCAATCCGGCCAGTTGGCTATTGATCGCCTGTACCGCCGCGATTTGCTCTTCCACGCGCAAGATCTGGACCCCGGCCTGATCAATTTGCGCTTCCAGATCATCGTAGCCGCCATTTTGTGCGCCGCTTTCTGGAGCCAATCCGCTGCCACTGTGAACATTCAGTGCCTGCTGTTTTAACTGCTCTAGCTGGGCAAGAAGGCTTCGATATTCTGCCATCAAACCATCAACCGAATTTTTGGCAACCGGCACTTCGCTGTAGATTGCATCGACGGACTGGATATCAAAAGCCGTTTCGATGCGTTCAAAGGCGTCGCAAATGACAGCCCTTTTTTGCCTGATCGTGCCCCGGATATCCGCCATGCGCTGCGCAATGGCAAAGGCCTGGCGCTCAAGAAGTTTCAACTGATTGACTGCTGCCAGACCGCTGGCCCCAATTTCAGGCACCCCATTCGCCGCGGCCAACCCGTCAACAGAAGTTTTCAGCCCGGCAATTTCTGCATCGAGAATAGCCATCTCATTCTCAACATTGGAGATCGCCGATAACCCCTGTTGGCGGAGCGCTTCTGCTTGTCTGACAAGTGCCCGCATTTCGCGCAGTGCATTTTCATGCTGTGAATAATCTACCGCGTTGTCGGGGTTGAGAACGACGCTGATCGTACCAAGATCGGCACAGGCGCCGTCGACAGCAATGTCCGTTTCATAATCACTGAAACCGGGCGCGGTGAACAAAAGTCTGCCGATACGACGTTCCGCGTCGGCTTTGACAGGAAGGTCGATTTCGAACCTGCGATCTGCGCCCATCGAGGCGCTGCCGGATCTTCCCAGCAAAGTGATTGCGATGTTGCCGCTGGAAACGTCCGTATCGCCAGCGGGATCAATTTTCCCTTCGACAAAAATTGATCCAGAAAGCGCAGGTATCAGCTGATCCACCGACTGGCGCATATTTGGCTTGTAGGTGTACATCGCAATGAATTGCGCCCGATCATTATTGGCTTTTTCGAGAACAGATTTCGGTTCACCGGGAAATCCGCTTCGGCTGAAACGTTTGTTTGTACAAAATTGATCGTCGCGCGACGGATTGAGCAAATCCCAATAGTCCTCCGCGCGTTTGGAGGCCTTTGCATAGGCCGAGAAATCCTGGTTACAGCGGCTAATCAGAGTCGGTACTGCGGCGATTTCGCCATAAGCAAGCCGCATTCCCTGATATATCTGGTTAAACTGGCCGAGGCTGCATTTCATTGTAAACCATTGCCCGGTTGTGCGGGTAACGACCTCGAACCCCGACATACCGCTGGTGCTTGTCTGATACATGTAAATGGTCCCGCCACCGGTGCTCCACAATTCCCCAACAGGGCCTAAGGCGGGACGAATGTTGCGGACCAGCCGGATCGTGTCGCCGGTGCCCAATGCGATGAAATCGGCATCCTTGCTGCCGCTGATCGATCCCAGACCGCATCCCTGTCCGATACAATTTTGGCGGCGATTGTTGATCGCTGTCTGTGTCCGGTTCAATGCGCCGACAAATGCCTGGGTTGAATCCTTATAAAATCCGATAAATTCCCCAAGCGGTTTAGTGAGCAAATTATCTGGCGTCGGGTCGAGAGTGTAAATGATCGACTGCAGTTCCTCGAGGCTGTTTCCGATCAATTCCAGAGGCCGGGTCGGACTGTCGCTATTGGGATTCCAGCGATCATAATATCCCTTGATTTTCTCGTATTTTTCGATGGCATCTCCGGCACCGCTGGCAATATTCTTGGCTCCCTTCTCAAATCCGGCCAGTATGGTTTTTGAATTCGCCAGTTTGCTGGACAGGCCCGCCTTCTCCAATTTTTGTAAGGCGCTCCGCACTCTGGGATCGCCCATCAGCGCTTCATTGGCTTTTAGTTTTGCGATTTTGTCTTCAATTTCGGTGATCTTCTCCTGACCCTGGACAAAGGAAACATGCATCGCTTCGAAATTGTCAGTGAGTTGATTGACCTGTTCAGCAAATGCAGGATCAATCGCAACTTCGGTCTGCTGCGCAGAGAGAGAAGAGCTCCATATCGTCAAAAACAAGCCGAGCAGGCAGGATATAACCAATCGGAAAAGATCATCCTTGAATTTGAAATAGCCACCAGGCCCCTGATAGGTTTTCTGCATTTTCATTATCACTCAAAAGATCGAGCATCTTTTGTAGGGAAGATGCCAAACTCTATGTTTTTGCGAACCCGTGGTGGCTATTTGCTAGCACATGCTATCTAATAGGGAAAGATTTCGGCCGTAGGCATAAGTGCCTAGCCGTCGGCCTTGATGGCCTGTGCAACCAAGTCAGATCTTGCGCGAAACAGGTCAAGCGTCTGCTGAAGCTGTTGGACCTGGCAATGGCCAATGACGCCGACCGGTTGTGAAAATAACTTGCGCGATTTGATCTGACGTGGGCAGACATCAATCCATGACTGAAGAAACGAACCAAAGGCCGACCGTGCTGTTCGATATTGACGGCACGCTGGCTGATATCGAGCATCGCAGAAAGCTTGTCCAACGCGAGAAACCGGACTGGAAATCGTTCAATGCACAAATGGGAGAAGACAGGCCAAATTGGCCTATTGTCAGTCTGTACCGTTCACTCTGGAGTACTTCTGAATATGATCTGATCTTGGTTACCGGTCGTAACGAAGCCTATCGCAAGGTTACGGAGCAATGGCTTACTTGGAACGCGATACCTTTTGGTGACATGTATATGCGCGGCGACAATGATTTTCGTAGCGATCATGTCATCAAAGAAGAAATCCTGAGTCACTTGCTCTCGCGTGGCAAGCGGATCCTATTTGTTGTTGATGACAGGCAGCAGGTTGTTGATATGTGGCGGCGAAACGGGATTACGGTATTGCAATGTGATGAGGGGGGATTTTAGAAATGTAGTGGAAGAAAGGCCTGATTCTCTGTCTCCGACCATCGCAGTCGTGGAGAAATTTGAGGTATAATTGGTTACATTAGGTTGGAGCCGGAGCGGCAGCTCTCAAACGGCAGTCGCTGCAAAGAAGACAGTCCGCTTTCGGCCCTTAGTTGACGTCAATTTTGGCCAATGGTATGTCCGCCACCCACCCAGTTGCTCCGTCAAGGCGCGAAATTTCTGTATTCTGAATGGCTGCTTTCAGGACCAAGCCAAACGCCTCGAATGACAACATTTGCCCGCGAAGCGAACGAACAATATCGCCGATGCGAACAACCGCGGTCGAGGCGATAGCCGACCACCGGATATTGTGCCCGCAAATTGCTGCCCGGCAATGCTCTCGCGAAAAGAACATCCACCAGATATAGCGTAACAAGCTTGTCACAAACGCTTGTGAATGATCTGTGGATAAAAATTTCACGAATTTCGACATCGGCTGTTGCACTTCCCGCGACCCCTAGCGGCTCCACGCGTCGCTGCACTGCAGCATAAAATGGCGCTCGATGAACTGATTCATTTATGCGACGAATTGAGTCCCTAAAATGTCATTTACCCCCTTGCATAAAATTCTGATTCATCCACTATAGGTTGTGGTTCGGGCAAGGGGGCACACCAACTTATAGTATTGGCTGCAAAAAGCACCGACTCGGTGGGCGGCTCCCCTTTTGCCAGAATGAAAGGAAAAAATGCGGGGAAACGGGCATAAATAATTGCCCGCCCGGGTGTCAAAACTGTTAGAGTGAGAGCTTCGACCCGAGTCGAACAAGACAGGAACAAATGCCCGGAAAAAGTCCCGCTGGTCGATCGGCTGATAGGCCGTTGTGATCGTTGGATTAGTAGTGTGATTTTAGGGGGCTTTGATGGATTTTAGAGACAACCGTGACAACGACGTTGGTTCCGGAACAGATGTGAGTGAGAGTGACATGGGCGCTGAAGTATTGGATACGCCAAAAAGCAAAACCGAAAACACAGGACCGGTCAGCGAACCGGAGGTCAGCAAGAAGGCGGCCGCCGAAGCCGCCTCGGCCAAGGCCAATGACGAGAAGGAACTGAAGGCCGAGCGCGACAGCCACAGTGTTGAGAAGCGCCGTTTCAAGATCGAGCTGGACACCAGCCGCGATGATCTGCTGACCGATTTCGGCAAGGAAACGCTCAACGACCGCTATCTGCTGCCAGGCGAATCCTATCAGGATCTGTTTGCTCGCGTCGCCGACGCCTATGCCGACGATCAGGAACATGCGCAGCGGCTCTATGACTATATTTCGCGGCTCTGGTTCATGCCGGCGACGCCTGTGCTGTCCAATGGCGGCACCGGACGCGGCCTGCCGATCAGCTGCTATCTCAACAGCGTCGACGACAGTCTCGGCGGCATCGTCAACACTTGGAACGAGAATGTCTGGCTCGCCTCGCGCGGCGGCGGCATCGGTACCTATTGGGGCAGCGTTCGCGGCATTGGCGAGCCGGTTGGCCTGAATGGCAAGACCTCCGGCATCATTCCATTCGTGCGGGTGATGGACAGCCTCACGCTGGCGATTTCGCAGGGCTCGCTGCGGCGTGGTTCGGCGGCATGCTATCTTGACGTCAACCATCCAGAGATCGAGGAATTTCTCGAAATCAGAAAGCCTTCCGGTGACTTTAACCGAAAAGCTCTGAACCTGCATCACGGCGTCCTGCTGACCGACGAATTCATGGAAGCGGTGCGCGACGGCACCGAATTCGAGCTCAAGTCGCCCAAGGATGGCTCTGTCCGCAGCACGGTCGATGCGCGCAGCCTGTTCCAGAAGCTGGTCGAAACGCGGCTGGCCACCGGTGAGCCCTATATCATCTTCAGCGACACGGTGAACCGGATGATGCCCAAGCATCACCGTGATCTCGGCCTCAAGGTGTCCACCTCGAATCTCTGCTCCGAGATCACGCTGCCCACCGGCCGCGATCATCTCGGCGAGGACCGCACCGCTGTCTGCTGCCTGTCGTCGCTCAATCTCGAAACCTGGGATGAATGGTCGGTCGACAAGAATTTCATCGAGGATGTCATGCGCTTCCTCGACAATGTGCTGCAGGATTATATCGACCGCGCGCCCGACGAAATGGCGCGGGCGAAATATTCGGCGGAGCGCGAGCGCAGCGTCGGCCTCGGCGTGATGGGCTTCCACAGCTTCCTGCAGGCGCGCGGCCTCGGCTTCGAAAGCGCGATGGCAAAGTCTTGGAATTTCAAGATCTTCAAGCATGTTTCGGCGAAGGCATCGGAAGCCAGCATGATGCTGGCCAAGGAACGCGGACCGTGCCCCGATGCCGCTGACCAGGGCGTGATGGAGCGCTTCTCCTGCAAGATGGCGATCGCTCCGACCGCCTCGATCAGCATCATCTGCGGCGGCGCCTCGGCCTGTATCGAGCCGATCCCGGCGAACATCTACACCCACAAGACGCTCTCCGGCAGCTTCGTGGTCAAGAACCCGCATCTGCTGAAACTGCTCCAGGAAAAGAGCAAGGACAGCAACAATGTCTGGAACTCGATCCTCGAGAAGGGCGGCAGCGTCCAGCATCTCGACTTCCTCAGCCCCGAGGAAAAGGATGCCTACAAGACCAGCTTCGAGATCGACCAGCGCTGGCTGCTCGAACTCGCCGCCGACCGCACGCCCTATATCGATCAGGCGCAGTCGCTGAACCTGTTCATCCCGGCCGATGTCGACAAGTGGGACCTCCTGATGCTCCACTTCCGCGCCTGGGAGCTGGGCATCAAGTCGCTCTATTATCTGCGCTCGAAATCGATCCAGCGCGCCGGTTTCGCCGGTGGCGAGACGATCATGAGCGAACCCACCGGCGGCGGCGTCGAGGCGGACAATACGCTCGACCCGAAAAAGGTCGAACTGATGACCACCGCCGGCACCACCGATTATGACGAATGCCTCGCCTGCCAGTAACCGGCGCGGCACGGGCTTTGCCCACTGCCTCCTCCCCTTTGCTCCTTTTGGGAGGAGGCCATTTTATTCGGAAGTAAAGGCGCGAACTATCCCTCTCCTTTAAGGGAGAGGGTTGCGCAGGCTTAATGAGCGGAACGCGAATTTAGCCGAAGCTGGGTGAGGGTGCACTGCACCAGCGGGTCGAACCGCCTCACCGACTTCGACCAGGCAGACAAGCTGCCAAGTCTGCGTTGCCTCTCCCCGCTGGGGAGAGGGAGAAACGAGATTGAATGACGCCCCGGCCAGAGCCGGGCCGACGACAGTAAAGCGGAGAACGAGTAACCATGTCCCTTCTGGAAGCACGCAAAACCTACAAGCCCTTCGAATATCCCTGGGCCTATGATTTCTGGAAACGCCAGCAGCAGATCCACTGGATGCCGGAGGAAGTGCCGCTCGGCGAGGATTGCCGTGACTGGGCGCAGAAGCTGACCGAGCACGAGCGCAACCTGCTCACCCAGATCTTCCGCTTCTTCACCCAGGCCGATGTCGAGGTGCAGGACTGCTATCACGACAAATATGGCCGCGTGTTCAAGCCGACCGAGATCAAGATGATGCTGACCGCGTTCAGCAACATGGAAACCGTCCATATCGCCGCTTACTCGCACCTGCTCGACACCATCGGCATGCCGGAAAGCGAATATTCGATGTTCCTCGAATATGAAGCGATGAAGGACAAGCACGACTATATGGGCACGTTCGGCGTCGACAGTGACGAGGATATCGCCAAGACGCTGGCGATGTTCGGCGGCTTCACCGAAGGGCTGCAGCTGTTCGCCAGCTTCGCCATGCTGATGAACTTCCCGCGCTTCAACAAGATGAAGGGCATGGGCCAGATCGTCTCCTGGTCGGTCCGCGACGAAAGCCTGCACTGCGAGGGCATCATCAAGATGTTCCACACCTTCGTCGAGGAACGCGACTGCCTGACCAAGGCGGTGCGCGACGACATCATCGACTGCTGCCAGAAAACCGTGCGGCTGGAAGATGCCTTCATCGACCTCGCGTTCAGCGACGGCCCGGTGACCGGCATGACCGCCAAGGAAATCAAGCGCTACATCCGCTATATCGCCGATTGGCGCCTGGGCCAGCTCGGCTTCCAGCCGATCTACATGATCGAAGACCACCCGCTACCCTGGCTCGCCCCGCTGCTCAACGGCGTCGAGCACGCCAACTTCTTCGAGGCCCGCGCCACCGAATATTCAAAGGGCGCGACCAAGGGCGAATGGAACGACGTCTGGTCCAGCTTCGACAAACGCAAGGGCAAGGTCGCCAATGAAGATGACACAGCGGCGGATGACGGGCCGGATATGTTTGCTGATGCGGGGGTTGCTGCGGAGTAGAAGCTCTTGTCGACTTCCAATTCGATGTGCAGGTCATAATATATGACGTCTGAGACAATAGTATTATTTGTTGGATTGATCCTTGTTTTATTCCTTTTTTTCTTAAAGGTTGGCCTTTTCAATTCTAAGAACCAAATCGATATGATTAAAAGTCATGTCAGCGCAGCGGAGTTTCCAATCGACGCCACTTCGGCGGTTATCCCGCTTTATATCGCGCTTTCACATTCCAAGTATGGACTTACTCCTTGGTTGATGGTTGGCATACCAACGCTTTTGGTATTCGTTGTAATACAAATCGCTGCATTTAAATCAATACAGGCAAGATCTCTCAATCCGGAATCTAGCAACGATACGATAGCGATACCTGCATGGATTGCCGCAGCCTACTTACTTTTATTTATATCGATATTTGTTACTTATAATATAGCTCAAGGAGCATGGCAGTGAGTGAATATCTCTGGCAGATTATCGCTATTCTTGGCCTGACTTCAGGCATTGCCTTAATATCTTTTTATATCACAAATTCGATAAAAATTGAACGCATGAAAATTGAGATGGAGCTAAGACGCGATTCCTCTGAGTTTAATGCAAAGCTGATTCCTGAAAGAGAATATCTTGATCGGAGTATTCGCGATTTGTATGAAGGTTTTGCTGCGACAAGTTCGCAGATTCAAAAACTGAACGAAATCGTTGAATCGTCTTTGCAGTCAAATGAATCGGTCCCGGTACCGGACAATTCGTTTGAAAGATCCTTAAGCCTAGCAAATAATTCAAATTTTTTAGCTGGATTAGGATTTAATTCCGATGACATAATTGCTTCAAGTAATATATTTTATTTAACGCCATTCACTAAACAAGAAGAAAAGACTTTTGACATCGTTAGAAAGTCTTGCGCTGAACTAGGTTTAGGCCTGTTCAGAGCAAGCGAAAAGTTTGCAGGAGATTCTGTCCTGTTATCAATAATAAAGTCCATCGTCGAATGTAGATTCGTGATAGCTAATGTAAACGGTCGGAATCCGAATGTATTCTATGAGATTGCTTTGGCTCAAATGTTGGAAAAGCGAGTAATATTGATTTCTAAGGCATCGGAAAACGTTGAGTTCAATATCAGCCATCAATCAATAGTATTCTATGAAAATATGTTAGAACTAAAACTGAACCTTACTCAAGCAATTGCTAAATCTGGTTTTACTGAAATAAATCGGAATCAGAAACTACTTTGAAATTTCAAAAATTTTGGGGAATCACGGTGACAGTGCACTATTCCATTCCTCGTCATCCTGAACTCGTTTCAGGATTCCTTCCGGCAGAGCGCTTACCCTCCCGAGGTCTTGAACCAAGTTCAGGATGACGACTAGCTGCCGTGCCAGTGCAATAATTCCTACATTGTCATCCCCGCGTATGCGGGGATCCAGTCCAACAAAAACGTCGCGCAGCGGCTTTATTCATTCACTGGTTTCCCGCCTGCGCGGGAATGACAAGCGGAGCGCCATCACGCTCCAATATCCTCAGCCCGAATTCCCAAAATCCGCGCCACCCTTCTCGCTCAACGGCGCATCATCCTCGGCCTTGTCCAATATCCCGAGATCGCTTTCCTCGTCATCATCATTGCGCTCGCCGGCATAGGCGCCTTCCTCGATGCGGCCGCTTTCCGCCATCTGTTTCATATGATCCACCGTGTCCTGCGTATCATCGGGGATGATCTGCGCCGGATCGCTCTGGTCGTCGCGGCGGCTGGTCGAGACATCTTCCAGCTTCGCCTTGGTCTGTGTCTGCGCCTGATCGGCGACTTTCTGGGCCTGCGCGTCATCGCGCTGCGACTGGTTGACACTGGTCTGATTGCTCTTTGGTTGCTCGGTCATAAAGTCCTCTTTCTGTTACCCCGTCAACGCATGGCCGCCCGATTTGTTCCTGCCGGCATCGCACCGCCGCCAGCACTGCGCGCCTTATATCGGTCCATTTTAATCTATCCTTATTACTATGCTGCGCAGGTTGATGGCCTGTCGCTATCGACCGCTGCCTACAAGTGCGGTCGATCGGGCACCGAAGCCTTTGCCGAAAGAGCCGTGCCCATGTCGAAATTTCCCTCACTGCCCGCCAATCCAGAGATGATCGAGGTCTTCGCCACCCACAGCGAGGGCTTTGAATCGCTGTGCGATTATCATGACACGATATTGCGCGGCCCGTCGCCGCTCAGCATCGCCGAGCGCGAGCTGATCGCGGCCTATGTGTCCGGGCTCAACCAGTGCGACTTCTCCTACGATTCGCACCGCAGCTTTGCCGAAGTCCACGGCATCGCGCCGGAATGTTTCGCATTGCTGGTCTCCGATCCCGCCGCGGCGGGCATCGACGAACGGCTGCTGCCGCTGCTCGCCTATGCCCGGAAGCTGACCCAGGCCCCGTCCAGCGTCAGCGACAGCGACGCGGACGATGTCTACGCCGCCGGCTGGAGCGAAAAGGCGCTGTTCCACACGATCGCGGTGACCGGTATCTTCAACCTGATGAACCGCCTGGTCGAGGGCACCGGCATCACCACCGACCCGGCGCGCCGCAACGCCACCCGCGACCGGGCCGCCAACGAACAGGACAATCTCACGCCCTATGCCGGATTCGCCCGCAGTATCACCAGGGCCAGCGAGTGCGGCATCCTCGGCGATTCGATGATGGGCGGCACCTGAGAGAGGCGCCATATTCTTTGCGGGGAACCTGTATCCGTCACCCTGAGCCCCCCCCATCGTCATCCTGAACCCCCCCATCGTCATCCTGAACCTAAATTCGTCATCCTGAACTCGTTTGGGGATCTCGGGCCACGAGCGCGAACCTTGAGGGATCCTGAACCAAGTTCAGGATGACGACTGGCCTACTCGCGATCCGGTCCCGTCCTCACCCACTATTCCCAAAATCCGCGCCGCCTTCACCGATGCTGACCAATCAGGTCACTGGCCGTTCATCTTTGCCTTTCTAAACCCGGGACAGTTCAAAACAATGACTGCAAGGGAGTTTAACCATGCGCAATATCCTGATGACCCTCGCCGCCGCCTCGCTGGTGGTCCCCTCCGCCGCAGCGCTGGCCGACCCGCCGCGCCACGCGCCGGCCTACGGATATCACAAGGTCAAGCACCACAAGGGCCGCTATGACGATCGCGGCCGCTATTACGAACCGCGCCGGCTCAGCCGCAACGACCGCATCTGGCGTGGCCGCGACGGGCGCTATCACTGCAAGCGCGACAATGGCACCACCGGCCTGATCATCGGCGGCGCCGTCGGCGCATTGGTCGGCCGCGAAATCGACAGCAGAGGCGATCGCACCCTCGGCACCGTCCTCGGCGCCGCCGGCGGCGCCCTCCTCGGTCGCGAAATCGACCGCGGCGAGCTGAAATGCCGCTAGGGGAGGGGTGGTAAGCTCCATTGTATTGTCATCCCCGCGCAGGCGGGGACCCAGTGAATGAATAACGCCGCTACGCGACATTTTCTATAACTGGATTCCCGCCTGCGCGGGAATGACAAGGCGTCATTCGAAAGAAAGAATCGTCATCCTGAACTCGTTTCAGGACCCCGTGAGACGGCGCGCGAACCCGGAGGGATCATCCCACCGTCGTCATCCTGAACTCGTTTCAGGATCTCAGGCGGCAACGCGCGAACCTGGAGGGATTCTGAAACAAGTTCAGGATGACGAATATAGGTTCAGGATGACGAACTTGTTCCGAGTGACGATCATGGATGCCGGCCCAAATCCGTAAGCCCCAATTTGACAGACCCGGCATAACGCACAGCAGAAATTTCCCCGCGCGACGGCCGAAGCCTAAATTCCCGTCATGC
This sequence comes from Parasphingorhabdus sp., assembly GCF_048269865.1. Taxonomy (GTDB): domain Bacteria; phylum Pseudomonadota; class Alphaproteobacteria; order Sphingomonadales; family Sphingomonadaceae; genus Parasphingorhabdus. Next base: position 26,322 of record NZ_JBLWUA010000004.1, on the reverse strand, counting down.
CGTTCCAGCCCTGCATCTACATCCTCACCAACAAACCCCGAGGACTGCCCTATATCGGAGTCACATCGGACCTGATGGGCCGCCTCTACCAGCACCGCGCGGGATTGGCGGACGGATTTACCAAGCGCTATAATCTCAAGAGGCTGGTGCTGTTCGAGCAATATGGCACGATGGAACTCGCCATCACCCGCGAAAAGCAGTTGAAACGCTGGCACCGCAACTGGAAGCTCAACCTGGTCGAGGCCAGCAACCCGACTTGGCGCGATCTCGCGGAGGATATTGGTTTCGAGCCGCTACGCTCGCCGCCGCACACCCCCTTTTTTTCGTCATCCTGAACTCGTTTCAGGATCCCGGCCCCCAAGCGCGAACCTTGAGGGGTCCTGAAACAAGTTCAGGATGACGACTCTCCCTACAGGATGACGTCTTTACCCACAGGATGCGGATCCTTCCGCACGCTGCCGAAACACCACTCAACCCTTCGGCAACAACCGCTGCCAGTCACCCCAAAGCACAATCACCAGCGACACGCCAATCACCACCAGATCCACCGCAGCCGCCACCGGTATATAAGACAGGCCGGAAAAAGCCGCCAAAGCGCCAATCACCGCCCAGATCACAAACAGCTGGCGGCCGCCGTCCCAGCCCTTGACCAGACCGATGCCGGCGGCAAACAGCAGCATCGGCACCAGCATCATCAGCACCGCGCCGAGCGCTGGCACGGCCATCAGCATCCCTGCCGACAGCATCGGTGGCAGCGCGGGCAGGAAGGGGAGGTTGAGAAAGCTGAGCGCCGAAACAATGATCGCGCCCCAGCCGACATATTCACGATATTTTTTCATGGCCTATCCGATATCACGGCTGGCCGCATTGCCATATGGTGATTTTCTGCCATCATGAAATTTATGCATCGCCTCGCACAGGGTGAGGACCATCGGGAGCCCGCCATGAAAATTGTCCGCATCATTTTTGCGCTCGCCGCCCTCTGGGGCTTCGTCGCGGTCGTCCCCGGCCTGTTCGCCGAGGCCGGACCGCAGCCGGAATATTATTACGGCTTCCTCGGGCTCGCGCTGGTGTTCCAGCTGATCTTCGTGATGATCGCGATCGACCCGGGCCGCTTTCGCCCGCTGATCCCGATTGCGGTGCTGGAAAAGCTGGCTTTCTTCCTGCCGGTCAGCCTGCTCTATGCGCAGGGCCGGGTGCCTATGGGGCCGGTGTTTTTCGGAGCGATGGTCGACGGTTTGTTCATGCTGCTGTTCGCGCTGGCCTGGTTCCTGTCGCGCAAGGCGGGGCAGGCGGGGGCCTAGCACCAGTTGCGGCGATAGCCCTGCCAGCGCTCGGCCAGACCCTCGGCGACCAATATGTCGCCCAGACTTTTCCCGTCGCGGGTGATGATCCTGAGATCGCGGCCATATTTGTCCTGATCGCGGTCGATCGATTGCAGCGAGAACGGACCCTGGTTGAGCAGCGCCTGCAGCCGCATTTTGGCTTGCTGGCCCAGCCGCGCTTCGGAGGCGCAGCCGGGTTTGGAGATTTCCGGCGTATTGATATCGGCGATCCGGATCTTGCGGCCCTCGAACCAGATCGTGTCGCCATCGACGACGCATGTATAGCGATCGGGACCAAGGCAGATGCCGAAACTGGCGCGGTAGGGATCGATCCCCACCGCTGCGGTCGTGGTGGCAGGGCCACCGCTCAGGAAGATCGCCAGAAACAGCGCCGCGCACATCGCGGCGGTGATCAGGATGAAGGTGGGCCAGCGGATATCGTTCACCGGCTCCAGATAGGGCTATGATATTAAGGGCGACTAAAGTTCGGGAAAGAAAAAGCGGGGGGCCGGTCGGTCGGTGCACCTGCCCGGCAGCATCCAGGGTGATCAGATCACCATGGATGCGCTGTCGGTGACCGCAGGGCCGATCGACGCGGTGAGCAGAACGGCAGCGGAGACAAAGGCGGCGAAGGCGGCGGCGAAGCGGTTTTGGACGTTGGGAGAGAACATGATTCGGGTTCCTTTATCGGTGGGCTATGCAACCAGCGTGGCGGCAGAATTAACGGCGGGACCGATGCTGGCGCTGACAAGAACGGCGGCTGCAAAAACAGCGGCAAAAGCGGCGGCGACTTGGTTCTGGATGTTGCTGTTGATCATTTTAAAATTCCTTCTTGGTTTAATCTGTTGCTTCACAAATCATTTTGCGAAGATGCCAATAGCATTGCACGGGGCGTGCCAGTTTAAGGAAAGTAATGTATATCAATAGCTTAGGTGAATTCACGCTGCGGTTCAACATGAACAGAAACTGAATAATGGGGAAAAATCCCAATATTTGGCGTCAGGAAATTCTGGCGGATCGACGAGTTGTTAAGATCGGGCTGCTATAGGGTTCCCATGTTCGGACCACGGATCACCAAAGTCTTTGCCAGCCGGTTGCATGCCTTATGGTGGTCAGCGATGATGCTGGTCACCGCTTATTGCGTCGCCGCCGACCCGCCCGCGCAAGTCGCGCCGCCGCCGGATAAAGCCGCAGCAAAGGCGGAAGGGAAGGCCCCAGATCCCTGGGCGCATATCGACGACGCACCCGTTCAGGCGGACAACAAGCCTGCGGATCCGTGGGCCGGAATGAAGGATGTTGCCAAGCAGCGTCAGGAGCTGCTGCCCTGAGGCAAAATCCCGGTTATTCGGCGATGGCTGTTATCTGTTATCCGCTGCTGACCGGCCAGGATCTGCCACGGAAACCAAGTGTTGCCTGATTAAGTTGCCACTGGCCGGCGATCGACCGTGACCGGGCGGTGCCCGTTAATATTGGGCCGTGCCGCCATCCACACTCAGGGCGGCTCCGGTGATGCCGGCACCCGCTTCCGAAGCGAGTAGCACCGCCATCGCTGCAACTTCCTCGACTTTTCCGGGGCGTTTCAGCGCGCTTTCCTGTGAGAACATGTCGATCATCTCGTCAAAGGTCATGCCCATGCCCTCTGCGGTCGCCGGGCCGCTATCCATGATCAGGTCGGTCAGGATCAGGCCGGGGCAGATCGAGTTGACCGTGACGCCGGATGTGCCAACTTCGTGGGCCACCGCTTTGGTCATGCCGATGATGCCGTGCTTGGCGATCGTGTAGGGCGCGAAGGTCGGTTTGCCCATCTTGCCTTCGGTCGAGCTGATATTGATAACCCGGCCCCATTGCTGCGCGATCATCGGTTTCAGCGCCCGGCGGGTCGCCCAGAAGGTCGAATAGATATTCCATTTCATAGCCATATCAAAGGCTTCGTCGGTCAGGTCGGCCAGCGGCGCCAGATCGCCGGCACCGCCTGCATTATTAACAAGAATGTCAATAGAGCCAAAATGCTCCACCGTCCGGTCGACAAATCCCTCAACCTGATCCTGCTCCATCACGTCCCCCGCGACAAACAGCGCCCGATCCCCAACATCCATATCCGCAACAACTTTGGCACCTTTTTCCGCATTCCGCGCAAACAACGCAACATTCGCGCCCTCCGCCAAAAATGCCTCGGCAATCCCGCGCCCGATCCCCGCTGTACCGCCCGTTATAGCTGCTGTCTTGCCGGTCAATTTCATCGCTGATCCTCTTTTTAATATTCTTTCGTCGCTATCGGACGGGCGGTAGGTCGGCAATGGGTTAAAACGCTAGTACCGATGTGGCTGGAAACCGCATTCATAAAAAGCGCGTTCAATATGAACCTTAGATAAAATTTCTATTCAGTATCTGGTCAAGCCGGCGCCCGTAAACAGATACTCGTTGGGTAGCAATTGATTCGGTTTTCAAAGAAGCCATCTGGAGTAGAAAAATGATCAATAAAATTTTGGGAAGTCTGGCAATTTCAAGCGCAGCGGTTGCAACAATGGCTTTTGCTGCACCAGCAGAGGCAAGGGGCGGCTATTATGATAGCGGCTACTACCAGCAAGTCCGGGGAAACGGATATCGCGAATATCGACGTGGCGATATCTATCGGGGTGATCGCTATCGGGATCGCAGGCATTACAGAGATCAGCGTCGTTACAGCAACAGACGCTACTATAATGATCGCTATTATAGTGATCGCCGCTACCGCGGTTGTGACCGTGGTACTGGCGGCACCATCATCGGTGCCATCGCTGGTGGTCTGCTCGGGAACGAGGTCGCGCGTCGCGGTGACAAGACTGAAGGAACGATCATTGGCGGCGCAGTCGGCGCGTTGGCTGGTCGGGCGATCGACAGCAACTGCTAGCGCCATCGCACTTTAAACAAATTAACTTATAGCCCTGCGCTCAACAGAGCAGGGTCAGTCATTCCCCCGAGTAGCGTATTGGGGGACAGGGGGTCGGTGCTACCTGGTAGGCCGGCCCCCGCTCGTTTTATGGCTTGGCGAGCATCTTTGGCACCGGCCCGATCCAGTCGGCCAAGTCCGGCTCATCCCTGACGAAATAAGGGGATCCCTTGCTGTTCAGATAGAAGCGTTGCATCTCGCTGCGGGTAAATGGACGAGACCCAAGCCGTCCGAACACCGCGATCTGTCCGCCGGTCTCATCCACGGCGCGGTCACGATCCAGACCCTTGGACAAGGCGAGCGCCGGCTTCGGCGTGCGGGCAAAGGCAATCAGTTCCGGTTTGGGTGCGGGGGAAAAACCATAATAGTTCTTCTGGCTATCGGGCGTGGTTAGCTGGATCACCTTCAACCCGTTGCGGCCGTCCGCGACATAGGCAAATAGGGTGGCATTGGTGGACCCGACGATCACATCCTCGGCGTCGTTCATCTTGCCGCCAAACGTTTCTTTCAGGTAGACCGTCGGTGATTCAGGCCGGGTGATATTCGCGATGACCAGACCTTCCTCCTTGGCCGCGATATAGGCGTAGGTGCGGGCCAAATAGAGACGCCGGGCGTTGCGCAAGGGAATCGTGCCTGACGGGACCGCCACAGGCTTTTCCATCTGTGTAACGTTGAAAAGCTTCACGCCGTCGGCATCGGTAACCCAGAGATAGCGGAATTGTAATGCCGAGGCACGGGCGTCGTTCATCGGGATCGTGACGAGATGTCGAGGTTTTAGCGGCTCTTCCAGATCGATTACCGTCAGGCCCCGTGCCGTGGTGATATAGGCAATATGACCAGCAAGCGTGATATGGCGCGCGCCATCCAGTACGCCGCCTTCGTTCCAGGTCAGGCTGCGCTTGAAGAAGTTGTTGCGGAATTCGCCGTCGGCGAGGGTGTTGATATTGACCAGGATCAGACCTTCTTCGCTGTCGGTGATTACGGCATAATTGTAGATCGGATGGAACGCCTGTTCCTGATTGACCTCGCGCAATTCCTTCGTGTTGCGCAATGGAGCGATCGGTTGGTTGGTGGCCAGTGCCATGCAGGTCGCATTCTTAGTATCGACGTGAGTGTCATGACCGAGCGATGAGAATGGTGCCTTCACGATCCGTTCCGAGAAGCCCTTGTTACCGATGGAAGCTACATCATAGGCTCGGAATCCGCCTTTTCCTTCTGCAACGAACATATATTCGCCGCGCAGTTGCAGACAGCGGACGGCATCACTGGTTCCCTGAACAACATTCTTGAATTCTTCGAGCGCTTTGGTCTCGCCGGACAAGTTTTTGTCGAGGCGCTCGCCACGCACCCAGTCGATCAGTTCGCGATCATTATCTTCAACATGCATACGCCAATAGTCCGGATAGGCATATTTTTGGAGATAGGAGCCAATCACTGCCTGCGGTTCATCCCATTCCGTTACGCGGACCGCTTCGAAGCCTTTTTCGAGACCGACCCAGGCGTGGAGTCCGATGAAGTTGACGAAATTGGTTCCCTGCAGGAGCGTTTGCGCCATGATCGCATTATTGTCGTTGGCTGCGCTTACGTGACAATCGGAGCATTGTTTTGTTTCCGTTTTACGCACGGTATGTGGGAAGTGTGGAGCGAAGGCCTGCGACGAAAAACCGATTCCGGATATTGGTGGCTGCTGCACGTAGATGCGCTCGCGGTTGATATTTGTCGAGGACAGGACCAAGGCCGAGGTTGACCGTACCGGCGCGATGACATTGCCTTTGCTTGTCTGGTGCCGGCCCAGCTGGAACATCTGATCGCGGGCGACCTGGGGATTGTAGGTTGCATAGTTCCGGGTAGTACCGCCTTCATATTTGTGGCTTTCCGCCTGCCAGTTCGCTTCAATTGGCAAATGGCAGCCGCCGCAGCTTGTCGTCCAGCTGAGATGGCAGGTGAAGCAGACCATATTTTCGTCTTTATGCGCTCGCTCCTCTTTCGGAATGCCGCTCCCAAAGACATATTTGCCCGTTTCTGCACCGGTTTTCGACATGAGCTTCGCCCGTGCTGCCTTGAGGTTGAAGTCGGGATGGGAACGATCAACGCTATTCTTGACCAGGCTCACTCTCCAACTGAGCTCCGGATCGACGATTGAGCGCTGAATCAACACGCGCGCCCCATTCGGGTCCTTGAACCATTCGAACCTCCGTACGCCATTTGCGTTGCGAAGCAATGCAAGGTTTTTGCCCTTTGGCCGTGCTGCGAGATTGCTGGTCATCAATGTCGGATAGGCATCGGCGGTGCCGTGACAGTCCTTGCAACTGATTTCGACTGCGTTGGCAACTTCGCCATAGATCAGACCATTGCCGTGGCTGTCCTGGGCGAAATGGCAGTCGGCACATTGCATTCCGACTTCCGCATGGATGCTCATCATATGAACGGATTTGCCCGGATTAATCCCCGGCTCGACGAACTTGCCTTCCCCTTGCTTGCGGAATTTTTCCGGATCATCATTGGCGACGATATTGTCCGTGTCGGTACTATAGGTCGCCTGATTGCCTTCTGCATCGAGCAGATTGCCGTCGCGGTCACGCTTCAAGATCGCCCGGAAATTCCAGCCGTGTCCATGATAATCGGCAAATTGCGTGTCCTTGGTTTCGGCGTTGAGATCATAGACATTACGCAGAAAGTCGATATCGGCCCACAGCCCTTTGGGCGAGGCGCCTTCCGGATTGCGGTCCAGTACGGCCCGTACTTCCGCCGCCGTCGGATATTTCTGCTGCTTGTATTTCTTCTGATATTCCTCGTCGCTCATGCCCTCCGGCTTTGGCGTCTTGTTGTCTGGGCCCGGCCACATATAGGGCGCATCCGATTCATAATCCCACATCGTGTAGCCGAGATAGCTGTTCAGGAAGATATTGGGCTGATGCATGTGGCAGTTCATGCACTGAGCGGTCGGGATGGCGCGCGTGAAGGCGTGCTGGATCGGGTGTCCTTTTTCGCGCTTTGCGGGGTCTATCTCACCCGCGTGGTCGTCGCCATGGCCCTCGTCATTGCCATGTGCCGCTGCATCGGGTTTCGCGGTTTCGCCGTGTCCACCCTTGGCACCGTGGGAGGCGTCGTAGGTGCCATAGCTGCCAAACCGGTGTTCGCCCTCTTTCAGATTGCGTATGGTGGGGTCCACAGTTTGGGTCTGGCCATCGCGGCCGTATTTCGCCCAGATCGAACTGTGTCGTGGCTCGCGGTCATTGGCGTAGACGACGTGACAGCCGGCGCAGCCCGACTGCCGATAATCGCCGGGCTGGTCATTGGTGCCCATGAACCACATGAACGGATCGTTGAGCCGGGTCTTGTGGATATTGAGCACCGGGATGGCGACGCGCAGGCCGGTTCCGGGGCCGCGGTTTGACTGCTTGAGATCGGGACGGCCCGGCTCTTCCAGTCGTTGAATGATGCCGCCGATATTCGGCAGCCCGATTTCGGGGAATTGGGTGTTGATATTGCGGCCACCGCGCTCGAATACGCGGAAAATATCGGCCGGCGGCACCGTGTGCCAGGTTGGCAGGGGGTAAAGGATCGGCAGCGCCCCACGGTTTTTCTGCGCATCGGTCACTGAACCATGGGGATTGCCGGGTGATTTGACCGTCGCGGGCTCGCCCTTGCGCGTATAGGCCTCGCCAAATACGTAATTTTTGAACGGCACGATGCCGTTATTATAGGCAGCCCCACCCCATAACATCGCGCCCGTTGCCATCAGGGAGCGCTCCGAAGCCTCGATAATTTCCATATGGCAGGCACCGCAGGATTCGCGCGCAACGCGATAATCCGAAGGATTCACAAAGCGTATAAATTCGGGCGCTTCCGCGTTTAGAAGCGCATAGCTCCGCTTCGGATTGGCAGACGAGGGCCAGTGCCAGCTTTCCGGATATTTTGGCAGAACATGCGCTTTTTTGAGCGCATTCATATAGGCGAGGCTATTCTTTCCCCAGGCATTGTCACCGACCACCGAAGCGTCGCCGCCGTGACAATCCACACAGCCCAAGACTACGGCTGGGGTCTCATGCATCGTCTTTTGGTCGGTACCCGTGTGGCAGGTCTGGCACCCGCTGCTTTTGGTTTGTGCTTCGTCCCAGGTCTGATTCTGCGGGGCAGGGGGCGTGAAGCTATAATCAATCTTTTGCGGTTTCTCTTTCCCTGCGGCGAGCAGCAAGGACGCCGGGGTTATGGTAAGCGCCAAAGCGGCCATGCCGGAGAGGAGCAATTTGCCGTGATTGGTTATGATGTCGCGCCAACCCATCAGAAAGCCAATATCGCGTTGAGCAGGATCGAATAGTGGAAATCCCGATTGTCTGTTTGATCGAACAAGTCCTTAAACCCCTTGCCAGGCAATAACGCGGCGCCCGACAGACGGAAAACCATGTTTTGAGTCGCTTTCGGGCGATAGATCGCTGCCATGGAAAGATCCCAGCCGATATCCTTCGGTATAGAACCTTCAACCCGCAACGCTTCGAGGCTTTCGGTCTTGTGAAACCAGAGATGGTTTGCGTTGGCGGACAGCCTGAACTCGGGCGTCAGGTCGGCATCGACCCCGACGCCGGTCAATATCGTACCGGGATTGTTGAAATTGCTTTGGCCCTGTTCCTTGGAAGAACGGAGCGAATTCAGGATACCGTTGCGACCGTTGATCGAAATCACCCTGCCGCCTCCGGCAAAGGGGATGGTCTGGCGAATCCAGTAGCTGGTGTCGGCCCCGGCAAAAATCGGATTCTCGAAAATGGAATCAAAGCCCGCTTCGGTATTGTTATAGGGATTGCCGTCTCCGCTGGCGAATAGACCAGAAGCGCGGAAACGCAGGAAGTCGACGTCATAGCTGGCTTCCACCGCACCAAAATAGGCCGCGATCTTGGCTGGCTCGCTGGTGAAGAAGCTGTTCCGGTCTTCGCCAAAGGCGCCGTATACCTGACCGGTAAGATTGATCCGTCCGATCCGGCCATCAAAGGCATAACCCGGATAGACGACATCATAGGCGCGGCCCCTCAGGTCACCGAGCAGTGCCGGCCGCACCGGAAAGCCGTTGTCGTCAATCTCGATATCCGACTTTTCGCGGTTCATATTGTAGGTCAGGCTGAACTGGCTGGTGAGACCGACAAAGGGCAGGTCCTGCCGATAGAGATTGGCGAAGAAAATATAGCTTTCGCGCGGGGTCTGGGTGATGTCGTTGAGGCCGGAGTTGGTGTCTTTTTCCAGCTGTACAAAAGCGCCGAGATTATACTGGATCCGGTTGTTATCGCGGGTGCCGAACAGGCGGAAGCCGAGCTGGTTGTCCTGAAACAGAAAACCGCGGAAATCCGCCTGCATGGGCTGGATTCCGATGCGGAAGCTGTCGAAATCATAGCGCGCCGAGGTGTTGCGGATATGGTAATCGAAAAACGCCTCCTGAACGCCGACGAACCAGTCGGTGCGGTGAGAGGATTTGGACGGTTCGACGAACAATACCCGCCGTTCCGGTACATTCACATGATTGACCTGGGTCGCTAACGTCAGCCGATATTCGACGTCTGGCGGCTTGTAGGCGGTCGATCCCTTGATCAGGGCGAAGCCGGTAATGAAGGTCTGGGCGTAGACTTCCGAACCGGAGCGTCCGAACACGTTGATGCTGTTCGGGCGCTCGGTGGTCTGGACGCCGACGGGAATGGGAAAACTGCGCGGTTCGATGACGGTGTCCGAAATCAGGTTGGCGACAAAGAACCAGTCGTCGCCCTTGAGAAAGTCGGGTTTTTTGTCCGCCGGGATCGGCTTGTCGCCCTTGAGGACGTTCTGATTATAGGGATTGAGCGTGGAATGGCAGTTGTTCCGCAAGGCACCAAATAGCGTGTAAATCGCCTGATCTCCGCCCTTGGCAGGGCAAAGGCTTTGCATGATGCGCCAGCGATCGGGGACCGGGAATTCATCGGTCGGGAACGCTTCCGGCGGCGGGGCGCTGATGGCACCGGGATTGTTCTGGGTTACGCGATCCGGCAGCTCCTGTTGCACACCGGGACGGCGGCGGCCATCGATCAGGGCGTCATCGGCGCTGAGAGCCTCGACATCTGGTTGCGCTGGATCGGGCCCTTCCGAGGGTGCGGAAGTGGAAGAAGTGGAAGCATCTTTTGCGTTTTCTGCGCCGTCTGCTGTTTGTTCGACCATTTCTTCCGATTCGAGGTCCGGATCGGGGCCGCCCATGCCCATTTTGTCACCAAAACCGGCAATTTTTTCCCGTTTTTGGTAAAATATTTGACCGGCGAGCAGGGCTGTCAGAGAGGCTTCCATGTCAGCGACAGATAGCTGCTGCGCGTCCAATTGCTCTGCCTGTCCGGACATCACCGCCAGCATCGGTACAAAAGAGGTCGCCAGTCCCGCCATCTGTCCTACAGCCCCTCGCAGACATTTTGGGTGTTCGTATCCAGGAACGGTGCGAAAGGGCAATTCACATAGCGCAGCCGGACATTGGCATTGCCGAGATTGACGACAATATTGTCCGCCCGGATCGACTTCGGTGCGTTGCCGATCCCGCCAACCCGCTGGCCGGCGTTGTGCAGGCCGAGGAAGCTGGCCATATCGTCCTGATCGATGCCATCGCCGGAGACACCGATGCCGCCGATCAGCTTGTCACCGCGATAAATCGGCACACTGCCGGGGAAAATCTGAATGCCGTTGGAGAGACGCACCTGACCGCCGGTCCCCGGTATCGGTGGTAATTGGGTGCAGCGCTGTGCGGTATCGGGCGTGGCACCGCCAGACCGGACAAAGCCAACATGAGTCACGATATTGGGAAACACGAGATCGAGTTGCAAGCCGACCGCAAAGGGGCTGAATCTCGCCGACTGCTCGACCGATAGCGGGCCGGGCGGACGCCCGATCTCGCCGTCCGGAAAATAGGGGCGGGACAGATTGCCGCCCGACCGGTCCGCAAAGGCCGCCGTTCCGGTCAGGGCATTGGCATCCCCCAGAAAATTGCGGACGCGCTGAACATAGCCGGGGACATTCGCAAAAGGCGGGAAAGCCGGCGTCGCGAGCAATTGCTGACCGGCGACGGTGTTAGAGAAAAATGCCGCTGTTCTTGCCTTTTGCAGCGATACGTCGGTTCCAAAAATCGGACCATCCGGCGTGCGCACGATGCCCAGAATCTGGCCATGGGTATCGACCACGCTGACCGTTGCCTGCATCCGGCTGTCCAGAGGCCGGCGAATCTGTGCTCTGGCCCTGCTGAAGATTAGAAAGGCCTCTTCCAGAATCGCTCGGACTTCCGTTGCGGTCAGCGGCGTGGTCACCGCAGCAGCATCGGTGCCTCCGCGGATTGGGTAGCGGTTCGTACCGCTGCCGTCGGTCAGTACGAAAGCGTCGCGGTTGGCAAATTCCGATGGCGACGAAGCGCGTATGCCGGACGCTTCCGTGCCATAGGCCGTGCCGGCGATGATCGAACCGCTGGTATAGCCGGTTACGGCCAAAAGCTTGCCAACACTATTGTTGATCGCGGCAAAATTGCTTTGCAGGGGCGACAGGTCCGACACCACCATGTCGCTGAATCGAAGCGATGTGCCGTCGACCGATATGCGGTTCGCGGTAATCGAGGCGGGCGGTGCAAATCCCTGGATTCCAGCCAGGGCGACCGCTTCTTCATCGTTGACATCTATATCGAGAATATTGGGATCAAACGAATAGTCGCCATCGCCCATGACGCCGATGCCGCCGACGACGACGCCGTCTTTATAGAGCGGGAAGCCGCCCGGATCGGCGGCGAGACCGAGCGGCGACCGTTTCGGACCGATCAATGATCCCGCACCGCCCATCGCGTTGAATCGCTGGGACAGGTCTGAGCAGGGGAGCTGGCTGAATTGTACGCCAAAGAGGGGCCCGCTTTCCAGACCAGCCGTCGTCGGCGCTGGCGGGAAATGTTCTTGTGCGATCTGGCTGGCTGTCCGGCTGGAAAAAGCATTCCCGCCGCTGGACAGATAGGCGCCCGTCACAGCCTTGGCGATCGCAGCGGCTGCGGCAGGAACTTTCTGGCCCTGCAGTCCGATCGTTTCTGACGGTCCGGCGAGGCCACCAATCTGACGGTTGCTGATCGTGATCTCGCTCGATCCATTGTTCGAGCCGTTCATGTCAAACACGGCCAGCACATTGCCGACCCGGTCGACGACCGCAATGACGGAGGGGAGGTTGCGGGCCTGCGCTTCACCAACCGCCTGGGCAATGATGGTCTGGACGTCGGTTACTGTTAAAGAGCGCTGCGCCGGCGCAGTAAAGGCACCACCCGTTCCCGTTGGTGGCGGAGTTGGCGTTGGTGTCGGGGCTGGCGACGGCGAAGGGGTGCCGCCAAAATCGTTGCTGCCCCCGCCGCCGCCACAAGAGGTGAGTAGCAGCGCGGCCGCAGAAATCGCAGATGTGAAAAAGGGTTTGCGCATCACCTATATCCCTATCTGAGCGACCGTATCGTCCGCACGGCTGTACCGAGTGCCCGGCGAAATTTCAGCGGTTCATAAGCGTTCGGTTCGGCCACTGCGGCATAAGCGACATTGATTTGTCCACGCAGGCTGGCAGCGGCTCTCTCGCTGACCTGGCCACTGTTGACCAATCCGTTTAGCAGCGTGTCGATTGCCATGACGGCCTGGACGCTGCCCTCATAATCGGTGAAGCGTGGTGATATCGCCTGGCCGGCAATGGTTTCCATGATCTGGAACGTCTGGTCCCGGCCGAAGCTGGCGCGCGAGAAGCGATCCGCCAATTGCGTGGCATATTGCCGCAACCGGCTGGCTTCTTCGACGGCCGGGCCACGGCCCTGCGCCATCGCGGCATGAAATGCCTTCGAGCGACTGTCGAATTCACCGGCGATATCCGGTGCAGCGACTTTGATCGCAGCACTCAGCATGATCATATTCTCGTCGTTATAAGGCGGCATGCCTTCCGGAATAGGGCGTCCGGGATTGTCGACGGACGTCGGGCGCGCAGAGGCGTCATCGTAGATCCGCCGGTGGCAGCTGTGACAGTCGTAAAAATAAAATTCCGGGAACAGGCCTTCCGTGGCGATCGCGGGCTTGGTGAACAGGTTCAGCGAGCGCTCCAGCGCCATCGCCTGACCAACGGCCCAGAACTGAACGCTGTTGGTGCGGCCCTTGCGGCGAATATAATCGACATCTTCATCATGATGCTGTTGCAGGGTCGAGAAAAGGTCCATCTCGAACGATATGCGCGGATGACCCGCAGCCATGATCCGGTGATCGACAAACTGGCCCTTTTTGGCGCTGCCGAAGTGACAATCCAGACATACGCTGGCTCGGGCCTTGGGATTGTCGAGCGGAATCAGTCCGTTTGAAACGTTGCGAGCATGATTGGCGCCCACCGCATAGTGGCTGGACAGCCAGCCTGACGATGGTCCGTGGCACGATTCGCAGCCGACACCATCGTTGAGCTGGAACCGGGGGCCTTTGCTCGCGGCGGCGGTGCTGTGGCAGCCAAGGCATTCCGACGAAGAAGCGGCGTCCTTTATGCCGAGGCGTTTCGCAATCGCAATGCTGCGCGGTTCGCGGAGGACACGGAAAGCGCGACTATGAGCGCCGCCCGGTGTCGATTCTTCCTGCCAGCGCATGATTTCGTCTTGCCGGACAATTTCGCCGTCGGCTTCCTGACGCCCGTGGCAAGTGGTGCCGCCACAGGTTGCGACACCGAGATAAGTGCCCCCGGCCCTGTCGGTTGCAGCCTCTACCGGCGCGGGGCTTGCCATGGTTGAAATAAACAGGGCCATGCCGACGAGAGCCGAGCAGAATAGGCTAGCGGCCAGCGTCGGCCAGCCTGGTACCCACGAAAATTTTTTCTTCGTTTGCATCGTTGCCCAATCCGGTTCGAAAACCGGTCCCCTCATTCAGCACGACGCGACCCTTGCTTTATCCTATAATGTCATAGGTTGCCCATCACTATAGCGATATGGCTACCTATCGTCCAACCGCTGCTCTTTGCAACCCAAAATAGCCCGATTTCTTTTATTTTTTAGGGCCTTGTTGCTGTGGTTGCGCGGCAGGCAAAGCATTATGTGGCGCATCGGCAACGCTCGTGCTCATCAGGCCAAGATACATGTGCGCGATTCGGCACGAAGTCAGAGGGCGGAAGGTCTATGCAACCGAATTTGGCACAAGCACCTTGGACCGACGGCTTGTCGATACCTTGCTGATTGGGTCAATGCCGAGCCGAAAGCTGGTCGGTTTGCTGGACGGCGGTCTGTACGTCTAGCCAGGCTTCCGCCGAATGACCAAATTGCGAATTTCGGTCATGTCCTCCATCGCGAACCGGATGCCTTCCCGGCCCAGACCGCTATCCTTGACGCCGCCATAAGGCATGTTGTCGACCCGATAAGATGGTACGTCGTTGATCACCACGCCGCCAACGTCCAGTTCATCCCATGCATCGAGCGTCTTGAACAGATCACGTGTGAAGATACCGGCCTGCAGACCAAATTTGCTGTCATTGACTTCGTCCATGGCCGCACCGAAATCGCTGAACTTGGAGAGCAGGGCGAGTGGTCCGAATGCTTCTTCGCGATAGGCGTCCGCTTGCGTGTCGACATTTTCCAGCAATGTAGCTTCTAGCATATTGCCTTCGCGGTTGCCGCCGCACAGCAGTGTTGCGCCGCCGTCTACAGCGCTTTCGATCCAGCCGTGCAGGCGTTTGGCTTCCCCTTCGGAGATCATCGGGCCAATGAACGTGTCGCGTTCCTTTGGATCGCCGGCGACCAAACTTTTGGTCTTTGCGACCAGCATGTCCTTGAATTGGTCGTAGATGCTTTCATGAACGATGATCCGTTGTACGCCGATGCAGCTTTGGCCCGACTGATAAAATGCACCGAAAACGATGCGTTCCAGAGCATCATCAAGATCTGCGTCATGATCGACGACGACAGCGGCGTTGCCGCCCAGTTCAAGCACCACCTTTTTCTTGCCAGCTTTGGATTTCAGATCCCAGCCGACCCCAGGGGATCCCGTGAAGGAGAGCAGTTTCAGCCGCTCGTCGACGGTGAACAAATCGGCGCCATCCCGACTTGCGGGTAAAATCGAGAAGGCGCCTTTCGGCAGATCGGTTTCTGCCAATATCTCGCCCATTATGATCGCACCGAGCGGCGTTTTGCTGGCCGGTTTCATCACGAACGGGCAGCCCACCGCGATCGCCGGTGCGACCTTGTGCGCTGCCAGATTGAGCGGAAAATTGAACGGTGAAATGAAACTGCACGGGCCGATGGGAACGCGTTTCCACATGCCCATATAGCCTTTGGCGCGCGCTGAAATATCGAGCGGCTGGACCTCACCATAGTTGCGCACCGACTCTTCGGCGGCAATCCGGAACGTGTCGATCAGCCGCGTGGTTTCGCCTTCTGCGTCCTTGATCGGCTTGCCCGCTTCGACGCACAGCGAATAGGCCAGTTCGTCAAACCGCTCCTTGAACCGGTCAACACAATGTTGCAGCACATTTTGGCGTTCGTAGCTGGCCATTGCGGCCATCGGTTCGGTGGCGGCGACAGCACCTGCTATCGCTTCCTCGATAACATCGGGCGTTGCTAAAGCGGTCCGGAATGCGACTTCATTGGTATATTTGTCGGTGACTTCCAGGTCGGTGTTCGGCTGCACCGCCTCGTTGTTCAGATACAGCGGATAAACGTCTTTTAGCTTGGTCATAATGGCCTTACTCACACCTTCGCGCTGAGTTCCTTGATCTCGTGGTTCAAAATGCGATCATTATCGGAATAGTCGACAGGACAATCGATCAAATGGACGCCTTCGCTGTTGAGGCATTTGTCGATCGTTTCTTTCAGATCCTGCGCGCTTGTTACGCGGTGACCGTTCGCACCATAGGCCTCGGCATATTTGACAAAATCAGGATTGCCATAGGTCAGGCCCCAGTCCTCAAAGCCCATATTTGCCTGTTTCCAGCGGATCATGCCGTAGCTGTTGTCGTTGAGCACCAGCACGGTGATATTCAGCTTCAACCGCACGGCGGTTTCCATTTCCTGGCTGTTCATCATAAACCCGCCATCGCCGCATATCGCCATAACTTTGCGATCGGGATAGACCATGGCGGATGCCATGGCCGAAGGCAGGCCGGCGCCCATTGTCGCCAGCGCGTTGTCGAGCAGGACCGTGTTCGGCTGACGCGCCTTGTAATTGCGGGCAAACCAGATCTTATAGACGCCATTGTCCAGACAGATGATACCGTCGGCAGGCATCGCTTCGCGCACCTCTTTCACCAGATGCGGCGGATAGATCGGGAAGCGCATATCGTCGTCCATCGAAGCGGTATGCTCTTCCTCGGCCTTGCGGGCCTTGTACATCGCATCGAAATTCCAGCTGCCGGACGGAACGATGTCTTCTTTCATCTGCCAGATGGCGTTGCCGATATCGCCGATCACTTCGATCTGCGGGAAATAGACGGGATCGACCTCGGCGCTGTTCATCGAGACGTGAATGACTTCGGTGCTGCCGGTCGCCATGAAGAAGGGCGGTTTTTCGATCACGTCGTGCCCGACGTTGATGATCAGGTCCGCGGATTCGATCGCGCGGTGGACAAAATCGTTCGCAGACAGCGCGGCGCAGCCCATGAATTCCTTGTGCGTCTCATCGACCACGCCCTTGCCGAGCTGGGTCGTGACAAAGGGGATGCCGGTCTTTTCGATAAACTGGGTGAGCATCCGACCGGTTATGGTCCGGTTGGCACCGCCGCCGATCACCAGAATGGGCGACTTGGCGCTCTCGATTTTCTTGGTCGCTGCGCGCACCGCCTTTGCCTCGGCAACTGGGCGGCGGGTCAGGCTGGGCGTGATCGGCGTGGAGTCGGTTTCTTCGTCGGCCACGTCTTCGGGAAATTCAATATGCGTGGCGCCGGGCTTCTCTTCCTCGGCAAGGCGGATCGCTTCGCGTACGCGGCTCGGGATATTATCGGCCGAGGCCAACTGGTGAGTGAATTTGGTGATCGGGCCCATCATGTCGACGACGTCGAGGATCTGGAAGCGGCCCTGTTTGGATTTCTTGATCGGCTTCTGGCCGGTGACCATCAGGATTGGCATGCCGCCCAACTGGGCATAGGCCGCTGCTGTCACAAGATTGGTCGCGCCGGGACCCAATGTCGCCATGCACACGCCGGTCTTTCCGGTATGGCGACCATAAGTGGCGGCCATGAAGCCGGCACCCTGTTCATGACGGGTCAAAATGAGTTTGATTTTGGTGGAGCGGGACAGACTGTCCAGCATGTCGAGATTTTCTTCGCCGGGGACGCCGAACAGATATTCAACGCCTTCGTTTTCAAGACATTCTACGAAAAGATCGGATGCTTTGGTCATGTGGGTCCTTCCCTGATCGTGGTGACCAGCGTTTGCGCGAGTAAATGGCAACGACCCCAATGACCCTCAATCCCCCTCAGAAACGAGACTCACTCTACCCCTATGTTCTTGGTTGATAAGTCAAAACAGACGAGGTGTCACCCCCTCAATATCCGCGATCAAAGTCGGCGACGGCGATCATCTTCTCGCCGTTTCGATAGTGTTTCAGATTTTCGACAAAGCGGGCTGCCGCGCGCTGAAACATGCGGGTTTGCGCTACACCGGACAGGTGCATGGTGATGATGCAATTGGGCGCATCCCAGAGCGGATGATCGGCGGGCAGGGGCTCGGGATCGGTGACGTCGAGTGCGGCGCCGCCGATCGCCTTGTCCTTGAGCGCGGCGAGCAGCGCGTCCTGATCGACCAGAGAGCCGCGCGCGACATTGACCAGCCAGGCGGAGTCCTTCATCGCGGCGAATTCGTCGGCGCCGATCAGATGTTTGGTGTCGCTGGTGGCCGGGGCGGACACGAAGACCCA
This sequence comes from Parasphingorhabdus sp., assembly GCF_048269865.1. Taxonomy (GTDB): domain Bacteria; phylum Pseudomonadota; class Alphaproteobacteria; order Sphingomonadales; family Sphingomonadaceae; genus Parasphingorhabdus. Next base: position 8,206 of record NZ_JBLWUA010000004.1, on the reverse strand, counting down.
GTCAAATTCGCCGAGCCGGTCCCGCCAGTCGTCGAGGCCGATGACATTGGGTTCGCCTGTCGGCGTGCGCCGTACCGCGGTTACCTCGACGTCAAAGCCGGAGAGCTTCTTCGCGATCTGCTGGCCGATCCCGCCATAGCCGATGATCAGCGCTTTGCTGTCGTCAATCTCCGCGGTGCCCGGCGGCGTTTCCAGCCAGTTATGCTGGCGCTGGTTGTCCATGATGATATCGCTGCGCTTGGCCGCGGACAGCATCATCATGACGGCAAATTCGGCAATTGGAGCGCTGTTTAGGCCGGCGCCGTTGGTCAGGATCGTACCTTGCTGCTTCAACTGCTCGAGCGGAAAATGTTCGACGCCCGCATAGATGCTGTTGAGCCATTTGAGGTTGGTGGCAGCGGAGATGATCTGCGCCATCTTGTCCTTGTCATACATGTCGAACCAGCCGATCTCGGCATGCGGCGCGACTTCCATTGCTTCTTCGGTGCTGGTGAACCAGGTGACGTCGAGATCGTCACAATGCGGCTCGATCATTGGACGGACGAGAGATGCCATGGCGGCTTTGGGTTTCGTGGTCATGTTGTTCGGCCTCCTAAAAAATTTGATCCCGTCAAAAACGGCATTGCCGTTCTGGTCCAGGCATTGCTTTGTCGATCCCCGAACTGCGCCGGGTTCCACACGAAAAGCAGTTTATACGTCTATCTTCCAGTCCCAGCGAAGCGCATCACCGTCCATCAATTCCACGCCCTGGGCGATGAGTTCGTCGCGGATGGTATCCGCGGTGGCGAAATCTTTTTCCGATTTGGCTTGCTGGCGCTGGTCGAGCTTTTCCTCGATTTCTTCTTCGCTGATCGAGGCGGATTTTGGAGCCAAGCGCAGGTCTGTACGAGCCAGATTAAGAACATTGAGGCCGAGAACGGTATCCATTTCGCGTAGCATTTCTTCGGCTGTGCTCCGGCCAATGCTAGCGGTGATGGTCCGTTCCATCTGGGTTAAAGCAACGCTGGTATTGAGGTCATCGGAAATAGCTTCCTCAAACCGCATCATCGTTGATGCTATGGCATTCTCTACGTCTAATATAGACGGGTTATCTTTGGCCCGCATTTTTTCTACACCCATTACGATCCGTTTCAGGCGAGTGAGCGCCGCAACCAGATTTTCCCAGGTGAATTCCAGCTCGCTGCGATAATGTGCCTGCAGGCACATCAGGCGGTAGGCGAGGGGATGGATTCCCTTGTCGACCAGCACCTGCAGGCGCAGGAAGTCGCCGCTTGATTTTGACATCTTGCCGGCCCGGTCAATCAGGAAATTATTGTGCATCCAGATATTGGCGCCGCTGTGTTCGGAGCAGTTGTGCGCCTGGTTCTGGGCAATTTCGTTGGGGTGGTGAATCTCGCGATGGTCGATGCCGCCGGTGTGGATGTCGAACCGTTCGCCGAGATATTTGATGCTCATCTGCGAGCATTCCAGATGCCAGCCGGGTGCGCCCTTGCCCCAGGGACTGTCCCATTCCATCTGGCGGGTTTCTCCAGCGGGCGTCTTGCGCCATATTGCGAAATCCTGCGGGTGGCGCTTGCCCTCGACCGCCTCGATCCGGCCCTCGATATCGTCGCTTTGCATTCCGGCGAGCCGACCATAATCCGGCACCGTGCTGACGTCGAAATAGAGACCGCTTTCCAGTTCGTAGCAATGTTTGTCGGCGATGCTTTTGGCAAAGGCGATCATCTCTTCGACATGGTCGGTGGCGATCGCCCATTTCGCAGGCTGACGGATATTGAGCCGGTCAATATCCAGCCAATAGGCATCGGTATAATATTTCGCGATATCCCAAGCCGATTTCCCGGCCTTGGCTGCGGCCTTTTCCATCTTGTCATCGCCGGCATCGGCGTCGGAGGTCAGGTGGCCGACATCGGTGATGTTGATGACATGGGTGAGTTTGTAACCCTTCCAGTTGAGCGTCCGGCCGAGCAGATCGGCGAAAATATAGGCGCGCATATTGCCGATATGCTGGAAATTATAGACGGTCGGCCCACAGGTATAGACCCGCGCTTCGCCTGGATGGACAGGAGTAAATTCCTCCATCTGGCGAGTGAGGCTGTTGAACAGTTTTAGCGGTTGCGCGGCGGTGTCATTCATCCGCCATCGCCTAATGGCTTTCCGCGCAACAGGTCAACACATCAATTGATTGCCGATGTCATTCTGCCGGCAGGGACTCTTCCTCTTTCTCTTCCTGCTCGCATTTTCCTGTGTCATCGCGCGCGCAATCCTGTCCGGTTGTCCAGAGGTCGTCATTGCCGGCACCGGTAACCGGTTCATCGATCAGCGGCTCTTCTGTACGATCCTCATTGTCCTTGATCTCGATTATGTTCGAAGCAAACGGATCAGCCTCATATTTTTCCGGTGTCACCTCTTCTTCAATCACGTCCTGAACCGGATCATCGCTTTCCGGCAACGTCGGCTCTGGCGTCGGTTCCGGAGTTGGCGTCGGAGTCGGAGTCGGCGTGGGAGTTGGCGTCGGGGTAGGGGTTGGCGTTGGAGTTGGAGTTGGAGTGGGCGTCGGCGTTGGTGTTGGAGTTGGAGTTGGAGTAGGGGTGGGAGTTGGCGTCGGCGCGCAGCTCGCGGGATTGTTGATCACGCAGCCGTTGATGGTCGACGCGGGATCGAACCCTATCGCAATATTGGTGGCAGGGATGGTGTCCAGGCCGGTTGCGCCGCCAACAACGCCGTTCAGCACGATGTTGGCATTGCCTGTAGAGGGCCCGGCGATCAACAGCGAGCCAACATTCAGACCGCGACGATCCGCGAAATCAGTCCCGCTGACCGTATTCTGCACAAGCAGATTATCGAGCACCACGAACTCGACATTGTCAGCCTGGATCAAGCCATCGGGCCGGTTGATCCCGTCATTTTCGGCCAGTCTTGTGTCGATAGCCGCCGTGTCCAGGCCGGCAATGTCAGTCAGTGCCTGGCTGGTCATCGCATAGACATTTGCCGCGTTGATCGCGAGCCTGCCACTACCCTCGATGGATTCGTTGATGTCGTTCATCCGGATGAGGCCGCTGGCAGCGTCGATAAACATATCCTGGCCAGCGGTGAAAGTGAGGCTGGAATCCAGATTGGCGTCAAAGACATTGACGACCCCCGACACAGAGATTGACTGTCCGGCTACCAGATTGAGGCTGTTGCCAATGCCGATATTGGCCGATTGCGGGCCGCTGGTGTTGATAGCCACATAAACATCAAGGTCCTGTATCTGCATATCAAATCCGCCGATGCCCGTCGGTACGACGGTAATCGTGAGATTGCCACCCGACTGAATCCGGCTGAATTCGGCGTTGTCGAGGGTGAAATTGCCACCCAGATCGGTGCCGCCACCCAATATCATCTGCGTTGTGCCATCGGTGAATATCTGGATGTCGTTGGTCACATCGGTTCGGCCAAGACTGCCAATCGTACCGATGTTCATGTCGGAGCTGACCGTGCGGATGGTGCTGCCCACAACCTCCGCCTGGATGTCGATCAAACCGCCTGCGGTGATCTGCAGCGCATTGGCCGCGTCCACCAGGCTGTTGATGAGTACGTTATCGCTGGCGCTGATCGTTATGTTGCCGCCGGTCGCAACCGTATTTTGCGGGCTAATGAAGCTGACCGGAGCGGAGCCTGGTATCTGATATGTGTCGTTGACGGTCGCCGAGCCACCCGCTGCGATGACGATATTACCGGTTGCCTGTGCACCCTGCACATCAAGATTAGCTGCCGACGAGAGGCCGATATCACCGTTGGTCGCATCGGCGCGGACAGCCATATCCTGCTGCGTGACAATGGAAACCGCCTCGCCCGAGGCGATCAGGATGTTGGTGACGTCGACATTATTGGTCACATTGACCAGGCCATTTGAAGCGGTCAGGAAAATATCATTGCCGGACAGATCGCGCACCCCGATCCCGTTGGCCGCGCGGATATTGACCTGTCCCTGACCCGTTTTCGCTGCATTCACTTTGTCCGCGACAAAGGCACCCTGCGACCGGACAATGACGTTGGTGCCGCTGTCGAGCGATCCTACCGTTATGCCCGTGTTGCCATTTGTCGTGATCCGGACATTTGCACCGCCGGTGACAGTGTCGAGAAGAATGTCGCGATTGGTGGCTATCGTTACCGCACCGCCGGCATTGATATCGCCACCCGTCAGAGCCCCGGTCGGAATGCCGGTTGTCGCGTCGATATCGACGGTGCCGGAGGCATCGATTGAGGTGAAGTCGATTGGGCCGCTGCTGGTCAGATCAATATCGCTGCCAATCGCGGTATCGAAGGCGATCGTGGTGGCATCAATCGTGATATTACCGCCGGTTGCCGTGCCGAAACTGATATTGCCGCCGGTCAGCCCGATGGACGCGGAGCCCGTGACCACATCGAGCAACATTCCAGCCGAGCCGGAATCGAACAATACGGAACCGCCGGTGACATTGTCGATAATGATACCGCCCGCGCCGTTGACGAACAGCGCTTCGTCGCTGGTCACAGCATCGAGTTCAACCAGCCCGCCCGCATCCATCGTGAGAGACGAAGCCGCTGTCGCAGACCCGCCCGATAGGCCACCACCAGCGCTCATCGTCATGTTATTGCTGCTCGTAGCGCTCGTGAAATTGATATTGCCGCCGGCGTCGACGGTGAAGGTGCCGCCTTGCGCATCCAGATCGCCAAAACCGATGTCACCGGTGGCGTTCAGATCGATGCCGCCACCGACGGTGACGGTGCCATTGCCATCGACATCGCCAGCGGTGGCGTTGAGGGTCAGGCTGCCGCCGATACTTCCGTTGGCGAGAGTGACCGATGCACCGGTGATGCTGGTGTCGCCGCCGCTGATCGCATTGGCCAGTGTTGGTGTGCCGGTTGCCGAGATGGTGATGTCATTGGCCGCATCGACTGCGCCAAAGCTGGCATCGCCCGCCGTGGCATTCGCGTTGACGGAACCGTTCGAGGTTACATCACCAACCGCAAATGCCTGGGCGGTCAGATCCACATTGCCGCCGCTGTTAATATCACCGGCCCCGCTGTTCTTGCCGATCGTGCCATTGGTTGCAGTCAACGCAATGGCGTTGGGTGAGGTTAGGGCATTGAACAGGATGTTTGAGCCGCTGGTGAAGTTGATATTGGCGGCGCTCGCATCACCGATGGCGATATTGCCGCCGGTCAGGTTGAGCGCATTGGTGGCGGATAAATCGCCGCCGTTGATAGCGCCGCCTGCGTTCATGGTGATGAAGTCGCTGCTGGTCGCGCCCGCGAAGGTGATTCCGCTACCGGCATCTACAGTGAACGATCCGCCCTGCGCTTCGAGGCTGCCAAAGCCGACAGCGCCAGTGGCATCCAGATCAATGCCGCCACCGACGGTGACGGTGCCATTGCCATCGACATCGCCAGCGGTGGCGTTGAGGGTCAGGCTGCCGCCGATACTTCCGTTGGCGAGGGTTACCGATGCCCCGGTGATGCTGGTGTTGCCGCCGCTGATCGCATTGGTCAGTGTTGGCGTGCCGGTTGCCGAGATGGTGATATCGTTAGCCGCGTTAACTGTGCCAAAGCTCGCATCGCCAGCCGTGGCATTCGCGTTTACCGAGCCATTCGAGGTTACATCACCAACCGCAAATGCCTGGGCGGTCAGATCCACATTGCCGCCGCTATTGATGTCACCGTTTCCGCCGTTCTTGCCGATGGTGCCATTGGCTGCGGTCAGGGCAATGGCGTTGGGCGAGGTGAGGGCGTTGAACAGGATATCCGCGTCGCTGGTGAAGTCGATATTGGCAGCGCTGGCATCGCCAATGGCAATATTGCCGCCGTTGAGCGTCAGCGCATTGGTAGCGGATAAATCACCTCCGCTGATGGTGCCAGCTGCTGTCATGGTGATAAAATTGCTGCTGGTTGCAGCAGCAAAGTTGATGTCGGCACCAGCGTTGACTGCAAACGATCCGCCCTGGGCTGCGAGAGTGCCAAAGGCGATGCTGCCGGTCGCATCAAGGTCGATACCGCCGCTTACGGTAACCGTGCCGGTTCCGTTAATATTCCCGGCTATGGCATTAAGCGCCAGATTCCCTGCAATATCTCCCTGATCAAGCGTCACTGACGCTCCGGTGACCGATGTGTTCTTGGCGGAATTCGCGGTTCCTACGATCGCGGCGCCACTGCCAGCATCAAGGTTGATGACACCGCTCGCAGCAAAGGCATTGCTGGTGATATTCGCTATGCCCAGGTCAATACCTGTCCCTGTCACATCCAGGCGCGTACCTGTGGCGCTTCCGATCGTGACCAGTCCGCCAGCTGCTAAGTCAACAAAGGCACCCTGAATGGTATTCGTGTCAATCGTTCGACCGGCGTCGAGGTTGACGTCATTAAAGGCGATGATGGTGTCTACATTTATCGCGCCGACAGCGGTCAAATTGACGACATTGCTGGACAGAGTGCCCGTGGGAGCGCTCGCGCTTGCTCCGCTAATATCTGCACCCGCATTGACAACTATGCTGTCGCCAGAAGTTGTTCCCAGTAGGACATTGCCGCTGGCGGTCGCACCAACGGCACCAACGGATGCCAAATTGCCGATGTTGATATCGGTAGCGGCATCGAGTGTAGTCGCCCGTGCGGTTGTGGCATCGGTAATCCCGATTCCGCCGATCGTCGAGGTCAATAGCAATGCGCCGCTCGCTGCTAATGCGTTGCTGGTGATATTGGCAGTGCCGAGCGATATGCTGCTGCCCTGTGCCGCCAGACGCAGGGTATTGGCACTGGTAATATCAACGGAGCCGGTGGTCAGTATGTCGGTAAATCCGCCGATCAGGGCATCGACAACAACCGCGCCGCTGCCATCGACATCGATCCCGTCCACGGCATTGATCGTTCCGGCAGTGACGCTTCCGCCGGCGTTCAGCACAGCTATGTTGCTTGACAGTGTATCGGTCGAAACATCAACATCGCCGCCAGCGATATTGCCGCCCGCGTTGAACCGAACGCTATCGCCAGTTGCAGAGGCGAAAGAAATATTGCCGCCCGCGTCTGCCGTTACCGTACCCGTTGTGGTCAGCGAGGCGAAACCGATAGTGCCCGTGGCATCGAGATCGATATCGCGACCGGCGGTGAGGGTGCCATTGCCATCGATATCGCCAGCCGTGGCGTTGACGGTCAGGTTGCCGCCGATACTTCCGTTGGCGAAAGTGACCGATGCACCGGTAATGCTGGTGTTGGCGCCGCTGATCGCGTTGGCAACGGAAGAGCTCCCTGATGCATTGACGGTTAGCGTTGATGCGGCGTTTGTTGTGCCGCTGAGAATTATCGATCCGAACGCTGTGGTTACACCAATCGCTCCCGTCGTCGTGGTCGCATCACCGCCATTGATATTGCCGGTTCCGGCGACGGTGTTCGGTGTGAATTGGACGGCAAGATCGATGGAATTGCCTGCCAGCAGCGATACATAGTCGATCTGGCTTCCGGTAACGTCAATCAAACCACCGGCGGACGAATTGCCGAGATCAACCACATCTGCCGCGTTGATGACGATATCGCCACCAGTGATGATCGAATTCAGGCCAGTGGATATGTTGCCCAGCGCGTTTGCCGTGAAGTTACCGCTTGCTTCCGCATGATCAACATCGATGGAACCCTGCGCATCAAGACCAATATTGCCGTTTCCGGCGGTCATGGTCGACAACAGGATATCATTGCCACTGGAGAATGCGATATTGGCAGCGCTGGCTTCGCCGATGGCGATATTGCCGCCGGTCAGGTTGAGCGCATTGGTCGCGGTCAGATCGCCGCCGTTGACCGCACCGGCTGCGTTCATGGTGATAAAGTCGCTGCTGGTCGCGCCCGCAAAGGTGATTCCGCTACCGGCATCTACAGTGAACGATCCGCCCTGCGCTTCAAGGCTGCCAAAGCCGACAGCGCCCGTGGCATCCAGATCGATGCCGCCACCGACGGTGACGGTGCCATTGCCATCGACATCGCCAGCGGTGGCGTTGAGGGTCAGGTTGCCGCCGATGGAACCATTGGCGAGAGTGACCGATGCCCCGGTGATGCTGGTGTTGCCGCCGCTGATCGCGTTGGCCAATGTCGGTGTGCCGGTTGCCGAGATGGTGATATCATTGGCAGCATCGACTGCGCCAAAGCTGGCATCGCCCGCCGTGGCATTCGCGTTGACGGAACCGTTCGAGGTTACATCACCAAC